>CAWINK010000020.1:0-314018 GCA_963837445.1 uncultured Thermoleophilaceae bacterium | reverse complement strand
GGGTCTAGCTACTCGCATCTAAACCCCCTAGTCAGCCTCTAGTACATTCGTTGAACGGTCGGTGTTGACGCCTCGATTAGGAGTACGGTCTAGCCCGTTAGTCGCGAAGTTCACCCGATATGAGGGAGACCGAAGGTCCAGATGGGTTCCTCTCGAGTATGGGGTGTAATGCTCCTAGCCGCGGCTTTCTTCGCAGGTCCTACAGCGAATGCGTCCGCCGCCACCACGGTCTTCGGAGCTGATGGACCCTCTGGGCCGCTGGTGATCCAACCCGAAGGCCTGGAACGCGTAGAGGGCAACTACGGAAAGCTGTTCTTCATCCAGAGGATGCCGGCGACGAAAGTGGTCAACCGCATCACATTGGGTGACATCGCGCTGAGCAGCTCGTGCACGAAGACCGGTCCGATTCTGCGGCTTGCGGTCGCAGAGCACGTGGCCGGCTCGATGGGCACCGAGACATCTTCGGCGACCTGGGAGGGGAACGCCCTGGAGTCGATCCCCGCCGACCACGAGTTCAAGCCCCGCACATGGCGTACCGAGCCGATCACGTTCGTCAAGGGGCGCGCCTACAGCTTCTGGGTCAACGGAACGAGTAGTCCCTGCGTTAGCTTCGACGTGCGCTCCTGGCCCCATAATGAGATGCAGGTCAACGCTGGCATTAACCGCTGCGACCGAGTGCGGAGCGGCGACTACCGGATGTGGCACGAAGCGGGTCAGCCCGATGCGGTGCTCTGCCCAGAGCGCGACGGCCTGCCGGAAAACTTCGATCCCTCGATGCCCGAGGGTTGGCTCCTCACGTATGAGAGCAGCGTCCAGCCGGCACACGACAGGGCCGCGGCCGCCCCACCGATCGCCCAGCTCCTAGGCGCGCCGCTCCGTAGCGGCGACCGCGTGATACTGCGTGGACGTACACCCGCCGGGACCATCATGCTTGTGCGGACGCAGCTGGGGCATCGGATCGTTGAGGCGAGGTTGAACGTTGGGCGCCGCGTGGGACGCTCAGTGCTAAGGGTAAGCCGAGGCCGGGGGGGCCCGAGGCTCGTCTTGCGGCCCGGATCCGGAGCGACGCAGCCATGAGCGCAGACGGCAACTCACTTTCGTCCCGGCCAACGTTGGGCGGCGGGCATGCGCCATCGTGGATCGCCGCGGTTACTGCCGCGTCGATGTTGGCTTCGATCCTCGGCTGGGTGCTATTCGGGATCCTCGGCGGAGTGAGCGAGCTTGGGCACACACCCGAGCAGGGCGGCTGCTACCAGCCCCGGGTGGGGCTGGGTATAGCCATGATCGGACTCGGCGTGCTTGGGACTCTGGGCGCGGCCTTGGCGTTCCGTTCGGCAGTCCTGGTCCTGCGCGGAAGACGGCCGCTCCTCAGCGTCGTACCGGGTCTCGCCGTCACGCTCGCGGCACTGGGAGGCTTCCTCATCGTGGTCCTCCTGTTCAGGCCCGACCTGCAATTCGGCGCCTGCTGAACGGCGCCGTATCGCGCGGCCCTATTCGATCGCGTAGGCGATCACGCGCGGCACGCGCGACTCCCGCCCGAAGCGGGACAGGAAGAGCTCGACCTCCGCCGGCCTGGGAGACCGCGTTGACAGGGCCGGTGCCCGGACGCGCAGCCGCTCGACCAACCCACCGGGGCCGACCTTCACCTCGATGGCGCGCGTGCCGAGTTGGCGTAGCAGCGGCCGCAGAGTCCAGCCGTCCTCGTCCCGCCGCGGCGGGTCGCGGTCGAAGGCACGAAAGTCGATCACGGCGCGATGGCACCTGGAGCGGCCGCAGGGGGCGCTCGTGTCGCTCAGCAGCGCCGGGCTCGACAACCCGTCGAGTGCGAGCAGCGCGGCATGCAGGTAGTCCTCCGCACCGGTGCGCCCGCCGGCGGGGTGCTGCTCGATGTCGAACAGCTCAAGGGTGGGAGGATGGTCGTCGAACCAGGAGCTGTCCCGACGACAGTCGTGCGCAGTGAGCGTCCCGTATGTGCGGTCTTGTCCCTCGAGCCAGACAACTCTCCCCGCGAAGTAGCTGCGGGGAGCCCGCTCGATCGCCGCGCACACGCGGTAGCCGCGGGTCGGATCCCAGCGCCCGTCGAGCCGGTAGCGGACCCCGCCGGCGCGGACGGTGGCGGTCATGTGCGCCGGACCCTTCGCCCGCGTGCGCTCGGCGGCCACTTCGAGCCCAGGCTCTGGCACGGGGACGATCGTGCCCGTGTCGTCCGTGCAACCGGGCAGCGCCAGGGCCGACAGCGCGAGCACCGAGCGAAAGGAGGCTCGATTGAGCATGCCATTGCACTACGACGAGACGCCGGACACGTCACGGTTCATTCGACCGTCCTGCTTTAGGCCTGCATAGCAACACCTAGGCAGGACAGTCGACTTCCTCAGTGCTGGCGTTCGGGAACCGGCGCGGTTTCGCTCTCCCTCGATGCCTTATCGTGCCGGGTCGTGGCGGAGCTCACCAATATCTCGCTCGCTCGCGGCGCTCCGTCGCTCGACATCATCGCTGTGGATGACCTCAAGGCCGCGGCTCAGAGCGCGTTCGAGCGCGACCCCGCGGGCACGTTCGCCTACGGCACCTCGGCCGGCTACCCGCACCTGCTCGAGTGGATCGCCGCGAAGCACGGCGTCGAGCCGGACCGGACCATGGCCACCAACGGCTCGATGCAGGCGGACGCCTTCCTGTTCCAGGAGCTGGTGGCGCCCGGTGACGTGGTGGTGGTCGAGGCGCCCACCTATGACCGGACGCTGCTGTCCTTGCGGGAGCTCGGCGCGGATCTGCTCGCCATCCCGCTCGAGGCTGACGGCATCGACGTGGAGGCCCTCGAGGTGGCGCTCAAGGAGGGCGCGAGCCCGACGCTCGCTCACATCATCCCCAACTTCCAGAACCCCGCCGGCTGCACGCTCTCGCTCGAGAAGCGCCGCCGGCTGCTCGAGCTCGCGGCCGAGTACGGCTTCACGATCTTCGAGGACGACCCCTATGTGGAGCTGCGCTTCGAGGGCGAGTCGCTCCCCACGATGCTCTCCATGGATCAGGCGGACAAGGTGATCTACGCGTCCTCGTTCTCGAAGACGGTCTGCCCGGGCATCCGCGTGGGCTACCTGGTCGGCCCCGCCGCCGTGATCGCGAGCATCCGCACCACGGCCACGAACACCTACATCTCGCCGAACATGGTTGCCCAGTCGATCGTGGCGGACTTCTGCCACTCGGGCGCGATCGAGCGCTCGGTCGAGACGGTCAAGGCCGCTCTGCGCGAGCGCCGCGACGCCACGGCGGACGCGCTCGAACGCCACCTGCCGGACGCGCGCTTCGTGATGCCCCAGGGTGGCTACTTCCTCTGGGTGGACCTGCCCGAGGGCAGCGACGTGGCGCGGCTCGAGGCGGCTTCTCGCGACCGCGGTGTGATCTTCGTGAAGGGCAGCGACTTCCTTATCAAGGGCGGCGAGAGCTCCCTTCGAATCGCGTACTCCGCCGTTCCCCCGGACCAGATCGAGGAGGGCATCGCCCGCGTGGCCGACGCCTACCGCGAGCTGGCCGGCGCGGCCGCGTGAATCAGCTTCAGCTCCGGCAGCCCCGCGATGTGGGAGCGCTCTTCCGCGACTCCCTGAGGGTGTTCGGGTCCCATGCCTGGCTGTTCATCCTGCTCTCGGCCGCCGTCGTGGTCCCGGTGGAGCTGATCGTGGAGGGGGTCGGCCTCGAGAAGCTCACGAGCTCCTATGACGAGTCGCCACCGCTCGTGGAGGCGGCCGTTCCGACCGTCGTCGGCTTCCTCGTGGTGACGCCGATCATCACCGCCATCTGTATCTACGCGCTGCACTCGATCGCGGAGGGACAACGGCCGTCGGCGGGTCAGGTCTTAGTCGCCGGGTTCGAGGCGTTCACGCCCCTGTTCGGCGCCGTGGTGCTCGCGGCGATCGGGATCGCCATCGGCTTCCTAGCGCTCTTCGTTCCGGGTGTGTACCTCGCGGTGCGCTGGTTCTTCGTGCCGCAGGCCGTGGTGGTCGAGGGCGCCAGGGGTCCGGCCGCACTGAGCCGTTCGAGTCAGATCGTCCAGGGCTTCTGGTGGCGCACCTTCGGCCTCGTCCTGCTGGCGAACATCGCGGTGGCGATCCCCGGGTTCCTCCTGCTGGCGCCGTTCACCGCCATCGCGTCGAGCACGGACGATGCCGCGTGGGCGCTCGTGGGGACGATCCTCGCAACCTCGGTGACCACTCCGTTCGTGGCGCTCTACTCCACGCTTCTCTACTACGACCTGCTCGCGCGGCGGATGTCCCCGACCTCCTGAGGGCTCGTGAGCAGCGAGCGGCTGACGCGGAACTTCATCCTCCTCCGGGCGCTGCGCTGGCTGCCTTTGGGGCTGGTCCTTCCCTTCCTGATCCTCACGCCGGTGGCGCGCGGGCTGGAGCTTGGCGCCGTGGGCGCGGTGTTCGCAGTCCACAGCGCGGTGCTGATCGTGCTGGAGGTGCCGAGCGGCGCCCTGGCCGACAGCCTGGGGCGCCGGCGGGTCCTGCTCGTGGGCGCCGCCCTCACGGCCGCGAGCCTGGGCGTGTTCGCGGTGGCGCAGAGCGTGCCCGCCTTCATGGCCTCCGTGGCAGCGCTCGGCACAGGGCGCGCGCTGATATCGGGGGCACTCGAGGCCTGGTACGTGGACTCGCTGCGCGCACTGGACCCCGTGGCACCGCTCGCCCGGGGGCTTTCGCGCGGCACGGCGGCCGAGGCGCTGGCGCTGGGGCTTGGTGCGCTCGTGGGCGGGGCCGTGGTCTCGCTAGCCGACCCCTCGAACGTCGCCCACGGCGCGCTTGCGGGCTACGGGCTCGCGGCGCTCCTGGGCGCGGCCGCCGCGCTCGTGTACCTGGCCGCAGTGGCAGCGCTCGTGCACGAGCCGGCTCGTGAGTCCCACTTGCAGGACGCGGGGCACAGCGCCGCGCGGAGAGTCCGCATGGTGCTTGCTACCGCCAGGGCCGAGATCCGCGCGTCGGTCACCGTTCGCGTGATCTTCGCGACGGCGGTGGCGTTCGGCTTCGCGATGACCGCGGTCGAGCTCCTGTGGCAGCCGCATCTCGCGGAGCAGCTCGGAGGCGGCGACCACAACGGCTTCGAGTTCGGCGCCCTAGCTGCGGGATCGATGGTCGCGGTGGCTGTGGGCGCCGCCTCGAGCCCGAGACTGCGGTCCGGCGTGGGGCTGAGGGTCGGCTACCTGGCCTCGCTGGGCGTCGTGGCCGTGACAACCGCCCTGCTGGGCGCACCCGACGCGCCGCTCGCGTTCGTGGCGCTGTACCTCCTGACCTACCTGAGCTACGGGTTCGTCGAGCCGATGCACGTGGAGCTCTTGAACGAAGCGGTCGGATCGGAGGCCCGTGCGACGCTGATCTCCGGCGAGTCGCTGGCCGCACAGGGCGGGGCGCTCGTGGCGAACCTGAGCGTGGGCGTCCTGGCAGCCGCCGAGGGCACGGGAACGGCGTGGGCCTTGGCGGGCGCGCTGCTGGCGCTGACCGGCGTGCTCGTGGCTGCGCCGCTTCGCCGCGGGCTCGAGCAGCAGCCGGCCTAGCGGCCGTAGCGCTCGCGGCCCAGCACGAGCTGGTCCGGCAGCGCGGTGCGCGGCGGCGGCGAGGGATCGGCGACCACCGACACGGTCTCGGCCACGCTGCGCGTGACCGCGTGCTTGGCGTCGCCCGAGTCCACCAGGACCTCGTCGTCCCCCGCGCGGGCCAGTACCCCCTCGAGCCCGGGCGTCAGGCCCGTGTCCTTCAAATAGTGCAGGAGGTCCTCGGCCTCGTTCTCGAAGCGGAGAATGCGGACCTTCGCGCCCTCCTCCACGTCGGCGAGCGGCACGCCCAGCTCCCGCTCGCCCTCAAAGATCGGATGCCCGTGGGGACACGTCTTGGAGTCGCCGATCGCTCTCAGCATGCGCTCCTCGACCATCGGCGACATCCAGTGCTCCAGCCGCTCGGCCTCCTCGTGCACCTGATCCCAGGGGATCTCGAACACATCGGTGAGAAAGCGCTCTATCAGCCGGTGGCGGCGCACGATGCCCGCCGCGTGCTCCTTGCCGGAGTCGGTGAACTCGAGGGACTTGTCGGCGGCGCGCGTGACGTAGCCGTCGGCCTCGAGGCGTCCAATCATCTCGTGCACCGTGGGCGCCGACACCTGCATCGCGCGCGCGATGTTCGCCCCCGTGATCGGAAGTCCGGCCTCCTGGAGCCAGTAGATGATCTGGAGGTATTCCTCCTCGGCGACTGAGACCTGCTCTTGGGACATAGGGAGATCCTATCCAGGGTGACTAGCATGGCCGCCGTGGAGATCGGGGTCGGGACTCGCGTGCTTGTGACCGGCGCCTCGCGCGGAATCGGCGAGGCGATTGCACGCGCCTTCGCCGCGCGCGGCTGCACCCTCGGCCTGGTCGCGCGCCGCAGCGAGCCACTCGAGCAGCTGGTCCAGGAGCTGCCCGGCAACGGTCATGCGGCGATCCCGGGCGACGTGACCGACGCCGACTCGATGACGCGCGCGGTCGAGCAGTTCGGCGACCTGGACGTGCTGGTGGCCAACGCGGGGATCACCCACTACAGGCCGTTCGCCCAGCTGCCGCTGGACGAGGCGCGCCAGATGAACGACGTGAACTGGCTCGGCACCATCCACACCGTCTGGGCCGGACTGCCGGGCATGCTCGAACGCGGCCGCGGCCACATCGTGGTGGTCTCGTCGGGCGGCGGCGTGCGCGGCTTCCCGTCCGCCGCGGTCTACAACGGCACCAAGGCCGCACAGCGTGGCTTCGCCGAGGCCCTGAGGCAGGAGCTGTACGGCACCGGCGTGTCGGTGACCACCGTGTACCCGGGAGAGATCGAGACCTCGCTGCACGACCACGAGCTCGACCACATGCCGGACTGGTACCGGATGGACCGCCGCGCGCCGGCGGGGCCACTCGGCGAGCAGGTGGTGAAGGCTGTTGAGAGCGACCGCCGTGAGCTCTTCTACCCGCCGCTGGTGCGCGCGCTGCGGGTGGCGAACGGGATCTCGCCGCGGCTCGGCGACCTGCTGCTGCGACGGATCCTCGGCAAGAGCGTCGCACCGCGATGAGCCTGCCGCTGAAGCCGCCCGTCAAGCCGCAGCTGGCGCGCTCCGCGAAGGAGCTGCCCGAGGGCGAGGGCTGGCGCTACGAGCCCAAGTTCGACGGCTTCCGCACGATCGTGTTCCGCGACGGCGACGACGTCCAGCTCCAGAGCCGCAACGGCAAGCCGATGAACCGCTACTTCCCGGACGTCGTAGACCTGGTGATGGAGCTTCCGCACGAGCGGCTGGTGCTCGACGGCGAGATGATGGTGGTGGTCGACGGCGTGCAGGAGTTCGACCTGCTCTCCCAGCGCATCCACCCCGCCGCCTCGCGCGTGGAGCGGCTGCGCGAGGAGACGCCCGCTTCGCTGGTGGCATTCGACCTGCTGGCGGAGGGAGACGAGGTGCTGTGCCCGCTCCCCTACGACGAGCGCCGCGAGCGGCTCGCCGCGGTCGTGGCCGACCCGGTCGAGCTCAGCCCGGTGACTGCCGATCGCGACGCCGCGGCCGGCGAGTGGCTCACCGGGGTGTCGGAGGGCGTGATCGCGAAAAAGGGCGACGCGCCCTACAGCCCCGGCGAGCGCACCGGGATGGTCAAGATCAAGCGGGTGCGCACCGCGGATGCGGTGGTGGCGGCATTCCGCTTCGGCAAGGAGGAGGGCACCGTCGGGTCGCTGATCCTCGGGATGTACGACGACGACGGAAACCTGCATGTGGTGGGCCACACCTCCGGGTTCACCGCGAAGCAGAAGCGCGAGCTGATCGACCTGCTCGAGCCCTACCGGACCGGCGAGCGCGGCTCAGGCGAGCCGAGCCGCTGGAAGTCCGAGGAGGAGCTCGTCTGGGAGGGCCTCCGTCCGGAGCTCGTCGTCGAGATCGGCTTCGACCACATCACCGGTAACCGCATACGCCACGGCGCGAAGTTCATGCGCTGGCGCGACGACAAGGATCCGAACGAGTGCCATATCTCGCAATTGCGTTCCTGACCCTGCTGCTGCTCGTGCCCGCCCCACCCGCCGCCGCCCAGGTGCAGGCGGAGGTGTACGCGTCCGGCATGCGCAACCCGTACCGCTGGTCGTTCGATCGCCAGACGGGCGACATGTACGTCGGGGACGTGGGCGGGATCAGGGAGGAGATCACCTTCGTCCCGGCCGCCCAGACCCGCGGCGCGAACCTCGGCTGGAACTGCTTCTCGGGGAACACGCCCGGGCCATCCAGCTGCACACCGATGAACTACTTCCCGCCCACCTACGACTACCCCAGCGGGCCGGACGTGGTGATCGGCGGGTATCTCGTGCGCGATCCCGCGCTGCCGTCGTTCGCGGGCCAGTACCTGTTCGGCCGCTTCGACACCGGGATCGTCATGAAGCTGGGGCCGCAGGCCGCGCTGCCGGCCGAGGACACCGGGCTCGTGGTCCCGAACGTCTCCGGGTTCGGCGAGGACGGCGTGGGACACCTGTACGCGACCTCGCTGGCGGGCGGGGTGTACCGCCTGGGCGAGACCAGCGGAACGCTCACGGCCACGAGCATCGGCAGCTTCAACCAGCCGGTTGCCGTGGCCGCGCCCCCCGGCGACCCGAACCAGCTGTTCATCGTCGAGAAGCCCGGTCGCGTGCTCCTGCGCACTCCCGCGGGGACCAGTGAGTTCCTCAACCTCACCGCACAGGTCCAGGACGGCGGCGAGCAGGGACTCCTGGCGCTCGCGGTGTCGCCGGACTACGCGACGAGCCACCGGGTGTTCGTCTTCTACGTCGACAACGGCGGCGACCTCCAGCTCGATGAGTACCGAGACGGCGTCCGGACGCCGCTGAGCACGATCCAGCATGACCAGGCGAGCAACCACAACGGCGGCCAGCTCCTGTTCGGGCCGGACGGCGGGCTCTACCTCTCCACGGGCGACGGCGGCACCCAAGAGGATCCCGAGGGTGACGCCCAGAATCCAGGCTCGCTGCTCGGCAAGATCCTGAGGTTCGACGTGGGAGCTGGTCCTCCGCCACCCCCCTCGGCCGACACGACTCCGCCCGTGGTCTCGGTGCGCGTGCCCGGGCGCCAGCGCGTGCTGCGCCTGCGCGGGGCGGTGGCTTATGTGCGCTGCAGCGAGGCCTGCACGGTCTCGGTGGGTGGAACGCTGCGGATCGGCAAGCGCAAGCTGCTCCTGCGCCGCGCCAGTGGGGCTGCGCAGAGCTCGCCGCGCAAGCGGCTCAAGGTCCGGCTCAGAAAGCGCTCCTCGCGCCTGCTCCGCCGCGCGCTCGCCGACGGCCGCCGTCCCCGGGTGCAGCTCCGGCTGCGCGCCCGCGACGCTGCGCGCAACCACTCAGCCCTGGTCCGCCGCTCGCTTCGCGTGCGCCGCTAGGCGCCGCTCGAGAAAGCGGCGCTCGACAGGGTTGGTCGCCAGCTCCAGGGCGCGGCCGTAGGCGACCGCCGCCTCGGGATCGCGTCCGAGCCGTCCGAGGAGGCCGGCACGCGCCGAGTGAAGCAGGTGGTAGTCGTCGAGCCGGCCGCCGGCCTCGAGCCCGTCGATGAGGCGCAGCCCGCGGGCCGGTCCCTCGGCCATCGCCACCGCGACCGCGCGGTTCAGCTCGACGATGGCGGAGCGGTTGACCGTCGTGAGGCTCTCGTACAGCGCTGCGATTCGCGCCCAGTCGGTGTCCTCCGCCCGCGTCGCGCGCGCGTGCTCGGCCGCAATCGCGGCCTGAAGTCCGTACTCGCCGTGGCTGCCGCCTGGCCGCGCCGCCATCGCGAGTCCCTGCGCGAGCTCGTCACGGTGCCACAGCGAGCGGTCCTGGTCCTCCAAGAGCACCATCTCGCCGTGCTCGTCCACGCGAGCGTCGCGGCGCGAGTGGCTCAGCAGCATCAGGGCGAGCAGCGCGCGCGCCTCCGGCTCGTCCGGCATCAGCTCGACGAGCACGCGGCCGAGGCGGATCGCCTCGTCGCACAGCTCGCGCCTGACCAGGAGGTCGGCGCTCGTGGCCAGGTAGCCCTCGTTGAAGATCAGGTAGAGCGATGCCAGCACCGAGCGCAGCCGATGCGGCAGCTGGTGGTCCTCCGGAACCTCGTAGCGGATGCCCGACGTCTGGATCTTGCGTTTGGCCCTCACGAGCCGCTGCTGCATCGCCGTCTCGCCGGTCAGGAAGGCACGCGCCACCTCCGGCGTGGAGAGCCCACCCAGGGTTCGCAGCGTGAGCGCCACGCGCGCCTCCGGCGCGAGCGCCGGGTGGCAGCAGGTGAAGAACAGCCGCAGCCGGTCGTCGGGGATCGTCGTGGCCATCGCCTCCTCTGACTCCTCGCCGCCACCCAGCGCCTCAAGCTCGCGCAGCTTCTCCGCGTAGCGCCGCTCGCGGCGCAGGCGGTCGATCGCGCTGTTGCGCGCCGTGAGCACGATCCAGCCTCCGGGATTGGGTGGGACTCCGTCGCGCGGCCAGCGTTCCACCGCGGTGGCGAACGCCTCCTGCACCGCCTCCTCGGCGAGGTCGAAGTCGCCGAGGATCCGGATCAGGGTCGCGATCGCCCGTCCCGACTCGCGCCGGAACAGGCGATCGACTACCGCGCCGGGAGCCGCTAGCTGTGAGCCGCCGCCGATTGCTGTGCGCCCTCGGCCCCGGCGCCCTCGTAGTTCATGACCGGCCGCACCTCGACCGAGCCGAACTGCGCTCCCGGGATCTTCGCCGCCAGGTCGATCGCCTCGTCGAGGCTGTTGCACTCGAGCAGGTAGAAGCCCCCGAGCTGCTCCTTGGTCTCGGCGAACGGCCCGTCGGTGAGCATGCGCTCCCCGTCGCGAACGCGCACGGTGGTGGCCGTGGACGTGGGCTGAAGGCCCTCACCCCCGAGGATCGCGTCGCCGGCCTCGCGGCCGAAGGCGCCGTACGCCTCGAGCATCTCGTTCGTCTGCTCCGGCGTGGCACTCGCCAACTGGCTCTCGTCACCGTAGATCGTGCAGAGGTACTTCATGTCCGGACTCCTCTCGTAGCGCGACGCCACTCGTCGCGTTCACCATAACCACGAACGGGAGGAGGCGAGATCGACACATTTCGTCACGATGTGCTCGTGGCTGAGCTGGAAGTCATCGCTGCGGACATCACCTCACTCGAGGTGGACGCGATCGCCAACGCGGCCAACACCCAGCTCATTCACGGCGGCGGCGTGGCGGGGGCGATCTCGCGCGCGGGCGGGCCGGAGGTGCAGCGCGAGTCGGACGGGCGCGCGCCCATCGGTCTCGGCGAGGCCGTCGAGACGACGGCCGGCGACATGCCCGCCCGTTGGGTGATCCACGCGGCGACCATGGAGCTCGGCGGCCCCACCTCCGCGGAGATCATCGAGCGCGCCACCCGCTCGACGCTCGCCAGGGCGGAGGAGCTCGGGGTGCGCTCGCTCGCGCTCGTCGCGTTCGGCACCGGCGTGGGCGGCTTCCCGCTGGAGGAGGCGGCCCGGATCATGGTCGGCGCGGCGCGGGAGCATTCCGGCGCGCTCGAGCGGATCATCTTCGCCGTGCACGGTGAAGATGCGGAGCGCGCCTTCCGCGAGGCGCTTTGAGCCTGCCGGTCCTGGTGGCCCCCGACTCCTTCAAGGGGACCTTTTCGGCGCGCGAGGTGGCCGCGGCCATCGCGGGCGGCCTGCGCTCCGCCGATCGCGAGGCGCACGAGCTGCCGGTCGCGGACGGCGGCGAGGGGACGATGGAGGTGCTCGTGGGCGCCCTCGGCGGCGAGGTGCGCACGGTCACGGCGTCCGATCCGCTCGGCCGGCCGGTCGAGGCGGGCTTCGCGTTCCTGCCCGACGGCGCGGCGGTGGTGGAGACGGCCCAGGCAAGCGGTCTTGGCTTGGTTGACGAGGGCGAGCGCGACGCGTGGGCGGCCTCCACGCGCGGCACCGGCGAGCTGATCGTGGCCGCGGTGAAGGCCGGCGCCGAGAAGGTGATCGTGACCGTGGGCGGCTCGGCCACCACGGACGGCGGAGCCGGCGCGCTCGAGGCACTCGACGAGGCGGGCGTGAGGGTCCCGATGGACGTGCTCTGCGACGTGCGCACCGCCTTCGAGGACGCCCCGCGCGTCTTCGCTCCGCAGAAGGGCGCCGACGCCGCGATGGTGAAGCGGCTCGAGCGCCGGCAGACCGAGCTGGCGGAGCGCTTCCCACGCGATCCGCGCGGCGAGCCCATGACCGGGGCGGCCGGCGGGCTGTCCGGCGGGCTCTGGGCGGCCTGCGGCGCGCGGCTCGTCCCCGGCGCTCCCTACGTGCTCGACGCGATCGGCTTCGACGAGTTGATGCGCGGCTCGTCCTTCGTCGTGACCGGCGAGGGCCGACTCGACGACCAGACCCTCCAGGGCAAGATCGTCGGCGAGGTGGCCACCCGCTGCCGCCAGGCCGGCGTGACCTGCCACGCCATCGTCGGCCGCAACCGCCTCGAGCCGTTCGGCGAGCGCATCATCGACCTCGCGTCCGTAACGGAAGCGCAGGCGCTCCCCGACATCGAGGCCGCTGGCCGCGCCCTCGTCGAGCTCTGACGCCTCGGTGCCACGAGAAATGGTCGCTATGCGACCCAAAACTCGTGGCACCGCCCTACTGACGGCGACGTTGTGCGCCCGTTAGGCCGGCGCGGGCGCGCCAGAGCGGCGCGTTACCGATGCCGAGTACGCGCGCGGGCGGAAGCGGAGGATCTCGTCGCCCGACAGATCGATGCCGTCGGTGACGCGGGTCGGGTCGAAGACGAGGATGTCGCCGTCGCGCTCGCGTTCGGTGTCCACGCCGGCCAGCTCCAGGCGGCCTAGCTCGACCTGCTCGCGTTCGGCCGGGAAGGCCACGGTCGGGTCGTCGACCGGGTCGCCGTCGTCGGCGATCACCGCGATCATCCGGAACGCGGTCGAGTCGCGTGCGGCGATCTCCTCCTGGAGGTAGTCGCGGCCGCGCGCCTTGGCGTCCTCCGCGGAGAGCGTGCTTTCGCCGGCCTCGGGCTCGAACCGGTAGCGCACGAAGCGCTCGGTGCCGTCCGGCGCGGTCCAGAGGAAGGAGTGGATCGAGTTGTACGTGACCATGGCGTAGCTCTCCGGCGGGTCGGCCGTGACAGCCGCCTGTATTGCCGGTCCGGCCTCGGGATGCGCCTCGAGCCAGGCGCCGACCTTGCCGAAGTCTGGCTGGCCGGTCTCGGGAACCGGCTTGCGAGCCTGCGTGAACTCGATGAAGTCCTCCGGCGTGCGCGCGAAGAAGCACGGCAGGCTGAGCGCCACGACGTCCGTGCGCGAGCCGTCGGGCAGATAGAACTTCACCGCCAGGCCGCGGCCCTCCTTGGCGTAGTCGGGGATGCCGGGGTCGCCGCCGCCGTTCGAAAAGCGCGCTGTCACGCGCACGGGCTCGTCCTGCATGTGCGCCGCCGTGGTCAGGCCGGACGCGGAGGGTGTGAACGTGCCGGCGATGAGCGTGCCCTTCGCATGCGCCGCCCGGTGGCCCTCGTGCCTCCCCGAGATGGCGTTGATGGCGTCGACGGCCTGTTCGGCTAGCTCGTCCATGCGCAGACACTAACGCCGCGAAAGCGACGGGCGCCCCGTCCGGGGCGCCCGTGCTCCTCACCCGTGCGGCGGCCGTGTGCCGCCGCGTTACTGGGACTAGCGCATCCCGGGCACGGAGCGGAAGCCCTCGTACTCCGGAGTGTGCTCCCAGGCCTCATCGGTCTCGCGGAGGACCATCCGGCCGATCGAACCAACGCCGACGACCAGGAACGCCGCCGCCACGATCGCCAGCCAGTCCATCGCCACCGCGATCCCAAGACCGAACAGGATCGACCCGGCTCCCACGCTTACAGCCATCCATGACTGCACGACGCGGGCCCTGTAGAGCCCAACCGCCAGCAGGGCCATGCCGATCGCGAATCCGAACGACGCGAAGGCGAACGGGATCACGATCCCGGCGCTCTCGTTCAGCCCCTGGAGCAGCGACACGGCCGCAGCGGTGTCGCCGTCGCTGACGAGTTGCCACATCGCCAGCTCCATTGCGACGATCCCGACGAACGCCAGCAGCCCCAGCATCGCCAGGCCTCCGCCCACGTGCCCGAGCGCCACCTGACGCTCGCGCAGCATGTGCATCAGCCCGAGCAGGGCCGGAACCATCAGCACGATGGCAACCAGCGCCAGCAGGTGAGCCGTGTACCACGCGTCGAGGTTGGCGACGATGGTGGCCACCTGGGCCGCCTCGTCCGTGTCGCTCGCGGGATGGATCACGACCGCGACGAGCAGGACGAGCGGCGCTACGACCATGCACGCTCCCGCGACGATCTTGCGGGAATGATGTGCATCAGAGAGGTGCATCTACAGCCTCCTGAGTCCGGTGGGATCGAAGTGATCCCAACTGACCCGGATACACCGAGATTGTAACGTTGGTTACGAGCTGATGGAAGTCTTGCGGCGGCTCAGCGGGCCTCCGCCAGCGCCCGGATAACCGCCTCGTAGAAGCCCTCACCCATCGCCGTTTCCGTTCGCTCCACGTTGCCGAACGCGCTCGTGTCCCCCGCCACGGCGTTCGAGACGAGAAACAGGCGACCAACCGCGCCGGCCACCTCGAGATCCTCGCGCGAGTCGCCCACCGCCACGCACTCCTCGGGCGCATAGCCGCGTGCCCGCATGTGCGCCGCAACGGCGCGGGCCTTCGAGACGTCCGAGGGGATCAGGTGGAACGTATGCGTGTCCGGGGCGATCTCGCCGTTGTCCACGAGGCGCAGGCCGGCGTGTCCCTCGGCGGCCAGCAGCTCGTTGGCCTCGTCGGCGTCCACCGAGCCCCTGAACAGGTGCGAGACCTCGCGGTCGAGGTGGAATGGAGCGTGCGGCTCGAGCCGCCCGGCGTAGTGGCGGATCAGGACGTCGGGCGCGCCTCCGGCAGCGATCTGCGCGTGCACGGTCTCGCCCTCGCGCGGCTGGAGATCGCCGGTCAGAAAGGTGGTCTCGCCCTCGATCACGAGGCCGGAGCCGACCTCGAAGATGTACGCAGTCTGCCCGATCAGGCGCGCGTCCTCCATCACCTGCGCGCGCCGCCGCCCCGAGGCGATCACCACCTCGGCCCCGGCCCGGTGGCACGCCTCCAGCGCTCGCGCCGCGAGCAGCGTGAACTCACCCTCCGCCGTGCGGAAGAGCGACGCTCCCCGGCCCAGGAGCGTCCCGTCGAGATCGGTGTAGACGCACCGGATGCCCACTACGCGCGAGCGCCGAGGGTCGCGTACGGCGGCCGCTCGACCGGCGCGGCGTGCTCGCCGTCGAGCAGGCGGCCCTCGGCAGCGAGCCGGTCCAGCACCGCACCCAGCACCTCGCGGGCCATCGGGGCGAGGGCCTCGAGCGGCTGGTGGCGGTTGCGCCGGACGTCGAGGTCCACCTGCGCCATGGCATCCGTGCCGCCCAGGGCGTCGTACGCGTGCAGCAGCATCGCCGTCTCGACGGCGTAGCCCGTGGCGAACGGCAGGCGCTCGAAGAAGTCGCGACGAGCGGCCACCTCGCCGGCGAGCGGCTGGGCGAACGCGGCCAGCTCGGGGAAGAACGCCGACAGGAGCGGCCGGGCGGTGAGCTCGGTCACGCGACCGCCGCCGCCCTCGTGCTCGCTGCCGTCGGGCATCGTGAACGGCCGCCTGTAATGGGCCTTTACGAAGCGGACGGCGGGCTCGCACATGAGCGGGCCCAGAAGCCCTGTGGCGAAATGCGCGGAGAAGTCCGCGGTGTCGGAGTCGAGGTAGACCACCAGCTCGCCGCGCGCAACGGCGAGCGCGCGCCACATCGCGTCCCCCTTGCCGAGCACGGGCCCGAAGTCGGGGAGCAGATCGGACTCCTGGTGCACCTCGGCGCCGCTCGCCGCGGCCAACTCAGCCGTGCCGTCCCGGGAGCCGGCGTCGACGACGAGGATCTGGTCGATCAGGGGCGCGAGCCCCTGGAGACGCTCCACGATCACGCCCACGGTGTCCGCCTCCTCGCGTGCGGGCAGCACCACCGTGACCGTCTCCCGCTTCTCTTCGAGCAGCCGCCCGAGCGCGTACCGCGAGTGGTGGAAGGACCGGATCAACTCACGCGTACTATCGCAGTCCGTGAGCCGTGCTCCGACCACCTACCCCTGGGAAGCCGTGCTGGAGCCGGGCCGCGACGAGGAGCTCGTGGCCAGCTCCCGGGAGCGCGAGCAGGCCGGGCTTTCCGAGCCGATTCCGGACGACCTCCACCCAGCGCTGCTGGAGGGACTCGCCGCGACCGGGGTCGAGTCGCTCTGGGCGCACCAGGCCGACACGCTCGCGGCGGCGCGCCGCGGCCACGCGATCGTCACCACGGGCACCGCGAGCGGCAAGTCGCTCGCCTTCAACCTGCCGGTGCTCGACACGCTCGCGAGCGACGTGGCGGCACGCGCCTTCTACCTCTACCCGACGAAGGCGCTCGCGCAGGACCAGGCGCGGGCGCTCGCGCGGCTTGGCGGGAAGTACCTCCGGCATGCGATCTACGACGGCGACACCCCCCGCGAGGAGCGCCGCGCAATCCGGCAGCGCTCGAACCTGATCCTCACGAACCCGGACATGCTGCACGTGGGCGTGCTGCCCAACCACCGCTCGTGGGGTGACGTGCTCGCGAACCTCGCGTGGGTCGTCGTGGACGAGGCGCACGTGTACCGCGGGGTGTTCGGCTCGCACGTGGCGAACGTGCTGCGCCGCCTGCGCCGACTTGCGCGCGCCTACGGGAGCGACCCTCGCTTCCTGCTCACGAGCGCGACAATCGCGAACCCAACCGAGCTGGCGGAGCGGCTCACGGGCGTGGAGGTGCAGCTCGTGGACCGCGACGGCGCCCCTCGCGCCGAGCGCCAGATCGCGATGTGGAACCCGCCGCTCGTGGACGAGCGGCTCGGCCGGCGCGCCTCGGCCCTGTCCGAGGCGTCCAACCTGCTCGCCGAGCTGGTGGAGCGCGAGATCCGCACGATCTGCTTCCTGAAGTCGCGCCGCGGAGTGGAGCTGATCCAGCGCTTCACGCGCCAGCGCCTCGAGGACGCGGGCCGGCCCGACCTCGCCGAGCGCATCGCGCCCTATCGCGCCGGCTACACGCCGGCGCAGCGGCGCGAGATCGAGCAGCGCCTGTCCGATGGTGACCTGCTGGCGGTGGTGGCCACCAACGCCCTCGAGCTCGGCATCGACATCGGCGACCTCGACGCGGCGCTGTGCGTGACCTTCCCGGGCACGGTGGCGAGCCTCCGCCAGATGTGGGGCCGGGCAGGCCGCCGCAACCCCGGGCTCGCGATGTACGTGGCGGGCGAGGACGCCCTCGACCAGTTCTTCTGCCGTCACCCGACCGAGTTCCTCGAGCGGCCGGTGGAGCAGGCGATCCTCGACCACGAGTCCGAGCAGATTCACGAGGCGCACCTGGCGGCGGCCGCCTACGAGCTGCCGCTCACGCCGGAGGACGGCGAGGTGTTCGGCCCGCGCTGGGAGGAGCACGCGCGCCGGCTCGTGCAGCAGGGCGCGCTGCGCGAACGCGGTGGGCGCTACCTGCCGCGCGGGCCCGGCTACCCGGCGGCGCAGATCGCGCTGCGCTCGGCGTCGCCCGATTCGGTCTCAATCGTGGAGGCCGAGCGCGGCGAGGTGATCGGGAACGTCGAGACCGCGCGGGCACACTCCGCGGTTCACCCCGGCGCGGTCTACCTGCACATGGGCGCGGCCTACGAGGTGGAGGAGCTCGACCTGGAGCAGCGGCGCTCGCTCGTGCGGCCCTTCAACGGCGACTGGTACACGCAGCCGAAGAAGGAGTCCGAGACCTGGATCGAGCAGGTGCGCGAGCAGCGCGAGAGCTGCGGCGTGGCGCTGTCGTTCGGGATCGTGTCGGTGACCGAACAGGTGGTGGCCTACCAGAAGAAGCACGTGACGGACCACTCCGTGCTCGACCTGCTGGCGGTGGACCTGCCCGAGCAGGAGTTCGTGACGCAGGCGCTCTGGTACGAGCTGCCGGACTCACTCGTGCGCGAGGAGTTCCCGCTCGAGGTGCTCCAGGGCTCGCTGCACGCGGCGGAGCACGGCCAGATCGCGGTGCTTCCGCTGATCGCGATGTGCGACCGCTGGGACATCGGCGGCCTGTCCACTGCCTACCACCACCAGACCGGCCGGCCGACCATCTTCATCTACGACGGCCACCCCGGCGGGGTGGGCATCACGCGCGCCGGCTTCGAGCGCTTCGAGGCGCTCGTGGGCGACGCCCTCCGCCTGATCTCCGAGTGCCGCTGCGAGAGCGGCTGCCCCTCGTGCGTGCAGTCGCCGAAGTGCGGCAACCTGAACGAGCCGCTCAACAAGCGCGGCGCGATCGAGCTGCTGAGCCGGATGGCGGGTGCGTAGTCGGCACGCAGCAGGACTATGCTTGTTCCAGCGCGAAAGCGCCTCTGATGCGCACCGATGAAGAGATCCGAGCCCTGCTCAGCCGCCTAGCGCGGCGCCACCCCTCGGGCGGCACCGTCATCGAGCGCGTGGCGATCGTTGCCGAAGGCGCCGACTCGGCAGAGGTGGTGGCCTGGATTCTCGAGCACAAGGGCGAGCCCGAGGTAGTCGCCGCCTCGTCTTCCAAGGGCGGGCTCCACAGTCCGCGGCTCAGTGAGCCGATCGGCGCTGAGGAGCGCCCGCCGGCTCGGTACGTCCTGCCGGCCGGCGCCCTTAACTGAGCGCGAGGTCCACGGCGCGGGCCACCTGCTCGCGCGAGCGGCTGCCCACGGCGTTTGAGAGCGCTGCCTGCCAGCGCAGCGTGCTCGCCGCTCCGCGCGCTTCCAAACCGAGCTCGGCGAGCAGCGCGGGCCCGTCCACGTGGCGGGCCACCTGCTCGGCGCGGCGCTGAGCCGCCACATGCTGCGCACGCCTCAGCGGCGTGCGCCCGCCCGCGCCCGAGAGGCTCAGAAGGTCCTGGGCCACATCAGGGACCGCGCGGCGCGCGCACTTCTCCCAGGGCGGGTCGGAGGAGGAGTCGACCACCACCCGCCGCACCGCTCGCCAGCCGGCGTGATGCGAGTCACAGCGATCGACGAGGAAGTTCGCGAGCGCCTCCGCGAGCACCACGGCATCCGGCTCCGAGGCGTGGACGTCCAGATGCCGCAGCGCGTCGCCCACGCTGCGACCGTTCCCCACCGCTCGCGCGAGCTCTCGCGCGCTGCGGCGCGGCCTGTCCCTCCAGGAGTTCATGCCACTCGCAGGGCGTGATCGCCGATCGCCACCACGTCGCCGCGGTGCAGCTGGCGACCGCGACGCAGCTCGATCTCGCCGTTCACGGTCACTCCGCTCGCGAGCAGGAGATCCCTCGCGTCTGCCCCCGAGCCGGCGAGATTCGACAGCTTCAGGAGCTGGCCCAGGCGGATCATTTCTCCGCGGATCTCGATCTCCTCCACCCTCTAATGGTGGCAGGCGGGCGCCTCGGCTAGCTCTTGAGGGCGCGCTCGGCGGCTTCGATCACGGTGCGGCGGCTCTTGTGCGTCGTCTCGTAGAGGTCGACCGCGGCTGCGAGCACGGGGTCGCCTGCTGCCAGCCTGTCGCCGATCTCGGGCGCCGTCATCTGGTCGTAGCCATCCCAGGGCTCGTCGACGTGGAGCTCGGGCCCGGCACCCTCCTCGGCGCCTTCCTCGGCCACCTCGGCCACCAGCACGACCTCCTCGTCGACGTGGTCCGAGACCAGCGCATCCGGCACGGCGGGCGGCGAGTCAGCGCTCGGCCGGGGCGCCGGTCCAGGCGGCTCCACATCCACCACGCGTGGCGCCCGGCCGTTGCCGGCCTCCGCGGGCGAGGGCGGCGGGTGGCGCTCGGCCGTGGCGAAGGGGTCGGCGCGTTCCGGGTCGAGCAGGTCGAGGCCGAGCCTCGCTGCCGACGCGGCGCTCGAGAGACCGAGCTCCCAGACGCGCAGCGTCAGGCGAACCGGCTGACGGGCGAGCGACACGACTCCAGCGACTAACCCCACGGGGAAGCCGTACCCATTGCTGGCCGGCGAAAACGCGCTAGTCGATCGCCAGCGTCAGCTTGCCGCGCAGCTCGTCGCCGCTCGCCGACATGAACCCGTTGAGGTCGCCGAGCGGGCGCGTGAACAGAGCGCCGCCGAGGCCGCCCAGGTCGCCGAGGCCGAATAGCGGCCCGAACTGACCCAGCAGCGTGCTCACGAGCTGCTGCGCATCGGCGCTCAGGACGACCGAGCCCTTGGCGCCCGGAACCGCCGTGGGCTCCGCGGCGGCGAACTGCCCCGCTCGCGCGGGATCGTTCGCGACCACGAGCACGTCGTCGACCACCCCGAACGCCACGGCATCGCCGTCGGGCTGGGCGAGGGCGTAGAAGTCCTGACCGCCCTTCGGCTTCGACAGCCCCACGGTGCCGAAGCCGGCGCCCTCCGCGAAGCTCGGAAGCACGTCGGCCACCTTGGCGAGCGTGCGCTCGAACGCCTGAGGGTCCTTCAGCTCGGCGCGCACGCCGAACCCGCCGTCGAGGGAGATGCTGGAGGCGACGTCGCCCGTGAGCTGCCCGATCAGGTCGTCGTCGAGGCTCACCCCGAGCTGCCTGTCGATCGTGGCCTTGGCCTTGGCGTAGTCGCCAAACCCTGCCGGGTCCACCGCCTGGCCGGCGTTCTCGGCGAACGTCACGATGTGCGCGAGGTCCCGGATGCCGAGGCCGATCTCGCCCTCCCGCTTGATCACGTCGGGCGCCTCGTCGCCGGGGGCGATCGGAAGGTCAGCGTCGCTGAGGTCGCCCTCCGTGCGCAGGCGGAAGTCCACGTCGATGCCGTCGTTCTTGGCCACCACCGTCATGCCGAGCGTGCGCAGCGCGTCGACCCACTTGATCTTGCGCGCGTCGGCCGAGCCGGTGTCGCCCTTCAGGAGCGCCTCGACATCGGCGTACACCCGTGCGAGCGCGCTCTCCGGCAGGCCGTCGAGCCCCTCGTTGAAGGTGTCCTCGTCGAGATGGTCGTCGCCCTCCGCGCGCTTCAGGGCCTGGGTGAGCTGCTGGGGACCCGCTGCGAAGATGACCGTGTCGTCCTTCACGGCGAAGACGTTGCCCTCCGTCTCGTACAGGGTCGCGCCGGACTCCTCGCCCGTCTTCTTCGCGTTCGCCCTGTCGATCAGGTCATCGAGCGCGCCCTTGTCCTTGGCGCGTATGGCCCCCACGACTCCGGGCTCCTCAGCGCTGCTCGTGATCAACTTCGCGTCGGTGCCGCCGACCACCAGGGGGTTGCCAAGCACCGGCCTCACGTCGTCGTCGAAGTCGAAGTCCGTGCTGCCCTCCAGCTGCTGGCGAAGGCTGTCCTCGAGCTGGCCGCTGAACGGGAACTTCTCGAGCAGGGCCTGAAGCGCCTTGTACTGGTCGCCGTCCAGGTCCGTGTCGATCACCACCGCGAAGGGAGCGTCCTTCGGGAGGTATGAGAGCGCCGAGTCGAGCGGGCTGCCGGAGTCGTCACCGCCCCCGCATCCGGCGATCAGCAGCGCGAACAGGACTAGGGAGCTGATCAGAAGCCGTCGCATCGCGGCGCGGAGTGTAACTACGGCTCGGTACGCACTCCGTCGAGGAACAGATCGCGGTGGCGCCGCCAATCGAATGACATCGCGCTCGCCGCGTCGGCGGCCATCATGCTGCCGAGGCCGCACATCATCGTGCGGATGTCGTCGACCGACAGGTCATCCCGGACGACGCCCGCCTCCTGGGCCCGGGCGATCATCGCCTTCCATGCAGCTGTGAGCTCCTGGATCGCCGGATCGGCGCGCTCGAGTGCAGCGGGAGTGGCCGCGAACGGCATCTTCTGGTGGGCGGCGTCCTCCGCCATCACCTCGGTCTGCTCACGCAGCACGCCCGCGAACGCCGCCCAGGGATCGCTCTCGTCGTCGAACCAGCGGCGGACTCGCACCGCGAAGTCGGCCAGCTTCACGCGGATCAGCTCCCCGACGAGCACGTCCTTGGTCGCGAAGTGCCGGTACAGCGTTCCCACGCCCACGCCGGAGCGACGCGCGATGTCATCCATCTGGGCGTTCTCGCCGTGCTCCGCGAACGCCTGTCGCGCACCCTCCAGGATGCGCTCGCGGTTGCGGCGCGCGTCGGCGCGCATTGCGATGGCCACAAGCCGATCTTAACGCGAAAAGTTGACAAGCGGAACCACGGTTCCGTATATTTTCCCAAACCGGAACCACTATTCCGTTTAGTGAGGAACCGCACATGAGCCCAGCAGATACCGCCCGCGCAAAGAACTTCGTCCTCGCACTGCTCGCCATGGCTCAGTTCGTGGTCGTGCTCGACGCGTCGATCGTGAACGTGGCCCTTCCCTCGATCGGGCGCGACCTTGATTTCGCCCAGGACGACCTGTCCTGGGTCGTGAACGCGTACACGCTCGTGTTCGGCGGCTTCCTCCTGCTCGGCGGACGGCTGGCCGACCTGCTCGGCCGCCGGCGCATGTTCGTCTACGGCATGTGGCTGTTCGCGCTCGCCTCGCTGGTCGGAGGGCTCGCCCAGAGCGACGTGATGCTGGTTGCGGCCCGCGGCGTGCAGGGCCTCGGCGCCGCGCTGATCTCCCCGGCCGCGCTCTCGATCCTCACCACAACCTTCGCCGAGGGCTCCGAGCGCAACAGGGCACTCGGAGTCTGGGGCGCCGTGGCCGGCTCCGGCGGTGCTGTTGGCGTACTGCTCGGCGGGATGCTCACCGAGTGGGCCGGCTGGGAGTGGGTGCTGTTCGTGAACGTGCCGATCGGGATCGCGGCCGCGCTGATCGCTCCGCGGCTCCTGGACGAAAGCCGCGACCAGTCGAGCCCCTCGTTCGACATCGCGGGTGCGGTCTCGGTGACCGCGGGCCTCGCGCTGCTCGTCTACACGCTCGTCGACGCGAACAACGCCGGCTGGGGCTCGACCCAGACGCTTGCGCTCGGGGCCCTCTCGGTGGCGCTGCTGGTGGCGTTCGTGCTGATCGAACGCCGCCGCCGCTACCCGCTCATGCCCTTCACGATCTTCCGGCTGCGCACCCTGCGCGGGGCGAACGTGATCGGGCTGCTGCTCGGCATGGCGCTGTTCGCGATGTTCTTCTTCATCTCGCTCTACATGCAGCAGGTGATGGGCTACGAGCCGCTGAAGGCCGGGCTGGCGTACCTGCCGCTCGCCGGGCTGATCATCGTCTCCGCGGGCGGCGCGTCTCAGCTCGTGTCGCGGTTCGGATTCAAGCCGGTCCTGATCGCGGGGATGCTGCTCATCGCCGGCGGACTCTTCTGGTTCAGCCACGTGAGCGCACCTGGCGGCACCTACGTCGGCGACGTCCTCTTCCCCTCGATGCTCGCCGCCGTGGGCCTCGGCCTCGCCTTCGTGCCCGTCACGATCGCGGCGGTCACCGGCACCAACCCGTCAGAGGCGGGCCTGGCCTCGGGGCTGATCAACACCTCCCAGCAGGTGGGCGGCGCGCTCGGCCTGGCGGTGCTCGCGACGATCTCGACGGGTCGCACGGACGACGTGTTCGCCGCCGGTGAGACCAGCCGGGCGGTGGCGCTCACCGAGGGCTTCCAGGACGCCTTCCTGGCCGGCGCCGGGATCGCGTTGGTGGGCGCGGTGCTCGCCGCGGTGCTGATCAGCTCGCGCGACAGCCGCGAGATGGCCGAGGCGGCCCGCCGCGGCGACGCCGCACCCGTCCCGGCCTAGCGCCCGGCGAGCGCCGCCGCGAGCTCGTGAACAATCTCCGCGCCCCCGTTCGGCGCGGAGATGGTGAGCACGGTGGCCGCATCGCCGTGCTCGACCCTGAAGTCGAGGAAGGCGCAGCACTCGGATTCCGCCGCCACGAGGGCTTCCACGCGCTCGCGGACCGAGTGATCCGGCCGGAAGCGGAGGATCGCCCGGCCCGGCTCCTCGGTCGCGTCCAGAAGCCCGTCGCCGCCGAGCGCGCGCAGTTCTTCCCCA
The DNA here is from genome assembly GCA_963837445.1 of uncultured Thermoleophilaceae bacterium. Lineage (GTDB taxonomy): Bacteria > Actinomycetota > Thermoleophilia > Solirubrobacterales > Thermoleophilaceae > JACVRW01. The sequence continues at coordinate 290,125 of CAWINK010000020.1, read as the reverse complement.
CGGGCCCGAAGGTCGGTGGCGCCTAGCGTGCAGGCGATCGGGAGTGGCTCGCTCACGCGTTCAACTCTACGCGCCGAGCTCCGTCAGCCGGCGCTCGAGGAGGCGGCGCTCGGCGTCGTCGTGAGCGAGCGTGAGCGCCCGGCCGTATGCCTCGCGGGCCTCCGCCGTCCTGCCGAGCCGCCCCAGAAGCTCGCCGCGGGTGGAGTGCAGGTAGCGGTAGTCGTCGAGATCGAGGCGGTCGACGATCTCGAGACCTGCCTCGGAGCCATCGGCCTCTGCCACCGCCACGGCCCTGCTCAGCTCCACCACCGGCGAGTTGGTGAGCCGGACGAGCTCGCCGTAGAGCGCGGCGATCTGGGGCCAGTCGCGTGGCTCGTCCGCGTGGAGCGACGCGATCGCCGCCTGCACTACGTAGGGGCCGCGGCCGTGCAGAGCGAGCGCGCGGTCGAGCGCCCGGCGCCCGGCGGCGATCTGTTGCGAGTCCCAGAGGGCGGGATCCTGGTCGGCCAGCAATACGAGCTCGCCGTCGCGAAACCGAGCCTCGCGACGGGCGTCGTGCAACAGCATCAGTGCCAGGAGGCCGTGTACCTCCGGCTCGTCGGGCATCAGCTCCGCGAGCGCCCGGCCGAGCCGGATCGCCTCCGCCGCCAACTCGCCGCGACCGCCGTAGCCCTCGTTGAAGATCAGGTAGACGACCGCCAGCACGGCGGCGAGCCGATCCGGCAGCAGGTGGTCGGGCGGCACCCGGAACGGGATCCCGGCCGCCTTGATCTTCCGCTTCGCGCGCACGAGCCGCTGCGCCATCGTGGGTTCACCGACCAGGAAGGCGCGTGCGATCTCGGGCGTGGTCAGGCCGCCGAGAGTGCGCAGTGTGAGCGCCACCTGGGCGTCGGTGGCGAGCGCAGGGTGGCAGCAGGTGAAGACGAGCTCGAGCCGTTCGTCAGGGAACGTCGTGTCGTCCACGCTGTCCTCCACCGCCTCGGGGATCTCGAGGAGCCGGGTCTTCGCGGCCAGTGTGCGATCGCGTCGAATCCGGTCGATCGCCCGGTTGCGCGCAGTGGTGACGAGCCAGACGCCCGGGTTCGATGGGAGTCCGTCGCGAGGCCAGCGCTCAGCGGCGACCGCAAAGGCCTCCTGCGTGGCTTCCTCGGCGAGGTCGAAGTCGCCGAGGAAGCCGATCAGCGTGGCCAGGACACGGCCCCACTGGTCGCGGAAGACCTGCTCGAGAATCGCTAGCGCTCCACCACCGGGCGCACCTCGACGGCGCCACCCAGGCGTGCCGCCGGAATCCGCGCGGCCAGCTCGATCGCCGCGTCGAGGTCATCCGCTTCGAAAACGAGGTAGCCGCCGATCGCCTCCTTGATCTCCGCGAACGGGCCGTCGGTGGTCAACGTCTTCCCGTCCTCGACGCGCACCGTTGTCGCGGTGTCCGGCTGGTCGAGCCAGAGCCCGGGGCTCACGCCCTCGGTCTGGTTGATCGCCATGTAGTCGGCGTAGACGGCCTTCTGCTCGTCATCGGAGAGCTTCGCCCAGGCGCCAGGGTCCTGCGGGGTAGCGGCGTCGCCATGGTGGATCAGCAGCAGGTACTTCATCGCGTCCTCCTTTGTCTGGATGGTCGCGTATCAGACGAATGGGGAGCGGCGATTTCGACAGCGTCTAGGGGTCCGGGTCGAAAAGTTAGGGGTCAAGTTGCGGGTTGCCCACGATGTGCGGGGGGTTCAGCTGGGCCAGCATGCGGTCATCAGCTTGAAAAGGAGACCCATGAAGCCCTTGTTCACACTCATCGTCGTCGTCGCGGCTCTCGTTGTTGCCGCGCCGGCCATGGCCGACGTGAACGTGGAAGGCACCGGCGAGCCGGCCTTCACGAACTCGGCCAACAACACCCAGTGGATTAGCTGGCAGGCCCCGAGCGGCAGCGACACCTACCGACTCCGTGTTCGCTACTACCAGAACAGCGCCCAGGTCTCCGAGACCACCGTGACGGTGTCCCTGAGCGGAACCGCCTGGCTCGACTGGAGCGGCGTGGCCACACTCCAGCACGGCTCGAACTACGCGATCTGCGTGACCGGCGAGTTCTCGCTCCCCAACGACAGCCTGCACTTCCCCGATGGCCCGAACTCGTGCACGAACGGCACGAACCAGGGGAAGCGCGCGCACACGACGATCGACCGATCCAAGCCGACCACGTCGGTCACCCTTGCCGGAGGCGCCGACGCCACCAAGCAGCAGACGATTCCGCTGTCGATCGGCTTCCAGGACGACGTGGCGGGCCCCAATCCGGCGAACTTCGTGTGCGTGACGGCGGGGGCGAGTCCCTGCGAGCAGCACGCGTACCGGTCCGAGTGCAGCGTGCCGGCCAGCGGCAGCAAGAACACCACGTTCAGCTGCGGCGTCGATGCCTCTCAACTGCCGGACGGCCCGGTCACCGTCTGCGCGGTCGCGGCCGACGCCGCGGTGCCGAACAACGCGAGCTCGTCCAATCAGACCGGGAGCCCCAGCCAGGCGAACCTCTCGGACCCGCAGTGCGACACCGTCGTGCTGGACCGGCAGGGCCCGACGCTGGCGGTCAACGCGTCGAAGACTGTGGTCCGAGTCGGCGAGCAGGTGGCCCTCTCACCGGAGGCGAGCGACTCGGGCGCAGGCCTCGACCCGAGCACGTCGCGCTGGGAGTTCGGCGACGGCACCCCGGCCATCGCAGGCGACTCCGTGAGCCACTCGTTCGCCAGCCCCGGCACCTACGTGGTTGCGTTCCACCAGAAGGACAAGGCCGGCAACGAGTCGGTGGCGCAGAAGTCCATCACGGTGGAGGCCGCGCCCATCACGCCGGAGAAGCCGGACGTGCCGGACAAGCCTGACGTGCCGGACAAGCCGGACGTGCGGGTCCCGGGAGTACAGATCGGAAGCATCCGGGTCGTGGTGCCGAAGCGCGTCCGGCTCCGCAAGGCCAAGCAGCTCGTCCTCGGCGCGCAGGCAGAGCAGGCGGGCGTGCTCGACCCTGCGCCTCACGCGCGGGAAGAAGGTGTACTCACGGCTGACCGTGGGCCTATCGGCCGGCGAGACGAAGCAGCGACTGCGCCTGCCCAAGGGCCTGAAGCCCGGCACCTACGTCGTGAAGATCGCCTTCAAGACAAAGGGCGCCAGCTACACGACCGCCGGCACGGCGAAGGTGAAGGTTCAGAAGTAGCGAGGGCGCAGCCCTCGCCAGCTCACGCGTGCTGGTCTGTACGCCGAATTCCGACTCACGGGAGGCTGACGCCATGCGGAAACTGACCTTTGCCATGAACCTGAGCCTGGACGGCTACATCGCCGCGCCCGGCGACGACATCGGCTGGAGCGTGCCGAGCGACGAGCTGTTCCAGTGGTGGTCCGACCGGGTGGGGGCGACCGGCCTGGCGCTCTATGGCCGCAAACTGTGGGAGACGATGAGTTCCCACTGGCCGACCGCCGACCAGCAGCCCGGCGCCACACCGGCGGAGATCGAGTTCGCCCGCCGCTGGCAGGATATGCCGAAGGTGGTGTTCTCCTCCACGATCCGCACGGTCGACTGGAACACCCGCCTGGTCACCGGCGACGCGGTCACCGAGATCACCCGGCTCAAGGCCGAGGATGGCGGCCCCATTGACATCGGCGGCGCCACACTTGCCGCAGCGGCGATGCGGGCCGGGCTGATCGACGAGTACGTGCTGGCCACCGCACCGGTCTTGGTGGGCAGCGGCACGCCGTTCTTTACGGCCCTGGACAACTGGGTGAACCTGACCCTGGTGGAGACCCGGACGTTTCCCGAGGGCGTGGTCCTGACCAGGTACGAGACCAGGCACTGAGTGCCCGACGTCGGATCGGCGTAGCGACCAGCGCGGCGGATGGTGAGGCGCCCTCGCCAGCTGCCGGTCAGATGGTGAGGGCGAAGCCCTCGCCAGCTGCCGGCGAGGCGCCCGCCAGGCAAGGAAGAGGGTCGCGACGCGTGCTGCGCACGCGAGCGGCCCGATGACACAGCCTGGCGATGCGCCGCAGCCAGCCAGATGGCGAGGGCCGGAATCGAACCGGCGACACCACGATTTTCAGTCGTGTGCTCTACCAACTGAGCTACCTCGCCTTGCACCAGCGAGACGATGGTATCTAGCGTTGCGGGACTAGATGCACGAGCAGGACGTGAACCAGATGGCGCTCAGCGCCACGCTTCACTGCCTCACCGGCTGCGCGATCGGCGAGGTTGCCGGCATGGTCATCGGCACGGCCCTCGGCTGGTCGGAGTGGGGAACTGTGGCCCTGGCGGTCGCGCTCGCGTTCCTGTTCGGCTACACGCTCACGAGTCTCCCGCTTCTCCGCGGCGGGCTTGCCCTGAGCGTTGTGATTCCGATCGCGCTGGCCTCTGACACGCTCTCGATCGCCATCATGGAGGTCGTCGACAACGCGATCATGCTCGCCATCCCGGGGGCGATGGAGGCCGGCCTCACCAACACCCTCTTCTGGGGCTCGCTCTCGGTGGCGCTCGCCGTCGCGGGCTTCGCGGCCTACCCGGTCAACCGCTGGCTCCTCCAGCGCGGTAAGGGCCACACGGCGGTGCACGAGACCGGGATCCACGGCGGGCCCTCGCCGCGCGTGGTTGGGACGGTCGCTGTGATCGCGGCGACCTTCGGCGCGATCGTGCTGATCGCGGAGGCGCTGGGTGGTTAGGGCCAGGCCCTCGGCCAGTTAGGCCAGGCCCTCGGCCCTGTACTCGCGCAGGAAGCCCTCGAAGAGCCGCCGGTGGCCCTCCTCGTCGCGCAGGATGGTGATGACCATGTCCTGCGTGACCGGGTCGCGGCCCTCGCAGAACTCGATGATCCGGTTGTAGTGCTCGATGGCGCCGGACTCCGCCTCGATCACTCCCTTGATCACGTGGACGATGTCGGTCTGCTCGTCAGGCGGCTGGAGGAAGGTCTGCTCGGCCTTGAAGTCGAGCGAACCCGGCACCACGCCGTATAGCTCCTTGATGCGAGCGCCGAACTCGCGCGCGTGCGCCAGCTCCTCCTGGATGTCCTGGTTGAGTGACTCGATGATCTCCTGCGCGCGCACCCCATCCGGGTTGATCGAGTTCGTGATGTAGCTCATCACGGTCTCGATCTCCATCCAATACGCACGCGTGAGCATCTCGAGCATCTGCTCGCGGTCGTCCTTCATATCGTCGTCAAGAATCCCCATACACACAGGCTAGCCTCAAGCCGCGTGGAGGCCTCGACCGAAATCGGCCAGCTCGAGCGCCCGCCCCAGCGGCTGTGGGACCGCATGCTCGCGGAGCCCGACCGCGCGCCCGAGTTCATCGCGCTCGCCGCGGCCGAGCGCTTCGGGCCGCAGGCCGAGGAGTGGGTGCGGATCGCCGGCCCGGGACACACCCCCGAGTCACTCGCCCGCGAGGCGTACAAGAAGCACGTGCGGCTCGCCCGGCTCGAGGGCGGCGCGCTGGGCATCGGCGGGGTGGTGACGCTGGCCCCCGACATCGTCGCCCTGCTCTGGATCCAGAGCCGCATGGTCTTCTACATCGCAGCGGCGTACGGCTACGACCCGCGCCACCCGATGCGCCCCGCCGAGTACCTCGCGCTCCAGGGCCTGTACGACACCCCGGCCGAGGCGCGGGAGGCGCTCGACGGCATCGGCAAGCGGATGGCCCAGGCAATGGTCGAGCGGGCGCTCAGCTCCCGCAGGACCGACGCTCTCCACCTCAAGCTCGCGAAGTACCTCGCGCGGCGCCTGGCGCGTCGCTACGCGGGCAAGCTGATCCCGTTCATCGGCGCGCCGATCGGCGCCTTCCAGAACGGGAAGGTCACGAAGCAGCTCGGGCAGCGCACCCTTCAGTACTACGCGCGACCGTAGACGGGGATCGCGGATGACCAACGTGCTCATCACCGACGCGCCGAGGTCGGCTGGAAGAGGTCGCGTGTCGGCGGGCGCCATGGGTCGAGTCGATCTGGTCCCCTACTCGAAGCGCCGCGCCCCGGCTTGACCCAGGGCGCCGGTGGGCAGATACTCAGCCCATGCGCCCCGCGCTGGCTCTCGCGGTGGTAGCCGTGCTCGCCGCCGCTCCTCCCGCAACGGCATCCTCATCGTTTGTTCCACTCGGCGCATCGGACCTACTGACGGCCCAGTCCGGACTCGACTACGGGGACGCACCGGACGGCAGGCCGGCGGGCTACGCGGGTAAGCCGCAAGTAAGGGGAACCTTCCCGTCACGCGCGGCCAGCGGCGGCCCGCGCCACTCGACCTCGGGGCCGAGCATCGGCGGCTGGAGCGGCGAGGCCGACTCTCGCCAGGTCGACCGCGACAACGACGACGGCGCTGGGCTCACCCCGCGGCGGTGCGCGACCAGCACCTTGACTGTGGCGGTCGACGCGAGCCGCGCGGACCCGTCGTTGCCGATCTACGCCAACGCCTGGTTCGACTGGAACCGGGACGGCGACTGGGCCGACGGCGGCAGCCGGCGCTGCGGCCCCGAGTGGGGGATCCAGAACATGGCGATCGAGCCCGCCTCGCTCGGCGAGGATCGGATCGCGCTTGTGACGCTCAGGTTCCGGGCCGGGCGCGTGCCGAGGCAATTCTGGTGGCGCGTCCAGGTGCACTCGGGCCCGGCCGTCCCGCACATGGGCGGCGGCGGGCAGGGCGTGGCGACGAGCGGCGGCGAGACTGAGGACTGGCTCTACACGCGGAGCGCGCCCCGGCGGGAAGGGCGTGTGACGCTGCGATGCGTCCTCCCGTTCAGCATCATCGACCACACCATGGTAAGGGGATTTCTGTTCCGGCTGGAGGGGGTCGAGGATGCGAGGATCAGCGTTCGCGACGTGCGCTACCGGCTCGCCGGAGAAGCGGAGGGGCTCGTCCTGGCGGATCTCAGCCGCTCAAGCTACGTGAAGGGCGAGTACCGCTGGCCATTCGAGGTGCAGAGCACTGAACAGCACGAGCGGGACCCATTCCTTCAGTCCGCGTACGTGCGCCTCGAGGTGGACGTGCTGATCAACGGGCGCAGGCGCGAGTTCCAACGGCGCTGCTATTTCGCCGTGGCGCACGCGGAGCGCATCGCGCCGCCGGTCCCGCCGCCGGATGTGCTCACGCCAGTGATCGGAGTTCGGATCGACCCGGACCGGCCCGATCCGGTGAAGGCAAAGTGTGCCGCGCGCTTCACCCCAAGTTCGGCCGGAGGGCCTCCCGGCGGCACGGTGCTCGCGCGCTGCATCAGGATCGACGTCAAGACGATCTCCATCGCGACGAGCCGGCAGTTCACCTTCTGGGACGTCGGGACGAAGCCCTGCGAGCTGGACACGGAGCCCAACAGCGACCCCGCGAAGCCGCCGCGCCACCTGGCCCTCCGTTGCTTCCCCGAGCCCGGGAACAAAGCGAGGAACCAGTCCGTCGGGTTCGCCACGGATCAGCCATTCGTGCGGCTGCGGCTTCACCTCCTCGCGGGCGGCCGCGGCAGGGTGGGCAACACCATCGTGCTGCTCCAAGACTTCTTCATCTCGAGGGATGGCATCCGCTGCAGCCAGACGATCCCGCGCGCCTTCGGCTGCACGACCTTCTAGCAGCCTCTACGCGCGACCGTAGACGGGGATCGCGGCACCGCTCGTCACCGCCGAGTCGTCCGAGACCAGGAAGCGCACGACCTGCGCTATCTCGGCCGGCAGGACCCACTTCGAGTGGTCGGCGTCGGGCTCGGCGGCGCGGTTCGCGGGTGTGTCGATCACGCTCGGCAGGATCGCGTTGGCGCGGATGCCCTTCGAGCGGTAGTCGGCGTCGAGCGCATGGACGAAGGCGAGCACGGCCGCCTTCGCGGTCACGTAGGCCCCAGCGCCTGCGAACGGCCTCAGCGCGGGACGCGCCGAGACCGCCACGAACGAGCCGCCTCCGCGCTCCAGCATGAGCGGCATCGCCGCGGACGCGAGGTTGAAGGCGGGCGAGACGTTGAGTCGCAGCATGCGGTCGAAGTCGTGCCACTCCGTCTCGTGCACGAGCGGGCCGGAGAAGAACCCGCCGACGAGGTTCACCACCGCCTCGAGATCATCCACCGCGGCGACGGCATCGGCCGCCCCGCCCTGCGGATCGACCAGGTCGGCGCGCACGAACTTGGCACGGTCGCCGAACTCGGCCTCGGCGCGCTCGCGCTCCTTGTCCAGGATCCAGGTGACCGTGCAGTCGTAGCCCGAGTCGAGCAGCTCGTGCACGACCGCGCTACCCAGAGCTCCGGTCCCACCGGCCACGAGCACGCCCATAACCCGGCAGGCTAAACCGTCCGAGTCCGGCCTTACCTTGGCAAGTCCAAATGGAGCAGACAACGCTCACCCCAGACAGATGCTTCGTGCGCGACCTCGCCGACGGCCAGGAGGTCAACGAGGTCTTCGTGGTGCGCGGCCACACGAGGCGCCAGCGGCGCAACGGCGACCCCTTTCTGAAGCTCCAGCTCGGCGACACCACGGGCGCTGTCGAGGCCGTGATCTGGGATGAGGTCGAGGCCCTGGCCCCGATCTGCCCGACGGGCTCCGTGATCCGCGTGCTCGGCCGCTACTCGGTGGACGAGCGCTACGGCGCCGCCGTCACGGTCAAGCGGATGCGGGTGGCGGCGGAGGACGAGTACGAGCTCGCCGACCTCACCGAGGCCCCGGCGCGGCCCTACGAGGAGATGGCCGCCGACCTGGAGGCGCTGATCGAGACGATCCAGCGGCCGCACCTCCGAACGCTGCTCGCACGGCTGATCGACCGCTCCACCGAGACGGGCGCCGCCTACCACTCGGCACCCGCGGCGAAGTACTACCACCAGGCCTACCGGCACGGGCTCATCGAGCACTGTCTGTCGGTGGCCCAGGGCGTGAGCGCCCTGGCGGCCGGTCCGTTCCGCGGAGGCATCGACCGCGAGCTCGCCGTCACCGGAGCCCTGCTCCACGACATCGGCAAGACACAGGTCTACGCCTCCATCAACGGCGCCATCGAGCTCACCGACACCGGCAAGCTGCTCGGCGAGATCCCGCTCGGGTACTACATGGTGCGCCGCGAGATCGAGCGGATCGACAGCTTTCCGCCCGCCGAGAGCGAAGGCCTGCTCCACATCATCCTGAGCCACCACGGCAAGCTCGAGCACGGCAGCCCGGTGGTGCCCTGCACGCGCGAGGCCACGCTCGTCCACTTCGTGGACAACCTCGGCGGCAACCTCGGCAGCTTCGACCGCATCGAGCGGTCGCTCGCCGACGGCGCGAGCTGGTCAGACTTCGACCGCGGCATCTCGGCGTCGGCCTTCTTCGCGACGCGCGAGCAGGCGCGGCGCGAAGAGGCGGCCTAGCCGGCCAGTATTCGCGCCTTCTCCGCCTCGAACTCCGCCTCGCTGAGCACGCCGGACTCGCGCAGCTTCGAGAGCCGCTCCAGCTTCGCGATGCGGTCCTCGACCATGTTGCCGCCGCCCTCGGGCGCGGCGCCGGCCGCTGCCAGCGCGCCCCGGAGCTGGTCCGCGAGGTCGGTCCCGCGCAGGTCGATCACCTGCGGCCCGCCCGCGGCAGGCGCGCCAGCGGCCGCTGGCCCGGGCGCCTCGGCCATCTGCTCGTCGACCGTCTTCACGTCGTCCCACTGGATGTCGATGCGCTCGGGTTTCTCGCGATCCACGACCACCGGCAGGGTCGTGCCGGGCCACGGGTGCTTGCCCGCCTTGACCATGCACTCGTGCTTCACGCGGTAGGGCTCGCGGCCCTCCACGTACACATCCAGCCACATGCTGACGTTGTACGAGCGCGCCGCCTCGGTCGGGACACTCGACGATTGCACCACGGCGCTGCCCGGAAGCCCGTCCTTGATATCGACGTTGAGGAGGTTCTTCAGCTTGTCAAAGGCCACGCCCCATGCTCGCAAATAGCGGGGGCCCGGTCCAGCCGGGGGAGCGAAGATCGGGGTTTCCTGCTTATTCTCGTGGCGCACCAATGGCTAAGGACACAGAGAAGCTCATCCGGCAGTTGTCACTGATCTCGTTCCTGATGGCGGAGCGCAGGCCGGTCTCCGCCCTCGAGATCAAGCAGGACGTGGAGGGGTACTCGCAGATGAACGACGAGGCCTTCGCGCGGCGCTTCTACGCCGACCGCGCGGAGCTCGAGTCGCTCGGCATCCACCTGAAGGTCGACAAGCCGGCCGAGGGCTACTACGAGGCCGAGAACTACTCACTGCCGCCCGAGAACTTCTACCTGCCCGCGATCGAGTTCACGGACAAGGAGCTGGGTGCACTGCGAACGTCGCTGTCGCTGCTCGACGGCGAGTTCGCCTACGCCGAGCCGCTGCGCCTGGCCCTTCAGCAGCTGTCCTGGGGGAAGCCCTCGCCGCTCGACGCGCCCGAGCAGCGCAGCGTCGCGCTGGCGGTCACCGCCGGCGCGGGCGGGCGCGAGCTCTCGCAGCGGCTGTCGAAGGTCGAGACGGCCATCTTCCGCCGCAAGACGATCGTCTTCGACTACTACACGATCGGCCGCGACGCCGAGGAGAAGCGCAAGGTGGACCCGTACCACCTGCTCTACCGCGGCGGGCAGTTCTACCTGATCGGCTATTCGCACGAGCGCGATGACGTGCGCGTGTTCCGGGTGTCCCGCATCCGCGGCAAGGTGGGCTACTCCTCGAAGGCGGAGCACGACTTCAGCCGCCCCGAGGACTTCGACCCGCGCGGGTACGCCACGCGCACCGACTGGCAGCTCGGGGACATCGTGGGCCGAGCGCGGATCTGGCTCTCCAACCGCATCGACTGGCTCGCCCTGCGCCACTTCGGCCACGCCGGCGACGTGCAGGACGCGGACGGCGGCGTGATCTTCGAGACCGACTACGCGAACTCCCGGCAGATGGTCTCCTGGGTGCTCGGGCTGGGCGAGCAGGCACGCATCGAGGGCCCGGAGGAGCTGGTGACCGAGGCACGCGAGCGGCTCGATCTCGTGACCGAGCGCCACTCCAAGCCGCCGGAGCTCGCCAAGCCGGCGCGCCGGCGCAAGCAGGTGGAGGCCGACGACGACGACGAGGGCCGCGAGTCGCCGATCCGGCCGGAGCGCTTCGCGCGGCTCGTCACGCTCGCCGGCATCCTGATCGACGCCGCGCGCGTGGGCGAAAAGCTCGACGTGGCACCGCTCTGCGAGTCGCTTCAGGTGACCGACACGGAGCTGCGCCAGGACATCGACGTGCTGAACGTCGTGAACTTCGGCGGGGGCTCCTACGTGCTCTACGCCGAGGTCCGGGGCGACCAGATCGAGGTCGATCCCGAGCCCTACGGCGACAACTTCGCGCGCCCCGCCCGGCTGCTGCCGCTCGAGGCGAAGGCGCTCGTGGCTGCGATCGACCTGATCGGGGAGCACCTGCCCGAGGGCTCGCTCGCCTCGGCGCGCAAGAAGATCGTGGACGCGCTCGGCCAGGACCCCGCGGAGGACGGTCTCCACATCACGACCGCGAAGGGCGACGACTCCAAGGTCGCACGCGTGGTCTCTGGCGCCATCATCGCGCGGCAGCTCCTGAAGATCGAGTACTACAAGGAGAACGAGGACGAGTTCACCGAGCGGACGCTCGAGCCCTACAAGCTCGTGAACGGCCAGGAGGGCTGGTACATCCACGCTTGGGACCTTGAGAAGGACGCTCCGCGCTCGTATCGCCTCGACCGCGTGCGCCAGGTGGACGTGACCGGCGAGCGCTTCGAGCCGCGCCCGGGGGTGGAGCCCGACGTGCACGGCTGGCTCTCCACCGGCGAGGTGGATTCCGGCAGCACGGCGCGCATCTGGGTTTCACCCGAACGGGCCCGCTGGGTCCGCGAGGACCATCCCGGGGCCACCGAGCTGTCCGACGGCGCCGTGATCTTCGAGCGCACCTACGCGTCGTACGAGTGGCTCGCCCGCGAGATCCTCAAGGAGGCAGGCGACGCCGTGGTACTCGAGCCCGAGGAGGCCAGGCGCGCGGTGCTGGAGGCTGCAGAGCAGCTTGCCGTCACGGCGTAACCAGATCGAGATGTCGGCCGAGGAGCTCGGCGCCTTCCTCGACGAGAAGATGGTGATGCAGTGCGCGACGGTCGGCCCACGCGGCGTCCCGCACATGGTGGCGCTCTGGTTCGTGGGCGATGCGGCGGAGCTGCGCGGCTGGACCTACGCGAAGTCGCAGAAGGCGCGCAACCTGGAGCGCGACCCGCGCGCCACGCTCGGGCTCGAGGACGGCGTGCAGTACCACGAGCTGCGCGGCGTGATGCTCGAGTGCGAGGTCGGGATCTCGCGCGACCCCGCCGCCGTTGAGAAGTTCGGTCTGGAGCTGTTCGCGCGGTATGCGGGCGAGCTGAACGATGACGTGCGGGCGATGGTGGCCGCGCAGGCGCCGAAGCGAGTTGGCCTGACGTTCGTTCCCACTCGCATCGTGAGCTGGGACCACCGTAAGCTCGGCGGCGTCTACTAGCGTCCCCCGCGATGAAGGGACTGATCCTCTCCGGCGGCAAGGGCACGCGCCTTCGGCCGCTCACGCACACGAGCGCGAAGCAGCTCGTGCCGGTGGCCAACAAGCCGGTCCTGTTCTACGGGATCGAGGCGATGGCGGAGGCCGGCATCAGCGAGGTGGGCATCATCATCGCGCCGGAGACCGGGGCCGAGGTGCGCGAGGCCGCGGGCGACGGCTCGCAGTTCGGCGTGCAGATCACGTACATCGAGCAGGATGCTCCGCGCGGGCTCGCCCACGCCGTCCTGACGGCGGAGGAGTTCCTCGGCGACTCGCCGTTCGTGATGTACCTCGGCGACAACCTGCTGCGCGACGGGATCCTCAAGCTGGTCGACACCTTCAGGACCGAGCAGCCCGACGCGCTGATACTGCTCACGCACGTGCCGGACCCCGAGAACTACGGGGTGGCCGAGCTCGACGGCGGCAACCGGGTCGCGCGGCTCGTGGAGAAGCCGAAGGAGCCGAAGACGGACCTTGCGCTCGTGGGCGTCTACATGTTCACGTCGTCGATATTCGACGCGGCTCGCTCCATCGAGCCGTCGTGGCGCGACGAGCTCGAGATCACGGACGCGATCCAGACGCTCGTGGACCGTGGCCTGCGGGTGGATCCGCACATCGTCGACGGCTGGTGGAAGGACACCGGCCAGGTGGAGGACATGCTCGAGGCGAACCGCCTCATCCTCGACGACATGGACGAGCGGATCGACGGCGAGTTGATCGACAGCCGCGTGGAGGGCCGCGTCGTGATCGAGGAGGGCGCCCGGCTTCGGCGCTCGACCGTCCGCGGTCCGGCGGTGATCGGCGCCGGCTCCCAGCTCACGGACGCCTACATCGGCCCGTACACCGCGATCGGCGACAACGTCACGATCGAGCACGCCGAGCTGGAGCATTCGATCGTGATGTCGGGATCGCGGATCTCCGGGCTCGACTACCGGATCGAGGCCAGCCTGATCGGGAAGAACGTGACGATCGGCCGCGGCCCGCCGCTGCCGAAGGCGTACCGCTTCGTGGTCGGCGACAGCGCCGACGTGCAGATTCTCTAGATGTCGCGCTTCGAGGTGAGGAAAGCGGCGAGCACCACGAGCACCGCCGTGTAGCCCGCCCAGATGAGCACGGCGATGCCCTGCGGGTGCAGGTCGATGTCCGCCTCGCCCTCAGTGGTGCCGGTGATCGAGGCGCTCAGACCGGAGAGCGAGAACGGGGCGTAGCCGTCGACCAGCGCGATGACGGCCGAGTCCACTACGAAGAACACGAGGAGCAACGTCACGATGGCGGCCACCTGGTTCCGCAGAGTGGCGCCGAGCGCCACTCCAAGCGCCGCGGCCAGGGCGCCGTAGAGGCCGTTGCCGAAGACGATGCGGGCAACCACTCCGCTGTCGGGTAGCACGGCGTCGCGCGCCGCCAGGATCGGCAGCACGATGACGGCGATGAGGGCGGCGGCCGCGACGCCGACGACGAGTCCGCCGACCGCGTTGGCGAGCGTCTGCGCCCCGACAGCCCGCAGCCGGTTGGGGGTCACGAGCAGCATCGAGGCGATGGTGCCGTGCCGGTACTCGCCCGGCCCCGATCACCGCGCCGAGCACGAGCATGAAGAGCCCGGCCAGGCCTCCGGTGGTGAGGAGCGAGCGCACGGTGCTCTCGCTCGACACGAGCGCGTCGTCGTCCAGGATCAGCGACAGGACAACGATCAAGAGGATCAGCCCGAACGTGGTCCCGGCGAGGGCCCAGAACGTCCGGGTGGTGCGGAGCTTCAGCAGCTCGGCTGCCACGAGATGGGTCACCTCCCCGCCTCCGTTCCGCCCGTGAGCTCGAAGAACACGCTCTCGAGCGACTGCCGCGGGCGGTAGAGCTCGAAGACGGCGATGCCGTTCTCAGCGGCGGTCGTGCCGACGTCCTCGAGCGACGCGCCGCGCACCGCGAGCCAGTCCGCGCCGGCCTCGCCGGCGTCGGCCTCGTGGCTCTTCGCGACGAGGGCCTCGCGCAGGCGCCCCGCCTCCGGGCTGCGCACCCACACCGGCGCGGCGATGCCCTCGGTCAGCTCGTCCAGCGATCCCTGGGCCACCAGCTTGCCGTGGCTGATCACCACCACCTCGTCCACGGTCTGCGCCATCTCCGCGAGCACGTGGCTGGAGACGAGGACGGTCCGGCCCTCGGCCGCGCGCGCGCGGAGGAAGTCGCGCAGCCACCGGATGCCCTGCGGGTCGAGCCCGTTCGCGGGCTCGTCGAGCACCAGCGCGCGCGGGTCGCCGAGCAGCGCCCCGGCGAGGCTGAGCCGCTGGCGCATGCCGAGCGAGTACCCCTTGACGCGCTTGTCGCCGGCGCCGTCCAACTCCACGAGCCGGAGCAGCTCCTCCGCCCGGCCGCGGGGCAGCCCGGCCGCCGTGGCGAGCACGCGGAGGTGGTTGCGCCCGGTGCGGCCGGGATGAAACTGCGGCCCTTCGAGCACCGCCCCGACCTCGCCGACCGGGTCGTCCAGCTCGCGGTAGAGCCGTCCGTCGACCGTCGCCGGCCCGATGTGGGCAGCGTCAGGCCGAGCAACGTGCGCAGCGTCGTGGTCTTGCCGGCGCCGTTCGGACCCAGGAATCCGAGCACGCGGCCGGGCGTCGCCTTGAAGCTGAGCCCGTCGACCGCAACGTTCGCTCCGAAGCGCTTCGTCAGGTCGCGGACCTCGAGCACATGCGGCACGCTAGCGACGCCGGTCGACGGTCCCGGAGTGGTCAGCGCGCGACGGACAGTGCGCCGTCGAGCCCGCCGACGTCCGTGGCGTCCACGCCGGCGCTCTCGGCCGCGGCGGCGGCGGTCGAGCCGGCCACGTACACCCGGTAGTCGAGCGCGTCGAAGTAGCGCACGTTGGTGCGCGCCTCGGTCGCGTTCCGGGGCAGGCGGACCTCGGCGTCCACGTCCTTCAGCCGCGGGTCCACGAGCTCGCGGCCGTCGCGGGCGAGGGCGGCGTCGATCACGAGTGCGGTGTGGCGGCCTCGGTCATCGGAGTCGGTGCTGAACAGCGATCCGGTCGCGACGACCCCTGCGGCAAGTACGGCTGCGATCTGGGTTCCGATGAACGTCATACGTATGAGCATACTACGTATGACGCGTCCGTCAAGCGGCTATTTCGAGCGCCGGTCCCGCCCGCGTGGTTGCATTCGCGCATCGACCGCTCGACAAGCACCGATGTCGCCCGCTGCGCGGGGGTCTCGCAGTCCACCGTCTCCCTGGTCTTCTCGGGAAAGGGGCGCGGGCGCGTGTCCGAGGCCACCGAGGAGCGCGTGCGCCAGTGCGCCCGCGAGCTCGGCTACCGGCCGAACGCGGCCGCCCAGGCGCTGCGGCTCGGCGCCTCGCGCGCCGTGGCGCTGCTGGTCCCGGACATGACGAACCCGTTCTTCAGCCGCGTGCTGCGCGGCGCGCAGCGCGCCGCTGCGGCCGCGGGCTACATCGTGATCCTCGTCGACACCCAGAACGACAGGCACTGGGAGTCGCAGTCGTTCGAGGCGCTCCAGGCGGGCCCGGTGGACGGCTACCTCCTGTTCGAGGTCACGGCCCCGGAGGCACTCGGCCCGGACGAGAACGTGGTGATGATGGAGACCGAGGAGCCGCGGCGCCCGTCCGTGCGCTTCGACGGCGGGGGCGGCTCGGCCGCCGCGTTCGAGCACCTCGTGGAGCTCGGCCACCGCCGCATCGGCCATCTCGCCGCCGCCTTCCGGGCGCTCACCTTCCAGCATCGCGAGGAGAGCCGCGTGCGCGTGCTTGCGCGAGGCCGGTCTCGACCCTGACACGCAGCCGCGCGTGCTCACGCCGATCTCCATCGAGGACGCTCGCGTGAACGGGCTGACGCTCCTCGACGACGAGCCCACCGCGGTGTTCTGCGACGACGACGTGATCGCCGCCGGCCTGTACCTCGCCGCCCGCGAGCGCGGCGTTCGGATCCCGGAGGACCTGTCCGTGGTCGGCTTCGACGACATGGACTTCGCGCGCGTGCTCACGCCGCCGCTCACCACCGTCGCGCTCGACGCCGAGCTGCTCGGCGCGACCTCCTTCGAACTCCTCGAGGCGCGCCTGTCCGGTAAGCGAACGCGCAAGCGGATCGTGCTCCCCGCGGAGCTGCTGGTGCGGGAATCGACAGCGCCGCCGGGCTAGAGTGGGCCGCGTGAGACTCCATGTGGTGGGAGCCGGCGGCATGCTCGGCCAGGACGTGGTGCGGGCGGCGGGCGGCGACGCGATCGCCCTGACGCGCGCGGACCTGGACGTGACCGACGCCGACGCGGTGCGCGAGGCGCTTGCCGGCGCGACGGTGATCAACTGCGCGGCCTATCACCGACGTCGACGGCGCCGAGAGCGAGCCCGAGCGCGCGCACGCGGTGAACGCGGACGGCGCCCGCAACGTCGCCGCAGCGGCGCCGAGCGCGTGCTCTACGTCTCGACCGACTACGTGTTCGACGGCACCAAGCGCGAGCCCTACGTGGAGTCCGACACGCCCGGGCCGATCTCGGTCTACGGCCGCTCGAAGCTCGCGGGCGAGCGCGCAACCGCGGAGGCCAACCCGAACCACCTCATCGTCCGCTCCTCCTGGCTGTTCGGCGCGGACGGCAGAACTTCGTCGAGACGATGCTCGCGCTCGGGCGCGAGCGCGACGAGCTGCGGGTGGTCGCACGACCAGCTCGGCTGCCCCACCTTCACCGGGCATCTGGCCGAGCGCGCTCGTGCGCTGCTCGCGGCCGGCGACGAGCGCGGCGTCCTGCACGTGGCCGGCGGCGGCTCGTGCTCGTGGTTCGAGTTCGCCCGCGAGATCTTCGCCGCGGGCCGACGTCGACGTCCGACCTGCAGCCGTGCACCACCGAGGAGTTCCCGCGCCCGGCGCGGCGGCCGGCGTACTCCGTGCTCGGCAGCGAGCGCGGCGACCCGGCGCTGCCCGCCTGGCAGGACGGCCTCGAGGCGTACCTCGGGTGCGCGCATGAAGCTGCTCGTGACCGGCGGGGCCGGCTTCATCGGCTCCACCTACGCGCGCCTGTTCGGGGACGACCACGACGTGGTGGTGCTCGACAAGCTCACCTACGCCGGGCGGCGCGAGAACCTCCCGGAGGGCGTCGAGCTGGTGGTGGGCGGCATCGAGGACCGCGACCTCGTGATGCAGGTGGCGGAGGGCGTGGACGCGGTGGTGAACTTCGCCGCCGAGTCGCACGTGGATCGCTCGATCGCCGACCAGGACGTGTTCGCGCTGCACCCACGTGATCGGCACCGGCGTGCTGCTCGACGCGGTGCGCGAGCTGCGCGTGCCGCGCTACCTCCAGGTCTCCACCGACGAGGTGTACGGCTCGATCGCCGAGGGCTCGTTCACGGAGAGCTCGCCGCTCGACCCGTCCTCCCCGTACTCCGCGACCAAGGCGGCGGGCGACCTGCTCGTGTCCGCGCACCACCACACCTACGGGACCGAGGCCGTGATCTGCCGCGGCTCGAACAACTACGGCCCGCGCCAGTACCCCGAGAAGCTGATCCCGCTCGCGGTCCTGAACGCGATCCACGGCGACTCGCTGCCGGTGTACGGCGACGGCCGCCAGGTGCGCAACTGGCTCTACGTGGAGGACTTCTGCCGCGGCATCCACACGGTGCTGGAGCGCGGCCGCCCCGGCGAGGCCTACAACGTCGGCGGCCCGGACGAGTGCGAGAACCTCGACGTGGTGCGCCGGATCCTGGAGCTGACCGGGCGCGACGAGTCGCTGATCGAGCACGTGACCGACCGTCCCGGGCACGACCGCCGCTACTCGCTCAGCTCACAGAAGCTGCGCGACGAGCTGGGCTGGGAGGCAGAGGTCCGCTTCGACGACGGGCTGGCGCGCACGGTCGACTGGTACCGCGACAACGAGGACTGGTGGAGCCCGATCCGCTCCGGCGAGTACCGCGACTACTACGAGAAGCACTACGGGCGGGCGCTGGGCTAGCCCGTCACTAGTCTCGATCGGGTGTTCCGTGACGACCCACCCGCGCTCGAGCTGCGCGGCCTGACCAAGCGCTACGACGACGGCACGCTCGCGCTCGAGGACTTCGACCTCGAGATCCACTCCGGCGCCTTCTTCGGCCTGCTCGGCCCCAACGGCGCCGGCAAGACCACTCTGATCAGCGCCGTCTGCAACCTGCTGCGCGTGACGGAGGGCGAGGTGCTCGTGTTCGGCGAGCCGCACGACACGCTGGAGGCGCGCTCCTGGGTCGGCCTCGCCGAGCAGGACATCAACCTCGACCGCTTCCTGACCGTGCGCGAGACGCTCGACTACCACGGCGGCTACTTCGGCATGGACAAGGACGAGATCGAGGAGCGCGCCGAGGAGATGATCGAGGCGTTCGGCCTCACCTCGAAGCGCGACGTGCGCGCGCCGAAGCTGTCCGGCGGCCAGCGCCGCCGCCTGCTGCTGGCCCGCGCGCTGATGCACCGGCCGCGCCTCGTGATCCTCGACGAGCCCACCGCGGGCGTCGACTTCGAGCTGCGCCAGGAGCTGTGGGCGCTACATCCGCCGGCTGCACGCCGAGGGCACCACGATCCTGCTCACCACGCACTACCTCGAGGAGGCCGAGCTGCTCTGCGAGGAGATCGCCCTGATCCGCGGCGGGCACCTGATCGCGCGCGACACGCGCCGACGGGCTGCGCGAGCACTTCGGCGTCGACCGGCTCGAGGACGTCTACGTGAAGGCGATGGCCTCGTGACCGGCCTCGTCTGGCTCTGCAAGCGCGAGACGCTGCGCGTGTCGAAGCTCTGGACGCAGACGGTGCTCGCGCCGGTCGTCTCCTCGATGCTGTTCATCCTCGTGTTCGGGCTCTCGCTCGGCGGGCGCATCAAGCAGGTGGGCGAGCGTGGACTACGAGGTGTTCATCGTGCCCGGCCTGATCACGATGGGGATGGTCCAGGCCGCGTTCGCGAACAACGCCTCGACGATCTTCCAGGCGCGCTTCGACCGCTACATCAACGACGTCCTGTCGGCGCCGATGCAGCCCTGGCAGATGACGTTCGGCTACACGGTCGGCGGCGTCGTGCGGGCGCTCGCGATCGGCGTGTCGCTGCTGGTGCTCGCGGTCCTGCTGGTGGACGTGCCGGTCGAGCATCCCGTTCGAGCTCGCGCTCGCGATCGCCGCTCGGGCTGGTGCTGTTCGCGTCGCTCGGGCTCGTGGTCGGCATCTACGCCGAGACCTGGGACCACACGAGCTTCATCCAGAACATCGTGATCCTGCCGCTCGCGTTCGTGGGCGGCGTCTTCTACTCGGTCGACGTGCTGCCCTCCCCGTGGGAGGAGCTGTCGCACTTCAACCCGATCTTCTACCTCGTGAACGCGGTGCGCTTCGGCTTCCTCGGCGAGAGCGACGTGTCGGTCTGGCTCTCGCTCGGCGTGATCGCCGCGCTCGCGATCCCCGCCTACCTGTGGGCTCAGTACCTCTTCACGACCGGCAAGCGCTTGAAGAGCTAGAGCGGCGGGTCGTCGGCTGCCGCCGCTGCCCGCGGCTCGTGGAGTGGCGGGAGCGGGTGGCGCGCGAGAAGCGCGCCGCCTTCGCCGACGAGGACTACTGGGGCCGGCCCGTGCCGGGCTTCGGCGACCCGGAGGCGAGCGTCTACGTGCTCGGCCTGGCGCCCGCGGCGCACGGCGGCAACCGCACCGGGCGCGTGTTCACCGGCGACCGCTCGGGCGACTGGCTGTTCGCCTCGATGCACCGCACCGGCTTCGCCAACCAGCCCGACTCGCTCCACGCCGGGCGACGGGCTGCGAGCTCGACGGCGCCTGCGTCGCGGCGGCGGTGCGCTGCGCGCCGCCCGCCAACAAGCCGCTGCCCCAGGAGCGCGACAACTGCCTGCCGTACGCGGCCGAGGAGCTGCGGCTGATCGACCCGGCGGTGATCGTGTGCCTCGGCAAGTTCGCCTGGGACGCGGCCTGCCTGCTGCTCGGAATCCGCCCGCGCCCGCGCTTCGGCCACGGCGCCGAGCACCGCGCCGAGACGCGGCCCGGTGCTGCTCGGCTCCTACCACCCGAGCCAGCAGAACACGTTCACCGGCAAGCTCACCGAGCCGATGCTGGACGCGGTTTTCGTGCGAAGCGCGAACAATCGCCGGAGAGGGTGTTATGGTCCGGCGCCAGTAGGGACAAGGTAGATCCCATAGCCGATCCCCGTCCGCCTGGCGGCCGGGGAACGGGGGACCCACAGGCAGTTCGGGGCGAATCGCGTGTCCTGCTCGCGTAGCGCCGCTCTTCTGGCGCGAGCCCGTCAGCTAACCCCGTAGGCGCACAGAAGAGAGGAAGCCCTACGCATGCGACGCACGCTGCCGGGACTTGTGCCGCCGCGCTCAGCCTGACCATCACCGCCGACGCCCTCGGCGCCGGCTACGCGACCCGCACGCTGAAGCAGGGATCGAGCGGCTCCGACGTGCGCGCGCTCCAGCGCTATCTGGACGCGGCCGGCTACGACACGAGCGCCGACGGCCAGTTCGGGCCCGCCACCCGCCGCAGCGTGATGGCCTTCGAGTCGGCCGAGGAGCGGACCGTGAACGGCAGGGCCTCGCGCGGCGAGCAGCGCATGGTGCAGGCTCGGGCGAACGCTTCGGGCGGCGACGAGGAGCCGCCCGCCGAGGCGCCGACCGAGAAGGCGTACATCGGCAGCGACGGCCTCGCCGTCGCCCCCGCCTCCGCGCCCGAAGAGGTCAAGTCGATCATCGAGGCCGGCAACGCGATCGCCACCAAGCCGTACAAGTACGGCGGCGGCCACGGCCGCTGGAAGGACTCGCGGCTACGACTGCTCCGGCTCGTCAGCTACGTGCTGCACGCGCGCCGGCCTGCTGAACCGGGCGCTCGACTCCAGCGGCTTCATGAGCTGGGGCGAGCGCGGCCGCGGCACCTGGGTCACGATCCGCGTCGAACCCGGGCCACGCCTACATGATCGTCGCCGGCCTGCGCTTCGACACGAGCGCCCGCAAGCCGAACCGGCAACCGCTGGAGCGAGCAGATGCGCTCCGCGCGCGGCTTCCGCGGGCGCCACCCCGACGGATTCTGAGAAGCATGGCTGCGCCGCGGGTCAAGCCCGCGGCTCGCCCAACTACGGAGGGAACATGGCCGTAGCCGTACTGCTCGCGTGCTCGCTGCTCTCCGCCTTCGCCGGCCTGGCCGCCGGCGCGCCGCCGGGCGGTGATCCCGCCCGGCCGCCGCGGTGATCCCGTGCGCGGTCGTGGGCGGCCGACCACCGCGGGCTCGCGCTGCTCGCAACGGCCGGCCTGGCCGCCGGAGTGCACCTGCACCGCGTGGTCGCCGAGGGGCTCGCCTAGTTGCGCTGGTCGAGCTCGCGCTCGATCTTGCGCTCGAGCTCGCGTGCCTTGCGCTTCGTCTCGGCGCTGCCGTTCTTCGCCGCGTCCTCGGCGTCGTTCAGCGCCTCGCGCAGATCCTGCTTCGAGAGGTCGTCGAGGTTGCCCCTGAGCTCGTTCGCCTTGTCGCGAATGTCCTGGCGCGCCTGGTCGACCTGATCGCGGGCGTCGTCCTCGCCGCAGGCCGCGACCGGGGCGGCAAGTGCCGCCAGGGTCAAGAGAAGGACGAATTTGCGGGAATCGGGCACAGGTGGAGCCTATCCACGCGATACGCTCGTGGGTCGCATGGCTTCCGGAGTCGCTCGCATCGTTCACCCCCGAGGTACGTGACTGGTTCACGCGCTCGTTCGAGCGCCCCACGGAGGCGCAGGCGCAGGCCTGGCCTGCGATTGCGGCCGGTGACAACGTGCTCCTCTCCGCCCCCACCGGCTCCGGCAAGACGCTCGCCGCGTTCCTCTGGGCCCTCGACCGCCTCGCCGCCCGGCCGCTCCCCGAGGGCGAGCGCAAGACGCGGCTGGTCTACGTCTCGCCGCTGAAGGCGCTCTCCTACGACGTCGAGAAGAACCTGCGCGCGCCGCTCAAGGGGATCGGCGGCGAGGTGTCGGTCGCGATCCGGACGGGCGACACGCCTCAGAAGGAGCGCCAGGCGATGCTGCGCAAGCCGCCGGACGTGCTGATCACCACGCCCGAGTCGCTCTACCTGATGCTCACGTCGAAGGCGCGCGAGTTCCTCGTGGACGCGGAGGCCGTGATCGTCGACGAGATCCACGCCGTGGCGCGCACGAAGCGCGGCGCGCACCTCGCGCTCACGCCTCGAGCGCGCTGCGAGCGAGCTCGCCGGGCCGCCCGCTCCAGCGGATCGGCCTGTCCGCCACGCAGCGGCCGCTCGAGGAGGTGGGCCGCTTCCTCGTGGGCGCCGGCCGCGAGTGCACGGTCATCGACGCCGGCATGCGCAAGCCGCTCGACCTGAAGATCCACGTGCCCGTCGACAACATGCGCGAGCCCGACGCTCACGACGTGACCGACCCCGCGCTGGGGGGCATGGGCACGGCCGCCGGTGGCGGCGACCTCGTCGGCGACGGCCTCGGCGGGACCGCCCCCGCGGTCACGAGCCGCTCGATCTGGCCCGCGATCTACCCCGAGCTGCTGCGCCTGGTGCAGGAGCACCGCTCCACGATCATCTTCGTGAACAACCGCCGCGGCGCCGAGCGGCTAGCCGTGCGCCTGAACGATCTGGCGGCTGAGGAGAGCGAGAGCGCGAATGGCGCAGGCGCCCCAGCGCCGGCGAGGCCGGCCCGGCCTACATCGCCCGCGCTCACCACGGCTCGCTCGCGCGCGAGGAGCGGCTGATCGTCGAGGACCTGCTGAAGTCGGGCGAGCTGCCCTGTCTCGTGGCCACGTCCTCGCTCGAGCTCGGCATCGACATGGGCGCCGTCGACCTGGTGATCCAGGTGGAGTCGCCGAAGTCGGTGACCGCCGGCCTTCAGCGGATCGGCCGCGCGGGGCACGGCGTGGGCGAGGTCTCGCGCGGGCGCATCTTCCCGAAGTTCCGCGCCGACCTGCTCGAGTGCGCCGTGGTGGCCAGGCGCATGCGTGACGGCGACATCGAGCCCACCGTCGTCCCGCGCAACCCGCTCGACGTGCTCGCCCAGCAGATCGTGGCGATGAGCGCCTCGGCTGACGAGGAGCTGAAGGTCCCCGCCCTCCACGAGACGATCAAGCGCGCCTACCCGTTCGCCGAGCTCTCGCGCGAGCTGCTCGACAGCGTGCTCGACATGCTCGACGGCCGCTACCCCTCGGAGGAGTTCGCGGAGCTGCGGCCGCGCATCGTCTGGGACCGCGTGGAGGACACGATCCGCGCCCGCCGCGGTGCGCTCCAGCTTGCGGTGACCAACGCGGGCACGATCCCCGACCGCGGCCTGTACGGCGTTCACCTCCCCGACGGCCGCAGGGTCGGCGAGCTGGACGAGGAGATGGTCTACGAGGCTCGCCCGGGCCAGACCTTCCTCCTCGGCGCGTCCACCTGGCGGATCGAGGAGATCACCCGCGACCGCGTGATCGTGACCCCGGCGCCGGGCGCCCCGGGCGCCGTCCCGTTCTGGAAGGGCGACGGCATCGGCCGCCCGAAGGAGCTCGGGCTTGCGATCGGCGCGTTCGCGCGCGAGTCCGTGGACCGCGACCCCGCGGAGCTAGCCTCGGAGTACGACCTCGACGAGCGCGCGGCGAACAACCTGTCCGCGTTCCTGCGCGAGCAGCGCGACGCCACGCGAGTGGTCCCGAGCGACCGCACGATCGTGGTCGAGCGCTTCCGCGACGAGATCGGCGACTGGCGCCTCTGCGTGCTCTCCCCGTTCGGCGGGCGCGTGCATTCCGCATGGGCCCTGGCGCTCTCGGCCCGCATCCGCGACGAGTTCGGCCTCGAATCCGACGCGATCTGGTCGGACGACGGCATCATCGTGCACCTGCCCGACGCGGACGAGCCGCCCTCGGCCGACCTCCTGATGATCGAGCCTGACGCGATCGAGGACATGGTGGTGGCCGAGCTGTCGAGCTCCGCGCTCTTCGGCGCCCGCTTCCGAGAGAACGCAGCCCGCGCGCTGCTGCTGCCGCGCGCGTACCCCGGCAAGCGCACGCCGCTGTGGCAGCAGCGCCTGAAGGCGCAGTCGCTGCTCGAGGTGGCGAAGCGCTACGGCCAGTTCCCGATCGTTCTCGAGACCTACCGCGAGTGCCTTCAGGACGTGCTCGACCTTCCCGGCCTCGAGCAGCTCCTGCGCGGGCTTCACACACGCGAGCTGTCGCTCGTGGAGGTGGAGACCCAGCGGGCATCACCGTTCGCCTCGTCGCTCCTCTTCGACTACGTGGCCACCTACATGTACGAGGGCGACACGCCCAACGCCGAGCGGCGCGCCGCGGCGCTGTCGCTCGACCGCGACCTGCTGCGGGAGCTGCTCGGACAGGAGGAGCTGCGCGAGCTGATCGACCCCAACGCGCTGGCCGAGGTGGAGGCCGACCTTCAGCGGACGAGCGAGCGCACGCGCGCCGTGAACTCCGACGGCCTCCATGACGTGCTGCGCGCGGTGGGCGACCTGACCGCAGACGAGGCGCAGGCGCGCTGCCTCCCGGCTGTGGGCGCGGCGCGAATCCTGAGCGAGCTCGAGAAGGACCGCCGCGCGGTCCGGATGAGGATCGGCGGGGAGGAGCGCTGGATCGCCTCCGAGGACGCCGGCCTCTACCGCGACGCCCTCGGCGCCATGCCGCCCGGCGGCCTCCCCGCGGTGTTCCTCGAGGAGGTGGAGGAGCCGCTGGCTCGGCTCGCGCGGCGCTACGCCCGCACCCACGGCCCGTTCACCACGCGTGAGATGTCCGACCGCTATGGGCTCGACCTCGGGCCGGTGCTGCGCGCGCTGGAACGCTGCGGTGGGCTCGTGCGCGGCGAGCTGCGCCCTGGCGGCAGCGAGCGCGAGTGGTGCGACCCGGAGGTGCTGCGCCGCCTGCGGCGCGCCTCCCTGGCCACGCTTCGCAAGGAGGTCGAGCCGGCCGAGCAGCGCGCACTTGCGCGCTTCCTGCCGGAGTGGCAGGGCGTGGATCGTGCACCACCCGGCGGCGCCGGCGTCGACCGCCTGCGCGAGATGCTCGTGCCGCTCCAGGGCCTGGCACTGGCACCCGAGGTGTGGGAGCGCGACGTGCTCCCACGGCGCGTGGGCGCCTACTCGCCCGCCTGGATGGACCAGCTCTGCGCGAGCGGCGAGCTGGTGTGGGTCGGCGCCGGAGCGGTGGGCCGGAGCTCCGGCCGCGTGGCGCTGCTGTTCCGCGAGGACGCACGCTGGCTCGGGCCACCGCCGTTCAAGGGCGAACGTCCCGAGGGTGCCCTCCACGACGCGCTCCGCGAGCGGCTGGAGCGCGGCGCGGCATTCTGGACCGACCTGCTGGCGGACCTCGCCGAAGTCGAGCCGGTGGAGCTTCAGGAGGCGCTCTGGGACCTTGCCTGGGCGGGCGAGGCCACCAACGATGCGTTCGCGCCACTGCGTGCGCCGAAACTGTCTGTGGCGAAGGGCGACCGCAACGCGGGCAGGCGCTTCGCCCGCCGGCGACGCCCGGGCGCGCCGCAGGTGCAGGGCCGATGGTCGCTCACCGAGCCGCTGTTCGCCGGCGCCCCCGCGCACGGCCCGCGCATGCGCGCGATCTCCGAACTGCTGCTCGAGCGCCACGGGATCGTGACCCGTGAAGCCGTGCTCGCCGAGGGAGTGCCCGGGGGCTTCGCGGGCCTCTACTCGGAGCTCACGAACCTCGAGACGCTCGGCACGGCTCGCCGCGGCTACTTCGTTGAGGGACTGGGCGGCGCCCAGTTCGCGCTACCCGCCGCGATCGAGCGGCTGCGCGGTCTGCGCTCCGACGAGCCCGCCGGGCCGCTGGTGCTCGCGGCCACCGACCCGGCCAATCCATACGGGGCCACCCTGCCGTGGCCGAAGCGCGATGGCGACGACTCGGGGCGCCGGCCCTCGCGTGTGCCGGGCGCGTACGTGGTGATGCTTGAGAGCGAGCCGGTGCTCTACCTGGAGCGTGGCGGCAAGGGCCTGCTCCCCCTGAAGGAGCCGGACGAGACCTGGCTGCGGCCGGCGCTCGAGGCACTGGCCGATGAGGTTCGCCGCGGCCGCATGCCGCGCCTCGGCGTGGAGCGTTTCGACGGCGAGCCGGTGGTGGGCTCCGAGGCGGGCGCACTCCTGGTCGAGCTCGGCTTCCGCCAGGGCCCGCGCCGCCTCACCCTGAGCGCCTGAGCCACCAAAGTCGGGGGATTCTCCCCGTTTCTTCACGGGGGACCGCGCCGTAGCGTCGACCGTGCAATGCCGAGCTACCTCGTGGATGGTTATCTCCCCCGCTCCCGCGCTGGCGAGCTGGCGGAGCTGATCGCTCGCCTTCGCGCGGCGGCGGAGGAGCTGACGGCCGAGGGGACCGAGGTGCGTCACGTGCGCTCCAGCTTCCTCCCGGCCGACGAGCTCTTCCTCCACCTCGTCGAGGCGGAGTCCGCCGAGGCAGCCGGCGAGGCCAGCAGGCGTGCGGGCATAGCGGCGGAGCGAATCGTCGAGGCCGTGCCCGTGCAGTGACGACTCAAGGAGGAGTGTGCAGCATGAGCAGACGCCAGACACTCATCGGACTCATCGCGTGCGCGGCGATCGCCGCCGGCCGTGGTGACGACGACACGAGCAGTAGCTCGAGCACGAAGAGCAAGAACGAGGCGAAGCCCGTCGATATCGCCGCCCGTTCCGCGCAGCTCGAGAAGAACCCGTACGACCTGAGGTGCAGCGATCTGAGCGACCCGGTTGCCTCTGCTCGGATGACCCGCGTGGTCCAGTACGCCCTCGCGGACGACGCGAAGATCCGCGGCCTGAACCGGCTCCAGGCCTCGCAGAGCATCTACTTCGCGATCACCGAGCTGTGCAAGGGGAAGCCGGGCTCCTACGAGCCTGCGAAGGACGCCGTTGCCGCCGTGCGCAGCGGCGAGCTCAGGGCCGAACTCTGAGGTGGCCTCGGCCGTGAGGACTAATGAGTACAGAGCTCCTCGACGCCGCCCGGCATTCGCCCCGAGCGCTCCTGATCGAGGGCGAGGCCGGAGCGGGGAAGACGTCGATCTGGGAGGCGGCTCTCGCGGCCGCCGCGCGGTTGGGGTTCAGCACGGTCGCCGCCCGCCCCGCCGAGGCCGAGACCAGCTTCGCGTATGCAGCGCTGGGTGACCTGCTCCGGGACCGCTCCGATGCCCTGGAGGGGCTGCCGGCACGCCCACGCCATGCACTCGAGGTCGCCCTCCTCCTCGGTGACGAGGCTGCCGAGCCACCCGACCAGCAGAGCGTCGCGCTCGGCCTGCTGGCGATGCTCAGACGCCTTGCCGATGGCGGACCACTGGTGGTCGCCATCGACGACGTGCAGTGGCTCGACGCGACTTCGGCTCAGGTGCTCCGCTTCGCCATGCGAAGGGTCGACGCGGGGCCGATCGCGTTCCTCGTGGCATGGCGAACCAATGGTGGAGCGCAGGTTCCGCTCGGCCTGGATCGTGCACCGTCGAGCGAGCGCCTGGAGCGTCTCCCACTTCCTCCGCTGGCTCGCGTCTCGCGCACCTTCGGGTTCCGCCGCTGCTGAGCGGCGAGCGTCACCCCCTACGATCGACGCATGCCAGAGGGCGACACGATCTACGGGGCTGCCCAGCGGATCCGTCACGCGCTGGTGGGGAAGGAGATCGCGTCGATTGAGACCCCGCATCCGCGCTACGCGCGCGATCGCTGGCCCGAGCGGCTGGGCGGACGCGGCGTGCGAGCCGTGGAGTCGAGGGGGAAGCACCTGTTCATCCGCTTCGATGGCGACCTCACGCTCCATTCCCATCTCCGCATGAACGGCTGGTGGGGCGTCTACCCGCGCGGGCGGCGCTGGGGCAAGTCGCCGCGGCGCGCCTGGCTCGTGATCCGGACGGCCGAGCATGAGGTGGTGCAGTTCGACGGCCCCGTGCTCGAGCTGATGACCGACTCGCGCTCGCGCATCGACCGCCGCATCGCCCAGCTCGGGCCGGACATCATGGCCGGCGAGTTCGACGAGCAGCGCTTCCTCTCGCGGCTGCGCGAGGACGACCCCACGCGCGGCATCGGTGATGCTCTGCTCGACCAGCGCAACCTCTGTGGCATCGGCAACCTCTGGAAGTCCGAGGCCTGCTTCCTCGCCGGGATCGACCCGTGGCGGCCCGTGAGCGAGGTGGGCGACGAGGAGGCGCTACGCGCCGTCCGTGCGGTCCGCCCGCTCATGCTGAAGTCAGGCCGGGGCGGCGGTCACGTTCGCGACGCCCTGGTGTTCGGGCGCACCGGCCGCCCATGCCGGCGCTGCGGAACGACGATTCGCGCCCGCGGCCAGGGAGACGACAACCGCACGACCTACTGGTGCCCCGGGTGCCAGGCCTGATCCGCGTCGGACACAAGGGCGCCGACCACGTGGCGCCCGGCAACACCCTCGAGAGCTTCGCGGCCGCGCTCGAGCACGGCGTCGACATGATCGAGTTCGACGTGCTGCGCACGCGCGACGGGCGGCTCGTCCTGGCGCACGACTACGAGGACGCCGAGAAGCGCGAGTGCGTGACGCTCGAGGAGGGCCTCGAGCACTTCGCCGGGGAGGCCTACGCAGGTGTGGAGCTCGACGTGGACCTGAAGCTGACCGGCTACGAGCGTGAGGTGGTGGACGGACTCGCCCGCAACGGGCTGACCGAGCGCTCGCTGGTGTCGAGCATGTACCCGGAGAGCCTCGAGCGACTTGGCGAGCTGGAACCCGGCCTGCGCCGCGGGTGGTCGGTCCCGCGCGTGCGGCGCAACTACCTGCGCTCGCCGTTCTACGTGCGACTGCCGGTCTACGCGATCGCGCTCGTAATGCGCGCCCGCATGCCGGGCCAGGCCGCCGCGCGCATCAGGGCAGGCGGCTGCGAGGCGATCATGTGCCACCGGATCCTTGTGGGCCCGCGCCTGGTCAAGGCGGTGCACGCCGCGGGCGGACAGCTCTACGTGTGGACCGTGGACGACGCGCCGAAGATCCGCGCGCTCGAGGAGCTCGGAGTGGACGGCGTGATCACGAATGATCCGCGGCTGTTCGACTAGCCGCCGATTACGCAGGCGCCGGTCGTCTGCGTGGAGCTGCGACCCGAGCCGAGGTCCATCTCGGCCACCGCGCGGACCTGATAGCGCGTGCCCGTCTGCGGCACGCTGAGGTTGAACGTCCAGCCGGCCTGGGCCCACGTGAACTCGGCCGAGCCGGCGTCCTGCCAGGGCGAGGTGGCCTGTCCGGTGAGCGGCAGCCAGCCGGTTGGGCTCAGCCATTGAGCGGTGAAACGGACGCGCATCATGTCGCTCGATCCGTCGCCGGCGAGCTGCGCACGCGCTCCGAGCTGCCCGGAGTTGCAAATATTCACGCTGGCCCACGACGAGGTGAGCTGCTCCGTGCCCACGGCATGGGCGGGGCTGGCGCTCACGGCGAGAAGCGCTGCGGCAAGCGCGACCAACCTCGACTTGCAGGCCATTGAGTCAGCCTAGCGAGAAGCCGGGCTGACCGCGAATTGGACCCGTTACCAGATCAGGCACATGGCCTTGGACGTCCCGGCGGGATCCCCGCCCTGAACGCCCTGCATGCCAGTCTCGGTGAGCAGCGTGCGCTGCCGCACCACGGCCACGCGCTGGGCCCTGCGAGCCCTCCGTGCCTTGCGTGCCGAGCCGACGTCGTCGCGCCATTCGAACTCGACGGCCGCGCGCATCACATACGTGGTGCCGGCCGGTGGCTGGACGAAGCGGAAGGTCCATCCTGACTGGCGCGCCGACATGTCGGCCTGGCCGAGGTACACCCAGTCGGTCACGCCGCTGCCGCCGACGGTCTTCCACGCCTGAGCGGCACTGCTCCACCACTGTGCGGTGTAGCGCGCCCAGATGCGCTCGTCGGTCCCATTGCCCGGAATGCTGGTGCGCACGCCGAGCGCGTTCGGGGAGGCGGATGTGTCGCAGATGTTCACTGTGGCCCAGAAGGGACGCTCGCCGTCCTGGATCACTGCGCGCTTCGTCGCCGCGCGTGCCGAGCTCAGCACGGGCCCACCAGAGCGCTGGCCGCTTGCGGAATCCACCGGCGGAAGCTCAGCCACGACCACACCCGGCGGAAGCGCAGGGGCCGCGTTTGCGCCTGCGGGCAGGCGCAATTTGGCATCGCTGGGGCTCGCCGCGAGGAGGAACGCGGCGCAGGCGAGCAGAACCGTGGGGGCGGCAAGTCTTCGCACTACGTCTCGTTAATCGGGCCATAGGGACATGCACTTGAGCGTGGGACACTGAAATTCGTGATGGATACGAGTCCCGCGCGTATTCCTGATGTGAACGAGGCACTCGTGGAACCCGTACCACTCGTGGCCTCAGCCCCTTCCGAGGGGTTTGCGGAGCTATACGAACGGACCTTTCCGCGCGTCTACGCCTACGTGGCGTCGCTGCTGCGCGACAGGTCGGCCGCCGAAGACGTGACCTCCCAGGCGTTCGAGCGCGCGTACCGCAAACGGCGCACGTACCGGCCCGCGCGCGGCTCTATGGACGCCTGGCTGTTCGGGATCGCTCGCAACGCGGCTCTCGACGAGCTGCGTAAGCGCAAGCGCCGGGCAGTGCTCGAGGTGGATCCGGAGGACACCGTCTCGCCGACCGCCGAGGACCAGGCCGAGTCCGCCATGAGGCGTGAGACCGTGCGCGCGGCCCTGGCGTCGCTGGACGGCCAGGAACGCGACCTGATCGCGCTCAAGTTTGCGGGCGGCCTCTCGAACGCCGAGATCGCGCGAGTGCTCGGCATGTCGGAGTCGAACGCCGGTACCCGTCTGCACCGAACCATCACGAAGCTGAGAGAGGCCTGCCATGAGTGACCAGCTCACCGCCATCGACGACGCCCTCGAGACCGGCGCGGCCGATCACGGAGATCCGCTGACGCGCGAGCTCCAGGAGCTGGCGCTGGCGCTCCGCGCTGACGCTCCGGAGCCGGATGCCGAGTTCCGGCACGAGCTTGGGCGCCGGGTCCGGAGCGGCTTCCCGAAAGAGGCTTCGCTGCGGAAGCCGCTCTGGCGGCGCGCGGCCACGCCCGCGTTCGCGACCGGGCTCGTCGCCGTGCCGCTGGTGCTGATCGTGATTTTTGCCGGCGGGTCGGGCGAGTCCGGCCTTGACGGCGGAGGCGGGGACGGAGGCGGAGGAGACGACGACGCCGGCGCGGCCGCTCCGGCGATCGTCGAGGCGGCGCCGGCGCCGGCGCAGGTGCCGGGGCGTCAGGAGTTCGAGCGGGCGGCCGATCAGGCCGCCGCCGGCAATGCGCTGGCCGTGCCCATTCCCCCCGACGGCGGCTTCGCCCCGGGCCAGCGCAACCGCAAGATCGAGCGCTCGATCGGGCTCGAGCTGGAGATGCCTGTGGACCAGATGGCCCGCGTGGCCGAGCAGGTGACCACGGTCACGAACCGGCACGGCGGCTTCGTGCTGAGCTCCTCGGTGTCCACCGGCGAGGACTCGGCGGGCGGTGACTTCGAGCTGCGCATTCCAGCGGCAAGCCTGCGTCCGGCGCTCCGTGACCTCACCGAGCTGGCGGACGTGCGCACCCAGACTCAGTCGGGCCGCGACGTCACGCGCGAGCACGTGACCGCCACGGACCGCCTCCAGGCCGCGCGCGCCGAGCGCCGCAGCCTGCTCCGCCGGCTCGAGCTGGCCACCACGGACGAGGAGGCCGAGGCGATTCGCCGCCGGCTCGACCTGGTGGCGGGTGAGATCAACGGGCTGCGCGCACAGCTTCGCGGCCTGCGGCTGCGCACGAACTATGCCGTCGTGACCGTGAGCCTGCTGCCCAAGGACGGCGACGAGGGAGGCGGAGCGGGCGGCTCGTTCGACGACGCGCTGGGCGACGCCGGCGAGCTGTTCGTGGGCGTGGCCGGTGTGATCGTGCGCGTGCTCGCCGTCGCGCTCCCGCTTGGCCTGATCGCGCTTGCGGGTTGGCTCGCAGGCCGCGCGTTCACCCGCCGCCGCCGCGAGTCGGCGCTGGCGTGAGCCGGCGGCGTGGCTCCTCCCACGGGGGCGTATCCTCGTGGTTGTGGCCGCAATCACCGCCATCCACTTCACCGATCCGGCCTGCCCCTGGGCGTACTCCGCCCGGCCCGCCCACGCTCGTCTGCGCTGGCGCTTCGGCAACCAGATCGAGTGGCGCCTCGTCCTGATCGGCCTGAGCGAGTCCGCCGAGGCATACGAGGCTCGCGGCTACACGCCGGACCGCCTGCTCTCGACCCAGCACCTGTTCAGCGCGCGCTTCGGGATGCCCTACAGCTTCGAGCTGAAGCCGCGCATGGCGGCCACGGCGCGGGCCTGCCGCGCGATCGTCGCGGCGCGTGAGCTCGACCCGGCGCTCGGCGAGGCGGCGCTGCGTGCGCTCCAGCTGATGCACTTCACGACCGCGGGCCTGCTGGACGACGACGAGGCCCTGCGCGCGGCCCTCGCGAACGTACCGGGCCTCGACGCGGACGCCGTCGTGGGCGGCATCGACGACCCGGCCATCGTGGCGGCCTATGAGACAGACCGCGCACACGCCCGCTCCGCCGAGGGATCGCCGACGCACGCCCAGGACCGCTTCTCCACCAGCGACGGCCCCGTTCGCTACACGGCGCCGTCGGTGATCTTCGAGCACGCGGACGGCCGCCGGCTGGAGGTCGGCGGCTTCCAGCCCTTCGAGGCATACGACACGGCCGTGGCGAACCTGGACGTGGCGCTCGACCGGCGCGATGCGCCGGCCGACGCCCTCGAAGCCCTGCACGAGTTCCCGGAGGGCCTGACCACGGCCGAGCTGGCGAGCGTGATGCGCCCGAGCGACCTGGTGGACGCCGACTTCGAGGCCACCACGGCGGAGCTCGCCGAGCTGGCCGCCGCCGGCACGGTCGTGCGCGAGCCGGTGGGCACGGATGCGGTGTGGCGGGCAGCCGAGGCGGCGCCGGGCGGCGCGACCGCCGGCGCGGCAGCGGGCTCGGGCCAAAAGCAGCACTGAGGAGTCGACCGTCCTGCCTAGGGCTTGCATATCAAGCCTAAAACAGGACGGTCGTTGGAAAACCACCCCTTCACCGCTGCTGTAAACGGCGGCGCTGCCGCCGGCGCTAAGGCCGGCCGCCCGGCTTGCGGACCGCCCGGGCCGCCAGCCGCGCCCCAGCCGCCAGCGCCTCGGCGGGCTCCGCGCCGTCCATGCGGGCCGCCAGCAGGCCGGCCGCGAAGGCATCTCCGGCCCCCGTGCTGTCCACCGCCGCCTCCACGGGCACCGCGTCACAGCGCACGCTCTGACGGCCGTCGGTCCAGAGCGCCCCGTCCGAGCCAAGCGTGACCACCACCTCGCCGAAGCGGGCGGCAAGCGCCCGCGCTGCCGCCTCAGGCTCCTCGCGTCCGCCGCTCAGCATCCGCGCCTCCGCCGCGTTCGGGAGCAGGAGGCCGGCGCCATCGGCGTGGTCGAGGAACTCCGGCGACAGCAGGGCCGCCGATGACGGATCCACCGAGACGCTGATCCCGCGCTGGAGCGCGCGCGATATCGCTTCACGCGCGGCGGGCCGCGATCCGGCTCGGAGCAGCGCGTAACCGGCCACATGCAGGTGGCCGGCGGACTCGAGCAGCTCCTCGGAGAGGTCCTCAGCCGACAGACCATCGTTCGCGCCGGCGTCGGGAGCCATCGTGCGCTCGCCGTCGGGTCCCACGAGCACGATGCACGTGCCGGTCGGCAGCTCGGGATCCACGGCCAGCGCTGCCTCCACCCCCGCGGCACGCAGCTCGTCGCGTGCGGTCCGCCCGCGCTCGTCGTCCCCTACGC
The DNA here is from genome assembly GCA_963837445.1 of uncultured Thermoleophilaceae bacterium. Taxonomy (GTDB): domain Bacteria; phylum Actinomycetota; class Thermoleophilia; order Solirubrobacterales; family Thermoleophilaceae; genus JACVRW01. Next base: position 256,013 of record CAWINK010000020.1, on the reverse strand, counting down.
GACCCACCAGGAGTGGCCTGGCCCCGGCCTGTGCCAGCCAGGCTGCGGTGTTGGCGGCGGAGCCGCCGCCGTGGAAGCGGATCACGGCGTGGGAGTCGCTGCCCGGCGCAAGCGGACCAGAGAGGCGCGCCACCACGTCCACCATCACGTCGCCGAGAACGAGCGGGCGGGTCACACTGCCAGCTCGGCGGCGATCCGCGCGGCCAGGGCGGCGTTCCGCACCACGAGTCGGACGTTCGCCTCCAAACTCTTGCCGCCGGTCTCGCGCGCGAGGAAGTCGAGGAGGAAGGGGGTCACGTCCTTGCCGGACACCCCGGCGCGCTCCGCCGCTGCAAACCCGGCGGCCAGCACGCTGTCGTGAAGCGCGGGATCGAGCTGTTCGTCGGGCGGCAGCGGGTTTGCCACCACCACGGCACGCTCGTCGGTGCCGAGCTCCGCCCGCGCAGCCGCCACGGCGGCGACCTCGGCGGGGGAATCCACGCGCCAGGCCACGGGATGGCCCGAGTCCGAGAGGTAGAAGCCGGGGAAGCTGTCGCTGCCGTAGCCGAGCACGGTCACGCTCAGCGTCTCGAGTCGCTCGAGCGTGGCGCCCACGTCGAGGATCGATTTCACCCCGGCGCAGACCACCACGATCCCGGTCGAGGCGAGGGTCGTGAGGTCCGCGGACTCGTCCCAGCTGTCGCGCGCGCCGCGATGCACGCCGCCGAGGCCCCCGGTGGCGAACACACGGATGCCGGCGCGCGCGGCGAGCTGCGCCGTGGCCGCCACGGTGGTGCCGCCCCAACCGCCGCTGGCAGCCAGGGGAGCGAGGTCGCGCACGCCGCACTTCGCCACGTCGTCGCGCTCCGCCACCGCCGCCAGCGCCTCACCGTCGAGTCCGACGCGCGCCTCGCCGGCGACCATTGCGATGGTTGCCGGCAGCGCGCCGCCCTCGCGGACGGCCGCCTCGGCCTGGCGTGCGACCTCGAGGTTGCGCGGGCGCGGGAGCCCGTGCGTGATGATCGTGCTCTCGAGCGCCACCACCGGCCCGCCGGCTGCGAGCGTCTCGGCAACCTCCTCGGCGATCTTCATCGGCGCGGCAGCCTACTCTCAGCGGTAGGACGGTCGAGCGCTAGCGCGCCGACTGGACCCGGCCTACGCTGTAGGCGATGGCCCGCGTGGCCCTTGCCCTCGCCCTCCTGTTCGTGTGCGCCGCTCCGGCATCCGCCTCGGAGTTGCTGCTGCGCGATCGCGTGATCGTGGCCAGGGCCGCGAACACGACCTGCTCCGAGCGGTCGCACGGCGGCGCTGGCACGGCGCGGACGAGCCTCACGGCACCCGCCGGCGGCTACCTCACCGCGCGGCTCGGCGCGTCCTCCGGCGACTGGGATCTCGCGGTGTTCAGGAGCGCCGGCGGCGGGGCCGTGGCCGCGTCGGCGTACCGAGGAGCCACCGAGGTGGCGAGCGGCTTTGTGAGGCGCGGGGACAGGCTCACCCTGCGAGCGTGCCGTCGCTCGGGACCCGCGCGGGGAGCACGCATCAGCGTCGTTCTCGAGCGGATCGCGGCGCGGCGTCTGCGCGAGCGGGCGTTGCTGGTGCGCGTGGCCACACCCACGCCTGCACACAAGCGGCGGCTGGCGCGCATGGACCTCGACCTGACCGAGAACGCCGGACGCGGCTTCGTGTGGGTCGTGCTGCACGGCGCGCGCGACGCCGCACGCCTGCGCTCCGCAGGCTTCGCTTACACGACCGCCGCCGCGGCCGCGCGCCCGATCGCGCGGGCCGCCGCGCTGCCAAGCGGACGCTCGGGCACATACCGGCGCCTCGCCGATTACGGCAACGAGATGAAGGCGCTCGCCGCCGCCAACCCCGATCTCGTGAGGCTGTTCACGCTCAGGCACACGAGCCGGCAGGGGCGGCCGGTGGAGGGTCTCGAGATCACCAGCAACCCGGGCGCGCGCGACGGCAAGCCGGTCTACTTGCAGCTCGGCATGCACCACGCCAACGAATGGCCCGCTGGCGAGCACCCGATGGAGTGGGCGTACGAGCTGATCAATGGTTACCGCGCCGGGGAAGCGCGCACCCGAACGCTCGTCGATCGCGTCCGGACGATCATCGTGCCTGTCGTGAACCCGGATGGCTTCAACTTCTCGCGCGAGGCCGGCGAGGCGAACGGCCATGGTGACGGTCTCGGTTCCGGCGAGACGGCAACAGCCGCCGAGAACCACCGAAAGAACTGCAGCGCCGCCGGCTGCTTCGCCAGCCAGGGCGTCGACGTGAACCGCAACTACGGCGACCTCTGGGGCGGAGTGGGGTCGAGCAGCTCTCCGACGTCTGGCAACTACCGCGGCGTCGCGCCGTTCTCCGAGCCCGAGGCCCAGAACATCCGCGAGCTGATCTCGAGCCGGCAGGTGGTGATGATGATCACCAACCACACCTCCGGGAACCTGATCCTCCGCCAGCCCGGCACGAGCTCCGAGCCCGCCGCGCCCGATGAAACGCTCTACCGCGGGGTTGGCGCGGCGATGGCCGCCGAGAACGGCTACAGCAACGTCTTCTCGTACCAGATCGGCTACGACCACGTCGGCACAACCGACGGCTGGAGCTACTACACGACGGGTGGCCTCGGCTACGTCTTCGAGATCGGGAATTCGGGCTCCCACCCGTCCTACGCCCTGGTGGTCCAGAACTACGACGGCAGCACCGTGCCGGGCGACGGCAATCGCGGGGCCTACTACGTGGCGATGGAGAGCGCAGCGAACCCTGCTCATCACGCGGTGCTCACGGGCGGCGCGCCCGCCGGAACGATCCTGCGGCTGACGAAGTCCTTCACCAACAGGACCTCGGTCGGCTCGCCGACCTCCGAGCGCTTCGACACAAGCATCGAGGTGCCCCCCTCCGGGCGCTTCGAGTGGCACGTGAACCAGTCGTCGCGACCACTCAACCCAGGCGAGCGCTGGACGCTCACCTGCGAACGGCCCGAGGGCGTCGTGGAGGCGACGCAGGAACTCGCCATCGCCCGCGGAGAGACGCAGGAGCTCGGCCCGAACGCCTGCAGCTCCGTGGCGCCGCCCCCCGACCCCGACCTTCGCGCTCGGCCAAGGATCAGGCTCGCGCTCGCGGCCCGCCTCAGAGGCCACGTCTACCGCGTCCGCGTGACGGGCTCCCTGCGACGCGTCGGGGACTTCGAGCGCTGCGACGGTGTTGTGACCGTGGCGATACTCGCCCGGGCACGCCGGGTGGGGAGGCGCAGGGCGGGCCTCGACGAGCGCTGCCGCTTCGAGCGGAGCTTCAGGATCGCGCGTCGCAAGCTGCCGAAGGCGCTGCGCAGGAAGGGAACGCGCGTCACGTTCCAGGCCTTCGCCCGGTGGGCCGGCAACGAGTCCCTCGCGCCCGCCGAGCGTCGCGTACGCAGGCGCGCCAGGCCGCGCTAGGCCTCGGTCTCCACACGCACCGAGAAGCCCTCGGCGCGCGCGGCGTCGAGGATCTCCTGGCTGTTCTCGTTTCCGCGCGTCTGGAGCACCAGCTTGATGGCCGTCTCGCGCACGTGGATCTCGAGGCCGTCGCGCAGGTGCTCTACGTCCACGACGTTGCCGCCGTGGTCAGCAACGACGCGGAGCAGGCCGGCGAGCGCGCCGGGCCTGTCCGGCACCACGGTTGAGAGCACCATCCGCCGCCCGGCGGCCGTCTCTCCCAGCCGGATGCACTCGGACAGGAGCGAGGCGTCCACGTTGCCGCCCGAGAGCACGGCGCAGACCTCGCCGCTCTCCGGTGCCCCGACGCGGCCATGCATGAGCGCGGCCACCGCCACCGCGCCGGCGCCCTCCACCACGAGCTTCGAGCGCTCGAGCAGCAGGACCATCGCCTGCGCCACCTCGTCGTCCGACACGGTCACGACCTCGTCGACGTAGCGCTGCACCAGCGGCAGGGTGAAGTCGCCCGGTCGCTTCACGGCGATGCCATCGCAGATCGTGTTGGCGGAGCGCGCGCCGATGGGACGGTCCGCGGCAAGCGAGTCGATATAGGGGGCGCAGGCCTCGGCCTGCACTCCCACCACGCGCACGCCCTCGAGGGCGCCGGCCAGCGCAAGGCCGATGCCGCTCGCGAGCCCGCCGCCACCGAGCGGTACCACCACCAGCTTCAGGTCCGGCGCCTGGCGGGCCAGCTCCAGTCCGATCGTGCCCTGTCCGGCCACGACCTGCGCCTGGTCGAACGCGTGAACGACAGTGAGGCCCTCGGACTCGGCCAGCCGCTCCGCCTCGGCTCCCGCCTCGTCGTAGCCGGCGTCCACGAACCGCACCTCGCCGCCGTACTGGCGCACGGCCGCAACCTTGGCCAGCGGTGCCTGCGCGGGCATCACGAGCACCGCGTGGGCTCCGGCGTCGCGCGCGGCGTACGCCACCGCCTGCGCGTGGTTTCCCGCGCTGGCCGCAACCACCCCCGCAGCCAACTTCTCGCGCGGAAGCGCGCGGATCATGTGCGTGGCGCCGCGCGCCTTGAACGAGCCTGTGAGCTGGAGGTTCTCCGCCTTCAGCAGCACGCGCGCGTCCAGGCGCCGGGACAGCTCGCCCGAGGAGAGCAGCGGCGTCTCGCGGACGCGGCCCGCGAGTGCGCGCGCGGCGTCCTCCACGTCGGCGTAGGTCACGACTTCTTCAGGGGCGACGGCCACAAGGTGGGATTATGCGCCTCATGGCCACCGGGCAGGACACGGCTCTCCTTCTCGCCAACACCGAGGTCTTCGGCGGTCTCGAGGATCGCGAGCTTCATGAGGTGGCCCAGGTGGCCGTGCCGCGCCACTGGGACAAGGGCGAGGTGATCTTCCGCGAGGGCGACGTGGGCGACACCTGCTACCTGCTGCGATCGGGCGCGGTCGTGCTCACGCGCGAGCATCAGGATGGGCGCATGGTGGCGCTCGCGGAGCTGCGCACGGGCATGCTCTTCGGCGAGCTCGCGATGTTCCGCGGCGACACGCGGTCGGCCACCGCCGAGGCGATCGAGGCCACGAGCGCCGTGGCGCTCCTCGCCACCGACGTCCAGCGGCTTATCAGCCGCAACCCCGACATCGCGCTGAAGCTGCTCGCCAGCCTTGCCGAGCGCGTGAGCCGCACGAATGAGCGTCTGCTCCAGCAGTCGTTCCAGACGGTGGCGGGCCGAGTGGCGAGCGCCCTGCTCGCGCAGACGATCTCGCGCCAGGCAGACGGCGCCCCGCAGGAGGATGTGCTGATCAAGTCCACGCAGGCGGAGATCGCTCACCTCGCCGGCACGTCGCGCGAGAGCGCGAGCCGCTTCCTGGCGACGCTTGAACGCGCCGGAATTGTCACCCTGGGTCGCGGAAAGGTCACCGTGCATGACCCCGGACGACTCCGGAACTACATCCACTGAGCGCGCCCGCATGGTCACGCGTCAGCTGCGACGGCGCGGGATCCACGACGAACGCGTGCTGGCCGCGATGGCGACCGTTCCCCGCGAGCTCTTCCTCCCCTCCGACCAGCGCCGGCGCGCGTACCGCGACGGCGCCGTTCGGATCGGCGAGGGCCAGACCATGTCCCAGCCGTGGATCGTGGCCTGCATGGCCCAGCTGCTCGCGCTGGACGGCTCCGAGACCGTGCTCGAGGTGGGCACCGGGTCGGGCTACGCGGCGGCCGTGCTGTCGCTGGTCGCGCGTGAGGTGATCACGATCGAGCGATACGAGAGCCTCGCCCGCGACGCGGAGGAGACCCTGGACAAGCTGGGCTACCAGAACGTCGAGGTGCGGGTGGGCGACGGCTCGCTCGGCGCGCCCGATCGCGCCCCGTTCGGAGGCATCTCGGTGACCGCCACGGCGCGCGACGAGCCTCCGCCCGCGCTGCTCGACCAGCTCGCGCCGGGCGCCGCACTCGCCTGCCCGGTGGAGCGCGGCGGGCGCGAGCAGCTGATCTGCTTCCGCGAGGGCGAGGCGGAGGTCGTGACGGGCGTGCGCTTCGTGCCGCTCGTCACCGGCGAGCCATGATCCGCGAGTTCTCCTCCGGCGGACTCGTAATCCGCAACCTGAGGGGCCGCCCGTTCGTGGCGGTGGTGCGCGTGCGCGACCGGATCCTCGCCCTGCCGAAGGGCCACCCCGAGCAGGGCGAGTCCGCGCAGGAGGCCGCCCTGCGCGAGGTGCGCGAGGAGACGGGGCTCGAGGCCGCGCCCGTCGAGAAGCTCGGAGACATCCGCTACTGGTACGTCCGTGACGGCGACCGCGTGCTGAAGATCGTGAGCTTCTTCCTCTTCCGCTACCGCTCGGGGCGGCTCGAGGACCACGACCACGAGGTCGAGGAGGCGCTCTGGATACCGCTCGAGGAGGCACCCGCGAGGCTGGCCTACCGAGGCGAGAAGGAGATGGCGAAGACCGCGCTTTCGCGACTCGCGAAAGGCAAGTAGGCTGCCCGGCGTGTTCGTCCTCAACTTCTACTCGCCCGTCTTCGTGGACCAGCTGAAGCGTGGGCGCAAGACCGCCACGATTCGCCTCGGCGACAAGGGCAAGAAGTACCGCAAGGGCGAGGTCGTGATGATCACGGTCGGCTTCCAGCACTCGCCGCGCCAGAAGATCTTCGACGCGGTGATCGACAGCGTCGAGGTCAAGCGAGTCCAGGACCTCTCGCCGCGGGACATCGAGCACGACAACCCGGAGTTCCGCCGGCTCGACGAGATGGTCCACTTCCTGGAGCAGATCTACGGCCGCAAGGTCGAGACGGACGACATCGTGACCGTGGTGCGCTTCTCCCAGATCTCAGACCGCCCGTCGGAGATCCAGGAGCGCATGCGCCGGGACGCGCCCGCCCAAAACTAGATGCCAGCCGGGGGCTCGCGCCCCCGGACCCCCGCGAAGCCTGGCCGGCCGCGGAAAGGCCGGTTCCTTTTGGCACTCTCACTGCTAGAGTGCCAGCCTCAAGAACCTGTCTACGGAGGTAACACGCATGAATCTCAAGCCTCTAGGGGATCGCCTGATCGTGAAGGCGCTCGAGGAGGAGGAGACCACCGCGAGCGGCATCGTCCTCCCCGACACCGCCAAGGAGAAGCCGCAGCGCGGCAAGGTCCTCGCGGTCGGTGAGGGTAAGTGGGACGAGGATGGCGACAAGCGCATCCCGCTCGACGTCGCCGAGGGCGACGAGGTCCTGTATTCGAAGTACGGCGGCACCGAGGTCGAGGTCGAGGGTGAGGATCTCCTGGTTCTTCGGGAGTCCGACGTGCTCGCCAAGGTCGCGGGCTAGGAGGACACGCAAATGGCTCACAAGGAACTGAAGTACGACGTCGATGCCCGCAAGGCGCTCGAGGACGGCGTGAACGCCGTCGCGAACGCCGTGAAGGTCACGCTCGGCCCCAAGGGCCGCTACGTCGTGATCGACAAGAAGTTCGGCGCACCGACGATCACCAACGACGGTGTTTCGATCGCTCGTGAGATCGAGATCGAGGACCCGTTCGCCAACCAGGGCGCCCAGCTCGTACGCGAGGTGGCCACCGCCACCAACGATGTTGCGGGCGACGGCACCACCACCGCCACCGTGCTGGCCCAGACGATCGTGCGCGAGGGCCTGAAGAACGTGGCCGCCGGGGCGAACCCGCTCGGGCTGAAGCGCGGCGTGGAGAAGTCGGTCGACCAGGTGGTCGACTACATCAAGGAGATCTCGACCGAGATCTCGGGCAAGGAGCAGATCGCTCGTGTTGCGGCAATCTCGGCCGCGGACGACGAGATCGGCGACGTGATCGCCGACGCGATCGACAAGGTCGGCAAGGACGGCGTGGTCAACGTCGAGGAGGGCCAGACCTTCGGCATGGACCTCGAGTTCACCGAGGGCATGCAGTTCGACAAGGGCTACATCTCGCCCTACATGGTCACCGACCAGGAGCGCATGGAGGCGGTGCTCGAGGATCCGTACATCCTCATCGCCAACCAGAAGATCGGCTCCGTGCGGGACATCCTCCCGGTGCTGGAGCAGGTGATCCAGTCGGGCAAGCCGATCCTGGTGATCGCCGAGGACGTGGAGGGCGAGTCCCTCGCGACCTTCGTGGTCAACAAGCTGCGCGGCACCTTCACCGGTGTCGCGGTCAAGGCGCCGGGCTTCGGCGATCGCCGCAAGCGCATGCTCGAGGACATCGCGATCCTCACGGGCGGCGAGGTGATCACCGAGGAGATGGGTCTCAAGCTGGAGAACACTCAGCTCTCTCAGCTGGGCCATGCCCGCCGTGTGGTGGTCACGAAGGACACGACGACCATCGTGGACGGCGCAGGTGACGCGGAGGCCATCAAGGGCCGCATCAACCAGATCAAGGCCGAGATCGAGAACACCGACTCGGACTTCGACCGCGAGAAGCTGCAGGAGCGGCTGGCGAAGCTGGCCGGCGGCGTCGCGGTGGTCAAGGTCGGCGCTGCCACCGAGACCGAGATGAAGGAGAAGAAGCACCGCGTCGAGGACGCGCTGCAGGCCACCCGCGCGGCCCTCGAGGAGGGCATCGTGCCGGGCGGCGGAGTCGCGCTCCTTCGCGCTCAGGACGCCATCCTGCTGGATGGCTTCGAGGGCGACGAGCGCACCGGCGCTCAGATCGTGCGTCGCGCGCTCGAGGAGCCGCTGCGCCAGATCGCCGACAACGCCGGGCTCGAGGGCTCAGTCGTGGTCAACGACGTGCGCAACGCCAAGGGCACGAATGACGGTCTCAACGCCGACACCGGCGAGATCGTCGACCTGGTCAAGGCCGGCGTCATCGACCCCGCGATGGTCACCCGCTCCGCGCTCCAGAACGCGGCGTCCATCGGCAAGAACATCCTCACAACCGAGGCGATCATTGCCGAGATGCCCGAGCAGAACGGCGGCGGCGGAATGCCGGGCGGCATGGGCGGCATGGACGGAATGATGTAAGACGGATTGATGGCAGCCGGGGGGCTCACGCCCCCCGGTCCCCCCGGCGGCACCTGGCCGGGCGCTGTCCTTCTGTAGCTACGAGCCGAGCACGGCGGGCATCGAGAGCGGCGTCACTCCCAGCTCTTCTCGATGTCCGCCGTTCCTCGTTCTGACACCATCGGCTCCTCCATCAGCTCCGCCTCCTCCCACGTGGCGAAGACCTTCGGTCCGCCCACCCGGCGGAGCCCTCTGAGCGACGCCCGCACGACCGGCAGCGGCACGTGCAGCAGGCGCCGCCTACGCCCGCTGGCCCGCAGCGTGGTCCGCACGATGTCGTCGTAGGACAGGATCTCGGGACCGGCCAGGTCGTAGCCCCCGGACGCGCCGTTCGAGAGCGCGCCCATCACCGCACCCGCCACGTCCTCTGCCCAGATCGGCTCGTAGACCGCCCTGCCGGAGCCGGACACCGGCACCGCAGGCAGGCGCGAGAGCCGGTCGAGCAGCGTCAGCCACGGGTCGCCCGGCGCATAGACGATCGAGGGCGCGAAGATCGTGGTGTCGAGTCGTGAGGCCTCCACCGCCTCCTGAGCCAGCGCCTTCGCGCGAAAGAAGCGCGTGCGCGAGTGGTGGCTGGCGCTCATCGCTGTGAAGAACAGGAAGCGCTCCGCTCCCGCGCGTTCGGCGGCCCGCACCAGCCGCAGGGTGGCGAGCGCGTTCAGCTCCTCGATCGACGCGCGGGGCTGGTCGCGGATCGACGCCGCCATGTGCACGACCGTGTGGACGCCGCGGAGGGCGTTGCGAAACGAGGGCGGGTCCGCCAGCTCGCCGAGGGCTATCTGCACGCGCACGCGCTGGTCGCCCAGCCGGCGCGGATCGCGCACGAGGGCACGCACGGGCTGGCCCTCCGCCGTGAGCCGGCGCAGCAGAGCCGATCCCACGGTCCCGGTGGCACCCGTGAGCAGGATCACCGGCCCACCACCACCACGCGCCAGGGCGAGCGGGCGTTGCGGTGCGCCTCGACCTCGGTGAACCCCGCCGCCTCCATCCAGCCGCGGATCTCGGAGGGTGTGAAGTTGCGGCTGTGGCTCCAGGCGTAGAAGAGCAGGCTCGAGATCGCCCCGTGCTCCGAGACCGGCTCGCCGGGCTCCGGCCGGGCGGAGTCGCCCATCACCATGCAGCCGCCCGGCCGCAGCGCCGCGCGCGCCATCCGGCAGAGCTCGCGGTTGCGCTCCACGGGCAGGTGGTGGGCGAGGTTGAAGACCGAGACCACGTCGAGGCTGTCGTCGTCGCCCAGGCCGAGCTCGAACACGTCCCCCTCGCGGAACGAGATGCGCTCGGCGTAGTCCTGCTCCGCGACGATCTTGCGGCCCACCTCCGCGCTCGGCGGAAGGTCGAGGATCGTCGCCGCAAGCGTCGGGTGGCGGTCGCACATCGCCATCGAGAAGCCGCCGTGGCCGCCCGCAACGTCCACCATGAGGCGTGGCTCCTCTGCCGGCACGAGCGCCGCGTTCGCCTCGTGCTCGGGCCGCGAGATCTCGAACAGCCCGCGGATGTACGCCTGCCAGCGCTCGCCGTCGTCGCGGCGCTCCTCGTGCATCGCATAGGGCTGCCCGGTGCGGAGCGCGTCCGGAAGCAGGTCGAGCACCTGCCAATGGAGATCGCCCTGGTCGCCGACGAAGGTCGCAATCGACTCCGGGGAGCTGCGCACGAGCATGCGCTCGCTCACGTCCGTATTCCGGAAGCGCTCGCCGTCGGCCTCCACGTAGCCGAGGGTGGACAGCGTCGTGAGCAGCGTGTCCGCGCCGAGGGCATCCAGGCCGAGCCGCCCCGCGAGCTCGTCCGCGGACGCCGGCGCGTCGTTAAGAGCATCGAAGACGCCGAGCATGGTGGCACTCGTGACGGCGCGGGCCGTGACCAGGCCGGTGAAGGCGTCGAGGAACGGATCGGGCTTGCGGGGCTCCGGCACCCGGCGGAGACTACGTCCTGGCGGCGATTCGGAAGGCGGGCGCCAGCGCGCCGGCCGCCTCCACGCGGTCGCGGCCACCGCGCTTGGCCTCCAGCAAGGCATGGTCGGCGTCCCTGAAGAGCTGGGCGTAGCGCATTGCCTCGCCTGCGGCGGCGGCCACTCCCGCCGAGATGGTCACGTCGAGATCACCGGGACGGGCATCTGTCACCGCGTGCCGCACGCGCTTGGCGACCGCCACGGCCTCAGGCAGCGCCACACCCGGAAGCAGCACCAGGAACTCCTCGCCCCCGATGCGATAGACCAGCTCGAAGCTGCGCAGGGACTTGCGGATCTCGTAGGCCACGTCGCGCAGCACGGCGTCGCCGCGCTCGTGTCCGTGCGTGTCGTTCACGCGCTTGAAGCGGTCCAGGTCGAGTAGTACGAGCGAAACCGGCCCGCCGGTGAGGCGTGCCTGCTGCTCGATCTCCACGGCGCGCGACTGGAGCGATGAGCGGTTCAGAAGGCCGGTGAGCGGGTCGAGCACAGCCCGGTCGCGATGCTCGAGCTCGCCCTCCGTGAGCGCGCTGGTGATCGCCGTGAGCCCAACGAGCAGGGTCAGCGCCGAAATCAGCCGCGTGGGATCGTCCACCAGCGCCTGGGTGTCCACGCCAACGCTGAGGCCGAACATCACGGTGGCGGTGAGGGCGGCGCCGGCCACGAGCACCTGCGGCCTGAAACGAGCCGCCGCGATTGTCACGGGAAGCACCAGCCACGGAAGTACCGGACTGTCCGCACCGCCGCTGAACGCCGCGCCCACGGCGGTAAGCGCCAGGACCACGAGCATGCTTTGTGCGGCCACCAGCTCCGGTCGCTCGCTCCTCCGCAGTCGCATCTCAAAGGTGCCGAGAATCAGGGCCGTAGCCGCAAGCAGCGGGAGGATCCACCAGCCCTGGAGGGGCATGACCGCGAAGACGGCGATTCCGCACGCGGCGGCGGCCAGCGTGCGCGCTTTGCGCACGCGCTCACCCGCCTCGCGTGCGCGGACGCGGTGCTGCTCGGTGGGGCACAGCCAGGCGCTGATCCTGTCCATCACCACCTACATCGGCAGCACCGGGCCACCGATACAATTCGCGTCCCTCGCGCCCAGGCGCTTTGTGGACACAGAAGGAGACCATGGCCTACGTCATCGCCGAACCCTGCATCGACACCAAGGACAACTCCTGCGTGGAGGTCTGTCCCGTCGACTGCATCCATCCGACGCCCGACGAGCCTGACTACGACCAGGTCACGCAGCTCTACATCGACCCGGAGGAGTGCATCGACTGCGACGCCTGCGTCGAGGCCTGTCCCGTGGACGCCTGCTTCGCGGAGGATCAGCTGCCGGACGAGTGGCAGCCCTACATCCAGATCAACGCCGACTACTTCAAGCAGACGGCCTAGCTGCTTGCCATCGGGAGCGCCGTGCCGGTGATCTCCGGCATCGGCGGGCCTGAGGGCTCCTGAAGCACTCCAAGTTCCTGCGGCGTTGCCGCGATGATGCCGCGCGCGGCGTGGTAGAGCGCCTGCGCGGCCGGAGCGTTGGGATCCTCGAGCACGAGCGGCGTGCCCTCGTCGGCGCAGATCCGGAGCTCCTCCTGGAGCGGGATCTTGCCGAGCAGCGGCACGTCCAGCTCGTCCGCGAGCAGCTGTCCGCCGCCCTCGCCGAAGATCGTGAAGCGCTCGCCGGTGGGGGTCGTGAACCCGGACATGTTCTCGATCACTCCGGCGATCTCGAGATCGAAGCGGAGCGCCGTCTCGGCGGCCCTGGCGGCGACCTTCTGGGCGGCCGGCTGCGGCGTCGTCACGATCACGAACTTCGCCTGGGGCAGCAGCTGGGCGAGCGTCATCGAGACGTCGCCGGTGCCCGGCGGCAGGTCGATCAGCAGGTAGTCGAGCTCACCCCAGTCCACATCCTCCAGGAACTGGCGGATCGCCTTGTGGAGCATCGGCCCGCGCCACGTGATGGCCTGGTCGCGCTCGTTCAGGAAGAACTCGATCGAAATCGCCTTCACGCCCGCTGGGCCCTCGAGCGGGAGGATCTTGCGGTCGGCGGAGACCTTCGGGCGGCCGTGCACGCCGAGCATGCGCGGGATCGAGTAGCCCCACACGTCAGCGTCTAGGGCTGCGGCGCTCTTGCCCTCGGCCTGGAGGGCGGCCGCGAGGTTGGTGGTCACGGTGGACTTGCCCACGCCGCCCTTGCCCGAGCCGATGCAGATCACGTTCTTGACGGCGGCCAGCGCGCCCTGCGGCAGGCCGCCGGTGCGACCCAGGCGCTGCGCCAGCGTCTGCTTCTCGGAGTCGGACAGAACGTCGAAGCCCACGTTCACGTGCGCGACGCCGAGCGCCTGGACCTTCTCGACGACGGCCGTCTGGAAGTGGTTGCGGATCGGACAGCCCGCGGTGGTCAGCGACACGATCACGTTCACCGTGCCCTCCTCCGGCTGCTCGATCGAGCGCACCATCCCCAGGGTCACGATGTCCTTGCGCAGCTCGGGGTCAATTACCCCCCGGAGCGCGTCTTCGATAAGTTCACGCGTAGGCATCCGGGGTCCAGTTAAGCAAAGCGGGTCCCGAAAGAACCAACGCCGCCCCCAAGGGGACGGCGCTGGTGAGGGAGGAGAGATACTGCACACTGTCGGCGAATATTTGGCCGACAGTCCTTCCCCGGCCGCTCTCTCCGGGCGACCGGGGGTAAATTCAGCCGCCGGGGTTAGACGAGCGACGAAACGCGCTTGACCTGGCGCTCGGCCTCGCGACGGTTCTGCTTCACCGTGCGCACGGCCTTGTTGCGACGCTGGCGCAGCTCGCGCTCCACGCGGGTCCGGGTGCGCTTGACCTCGCGCACGGCGCGGTTGCGAGCGGTCGTGCCACGGCGCTCGAAGCGCTTCAGGTTGACCTGCACGCGCTTGCCGACCTTCTCGAGCTCCTTCTCGGCGCTCTCGCGACCGGCGACGTAGGGCTTGACTGCTTCGACCACGGCGTCACGCGCGGTGAGCGCGGCACCAACCGGCACGAGCGCGGCACGCTCGGCCTGGAGCTGGACAACCTTGAGGGTGTTCAGCTCCGCCTGGGCGCGCGTCTCGGCAGCCTTCTTGGCCGAACGACTGCGGTTAGCAGCATTACGACGGCGCGTGGCAGCAGCCTTCTGGGCAGTGGCCTTGCGCTGAGTCTGCGTCTGGGTAGCCATTGTGTTGACTCTCCTTCCCGTCCTTCGATCTGGACGGCTTCCTTCGGGGGGACCTTATTAGATTTAACTTCCATAGGAGTATACCTACGAACACATGTACGTAAACCTCCTACGGCAGGTTGTTACATGCGGCAATTGCCACTAGAGGGCTTAGGCGGCGCTGGCGGCGGGCGCGGTGCGTTCGAGCCACTGCCCTGGGTGCTGCAGTTCGTCTGAAGTGGGGAGCGCTTCGGGGGACGACCACACGCGGTTGAGCCCCTCGATGCCGGCCAGCTCCACCACGGCGTCGGCGAACTGCTTGCCCTGCTCGTACTGGCGCAGCTTCACGTCGAAGCCCAGCAGGCGCTCGATGATCCGCTGCGGCGCGGAGCGGCTGCGGCGGCGGCGGTCCATCGCGGCGCGCAGCTGCTCGTGGTCCGGGATCACCTCGGCGGCGATCGCGTCCATCACGTGCTCGGAGTACCCCTCGATCACAGACATGGTCGCCTGAATCTCATCCATCAATGCCCGCTGTTCGGGGTTCTGCACCAGCGCAGCGAGCCCACCCTCCCGGAATGCCTCGACCAGACGACCCGGGTCCGGCAGCGACGGCAACCCGCCCGCCGAGCCACTCTGGATACGGACCTCCAAGGTGGAGACGTAGCGCCGCAGCAGCCCGCTCATGTGCTCGCGCAGCCAGGGCACGCCCTGGAACTGGAACACGTGCGTGAGCTCGTGCGCGCAGATCCAGCGGCCGAACGAGTCCGCGTCCACCTCGAGGTCGCGCACCGCGCCCACCAGGTTCTGGCCGACGAACAGGAGACGCGGCTCGGTGTCGCCACCCAGCAGCGACACGTCGTACTGCCCGAGCACCCGCGAGGACATGTAGCCCATCACGAGGCCGGCCTCGGCGGCGACGGTGGCCGAGGCGCCGATCCGAAGGGCGCCGGCCAGCGGCCCCGCAAACGCGAGACGGTCGTCCAGGCGAGCGGCCACGGGGTCGAGGATGTGCGACAGCGAATCGAGGTTCGCCGAGGCCCACTCCGCCCGGCTCACCAGCTCCGTTGGCGGAGTGGGTGTGGAGAGCGCGAGGCGCGTGTACCCCGCCACCGGTCCCTCCATCTCCGCGCACAGAGCGACGGCGTCGAACGGGACCGGCTCATCGGTGCCTCCGCCGGCCGCGAGGCGAGCGACCTGCTGGGCAAGGGACCAGTCGACCATTCGTACCCGAACGGTACTCGCTCAGAGCTCGGGCAACCTCTGCTCCAGCTCCGCCACGGGCGCGAACAGGTCACCGCGCTCCTTCACGCGTTCGAGCACGTCAGCGGCCTCGAACACGAGCGCGTCCGGATCGCCTGCCTCGACCTCGTCCCAGCCGACCGGGGTGGAGACGGTGGGCCGCTCGCGCGCGCGCAGCGAGTAGACCGACACGGTGGTCTTGTGCTCGTCGTTCTGGCTCCAGTCGATCAGCACCTTGCCCTTGCGACGCTCCTTCTTCTGGGTCGAGACGATCAGCTTCGGATGCTCCGCCTCGAGGTGCCGCGCCAGCGCCTGCGAGAGGCGCTTGGTCCCGTGGTCGTAGTCCACGTCCTCGACGTTCAGCGGCACGTACACCTGGATGCCCTTCGAACCGGATGTCTTGGCGAACGACTCGAGCCCGATGCGGCTGAGCGCGTCACGCAGGATCAGCGCGACCTCGCAGCACTCGGGGATGCCCGCGGGCGGGCCGGGGTCGAGGTCGAACGCCATCAACGTCGGGCGCTCCACCTCGGGCACCTTCGAGAGCGAGGGGTGCAGCTCGAGGTCCGCGAGGTTGGCGAGCCAGACGATCGTGGGCAGGTCGTCGCAGACGCAGAACTGGATCGTCTTGCTGCTCAGCTCCACCGGCTCGCTCCGCACCCACTCTGGCCGGTGCGAGGGGCACTGCTTCTCGTAGAAGTGCCCGCCCTCGACGCCGTTCGGATAGCGCTTCAACGTCAACGGGCGGTCGCGCAGGTGCGGCAGCAGCACCGGCGCCACGCGCGTGTAGTAGTCGATGACCTGGCCCTTGGTGAACCCGGTGTCCGGGTACATGACCTTGTCCAGATTGGACAGGGAGAGCCGGCGCCCGTCGACTTCAACCTCGACGCGCGAGGACACCTACTTCTTCGCTGCGGTCTTCTTCTTGGGCTTCGATTTCGATCCGCCGTTGCCCGAGGCCGCCTTCTTCTTCGGCGGGGCCTTCGAGGCCGAGATCGAGGCCTCGAGCGCTGCCATCAGGTCGGGGACCTCCTTCTTCTCGGCGGTCGGCTCCTCGATGGTGATCGTCTCGCCCGCGGCCTTGCGCTCGATCAGGTCGAGCACGCGCTCGCGGTACTCGTCGCGGTACCCGCTCGGATCGAAGTCGCCCGATAGCGACTCGATCAGCTGCTTCGCCATGTCGAGCTCGCGCTTCGTGGTCTTCACGTCGCCGTCGACGGCTGAGAGCTCCTCGATCGAGTCCGGCTGGATCACCTCGTCGGGGAACAGCATCGTCTCCACCGTGATCGCGCCCCTGTAGGAGCGCAGCGCCACGAGGTTCTCCTTCGAACGGATGACGACGCGCGCGATGGCCACCTTGTCGGCCTCCTCCATCGCGTCGAGCAGCAGCTTGTAGGCCTTGGCCGCTCCCTTGTCGGGGGCGAGGTAGTACGGGTGGTCGTAGTAGATCGGGTCGATCTGCTCGAGATCCACGAACTCCTCGATGTCGATCGTGCGCGTCTTCTGCGGCTCGAGTGACTCGAGCTCCTCGGGCGTGATCGTCACGTAGCGATCCGGGCTGATCTCGTAGCCCTTGACGATCTGCTCGTAGGGGACCTCCTCGCCTGAGCCCGGGTTCACCCGCTGCTGGCGGATGCGCTGGCCCGACTCGGCGTCGATCTGGTGGAACCTGACGGTCTTCTTCGAGACCGCGCTGTAGAGCTTGACGGGGATGTTGACCAGTCCGAAGCTGATCGCACCGCTCCAAATTGCGCGTGGCATGCCACAAACTTACCCACCGAGACGCACTTAACCTTCCTCACGCACGCATTCCTGCGGCGATATGTCGGCGCGCAGGCCCTTGAAGGAGGGCGCGCGGAGCGTGCCGCTCTTCGTCCACTCGCGGAACTCGACGTGCGCAACCAGCCTCGGCTCCACGAAGATCGTGGCCTTGGGCGGCTGGCGGCCGCTGAACGGACTGGTCTCGCTGCGCAGCGGCTCGAGCTCGCGCTTGAGGAGCGCGAGCGACTGCTCCGTGAAGCCGGTTCCGACCTTCCCGCAGTAGACGAGCCGATCGCCGTCCATCACCCCCACTGCCAGCGAGCCCAGGCTCGCCGAGCGCCCGCCCTCGCCGGGAGTCCAGCCGCCGATCACCACGTCCTGCGTGTGGACGTTCTTCACCTTGATCCAGTGCGAGGCGCGCACGCCCGGCTGGTAGGGGCCGTCGAGCTTCTTCGCCACCACGCCCTCGATGCCGTGCTGCTTGGTGGCCTCGAGCAGGGCGCTCCCCTCGCCACGGTGGTAGGCGGGCGTGCGCCACGCCGGCCCCTCCAGGTCGAGTCGCTCGAGCAGGCTACGCCGCTCCTCATACGACAGCGCCATCGTGGCGTGGCCGTCGAGGTAGAGCAGGTCGAAGATCACGTAGGTGGCCGGGATGTCACGCATGCGCCGCCGGACCGCTGAGTCGGAGGCCAGGTGCATGCGCGCCTGGAGGCGCTCGAAGCTCGGGCGTCCCTCGTCGTCGAACGCCACGATCTCGCCGTCGAGCACCACCCTCCGCGAGCCGAGCGAGCGGGCCAGCTCGCGAACCTCCGGGTAGCGCGGCGTGAAGTCCCTGAGGTTGCGGCCCTGGAGCTCGATGTGACCGTGGTCGTAGAACGCCACCGCCCGGATCCCGTCCCACTTGACCTCGAACCCGAACTGCTCCTCGCGCGGCGGCAGCTTTCCGCTGCGAGCCATCATCGGCTTGATGCGGTCGGGAAACGGCTCGTACGACGGGTCCGCCGGCGGATCCATGCGGTGGATCATCCAGTCGCTCTCGCGCGTCCTGAACAGGGCGTAGCGCCCGTGCAGGCGCTCGCCGTGGAAGGTGGCGATCACCTCGTCGTCGCGGAACTTCTCGGCCTCGTAGGTGCCCCGATCCCAGACGAGCATCGTGCCCGCCCCGTACTCGCCCTTCGGGATCTCACCCTCGAACTCCAGGTACTCGAGTGGGTGGTCCTCGGTGCGCACGGCGAGGCGGTTCTCATCCGGGTGCTCGGGCACGCCGCGCGGCAGCGCCCACGACGCCAATGTGCCGTCGCGCTCGAGGCGCAGGTCCCAGTGGAGGCGCCGCGCGTGGTGCTCCTGGACCACGAAGCGCGCCTCGCCGGGCGCCCCGCGCGAGCGCCCCTGTGGCTCAGGTGTCTTCTCGAAGTCGCGCTTCGCCTCGTACTTGCCGAGCCTGTCGGCCATGCCCCTAGCTTGCCGCAAGCGGGGTCGCTTCGAGCGAGTCGCGCAGTTCCTCGATCGACGAGTAGACGACGAGCGCGCCGGCCTCGAGCAGCTCCGCCTCCGAGAAGCCGCCCGTGAGCACGGCGATCGTGTCGAGGCCGGCCCGCTTTGCGGCCTCGCAGTCCCAGGTCGAGTCGCCGACCATCACGGCCTCGCCGCCGCCGGCCTTCTCCACCGCAGCGACCACGAGGTCGGGCTCTGGCTTCGTGGCCTCCACGTCGTCGGAGGTGGTCCAATCGTCGGCGAGCTCGCGAGCATCGAGCAGCTCCAGGTAGTGGTCCACGTCGTGCTCCTTCGCCGAGCTGGCCAGCACCACCGCGTGGCCTCGCCGCTTCAGGTCCTCGATCAGCTCGCGCGCGCCCGCGAGCGGCTCGACCTCGCCGATCAGCTCGGTGTAGAGCACGCTCTCGGCCGCGCGGATGTCGTCGCCCTTCTCGCTCTCGAGCTGCTCGCCTCCGAGCGCCTCGACGAGCTGGTCGCCGCCCATTCCGATGTGCCTGTGGATGCGCCAGATCGGCAGCACCACCTCGTTCTGGCGGAAGGCCCGGTACCAGGCGATGGCATGGTGGTAGTTGGTGTCGACGAGCGTGCCGTCGACATCGAGGATGGCTGCGGGTGGCATCCGGCGACCCTACCCGTGGAGCTGTCCCCAAAACGGGTTCGAACACACGTCCAGGGCCGCTCTCCGACCTCTTAAAGGTCTCGCGCGTGCGACCGAATCAAGTAGGGCATGAGTCTTTCCAAGTTTGCGGCGCCCATCGCGGTTGCCATTGCCGGTCTCCTCTTCAGCGTGCCGAGCGCCTCCGCAGCCGGAGCGTGCACCGCTGCGAACGCCTCCGCCTCGACGACGAGCAAGCGCGCCCTCGTCCGCGCCACCCTCTGCGTGCTCAACGTCGAGCGGGCGCGCCACCGCCTGCGCCCGCTGCGGCTGAACTACAGGCTCTCGCTAGCCGCCCAGCGGCACTCACGTGCGATGGCCCGCCGAAACTTCTTCTCCCACACCTCGCCGAGCGGCGCGAGCTTCGTCGACCGCATCCGCAGCACGGGCTACCTCTCGGGTGCCCGCAGCTGGGCCGTGGGCGAGAACATCGCGTATGGCTCGGGTCGCCGCTCGAGTCCGCGTTCGATCGGCAGGGCCTGGATGAACAGCCCGCCGCACCGCGCCAACATCCTCAGCTCGTCATTCCGCTCGATCGGCATCGGGGTCGCACCGGGCACGCCGGTGGGCCGCGGCGCCGGCGGCACCTACACGACGGACTTCGGCCGCCGCTCCTAGGCCACCTCGGCCAGCTCGACTCCCTCTTCGATCAGGTGCGACTCGCGGTTGTCCGCGATCAGGTCGAGCACGGCCTCCTCGACACGCTGAACGTCGGGCCACGGCGCCGTGTCCTCCATCAGCTCCGGGAGCGCACCACCGATCGTGAGCCCCCCGTCGAAGCGATCGAACACGCGCGGGTCGATGTACGACGCCCGGCAGACCGCCGGCGTGTTGCCGAGGTAGCGGGAGACCTCCTTCACGGCGCGGCTCTTCGCACGAGTGCGTGACGACTTCGAGGTCGACGCCATGCCCGCCACCGCCAGTGCCACCGCGGCGAGCACCGTGCCGCTCCAGGTGCGGAAGTCCTTCGCGCTGAAGTCGCCGCCTGTGGCCTCCTTCAGATACTCGTTGACGTCCGCGGACTTCACGTCCATCCACCGTCGCCCGACCTTGTAGGCGAGCAGCTCCTCGCCGCCGCCGCGGCGCTTCTTCAGCAGGCGCACGATCTTCGCCACCTGGGGGTCACCGATCGACTGGACGCGCCGCTGGCCGCCCTTGGCCTCGTAGTCGAACGTCACCTGGTCGCCCGACACCTTCACGTGCCGCTTGCCCATCGTGGCGATGCCGTAGGTGTCGTTCTCCTCCGCGTAGTTCTCCGAGCCGATCCGGAAGAAGCCCCGGTCGAGCAGCCGCATGGCGCACGCGAGGACCTTCTCGCGCGGCATGTCCCTGCGCGTGATGTCCTTGCCGACCCGCTCGCGCAGCCGCGGGAGCGCCCGCGCGAAGTCGATCATCTCCTCGAACTTCTCCGCGTCGCGCCGCTCGCGCCACTTGTCGTGGTAGCGGTACTGCTTGCGCCCGGCGGCATCCGTGCCGGTGGCCTGGATGTGGCCCATCGGATACGGGCAGATCCAGACCTCCTCCCACGCGGGCGGAATCGCGAGCTCACGGATCCGCTCGACCACGGTCGGCTCGGTCACCCGCCGACCGTCGTCGTCGAGGTACTCGAAGCCCTTGCCGCGGCGGCGGCGACGGATGCCGGGGCCGGAGCAGTCGACTTTCTTGAGACGGGCCATGGAGGAACCCCATGCCCGCTGCCCGGCGGCGTCAATCCCGGCGGTTACGTCGACCGCCTGAGCTCTTGCGCGCGGCAAAGCATCTGCGCGATGCTCCGTCGCGATGCCGGTCGACCCCGATCTGGCGCTTCGACAGGCGGCCATCACGAGGGCGCAGGAGCTCGGCGCAGCGTACGACGGCCTCGTTCCTCTGCCAGCTCTCCGGCAGGGATTCGAGTTTCGGGGCAACCGAATCAGCTTCGGGTCTTTCTACAAGGGCATCCACCGGCCCAAGGCGATGCAAAGTCCGGCGGCGTTGACCCTCATGACGGCGGCGGACAAGCCTGGCAAGACCCGCCCTTACGAGGACGAGATCGACCTCGACGGCGGGGCGATCCTTTACCACTACCGCTCCGGCGCGGTTGACCAACCGGACAACCGCGCCCTGGAAGCTGCGCACGAGCTCCAGAGTCCACTCATCTACTTCAAGGGAGTGGCGCCGGGTCAGTACGTCGTGATCGCACCAGTATTCGTGAGGGTGAACGACTCCGCCTCGCGGATGGTCTTGCTGGAGACCGGACTGCAGGGGATCGATACACAGCCCGGAGGTCCGGTATCGACACTCGACATGCGCAAGTACGCCCTGCGTGAGGTGCGAATCCGGCTGCACCAGCAGCGCTTCCGCCAGGAGGTGCTCCGGGCCTACCGCCAGCGCTGCACGGTGTGCTCACTAAGACAACGCGAGCTCGTGCAGGCAGCCCACATAGTTGCCGACCCCTCCCCGGAAGGCATTGCGAGCGTCGTGAACGGACTCGCCCTGTGTGCAATCCATCACCTTGCTTATGACCGCAACCTCCTCGGCATCGATCCGACCGGCGTGGTCCACATCGCTCGTCGGCTCCGAGACGAGCACGACGGACCCATGTTGCGCGAAGGGCTCCAGGGCTTCCACGGGTCTGCAATCCAGAAACCGCGACTCGCAGTCGAGCACCCGGACCCGGACCGCCTCGGGATTCGGTTCGAGCAGTTCGAGTCGGCTGCATGACGAGTGTCTGGCGCTTTCTGTTGCGAGATGGAAACGAAAAGCGCCACACCCTTCTCCCTCAGAGCCCGGAGCCTCAGCCGCCGAAGGTGGACCGCAATCGTTCGAGCAGATCGGGGTCCCGCGCCGCCAGCACCGGGGAGCGCATCTCCAGCGAGAGCTCGTCGGCCGCTGGGAATGCCACCGCTCCGCCGGCCTCCTTCACGAGCAGCTGTGCCGCGGCGGCGTCGACGGAGCGGATCGGGCGCAGGCTGAGCATCCCGTCGAGCTGGCCTGCCGCGACCAGGCAGAGCGTCATCGCCACCGAGCCGAGCGCTCGGATGCGGCGCGCGCCCACCGACTCGATCGCGGACGCCGCCGCCGCCACGAGCTCGGGCCGTGCGGTCTCGAGCCCGAGCACCTCGAGCGGCCCCGGGCGAAGCGGCGGCAACGGCTCGCCGTCGCGGAAGGCACCCTCCCCCTTCACCGCCCACCAGTCGCGCCCTGGCCGTGGTTCGTCGCTGGACGAGAGACGCGGGTCGAGCTCCGCAACCCAGCCCAGCTCGACGTCGGCCATGCGCGGCCCCGAGGCGATCGCGATCGAGACGCAAGCGAAGGGCAGCCCGCGCTTGGCGTTGAGGGAGCCGTCGACGGGATCCACGACGACTCGCACCTCGCCCCCTTCACCGATATCGAGTTCGCCCCGCTCCTCCGAGATGGCCATGAGCGGAACGCCAAGCGCCTCGATCTCCGCGAAGATCGCATCCTCGGCGGCGCGGTCGATCACGTAGGCCGTGTCGCCGCCCTCGCCGCGACCGGTTTCGACACCCCGCTCCGCCGTGGTCGCGTACGCGTGAACAGCGTCGCGGGCGGCGCCCGCCGCGCGGCGGCAGAAGCCGAGCCAGTCGGTGCTGTCCGGAAGGGGCACGCTGCGGCGTATCCTAGGCCTCGATGCCTGTAGCCCTCGACGGCCTGAACCGCGCGCAGGAGGCGGCCGTCACCCATCCCGACGGCCCGCTCGTCGTAGCGGCCGGGGCCGGCACGGGAAAGACCCAGACCGTGGTGAGCCGCTTCGTGTGGCTGGTGGGCCAGGGAGTCCCTGCGGAGCGGATCCTCACGCTCACGTTCTCGGCACAGGCAGCCGCCGAGATGCGCGAGCGCCTGGAGGCGGAGCTCGAAGCTCCCTACGAGGAGCTGCACGTGGAGACGTTCCGCTCCTTCTGCCTGCGGCTGCTCCAGGAAGAGGCGCTCGAGGCGGGCGTGGATCCCTTCCTGTCGCCCGTGACGCCGGCCGACCGCCTCGCGCTTCTGCTCGAGCGCATCGACGACCTCTCGCTTCGCGAGCACGAGATCCGCGGCATCCCCGCGCCGCTGCTCGCCAGCTTCGTCGCGCGCATCGACCGCCTGAAGGACGAGATGATCTCGGCCGAGGACTACCGCGCCTACGCCGAGCGGGCGATGGCGGCAGCGGATAGCGACGCCGCGCGCACCGGCGCGGCCCGGGAGCTCGAGTTCGCCCGCCTCTACGCGGACCACGACCGCCTGCTGGAGGAGCGCGGCGCGCTCGACTTCGGCGACCTCGTCCTGCGGGCCTTCCAGCTCCTGCACGAGCGCCCGCATGTGCGCGAGCGCGTGGCGGGGCGCTTCCAGCACGTGCTCGTGGACGAGTACGACGACACCAACTTCGCCCAGGGGATGCTGCTGCGCCTGCTGATCGACGAGCACCGTCAGGTGACGCTCGTGGGCGCCGACGACCGCTTCCGCGAGGAGCTGCCGGAGGCGAAGGTGGTGAAGCTCGAGCGCAACTGCCGTTCGGGCCGCCGCATCCTCGACGCAGCCGGCGCGGTGGCCCCGGGGAGGAAGCTCACCGGAGTGAGCGGCGGCCGCGTGCGCTTCTGGCGCTGCCGCTCGGAGCGTGCCCAGGCGCAGGCCGTGGCCGCGGACGCAGAGCAGCTGATCGCCTCCGGCGTGCCGCCCGAGCAGATCTGCGTGCTGGTGCGCTCGGTGAAGGGCGAGGGCACCGTGATCGCATCCGCCCTTGAGGAGCGTGCGCTGCCCGCGCGCGTCTGCGGATCGGCCGCCTACTTCCAGCGAGCCGAGGTCCGCGACGTGCTGGCCTGGCTGCGCGCGCTCGCCGACCCGAACGACTCCGGCGCAGTGGTGCGGGCGCTGAGCAGGCCGCCCGTGGAGCTGCGCTCGGTTGACGTGGCTCGCCTGACGCAGCTCGCGCGCCGGCGCAAGCTCGACATGCCCTCGGCCGTGGGTGCGGCGCTCGAGGGGCCGCAGCTCTCCGAGGAGGGCCGCGACCGGGCGCGTGCGTTCCTGCGCCTCTACCGCTCGGCCTCGAACGCCTTCGAGGATCGCCGGCCCGACGCCTTCGTGCTGCGGCTGATCGAGCGCATCGGGCTGCGCCGCCAGCAGGTGTTCGCCACGCACGCGGACACGGTCGAGCGGCTGCGCAACATCGCGAAGCTCCCCGAGCTGGCCACGGCCTACATGCGCCGCGAGCCTCACGCCACGGCGCGTGACTTCACGCGCTACCTCGCCGCGGTGGCGGAGTCTGGGCTGCGCGAGGAGGAGGCCACCGGCATGCCCACGGCGCCCGCCATTCAGGTGATGAGCATGGGCGCCGCGCGCGGCCTCGAGTTCGACCACGTCTTCGTGCTCGGCCTGTCGGCCGCCCGCATGCCGGGTCCGTTCCGCCCCGAGGCGGACGGCATCCCGATCGAGCTCCTCAAGGGACGTCGGCGCGCGCGCGACGGCCGCGAGGCGCACGAGGCCGAGATGCGACGTCTGCTCCACCTGGCCATGACGCGCGCCCGCAAGGGCCTCGTGCTCGCCTGGGCGGAGTCCGGCGCACCGGGCACCACACCCCGACCGTCACCGTTCTACGAGGAGGCAATGGCGGCGACGGGAATGGAGGAAGAGGTCTTCGAGGAGGAGCTGTTCGGGCCGGCGGAGGGCCTCCACTCCACCTTCCGGATCATGCGCGACGAGCTGCTCGACACCGTCGCGCGCATGGGCGGGCGCCTCGGCGAGATGCGGCTCGACACCTACCTCGACGTCGACCAGGCGGTCTCCCGATACCTCGAGCTGATCAAGGTGGCCGCACTGATCGAGCGGGCCAAGGAGGGGCAGGACCTCGACGCCGCGCTGCCGGCCGTGAACGAGATTCTCCTCCAGTGCGCCACGCCGGAGCAGCGCGAGATGCTCGAGCAGTCCGCGCTCGACAGCTGGCTGCGCGACACCGAGCGCGACCCAGCCGAGCGGCCCGCGAGCGACCAGAACGGCTCCGAGCCCTCGCTCGACCCGTTCATTCCGCGCCGCGGCCGCGGGCTGATGCTGTCCGCCTCGGACATCGACACCTACCGGATCTGCCCGCTCAAGTACAAGTTCGCGCGCGTCTTCCGGATCCCGCAGGAGCCCACCATCCACCAGCGCTTCGGGATCGTGGTGCACCAGGTGCTGGAGCGCTTCCACGGTCAGGGCGGCGGCTCACTCTCACAGCTGATGGAGCTGTTCGAGGCCTCCTGGCGCCGCTCGGGCTTCGGCGACTCGGACGACGAGCAGCAGTTCCGCCAGCGCGCCGTCGCGGCGCTCGAGAGCTACTGGCAGCGCGACCGCGACTCCGACTCGGAGGCCGTCTGGTTCGAGCGCTCGTTCGCCTTCCGGATCGGGCCCCACCTGCTGCGCGGCCGCGTGGACCGCGTGGACCGCCACCCCGACGGGACATACGAGCTGATCGACTACAAGACCGGCCGCGCGAAGACGGAGGACGAGCTGCGCGAGGACGTGCAGCTGTCCGTCTACCAGATGGGTGCCCGCGAGTCCTGGGGACTCGAGACCTCGGCGCAGAGCTACTTCTACGTGCTCACCGGCGAGAAGGTGCCGGTCGAGCACTCCGACGAGGAGCTCGACAGGGTGCGCGCAACCGTCTCCGAGATCGCCGGAGGGATACTCAAGCAGCGCTTCGAGCCGACCCCCTCGCCGGAGATCTGCCGCTTCTGCGATTACCGGATCATCTGTCCGGCGGCTGAGAAGTAGCTAGCGGACCACCGGGCGGTCGTCCACCACCGGGCGGTCGTCAACCACGACCCGGTCCCTGCGCTGTGTGAGCAGGAACAGGCCGATCACGAGGCCGACCACGCCGGCGATCATGAGGATCAGGCCGACGGTCTGGATCTCGAGCCCGGAGACCGTCGCGTCGACTGCGTACTTGAGGATCGCGCCAACTGCGATCAGGAATATCGATGAGCCAATCGTCATGTGAGCTTTGTGCCCGCCTGACGGGGCCCGCAAACTACGACGCCTGTCCAGGGCCTCCGGGCCCGCGCTGGCGCAGAAAACGCTGGAAATCGCTTGCAATCGTGTCTGCAGAGGGGAGCTGGCCCTCGTCAGGCGGGTTCTCCGCGGTCTCCTCGTCCAGGGCGGTCTCGAGGCGCTCCACGAACGCCTTGACCTCCGGGTCGCTCGCCACGGCTGCCGTGACCTGGCGCTCGTAGTCGTCCGCCGCGCTCTCGAGCTCGGCGCCGTCCACGGCAAGGCCGGCGGTGCCCTCGAACGCGCGCACCAGCGCGAGCGCGACCTTCGGGTTGGGCGCGGCGGCCACGTAGTGCGGCACGGACGCCCAGAGGCTGACCGCAGGAATACCGGAGTCCGCGAACGCCTGCTGAAGCAGGCCCACGATCCCCGTGGGCCCCTCGTAGCTCGGCGGCTCGAAGCCGAGCCGCTTGACCAGCGCCTCGTCCGACGTGATCCCGGTGATCGCAACCGGGCGGCTGTGCGGCACGTCCGCGAGCAGCGCGCCGAGCGTGATCACCATGCGCACATCGAGATCGCGGGCCGCCGTGACCACCTCCTCGGTGAAGCGCCGCCAGCGCAGCGACGGCTCCACGCCCTCCAGCATCACGAGATCGCCCTCCGCACCCGGAACCGGCGCAACGGAGAACGAGTTCTCCGGCCACTCGATCTCGCGCGCGCTGCCCTCGACCAGCTTGACCGTGGGCCTGACGGCCGTGAAGTCGTAGAACTCCTCGGGGTCGATGTCGGCGATCTCGCGGGATTCGAATGACCCGCGGATGTACGCGAGCGCGGCCGACGCCGCCTCGCCGGCGTCGTTCCAGCCCTTGAACGCGCACACCATCACGGGCGCGCGCAGCTCGGGACGCTCTCGCCAGATCAAATCCGTCATCAACCTCACCGTACCCGACGTCCGATCCTGCGATCACGATTGAAGCCGTGACGATCGCTGAGCTCAGAGCGGGCGGCGAGGTCGAGGGCGTGTTCGCCTGCACGCGCAAGGACCGCCTGACGGCCAAGAACGGAGCGCCCTACCTGGCGGTCGAACTGCGCGACCGCACGGGCGCCATCCCGGGCCGCGCGTTTCGCGACGCGGACTTCCTCGCGGGGCAGTTCGAGCGCGGCGACCTCGTGACCGTGAGCGGGCGGGTGGAGCGCTTCCGCGACGAGCTCCAGGTGGCGCTCAAGACGATCAAGCGCGCCCGGGAGGAGGCGAGCGACCCCGCCGAGTTCCTTCCGGTGGCGTACCGCGACATGGAGGAGCTGGACGGCTTCCTCGAGCACCTCTCGCGCGAGGTGTACGACGCGGACCTTCGGCGGCTGCTCGACTCGTTCCTCGGCGACGACGCGTTCCGCGCCGACTTCCGGCGCGCCCCCTGCACGCGCGCGGGCCACCACGCCTACCTCGGCGGGCTGATCGAGCACACCGTGGCGGTCGGGACGCTCGCGTACGAGACCTGTGCGCTGCACCCCCGGCTCAACTCCGACCTGCTCCTCTGCGCGGCCATCCTGCACGACGTCGGCAAGACGCGCGAGTTCGATCTGGGCGCGGAGATCGCGTTCAGCGAGGCCGGCTCACTGGTGGGCCATCTGACGCTCGGCCAGCAGCTCGTGACCGAGCGCGCGGGCCGGCTCGAGGCCTTCCCGGAGGCGAAGCTGCACGCGCTCTCGCACTGCATCCTCGCCCACCACGGTCCCGACCCGTTGCCGGGGCGTCGCTTTCGGTCCGCGGAGGCGCTCGCGCTCTATCGCCTGAATGCCCTGGATGCAGGGGTAAAGGGCGTGCTGGAACACGGAATTCGCCTAGACGAATAGCCCACAGGTGTCCGTTCAGGGCTTGTGTTGGCCCGCCTTCCCGCCGACAGAGGGTGGTAGGTGTCCGAGCCAGAGTCGAGTCCCGCGACCGCCCAGGCGGAGGCTGTTGAGGAGCTGCTGCGTCAGCTCGTGGATGCCCGCTTCGTTCTTACGGACCGCGACGGCGCGGTCACGCGCTGGAGCCGCCCCGCGGAGGAGCTGTTCGGATGGCCCTCCGCGCGCATGCTCGGCCGCCCGCTCGTAGAGACGCTCGCCATCGCCGGCGAGCTCCCCGAGTACGGAGGCGTGGTCACGACCGTCGCCCGGCGCAAGGATGGAACAGAGCTCGAGCTGACGCTCACGTTCGTCCCGGTCGGGATGAGCCAGAGCCTCGAGTTCAACGGCTTCCTCGAGGCGCTCGAGATCGCCGCCCCGCGCGGCAACGCGCTGAGGCAGCTTCAGCGCAGCCACAAGACTGTTGTCGACTGGGTGAACGGCGCCATGCGCGGCCAGGCACAGCTCGAGGACGAGGACCTCGCGGCCGGCACCATCGTGGCGTTCAAGCCGTTGATCGAGCCCCCCGCTCCGGTGTCGACTGAGGACGAGCAGGACGCATCCAACAGCGCCGCCACCGCCGCCGCGGCGGGCCAGATCGCAGATGCCGTGGAGGCCGCAATCGGCCACTCGGACGAGCTGGAGCGCGCCCTGGAGGGCACGACTGCGGAGCTCGGGGAGGCGCGCGCGGAGGCCGAGGCCGCCCGCGGAGAGATGGCGAAGGCATCCGAGCGCATCGTCGAGCTCGGCACGGAGCTGGCCGACACCCGGCGCGTGCTCGACGAGATGCGGGCGCAGGCCGACCAGGCCCTCGAGGAGCGCGAGCGCACGCGCGGCGCCGTCGATGAGACACGCGAGCTCGTGGAGCGGCTCGAGCGCGAGTTCGCCGGCACGCCGCAGGCCCAGGAGCGCCTGAGCGAGCAGCTCGAGGAGACGCGCGCCACGGTGTCCGAGCTGCGGGCCACGCGCGAGAAGGTCGAGGCGCTCGAGGTCGAGTTCGACAAGGAGCGCGGCGCGGGCGACGAGCGCCGCCGGCTCGAGTCCGATCTGCGCGACACCCGCGCGCGGGTCGAGCAGCTGGAGGCGACACTCGCTGACGCCGGCGAGCGCGCCGACGACGAGGCGCTGCGGACGGACGTCGCGGACATGCGCGAACGCGTGGAGGCGCTCGCACGCGAGCTGGCGCGCGGCGGCGATGCAGGACTGAAGGACGAACTTGACGAGCTGCGCAGCCGGATGGCCGCGCTCGAGGGCGCCGAGCCAGGCGAGCCGCCGGCGGAGCTGCGGGAGCAGCTCTCAGCCGCGCACGCAAGGCTGGAGCAGCTCGAGCAGTCGCTGGCCGGGGCCGCCGGGGCGCCTGCCCTCCGCGGCGCGCTCGAGCAGACCCAGGCCCGGGTCGAGCAGCTCGCGACCGCGCTTGCCGAGGCCGTCGCCGAGCGCGACGAGAAGCTGCGCGAGGCCGCCGAGCGCGACGAGCGCCTGGCGACCGAGCTGGCCGCGGCGGGAGCCCAGGCCGAGCAGCAGGAGCGCCTGCGCGCCGAGCTCGAGACCGTGCGCGCGAAGGTTGAGTCGCTCACGGGCGAGCGCATCGAGGAGCACCGCGTTCTATCGGGCGGCCTTGCGGACACGCACGCCAAGCTTGAGGCTCTCGAGCGCGCAATCGGGGACGAGCAGCAGCGCGCCGACGAGGCCCGCGCTCTCGTCGGCGAGTTGCGCCAGGAGCTTGCCGAGCTGCGCAACGCGGGAGGAGCCACCGCAGCGACCGGGGACAGCTCGGACGCGCAGCTCTCTCCGGACGCCGTCGCGGCCGTGGAGCGGCTCGCCGCCCGCGCCGAGCAGGCCGCCGACGCTGCCCGCACCCATTCCACCCGGGCATCGGATGCCTCGGGTGAGGCCGAGGCCCGCGCCAGCCGCGCGGAGGAGGCCGCGAGCGCGGCCGAGGCCCAGGCCGTGCGCGCCGCCGAGACCATTACAGCCGTGGAAGAGCGCGCCGAACGCGTGGAGGAGACGCTCGCCGGGATCGAGGGCGAGCTCACCAGCGCACGCCAGACCGCTGAGGCAGTGAACGCTCGCGCCGAGCAGGCCGGGGAGACCCTTGCGGCCGTCGAGACCCACGCCAGCCACGCACGCGAGATCGTGGGAGCGGTGGAGGCGCACGCGAGCCGCGCCGGAGAGGCCGTGTCCGCCGCCCAGGCCCACGCCAGCCGCGCCGAGAGCGCGGTGAGCGCCGTCGAGGCGCACGCGGCTCGCGCCGAACAGGTTGCAGGCGGAGTCCGCGGCGAGGTCGACAAGGTGCTCGACGCCGCCGCCGGACAGCGGGCCACGGCCGAGCGCGCCGAGCAGGCCGCCGACCGCGCCGAGGAGGCGATCGCCCGAGGCGACGAGCTGGCCGTGCGCATCGAGCAGGACATCGCGCGCGCCGGGGAGGCAGCTGCCGCAGTGGAGCGCAACATCGAGCGCGCCGAGGAGACCGCCGGGGCCATGGAGCGCAACGCCGAGCGCGTGGAGGCCAGCGCAGTGCATGTGCAGGGTGCGCTACAGCGCAGCGCCGACGTGGCCGCCGAGGTCGAGACGAAGCTTGCGCGTGCCGAGAACCGCGCCGGGGCCGTGGAGCAGCAGGCCGACCGCGCGACCGCCGCCGTGACCGCCGCCGAGCGCCATGTGAGCAAAGCCAACGAGGCGGCGGGCAATGCCGATCGTCATGCCTCACGCGCAGGGGAGCAGGCCGGTGCCGTGGAGGAGGCGGCCCGCCGGCTCACCGAAGCGGCCGCCGCTGCAGAGCGCGAGGCCGAGCGCGCCCGCGATGCAGCTTCCGCCGCCGAGAAGGCGGCCGGCGTGGCTCGCCAGGCCGCCGACGAAGCCGGGGCGTCCAGGCTCGAGCGTCCGGAGGAGCGCCGGGTTATCAGCCGCTACGAACCGCACGCCGACGACGCGACGCCGGAGGCGCCCCGACTCGGAGCGGTCAGCGCCGAGGAGAGCGCTCAGAGGGGTGGCCCCGCGCCGGCCGCAGCGCCGGCGGTAGCGCCACCCGCTGGCGCCGACAAGCACCGACCACTGTTCGCGAACCGCGAGGACGACATTCCCAAGCGCGAAGAGCTCCCGGGGTTCGACGACGTGAAGACGCCGATGGCCACCATCGGCGTCGATGGGCGCTTCCGCCTGTTGAACCAGGCCTTCTCAGACCTCATCGGCTACACCGAGGCGGAGTTCCAGCAGGCCGTCTGGCCGCCCGTGATGGACCGCGCCAACCTCGACAAGCACCGCCAGCAGATGAAGGACCTGCTCGAGGGTCGTGCCGAGTCCGCCGAGATCAACACCGGCTATGTACACGCGCAGGGCCTCCTCGTGCCGATCGTGGGCAAGCTCTCGCTCGTCCGCGAGGACGACGAGGCGGACCACTTCCTGCTCGAAACCAGCTGAGTAGTCTCACCCGACGTGATTCCGGATTCGGGCATGCTCCCGTGGCTCGACCGCCTGCGGGACGAGGTGCCGGGCATCGAGCCGCTCGATGCCCACACCCACATCGGGTCGAACGATCCCGACGGCTACTCGTGCAGCAGCGAGGAGCTGGTCGGGTCGCTCGAGCAAATCGACGCCCGAGCGTTCGTCTTCCCGATGCACGAGCCCTCCGGGTACTCCGCGGCCAATGACATGGTCATCGACGAGGCCGAGCGGAGCCACGGCCGCCTGTTCGCCTTCGCCCGGCTCGACCCGCACGACGACCCGCTCTCCGAGGCCGAGCGAGCGCTCGGTCGCGGCGCCCGCGGGATCAAGCTGCATCCGCGCGCGGAGCAGTTCACTCTCGACCACCCGGCGCTACAACCCGTGTTCGCGCTGGCGAACGAGCGGCGCCTGCCGGTGCTCGTACATGCCGGCCGCGGGATCCCTGCGCTCGGGCGTCACTCGGTCGAGGCCACCGGTCGGCACCCCGGGATGCGCCTGATCCTCGCGCACGCCGGCATCTCCGACCTAGCCTGGATTTGGCGCGAGGCGCCCGACCATCCCAACCTCTTCTTCGACACCTCCTGGTGGTCCCCGAGCGACGTGCAGGCGCTGTTCGCGCTAGTGGCGCCCGGCCAGATCCTGATGGCGAGCGACGCGCCCTACGGGTCGCCGACGTGGGCCACCGTAATGGCCGCGCGCAACGGGCTCCAGGTCGGGCTGGACGCGGAGCAGACTCGCGGCGTGCTGGGCGGCCAGGCACTTCGCCTGGTGAACGGCGAGGAGCCGCTCGACCTCGGGCCGGCACCCGGCGCCGACGGGCTGTCGCGTGACCCGCTCCTCGATCGCGTCTACTCGTTCCTCATGAGCGCGCTCGGCCAGATGTTCCAGGGCGTCGAGCCGACCGAGACGCTGGCGCTTGTCCGGCTGGCCTGCGACGTGGGCGACGACGCCCCGCAAACCCCTGTCTGCCGCTGGGTTCTCGAGCTGCTCGACCAGCGCGAGCAGTACTCGCCCGAGGGCGACGGAAGGCCTGCCCACTTCGCCCCCGGCCTGCACTTCGCGGTCGGCGCGCTGGGGATAGTCCGAACGCCCGATGTGCCGGTGCCGGAGTTTCGCCAGGCCACTGCCGGGTAGCGGTTTGGAAAGGGCCATCCGGAGCCGAACAGCGGACCTGTGGGGGACGCGGTGCGGAGACGGGTGGCCCTGATGTCTTCTACGCCACTTCGCGCAGCGCTTCGAGCTCCCGGCGCAGAGCGAGCCGCTTGAGCGCTCGCGACTCGATCTGCCGAACGCGTTCCGCCGACAGGCCGAGGCGACGCCCCGTCTCCCTCAGGGGCTGTGGATCGTCGTTCTCGAACCCGAAGCGCAGCCTGATCACGTCGCGCTCGGTCTCGGGAAGCTCGTCGATGGTACGCCTCAAGAGCTCCTCGCTGAGGCTCACCTCGACCTCCTTGTCGACGGGCGGTGTGCCGCCCTCCAGCATGTCCCCCAAAGCGGTATCGCCCTCCTCGCCGATCGGCCGGTCGAGGCTCGTGACCGTGCGGGCGGCGTCGCGCACCTCCTCGACCTGCTCGAGCGGCAGCTCGGCGGCCGCGGCGATCTCGTCGTCAGTGGGGTCGCGCCCGAGCTGGGCCGACAGGTCGCGCTCGGCGCGCACGATCTTGCGCTCGCGCTGCCCGATGTGCACCGGGATCCGGATCGTGCGCGCCTTGTTCGCCAAACCGCGCTGGATGGCCTGGCGGATCCAGAAGGTCGCGTAGGTGGAGAACTTGTAGCCCTTGCGCCAGTCGAACTTCTCGGATGCGCGAATCAGCCCGAAGATGCCCTCCTGGATGAGGTCCAGGAGGGACAGCTCCTGACCCTGGTACTTCTTCGCGATCGACACCACCAGGCGCAGGTTCGAGTTGATCATGC
This sequence comes from uncultured Thermoleophilaceae bacterium, assembly GCA_963837445.1. Lineage (GTDB taxonomy): Bacteria > Actinomycetota > Thermoleophilia > Solirubrobacterales > Thermoleophilaceae > JACVRW01. The sequence goes on along the minus strand of CAWINK010000020.1, from coordinate 222,696 downwards.
GCTCCTTGGCGCCGAGGTCGCCCTGCTCGATGCGCTTCGAGAGGTCGACCTCCTGGCCCGCCGTGAGCAGGGGGTAGCGGCGGATCTCGTTCAGGAAGAGCTGCAGGGCGTCGGTTGTGGCCGCGGCCAGCTCGCCGTTGCGGAAGGTCGTGGGCTCGACGTCGGCGCGCCCGCAGTCGTCGCGGATGTCGATGCCGTGTGCCTCGAGGAAGGACTCGAGCGCGTCCACGTCGTCGTCCAGCAGCTCGAGCGCCTGTACCAGCTCGTCGAACTCGGACAGGTTCACGCAACCGCGCTCGTCCCCGCGCGCAACCAGTGCCGCCACCTCTGGGCGGGAGGTGAGCTCCTGCGCCACCTTGGGCATGCTACGCCGCCACCGCCGCGCCCGCCGCCGAGAGCCGATCCAGGGACCGGCGCAGCAGTCGCGACACATGCATCTGCGAGACCCCGACGTGCGCCGCGATCTCTGCCTGCGTCAGGTCTTCCTCGAACCGCAGGCGCAGGATCAGGCGCTCACGCGCCGGCAGAGCCTCGAGCGTGCCGCGGAGCGTCTCGCCGATCTCGATGAGCTCGTAGCCCTGCTCCTCACCCGCCAGGGACTCCGCGAGCGTCCAGCCCTCCTCGTCCACGCTGCCCGGCCGCGGAGCGTCCAGCGAGATGGCCTCGTAGGCCGTCGCTGCCTCCATCGCCTCGAGCACGTCCTCCACCGGGGCACCGACTGCGAGGGCCACGTCGCGCGGGGTCGGCGAGCGGCCGATCTTGGCGGGCAGCGTGCCGAGAGCCTCGCCGACCTTCAGCGCGAGCTCCTGGGTCGCGCGCGGCACGTGAACCGACCATCCCTTGTCCCGGAAGTGGCGCTTGATCTCGCCCAGCATCGTTGGGACGGCGTATCGCGTGAACCCGTTGCCCTTATCCGGGTTGTAGCGGTCCACCGCCTTGATGAGGCCCACGCAGGCCACCTGGATCAGATCCTCGAGCGGCTCGCCCGCATGGCGATAGCGCGCTGCAAGTTGGCGCGCCAACGGCATGAAGCGGACCACGAGCTCATCGCGAGCTTCGAGGTTCCCCTCCCTGTGATAGCTCAAAAGGAGCCTGTCGTCCTCGAGCCTCCGTGCCTCGGGAGACTCAGCCGCCGGCTCCCCGACCACGACGGCTGGTGTCACGTGTCACATATCACCCTTTCGGGCAATTGTGAAACCTCCTGGGTCAGTGACCCAACTTGAGCATCGGTCCGGCGCGGGCCAGCCCGCGCCCTCCCGCACGGCGGTTCAGCTGACCGCGGATGCGTCGTCCACCATCTCGAGCCTCTCCTCGAGGCGCGTGATCGTGAAAACGCGCTGCACGGGCTCAGGCCCGCGCACGATGACTACCCGGCGACCGGCATCGCGGGCGCGCTCGTCGGCGGTCACGAGACAGCGGAGGCCGGTGGAATCGAGGAACGTCAGCAGCGACAGGTCGAGCACGACGACAGGGGGCTCTTCGGCCTCCACTCGCCGCAACTCGTCCTGGACCTTGGCCACCGTGGAGAGGTCAAGCTCTCCCTTCAGGGCCACGTGCACGAGTCCGTTGCGGTCCTCGGTTTCTACGTCGAGGATCTCCACCGGGCTGGAACCTAGCGCAGTCCCGCCTTTCCCGCGAGTTGCCAGGCGAACATGAGCTGGACGCCGGCGAACGACAGCTCGAGCGCTCGCTCCGGAACGGCGTTCGCCAGGAGCACGCCGACGAGCACGCCGAGTGGCGACAGAACCCCGATCAGGAGCCCGTCGCGCAGCCGCAGGTTGCCGTATTCGCGCTGCCGCCAGGCTCCGACGATGGCCATCAGCACGATCGCCACCAACGAGGTGGCCACGGCCTCCAGCTGGGACTCGTGCGCGAAGATCACGAGGGCCGGCACGAACAGGATCCCGCCGCCCACACCCAGGAGGCCGCCCGCCATCCCCGCGGCGAATCCCAGCGCGAGCAGCCCGACGAGGTCCATCAGAAGACCAGCACCGCGGCCGATGCCACCAGCAGGGCGACGAAGGCGCCCGCCACCGCACGCTCGGAGATCCGCTGCTGGAGGGCCGTACCGGCGAGGACGCCCGCGATGGCCGGAGCGGCCACGAGCAGCCCGTCCTCGAGGTTGACGTTGCCGTAGGCGGCGTGGGCGGCGGCCGCGATGGCGCCGATGATCACGATGGCCGCCAGCGAGGTGCCGGTGGCCTCCCGTTGCTCGTAGCCGAGCCACAGGACGAGCAGCGGCACGATGATCGCTCCACCGCCCACTCCGAACAGCCCCGAGAACACTCCCGCGGCGGTGGCGATAGCGGCGAGGCGCACCGGGGCATACTACGGCGCGTGCTGGAGGCCCTTCGTCCCATGACGACCGACCCCGAGCGCGCGGCCATCTTCTGCGATGTGGACGGCACGCTCGCCCCGATCGTGAGCCGTCCTGAGAACGCCCGCGTGCCTGAGGAGACCTCGCGGCTGCTCGGCCGGCTCGCGCGCCGCTACGGCCTCGTGGCGTGCATCTCAGGGCGTGCGGTGGCCGACGTGCGGCGGCTTGTGGGCGTGGGCGGGGTGGCATACGCCGGGCTCTCACGGCGCCGAGCTGCTCGAGCCCGGTTCGACCACGCCGCGCGTGGCGCCGGCGTTCCAGAGCTGGGAGAAGCAGGTGAAGGGCTTCGTGGCCGAGCGCGACACGCCCGAGCTGCGGGCGATGCGGGTCCGGATCGAGGACAAGGGGCCGATCATGACCTTCCACTGGCGCGGCGCGCCGGACGAGGACAGGGCGCGCACCCACCTGGAGGGCCTCGCCCAGGAGGCGGAGACCGACGGCCTCGCGATCCACTGGGGACGCAAGGTGCTCGAGATCCGTCCGCCGGTCCCCGTGGACAAGGGGCAGCCGGTGCGCGACCTGGTGCTGCGGTCCGGCGTGCGCACGGCGATGTTCGGCGGCGACGACGTGACGGACCTGGACGGCTTCGCGGCGCTGACCGCGCTCCTGGAGGAAGGGAAGCTCGACCACGCACTTCGCGTGGGCGTGCGCTCGGACGAGGGACCACCCGAGATCCTCGAGCAGGCTGACCTGGTCGTGGACGGGATCGAGGGCTTCCAGGCCGTGCTGGCGGAGCTGGACGCCGCTTGAGGTTCCGGGATTTCCTGCGCGTGTCGGTGCTGCTGTATGGCGGCGCGGCCACCTCGCTCGCGGTCGTCTCCGTGGTGGGGGCCGGGCGCGCGGACACCAACACGCTCGTGTACGTCGCGGCGGTCTGGTGGTGCGTCGCGGCGCTCGTGGGACTGTGGCTCGGGCGCCGGCCCGAGACCACCGAGGGCATCGGCCGCCTGCTCGCAGACGCCCGCTCCACGAACTCGCTGCCGGAGCTCGAGCCCGGCGCGGTGATGTTCAACCGTCTCTGGCCGCTCGCGGTCAGCGCGGTCCTGGCCGGCGCAATTGGCTTCTTCTTCCCGCAGGTGCCCGTGGTGGCCACGGGCTTCTTCCTGCTCGTGGCCCTGCTGTGGCGGCGCCAGTCGAGCGCCGTGGCCGCCATCGAGGGCCGCGACGGCGTGGAGTTCTGGTTCGACCGGACCTCGCCGGTGGGGGCGCCGAAGCTGCTGCGTCTGCCGGGCCTACGGCGCTTACAGCAGCAATAAATGAGTCGAGCGTCCTGCCTAGGGCTTGCATACCAAGCCTCAGACAGGACGGTCGATCTCTCCTCAGTGCTGTGGTTCGGGCCCCAGCCGCGTCGGCGCGGTCACGCCCCGCGCTTTCGCAGCTTCCGTAGCTCCTCCCACGGGCGCGTGTTCGCCACGTTCTCCGCGGTCAGCCAGGCGCGGCGCGCGGTCGCCACGCCGTAGCGCATGTTCTTGAGCGTGCGCGGCCAGTGGGCGTCGCTGTCGATCACGAGCGTCACGCCCGCCTCGGCGGCGGCCTTGGCGTAGACGTCGTTCAGGTCGCGGCGATCAGGGTTCGCGTTGATCTCCAGGAAGGTGCCCGTCTCGACGGCCTTCGCGATCACGCGGTCCAGGTCGAGCGCGTACGCCTCGCGGCGCTCGATCAGGCGGCCCGTGGGGTGGCCGATCGCGTCCACGAGCGGATGCTCCATCGCGCTCAGCATGCGCTTCGTCTGTTCCTTCTCGGAGAGCCGGAACGAGGTGTGGAGGCTCGCGATCACCCAGTCGAGCTGCTCGAGCACGTCGTCCGCGTAGTCGAGCCTCCCGTCCGGCAGCACGTTGCTCTCAGTGCCCGCGAGCACGGTGATACCGAGGTCAGGCAGCGAGCGGATCTCCTCGGCGCGCCGCAGCAGATCCCTTGGCTGCACGTCGTTGCCGAAGCCGTGCGTGGCGGAGTGGTCGGTCATCGCCACGTACTCGTAGCCGAGCTCGAGCGCAGCGCCCGCCATCTCCTCCACGCTCGCGTGGCCGTCCGAGAGCGTGGTGTGCATGTGGAGGTCGCCGCGGATGTCGTCCAGCTCGATCAGGTCGGGGAGCCGTGCCTCTCGCGCGGCATCGAGCTCGCCTCGGTTCTCGCGCAGCTCCGGCGGGATGTACTGCATCCCGAGCCGCTCGTAGACCTCCTCCTCCGTGGCGAACGCCTGCGAGGCGCCGCTCTCGTCGTCGGCGATCCCGTACTCGCTCACGTGCAGCCCGCGCCGCACGGCCTCGGTGCGCAGCGCCTCGTTGTGCTTGCCGGAGCCCGTGAAGTGCTGAAGCAGGTTGCCGAACGCCTCCTCCGGCACGATCCTCAGGTCCACCGGCAGGCCCGAGTGCGTGATCGCCTTCGCACCGGCCTCGCCCGAGGTCGTGACGGAATCGATCGAGTGAAGCCCGGCGAAGGCCTCCACGAGCGCGGCCGGGTCGCTCGACGCGACCACGATGTCGAGGTCCTTCACGTCGTCCGCGAGCCGCCGCGCGCTGCCGGCCAGCTCCACGCGCAGCGCGGCCGGGTGGTCGCGCAGGGTGGCCACGAGCTCCTCGCCCACGGTGAGCGCCTTCGAGAGCAGCATGCGGGTCTGCGGGCGGCCGTCGGCTCCCGCCGCGAGCGCGGCGAGCACGTTCTCCTCGGCCTTCTTGCCGAAGCCCTTCACATCCTTGAGCTGGCCGCTCTCCGCCGCCCGCTTCAGGTCCTCGATCGAGCTCACCCCGACCTGGTCGTGGAGCAGCTTGGCGCGCTTGGGGCCGAGCCCCGGGATGCGCGTGACCTCCACGAGGCCCGACGGGATGCGCTGCTTGAGCTTGTCGGCGGACGGGATCGACCCGGTGTCGAGCAGCGCGTCGATCTTCTCGGCAATCGTCTTCCCGACTCCGGCGAGCTCGGCCGCGCGGCCCTGCTTCGCCAGCTCGGCCACGGACACGCCGGCCTCGCGGATCGCCTTGGCGGCGTTGCGGTAGGCGACCACGCGGTACACCACCGCGCCGTCGAGCTCGTACAGGCTCGCCAGCTCCTCGAAGGCCTCTGCTATCTCACCGTTGCGCATTGCTGGCTAGCCTACGCGCCGCTTGCCCGGACCCTGGCTCATCCTCCCGACCTACAACGAGGCCGAGAACATCGAGCCGCTCGTGCGCGCCGTGCTGCCTCAGCTTCGGAGCACCGGGCTCGAGCACACCGTCCTGATCGTGGACGACAACTCCCCCGACGGCACGGGTCAGATCGCCGATCGCCTGGCCGAGGAGACGGAGCGGATCCGTGTGCTCCATCGGCCGCACAAGCAGGGCCTCGGGCGCGCATACCTAGCGGGCTTCGAGCTGGCGCTCGCGGAGGGCGCCGACCTGATCCTCGAGATGGACTCCGACTTCTCGCACGACCCAGCCGACCTCCCACGGCTGATCGCGGCCACCGGCGCGGCCGACCTCGTGCTCGGCTCCCGCTACGTACCGGGCGGCGGTGTGGAGGACTGGGGGATCGTGCGCAGGGCGCTCTCGCGCGGCGGCTCGACCTACGCGCGGCTGCTGCTCGGCGTGCCCGTCCGCGACCTGACCGGCGGCTTCAAGTGCTTTCACAGGCGGGTACTCGAGACGATCGACCTCGGGGGCGTGCACGCGGACGGCTACGGCTTCCAGATCGAGTTGACCTACAGGGCGGTCCAGGCGGGCTTCAGGGTCACCGAGGTGCCGATCACGTTCCGCGAGCGGCGTGTGGGGCGCTCGAAGATGACCGCGCGGATCGCTATCGAGGCGGTCTGGAAGGTGCCCGCGCTACGACTTCGCCGCTGAACCCGTCGCTATACTTTCTGAAGCATCAGTCAGTTTCCCGAGAAGGAGCAACCGTGGCAGGCAATCTCGACGAGGTCACCGACAGCAACTTCCAGGCCGAGGTCCTCGAGGCCGACAAGCCTGTACTCGTCGACTTCTGGGCACCCTGGTGCGGGCCCTGCCGCATCATCGCGCCGCACCTCGAGGAGCTGGCCACGGAGCGCGAGGACCTGCGCATCGTGAAGCTGAACGTGGATGACAACCCGCAGACAGCGGCTCAGTTCAACGTGATGTCGATCCCGATGCTGCTGCTCTTCAAGCACGGCCAGGTCGCGCACCAGATCATCGGCGCGCTGCCGAAGAACCGGCTCGTGCAGGAGCTTGAGCCGGCGCTCGCGCCAACCTCCTAGCGCACGGCGGCGGCCTCGAGCCGCCGCTCCTGGCGCTTGCGCCAGTGCGCACCCAGGGCACCGAGGATCCCGCCGAACAGCGTGGTCGCGAACACGAGCCCGCTCTGAGGCTCCGGGAGATGCGCCTTGGGTGCGTTGTTCATGATCTCGTGCCCGATCAGGATGAAGCTGCCGAAGAGCAGGCCGCCCATCAGTCCGCGGATGAATCCCTCGTCGGCGCTGCGGTGCTCGACGCCCGCGAGGAAACCGCCCAGGATCGCGATCGGCGCGCTCATCACGTAGTACAGGATCTCGTTCCAGCCGAGCGCGAACCCGGTGAGGATGCCGAACACCACCGGCACCACGATGCCGCCTACAACCTGGAGCCAGAGCGGGCGCTCGAAGAAAGGCGGCGGCAGCTTCATGCGGGCGCCAGCCTAACCGAGATCAGGAGCGGCCTGCCCTCGATCTCGGCCTGCTCGTGGCCCTGCGTGCCGTCGAAGTCGAGTGACGTGGCGAGCGTCTCGCCGGCCACGTAGTCGCGGTGCTCCCGCGCCGCCGCGAGCAGCTCCTCGTCACCGGCGAGCGTGAGCGATATGCGGTCCTCCACGTCGAGTCCCGCGTTCTTGCGCGCCGACTGGACGGCGTGCACCACCTCGCGAGCGAGACCCTCTCGACGCAGCTCGTCGTCGAGCTCGACGTTGAGCGCCACTGCGTGCGTGCCTGAGCGCTCCACCTGGTAGCCCTCGAGCGGCTGGAGCACCATCGTCACGTCCTCGGGGCCGATCTCGTGGTCCTGGCCGTTGAAGTTCAATCCCACACGGTCGCCGGCCCGCAGCCTGGCCGGGTCGAGCGCGGCGATGGCGGCCGCCACCTGAGGCATCTGCTTGCCAAAGCGCGGGCCCAGCGCACGGTAGTTCGGCTTCAGCTCGAAGTGGCCCAGCTCGTCCGCCTCCGAGACGTAGCGCACCGACTTCACGTTCAGCTCCTCCTTGAGCAGATCCTCGAGCCGTCCGATAGCGCCGCGCTCGCGATCGGCGGCCACCACCACGGCCTCTCGCAGCGGCTGGCGCACCTTCAGCTTCGCGTGCGCGCGCGCCGCGCGGCCCAGCTCCACGGCGTCGCGCACCACCTGCATCTCCCATTCGAGCTGCTCGTCCCGGTGGCCCGCCACCGGGAAGTCGCAGAGGTGGATCGAGGGCTCGTCGCCGTCGAGGTTGTCGTAGATCTCGTCGGTCACGAACGGTGTGAGCGGCGCCAGCAGCTTGGACGCCCCGAGCAGGCAGTCGCGCAGGGTCTCGAAGGCAGCCGGGTCGCCGTCCCAGAAGCGTCGCCTCGAGAGCCGGACGTACCAGTTCGAGAGCTCGTCCACGAAATCGGCGATCGCCCTGCCCGAGAAGGTGGTGTCGTAGTCGTCCATGCGCTCGACGACTCGCTCCGTCGTGGCAGCGAGCCGCGAGCGGATCCAGCGGTCGAGCTCGGTCTCCTCCGAGCTGCCACTCGGCTCGTTCACGTTCGCGTACAGGACGTAGAACGCGTACGTGTTCCAGAGCGGCTTCAGGAACTGGCGCACCGACTCGCCGACCGTCTCGAGCGAGAAGCGGTAGCCGTCCCAGGGCTGCTTCGAGGTGAAGTAGTACCAGCGGAAAGCGTCCGCGCCGTGCTCGTTCAGCACGTCCCACGGCACCACCACGTTGCCCTTCGACTTCGACATCTTCTGGCCGTCCTCGTCGAGGATCAGGCCGAGGCAGAGACACGTCCTGTAGGACGCCTCGCCGAACAGCATCACCGAGACCGTGAGCAGCGAGTAGAACCAGCCGCGCGTCTGGTCGAGCGCCTCGCAGATGTAGTCGGCCGGGAAGCGCTCGCGGAAGCGCTCCTCGTTCTCGAACGGCGCGTGCCACTGGGCGAACGCCATGCAGCCCGAGTCCCACCACACGTCGATCAGGTCCGGCACGCGGCGCATCTCGCCGCCGCACTCCTCGCAGGTGAGGACCACGTCGTCGATGTAGGGCCGGTGCACGTCCTCGGGCCGCTCGCCGCCGCGCTCGGTGATCTCGTCGAGCGAGCCCACGCACACGTCGTGCCCCTCGGCGCAGCGCCACACCGGCAGCGGGGTGCCCCAGTAGCGCTCCCGGGACAGCGCCCAGTCCACGTTGTTCTCGAGCCACTTCCCGAAGCGCCCATGCTTGATGTGGTCGGGGTACCAGTTGATCGTCTCGTTCGCGGCGAGCAGCTCGTCCTTGACCGCCGTGGTGCGCACGTACCAGTTCTTCTTCGCGTAGTAGATGAGCGGCGTGTCGCAGCGCCAGCAGTGCGGGTACGAGTGCTCGTACTCGCCCGCGCGGAACAGGCGGCCGGACTCGCGCAGGGCCTCGACGATGGGCGCGTCCGCAGCGCGCACGTGCATCCCCGAGAACGGGCCGGTGCGCTCGTCGAACGTGCCATCCGGCCGGACCGGATTGTGGATGGTCAGGCCGTTGTCGCTGGCCAGCCGGAAGTCGTCCTCGCCGAAAGCCGCGCCGGTGTGGACCACGCCGGTGCCGTCCTCGACCGACACGAAGTCGCCTGACAGCACCGTGTGGCCGTTCTCGCCGTAGTCGGTGATGTAGGGAAAGGGCGGCTCGTAGCGCAGGCCGAGCAGGGCCGAGCCGGGCATGCGCTCCTCGATCTCCGCGTCCTCGCCGAGCACGCGCTCCACGAGGGTCTCCGCCAGGATCAGCCGGTCGCCTCCCAGGCGGGCGCGCGCGTAGGTGACCTCCGGGTCCACGGCGATCGCCGCGTGCGGGACCAGCGTCCAAGGCATCGTGGTCCACGCCAGCAGCGCGACGTCGGGCTCGTCCACCAGCGGGAACTTCACGAAGACGGAGGGGTCGACCACGTCCTTGTAGCCGAGCGCCAGCTCGTGGGACGAGAGGCCCGTGCCGCAGCGCGTGCAGTAGGGGACGACCCGGTTGCCCTCGACCAGCAGCCCCTTCTCCCACACCTGCTTGAGCGACCACCAGACCGACTCGACGTACTCGTTCGCGAGCGTGAAGTAGGCGTCCTCGGTGTCGATCCAGAAGCCGATCCGCTCGGTCAGCTCATTCCACTCGTCGATGTAGCGCAGCACGGACTCGCGGCAGCGAGCGTTGAACTCGGCCACTCCGAAGCTCTCGATGTCGTGCTTGGAGGTGAAGCCGAGCTCCTTCTCGACCTCGAGCTCGACGGGCAGGCCGTGGCAGTCCCAGCCCGCCTTGCGCGGCACGTAGTGGCCCTGCATCGTCTTGTAGCGAGGGAACACGTCCTTGAACACGCGGCTCAGGACGTGGTGCGACCCGGGCCGTCCGTTCGCGGTCGGCGGGCCCTCGTAGAAGATGAACGGCGGAGCGCCCTCGCGGCGGCGAATCGACTCGTGGAAGACGTCCCGCTCGCGCCAGCGCTCGAGCACCCGCTGCTCGAGCTCGGGGAACGACTGGGCGCTGTCGACAGGGCGGTAGCGGGCCACGAGGAGTCGATTCTACGAGCGAGTGAGGCGCTCACCCCTAGGGGGATTACATTCCGCCTCGACGCGTGCTAAACCTCCCGGCGAATCGCCGAACCGCACCCGGTAGGTCCGGGAGCGGACGGGGGACCCAAATGCAATACGGGGCGAACCGGCCCGTGGTGGCACCTGGCCGGAGCGCGAAATCTTTCCTGCGCTAGCCCGACAGCTAACCCCGTAGGCCGTTGGAAAGAGAGGCTCGCTTGCGAAGGATCGCAGCCCTGATCGCCGTGTCAGTGGCTGTCGGCGCCGCGCTACCCGCGGCGCCGGCCACCGCATCACCACCCGAGGTGGTGATGTTCAACCAGATCAACGAGATACGACGTGCGCATGGCGTTCATAGCCTGCGGGGGTCGTTCGCGCTGCTCTATTCGTCGAAGCGCTATGCCCGGCGGATGATGCGCTCGGACTACTTCGGGCACCTGGCGAGGATCCAGGTCACACGTCGCTTCCGCAGGGTGGGCGAGACGCTCGCCTGGCACAGCGGATGGCGGCGGTCCCCACGTCGAACGGTGTGGCAGTGGATGGGATCGCCGTCGCACCGCGCCGTACTGCTCTCGTCGAGCTTCACCCGGATCGGCGTTGGCGCCGTCCGGGGGAACTACGGGGGCATGCGGGCGACGATGTGGGTCGCCCACGTCGCAAAGCCGTAGGTGCGGGGCCCGGACGGTCGTTCGGCCGTCCGGGCCGCCGCCTACCATCGCGTGCGAATGTCGGCTCTCGAGCTAGGCGATCCGCTCGCTCACCGTGCGCTTCAGGCGCTGCTGCGTGCGGAGGCCACCGTCCGCAAGCGGCTGGCGATCGAGCTGGAGCGCGAGGGCGTCACGGCGGCGGGCTTCTCGGTGCTGGTCGTGCTCACCACCGCGGGTGGCTCGCTCGAGCTGAAGACCCTGCGCCGCCGGCTCGGCTGGAGCAAGGCCAACGCCACGGAGGTCACCGGGACGCTCGCGGGCCGCGGGTTCGTGTCGCGGCGGCGTGCGCCGGAGGACCGGCGCGCTGTGGTCGTGGATCTCGACCCCTCGGGACGCTCGCTGGTCGAGCGACTCTTCCCGGCGCACTCCGAGCGCGTCCATGCAGCGTTCGACGCACTCGACGAGAACGAGAAGCGCACCTTCTCCGAGCTCTGCCGGAAACTCGCTGCCTAAGCTGAGGTGCGGGCGGCGAGGCTGATGCGTGCGCTCTGCGCCGCCTCGGGCTCCGGAACCACGACGACCTGCTCGAGGCGGCCGCTGTCCACGTAGCCCTTCAGCCGCTCGGCGGCCTCGAGGGGCTGGGAGCCGAGCGACGGGATCCCGTGGTCGCCGGTGACGGGCATGGCCTCGCGGTACTCGAATACCGGAGCTGCCGAGCCAACCTGGCGGACGGTGTACACGAGCCGGCCCACGACGTCGAGCGTGGCGTCGCCACCGCAGAAGACGAACGCGGTGGGGTCGAGCGCCCGGATGGCCCGCACGACGCGCTCGGGCGGGAGGTCGAAGGCGAGCAGAAGCGTGCGGAACCCGGCACGGCGCAGGCCGAGCTCGAGCGCCTGCACGTGCAGGGACTCGATGTCGAGCCTGGGGCTCGAGTCGAAGAGCAGGACGCCCTGGGGGCGGCTCGCAGGAGCCACCACGCGCCTGGCCGCGTGCAGCCAGCCGGTGGCCCAGCGCAGCGCGAGCTCACGCTCGGCCTCGCGGTTCTCGCGCTCGTCGGCCTGCTCGAGCGCCGGCAGGAGGACCTCCTCGACGGTGCGCTCGACCGAGCGCACGGCGAGGCTCTCCTCCATGATCCGGTCCGCAAGCGTCTCGTCGAAGTGGTCGAACGCGTCGAGCAACCGGCTCGGGGAGCTCGGCCCCTCGCCGCGCTGGCGAGAGAGCTCGATGGCGGACGAGATGTTGTGCGTCTCGAGCAGCGCACGACGCAGCGACTCCAGCTCGGCGAGGTCGTACTGACGATGACCCCCGGGAGTGCGGCGCGGCTTGGGATAGCCGAAGCGGCGCTCCCAGGAACGCAGCGTGTTGGGGCTTACCCCCAAGAGCTCAGCTGCTGCGTTGGTCCTGATACCGCTCACGTCGCCTCCGTCTCGGGTGAACCGCAGAAGTGTTCCGCCATTACTTCCCACGTCAGGCCCACCCGTTGGGGCGTTTGTTCGGCCTTGCAGAGGTTTTCGGTATCTGAACGAGCAACTTGAGAGCAGTTTCTGCCCTTGATCACGATCCAGCGCAACTCGTGCAGTCGTTCTTGCACACGAATTGCGCCCTGAAACCGGGCGCTAGCGACGGCCGAACTCGCTCGGCTCGACGGTAAGCAGTGCCGCGCGCGGCGGCCCGCAGGTGGCGATTCGAGCCGCCATCGTTCCCACGCTCTCGCCTGCCGGCGCCAGCAGGCGCAGAGGCATCACGACTGGATCGCAGGGGCGCTGCGCGGCCACGCTCGCCTTGCGAGCGAGCTGGTCGTCGCCCAGCGGGCTTGTGACCAGGTCGAGCAGGCCGGAGCCGATAAGCGCCTTCTCCTTGCCGAAGAAGCGCTCCGCGGCCTCGCTCACCGCGCTCACCCTGAGCTCGTAGTCGAGAATCAAGAACGCGGCCGACGCGCCCGGCAGCGCGTCGCGCGGGCAGGTGAGGATCATGCCCATGCCGCAGCGCGAGCAGACGCGCTTGCGCAGCTCAGGCCGCCCTGGAGGATCCTCTGCGGGGTGACCGCAGCGCGAGCAGAAACGGATCGGCTTGGGCCGACCCTCGCCAGCCGGAGTCCACGACCGGTCGATCCGTATCAGAGCCGTCACGCTGGGCGATTGCAACACGGAAGGCGATTCGCCGCCCGCGTTGCGCCGCGAATGCACTGGTTCGGGACCGAACTTTGTGCGAAACGGGCGCCGATACCCTTCCCACAGAGCTACAAAGGAGACGGATGGCCGTTCAGCAGGAACTCTGGGGGTCTGAGACCACGAAGGCGATAGAGAACTTTCCCGTGTCGGGCGAGCCCGTTCCCGCGCCGGTCGTGCGCTGGCTCGGCCGCATCAAGGCGGAGGCGGCTCGCGTGAACGCCGAGCTTGGATTGCTCGACGCGGACATCGCCGAGCGCGTGGCCCGCGCGGGCGACGAGGTGGCCGCCGGCCAGCACGACGACCAGTTCCCGATCGACGTGTTCCAGACCGGCTCCGGCACCTCGACCAACATGAACGCCAACGAGGTGATCGCAAACCTGGCCGGCGAGGGAGTGCATCCGAACGACCACGTGAACATGGGGCAGTCGTCGAACGACGTCTTCCCGTCGGCGGTGCACCTCGCGGCGGTGGACAGCGTCCAAAGCGAGCTCCTCCCCGCCCTGGAGACACTCGCCGCCTCCCTCGCCCGCAAGGCGGATGAGTTCACGGAGCTGGTGAAGGCAGGCCGCACACACATGATGGATGCCGTGCCCGTGACCCTGGGGCAGGAGTTCGGCGGATACGCGGCCCAGCTCCAGCTCGGGCACGACCGCGTGCGAGACGCGCTTGCGCGGGCTTCGCAGATCCCGCTGGGCGGCACGGCCACGGGAACCGGATTGAACACCCATCCCGAATTTGCATCGAAGGTGCGCGAGCGGCTCGGGCTCGGCTCGGCGCCGCTCGATCCGTTTGAGGCGCAGGGAAACCGGGACGGGCTGGTGGAGCTGCACGGAGCGCTGAAGGGCGTGGCCGTGTCGCTCACGAAGATCGCGAACGATCTCGTCCTGATGGGCTCCGGCCCGCGCACCGGCTTCGCGGAGCTGCGGCTGCCGGAGCTCCAGAAGGGCTCCTCGATCATGCCCGGCAAGGTCAACCCGGTGATCCCGGAGGTGGTGCTCCAGGTCTCGGCGCAGGTGATCGGGAACGACACCGCCGTGACCGTCGCCGGCACGCAGGGCAACTTCGAGCTGAACGTGCGCGTGCCGATGATGGCGCGCAACGTGTTCGACTCGATCCGCCTGCTCACGGCCGCGAGCCGCATGCTCGCCGAGAAGTGCGTGGACGGGCTGGAGCCGAACGAGGAGAACCTGCGCCGCCACGCCGAGTCCACGCCGGCGATCGCCACCGCCCTGAATCCGTTCATCGGATACGACCTCGGCACGGAGATCGTGAACGAGGCGGTGGCCTCGTCGCGCACGATCCGCGAGGTGGCGCTCGAGAAGGGCGTGGACGAGGAGACGCTCGACAAGGCGCTCGACCTGCACGCGATGGCACGCGGCTCGAAGCCGAGCAAGTAGCGCCAGCCGGCCACTGCCACGAGTTTCGTCGCATAGTGAGACCTTTCTCGTGGCACCGCGCCCGAGTGGGCGCGCCCCGCTAGCGTGCGCGGGTCAGGTTCTTCGCGCGGCAGGCGTCCAGCTCGGCGCGCCGGTATCTGACCAGCGGCTTGCGGATCGGGCAGGCCCGGGCGGCCACGCCGCCGCCGGTCCCACCCGCATTGCTGCCAGGCGCACCCGCGCCGCCGCCGCCCGAGCTCGCCCGCGCCGCCACGCTCTGCAGCAGATACGGCATCGGGTCGACCGGCACGGCGTTCTTGCGCAGCTCGAAGTGCAGGTGCGGGCCGGTTGAGTTCCCGGTCGTTCCCACATAGCCGAGCCGTGTGCCTCCCGTTACCTGCTCGCCCACCCACGTGGTGATCGAGGAGAGATGGGCGTACCAGGTGGTGTAGCCGAGCCGGTGGCGCACCACGACGAGGTTGCCGTAACCGCCCGAGTTCCAGCCGGCGAACTCGGTTACGCCGACGCCCGCTGCGCCCACGCGCGTGCCGTGAGCCACCGGGAAGTCGATCCCGGTGTGCGTGCGCCTGCCCTCGCGAGGGGCGCCGAAGCTGTCGCCGATCCGGCCGCCCACAGGCCGCAGGAGCCGCACCGGCCCGTTCGCCACAGGCGTGGTCCCCCTCGATGCCGACCCATGCCGCAGTCCGGCGATCGTGGCTGGGCCGGCGAGGCCGTCCACCGACAGCCCGAGCGCGCCCTGGAAGTTCCTGAGAGCCGTGTCCGTGGCCGGACCGAACACAGCGTCGATGGCACCAGGCGGATAGCCGCGCCGCGCGAGGATGTACTGCATCGCCGCCACGTCCCAGCCGCGATCGCCGCGCTTCATGGTCCGGCTGCCGAACGCGGGACGCCCGCGCTTGCCGAACGCGCGGCGCGTCTGTGGCCCAACGACCCCATCCACGGAGAGGCCGCGGCGGCGCTGGAAATGCAGGATCGCCGACTTGGTGAGCGGGCCGCGGACGCCGTCCACGGTGGCGTTGTAGAGACCGATTCGCTTCAGGGCGACCTGAACCGCCGCGACCTTTGGGCCGGCGAACGAAGGGGCGGGAAAAGCAAGAGCGACGACCACCGCAAGTGCGATCCCACCGGAGATGACCCGGATGGAGGGCACACTTTTACCTTCGGGATGACGTCGGACGGACGCAACCGATGAAAAGGATCCTGCGAGATAACACGCCGGAACCTGTTCAGAGGTTGACTGCCACGTACTTCGTCTCGAGGAACTCCTCGAGACCCTCGTGCCCGCCCTCGCGGCCGATGCCGGACTGCTTCACCCCTCCGAAGGGCGCTCCGGCGTTCGAGACCATTCCCTGGTTGAGGCCCACCATTCCGGTCTCGAGGCCCTCGCAGACCCGGATCGCCCGCTTGATGTCGCGGGTGAACACGTAGGCGACGAGCCCGTACTCGGTGTCGTTCGCGCGCTCGATCGCCTCCTCCTCGGAGTCGAATCCGCCCACCGGCGCCACGGGGCCGAAGATCTCCTCGTGGAAGACTCGTGCGTCCTCGGGCACGTCGCCGAGAACCGTGGGCGATACGAAGTAGCCACGGCCGTCGGGGATGTCGCCGCCGACCACCTTCGTGGCGCCCTTCGAGAGCGCGTCCTCCACCAGCTCCATCACCTTCTCGCGCGACGGCTGGTCGATCAGCGGGCCCACCTTCACGTCCTCGTCGGTCCCGCGGCCGATCTTCAGCGAGCCCATCCTGTCGGCGAGCCGCTTCGTGAACTCCTCGCGCACCGACTCAGCCACGTGAAAACGGTTCGCCGAGGTGCAGGCCTCGCCGATGTTGCGCATCTTCGCCAGCAGCGCACCCTCGACCGCAGCGTCGAGGTCAGCGTCGTCGAAGATCAGGAACGGCGCGTTGCCGCCGAGCTCCATCGACACCTTCAGCACGTTCTTCGCCGATGCCTCGATCAGCGAGCGGCCGACCTCGGTCGAGCCCGTGAACGACAGCTTCCGCAGGCGCCCGTCCTCGATCAGCGGCCCGGTGGTCTTGCCCGACGACGAGGTGGTGAGGATGTTCACCACTCCGGCCGGCAACCCGGCCTCCTCGAGGATCTGCGCGAGCGCGAGCATCGACAGAGGCGTCTGCTGCGCAGGCTTTACGACGCTCGCACACCCGGCCGCGATGGCGGGGCCGAGCTTGCGCGTGCCCATCGCCATGGGGAAGTTCCAGGGGGTGATCATCAGCGTCGCGCCCACCGGCTGCTTCATCACCAGCACTCGGCTCGTGCCGTTCGCGAACTGCTTGTAGTTGCCCTCGATCCGCAGCGCCTCTCCGGAGTACCAGCGGAAGAAGTCGGCCGCGTAGATGATCTCCGCCTTCGACTCGGCCACCGGCTTGCCCATTTCAAGGGTCATCAGGGTCGCCAGCTCGTCGGCGCGGTCGGTGAGCAGCTCGAAGGCCTTCCAGAGCACCCCGGCACGATCGTTCGGGGCCGAACCCGCCCATTCCTTCTGGGTTTCCACCGCCGCGTCGAGCGCGGCCATAGCGTCCTCGGGCGTGCCGTCGGCCACCTCGCAGATCGGCTCCTCGGTGGCCGGGTCGATCACCTCGAGCGTCCCGCCGCCCGACGCGTCGCGCCACTCACCTCCGATGTAGAGCTTCTTCTGAACCTTCTCTACGACAGTCTGTTCCTCGGTGGCGATGCTCATGTCGCAACAGTCTCCGTTCCCAGTTCCTCCGAAATAGCCACGTCGATCGAGTAGTCGATCGGCAGCACGATCAGTGACGGCACGTCGAGCGTCAGCGCGTGCCGCAAGCGCTCGCCGAAGTCTTCGGTCGAGTCGCAGCGCCAGGCCGGCATGCCGAAGGCCTCGGCGAGCTTCACGAAGTCCGGGTTCGCGAAGTCGGTGCCGAAGTGGCGGCCGAACTTCTTGTCCTGCTTCCAGACGATCGAGCCGTACTGGCTGTTCTCCCAGATCACGTTCACGAACGGCGTGCCGATCCGGACGGCGGTCTCGAGCTCCTGGCAGTTCATCAGGAAGCCGCCGTCGCCGTTCACGGTCACCACGTTGCGCTCGGGATGCACGAGCTTGGCCGCCACGGCCGCCGGCACCGCGAAGCCCATCCCGGCGAGCCCGTTGGCGATCAGCACCGTGTTCGGCTCGTAGGCCGGGAACATCCGCCCGATCCAGAGCTTGTGCAGGCCGACGTCCGAGATCAGGATGTCGTCGCGGCCGAGCGCCTGGCGGATCTCCCAGAGAGCGCGCGGCGGCTGGACAGGGAAGGAGTCGTCCTCCTTCGCCTGCTCGAAACGGCCCAGCACCACGTCGCGCAGCTTGGTCGAGCCGCCTTGGTGGGGCACGTGGCGGCACTCCTCGCCCAATCGGGTGAGCACGTTGTAGATGTCGCCCACCAGCTCCACCTCGGGGATGAAGTTCGCGTCCGTCTCGGCCGGCACGGAGTCGATGCAGATGATCTGCTTGTCGCGCTTCGGGTTCCAGTGCTCGGGTGAGTGCTCGACGAGGTCGTAGCCGATCGCCAGCACCACGTCGGCGTCGCCGAAGCCGGCCATCTCGTAGTCACCCGCCTGAAGGCCGACCGATCCGAGCGCCTTGTCGTCATCGGCCGGCAGCAGCCCCTTCCCCATGAACGTCTCGGCCACCGGGATCCCCGTGGCGCGCACGAACTCGCGGAGCGCCGGCGCGGCCTTGGCGCGGATCACGCCGTTGCCCGCAAGCGCGACCGGGCGCACGGCCCCGCGCACGAGGTCGGCCGCCCGCAGCAGCTCGCGAGCGGGTGGCTCCGGGAGGACCGTGCGCTTGCGCGGCAGCGGCCCGCCCTCCATCTCGGTGGCCATCACGTCCTCGGGGAGCTCGATGTGCGTGGCTCCGGGCTTCTCGCCCTCGGCGACCTTGAACGCCTTGCGGACCACCTCGGGGATGATCTCCGCGTCCTGCACGCGCGCGTTCCACTTGGTGATCGGGCGCATGACCCGCGGCAGGTCGATGTACTGGTGTGACTCCTTGTGCATGCGCTCGAGGTCGCCCTGGCCGGTGAGCGCCACCAGCGGAGCGCGATCGAGATAGGCGTCCGCCACCGCCGTGACGAGGTTGAGCGCGCCCGGGCCGAGCGTGCCGAGGCATACACCCGCGCGGCCGGTCAGGCGACCCCAGACATCGGCCATGTAGGCGCCGCCCTGCTCGTGGCGAACCGGGATGAACTCGATCGACGAGCGCGACAGCGACTCGTTCAGGTCGAGCGTCTCCTCGCCCGGGATCCCGAACACGTGCTTGACGCCCTCGGCTTCCAGGCACTCCACGAAGACGTCGCTGGCTTTGCGCTTCGACACGGGTTCCTGACTGTAACGTCACGGTCGTGGCTCCCGTGGCGCGCTACGCGAAGAGCGGTGACGTGCACATCGCCTACACCGTCCAGGGAGACGGGCCCATCGATCTGGTCTGGGTTCCGCCCTGGATCTCGCAGGTGGAGTACCTGTGGTCGGAGCCGTCGCTGGAGCGCGTGATGGCGCGCCTCAACAAGTTCGCGCGCGTGATCACCTTCGACCGTCGCGGCTCGGGCCTCTCCGACCCGCTCTTCGGCGCGCCCACGCTCGAGGAGCAGATGGACGATGTGCTGGCGGTGATGGCCGCGGCCGGGTCCGAGAGCGCGGCGTTCTGCGGAACGCTCGAGGGAGGGCCGATGGCGGCGCTGTTCGCCGCGACCTTCCCGGAGCGCACGGATGCACTCGTGCTGTACGCGACGTTCGCGCGGGCCACCTGGGCGCCGGGCTACGAATGGGCCTGGCCCGCGGAGACGCGCGACGCCCAGATGGCCGAGCTGCTGACGCGCTGGGGCGAGGGCTGGATCGCCAGCTCGGTGGCGCCGAGCCAGCAGGGCGACCCGTCGTTCATGGAGTGGGCCGGCCGGATGGAGCGCCTGGCCGCGAGCCCCTCGACGATCCGGCGCATCTTCAAGCTGATCGGCGAGGTCGACGTGCGCGACGTGCTGCCGTCGATCCGCGTGCCGACGCTCGTGATGCACCGGACCGAGGACAGCTTCCTGAAGGTCGAGCACTCCCGCTACATCGCCTCCCAGATCCCGAGCGCCCGCTACGTGGAGCTCGCCGGCGGCGACAACATGTTCTCGATCGGCGATTCCGAGGGCCTGCTTGGCGAGATCGAGGAGTTCCTCACGGGCACGCGCCACGAGCGTGAGCCCGACCGGATGCTCGCGACGGTGATGTTCACCGACATCGTGGACTCCACGCGCCGCGCGGCGGAGATGGGCGACCGCGGCTGGCGCTTCCTGCTCGAGCGCCACGACACGCTCTTCCGGCAGGCGCTCGAGCGCCACCGCGGCAGGGAGGTCAAGCGCACCGGCGACGGCTTCCTGGCGACCTTCGACGGGCCCGCGCGCGCCATCCGCTGCGCCGCCTCGGTAGCCGAGGCGATGGGATCGCTCGGCCTCGAGGTCCGCGCCGGCCTGCACACGGGCGAGCTCGAGGTGATGGACGGCGACCTCGGCGGCCTCGCCGTGCACATCGCGTCGCGCGTCATGAGCCTCGCGGAGCCAAACGAGGTGCTCGTGTCTGGAACGGTGAAGGATCTCGTGGTGGGATCCGGAATCGACTTCGAGGACCGCGGTGAGCGCGAGCTGCGCGGCGTGCCCGGCGAGTGGCGCCTGTACGCCGTGAGCTAGCGGGGTCCGCAACCGCTACCTTGAATCCCTCAAGGGGTTAAGGGACGCGTCGATACGTATATGTGGGGTCGTGTCCCGTGCGGCCCCACCTTCTTTCATGCGCCGAACCCTCCTTCTGACAGCCCTGTTCGCGTCGCTCGCCGTGCCGGCCACGGCCGACGCCGCCGTGCGCCACGTGATCCGCGGCGCCGGATTCGGCCACGGCATCGGGATGAGCCAGTACGGCGCGTATGGCTACGCGCTCGAAGGCGCCAAGTATCCCGGCATACTCGCCCACTACTACAAGGGCACTCGCCTCTCGAGCGCCCCGGGGCGACCGGTGCGTGTGCTGCTCCAGCCGGTCGACCCGTACATCCGCGTGCGCGGCGCCACGTCTGTGGGCGGCCGCGAGCTCAAGCCGAGCAGGATGTACGTGGCGAAGCGCGGCGCCGGTGGCATCGTCGTGACCACGGAGAGCGGCAAGCGCGTGGCGCGGTTCGGGTCGATCGTGCGCTTCCGCTCGGAGGACCCGATGCGGCTGATGGGGCCCGCCCTCAACTTCGTGACCAGCGGTCTCTACCGCGGCGACATCGAGGTGCGCGTGGACGGCAGCGGCGTGACCGCGATCAACGAGCTCGACATGGACAGCTACCTGCGCGGAGTGGTGGCGGGCGAGATGCCGAGCACCTGGCCGCTCGAGGCACTCAGGGTGCAGGCTGTGGCCGCGCGCACGTATGCGCTCGCCACGCGCAAGACCAGCGGCGCCTTCGACCAGTACCCCGACACGCGCTCCCAGGTCTACCGCGGCGTGACGGGCGAGAGCGTGCGCAGCGACGCTGCCGTACGCGACACGGCCGGGCGCGTGGTGACATACGACGGCGTGCCGGCGGTGACCTACTACTTCTCCACCTCGGGCGGGCACACCGAGAACGTCGAGTTCTCCTTCGTCGGCTCGCTCTCGAAGCCCTGGCTCGTGGGCGTGCCTGACCCGTATGACACGCAGTCGCCCTACCACCGCTGGCAGCTGTCCTTCTCGGCCTCGCGGCTCGACCGCGCGCTCGGGGCGCCCGGCGCCTTCAAGCGGCTGAAGGTGCTCCAGCGCGGCGCCTCTCCGCGCGTCGTGCGGGCGCGCGTGGTCGGCAGCGCGGGCTCGCGCGTGGTCACGGGGCCGCAGGTGCGCGCGGCGCTCGGCCTGAGGGACACCTGGTTCACGCATTACCGCGTCACGAGCTCGGCGAGCCGGGCCAGCTCGGCGCGCCCCGCCAGCTGGGGCCCGAGGCCGGCGCGTCGCACGCTCGCGGGCATGCTGCAGCCCGCGCCGAGGAAGCGGATGATGCGGATCGAGCGACGCCGCCACGGCCGCTTCCGCGCAGTCACGCGGGTGCACACGTCCCGCGCCGGTCGCTATCGCCTGGCACTCGAGCGGCCGGGCGTATACCGCGTCCGCTACGGCGCGGTCACCGGCCCACCCGTCCGCGTGCGCTGAGCGCGGGCGCACTGCCGGACGGCGCTAGCTCGGCGTGAAGCGGAAGGTCGCCACGTCGCCGTCCTGCATCACGTAGTCGCGGCCCTCCACGCGCGTCAGGGCGCGCTCGCGGGCGGCGTTGTAGCCGCCCGCCTCGACGAGGGCGTCCCAGGGGGTGATCTCCGCGGCCACGAAGCCCTGCTGCATGTCGGTGTGGATCGAGCCGGCCGCGGCGCGGGCGCGCGTGCCGCGCGGAATGGCCCAGGCGCGGGCCTCCTTGTCCTGCCCCGCCGTGAAGAACTGGATCAGGTCGAGCAGGGAGAAGGCCTCGCGGATCACGGTCTCGAGGCCGGACTCGCCCATGCCCATCTCATGGCGCATCGCGTCGGCCGCCTCGTCGTCGAGCTCTGAGAGCTCCGAGTCGAGCCGTGCGCTCACGGCCGCGGCGCGCGCGCCGCGTTCCTCGGCGTGGGCCACCAGCGCCGCCGGCGGCTCGAGCGGCTCGCCCTCCGCCACGTTGGCCACGTACAGAACGGGCTTTGAAGTGAGGGCCGTCAGCCTCGTGGCCGCCCCCGGCGCGTCCTCGGGATCCGGAACCGTGCGAACGGCGCGCCCCTCCCGCAGGGCGTCAACCACCGCGCGGAGCCAACGCTCCTCGGCAATCGCCACCTTGTCGCCCGACTTCGCCTGCTTCGACACGCGCTCGAACCGCCGCTCCGCCTGCTCGAGGTCCGCGAACAGCAGCTCCGTCTCGATCGTCTCGGCATCCGCGAGCGGGTCCACGCGTCCCTCCGGGTGCACCACCCGAGCGTCCTCGTGCACACGGACCACGTGCAGGATCGCGTCGGTCTCGCGGATGTTCGCCAGGAACTTGTTCCCGAGCCCCTCGCCCTGGTGCGCACCCTTCACGAGGCCGGCGATGTCGTGGAACTGGATCGTCTCGTGCACGACCGGCCTGGCGCCGATCGTCGCTGCCACCCGGTCGAGCCGCTCGTCCGGCACGCCCACCACCGCCACGTTCGGCTCGACCGTGGTGAACGGGTAGTTGGCCGCCTGGGCGCCCGCGCGGGTGAGCGCGTTGAAGAGCGAGGACTTGCCCGCATTCGGCATGCCGACGATGCCGATCTTCATGGCGTCATGAAGCGCGCCACGGCGTCGCCGAGCGCCGCTCCCGCGACGACGTCGGTGGGGTAGTGCACGCCGAGGTAGGGCCGCGAGATCGCCATCGCCACGGCGACGGCATAGAGCGGCGCAGCGGGCAGGCCGGCCGCGGACAGCGCCCGGGCGCCCGCAAATGACGTGGACGAATGCGCCGAGGGATAGGAGCGCCCCGACAGCACCGGCGTCAGAGCCGGCAGCTCCTCCTCGAGTACGGGCCGCGCGCGCCGCACGGTCTGTTTGACAACGGTGTTCGCCACCAGCGTGGTGAGCACGATCTTCATCGCTCGGAGGTAGGCATCGCGTCGCCGGCCGCCGCCGAGCGCTACGCCACCCAGAGCCACGGCATGCCAGAGCAACCCGTTCTCCCCAGCCTGCGCCAGCCGGATCATCGCCGCCTCGACGGGCGGCGAGTGGCCGCGCGTCCGCAGCAGGCGCAGCAGCCTGAGGTCCAGCGCGGCGAGGAGCCTCAAGCTAAAAGCCGACCCGGTGGTCTTCGGTGTCGAGCCTGACGTAGACGACCTGCGAGAGGTCGACGAACACGTCGGAGTCCTGGGTCGTGAGCTCGAACCAGCGGTCCGAGCCGGAATCCGAGAGCGCCTTCCGGAAGCCGTCGTAGGCCGCCTGGTCCACGCGGACGGGCAGCGACTGCCCGCCCTGGAAGCCGATGTCGATGCGTCGGGGGGTGTCGGGCATCAGTGCCCCTCCGGGGGCTCGACCAGCTCGGTGAGCACCCCGCCGGTCGACTTCGGGTGCAGGAACGCCACGCGGCTGCCTCGGATGCCGGTGCGGGGCTGCTCGTCGATCAGCCCGAGGCCGGCGGCTCGCACGGACTCGATGGCCGACTCGATGTCGTCCGTCCCGTACGCCACGTGGTGAAGGCCGGGGCCGCTCCTCGTGAGGAACTTCCCGACTGCCGTGTCCGGGCCGAGCGGCCGCAGCAGCTCCACGTGGCTGTCGCCGACGCCGAGCAGCACCGCCTCCACACCCTGCTCCTCCACGGTCTCGCGGTGCTGGACCGGCATGCCCAGCCGCTCGCCGTAGAGCGCAATGGCCTCGTCGAGGTCCTCGACCGCCACGCCAATGTGATCAATGCGTTCGAACACGGGGTGAGCAGAATACGCGGCATGGTGAATATCGAACGCCCGGACTTCGACGAACCCCGTGATCAGGAGGGCTTTCGCGCCCGGCGCGCGCGGATCGGCCGCCAGGCGGGCGCGGTCAAGCTGGGAGCGAGCCTCTGGGAACTGCCGCCGGGGGAGGCGGCATACCCGTACCACTTCCATTACGGCGAGGAGGAGATGGTTGTGATCCTCTCTGGAACGCCGACCCTCCGATCACCGGACGGCGAGCGCGAGCTGGCGCAGGGCGAGTTCCTTGTCTTCCTGCGCGGAGAGGAGGGCGGGCACCAACTCGTGAACCGCACCGGCGAACCAGTGCGGTTCCTTGCGGTCTCCACGAGCGATGCGCCGGATGTCGTGGTGTATCCAGACTCCGGCAAGATCGGCTGCTTCGAGCGCCGCTCCGAGGGAGGCGGGCTGTACGAGCTGCATGTGCGCGAGAACGCCGTGGGTTACTACGAGGGCGAGTCGTCGCCCGGCTGACCTTCGATGGCCTCGGACGCGGCCACCGTGGCCGCGCCGGGCTCGGGGTCGAGCGGGGCAAAGCGTCCGACGGCGGCCGGCGCCGGGGCTGCGCGGTGCTCGGCCACCAGGCGCTCGATGTCCTCGCGCTCGAGCACCTCGTTCTCGAGCAGGGTGTGCGCCAGCGCCTCGAGCAGTGCGCGGTTCCCGCTCACGATCTCCATGGCGCGCCGGTGCGCGAGGTCGGTGAGGTACTGCTGCTCCTCGTCGACCATGCGGCGCGTGTGATCCGACATCGAGTAGTCGTCGGACGGCTGCTGCTTTGACATCAGCTCGGTGCCCATGCCGTACTGGGTGACCATCGAGCGGCTGATCTCGTGGACCTTGTGGAGGTCGTCCGAGGCGCCCGTGGTGATCTGGCCGAAGATGATGTGCTCGCTCACTCGGCCCGCGAGCAGCACGACCATGTAGTCGAGCAGCTCGTCCCTCGACTTCAGGTAGCGGTCCTCCTCGGGCAGGTTGAGCGTGTAGCCGAGCGCGCGGCCGCGCGGAATGATCGAGATGCGGTGCACCTTCTGAACCGACGGCAGCATCTCGGAGCAGAGCGCGTGCCCGGCCTCGTGGTACGCCACGACCTTCTTCTCGTGGTCGGTGATCACGCGGCGGGACTGCATTCCGGCCACCACGCGCTCGAGCGCGGCCTCGAAGTCGCGCGTGAGCAGGTGGTCGCGGTGCTCGCGGCCGGCGAAGATCGCGGCCTCGTTGCAGATGTTGGCGAGGTCGGCGCCCGTCATGCCGCTCGTCTGACGCGCCACCACCTCGAGGTCCACGTCCTCGGCCAGCGGCTTGCCGCGCGTGTGGACCAGGAGGATGTTGCGGCGGCCCTTCAGGTCGGGCGGCGTGACGAGGATCTGGCGGTCGAAGCGGCCCGGACGCAGCAGCGCCGGATCCAGCTTCTCGAGCAGGTTGGATGCGGCGATCACGACCACGTTGTCGGCTCCACCGAAGCCGTCGAGCTCCACCAGCAGCTGGTTGAGCGTCTGGTCCTTCTCGCCGGAGACGTCGTTGCCGCGCGTGGCGCCCACCGCGTCGAGCTCGTCGATGAACACGATCGCCGGTGCCGCCTTGCGCGCCTGGCGGAACAGCCGCCGGATGCGAGCGGCCCCGAGGCCGGCGAACATCTCGACGAAGGAGGAGGCCGACTGCGCGAAGAAGCGCGCGTTCGACTCGTTCGCAACAGCCTTGGCGAGCAGCGTCTTGCCGGTGCCGGGCGGGCCGTGCAGCAGGATGCCCTTCGGCACCTTCGCGCCGAGCTTGCGGAAGCGCTTGGGGTCGCGCATGAACTCCACGACCTCGCGCAGCTCGTCCTTCGCCTCCTCGACGCCCTCCACGTCCCCCCAGCTGACGGAGCTCGACGAGTCGGGTGCGATCTCCTGCGGCTTGGTCCGGGGCATGTACTTGACCATCCAGACGACCGCGAGGGCGATCAGGCCCATGAAGATGATCGGCAGCCACGTGAGCATCCAGCTCTGCATGTCGTCCCACATGGACGTGCCGCCGCCGCCCGCGGCGTCAACATCGGGCTCGACCCTGATGGAGTCCGACCCGTCGGCGCGCGAGACCACGCTCGAGCCGGCGTCCACCTTCCAGCCCTCCGGAAGCGCGGCGCCGGGCTCCCTCAGCACGTCGCGGAGCATGTCGTTCGCGTCGTCGCAGGTGGTCTGCGAGGTGTCCATCACCGTCAGCTTGTACGGCCCCTGGTTGAGCGCCAGGGCCCCAACCGATTGGTTGCGCGTGATCTCGAACGGCACGGTGCATGCGGCCGCGCCGCCCTCCGCGCTCGCCGAGGTCGCGGGGACGGCCAGGGCAACCAGCAGGGCGAGCAGGGGAAACGTTCGGAGGGTCCTCCTCATCCAGTACTCCAATCGGCCATCCCTGGCCTGAGCATGAGTCCTACAACACCCGCTCTAGCCGGGGGTTGCCTCTGAAGCGCCGGCCGGACTTGGCACAGTCTCTGCCCTCGACCCGAACCACGTCCGCGGTGAAGTCGTTCGCGCCCTGCACGAGCGACGATCCGACACCGTAGGCGTCCACCGGCGCCCCCACCTTTTCGAACTCGCGGATCTTGTCTGCGTCGAATCCGCCCGAGACCACGATGTGCACTCGCTGGTGGCCGGCGGCGTCGAGCGCCTGGCGGACCTTCCCTACCAGGACGGGGTTCACGCCGGTGGGCCGGAAGCTCCCCATCTCGTGCCACAGGGCGCGGTCCACCAGCAGCTCGGAGGTGTCGAGTCGCACGCCCCAGAGCCTGTCGCCGAGCGCGTCCGCCACCTCGAGCGCCGTTCGCACGGAGTCGTTCTCGAAGTCCACCAGCACGGTCACGTTCATCTCGTCGGCGAAGCGGTCGGCCCACGCACGGGCGGCGGCCACGGTGTCTCCGCCGAACGCAGCGATCAGCCCGTGCGGGACCGTGCCGACGCCGCGCCCGCCCCACCACGACGCCTGGGCGTCCGTGGACACCCCGATGGCGCCGGCCACGTGGGCGGCCCAGCCGTCCCCGGTCTGGACGAGCCAGTGGTCGTGCCGGGCCGGGAAGAACAGGATCGGCTTGGTGCCAGCCGCATCCACCACCTCGCGCACGTTGCGCATGATGCGCGTCCGTCTCGAGAGCGTGCCGAGGTAGACCGTCTCGAGGTGCGCGAAGAGCGCGTAGTCGCCGTCGATCTGGAGCACCGGCTCCCAGGGCTCGATCTCGTCGCCCTCATGCAGCGCGTGAACCTCGAGGCCGCTCCAATCGTCCGAGCACAGCTTGAGCACGGCGATCGCCTCGTCGATCCCGCCGAGCAGCGAGAACTGCTTCTGGAAGACCTGCACGGTCACCGCCGGGCGGTGGCCCGTCTCGACGAGCAGCTGGCGGGTGAGGTTGAAGTACGCGTCGGTGTAGTGGCCGTCGCGGATCTTCTCCACCGGCAGCCTGAAGACCTCCGGGTCGAGCCGCGTGCGGCTGCCGGCCTCGGTGGCCATGGCCTAGGCCGCCTCCGCGCCCTCCACGCGCAGGATCTCTGCCAGAGCGGCCTTGCCCACGTCGAGCTGCTCGCTCGTGGGCTCGCGCGTGCCGATCATGCGCTGGATCTGGAACCCGGGTCGGCGCATCATCCGCGTCAGGCTCGAGTCGGGATGGCGCTCGCCCCAGGCGAACACCTCGACGGCCAGCGCCGCGCTGCCGAGTCCAACGGCGGCCTCGGCCGCGGGGCCGCGCAGGCCCGCGCGGCGCATCGCCACGTTGCCGACCGCGGCTGCGGTGAGCATCGGCGCGACCAGGTGGGAGCCGCAGCGGTCGTGCTCCTTGTCGGCGTCGGCGGCGTCCTCGCCATCTTCGTATGCGGCGATCGACTTGTGCTCGACGCCGTGGTAGGCGGCGAGCTCACCGCTGCGCAGCGCGAGCAGAGCCGGCGCGAGGCTCACGAGCGCCACGGCGGCCTCGCGGCCGGCGGTGCGCGAGCCCGGGGTGCGCGAGCCGGTGGTCCGGATGGCCTGCCCGCCGAGCGCGGCGACGCCCATCGCGCCGAGCGTCCTCAGGTCCTGCATCGGGAGTCGCGCCTCGGGGAGCGCGCGCTTCACGAGCGGGATCACGGCCAGCGCCTCGGCGAGCTTCAAAACCCCGCGGATGCCTGGCAGTCGCTCCGAGGCCTTGCCGCCGAGGTCCGGCTTTCGGCCCGATGCGACCTTCACCTGGCCGTCGTCGGTGCGCACCGCGGCGGCCCAGTGCGTCGGCCCGTGGACCAGCAGACCGTTGCGGAGCGCCATACCGCCCAGTCGCAGTTTGTCCTCGGGCACCGGGGCAGTCATATTCCAAGGTTAGATGGTGGCCGCCGGACTCTCTTACCGCGAAAGCGGTCCTGCCGACGGCCCGGTGGTGCTGTTCCTGCACGGCTACCCGCAGTCGTCGTTCATGTGGACCGACGTGATGCCGGCCGTGGCGGGCGCCGGCTGGCGCGCCGTTGCGCCCGACTTCGCGGGCTACGGGGACTCCGAGCCGGACCCGCCCGGCACCTGGGAGCGGCACATGGAGTCGCTCGAGCGCTTCCGCTCGGAGCTCGGCATCGAGACGTGCGTGCTTGTGGTCCACGACTGGGGCGGCCTGATCGGGATTCGCTGGGCGTGCGAGCACCCCGACGCCGTGCGGGCGCTCGTGATCAGCTCGACCGGCTTCTTCCCTAACGGGAAGTGGCACGGCATGGCCAAGGCGCTCCGCGAGCCCGGCACGGGCGAAGAGCTGATCGACGGCATCGACCGCGACGCCTTCGCGGCGGTGATGCGCGGGTCGAGCGCCGGGATCACCGACGAGGCGATCGCGGAGTACTGGAAGGGATACGCGGACAAGACCCGGCGACGCGCGCAGCTCGAGATGTACCGCTCCGGCGACTTCTCGAAGCTCGAGGGCTACGACCTGGCCGCGCTCGGCGTGCCGACCCTGCTCCTGTGGGGCGAGGACGACGAGTTCGCACCCGTGGCCGGCGCCCACCGCTTCCAGCGCGAGCTGCCGGCCACGGAGCTGGTGGTCGTGGACGGCGCGCACCACTTCGTGTGGCAGGACGCGCCCGCGGAATGCGCCGCCGCGCTGTTGGACTGGCTCGCCGCGCTGCGAGAATCCGGCTGATGGAGGAGCAGCTCTTCGAGACCGAGGACGCGGCGTCGGGACCCGACGCGGTCGACGTGGCCGGCCAGCCGCTGGCCGCGCGCATGCGGCCGGCCTCGCTCGGCGAGTTCGTGGGCAGGAGCACCTGCTCGGCCGAGGCTCGGCGCTGCGGACGGCAGCTCGAGGACGGCCGTCCGCACTCGATGATCCTCTACGGGCCGCCGGGCACCGGCAAGACCACGCTCGCCCGGCTCCTCGCGGTGAATGCCCGCGCGGCCTTCGAGGAGGCCTCGGCGGTGAACGCCGGCCGGGCGGAGGTGAGGGCGGTGATCGAGCGCGGGCGGCACAGGCTCAGCACCAGCGGCGAGCGCACGATCTTCTTCCTCGACGAGATCCACCGCTTCAACAAGGCGCAGCAGGACACGCTGCTCCCGGCGGTCGAGGACGGCACTGTGATCCTGGTGGGAGCCACCACCGAGAACCCCTACTTCGAGGTGAACTCGGCGCTGCTCTCGCGCTGCCGGATCTACGAGCTGCGCTCGCTCGAGGACGAGCACGTGCTGGCGCTGCTGCGGCGGGCGCTCGGCGGGGAGCGCGGCATCCAGGATGCGCCGCGGGTGGACGACGACGCCCTCGACTTCCTCGCCGCGCGCTCGGCCGGCGATGCGCGCACCGCCCTCTCCGCGCTCGAGCTGGCCGCCGAGACCGTCGCGGATAGGAACCGGGCGCACTCGGCCGAGCCGAGTGCTTCGGCAAGGCACGGCGCGGTGACTCTGCGCGTGGCCGAGGACGCGCTCCAGCGCAGCGCGATCCTCTACGACAAGGGCGGCGACCTCCACTACGACCTGATCTCCGCGTGGATCAAGTCCACGCGCGGCTCCGACCCCGACGCCTCGCTCCTGTACCTGGCGGCGATGCTCGAGGGCGGCGAGGACCCGCGCTTCATCGCCCGGCGCATGGTCGTGCTCGCGAGCGAGGACATCGGCAACGCCGACCCTCGCGCGCTGGAGGTGGCCGTGAGCGCGGCGCACGCGGTTGAGCACGTGGGCCTGCCCGAGTGCGCGCTGAACCTGGCCCAGGCCGCGGTGTACCTCTCGCTCGCGCCGAAGTCGAACGCTTCCTACGACGCCATCAAGCGCGCCCGCGCGTGGGTGCGCGAGCACGGCACGCCCGAGCCGCCGGCGGCTCTGCGGAGCGCCGCCTACCCGGGCGCAAAGAAGCTCGGCCGCGGCCTCGACTACGACTACCCGCACTCGCACCCGGAGGGCGTCTCCGAGCAGGAGCTGATGCCGGAGGAGGCCGTGGGCGAGCGCTTCCTCGAGCTCTCCGAGCACGGCGAGGAGGCGGAGCTGCGCGAGCGGCTCGAACGAATCCGCCGCGCTCGCGGCCGCGACTGACAGAATCCCTCGCCATGGAAGCTGCCCTGCGGCCCGCCGAGGCCACCGAGCTCGAGTCCTTCAGCCCGCTCGACGGCCGCCGCCTCGGCGCTGTCCCGACCATCACGCCCGACCAGGTCCAGGCCGTGGTCGACGACGTGGCGAGTGTGCAGCCGTTCTGGGCGCAGCTCCCATTGGGCGACCGCGCGCGCTACATGCGCCGTGCCGCCCAGGCGATCATCGACCAGGTCGACGAGCTGGCCGAGCTGCTCACGCGCGAGCAGGGCAAGGCACGCAACGAGTCCTACACGATGGAGCTGCTTCCCACGATCGACTCGCTCCGCTGGCTCGCGGACGCCGGGCCGGGCATCCTCGAGGACGAGCGCATCCCGCTGCCGATCTTCATCAAGCAGAAGCGCGCGCGGTTCACGTACGAGCCGCTCGGGGTGGTCGGCGTGATCGCTCCCTGGAACTACCCCTGGTCGATCCCGTTCGGCGAGGTGGCGATCGCGCTGATGGCGGGCAACGGCGTGGTGCTCAAGCCGGCGTCGCTCACCCCGCTGATCGGCGAGCGGATCCAGGAGGTGTTCGAGCGCGCCGGCGTGCCGGAGGGCCTCGTGCGCACGGTGCACGGCGGCGGGGCCGTCGGGCAGGCTCTCGTCGAGTCGAGCGCGTCGAAGATCTTCTTCACGGGCTCGGTCGAGGTCGGGCGCGGGGTCGGCGTGGAGTGCGCGCAGCGGATGAAGGGCTCGGTGCTGGAGCTCGGCGGCAAGGACCCGATGATCGTCTGCGCCGACGCCAACCTCTCGAATGCGATCTCGGGCTGCCTCTGGGGCGGCTTCGCGAACGCCGGGCAGACCTGCTCCGGGATCGAGCGCGTGTACGTGGTGAAGGACGTGGCCGAGCGCTTCATCGACGGCGTGGTGGAGGGCGCGAAGGGCCTGCGCGTGGGAGACCCGATGGAGTGGGAGACCGAGGTCGGGCCGATGATCTCCACGGAGCAGCTCGAGACCGTGAAGGAGCTCGTGGACGACGCCGTGGCGAACGGGGCGACCCTCCACTGGCGGCGGCGCCGAGCCGCCCTTCTTCCGCCCGGCCGTCCTCACGGGCGTCACTCACGACATGCGGATCATGCGCGAGGAGATCTTCGGGCCCGTCGTTCCGATCATGACGGTGGAGGACGAGGACGAGGCGATCGCGCTCGCGAACGACTCCGAGTTCGGCCTCGGCGCATCGGTCTGGACGATGAACCGGGCGAAGGGCGAGCGCATCGCCGGCCGGCTCGAGTCCGGGATGGTCTGGGTGAACGACCACATGTTCAGCCACGGAGCCTGCTCGTGCTCGTGGGGCGGCGTGAAGAGCTCGGGCCTCGGACGCTCGCACTCGAAGTTCGGCCTCTATGAGTGCGTGAACGTCAAGCTCGTGACCTGGGAGCCCTCGCGCACGCGCGACTTCTGGTGGCACCCCTACGACGAGGCGCTCGGCAAGGCCATGCAGGCCTCGGCGCGGCTGCTCTACGGACGCGACGCCGACAAGCCTGGCGCCCTGCGCCGCGGCGCGCTGCCACTCGCGCGCGTGGGCCGCAAGACGCTGCGCGACGTGTTCAAGCGCTAGTGGGGCTGATAGTCACCACCGCGTAGGCGCAGCGGCGTAACCTCAGGTCCGTGACGCCTCGCGCGACGGACTGGGGCCTGGCGCTGCTGGTCGGGCTGCTGTTCGCGACCGGTGTGATGAGCCTGTTTGCCGGTCGCTCCAGCGACGCCTGGGTGTTCGCGGTCCACGGCGCCGGCGGCTTCGCGCTCGGTGGCATGCTCGTTTGGAAGGGCCGCCGTGTCGTGCGGCGGCTCGTGCGCCCATGGGACCGCAGGACCGCGGCCGGGGCGGGGGCCGCGGCCTTCGTCGCCGTCGCGTTGCTCTCGGGCTGGGCATGGTCGAGCGGCGTCCAGCTCTCGTTCGCCGGCTACAACCTGCTCAACTGGCACTTCGCGCTCGGCACGGCGCTGGCACTCGTCGTCCTCGGCCACGCGCTGCTGCGCGCGAAGCCGCTGAGGCGCGCCGATATCGCTGGGCGGCGGCAGTTCCTGAGCCTCGGAGCGGTGGCACTCGGCGCCTACGCCGCGTGGTGGGTGCAGCGCCCAGTTGGTGAGCTGCTCGAGCTGCGCGGCGCCGAGCGGCGCTTCACGGGCTCGTACGAGCGGAGCTCGTTCACCGGCAACGACTTCCCCACGACCTCGTGGGTCGCCGACAAGCCACGCGTGCTCGACGCGGACGAGTGGCGGCTCGAGGTGGCCGGCCTCGTCGACCGCCCGCTCGAGCTGAGCCTCGACGAGCTGAGTGCCGGCGACGAGCTGATCGCCACGCTCGACTGCACGGGCGGGTTCTACTCGCGTCAACGCTGGCGCGGGATCGCGCTCGGGCGACTGCTCTCGCGGGCGCGTCCGCTGGGGGCCGCCACGCACCTGCGTGTGATCTCGCACACCGGATACCGGTGGGGGTTCGAGCTCGGCGAGCTGGAGGACCTCCTGCTCGCGACCCATGTGGGTGGCGAGCCGCTGTCACATGGCCACGGGGCGCCGCTGCGGCTCGTGGCACGCGATCGCCGTGGCTTTCAGTGGGTGAAGTGGGTCGTGCGGATCGAGCTGCACGACGGGCCCGATCGCGGAGCGGCGGCTTCCACGGTCTGGAGCAGCTTCACAGACGAGGGCCGCGGTTCCGCGTGAGGCCCGGCTGACCGGCTTCTAGACTCTGCCCGATGCCAGCAAGTGTTGATTTCAGGCAGGTCGGCGACCGACTGTGGCCGGTGTTCAGGCAATTGATAAAGGGGCACACCACCGTCTACCGCGCAACACGTGGCCGCTTCGGCCACCGCTTCTCCAAAGCGCCGCCGTCCCTGCTGCTCGACCATATGGGCGCCAAGAGCGGCAAGAAGCGCACCACTCCCCTCTACTACCTGAGCGACGGCGCAAACCTCGTCATCGTCGCGTCGAAGGGCGGATACCCCCAGCACCCCGCCTGGTACCACAACCTGCGCGCGAACCCCGACACCACGGTCCAGGTCGGGTCCGAGCAGAGAGCCGTGCGTGCCCGCGTGGCCACCCACGAGGAGCGCACGCGCCTATGGCCCAAGGCGGTCGAGCTCTACGGCGACTACCAGGCCTACCAAGAGCGCACCGAGCGCGAGATCCCGCTCGTCATCCTCGAGCCGGCGGCCGCTAGGGGTTAAGCCGGCGCCTGATCGTTCGCATGTTCCCGGCGCCGTCTGCGGCGCGGACGACGAGGGTGACCGGCCTCCCCGCCAGGAGACGCGCCCTGGTGCGGCGATGTAGCGCGACCCTCAGCGACCCGCGTCTGCGGGCACGCAGGGTCACCACCGCTGAACTCTTTGCGGCGGCGGCGCTGCGCTGGCCCCCAAGCCGCGCGCGCAGGCGGCAGGGCTCGTCGCATCGGGCGCGGATGCGGACGGCCGTCGTGCTCACGGACGCCGCCATGCGCACACGCACCGGGCGCTCATCCGCCGGGCGTGACACCACGCGAACCGCGGTCTGCACGGGCTGCGAGCGGGTGTCGAGCAGCTCGGTGAAGATCCCCACCGCCGCGCCGGCGCGGTTCGCCTCCATGTCAACCACCTGTCCGCTGAACTCCGTCAAGAGCTGCGGACGCTCGAGGATTCCGAACCGGGTGAGGGTGGCGCCCATTATGCGACCCCCGTGCGACCGGTTCGTGGTCCAGAGGGCGTGCGCGTTGCCCATCCTGTCGAGGTTCAGCACCGGGAAGGAGCTGGGCGGCAGGATCGACACCGGGTCCCCCCAGTCCCCGCCCGCGTCGCGGAAGCTCGCGTAGGACTGGAATGTCGGCCGGAGCGGTCCGTTCTCCCGCGGGCTCGTCTGCTCAATCCAGTACAGCAGCTGGTTGTCGCCCGCGTCCTGATCGAGGGCGACCGAAGCCACCTCGGTGGCCCCGAGGGAGCTTCCGGGGCGAAAACGCCGCCCTGGGTCGCGCGTGGCGAGCACTAGCGTGGCGTCGGCGTTGCTCGTGAACGCCACCGTGGCGGTCCCATGCGCGTTCACGACGGCAGCCAGCCCGCCGCCAGGGTCGACGGGTGAGACCTCTTCTGGAGCGCCAAACGTGCCGCCGGAGGGCCGATACGACGCCATCGCCGGGCCACCGAATGCCACCCAGGCGACGAGCGCGGTGCCGTCCTCTCCGATTGCGGCGCCGCGCCTTGGCGAGAAGTCGTGCCCTGTAGCCGGCCGTAGCTGCGTCGGCGCAGCGAACCCGTGGCGCGCACTACCCACGATGGCGACAATCGTTCCGCCCTGCCCCGTCCACGCGACGACTGCCTCGCCAGCCTGGTTGATGGCGACCGTGGGGCTCTCCGTCGCATCCTCCGCGACGTACCGGGCCGGTCCGAATTCCGTTCCTGCGTGAGCCCGCACCCTTATTCCCAGCCTATGCGGACAGTCGAAAGCCGAGGCCCCCTCGCAGCGCGTGGTGCGCTCGGTCCACGCGATCACCGCCGCACCTGCCTCATTCACGGCAAGCTGAGGGGCCACCGCGCCTGCGCCGCCCAGGCTGACCGGCTGCTGGAAGCGCTTGGAGCCCGCCTCACGCGTGGCCGCGAACGCCTGCCGCTCCTCTGTGAACCACGCAGCAGTGATCGTCCCGCGACCGTCGATCCCGACGCTCGACCCGGTGCCGCTCCCGGCGATCTCGACCGGTTGGGACCAGTCGGGCGCGGAGGCGATCGCGGCCGGGGTAATCGACATCGCGACGGCAACGACAAGGACGGCGGCACCCGCTCCTCTACGCACTTGCAATCAGGCCTACCCCCCTACACTGAATTGCATGCCAGCACAGGCCTACGCCGGCAAGGAATGCGTATGCCAGCTCCGGAAGGGCGTCTGCGACCAGAGCTGCGTTCAGGGGATGCTCGACATCCCCTTCTACATCGCGTGCCTGAAGCTGAGCGGGCGCCGCTGCGTGGTGGTCGGGGGCGGTCACATCGGCCTCGAGAAGGTCGAGGGGCTGCTCGCCTGCGAGGGCGACGTCGTGCTGATCGCGCCCAGCGCGATCGAGCCGCTGCGCGAGCTGGCGGGCGAGGGCTCGATTCGCTGGGAGCGGCGCGAGTACGCCGGCGCTGAGGACCTCGAGGGCGTGTTCATGGTGATCGCCGCCACCGACGACACCGACGTGAACATCCAGATCTACGACGACGCCGAGCGGCGCGCGATGCTCGTGAACGTGGTGGACGTGCCGCCGCTCTGCAACTTCATCCTCCCGGCCATCATCCGCACCGGACCGCTCGCGATCGCGATCTCGACCGCGGGCGCCTCTCCGGCGCTCGCGAAGCGGATCCGCGACGAGATCGCCGCGGAATACGGCGAGCCCTACGCCCGCCTCGCGATCATGCTCAACGAGGTACGCGGCTGGGCCAAGGGCACCCTGCCCACCTATCAGGACCGCAAGGTCTTCTTCGAGTCGATCGTGAACGGCGACCCCGATCCGATCGAGCTGCTCCGACGCGGCGACGAGCACGCCGTGCGCGACCTGATCGCGGCGGCGCAGCGGACCCACCAGCCTGCCTGACGACCTCACACACCTCGACGAGGCCGGGAGCGCCCGGATGGTCGACGTGGGCGACAAAGAGGACACCGACCGGCATGCGCTGGCGCGAGCCGTGGTGCGCATGTCGGCGGAGACCGCGGCGGCGGTGGCACGCGGCGACGCGCCCAAGGGCGACGTGGTCTCGACCGCCCGCATCGCGGGCATCCAGGCCGCCAAGCGCACGGCCGAGCTGATCCCGCTCTGCCACCCGCTGGCGCTGTCGTTCGTGGACGTCCGCATCGAGGTGCTCGACGACCGGGTGGAGATCGAGACAGAGGCGCGCACCACGGGCCCGACCGGAGTCGAGATGGAGGCGCTCACCGCCGCCTCGGTGGCCGCGCTCACCGTCTACGACATGGTCAAGGGAATCGAGCGCGGCGTGGAGATCGCGGAGATCGCCCTGCTCGAGAAGTCGGGCGGGCGCCAGGACTGGCGCCGCGAGCCGTGAGCGCCCGCGCGGCGGTGGTCACGGTGTCGAGCTCGCTCGCCCGAGGCGAGGGCGAGGACGTGTCCGGACCGGCGCTCGTGCGGCTCTGCGAGGCCGCGGGTCTGGATGTCCAGCACGAGGTCGTCTCCGACGACCGCGAGTCGATCCTCGCCGCGCTCAAGCGCCTCGCCGACCACGACGGCGTGCGCTTCATCTTCACGACGGGCGGCACGGGGCTCACCGTTGACGACGTGACGCCCGAGGCCACGCGCGCCGCGATCGACCGCGAGGCACCCGGCTACGCCGAGGCGATCCGGGCCGACTCGCGCCAGCACACGCCGCTCGGGCTGCTCACGCGCGGCGTGTCAGGCGTGCGCGGGCGCACGCTGATCGTGAACCTGCCGGGCAACCCGAAGGCGATCGAGCAGTCGTGGCCGATCGTCGAGCCGACGCTCGAGCACGCGGCGGAGCTGCTCGAGCGCGAGAGCTAGGGCCCGAGGCCCTTGTCGCGCAGCTCCTGCTGCGCCGACTCCGACTTCCCGAGCCCGTCGAGGCCCATCCCGGCCAGCACCGGGGGCGCCTTGGTGAACTGGACCTCGGAGTACTGCACGACCTCCACGCGGTTTCCCCACGGGTCCTTGAAGTGGAGGCCGCGACCGGGCTCGATCTCTACGTCTGCGCTCTGAAGCGCCTGCCGCACCCGCGCTCGGTCGTCCACCACGAGCCCGAAGTGGCGGTGCTCGTCGGGCGCGCCGGGCTGGCTCTGGGCGAGCGCCAGGAACTGATCGCCCATGTCGAGGAACGCCATGCCGGGCACGCGTCCACGCAGCTCGAGCTCGAAGATGCGGCCGTAGAACTCGACTGCCTGGTCCACGTCGCCGACGGTAAGCGCGACGTGGTTGATGCCGACCATCCGCGCCATGGCCGAAGCATAGGCTTCCGCGCGTGGCTGCGATCGAGCTCGAACGCCTCGAGCGGCGGTACGGCGAGCGGGTCGCGCTCGCCGGCGTGAGCGTGCGCGTGGAGGAGGGGCAGACGCTCGCCGTCCTCGGCGGTAACGGCGCGGGCAAGACGACGCTGCTGCGCGTGCTCGCGGGGCTGCTGCGCCCGCACGGCGGCAGCGCGCGGGTGCTCGGCGCGGATCTGCCCGGCGAGCGCTGGAAGCTGCCGGCCGAGGTGGGCTACCTCGGGCACGAGCCGCTGCTCTACCGGGAGCTAAGCGGGCGCGAGAACCTGCGCTACCACGCGCGGCTGCACGGGCTGCCGCCCGCGCGCGTCGAGGAGTTGCTCGCCGCAGTCGGCATGGAGGCGCGCGCCGACGACCCGGTGAGGGATCTCTCCAAGGGCCTCGTCCAGCGGCTCGCCGCCGCGCGCGCCGTGCTTCACGAGCCGGCCGTCCTGCTGCTCGACGAGCCGCGCGCCAACCTCGACCCGGCCGCGGTCGACCTGCTCGAGCCGCTGATCGGCCGAGCATCGGGACGCACGCGCGTGCTGGTGAGCCACGACGTGGAGGGCGCACTGGCGGAGAGCGACCTCAGCCTCGGGTTGAGAAACGGCCGCCCGGCGCCGGTGGGCGCGGAGCTGTACCGGTGATCGGCACCGCTCGCGCGATCCTGCGCAAGGACCTGCTGATCGAGCTGCGCACCAAGGAGTCGGTGCCCGCGATGGTGCTGTTCTCGGTCACGGTCTACGTGCTCTTCCACTTCGGGCTCGATCGCGACTCGCTCGATGGCGAGCTGGCCTCGGGGGTGCTGTGGGTGACGCTGCTGCTGGCGGCCGTGATCGGCGTGACGCGCCTGTTCGCCGCCGAGCGCGAGCAGGGCGGCATCGACGGCCTGCTGCTCGCGCCGGTGGACCGCACCTCGCTGTTCGTGGCGAAGGCGGCGGCGCTGTTCCTGTTCCTCACGGCCGTGGAGCTGCTGGCCGTGCCGGCGTTCGCGCTGCTGCTGCTCGGCCCGGGCCTCGGCGGCGCGTTTCCCGAACTGCTCGTGATCCTCGCCCTAGGCAACGTGGGCCTGGCGGCCGTGGGTGCGCTCGTGGCGGCGCTGGCCGCCGAGACCCGCGCGCGCGAGCTGATCGTGCCGCTGCTGCTGCTTCCGCTGCTCGTGCCGCTCCTGATCGCGTGCGCCCAGGCCACCGAGCCGCTGATGCGCCAGGACGCCGGTCCGGAGGACCTCGGGCGCTGGCTTGCGGTCCTCACTCTTTACGATGTGGTGTTCGTGCTTCTCTCCGTAGCGGTCTTCGACTTCCTGCTCGAGGACTGATGTATTCCAAGGGCCTCGCGCCGCTCGCCGCAGCCGCCGCCGTGACCATCACGACGGCGCTGGCGCTCGTGTTCTTCTACGCGCCCAACGACGCCGACCAGGGCTTCGTCCAGAAGATCTTCTACATCCACGTGCCGATGGCGATCGTCGCGCTGTGCGGGTTCGTGGCGGGAGGCGTGTTCGGGATCCGCCACCTGCGCAGCGGCGACCGCTCCTGGGACATGCGCTCGTACGTGGCCATCCACCTCTCGATCATCCTGGGCCTCGCGGTGCTGATCACGGGGTCGATCTGGGCGAAGGCGTCCTGGGGCCACTGGTGGCTGTGGGACGAGCCGGTGCTGGTGTCGTTCCTCGTGGTGTTCCTCCTGTACTGCGTCTACTACCCGCTGCGCTTCTCGATCGAGGACCCGGACCGCCAGGCGCGCTACTCGTCGGTCTTCGCCATCACGGCGGGCGCGTTCGTGCCGCTGAACTTCATCGCCGTGAGGCTCGCGGAGGAGTACACCCACCCGCGGGTGCTCTCCCAGACCGGCGGGAGCATGCCGGGGGACATGCGGCTCACCTTCCTGGTGGCGGTCGTGGGCATGGCGCTGCTGTTCGTGACGCTCTGGAAGCTCGAGCTGACCGCCAAGCACGCATCGATGCAGCTGAAGAGATTGAGGGACCGTGCCCGCGTTGCCGCTTGACGAAGCCGGCAAGTACGTGGCCGGCGCGTACGTGGTCTTCGTCGCGCTGATCCTGCTCTACGTGGCGATCATCGGAGCCAAGATCGCCCG
This sequence comes from uncultured Thermoleophilaceae bacterium, assembly GCA_963837445.1. Classification (GTDB taxonomy): domain Bacteria; phylum Actinomycetota; class Thermoleophilia; order Solirubrobacterales; family Thermoleophilaceae; genus JACVRW01. The sequence goes on along the minus strand of CAWINK010000020.1, from coordinate 183,457 downwards.
CATCGAGCGGCAGATCTCAGAGCTCTTGGAGGACGACGAGTGACCGGCGAGCTGCTCACGCTCGGCGCCAACCACAAGACGGCGCCGCTGCCGCTGCGCGAACGGCTCGCGCTGCCCGACGGGCGCGCGGCGCGCGTGCTCGCGGAGCTGGTGGAGCACGAGGCGGTGCACGAGGCCGTGGCGATCTCCACCTGCAACCGCACCGAGCTGTACCTCGTGACGGCCGACCCGGTCGAGGCGGAGAACGCGGCGCTCGGGGTGCTCTCGCGGCAGGCCGGCCTGCGCCCGACCGAGCTCATGGGAGCGATCTACTCCCTGCGCGGCAGCGCGGCTGTCGAGCATCTCTTCGCGGTCACGAGCGGCCTCGACTCCATGATCGTGGGCGAGGCCGAGGTCCAGGGGCAGGTGAAGCGCTCGTACGAGATGGCGCTCGTGGAGGGCGTGACCGGGCCGGTCACGAACCGCCTGTTCCGCGACGCCCTCGCCACCGGCAAGCGCGTGCGCAGCGAGACGGACGTGTCGCGATCGAGCGTGTCGGTGTCATCGGTGGCCGTGAAGCTGGCCGCCGACTTCCTGGGCGACCTCTCGGAGCGGCGCGTGCTCGTGATCGGCGCCGGCGAGAACGCCGAGCTGACGGCGCGCGCCCTGCGCGACCGCGGTGTGGACGCGCTGTTCGTGGCCAACCGCCGCTACGACCGCGCGCTCGGGCTCGCCCAGCGCTACGGCGGGCGCGCGATTGCGTTCGACGCCCTGCCTGCCGAGCTCGAACATGCCGACATCGTTGTCGCCTCCACCGGCGCGCCGCACCAGATCCTCGGTCGCGAGGAGCTCGAGTTCGTGGCGGCGTCGCGCATGGGCCGGCCGCTCGTGATGATCGACCTCGCCGTGCCGCGCGACATCGAGCCGAGTGTCCGCGACTGCCCCGGGATCGCGCTGTACGACATGGATGACCTTCAGACGGAGGTTGCGCGCAACCTCAGCGGGCGCCAGGCGGAGGCCGAGGAGGCGCTCGTGCTGGTGCGCGAGGAGGTGAGCCGCTTCGAGGAGTGGCTCGAGAGCCTCGACGTCGTGCCGACCATCTCCGCGCTGCGGCGCCGCGGCGACGAGATCGTCGAGCAGGTGCTGCGCGAGAACGAGTCGCGCTGGGAGTCGCTATCCGAAGCGGACCGCGAGCGGCTCGCCTTGATGGCGCGCGCGGTGGTCAGCCGGATGCTGCACGAGCCGACGCGGCGCCTCCGCGGCGCGGCCGGCGAGGGCACCTCCTACCGCTACGTGCACGCCCTGCACGAGCTGTTCGGGCTCGAGGCCGCCCTGGCCCCGCAGGAGGAGACGCCCGCCGAGGTCGCCCGGCTCGACGCGCGCCGCCAGCGCCGCGGCCGGTGATCCGGCTCGGCACGCGCGGCAGCGCGCTGGCGCTGGCCCAAGCACGCTGGGTGGCCGAGCGACTGTCCGGTGAGGTCGAGATCGTGCCCATCAAGACGTCCGGAGACGGTTTGCGCGACAAGTCTCGCTTCGTCAAGGAGATCGAGGAGGCGCTCCTCGCCGGTGATGTCGATCTCGCGGTGCACTCGGCCAAGGACGTGCCGTCGCAGCTTCCGGATGGGCTGGCGATCGTGGGGGTGCCTGAGCGCGCCGATGCGCGCGATGCGCTCTGCGGAGCGGCTTCGCTCGACGACCTGCCGGAGGGCGCGGCGGTCGGTACCGGCAGCCTGCGGCGCAGGGCTGCGCTGCTCGCTCTGCGGCCCGACCTGGAGCTGCGCGAGCTGCGCGGCAACGTCGACACACGCCTCCGGCGGCTCGCGGAGGGCGATTTCGACGCGATCGTGCTGGCGTGCGCGGGCCTGGAGCGGCTCGGCCGCGGTGGCGAGGGAGCGCCGATCGGCGCCGAGCGAGTGGTGCCGGCGCCGGGCCAGGGCTGCCTGGTGCTCGAGGCCCGCGACGGCGACGACGTGGCGGAGCCCGCCGGGGCGCTCACCGATCGCGATGCCCTCACGTGCCTCACCGCCGAGCGTGCGCTCGTACAGGCGCTCGACGCCAGCTGCCACACGCCGATCGGCGCGCACGCCGTGACAGCGGACGGCGAGCTTCGGCTGCGCGCCTTCGTCGGGCTGCCCGACGGCTCGCACTGGATCCGCGAGGAGCTCGGGGGGTCACCCGCTGAGCCCGCCGCCCTTGGTGCAGCGGTGGGCGAGCGCCTGATGGCAGCCGGGGCTGCGGAGTTGCTCGCGGAGGCTGAGCGCGTAGCGTTCGCTCCGTGAGCGGCATTGTCTACCTCGTGGGCGCGGGGCCGGGCGACCCCGGCCTGATGACCCGCCGGTCGCTCGAGCTGATCGCCGGCGCCGACGCGATCCTCTACGACCGCCTGATCCCGCCGGGTGCGCTCGACGGCGCCCGCCCGGACGCCGACCTGCGCTACGTGGGCAAGGAGCCGGGCGCGGCTGCGCTCAGCCAGGAGGAGACGAACGACCTGCTCGTCGAGCTGGCCCGGGCAGGCAAGCGGGTGGTGCGCCTCAAGGGCGGCGACCCGTTCGTGTTCGGGCGCGGCGGCGAGGAGGCGGAGGCGCTCGCGGCCGCGGGCGTGCCGTTCGAGGTCGTGCCCGGCGTGACGGCCGGGGTGGCCGCTCCGGCATACGCGGGCATTCCGGTCACGCACCGCGACGCCGCATCCGCCGTGGCCTTCGTGACCGGGCACGAGGATCCCGACAAGCCCGAGTCGGCGCTCGACTGGGATGCGCTCGCCCGCTTCCCGGGCACGCTCGTGCTCTACATGGGCATCAAGAACCTGCCGCAGATTGCCGAGCGGCTCACGGCGGCGGGCCGCGACCCTCAGGAGCCGGCCGCGGTGGTGGAGCGGGGAACCCACCCGGATCAACGCACGGTGGTCGACACGCTGGCGGGCATCGGCGCGCGCGCCGAGGCGGAGGAGGTGCGACCCCCGGCGATCACGGTCGTGGGGCCGGTGGCCGGGCTGCGCGACACGATCGCCTGGCTGGAGCGACGCCCGCTCCACGGCGAGGTGGTGGCGGTCACGCGCGCCCGCGCGCAGGCGAGCGGCCTCGCCGCGCGGCTGCGCGAGCTGGGCGCCGAGGTCGTTGAGACTCCGGCGATCAGGATCGAGCCGCGCCCGCTCGAGGGCGCGCTGCTCGACGCGGTCGGGCGCGTCGGCGAGTACGCGCTCGTGTGCCTGACGAGCCCGAACGGCGTGCGGCTGCTCTTCGACGCTCTCGGGGAGACCGGCCGGGATGCCCGCGCCCTCGCCGGCGCGACCGTGGCCGCGATCGGGCCGGGAACCGCCGCCGAGCTCGAGCGCCGCGGCGTGCGCGCCGACGTGATGCCGGAGCAGTTCGTGGCCGAGGCGCTGGTGGAGGCACTGGCGACGGTCGAGCTGGAGGGCCGTCGTGTGCTCGTTGCGCGAGCCGCGGAGGCGCGCGGCGTCCTGCCGGACGCCCTGCGCGAGCGCGGCGCCGAGGTGGACGAGGTGGCGCTCTACGAGACCGTTGCCGAGCCGCTCGGCGACGCCGAGCGGGCGGCGCTTGGGCGCGCCACATACGTGACCTTCACCTCCAGCTCCACCGTGCGCTTCCTGCTCGACTCGGGGGTGCGGCCGCCGGAGGGCGCGCGGGTGGTATCGATCGGCCCGGTCACGAGCGCCACCGCCCGGGAGCAGGGCCTGACCGTGCACGTGGAAGCCGAGCGCCACGACGTGGACGGCCTGGTGGATGCCCTCACGGCCGACGCGGCGGCACGCAGGGTCCCAGCATGATCGTGACCCTGCTCACCGACTACGGGCGCGACGACGACTTCGTGGGCGTCTGCCACGGCGTGATCCGCACGATCCACCCGGACGCCGACATCGTGGACATCACGCACGGGATCGAGCGCTACGCCGTGCGGCAGGGCGCGCTCGTGCTGCGCAACACGCTCCCCTACATGCCCGTCGGCGTGCACGTGGCCGTCGTGGACCCGCAGGTGGGCACCGAGCGCCGGGCCATCGCGCTTCGCACCGGTGACGGGCGCATCCTCGTGGGACCGGACAACGGGCTGCTGAGCCTCGCGTGGGAGCGCTGCGAGGGCGTGGACGTGGTGGTGGACATCACTCGCTCGCCACATCGCCTGGAGCCGGTCTCAGCCACCTTCCACGGCCGCGACATCTTCGCTCCGGTGGGCGCGTGGCTGGCGCGCGGCGCCGAGCTTGCCGACGCGGGCGACCCGCTCGACCCCGAGACGCTCGCCCGGGTTGAGATGCCGGACCCGCGCGAGGAGAACGGCGCGCTGGTGGCCCACGCACTGGTGATCGACCACTTCGGGAACGTCGGGCTGAACGTGGATCACGACCAGCTCGCCGGGACCGGCATCACGCTCGGCGGACAGGTCGAGGTCCACGCCCACGGCGAGCGCTACACCGCCACCTACGCCCAGACCTTCGCGGACGTGAGCCCCGGCGAGCTGCTCGTGTACCAGGACGCCTACCGCACGCTCGCGCTCGCGATCAACCGCGGCGACGCCGCCGGCACGCTCGCGCTCGGGCCGGACGACGAGGTGCGACTGCGGCCGCAATGATCGGCTCCCCGCGCGTCCACCACAGGCTCACGGACTCGACGAACGAGCGCGCGAAGCAGCTGGCGGCGGCGGGCGCGCCGCACGGCACGCTCGTGACCGCGGACGAGCAGAGCGCCGGCCGCGGCCGCCAGGGCCGCGAGTGGACAGCGCCGCCGCGCTCGGCCGTGCTCATGTCGGTGGTGCTGCGCGAGCTGGACGAGCGGTTGCCTCTCACGGCCGCCGTCGCCGTGGCGGATGCGCTTCCGCCCCCGGCCGCGATCAAGTGGCCGAACGACATCTGGATCGACGGACGCAAGGTTGCGGGGATCCTCGTGGAGGGGCGGCCGCAGGAGGGCTGGGCGGTGCTGGGGATCGGCCTGAACGTGACGACGCGAGAGTTCCCGGCGGAGCTTGCCGGCCAGGCAACCTCACTGCGGCTGGTTGGCGTCGAGACCGGCGTCGAGGCCGTGCTGGCGGGGCTGCTCGGCGCTTTGGACGACTGGCTTGGCGCTCCGCCCGCGCGTGTGCTCGAGGCGTGGCGTTCGCGGGATGCGTTGAAGGGCGAGCGGGTGCGGTGGGCGGGCGGCGAGGGTGTTGCGAACGGCATCGACGACTCAGGCGCGCTCATGGTCGAGACCTCGACCGGGCTGGTCACCCTCGACGCCGGCGAGGTCCACCTGCTCCGCTAGTTAGGCGGCGGAGCGTTCGTCGGTGTCGGAGGCGGTGTCCGAGTCGGCCTCGGAGTCGGTGTCGCGCTTGGGCTCGTCGCGATCGTTGCCGCCGTCCTGGTCGCGTGCCGCCTTCGTCCGCTCCGCGTTCGGCCGGCGCCGGCGTGAGCGCTTGCGGCGCGGCTTCGGCGCCTGGCCGTTGCCGCCGCCCGTCTCTGCGCCGCCCTCGTCATCGGAGTCCAAGGCCTCGTTCTGCGTCATCGTGACGTCCGTCGTGCCCTCCGCCTCGCCCGCGCCCTTCTTCTTGCGGCGCCGGCCGCCACGGCGGCGCTTGCCCTTCGGGAAGTTGCGGAGCAGCTCGCGCGCCAGCGCGCTCGGCTTGCGCGCCATCCGCATGCGCGCGCCGTCCAGCACCTGCTGGGCCTCCGGCGTGTGAGCGAGCGCCGCCGCGAGCAGCGCTGCCGACAGCCGCCGGTCCTGCTTGCGAGCGGCCTGCACCAGCCGCCGCGCGTTTCGTGCGTGGGCCGCGCCGGCCGAGTTCACGAGCAGGCCGAGCAGGCGCTTCGTCTCGGGCCAGCGCTGCACGGCGTACTCCTCGTGCACCTCGCGCGAGTACTCGGCGAGATGCCAGAGCCAGCGTGCCGCCTGCTCGCGGCGCCCGATCTGGCGCTCCGTGAGCGCCTGGAGCAGCACCTTCACGCCCTCGCGGCGCTCGTCGCGCGACCATCCGCCCACGATCTCCACCGCGTCGTCGAAGGCCTCCGCATCGCGCAGGTTGCCCGCCTCGCCGAGCGCCCGCAGGCGCAGCTGGGTGTTGCGGTTCCGGCGCAGGCACGTGATCAGGAAGATGCGGCGCAGCTCGCCGGTCTGGTCGAAGTGCAGCATCGCCTTCGCCCGGCGCCAGTTGTTCGAGGCCACGCGCGCGCCGGCGAGCATCGCCCACGCCTGCTGCTCGCCCCAGCTCAGGTGCTCGACGGCAATGCGCCAGAGCTCACGCTCGAAGACCTGCGCGCGGCGCTCCTGGTCGGCCGTCACCGGCACCACCCGGCGCTCGACGCGGAGCCGGCGACCGCGACCGCGGCGCACGGGGCCGACCACGATGGCCCCGCCGCGATACACGTCACGGTCGAGCAGCGAGTGCAGGGTCACCACGGGATCGTCGTTCGGCGTGGCCGGGTGGACGAAGTCCACGACGATGCCGGACTCCTTGCCCGGGTTCCGGCGGGTCACGCGCCCCACGCGCTGCTGGTAGATCCGCTTTGAAGCGGTGGGCGCCAGGTGCATGCAGACCGTCGCGCGCGGCGAGTTCCAGCCCTCGGCCAAGAGCTGCGCGTTCACGAGCACGTCGATCTCGCCGCGCTCGTATGCGGCGAGGATGCGGGTGAGCTCGCGCTTCGGAGTCTCACCCGAGACCGCCATCGCCTTCATCTCGGCGTCCTGGAACGCCTTGGCGACGTTGTGGGCGTGCTTCACGCCCGCGGAGTAGACGACGCCGGGCACGTCCTTGAAGCGCGTCTTGTAGAGGTCTGCCACGGCCAGGTTGAACGGCGTCTGGTCGAGCAGCTCGGCCAGCTGCTCCTGGTCGAAGTCCTGGTCGACCTCGCCGCGCCGGAGCGGCACGTTGGCGATCGAGCGAACGCCCACGCCCGGCGGGATCCGCACCGAGCGCAGCGGCGCGATCACGCCGCGCCGCGCGGCCTGCGCGAGGTCGAAGCGCGAGGTCTGCGTGGGGAACAGGTCCGTCACGTGGCGGGCGATCAGCGCGCCGGTGGCGGTCATGCCCACGAACACCGGGCCGAGCCACTGGCGGATCGAGCCGCTCGTCTTCTCGCCGAGGGCCGTGTGCGCCTCGTCGCAGATGACGACCGTGTACGCGTCGGAGACCTTGCCCGCGTTGCGGACGAACCACTGGTAGGTCTCAACCGTGACCGGCCCGCCGGCGGGCGGCTCGCCGCCGCTGTTCTTCAGCAGGGCGGGCGAGATGCGCTTCTTGTAGCCGCGATCGCGAAGCTCTCCGAGGAACTGGTCCACGAGGTTGCGGCGGTGGGTGAGGATCAGGATGCCGCCGGTGCGCGAGGCCTCCACGAAGCCGAGCGCCGCGACCGTCTTGCCGGCGCCGGTGGCATGCTCGAACCAGAAGCGCCGGGCCGCGCCCGGATCCTCCTCCTGGGCGTCGGCGGCAGCCTCCTCCTCGGCCTCCTCGGCCGGGTCCCAGTCGAGCGGCTCCTCGTCGGGCAGCTCGTCGCCCTCGATCTCGACCTCGCCGGAGTGGAGCTCCTCGGAGGCCGACTTGCCATTGCCGTTCCCGGGCCGGCCGATCAAGAGCTCCGCCTCGAGCGCGATCAGCGTGCCGGAGAGCGCGTCGACCTGGTGGGCGGAGAGCGTCGTGCCGTCCACGAGATGGGGCTCCTCCTCGGCGAGCAGCCGCTCGAGGCCCAGGATCAGCGAGTAGTCGCGCCGCCACTCGACGGAGGGCTCGCTGCGCCCGTCCTCGATCTCCCTCAGCGCCGCGTTGAGCGCGACGCGGCGAGCGCCATCCTCCGCAAGCGCGGTGCTGGGATCCTCTCCTTCGAGCACGAAGGGTTCACGCGCGAATTTCTCGGCGCGCTTCAGTTCATCGCCGGACACCGGCGAGGCTTCAGCCACGGAGCTTCTTTCAGCCACGGTAAGGCGGTTCTCGGTAAGGGGAAGAGGCGTGCCGAGCCGCTCGTTCCGGAGTCAGCGGGGTACGCCCGTCGTGCGCCGCTGCCGCTCAATGAGTCCCGCGCGACAACGGGGCCAGGTCCTTGGGGGGACGCTTGGCGTAAACCTATTGAAGCACACGGACGATGAAATGACCCCTCCCACCCTCTGCCATCCTTCGGGGCGTGCGACGGCTCGCTCCGCTACTCGTCCTCATTGCGCTCGTGGGATGCGACTCAGACAGCGGGCCCGCGACCGCGAACTTCTACGAGGGCGGACGCGAAGCCTTCGAGGCGCACATCAAGAAGGAACGCGGCACTCCCGTCGTTGTGAACAAATGGGCCTCGTGGTGCGGTCCGTGCCGCCTGGAGTTCCCGTTCTTCCGGGAGCAGGCGGAGAAGCGCAAGGGCGAGGTCGCCTTCGTCGGCGTGAACTCCAACGACAGCCGCTCCGATGCCGAGGACTTCCTCAAGGAGCAGCCCGTCCCGTTCAAGCACTTCGAGGACCCCAAGCTCGAGATCGCGGCCGCGTTCAACGCGGTCCAGGCGTTCCCCAGCACAGCGTTCTACGACTCGAAGGGCGAGCTCGCCTTCGTCCACCAGGGCCCGTACACGACCGAGGCGCAGCTGGCAGAGGCGATCGATCGTTACGCCCGCTGACGGTGGAGGTCCGCGAAGCACGCACGGAGTCCGAGCTGACCGCGGCGCTCGCGCTGCGGGAGCGCATCTTCTGCGGAGAGCAGGGCGTGTCGTTCGAGGCTGATCAGGACGGCCGCGATCCCGAGGCCACGCACATAGTGGCGGTGGACGACGGGACCGTGATCGGCACGTGCCGGCTGCTGTTCCGCGGCCACGTGGCGCGGCTCGGCCGACTCGCCGTGGAGCGCGACCGCCGCGGCGACGGCGTGGCGGCCGACATCCTCGCCGAGGCCGACCGAATCGCCTCGGATGCCGGGTCGGAGTCGATCTCGCTGCATGCGCAGACCTACGCGCGCGAGCTCTACGAGCGCGCCGGATACGCGCCATACGGACCGACGTTCGTGGAGGAGGGCATCGAGCACGTGGCCATGGAGAAGCGCCTTGCCTGAGCTGCGCATCGACCCGCTCACCGGCCTCCGGGTGATCGTGGCCGGCGAGCGTGGCTCGCGGCCAGGGGCGTTCCTCGACGTGAACCCGCGCGAGCCGATCGACCCGGAGAGCGACCCGTTCGCCGCCGGCCACGAGGACCGGACTCCGCCCGAGCTGTACGCGCTGCGAGAGAACGGCGACTGGAAGGTGAGGGTGGTGCCGAACCTGTACCCCGCTCTCTCGGGAGTGGGCGACGGTGCCGGCACGGATCCGCTCGCATCCGGCCGCGGCGAGCCCGACCTGTTCGCCAGCAGGCCCGCGACCGGCGCGCATGAGGTCGTGATCAACGCGCCCGACCCGGTGACCTCGCTGGCCGAGCTCGATCCCGGTCAGGTGGACACGGCGATGTCCGTCTGGCGCGAGCGCATGCGCGTGCACAGTGCGGCCGCCTATGTCCACGTGATCGTGAACGAGGGCAAGGAGGCCGGCGCCTCGCTTCCGCACACCCATGCGCAGCTGTACGCCCTGCCGTTCGTGCCGGCGGCCGTGGCGCGCGAGCGCGAGCGCTTCACCGCGTATTCCGACCGAACCCAGGGCCGCAACCTGCTCGAGGACCTGGTGCAGGAGGAGGTCCGGCGCCGCGAGCGCGTCGTTGCGATCGACGACGAGGCCGTGGCGCTTGCCCCGTTCGCGGCCCGAGTGCCGTTCCACCTGATGCTCGCCCCCCGGACCCCGGTGGCGCGCTTCTCCGACGACGGGCCCCTCGGCGGGCGCCTGCTGCACGAGGTTCTGGGGCGCCTGCGCGCCACGTTGGGCACGCTGCCGCCGCTGAACATGTGGGTGCGCACCGCGCCGCGCGACGCAGCGAGCTTCTGCTGGCGCATCGAGATCATGCCGCGGCTGGCACAGCTCGCCGGGCTCGAGATCGGCACGGGCGTGCACCTGAACGTGCTCACTCCGGAGGACGCGGCCCAGCGGCTGCGCGACGCGAACGTGTAGCTTCCCCGCGCCCGTGCCGCCAGTTCCGAGACAGGTCCCGATGTTCGCCGCCGAGGCTCCGCAGGAGCCGCTGCCCTACGGCCGCTGGGCGGAGGCACTCGCCGACCAGTTCGCCGCGGCAGCCGAGACCGCCATCGGTGAGATCAGCTGGTTCCCGGACCGCACCTGGGCCGGCCGCACCTACGTGCCCGCCACGGCGCCGGCCGAGGGCGGCGGCGAGGTGTTCGGCTACGTCTCCTACACGCGCGAGCACGAGGGTGCCCAGGCCACCAACTTCGACGCCGCCGCGGACTTCACGGAGGAGACCGCCGACGAGAACCCGGACTGGACGCTCGACCTCTCCGACAACGAGATCGGGCACTGGCGCGGAACCGAGGGGCGGCGCGGAGTGATCACGCTCGTCTGGGGCGTGGCGCTCGTGGCGAACGGAGTGGCGGCCACCACCGAGCTGGGGCCGACCACCACCGACCAGTGCACGCTCGTGGACGACCGCTTCACGCTCGTCTCGCTCGACGCCTACACGGGCGACTACGTGGCGGTCGCGCTGTTCGGCGCACGCGGCGCGGAGCTCGCCCGCGAATCCCTCTACGAGGACGAGTAGCTTTTCTCCTGTAATGGAGACGGTTCGCGGAGAGCGCTGCGTGCTGCTCAAGTTCGGCGAGCTCGCGCTGAAGGGGCGCAACCGCCCGTTGTTCGTGAACGCGCTCGAGCGCAACCTGCGCCGGCTCACCTCCGACCTCGGCCCGCTCGACGTGCGCCACCGCGGCGGTGTGCTGATCGTGACCGGCGATGTGCCCCAGGACGCTCTCGTCGAACGCTGCCTCGCGCTCCCGGGCGTGAGCGTGGTTCAGCCGGCGTTGCGCTGCGAGCGCGACGCTGCCGTGGGCGCCGACGCGGCGGTGGCGCTTCTGCGTGGCCGCCCCGGTCGAACCTTCGCGATCCGCGCGACACGGCGAGACAAGCGCTTTCCGCTGCGGTCGATGGATTTCTCGCGGGTGATCGGCGATGCGGTCCGGGTTCGGCTCGGCCTCGACGTGGACCTGTCGAATCCCGACCTCGTCGCGCACGTGGAGGTGGACTCCAAGGAGCTGCTCGTGTCCGCCGACCGCCTGCGCGGCGCCGGCGGGCTCCCGGTGGGCTCGAGCGGGCGCGCGCTCGTGCTGCTCTCGGGCGGCCTCGACTCGCCGGTGGCCGCCTACCGGATGATGAAGCGCGGGCTGCGCTGCGACTTCGTCCACTTCAGCGGGCGGCCGTTCACCGGTCCCGAGTCGGTCTACAAGGCCTACGCGCTCGGCGGGCGGCTCGACCGCTTCCAGGGCGACTCGCGCCTGTTCGTCGTCTCGTTCGGGCCTGCCCAGCGCCGGCTCGCCACAGCGGGGGCCGGACGGCTCCAGGTGCTGTCGCAGCGCCGGCTGATGCTGAAGGTGGCGTCCGAGCTCGGGCGTCGCGAGGGCGCCGAGGCACTCGTGACGGGCGACTCGCTCGGACAGGTGGCGTCGCAGACGCTGCCGAACCTCGCGCTGGTGGAGGAGGCCGCGGAGCTGCCGCTGCTGCGCCCGCTGATCGACCGCGACAAGGCGGAGATCGTGGAGATCGCGAGGCGGCTCGGCACCTACGAGATCTCCATCCTCCCCGACGAGGACTGCTGCCAGCTCTTCTCCTCGAAGCTCGCCGTGACGCGCGGCCAGACAGACGACCTGCGCCGCATCGAGCGCGCGGCGGACATCGAGGAGATGGTGGACGGCCTGGTGGAGTCGGCCGAGCTCTACCACCCGCGCCTCGAGCGGAGCCGCAGCAGGCGCTCGCGCCCGCCTAGGCACCCCGCCGATCAGCGGTTAGGATCGCGCCTGAGCCATGGGCAGCGAGCATCACGGAAACACTGGAGGCCAGGACCATGCCTGACGTCGGTGGCCAGCTGCTGGATGTCGCGCTCGGGCTCACATTCATCTTCCTGGCGCTGAGCCTGGTCTGCTCGCTGATCCAGGAGCTGATCGCCACCGTGTTCTCCTGGCGAGCGGAGTTCCTCGAGCAAGCGATCCGTCGAATGCTGTGCGACCCGGCGGAGCCCGAGGCGCATGCCGACCGCGCCCGGCAGGGGCTGCGGGGGTTCGCCACGATGTTCTCCAACCGCAACGATGAGCTCGATCGGAGCCTCTCCGATGAGGTGCTGAAGAGCCCCTTCATCCGCGAGAAGCTCAGCCGCAACCTCGTCACGGCGCGCCGCGCGGTGCCGTCGTACCTCAGCTCCCGCACCTTCTCCCTGGCCCTCTTCGACACGCTCACGCAGAACCAGGCGGGCGCCAACATCACCAGCAAGCTCGGCCAGGCGCTCGAGGACGAGAACACGATCCTCCCGAACGGGGTCCGTCGACAGCTCCAACTGATGCTCGACGACGCGGAGTACAACCTCGAGAAGTTCCATCAGCAGGTCGAGTCGTGGTACGACGACACGATGGAGCGCGTGTCCGGGTGGTACCGGCGCCGCTCGCAGCTCGTCCTGTTCGTAATCGGGCTGGCCGTTGCGGCGGGCGCGAACGCGGACACCATCGACGTGGCCGATCGGCTGTGGACGGATGCGCCGGTTCGCGCGGCGCTCGTCCAGCAGGCCACCGAGGTCGCGAAGGTGAAGGACCTCGAAACGCTCGAGGCCGAACTCGAGGAGCGCGGCGGCAAGCTCGAGGCCGTCAAGCAGTTCGACCTGCCGCTCGGCTGGAACGACAACAACGGGGAGGTCTCCGATCTTGGCTTTGGGGAGGGCAAGGAGAACCTGCTCGGCTGGCTGGCGGGCATCCTCGTGGCGGCTGTGGCGTTGAGCTTCGGCGCGCCGTTCTGGTTCGACGCACTGAACAAAGTGGGGCGATTGCGGATCGCCGGCCGGAAGCCTGAGAAGGGCGCCGGCTCGTAACTGGACGTCTAAGGTCTGCCTGCGAGCCCCGATAGCTCAGCCGGATAGAGCGACTCCCTCCTAAGGAGTAGGCCGCAGGTTCGAATCCTGCTCGGGGCGTCCGGAATTGCAGGGACTTTGCGTTCCGCGCCTACTGCTGGAGCTCTCTGGAGGTGATCGCTGCTCGAAGCGCTCTCGGCGTCGAGCCGCCCCCGCCCGGAACGCCCGGCCCGCTGTCGCGCCCGACGCCGGAGGCCCTTGGCGGACTGCTCGAGGGCGGTGGCTTCTCCGATGTCGAGGTCGAGGAGATTGATGTCAGCTTCGAGTGGGAGTCCGCCGCCGAGTTCGTCGCCATGGTCAAGGACACGGTTCCGCCCTCGTCGCCATGATCGAGAAGAACGCGCGGGATAACCCGGATGCGGCGTGGAACGCGATCCTTGAGGCGGTCGAGGGGAGGGCCTCGGACGACGGCAAGGTCAAGTTCTCGAACCTGGTGCTGCTGGCGGTAGGGCGGGCATAGACCATCGCGGGCTAAGGGAGCGCCCGCTTCCTTAGCCTCGACACTCGACTCGGACACGAGCGCCTTCTGCGCATCGAGCGCGTGCGTCGGCACAACCCGCTGGTGCGCGCGCTGGTCGGGCCGGCCGAATGGTTGGTGCGACGCGTTCTATGCTCGCGTGGCCTGCAATCGGCGCCAGGCGATAACGCCGACGGGCCGCTCCCCATCTGATCGCTTACGGCCACAGAGCGGTCGCGGAGCGACATGGTCATCGCGCTCAGCGTCAGCTGGCCTCGCAGAAGTACGAAACGGGTACACACGGCCGGCCACTCCGGGGGGAGCGCGGCCACGCTCCCCCTCCGGAATGGTCGCGCTTGCAGCGATCCCTTGGCCGCCCGTACCCTCGTATGCCCTCCCGTTCCGCCGCTCGGTGCCCTCCTAAGAAGTACCGCTTCTCGTCGAGCGAGGCGTGCGGGTGTTGACACCCACCGGGTTCGGCGTGCGGCGCTTGACCTGGTCGAAGTTGTAGAACGTGCCCTGTCCCTTCCCAGCCTTGCCGAAGCCGATGCCGGCCTGCTGGAGCCGCGAGACGGCCGTCTCGATCCTGGTGAACGAGTACCTCATGAACGCGCGATCGTTGCCGAGCTTGCCGCGAAGACGCTCAACCGCTCTGCGCAGCGGCGTCCATCTCCCGGGCCAGCTTCTCCAGCCCGAGGCGCATGCGGCCCTTGACGGTCCCGGCGGGCAGCGACAGCCTGTCAGCAATCTCGGGGTGAGTCATGTGGCCGAAGAAGGCCAGCACGATCACCTCGACCTGGGCTTCGGGTAGACGTGCAAGATAGGCGCGCAGCGCATGGGACTCGGTGGTGGCGATCACCTGTGCCGGTACCGAGGGCGCTGGATCGGCTAGGTCGCCTTTCGCCTCGGCGAGCGGTGGGCGGGTGGCCTCGCGGCGGACCGAATCGATCGCCCGGTGCCTGGCGATCAGCAGGATCCAGCCACAGAACGATCCTGACGACCGGAAGCGTATCCGGTTGCGCCACAGGTACAGGAAGGACTCTTGGACGACATCCTCGGCCCGCCCGGGATCGCGACATACGGCGAGCGCGGTCCGAAACGCGCGGGTCGCGTAACGGTCGTAGAGGAGTCCGAACGCCACAGCCTCGCCCCCTTGGACGCGACGCATCAAACGAATGTCGCTCTCGCTGACTAGCGCTCGCGCGGCTTGAACCATCAGGGATAGCTCATACCCGCGCACTAGGCCGACAACCAATGTGGTTAGGCCGACGCTACAGCGAGAACGCGATGGCGATCGTCCAGTACGCGCTCACGCTCGAGCACCTCGAGACCGACTTCTACAACGCGGTGATCGACGCAGGGGTCATCGAGGACAAGGCGCTCGCCGAGACGGCGAAGATGATCCGCGACAACGAGCAGGAGCATGTGGACGCGCTGACCATACGCAGTTCGGGGAGGCAACTCGAGGCCAGCGTGAGGATCGCTCCTCGCGCGAAGCGAGAACGCCCGGCCGCGTTGGGTCACTTCTCCCGAGGACATTCTCACCAGGGCGTGGCTGCTCGCCCGCGACGGCCAGGGCCAGGTGCTCGAGGACTGGGCCGAGCCCGACGCCGACCAGCTAGTTGGCCCACGACCCCGCGGGAGCAAAGGACGACCGCAAGGGCGAGGGTCGAGATTCCTAGCTGAACACGGCGCAGACCGGGGCAGGCAAACGACAGGCCGAAGCCAGCGGCACCGGCCTCGCTCCTGTTGGGAGTCCTCCAATGAGTCCAACCAGCAAGCTCGACGACCGGTGCCTGCGACCGGCGTTACCCGGGCGGCGTTTGCTCAAGCGAATCGGTGCACTCAAACCCGCCGAACGGGGGGAGGGGCGACACCGCATGACCAGCGCAACCGCACACCGCGGGGTGGATCGGCTTGTAGGGAACGTTGAAACTTCCGACCCCAACGAACCCCGATGAGCACCGGCCCGGTCATGGATCCGGCCACGCTGGAGGAGCTGCGGCGGCTGGCGCGTGCGCGGCCACGGTCGGGGCGTCCGTCGGTCGCTAAGGCGAGTGGCGATCAGGACGCTGAACCGATTGGCCAGGGAGCCGCGCCGCCAGCCGATGCCACCGATGCCGGAGGGCTCGAACTCCGCCGTAGCACGGCTCTTCAAGAAGACGCCCGCGAACCTGACGGTCGCCAACAGGCACCCCGAGTTTCCCGGCGCCCCGGACGAAGTATCCGCTCTAAAGCGGCTGGAGTTGGACCAGCGTGATTGCGCGGTCGGCGCTCGGGTTGACTTCGGTCTGCAATCCGACGACGCGCCGTCCCGTCGCTTGCTCGATTGTCGAGCGGCACTCGTTGGCCGCGCGTCCGATGAGCACTTGTCGCGCTTCAGTGACCAGTTCCTCTTGCCCGTCGTGGACAAGCGTTCTCTCGAGTGTCGTGAGCATGTCCTGCACGACGACCGCTACGTGGTCAAGCGTGCTGTACGCCTTCACCTTCGTGGGACCTTTTCCACAGCTCTGCTTCAGCGCCCCTGCTACGGCGTTGCAGATCGCCATTGCAGCCGGGCCGTCGGTGGCGCCAGGCACCGGTCCGCGTTGCCGTTCCCTGTCCGCGGGAAACGCCGCGCCGTCGGCGGTCGGGCCTCCACCAGGGATGCCGCCCTCCGACTTTCTTGTCCTCGTTGCAAGTCGTCTGCCAGACGCCATACGGACACCTTCCTATGACTCGGCCGGGGCAAGGTCGCATCCGAGTGGACCGCACGGCTTCGTAAGCGACGCGAGGTCCAACACAGCCAGTACAATAGCGCGCAATAGCCATTGCCGCAATAGCCATTGCTGCAATAGCCATTGCCGTAATAGCAGTTTGCCTTCTTCTCAATCGCTGCGACCGAACGGAGCCATGGCCGAAGACGAATTCCTTAACGCTCTAACCACGCTTGAGGACGCCCTCGCCGACAACGGCAGGCGTGCAAGCCTGATTAAGAAGCGCATCACCCGGCTCCGCCGCGCGCGCTCAAAAGGTGCGTCGTACACCGAGCTCGTCTCCGGCGATGACAGTCCGCTCATCGTCCAGCTGCTCACCGAAAGCTCAGCGGCGCTCGACAGTAGCGGCGCGAATGTGCGCCGCGCGGAGGCGCAGGCGCTATACGCCGAGGGCATGACGATGGAACAGATCGCGGACCGCTTCGGTGTCACACGGCAACGCGTCTCGGCGCTCCTACGCAAGGCCCGGGAATGACCCAGCCGGCGCACCTGCCACCTGACCCCGGCCCCGAGCACGACTGGGTACGCGCTGCATTCGGCGACCCGTCCCGCACGAACCGCTAACGCGAAAGTCGGGCGCCCCCGATCATTAGGAGGCCGCCTTGGCGGCGAGCCCTTGAGTGCTGCTTCCCTATTCACGGTCGAGACTCGGGCAGGAGTGGGGTCGCTCAAGAGGTGCGAGGCGCGCGATAAGCCTCCACGTAATTGATCATGATCGAGCACTCGGGCGGCGCAGAGACCATTCCCCGTGATTCACACTGGTCGAGTGATGAACGAGTGGCTGGTGAAGAACGAACGCGAACGCAGGGCGCTAGCGGCCCTGAGCCACGCCCGGCTGAACTTCGACCCCTCGCGGCGGCGCGAGTTCACGTCCGCCAACGGCTGGCACCTCGACCAACACCGGGAGCTGCTGCCGGCGGAGCCCCCTGGCCCGCCCGTGTCCGGCGGCAGCTGGGAGACCGCCTGCCGGCTGATGCGTGGCTACGAGTTCGCGGACCCCGCGATCGTCCGCGCCTTTCTACAACCCCGAGGAGCCGCTGGAGAAGCGCAACATGCTGTTCGCCAAGCCGCAGCAAAGCTCACACCGCGGCCCGCGACCGGAACGGCTCAGGATGAGCCTGCCCGTCGAATCGAGACCGGTGGCGACTGCGAATGACCCCTTCGCTCGAATTGAACTCGGCCAGGAATCCCGGGCCGCGCTCCAACACCTTGTTGCTGCACTTCCCCCCTGCTCCTGAGCGAGCCGGCTCGCGCGACTGCGTGGCCATTGGGGGAACCGGCGGCTAGAGGGGGTGGTCGTCGCAGCGCAGGCTTTCGACCTCGATACCCAGGAGTGCCGCGCCGCCGCTGACCTGCGCCACGCGCTCGAGAAAGAACGCCCACATGTCGAGTTGCAGCTCGCGGGCGATGCCCAGGCGGTCGTAGAGGAAGTCGAAGATGCGATCGCTGCTGCGGGCCCAGGACTCAATCTCGAAGACAAGCCGACCGTCCTCGTCGTAGGCGCGGAACTCGATCTCGCCTGCCTCCATGTGCCCCCGGAGCGTGGCGAGCCGGACCGAGCGGTCGGTCACGTGGATCACCCGGACCGGCCCATTCCACGGGCCGGGTAACCGGACCCGCATATCCTCTCCCACCTCCATCGGTTGCGGGCTCTCCACGTCACGCTCGAACCGACCGATCTCGAGCGGGCAGGCGACATTGGGCTCGGCGATCACGATCGACATGAGCTCTGTCGCGCTCAGCAAAGCGCGCTCGATCCGCACGCGGTAGAGACGGCGAAACGCCGCTCCAGACCCCGCGGAGGGCCGTTGGAGCAGCTCCGGCTCGCCCGGGTACCGACAGTCATCGGCGGGGAAGGCATCGATCGGCCAAGAACAGCTCGACTGTTCGTGGCGAACCTCGATCTCGCGCGAGACGTATCGCCACGACGCGAACGGAATCCCCACGACCCAGCCAACGGCCCGCTCGACGGGATTCAAGGTGCGCCCAGTCACGACGCATCTCTTTCCATGACGCTTGCCGCCAAACACGTTGGCGTCGAAAGGTTCGCGCCGGGTAGGGGGACGGTGTGTGCGCTCGCGCGACAAGTGGCCTGCGCGCCCGGCTGGGCCGGCACCTCCTTCGTAGGCTCGGCTGGATCGTCGGCGCGCCGCTTGCGATCTTTCGCTTCCTGCGCAGGGAGATCCCGATCGTGCAAATCGATCCTTCCCAGCTGGCCGCTCCATTGCCGCCCGCCGATCCCGAGAGCGCAAGGCGGGAGAGGGAAGACGGGACGGGGCCGGTGCTGCATCGGCTCTACCGCGCCACCATTCGCGAGCCCAAGCTGACCGCGGACCGGCTTCTGGCGATCGTCGCCGCAGACCCGAACGTGATCGCGCCATCGGAGGTGGTGCGCTTCGAGAAGACGCGCGGCGAGGCGGGGCGACTGCAGGAGGGCGACGAGCTGCTCATCCGCCTGGCGGGTCCATGGAACGCGCCAGTCAAGGTCGCGCGGAGGTGGGAGGAGGGGATCCGGCTGGTCGCCACGAGCGGGCACCCGCAACTCGGCGAGCTCGAGCTTCGCGCCCGTGACGCGGACGGGCGGATCGTCATGGAGATCCAGACACGGGAGCGGGCGGCCGGCCTCGGCTTCCGCCTGCTGCAGCGAATCGGGCTGATCCGGCGAATGCAGGCCTACACGTGGGCGGAGATGCTCGAGAACTCGGCGCAGCTGGTAGGCGGGCGCCGGCTCGAGCAGGTGACCGTCGGATGCTGGCCTGGACGCACCGCCGCGGCGGTTGTCAGGCCGGAGCCTCGGGTAGCCGCCTCACACACGAGAAAGGAGCGGGGATGACGGCGACGGTCGAGCAGACGATCGAAGTGCAGGTGCCCATCGAGACGGCGTACAACCAGTGGACCCAGTTCGAGGAGTTCCCCCAGTTCATGGAGGGAGTCGAAGAGGTGAAGCAGCTGGACGATCGCCGGCTTCACTGGGTCGCTGAGTTCGGCGGCGAGCGCCATGAGTGGGACGCGGAGATCGTCGAGCAGAACCCGGAGGAGCGGGTTGCATGGCGCAACATCGACGGAAAGGACAATGCCGGCGTCGTCACGTTCCACAAGATCGACGACGCTGTCACGCGCATCGCCGTCCAGATGGACTTCGCTCCGGAGGGCCTGAAGGAGAAGCTCGGCGACGCCATCGGCGTCCCGAATCGGCGCGTCAAGGCGGACCTCGAGCGGTTCAAGCAGTTCATCGAGGCACGCGGCCAGGAGACCGGCGCCTGGCGCGGCGAGGTCCCACGCGAGGGCTGAGCCGGAAGCCCGAGCTGGGCAGGTCGGGCTTGAACGCGCGTCGCGGGGTGACCGGCCCGCCGTCGCGTCGTGGACGTCGCCGGGTTCACGGTCGGCCGCGCGCATGGCGGCGCCGTGGTCGCGCGCCGGATCGCCGAAGGGCGGAACGGCGCCCGCCCGACGGTAGGCCGGCCCCGATCCTGCCCAACGCGTCGGGCCTCAGCTCGAGCGGCGGAACAGAGCGCGCCTGAGCGGCGGGCGGCTGTGCTCGCGCTGGGCCATCAGCGCGTTGACGATCACAAGGCCGACCCCGGACGCGATGTTCGTCAGGCCGAGCCCAGCGAGGCTGCGTTGCGCCTTCGCGGCCGCCGCGGGCGTCTCCTCCGCCGGCTTCGTGCCGCGCTCGATCGGGACCGCTCCGTCCGGCTCCTGCTTCGCCAGCCGGGCGCCCTGCACGGCGCTGGCGATCCCCGTTCCCAGTGCCACAAGGGTCAGCCCGTCCTTGGCCATAGCGAGGCGTCGCTCGTCCTCTGTGAGGCGGTCCGGGCGGGTCTCGGTCACGCGCGAGGCGAACCACCCCAGCGCCACCGAGCCCAGCGAGATCGCGTTGATGACGTTGTAGCCGTTCCAGGCCGCGTTCACCACCTTGCCGCGTTCCTTCTTGTCGTCGATCTTCGCGACGGCCGGGTTGAGGGCGAACTGTCCGTACATGCTGCCCCCGAGCCAGCTGGCGAGACCCCAATCGTGCGCCGCGCGGGCGCTTTGTGCGAGCGTGTCGTTGACCATAAGCTCTCCTTTCTCCTGCGCCGCTACCCGGTCACCTCGAGCGGAATCACATGCGGCGGCCGAGGTTCCTACGTCAGGGCCGCGACCCCGTCGCGCGCGCCCTCTCCGCACTCGAAGAAGTCCCAGGCCTCGACCGCGCACGAGCTCGTCGAGCTGCCCTGG
This sequence comes from uncultured Thermoleophilaceae bacterium, assembly GCA_963837445.1. Lineage (GTDB taxonomy): Bacteria > Actinomycetota > Thermoleophilia > Solirubrobacterales > Thermoleophilaceae > JACVRW01. Next base: position 163,127 of record CAWINK010000020.1, on the reverse strand, counting down.
CTGCACCGAGAGCGCGAAGTGCACGTGGCGCCCGATCCGGTCCTCCTGACTTGGGCGAACCCAGTTCCACGATTCGCTCCGGTTACCCGACAAGGCGACCCGAAGCCCTCAGTCGGCCCGCCGCCGTGGGCATGCCACGTCAGGCGAGTTGATCGCGCAGTCTCAGGAGGGCGAGGTCCTTCGCCTTCGCCTCGAGCATCGCGTCGAAGTCACGACCTGCAGGCGCCTCGCGGAGGGACTGCTCGAAGCCGATCGGATCGACGAGGTGACTGGTGACGCTTGGCCACAAAGCGGTCGCGGAGCGACGTCCTCATCGCGCTCGGGTCAGCAGACCTCGTGAGGGTACGAAACGGGTACACACGCCGGCCCAACCGCGGACCAGCGCAGTCACGCCGGCGCATGCGGAATGGCCGCGCGTGCAGCGCGATCCCTTGACCGCTCGTACCCGCGCTCGCCCTCCGGTGCCTCCTCCTCAGCGCACTCCTAAGGAGTAGGCCGCAGGTTCGAATCCTGCTCGGGGCGCTTCTAAAAGGATGTGATGCAGGGAAGTTGTCAGCCTGGCTCGTAGTGAGACAAAATAAGCGAGGAGACGATTCCCATGAAAGCAATCGTGGTAACGGACGAGGCTGCGGGAACGCCCGGGATGACGCTGATGGAGCGGCCCGAGCCGTCGGCAGCGATAAACGACGTCATCGTTCAGATTCATGCGTCGGGATTCGTCCCGACTGAGATGGCGTGGCCGTCGAGCTGGACCGATCGCCGCGACCGTGACCGAACACCGTCGATCCCTGGGCACGAGCTGGCCGGAGTGGTCACCGCCCTCGGCTACGGCACGACGGGGGTGTCGGTGGGACAGCGGGTGCTCGGCCTCGCGGACTGGCATCGCGACGGCACCCTGGCGGAGTATGTCGCGATCGAGGCACGCAACCTCGCACCGCTGCCGGGCGACGTCGACTTCACCGTGGGCGCGAGCCTGCCAATCTCGGGCCTGACCGCGTGGCAGGGACTGTTCGACCACGGCCACCTTCAGGCGGGGCAGAGCGTCCTCGCGCACGGCGCGGCCGGCGCAGTCGGGACGATGGTGACGCAACTCGCACGTGAGGCCGGCGCCTACGTCATCGGCACCGGGCGCGCCGCCGACCGCCAGAAGGCGCTCGACTTCGGCGCGCAGGAGTTCGTCGACCTCGACAACGACGCCCTGGAAGACGTCGGCGGTGTCGACCTGGTCTTCGATGTCATCGGCGGAGACATCCAGAAGCGGTCCGCAAGCCTTATCCGGGCCGGAGGAACCCTGGTAACCGTCGTGGGGCCGCCCGAGGCGCGGCCCGCCGACGGCCTGGCAGTCGACTTCGTCGTCGAGGCCGATCGTGCCCAACTGAGTGAGATCGTCCAGCGGGTGCGGGACGGACGACTGCGGACCAACATCGGCAGCGTCGCGACACTCCACGATGCTGTCGCCGCCCTCAACCCGACCGAGCGACGCAACGGAAAGACGATCATCCGCATTCGTCCATAAGGACTCGGAGACGGCGGAGGCCCCGTTACGACGTACCTACGTCCGCAAGGAAGCGGTCTTTCTTCGCAGATCGAGGGGACGCAGTCGTCGCTGTCGGATCTGCTTCTTTTGGAGGCCGACGCGGCACCCGGTGTCCCCCTCAGCGACGCGCAGGAGACGTCGAACTACATCGCGGCGATGAACCACGGCTTGGCCAGGATTCAAGACGGTTCGAATCCTGCTCGGGGCGTTCCACTTCAACGCAGGCCTCACCTGGACGTGGCAGAGGCGTAGGGCAGTGCTGCTTTGTAGAAGAGCGCAGTCCTCGATCTGCGCTGCTGCTCACCGTCCAGGGCGAGCCTCTCCGGCAGCCTCATCGATATGCCGCTCAGCTCCAACCCTTGGCCCAGGCCTCCTGGTCGACCTTGTTCTCGAACCGCGCGACCTTGCCGTCGCGAACCTCCCAAACGTGCTCGGCCTGGGTGTCGAGCTCGGCACCGCTCTTGTTCTTCCCCTTAAAGCGAACGGTGACAACGACGGTGTCGCCCTGGTCGCCGGCCTCTTCGACGGTGCATGTGAACTCATCGAAGTTCTCCGGAACCGCGGCGAACACATCATTGGCGACGCTGTCGGGCCCCTTGAAGGTGCCTCTCGGAGAATTGCCGCCGCCGGGCTCGATCCACTCGATCTCCGGGTCGAACCGCGCGATCACGCCCTCGATGTTGCCGCTGTTGAAGTCGTCGTAACCGCCACTAACCAGGTCCACGTTCTCCTGGGACATCCCGCGCTCCCTTCCGATCGGTATCGGTCGGAAACTCTACCCGCGACACCCTCATCGCGCCTGGCGTCAGCAGGCCACGCCAGGTACGAAACGGGTACACACGCCGGCCCGACCGCGGGCCAGCGCGGGCACGCTCGCGCCTGCGGAATGGCCACGATTGCAGCGATCTCTTGGCCGCCCGTACCCCCGCTTACCTTCCGTGCCGCCTCTTCGGTGGCCTCCTAAGGAGTAGGCCGGGAGCCCGGCCCGGGTGGCCTGCACCCCGATGCGGCGCGGGATCGCGCTGCGGAGGGTAGAGTGCTCCGGCGGTGCGCTCGGGAGGCGCAAAGCGGCGGGGCGGACTGCGCGCGCTTGCGTGCGGGTTGCTTGTGTGCGCTTTCTTCATCGTGGCCGCCTCGGCCCAGGCCGCACCCCACGCCACGATCCGCTGGACCGCCCACGGCATCCCGCACATCGAGGCGTCCGACTACGAGGGCCTCGGCTATGGCTACGGCTACGCCTTCGCGAGCCAGAACCTGTGTGAGATGGCGGACACCTACGTGACGGTCCGGGCTGAGCGCTCGCGCTTCTTCGGTCCCGACGGGAGCTATCCGAGCCGCGGCAACGGCAGGACCTTCAACAACCTCGACTCGGACTTCTTCTTCCAGCGCGCGATCGACAAGCGAGTGGTGGAACGGCTGATGGCCGAGCCGCCGCCCCGCGGTCCCCGCCCCGAGGTGCGCGGGGCCGTGCGCGGCTACGTCGAGGGCTACAACCGCTACCTGGCGGACACGGGAGTCGACAACCTGTCCGATCCGCGCTGTCGCGGCATGGACTGGGTACGCCCGATCTCGGAGCTCGACGCGTATCGGCGCTTCTACCAGCTCGGCATTCTCGCCAGCCAGGGCGTGGCGATCGACGGCATCGCGCAGGCACAGCCTCCGCCCCCCGGCGACACCGGCGCGGGGGCCCCGGCCGGCCGCGCCGACCTCCTCGAGCTCGGCGACAGGCTGAAGCTGGACATCGGCTCGAACGCCTACGGCCTCGGCCGCGAGACCGTGGCTGGCGGGGGCGGCATGGTGCTCGGCAATCCCCACTTCCCCTGGGATGGCCCCGAGCGGTTCTTTCAGGCGCAGCTGACGATCCCCGGCAAGGTCGACGTTGCCGGTGCGAGCCTGTTCGGTGTGCCGGTGGTGCTGATCGGCTCTACCCGCAACCTCGCGTGGAGCCACACGGTGTCGACCGCGTTCCGCTTCACGCCGTTCGAGGTGAAGCTCCTGCCCGGCTCGCCTACTACGTACCTGGTCGACGGGCAGCCGCAGCAGATGGAGCGAGACGTCGTGACCGTCGACGTCGGCGGCGGGCAGCAGCGGACGCGCACGCTCTACTCGACGAAGTACGGCCCAGTCTTCACGTCGCTCCTCGGGCTGCCGCTCTTCCCCTGGACCTCGGCGTCGGCGTACTCGATGGGCGACGTCAACGGCGGCAACTTCCGCTACCTGAACCACTTCTTCGAGACGAACCAGGCCCAGAGCGTCGAGCAGTACCACACGATCGAGCGGCGCTACCAGGGGATTCCCTGGGTCAACTCGATCGCCGCCGATTCAAGCGGCAAGGCCTACTACGCGGACATCGGCGCGATCCCCAACGTCTCCGACGACAAGGCACGCACCTGCGGTACGCCGCTGGGCCTGGCGACCTTCCAGGCCATCCGCCTACCGGTCCTCGACGGCTCGCGCTCCTCGTGCGACTGGGACGACGATCCCGACGCGGCGGTGCCCGGCATCTTCGGACCGAGCCACGAGCCCTCGCTCTTCCGTAACGACTACGTGACGAACTCGAACGACTCCTACTGGCTGTCGAACCCCGAGCAGCCGCTCGAGGGCTTCGCTCGCATCATCGGCGACGAGCGCACCGCGCGGAGCCTGCGCACGCGCCTCGGGCTGAAGCTCGTGGAGGTGGGGCGGCCATTCACGCTCAGGAGACTCCAGGACGCCGTGTTCAACAACCGCCAGTACGCGGGCGAGCTGTGGCGCGACCAGCTCGTGGACATGTGCGAGCAGACGCCGGGCGCCGAAGAGGCCTGTCCCGCGCTGCGCGCCTGGGACCTGCGCGACGACCTCGACTCGAGCGGCGCCATCCTCTTCCGCCGCTTCGCCGGGCGGGCGCTTGGCGTCGCCGGCGGGCCGTTCTCGACGCCCTTTGACGCCGACGACCCGGTGAACACCCCGCGCGGTCTCAACATTCTCCACCCACAGGTGCGCCAGGCCCTGCTCGACGCGATCCAGGACCTGCGCGACTCGAGCATCCCCCTAGACGCGCCGCTGCGTGGATGGCAGTACGAGCGGCGGGGCGAGGAGCGGATCCCGATCCACGGCGGCCCCGGCACCGTGGGCGTCTTCAACGCGATCAACGTCCCGTTCGTGAAGGGCCAGGGCTACCCGGACGTGCCGCACGGCTCGAGCTTCGTCCAGGCCGTGCACGTCACGGGCGGCTGCCCCGACGTGCGGACAATCCTCACCTACTCTCAGTCGACCAACCCCAACTCGCCCTTCTCCGGCGACCAGACGCGCATGTTCTCGCGCAAGGAGTGGGTGGACTTCCCGTTCTGCTCGAAGGACGTCCGCGCGGCGACGGTGGCCACCACCCGCCTGCGCTAGCGGGCGAGCGGCGCGAGTCTCGCGCCTTGCGACACTCCGGTCCGAGTCGCTGAGACTGCTCTCAGCAGGCGACAGGGGGAGCGGAAGCGTGCGGCCTGCCTCCCTCCGACCGCGCCCGCAGGCTCGGGACTAGACACAATGCTCGAATGGATAACGACGAGCCGGACTTCATCGTCGTCGGCGATAGGGTCGCCCTGGGACCGCTCCGGCGCGACCTCGCCGCCGACTACGCGCGTTGGATGAACGAGCCCGCGGTCCGGTGCGGTCTCAACCAGATGGGCATCGCCACGCCGGAAAGCCAGGAGAAATGGGTCGAGGAGAACCTCGAGCGGGGTGCGAAGAGCGAGCCCGAGGTGGTCGAGTTCACGGTCTACGACCGCAAGGACTCCGCGCCCGTCGGGACGGCGGGGCTGCTCGGAATCCTCCACGCCCACGGGAACGCCGAGTTCGCCATCTTTCTCGGCGAGCGCCGCGGCCAGGGCCTCGGCACCGAGGCCACCCGCCTCGTGCTCGACTTCGCGTTCCACGTGCTGCAGCTGCGCAACGTGCTGCTCGAGACGTTGGAGTCGAACGCCGCTGGGCTGGCGGCCTACGAGCGCGCGGGCTTTCGCCGCATCGGCGTGCGCCGCGGCGCGCGGATCAGCCGCGGGCAACCCACCAACGTCGTACTCATGGACGCCGTCCCGCAGGACTTCGGCGCATCGGTGCTGCGCTGAGCAAGCCAGCAGTAGCACAGCTGACGCGGAGCCCGCTATCGCCTCGGACGAAACGCAGGAGGGTACGAAACGGTTACACGCGCCTGGCGATCACGGGGCAGGGCGGCCACGCCCTGACCCCCTACGGTGAAGGGCCACGACAGGCGGGGCCCACGACACCAGGAGACCACGACATGACGCTTCAACGGATGGACAACGTTCTCATCGTCGTCGACGACCTCGAGGCTGCCAAGGCGTTCTTCGCCGAGCTCGGTATGGAGCTGGAGGGCGAGACGCAGGTCGAGGGGCCTTACGTGGACAGCACCGTCGGGCTCAACGACGTCCGTGCCGACATCACCATGATGCGGACCCCCGACGGCCACGGCCGGGTTGAGCTGACGAGGTTCCACACGCCGCCGGCGGTCAGAGCCGAGCCGGAAAGCGCGCCTGCGAACGCGCTGGGCATCCGCCGCATCATGTTCACCGTGGACGACATCGACGACACCGTTGCCCGCCTGCGCAGCCACGGCGCCGAGCTCGTCGGCGAGATCGCTCAGTACGAGGACAGCTACCGGCTCTGCTTCCTTCGTGGCCCTGAGGGCATCATCATCGGACTGGCCGAGCAGCTCGGCTGAAAGCCGGGTGATGAGTTTTCGGGCCGCCCGCCGTCACACACACCATGAGCTCCATCACCGAAGATCTCAGGCCGCTCGACGAGCAGGCCTTTGGCGCCCGCGTCGAGCCGCACCGCCGCGAGTTGCACGTCCACTGCTACCGCCTGCTCGGATCGTTCGAGGAGGCCGAGGACCTCGTCCAGGAAGCGTTCCTGCGCGCGTGGCGCCGGCGCGAGACGTACGAGGGCCGCGCGTCGGTTCGCGCGTGGCTGTACCGGATCGCGACGAACGCCTGCCTCGACGCGCTCGACAAGCGCCCCCGGCAGCCGAGTGCGAGCGGCGAGGTCGCGTGGCTGCAGCCGTACCCCGACGAGCTTCTCGAGCAGCTGCCCGACCGGCGCGAGGGCCCGGAAGACGTGGCGCTCGCCAAGGAGACCGTCGAGCTGGCGTTCATCGCCGCGATCCAGCACCTCGCGCCGCTGCCGCGGGCCGTGCTCGTGCTGCGCGACGTCCTCGGCTGCTCGGCGAAGGAGACCGCTCGGCTGCTCGAGACGACAGAGGCGTCGGTGAACTCCGCGCTGCAGCGCGCGCGGGCTGGGTTGCGGAAGAGCCTGCCCGAGGACCGCGAGGCGTGGCAACAGGCCGCCGAGCCGACCGCCGCCGAGCGGGAGCTGCTGGCCCGCTACGTCGAGTGCAGCGAGCGCGCCGACGCCGAGGGCCTGGCCGCGCTCATGCACGAGGACGTCCGCTTCTCGATGCCGCCGACGCCCGGCGTCTGGACTGGCCGAAGCACGGTCGTGCAGAGCTGGATCGACGGCGGGTTCGGATCGGAGGCGTTCGGCAGCATGCGGTGCGTCGTCACCGGCGCCAACGGTCAGCCCGCGGTCGCGGCCTACGTGCGCAAGCCGGGCGACGCCGCGTACGAGCCGCTGGCGATCGACGTCCTGCGGGTGCAGGACGGGGTCGTCTCCGAAATCGTGACCTTCGACGGCGCGGTGTTCGAGCACTTCGGCCTGCCGGCCACGCTCAGCGCAACTGTCGGTACGAGTTGAACGCCCCCGCCTCGATCACCGTCACGCCGGTCCGCGTTGCCGACCTGCTCGTGCAGTACGTGCCGGTCGACGGCGAGCTCGAGCTGCTTCCCGGGCTCCGACTCCTCCCGGCGCCGGGCCACACACGCGGCATGCAGGTGGTCGTCGTCGAGACCGGCGGGCGTCCGGTCGTCGTCGGCGGCGACGTGGCGGTGTGGCACGGCGAGTTCGACGAGCCGCCCACCGAAGGCCGGCAGCGCGTGCATGGCGCCCACCCACCGCCTGAGGCAGGACCGCCCGGATCGCGTTAGCCTCCCGCGCCCTCGTCGGGAGGAAGCCCTGTCCAGGGCAGGTCACCAGGAAGGAGCGGGACCGTGAAGCTCGTGATCGGCATCGTCCGGCCGGAGAAGGCGAACGACGTACTCGAGGCGCTCTATCGGGCCGAGGTGCGGGGGGTTTCGCTCAGCCGGGTCCAGGGCCACGGAGGTGAGCTCGATCGGGTCGAGACCTACCGCGGCACGACGGTGAAGATGGGCCTGTCGGACAAGGTCCGCTTCGAGATCGCGGTTTCCGACCCGTTCGTGGAGCCGACGATCTCGGCCCTGTGCGAGGGCGGACGGACCGGCGAGGTGGGCGACGGCAAGATCTTCGTCGTGCCGCTGGAGCGCGTGGTCCGGATCCGCACCAGCGAGACCGATGACGCCGCCGTGACTCCCGTGGGTGCGTGATGGAGGCCCTAGTTCTCGCGCAGGCTGCCAAGGTGGACACCGGGGACACGGCGTGGATGCTCGCCGCCACCGCCCTGGTGCTGCTGATGACCCCCGCGCTCGGCCTGTTCTACGCGGGGCTGGTGCGCTCGAAGAACACGCTCAACACCTTCATGATGTGCGTCGCGGCGATCGCGATCGCCACGGTCACCTGGGCGGCGATCGGCTACTCGTTCGCGTTCGGCGAGGCCAACGAGATCATCGGCGGTTTCGACCACGCCTTCCTCAAGGACGTCACGCTCGAACCGCGCGAGGGATCGACGATTCCCCACCTACTGTTCTTCGCCTTCCAGGGGACCTTCTGCATCATCACGGTTGCCCTCATCTCGGGCGCGGTGGTCGAGCGGATGCGCTTCGGGGCGTTCCTCGTCTTCGCCGCGCTGTGGTCGGTGCTCGTGTACTCGGTGCTCGCGCACTGGGCCTTCGGCCCCGGCTGGCTGTTCAACGGGGGCACGCTCGACTTCGCCGGCGGCGTACCCGTCGAGATGGCCTCCGGCTTCTCGGCTCTGGCGGCTGCTCTTGTGGTCGGAGCGCGGAAGGACTACGGCAGGCTGGCCCTGCTGCCGCACAACGCCATCTACGTCCTGCTGGGCGCCGGACTCCTGTGGTTCGGGTGGTTCGGCTTCAACGGAGGAAGCGGCTTCGGTACCGGCCAGAACAGCGTGCTCGCCTTTACCAACACCCTGCTCTGCCCGGCGACCAGCCTCATCGTCTGGTTCGCCCTCGACCTGATCCGTGGCCGGACGGTCACGGCCATCGGCGCGGCCACGGCGATCATCGTCGGCTGCGTGCTGATCACCCCGGCTGGCGGCTTCGTGAGCCCCGGCTGGGCGATGGCCCTGGGAGCTGCCGGGGCGCTGCCCTGCTACGCGGTCATCGCGTTCCGGCCGCGGACGCGCGTCGACGAGACCCTTGACGTGCTGGCCGCCCACGGGATCGCGGGCCTAACCGGCATCCTCTTCGTCGGCTTCTTCGCGCAGGAGTCGTGGAACGGCATCTCGGACGGGCTCCTCTACGGCAACGCCGCCCAGCTCGGGGACCAGGCGCTGGCAGCCCTTGCGGCTCCCGTGTACGCGTTCGTGATGACGTTCGCGCTGCTGAAGCTGATCGGCCTGCTCATGCCGCTGCGCGCGACCCAGCGCGAGGAGGCGCTCGGGATGGACGTGATCCAGCACGGCGAGGAGGCGTACGTGTCGGGCGAGGGCGCGATCCTCGTCGCTCCGGAGCCGGACCCCGCCGGCGAGGTCACGGTGGCAAACCCCGGCTAGCCGGTCGCAAGTAAGCCGCAGGTCGAATCCTGTTCGGGGCGCTACGCTCTTTGGGCAGCGAAGGGAGAGGGCAGCTTGATCGCTCAACGCAGTCTCGTCGTCACCGCTATCACGCTCGCGCTCGTCGTCGCCATGGGGCCGGGGTCGGCATGGGCGCCGGTGCCTCCGCGCAATTGCGGAATGCTCGAGGCGGGCGGCAAGCGCTACAACATCAAGTCGGACCAGATCCGCTGCACGCGGGCGCGCCGGTACGCCCGCCGTTACCTCGTCCAGCACGACAAGCCGAGTGGCTACAGCTGCCGAAAGTACGGCCGCGACACCCGCATCGCGTTCCGGTGCTCCAAGGGCGCCCGGGTCCTGTTCGCGATCCGGCGCTGACCGCCGACGGTGCTGCTCGCTCACGGGCTCGTTCAGCGTGCCGACCTGCCAATCCCGGAGTGGCTGTTCGTGTGGGCGGCCGCACTGGTGCTGCTCGTCTCGTTCGTGGCCCTGGCGGTGCTGTGGCCGGAGCCGAAGCTCACGCGCGACCGCTGGCGCCCGCTGCCGGGCGCGCTCGGCCGGGTGCCGGCATCACGGCCGGTCGAGATCCTGTGCGGCATCACCGGCGTCGTGCTGCTCGGCCTCGTGCTCGTGGCCGGCTTCGCGGGCACGCAGAGCCCGCTCGACAACTTCGCTCCGAGCTTCGTGTTCATCATCTTCTGGGTCGGGCTCGTGTTCGCGAGCGCGCTGTTCGGAAACATCTTCGCCAGCTTCAGCCCCTGGCGTGCGCTCGGGCGGGCGGGCGGCTGGGTTCTCACGCGTGCGCGCGGAGGGCGGCCGCTGCGCCACCGGTCCTATCCCGAGTGGCTGGGGCACTGGCCCGCTGTGGCCGGCTTGCTCGGCTTCACCTGGATCGAGCTCGCCTCGGAGTGGAGCGAGGACCCGCGGACGCTGGCCGTCGCGGTGCTCGGCTACACGGTCGTGACGCTCTCGGGGCAGGCCGCGTTCGGGGTCGACACGTGGACGCGCCGCGGCGAGGCCTTCGCGGTGTACTTCGACCTGTTCTCGCGCATCTCCCCGTTCGAGCGCCGCGACGGCGTGGTGGGCCTGAGACCCCCGCTTGCCGGGCTGCCGCGGCTGGACGTGGTGCCGGGAACGGTTGCGCTCGTGCTGGTCATGATCGGCACCGTCACGTTCGACGGGATCAGCCAGGGCCAGTTCTGGAACGACCTGACGGGCGAGGCGGCGCTCGACTACCCGCGGCTGGTGGCCACGATCGGGCTGGCGGCCGGGGTGGCGCTCGTGAGCGCCTTCTACGCGGTGGGGGTGGCGGGCGCCCGCTCGGTGGGGGGCAACCTGGACGCGGCGCAGCTACGACGCGCCTTCGTGCACTCGCTGGTGCCGATCGCGCTCGTGTACGTGGCGGCCCACTACCTGACCTTCCTGCTCTTCGAGGGCCAGTCGATCGCCTACCTCGCCTCCGACCCGCTCGGCGAGGGCTGGAACCTGTTCGGCACGGCCAGCGCGGCGATCGACTACGGCGCGATTAGCCAGAACCAGGCGTGGTACCTGCAGGTGGGCTTCGTGGTCACGGGCCACGTGGCCGCGCTGGTCCTGGCGCACGACCGCGCGCTCTCGCTCTACCCCGGGTCGCGGCTCGCCGTGCGATCGCAATACTGGATGCTGGGCGTGATGGTGGGGTTCACCACGCTCGCACTGTGGCTGCTTGCCGCAGCTCAGGGATGAGGCGGGCGCTGGCGCTCGCGCTCGCCGCCGCGCTTTGCGCGGGCGGCTGCGGCGACTCCTCGGAGGAGGCGGGACGTTCCAGCCGCCTGGTCGACCTCTCAAAGCGGCCCCCGTTCGTGAACTCGCTGGAGCGCGACCAGGACACCGGCGAGTTCCTACTCACCACCAACCGCGGCTTCTTCCGCATCGACCCCGATACCGAGAAGGTGCGGCGCATCCGCGGCACGATCGAGGCCGGCGGCAAGCAGGCCACCGTCGGCACGTTTCTCGAGCTCGATCTCGACCCGCAGGGCGAGCTGGTGGGCAGCGGCCATCCGGACCAGCGCACGCTTCCCCAGTACCTCGGGTACCTGCGCTCGGACGACGGTGGAAAGAGCTGGAGCGTGGTCTCGCGCCTGGGCGACGCCGACCTGCACAAGATCGTCTTCAAGCACGACCGCCTGTACGCCTGGGATGCGGTGCTGAGCGCGCTGATCATCTCGGAGGACGGCGGGCGCAGCTTCGCCGAGCACTTCACTCCGCGCGGGCTGATCATCGACTTCGAGGTCGATCCGGAGGACGAGGCGCTCGTGCTGGCGGCCACCGACGACACGCTGTTCCGCTCCGAGGACGAGGGCGAGAGCTGGCGGCCGATGCTGCGCGGGGAGGGCTCGCGGCTGGCGTGGCCCGAGCCGGAGCGGCTCTACCTCGCCGCCAAGAACGGCACCGTGAGCGTGTCCGAGGACGGGGGCGACAGCTTCGACGAGGTGGGCCGGGTGGACGGCGAGCCCTACGCGTTCGACCCGGTCTCCGGCGACGAGCTCTACCTCGCGCTGAGCGACGGTACCATCGTGCACACTGGCGACGGCGGCGCGAGCTGGGAGGAGGAGTTCCGCCCGTGAGGCGAGTCGCGGCAACCGCTACAGCACTCTGGGCCGTGTGTGCCCTCCTGCCGGCCTCGGCGCCGGCGCATTCGCTCGTACGGCCGGCCGGCGCGGTGGTGTCGTACCTGTCGGCCGACGCCACCTCGCTGAATTCGCTCGTGGTGCGGACGAGCGGCAACCGGATCGAGTTCCGGGACGAGAGCGTGGACGGCGGCATGGACCCGGGGAACTGCACTCCGGGCGAGCTCGGGCGAAACAGCTGGATCATCCAGACCTTCTGCCCGCTCGGGGGAGTGCAACGCGTGCGCGTCGACCTGGGCGACCGCGAGGACACGGCGACGCTGTCGCTGCCGATCTCCGCGACCGTGCTCGCGGGCTCGGGTGCCGACAGCGTGAACGCCGGTCCCGCCTCCGACGAGGTGAGCGGCGGCGATGGCAACGACACGCTCGACGGCGGCGCGGGCGACGACGTGATGTCGGGCGACCAGGGCGGGGACTCGCTGGCCGGCGGCGGCGGCGCGGACGGGATCACGACCCGCGATGGCGAGCGGGACACGGTCGCCTGCGGTGACGGGGCCGACACCGTCGACGCGGACACGCTCGACACCGTGGCGGCGGACTGCGAGAGCGTCACGCGCACCTTCACCGCGCCACCGGCCGGCGCTGGCGCCGACGACGGGCGGCCGCCGCGGGTTGACGTGGGCGCTCCGACCCTCCAGCGGCTGGGACGCTCGCGGCAGGTGCGCGTGTATGCGACCTCGAGCGAGCGCGGGGCTCTGAGCGCATCCGGCGCGCTCGAGGCGAGCGGCCTCGCGCTGCCGATCAAGAGGATCGCCGCGAAACGCGTGAGGGTCGCCGGCGGCGGGGCGGTGCTGACCTACCGCCTGAGCGGCCGTCACTGGCGCGTGGCCCGCCGGGCGCTGCGCCGCGGCCGCTCCGTGGTGGTGCGCCTCGGGGTGGTGGCCACCGACCTGGCCGGCCAGTCGAGGAGGCGCAACGCGCCGCCGATCACGCTGGTCGGCGGCGGCTCATCGAGGTCGGCTGGAGCGGTGCGCGCCCGCGCCGCCCATCCTGAGCCGGGGGACGTGGACGGGGACGAGGTGGGCGACGCGGCCGACAACTGCCCGAACCACAAGAACGGCAGCCAGCTGGACAGTGACTTCGACGGGCAGGGCGACGCCTGCGACACCGATGACGACGGCGACGGCGTGCCGGACACGACCGACAACTGCCGCCTGGACAGCAACCCGGGGCAGGAGGACGACGACGCCGACGGCCACGGGAACGCCTGCCCGCCGACACACAGCGACAGCGACGGCATCATCGACGACGACGACAACTGCGACACCGTGGCCAACCCCGACCAGTCGGACATCGACGGCGACGACCGGGGAGACGCCTGTGACGGCGATCTCGACGGCGACGGGCTCGACAACCCCCACGACTACTGCCCGACGGTCTACAGCCTCGAGAAGGGGGTCGACCGCAATGGCGACGGCTTCGTGAATCACCAGGACCAGCTGGACCGCGACGGTGACCGCATCGGCACCGAGTGCGACCCCGACGAGCCGGCCGTGGGTGGCCCGGGGGGCACCAACGACACCCGTCGCCCGCGGTTGGCAATCCGGGTGGCGAGCCGGCAGCGGCTTGCGGCCGTCAAGGCGGGGCTTGTGGTCCGTGTGCGCTGCTCCGAGGCGTGCGGGGCCACGGTGGAGCTGAATGTGGGTCGCCGTCTCGCACGCAGGCTCGGCCTGCGGCGCACCACCATCCTGGCCGGCGGCTCGGCTCGGCTGCAGGCTGCGGGAACGACGTACGTCTTCGTGCGCTTCGACCGCCGCGCGAGCCGACGGCTGTTTCGGATGCGCACCGTTCGCTCGAAGCTGACGGCCAGGGCCGTGGACGGCGGAGGCAATCGGCGCACCCTGTCCCGGCGGGTGGCGCTGCTTCGCTAGAAGGGTTGCGCCCGGCGGCCCAAAGTGGTTAGCTGCGCGGCGGACTCGCGTCCGTCACATACAAGGGGAGGACGCAAGGTGGGATCGCGCATTTCAAGGGCCCTGCGAGTGGCGCTGCTCGCAGGGGTCACGCTCGTGCTGGGGACGTCGGTCGCGCCGGCCGCGGAAGACAGAGGGACGGGGGCTTCCCGGTTCAGCTTTTCGGACAGCCGGCCTGGGGCGGCAAACGCCCCGCCGCCATCCACGAGCCATCACGGTCCTACCGCGGGCCACCTGCCGCCCAGGCAGGAGAACCTCGAGGTCGTCGGCAGCCTGGAGCCGACTGGTGAGTTCGGCGAGATCCTTGAAGGGCAGATCGCCGACCTCGCGGTCCACAAGGGCTACGCCTACCTGAACTCCTGGGACAACGCAGACTGCGAGCGCGGCGGTACCTACGTCGTCGACATCCGCAACCCGAGCCAGCCCAGGGAGGCCGGCTTCATTCCCGCGCCGTTCCCGTACTACCACGGCGAGGGCGCCCACGTGGTGTCGATCAACACACCCTCCTTCCAGGGCGATCTGCTGGCCGTCAACGACGAGACCTACGGGTCCAACCTCGTCGCGGGGCCCTGCGCGCCCACCGACAAGTCCGGCGGCGGCTTCGACCTCTACGACGTGACGAACCCCGAGGCGCCCGTGACGCTGGTGCAGGGCGCCGGCGACCGGGACCCGGACAACAACCCGGCGACTCCCGCACGGGCCTTCGGCAACTCCTACCACTCGGTCTTCGTGTGGCAGGACGGCCCGCGTGCGTTCCTCGTCGCCAGCGACAACATCGAGTTCACGGACGTGGACATTTTCGACATCACCGACCCCCGCGCACCCGTGATGGTGGGCGACCACGACCTCGTCGAGCTCTTCCCCGAGATCCTCGACAATGAGCAGAGCAACGGCGGCACGGTGTTCCACCACGACATGGTCGTGAAGAACATCGGCGGGCGACCGGTGCTGAAGTCCGACTACTGGGACGCGGGCTACGTGCAGATGGACGTCAGCGACCCGGCGAATCCGAGCCTCATCACGGACACGACCTTCGCGGCGGAGGATCCGCTGTTCCCCGGATCTGGGCTTGCGCCTGAGGGCAACGCCCACCAGGGCGAGTTCTCATTCGACAACCAGTTCCTCGTGGCTTCGGACGAGGACTTTGCGACCTTCCGGTTGACGAGCGCGATCACCAGCGGGACCCATTCGGGACATGTGCTGACGCCGGCGCTCTCAGCCGCGGAGCCGATTCCCGACGGGACCGAGGTCACCGGTGACACCGTGTTCGTCGGCTACGCGTGCACGGGTACGGTGCCCCCGCCGCCCGCGGGCGTGACGATCGCAGTGGCCGAACGTGGGGTCCCGGCCGGACCTCCCGGTCCCTGCGCCGGCGGCTTCCAGGAAAAGATCGACGCGATTGAGGATGCCGGCTACGAGATGGCCATCATCTTCAACAACGACTTCGGGGGGCCGCCGCGGTGCGAGGGCCTCGTGAACATGCTGGTTGATCCGGACTCGGTCGACATCCCGGCGGTGTTCCTCGGGCGAGCGGACGGGTTCCGCATCATCGAGAACTTCGACGAGAGCACGTACCAGTGCACGGGCGCGATGACGCCGACGGCTGGCGATACCCAGTCCCCGCCGGTCGGTACAGCGGGCTCGACGGTGCGCTTCGCGTCGGACTTCGACGGCTGGGGCTACGCACATCTGTTCGACGCCAATACCAGCGAAGAGCTGGACGCGTTCGCGATCGCTGAGGGCGTGGACAGCCGGTTCGCCGAGGACTTTGGTGACCTCAGCATCCACGAGGTGGCCACCGACCCGACGGAGAACCTGGCGTACAGCGCGTACTACGCAGGCGGAATGCGCGTGCTCCGGTTCGACCGCGCCAGCGGGCTCAACCAGGTGGCCGCATACGTGGGGCCCCAGGGCAACAACTTCTGGGGGGTGGAGCAGTTCACCACCCCGCAGGGGGAGCGGTTGATCGCGGGCTCCGACCGCGACTTCGGTTTGTACATATTCCGGTACACCGGACCAGGCGCGGCGCAGAAGCCGGCCTGCACGGACACGACCGTGCTGGTGCCGTTCAAGGCCGCGGCCGACGTGCCGTTCTCGTGCTCGGACGGCAACGGCAACCCGCTGCGTCAGACGAGACTGTCTGATCCGGCGGGCGGCACGATCGCCGACCGCACCGGCGGCGGCTGGACCTACACGCACACGGGCGACCGCATCGGCCCCGCCGGCACGTTCACGTTCAAGGCCAACGACGGGGCGGCGGACTCGAACGTGGCCACGTCGAGCCTCGTGGCGGTGCCGAAGAACGGCGGGCGCTGCTCCAACCGGTACATCGGGTCGGCCGCCCGCGACACGATCGTCGGCAGCCCGTTCGGTGACCGGATCAGCGGCGCCAGTGGCCGCGACGTGATCGGAGCCCGTGCGGGCGACGACTGCGTGTCCGGCAACGGGAGCGGCGACCGGCTCGCCGGCGAGGGCGGCCGGGACCGCGTGAGCGGTAACTCGGGCAACGACACGCTGTTCGGCGGCCCTGGCGCCGATCAGCTGTTTGGCGGGTCCGGCCGGGACCGGCTCAGCGCCGGCAGCGGTAGGAACCGCCTCTCCGGCGGCGGTGGCAACGATCGCATCCTGGCCCGCAACCGCAGGATCGACAGGATCAACTGCGGCGCCGGCAGGGACCTCGTGACCGCCGACCGGAGGGACCGCGTGGCGCGCAACTGCGAGCGGGTGCGCCGCCCCCGCTAGAGGCCAACGCTCGGGGATGGGCGGGCGCGCTTGGCGCCCGCCCATCTAGCCCTGCTTGAGGCGCTAGGCCAGGCTGCGGCGCGCCAGCGCGCTGCGGGTGATCGCAATCGCCAGCTTGCCCATGATCGCGAGGTAGATCACCGCATCGACCAGCGGCCGCTTGCCCGCGTAGAACTTCCGGTAGAAGCGACCCATCGAGCGGTGGAAGGCCACGTTGTGGCGCAGGCCGCGGTGGCGCTTCGTGACCGTCGTGCCGCCCTTCACGTGCATCACCGTGACAGCGCCGTCGTACCAGACCTTCCAGCCCTTCTGCTTGAAGCGGAAGCACCAGTCGAGGTCGTCCATGTAGAGCCAGTAGCCCTCGTCGAGCAGCCCGACGTCCTCGAGCGCCTCACGCCTCACGAGCATGAAGGCGCCGTTCACGGCATCCACCTCGCCGGCGTCGTACTCGCCGAGCTCGGGCGCCCTGTACTGGGCGAGCCAGCTCGGAGCGTGGGTGCGGCGGCCGACGCCCACGAAGTGCGCAAGCGCCCCGAGCGGCGTGGGGAAGGAGCGCTTGGAGGCGTGATCGAGCGTGCCGTCCAGCTGCGCCAGGCGGCAGCTCGACATCCCCACGTCCGGCCGCTCGCGCATCACGCGCAGCATGTGCTCGAGCGCCCCCTCGTACACCTCGGTGTCGGGATTGAGCACCAGCACGAAGTCCGCCCGCGACTCCCGCAGCACGACGTTGTTCGCCACGCAGAAGCCGGAGTTCCAGTCGAGCGCGTGAAGCACGACCTCGGGGAACTCCGCGCGCACCATCTCCGGAGTGCCGTCCGTGCTCGCGTTGTCGACCACGTGCACGGTCATCCGGCCGTCCTCCGGCGGATTCGCACGCAGCGACGCGAGGCACGCGCGCAGCAGGTCGCGTGCCCCCGTTGAGGAGACGATCACGACCTCCAGTTGAGTCGCGGAGCTAGAAGGCACCCCGGCCCGAGACCACCACCGGGATCGTCATCACGAGGATCCGGGCGTCACGGCCCAGCGACACGTTCTCGATGTACTCGCGCTCCACCGCCAGCCGCTCGTCGAAGTCCAGGCTCCCGCGTCCGAACACCTGCATCGGTCCCGTCACACCGGGCCGGGCGTCGAGGCGGAAGCGGTGCTCCGGGCGGTAGCGCTCCACCAGCTCCACCTGCTCGGGCCGAGGACCCACCAGGCTCATGTCGCCGCGCAGCACGTTCAAGAGCTGGGGCAGCTCGTCGAGGCTCCAGCGCCGCAGGAAGCGGCCTACTCTGGTCACGCGCGGGTCGTCGCGCAGCTTGAACATCGGGTCCTCGAGGCCGTCGAGGTGCACCACCTCGGCGAGCCGCTGATGGGCTCCATCAACCATCGTCCGGAACTTGAGCATGCGAAACGGCTCCCCTCCGAGCCCCGCGCGGCGCTGCACGTAGAGCACCGGGCCTCGGCTGTCGAGCTTGATCGCGATCGCGGCCAGCGCGAGCAGCGGAGCTGTGAGCACGAGGACGACCGCGGCGATCACGATGTCGCCGCCGCGCTTCAGCATCAGAGTCGACACGGAGGCGTCGCCCGTGTGGTACTCCACGAACGGCATCTCGGCCACATGCGACAGACGCACGGCCGTGCCGAAGGCGCCACGCAGCGGGGGTACCACGCTCAGCTTGATGCGCCGCTGGCGGCAGCAGGTCACGACGTCCGCGAGCGACGCCTCGTGCACGTCGTGGCTGCACACGATCACGCGGTCGGGCAGCTCGCCAGCACACGCGGTGCGCATCGCGTCCGCGAGGTCCGCGTCGCCCCGCGATCCGAGCTGCTGGAGCGCGACGCTCCCCGCCACGCGCAGGTGGATATCCGAGAACAGCTCGAGCTTGCGCCGCGTGGCGCGCTCGAGCGGCCCCCAGCCGAGCAGCAGCACGCTGGCCGGCCGGGTCCAGGCTCGCCAGAGGACACGCGCGAGGGCGCGCAGCGCGGGGGTGAGCACCACAAGCGCCAGCCACAGCCGCAGGGCGCCCCCGAGGCCGACGCTGCCGGGATCCGTGAGGGCGACGACGGCCATGGCGATCGCCGTGCCGACGGTGGCCCACGAAAGGACGCTGGTGAGCTCGTCCGCGGTCAGGTGGCGAAGCGTGCGGTGGTCGCGATCGTAGAGGCCGTGCAGCTTCGCCAACACGATCCAGACGGGCAGTAGCGCGACGGTCCAGAACGAAGCCGCCAGCGACAGCTCGCCCATCTCGGCGAACAGGACGGCTGCCAGCACGGCCAGGGAGTCGGCCACCGCGAGCATCCGCCGCCGCAGGGCGTCGTTCGCGAGGTGGCGCGGCAGGCCGGCGCGGTTCCCCACATGTGAGAGCAAGCCGGTTGGCCCCGGCACCGCCACGGTGGGCGCGTGCGCGACCCCTCCGGCGCCATCGCGCTCGATGGCGCGCTCCCGTTCACCCGCCGGTAAGCCCACGGCCCTCCTCTTGAGCGGTACCTGCCATCTGAAGATAGTTAACACGCCCTGCCACGCTCAGCGAGTCCTTCGGGCGCCGATTGTGCTGCGAAGCAGCTGGGAGCGCGGGTTGAGAGCTCGAGCGCGTGCAAGGGCCGAGCGCGCAGCGCGGACATCGCCGGCCTTGAGGGCGAGGCGAGCCGCCACCACTCGCAGCCGCCAATCGGTCTCGTCTCGCGCGATCGCGGCGGCGATGTCCCGCCGAGCGTCCCTGACCTGCCCCGCCTCCTCGCGCACGAGCGCAAGCTGCAGATGCGGGGACGCCGCCCATGGCTGGATCGCCTCGGCCGAGCGAGCCCGCTCGAGTGCCTCGCCGAGCTCGCCGCGCGCGGCCGAGCGCTGACTGGCCGCCACCTGCTCCGAGGCAAGGAACGGGAGCGCCTGCGCGCAGATCGCGATCCATGCCGCCAGCACGAGCGCCACGCGGGTGCCGAAGCTGAAGCCGGGCGAGCGCTCGCCGCCGTCCGCAGTCATCGTCGCGGGGCCTGTGAGCAGCCCCAGCGACAGGAGCGCGAGCGCGGCGATCGCCGGCAGCTGCCAGATCCAGTCGATGGCCGCACCGAGCACGAAGCCGAGCACCACGGCGAGGAGCGCCGCGACCGTGGCGCGCTCGTCGTCGACATGGCCCCGCAGGCGGCCCAGGCCCGTGGCGATCCCGACGCCGAAGACGCCGGCAAGGAGGAGCAGCCCGATCACACCCAGCTCACCGAGCGTCTCGAGCCAGAGCGAGTGGGCGTTACGCACGAACCAGTCGAGCGTGCCGTGCTGCGCCCACCAGGGCTCGAAGGATCCCGCCCCGTCACCCGCGACGGGGTGCTCCTTCCACTGGTCCGCCGCGGCATCCCAGAACTGCCAGCGTCCACTCCCGCCGCCGCTCGCCAGGTGGCCCCCGATCGCAGGGGCGCCCGGGGCCTCCTGCACGGCGGGGGCCGCCTTGAAGGTGCGTACGCGCTCGGCGGGGTCGGACGCGATCACGCCAACGATCACGACGAGCGCCAGGAGCGGCCAGGCGAGCTTCGGCAACGCCGGCCGGAGCGACACCCGCAGCGCGATCAGCGCGTAGATGACAGCGCACCCGACGCAGATCCCCGCTATCAGCAGCGCCGCCTCGAGCCCCGCATCCTTCGCGAGGTCGGACCCGAATGGGCCGTCCACAACTGTCGGACGCGCGTCGAGGATCGCTACCGAAGCCGCCGATCCGAAAGCCCCGACCACCAGGGCGAGAATCGCCCGCACGCGCCCCAGGAGGATCGCGAACGCCGCGCTCGCCACGACCGCGACCGCCACGCCGCCGCGCGACGACGTGAGGTAGATCACTCCCGCCAAGATCGGCAATGGCGCGATTGCAGCGCCCCGCCAGAGTGCCGTACGCGCCACGACGGCGGCGCGCAGCAACAGAGGGACGCCGAGTGCGACGAAGATCCCCAGCCCGTTCCAGTAGCCGAGCGGGTAGCTCAGCCGGGTGGCCGCGTTCGGCAGCTGCTCCGCCAGCCGGTTGTCGGGAAGCAACCCCGGAAGCAGCCGCTGCCCAAGCGCCAGCGCCGCCACAACTGCGACCGCGAGCGCCATCCCATCCGCCCAGCGCCCCGCATCGCCACGGCGCGCGAACAGCACCGGAAGCAGGACCACGCCGGCGTAGAGGACGACCCGATCGGCCTCGGAGAAGGCGCGTTCTGCCGAGGGCGCCCAGCCGATCGAAACCGCCGCGAAGAGCCCGAAGAGGACGAGCAGCGAAGCGCAGGCGAGGGCCGCGCGCGGAATCGCCGCCCGCGGCGCGAGGTCGAAGGCGACGGCCACGAGGATGCCCCAACAGACGAGGATCGCGGCTACGCTTCGGAGCGCCGACGGCGACTCGCCGCCGAGCACCGCCACGACCACGACCAGGGAAGCTATGAGGAAAACTGGCGCCAGCTGGAGCACCCGACCAAACGGGCCGCCCGGACCTCGCTCGCTGTCCGCGATGGGCCGTGTGGCGGCCCCTGTGGTGGCGCTTGTGCTGCTCACGATCCTCCCGCCGGCTGCGGCGGTTGCTCAGGTCAGGGACCCTGCCGTCGACCAGTACGTCGAGAGCGTACCCGGCGCCACTGGAGACACCGGGACTCCCAAGGGCGGGGCGGGCCCCGACGGCGGCGGGCTGCCATCCGACCTGAAGCGCCAGATCGAGAGCGAGGGCGGCGCGGACGCCGCGGCGCTCGAGGCGGTGGGTAGCTCACCGGAACTCGGATCGTCCGCTTCCGGGCGGCGCCAGACCGCCGCGGGCGACCTGCCGCACGGTTCAGGCGACAGCCCCTCGACACTCGATGCCGTCGCCTCGGCCACCGTGAGCGGCGACGGCAACGCGGGCGGCTGGCTGCTGGCGGGACTCGCAGTGCTCACGGCTGCACTGGGCGCCACCGCGTTTGCGCGGCGCTCTAAGCCCCGCTGAGAATGCGCACCCGCCTGCGTAGGGACTTCGCGGACGCACGCAGGGCATTCGGCGGGAGCGTTCTTCCGCGAATCCCTTACGGGGAGCGCACGAGGACGCGACTATGCCTGGAGGCGCTCTATCGGTCGGAGCCGCTTGCGCGGATGCGTGGCGGCGCGGCCGATCTGCTCGACGGCCTGCGCGGGTCGCGCGATCCTGAGCTACCTCCCCGGCGGCTCCAGGTTGCGGTGGGCGGAGGGGACTACCGGTCGGTCGGCGAGCACTTCCGCGAATACTTCGTCTCACTGGGGGGCCTCGAACCTCATCACGAGGTCCTCGACGTCGGATGCGGCAGCGGTCGGATGGCCTACGCGCTGAAGGACTGGCTCACCGGCAGCTATGAGGGCTTCGACATCGTCCCCGCCGCTGTCAACTGGTGCAGGAGCGAGATCACGTCTCGACACGCGAACTTTCGATTTCAGATCGCAGACATCAGAAGCGAGCGCTACAACCCGGCAGGCACCCATGACGCCGCCGGCTACCGCTTTCCCTATGCGGACGACTCCTTCGACTTCGCGTTCCTGACATCGGTGTTCACCCACCTTCCCAGAGCTGCTGTGGACAACTACCTGGGAGAGCTCTCCCGGGTGCTCAGACCCGGCGGGCGCTGCCTCGCGACGTACTTCCTGATCAACGACGAGGCCGTGAGGGCGATGGGCGGCCACGGGGAGTTCGGCGCAGAGCAGGACGGCCAGCTGGTGGTCGACGAGCGCGTTCCTGAGCGCGCTGTCGCGTTCCACGAGCGCGACATCCGCGAGCTACACGAGCGAAACGGTCTTCCGCTCGAGTCAGTGCACTACGGCTCCTGGTGCGGGCGCGAGGACTACACGAGCTTCCAGGACATCACCATCTCATCTACGCTGATCCCATGACTCGCGCCGCGGTGGCTGCCGCGCTTATCGGCCTAGCCATGGCCCCGTCCGCGCTTGCCAGTGCCAACGATCCGGTCGTCCGGCCGCCGCGCTCCGGCAGCGTGTACAACGGAGCCGCCCACCACGTGACGCTTCAGATCTCCGGCAGATCCATCGAGATCATCGCGTTCAACTTTCGGTGCGATGACACCAAGGGCAGGGTCTCGCTCAACCTGATCAAGCTGAAGCGAAGCAGCAGGGGTTATCGCTTCTACTCCGCAAGCCACGGCCTCGTGACCTACCGGGACGGGGAGCCGGATGAGAACGCCGAGGTCCACATTCGCGGCCTGTTCACCCGCGATGCGAAGCGCGTGCGAGGACGCTTCCGTGTCGAGACGCCCCGTTGCGGCAACACAGGCCGTCTGCGCTGGCGGGCCGCTCGTGTCAATCGCCGCGCTCGGTAGCCCCGCTCCGTAGCCCATAAGGGTTACTTGCGGTGTAGCCAGATCGGGTCTAGCGTGGGCAGATGACTCGCGCTCGCTGGCTCCGCATTGTCGTTCCCGTGCTCGCACTCACGGCACTCGCACTTCCCGCGTCGGCCTCCGCTCAGGCCACGCGCACGTGGGTGTCCGGCGTCGGCGACGACGCCAACCCGTGCAGCCGCACGGCGCCCTGCAAGACGTTTGCGGGCGCGATCTCGAAGACCGCCGCAGGCGGCGAGATCAACTGCCTCGACCCGGGCGGCTTCGGCGGCGTTACGATCACGAAGTCGATCGCGATCAAGTGCCAGTACACCGAGGGCGGCGTGCTCGTCTCGAATACGAACGGCATCATCATCAACGCAGGCGTGAACGACAAGGTCACGCTACGTGGCCTCGATGTCAACGGGGTCGGCACAGGGGCGCAGACGTCCCTCGTCGGCATCAAGGTGCTGTCCGCGAAGTCAGTGCACATCTTTGACAGCGAGATCTACCGCTTCCAGGCAGGGATCGCGATCGTCCCGACGTCCGCTCAGACGCGGGTCGTGGTGGCTCGAAGCCACATCCACGACAACGGGATCGGCGTCATCAACGCGCCGGGGAGCAACGCAATCACCTTCACGGCGGCCGTGTTGCGGAACAACGAGATCGTGGACAACACCTGCGGATCCGCCACCAGCTCCAACGGCACGAACGCGTCCACACCGAATGCGAACCTCGACTGCGGAGCCGCAGCGGCCGGCGGGATCAACAAGATTGCGGTGACGAGCCTGTTCGGCAACGGCATCCACGACAACGGCTTCGGCGTGTTCACGAGAGGCTCGCAGGCCACGGCGGAGATCGCGCGGAACGAGATCACCGGCAACTTCAACTTCGGGCTCCGCCGACTCGACACCTCGGTCATCCGGACGTTCACTCCGGCGTCGAACGTGATCTCTAACAACGCGGCGTCGGATGCGCCGAATGCGACGCTCGGGATGGCCAAGTACCGGGCCTTCCGGTCAGCTGTGCGCCGCTAGGCGCAGCAGTGTCACAGGGGCTCGCCTTCGCTCCGGCGTATGACCGGCGCGAGCGCGAGCTTCCAAGCCTCGAGTGCCTGCTCAGGCCCGAACGTCTCGAGCACCCGTCGCCGACCGCTGGTCACGAGGCTCTGGCCGAGCGCTGGGTCGTCGAGCAGGCGCGTCACCGCGGCCGCGAGAGCGTGGGGATCGTCGGGTGGAACGAGGAGGGCGTCGACGCCCTCGCGTAACACCTCTGGGATTCCGCCCACGCGGCTCGCCACGACCGGTCGGCCGGCCACGAGCGCCTCGGGTCCCACGCGACCGTACGGCTCCTCGAAGCGAGCAGAGTTTATGACCACGTCGGCCGCGGCGTATAGATCCGCAATTGGCTCGGTATTCGCACCGCTGCCGACCTCCCCAGCGAAAATGACGGAGTCGGCCAGGTCAAGGCTCTCGGCCAAGGCGCGAAGTTCGCGATCAAACTCCTCGTCGACTGCGCGCGGGTGCGGGACACCAACCACGACCAGCCGGACCGCGGGGAGGTGCCGTCGGATCAATGCCAGGGCCCGCAGTGCCACGTCCTGACCCCGCCCGCGACTGATGCTGCCCACCGTGACGAGACAGGTCACGTCAGGCTCAAGATCCCATCGTGACCGGCCACGTTCACGACTGCCATGTCCGTACTCAGGACCTACTGCTGAATAGGCCACTGACACGCGCGCCCGCGTCCAGCGCGGGAACTGCCGTGCCACGGTGTGCGAGCAGCAGACGATCCCGCTGGACGCCAGAGCCGTGAACCGCGCGAGCAGCACGCCCCACACTCGCCGCAGCGGTCCCGCTTTCCAGGGCTGGTGGAAGATCTCGGCGGCGTAGACGAAGGTCGGGATCCGCTCGAGGCGCGCCGCAACGAGCAGCGCCGGCAGGACCGTGGTGACGGCGATGACGAGGTCGGGGCGACGGCGGCGAAGCTCTCCCCGGAACATGCGGACCTCGTCCCTGAGTTTCCTCGCGAGTCGCACACGCTCCCGGAGGCCTCGGGGATAGGTGAGTGCTGAAAAGTCCAGCACCGAGACCGCGCCCACCGCTGAGTAGTCGTCTCCAATGGCACCCCGCTCGGGCACTACGAACGCGACCGTTCCCTTCGATTGAAGCCAGTTGACGACCGGCAGCATCGAGTGTTCCGGGCCCGTTACCCCGCCCGTGTGGAACACCATGAGTGATCGCATCAAGTCCCGACCCTCCTCACGAGAGACGAAAGATCCTTCAGTGCCGGCCGGGCAAGGGTGACCAGACCGAGGGCGACGATGGCCTCTCCCACCGCGAGCCCGAGAGCGGCACCGACAAACGTCCCGTCCGCGGACTGGGCGATCACCCATCCACCGACGGTCGCCACCGTGGCAACGACCGTGGCCGGCACCGCTCGGCCCAGACTTGCGCCGCCGCTCCGAAGCGCGGTGCGGCGCCAGACCACCACCGTGTGCACCGCTGCGCCCGCGATCCATCCCACGCCGACGACGGGTGCGCCAAACCGCCCGAGCAGCGGAAGACTCACGCCAAGCCATACAACTGCGCTGGCGAGCGTCGCGAGCGCGACGATGCCCGGTTCGCCGACCGCGTAGAGGTAGCCCACACCGACCACGGACACCGGTGCGGCCACCAGGAGCGCGATTCCCGACCAGAGCAGAACGGCGGGAACGTCTTCCCAGCCTTCGCCCACGATGGCGGGCAGGGCAGGCGCCAGGCTGGCCATCCCGACCACGACGACCCCGGTCACGGCAACCAGCACGGCGAGTGATCGCTCCACGACCGGACGAGGATCCTCGTTCGCGTCCAGCAGCCGTGACAGCGCAGCGAACGCCACGCGGCCAACCGTCGCGAACAGCAGGCTCGGCACCTGGAGCACCCGCCAAGCGAGGTTCCACACACCCAGCGTCGCGAGCCCCGCGACAGCCGCGATGGCCACGTTCAGGAGCTGCTCTCGCGTGATGGCGGCGAGAGTGGCCGCCTGGAACTTGATCCCGAAGCCGAGCAGCGGACGCACGTCGCTCCAGCCCCAGCGCGGCCGGACCAGCTTCATGGGGCCGGCGATGATCACGGTCGCCGTGCCGACGACCGCTCGCACCACCACTGCGGTGGCCATCCCCCAGACGCCCAGTCCGGCAGCCACGGTTCC
Source organism: uncultured Thermoleophilaceae bacterium (assembly GCA_963837445.1). Lineage (GTDB taxonomy): Bacteria > Actinomycetota > Thermoleophilia > Solirubrobacterales > Thermoleophilaceae > JACVRW01. Next base: position 137,057 of record CAWINK010000020.1, on the reverse strand, counting down.
CACGGCCCATGCGTAATAGACGAGTCCCTCGAGCAGATCCGCTGTTGCGATCACCCGGTACTCGAGCCGCCGCTCAAGCATGATCACAGAGGGCGTCCGGAGGACGATGAGCGGCACCGAGGCGGCCATCGTCGCCACGACAAGCCCGTCGTTCCCGGCCGGCAGCGCGACGGCCGTCACCCCCAGCACGATCGCCGCAGCGAGCGCCAGCTGCGCGGCGAACACTGCCTGGAGCTCCGGCATCGTCGGGCGCTCGCGACGGCGGATCAGCGCCGCGCTGAACCCGCCATAGGCGATGTACTGGCCAACCACGAGCAGCCGTCGTACCGAGGGCCACGAGGCCAAAGTCGCGCGGGGTTAGCAGGCGCGCGAGCGCGAGGTTGGCCACGATCCCGAACCCGTAGACCAGAACTCCGCGTGCGCCGAGGAGCGCCGCCCCGGTTGCCGCACGGCTGCGAAGCTCACCCGCAGCCAACGTGTCAGGATCTCCGCCGCCTACCATTCGCGCGGTGAACCGCCCGCTCGACAGCCGTACCCAGAAGCGCTTCGAGGGCCTGACATACGACGGGTTTCGTGCTTTGGCGGTTGACGAGTCATTGAGTCGGTACGAGCGGATCGGCTTCCCGGATTCCTATAGGGACGCGGCCGAGCCCGCGATCCTGGCCGACATCGTCACGAAGCTGCCCGCGCTTCCCGCCGATAGCTGCCGCTTCCTCGACATTGGGCCCGGTTGCAGCGATTTGCCACGCATGCTGATCGACCTCTGCGCTGACCGCGGGCACGAAGCCGTACTGATCGATTCGCCCGAGATGCTTGCGCAACTTCCGGATGCCCCTCACGTCACGAAGGTGCCCGGGCGCTTCCCCGCTGCGGTGTCTCCACTGGACCTCGGCAGCTTCGACGCGATCCTCGCGTACAGCGTGCTGCACTACGTGTTCGACGAGGGCGACATCTTCGCGTTCTTGGACATCGGCCTCGAGTTGCTCGCGCCGGGCGGCGGCTGCTCCTGGGCGACATCCCCAATGTCTCGAAGCGTGCACGTTTCCTGAGAAGCGCCAGCCGGGAGGGAGTTCCACGAGGCGCTGATCGGCAGGAGCGAGCCACCGCCGGCCGAGCTCACCGACCCGGCGCCTGGCGGTCTCGACGACGGTGTCGTGCTCGAGCTGCTCGCTCGGGCGCGCGACGCCGGCTGCGACGCCTACGTCATGCCCCTGGCGCCCGAGCTCCCGCTCGCGAACCGCCGCGAGGACATCGTGGTGGCGCGGCCATGAGCAAGCTGATCCTCGTCGGCGACCGCGTGTTCGCCGAGATCGCGCACGAGTACTTCACGCACGACTCCGAGCACGAAGTGGTCGCGTTCTCGGTCGAGAGCGAGTACCTCCGCGAGGAGTCGTTCCGCGACCTGCCGATGGTCCCGTTCGAGTCGCTGGAGGAGACGTACGACCCGGCCGAGCACCTCGTGCACGTGGCGATCACCTACCTGCAGTTCAACCGCGTCCGCGCACGCTTGGCGCAGTGAGGCGCGCGCGAAGGGCTTTGGGCTCGCCTCCTATGTGTCGAGTCGAGCGTTCGTGTGGAACAACGTCGCGCTCGGCGAGCACTGCTTCATTTTCGAGGACAACACGGTGCAGCCATTCGTGCGGATCGGGCGCAACGCGGTCCTCTGGAGCGGGAACCACATCGGCCACCACTCCCGCATCGGGGACAACTGCTTCATCTCCTCACACGTCGTGGTGTCAGGCGGCGTGACGGTCGGCGACAACAGCTTCCTCGGAGTCAACTCGACCCTGGTCAATGACATCGAGGTGGGGAACGATTGCTGGATCGGGCCCGCGGTGACCGTGACGCGGGACGTCGAGCCGGACAGTTTCATGACGCCGCCCCACAGCACGGTTCGGGACGAGAGCGCCCGCGCGCGCTTTCTCTCCTAGGGCGAATGACAGCGGCCGTCAGCGTCTGGATCCCGTCCTACAACCACGCGCCGTATCTCGCTGCCGCGATCGAGAGCGTGCTTGGCTCAGACGCTCCCGGGCGTCGACCTCGTGGTTGTGGAGGACGGCTCGACGGGACGGCAGTCTCGAGATCGCGACGCGCTACGCCCAGGCGCACCCGCGACCAAATCACCGTGCTCACCCATGCGGACCATGCCAACCGGGGCGTCGAGGAGTCGGCGCGCCTCGCGGTCTCGCATGCCCGCGCCGACTTTCTGCTCGGGCTGGGTTCAGACGACATGCTCTATGCGGATGCGCTCGAGCTGCGCCGCCGATCGCGCTGGCGCCGTAGCGATGATCTCGGCTTCGTATACGGATACGCGCACCTAGTGGGTGAGCACGGCGGACGGCTGCCGAATCGCCGCGTGTACGGCATCGACCTGACGCAGGGCGGACGCACGCTTGAGCGGCTGCTCCAGGGCAACACCATCCCGTCGATGACGGCCATGCTGAGGCGGAACTGTTTCGAGCAGGCCGGCGGGCATGACGGCTCGCTCGCCTACAGCGACTGGGACCTCTTCGCGCGCGCCGCGGCGCACTGGGACGTTGCCTTCATTCCTCGACCCCTCGCCATGCACCGCGTTCATACCTACAACACGAGCATGAAGCCGCCGCACGTGAATCGCGTCCGGGCGATCGAGGTCACAGCGGCGCTACGCGAGCGAGCGCCGCGCGTGGGCGGCCGCCTGGCGGAGCCCCGACTCCTCGCGACGCTCGAACTCCAGATGGCGTTCCTGCGATTTGCGTCAGGAGCAGAGCACGAAGCCGCTCGGGACGCAGACGCCGCCTTCACGGCTGACGCCGCGCTGGCCCACGACGACGCGTGGCTCGCCGAGTGGCTCTGGGCCCGCTCGCTCGATCGCCTGATGCCGGTCGACCGGCCTTCGTTCGCGCCCTGGTTCGTCGCAACCGTCCATCAACGTCTCGGGCGGCGCGCGGCCCACAAGCTGAGGGGCGCCACGGCAACGGCTGCACACTCCCAGCGAGCTGCTCGCCTGGCCGCGCAACGTCGACCCGGTGCCGCACTGCGCGCCGCTCTCCGCGTGGTTGTACGCAGCCCGCGGCGGGCCATCGACCGCCGCTTCGTGGGCCTATTGCTGGACTCTTCCCCAGACAGCCCGCCCGTCAGGGCGTGGCGGCGCGCGTTAGGCGGGTTCCGCGTAGCCGAAGCCGGTCCGCCCACGCCCGTTCCCGCAGTAGAGGAGATACTCGAAGCCAGCGCCCGTGACGGCGGCACCGTAGGCAACCGCCTCCGAGTCCCAGCCCGAAGCGGACACCCCGATTCCGGCCTCCTCGTCGCGCCGTTCCCACGTATTGCCGTCCTCCGACACCGCCAGGCCGATGCGGTAGTCATGCGAGCGCGCGCGGTACGAGTAGAGCATTTGGTGCACTCCCCCCTTCGGCGCTATCGGCCACGGCCGGGCAATCGCGTGCTCGTCCTCGTTTGTGAAGTCGAGGCACACATCACCCTCCGAACCCCACTCCACACCGTCAGTGGAGTGAAGGCGCCGCACGTTGTAGATGGGCAACAGCCGCCCCTCGTGCTCTGTCCAGCCCGAGCCCCCGGAGTAGTACATCGCGTAGCCGCCCTCCGCCGACGTCACGTGCGCCGACCCGCGCGTCGTGTCCTCCGCGGCACTTGGCTCCAGTATCGGGCGCTCCGAATGACGCACGAACGACTCCCCACCGTCACGTGAGATCGCGAGCCCGAGTAGCTGCGTGTAGGGCGCCTCTGGCGGTCCGAGCCGGTACCCCGTGTAGTACATGCGCAGCTCGTCGCCGACGCGTAGGACGCAGGTTGGCACGACACCGTTGTCGTCGAATGCTCCAGGAGCCCCGATGTCGAGCACCGGTTGCTCCGAGACGCGCACCACCTCCGACGGCCGCTCGAGCAGCACGTCAACGTACCCGACCCGGCCCACCATCCGCTCGTCGCAGAACGCCACGTACACACGCAGGAGGCGCTCGCCGAGCTGGTGTGGGGTCGGGGGGAACGCATGATGCTGCGCCCACGGCATGCGCCCGTCGGGCGCGAAGATCGACCCCCGCTTACGCCACCTCACGGGACGCTCGCGACGTACGCGTCCTGCGGAAAGTCGGGCGTCGTGTAACCCGGTACCGCCGTGAGAACGTCCAGCCCGCCCAAGAGCTCGCCGCTCACGTAGGCAGGGGGGTGGTGAGCCACGCATGCGTTCATCCCTTCTAGCCGTTCCTTCGTAATTACCGGCTTGCCGTCGTCGTAAGCCGCCATCTGGTGCGGGTTCAGGTGGTCTCGTCGAACGTCACCGATCGTCGTGACGAGCAACACCCCGCCCGGCCTGATCATCCGTTGCCATTCGCGAATCCACGCGCGGCTGACAGCGTCCGTCAGATGCGTTAGGACGCTCACTGCGTAGACGAGGTCGAAGCTGTCGTCGGGGTAAGGCGCTGGCGGCTTGAGCCGGTTCACGGCAGAGCTCATGAACGGCAGGTTCTGCTCACACCACTCGATTGCGCTCGCGTTGTAGTCACAACCATGCAGGCTCCACGCCTCGTTCCGGAAGTGGCGTGCCACGCGGCCGCAGCCGCATCCGAAGTCGAGGACGTCACGGAAGTCGGATGGCGCGGTGCCCGCCCGCGCGAGCGCATCGCGGATCGCCGTTGCACTCGTCCGCCCGCCGTGGAAGAAGCGAGCGGGATCGTCGCCGGTCATGACCAGCACCCGGAGTCGCGCGGGGGGATACGGCAGCCCATCCGGCGCAAGTTCGCTCGGGTCGCGGGCTCGCGCTGCACGCACGACCTCGCGCGAGCGCGCTATCGGGCGAAGGACGCTGGCTCGGTCGAGCAGCGCGGCCGCGAGATATCGCGGCCTCCCCATTTCGGGTGGCCTGGTCATGGTCCGGCATCATGTCTGCCCGCATGAGGATCGTCCAGTTCACAGCGGAGTGGTCCGAGGACTGGGACGAGCTAGTCGAGCGTGCGCCCATGGCCACGTTCCTGCACTCGCGCCGGTTCCTCTCGTACCACGGGGACCGCTTCGAGGACACCTCCCTACTGCTGTTTGACGAGCAGGATCGGCTGCGCGGCGTGCTGGCGGCTGCCCTGGACCCGGAGCAGGCGCATGACGGTAGTCAGCCATCCGGGCGCTACCTACGGCGGCCTGGTCCACGACGGCAGCGTGAACGGCGATCGCACGCGCGACGCGCTGGCGCAGGTACGCGAGCACTACGCGGCGCAGGGCCTAGAGCGTCTGCGGTACGACGCGGTGCCGCACATCTACCACCGCTCCCCAAGCCAGGACGACATCTGGGCGCTCGCGGAGCTCGGCGCGACTCTCGTCCGATCGCGACCTGTCTTGTGCGATCGACCTGGCGAACTCGGCGTGAGCCGTCCGAGCGCCGCAGCCGCTGCATCGCCCGGGCGCGGGAGCGGGGCGTGACCGTGGTCGAAGGAGCAGACGGCCTCGCGGCGTTCTGGCCGCTACTCGAGTCCACGCTGAAGCGACGCCACGCGGCGCGCCCAGTACACGCGCTCGCCGAGATCGAGGAGCTGCGATCGCCGCTTCCCTCAACGGATCCTGCCGCTCGTGGCGACGCTCGACGGTCAGAGCCGTGCGCGGGCGCAGTGCTGTTCGTGACCCACACGGCGGTGCACGCGCAGTATCTGGCCGCGACGGAGGCGGGTATGGAGGTGAGCGCCCTCGACGCGGTCATCGAGCACGGCATCGAGCTTGCGGCGGCAAGGACGGCACGCTGGTTCGACTTCGGCATCGAGCGCGAGGGAGGACCGGCGCGGACTGCTGGCCGGCCTGTACCGCTACAAGGCCGAGTTCGGCGGGGGCGGCGTGGTGCACGAGCACTACGAGCAGCGCCTGCGCTAGCTCACCAGTCGCAGGTACTCGTCGTGGTCCCGCACGTATTCGGCCTCGTCGAACGGAATGGACGCGAGGACCACGGCGATCGACCCCGAGGCGAAGTCCACCAGCTCAGACCACAGCATCGGCGGAACGTACAGGCCCACGTCTGGCTGCCGAAGATCGACCGTGTGCCGCTCGCGGCCGTCGTCCAGCTCGACGGTGATCGAGCCCATCACCGCAACGACACCTGCTCGAGCACGCGGTGCGCGTGGCCACCGCGATGAGCGCCCGCGGGAATGTCGTAGAGGTAGAAGACGCGCGCGATCTCGAACGGGACCCCTTCACCGTGCTCGACCGCCGTGAGCGAGCCCGATTCGCTTGATATGCGCGGCAGCTGGAGCAATCGCGCGCCTCCGAGAAACTCCGTCATAGGTCGCTCCGACTGAAGGGCGTCGAACTCGGGCGGTCGCGAATGTAGTCGGCCTCGTCGTAGCGCTCCGAGGCAAGAACGAGACAGATCGCATTCGTTGAAAAGCTCTTGAGCGCGCGCCAGATCATGTTCGGCACGTAGAACCCGCGGTAGCCGCGGCTCAGGATGTCGGTCCGTCTGCTCCGAGCCGTCGTCGAGGTGCACCTCGAAGCTGCCGGAGATCGCGATGATCACCTCGTGCAGGCTGCGGTACGCGTGACCCCCGCGGTGCTCGCCTCCGGGCACGCCGTAGATCCAGTAGACGCGCCGGATCTCGAACGGCACCTCGCGGCCGCCCTCCACGAACGTGAGGTTCCCCCGTGGATCCGTGACCCTGGGGAACTCGACGGTCCTGCAATCGGAGACGCCGTGGATCACGCGCCCGGGCGCTCGCCGCGCTCGAAGTAGTCGCGCACGATCTGGGCCACCCGCGCCACGTCGGCCTCGCTCAGCTCGGGGTACATCGGCAGGCTTAGGATCTCCTCTGTGCACGCCTCCGTAGCGTCCAGCACTCCGATCCGCGGGGCCGTCCGCGTACGCGGGCTCGAGGTGCACCGGCCGCGGATAGTGGACGCCGGTCTCCACGCCGTGTGCCTGGAGATGAGCTCGGAGCGCGTGGCGTTCGGGCGTCCTGACCACGTAGAGATGAAAGACGTGTTCGCCGCGCGGGTCTGCGAGCGGGAGCGTCAGCGGCAGCCCGGCGAGCAGGTCCGCATAGGACCGCCGCGTGCCTGCGCCGCGCCGCGTTCCACTCGTCGAGGTGCACCAGCTTCACCCGGAGGATCGCTGCCTGGAGCTCGTCGAGCCGGCTGTTGCCGGCGACCGCCACGTGCTCTCCCGTGTCCGTCTTGCCGTTGTTCCTCAGGAGTCGCACGCGCTCGGCGAGGGGCGCGTCATTTGTCACGACCGCCCCGCCGTCGCCGTAGGCGCCCGAGGTTCTTCGTCGGGTAGAAGCTGAAGCATCCGAGCGTGCCGAGCCCGCCCGCGCGACGGCCGGCGTACGTCGCACCGTGAGCCTGAGCCGCGTCCTCCACCACGACAAGGTCGTGGCGATCGGCGAGCCCGAGGAGCGGGGCCATGTCCGCGCACTGGCCGTAGAGATGCACCGGCAGCAGCGCCTGCGTGTCGGGGGCCGATGGCATCCGCCGCCGCGGCGGGATCGATCGTGTAGGTGGCGGGATCGATGTCCACCAGCACCGGCGTCGCGCCGGCGAGCGCGATGGCGAACACGCTCGCAGCCATGGTGTGCGCGACGGTCACCACCTCGTGGCCCGCACCTATGCCCGCAGCCATCGCCGCCAGCTGAAGAGCGTCGGCGCCGGAGCCCGTGCCGACGCAGTGCGCTCACGCCGCAGTACTCCGCGAATTCGGCCTCGAAGGCCTCCAGCTCCGGTCCGAGGATGTAGGTGCCGCTGGAGAGAACGCGTTCGATGGCGGCGTCGATCTCCGCTGCGACTGACTCACGCTGAGCCAGCACGTCGGCGCGTAGGATCCCCGCGGTGCGGCTCATCGGCTGGATCATCGCACCGTGCTGATCAGCGCGGTTGTTGTCAACCGCGACAAGGCGGATCTTCTGCACGCCGCGCTTGACTCGCTCAAGGTGGCGCTCGACGCCATGGCGCTCACCACGGAGATCGTGGTTGTGGATAACGCGTCGAGTGACGACTCGTGCGAGATGGTCGAGCGCGAGTTCCCCGAGATCGAGCTTGTTCGGCTTGACAAGAACGTCGGCTTCCCGGCGGCGGTAAATAGGGGCATCGAACGCACCAGCGGCGACTGGATCGTGCTGCTGAACAACGACGCCACGATCGAGCCGGACGCGCTGATTCGCGTGTTGGCCAACCCAATCCCCGATGACGTCGGCGCCCTGGCGATGCAGATGCGCTTCGTCGCGCGTCCCGACACCGTGAACTCCGCGGGTATCGGACTGGACGTGCTCGGCGTGGCCTATGACCGCTTGCTGGGCGAATCGATCGACGGGGAAGCCGCTCGGCCCGCTGAGGTGTTCGGCGCCTGCGGCGGTGGTGCGGTGTACCGCCGCGCGATGCTCCAGGATGTCGGCGGGTTCGACGACCGCATCTTCCTCTACCTCGACGATGTCGACGTGGCGTGGCGCGCCCGGATGGCGGGCTGGAGAACCCTCTACACGCCCGAGGCGGTCGTCTGGCACCACCACTCGGCCACGACGCGGCACGGATCGGATTTCAAGTACTTCCACGTCGGGCGCAACCGCGTCCGGTTGCTCGCGCGCAACGCGGACTCTCGTCAACTCCTGAGGTATGGGCCCGCGATCGTGCTGTACGAGCTGGGGTACGTGCTGTACGCAGCGATCGCGGACCGGTCGCTCGCGCCGGTGCGTGGCCGGATCGCGGGGTTGCGGGAGTGGCGCTCGCTGCGCAGGGAGGGCGCATCGCGTCGCCGGCCGATCGAGCTCGAGCGTCGTCGGGGCCTTCGGGCGGCTCTAAGGCGACGGCGTGCGTGGCGGGCGGGAGGCCACCACCCGGGCCATCTCGCGAAACACCGCGGCGCGCCCAGGGCGACCGAGCAGCGCGTGGAAGACGGCCCGTGACGCGTACCCGGCGGTGAGAATCGTCCGGATGGCAGGCCGGCGCACGGGCCCGTAGTGTGCGAGCAGGAACTGCAGTTCGCTGTTCGCGACCTCCGCTGCACGCTCGGTCTCCGAGAGCCTCTGGCCAAAGGAGTGGTTCCCGATGTGCATGACACGTGCCGAGTGCTCGAAGCGAACCCGTAGCCCGCGTCTGCGAGCGCGGAAGGCGAGGTCCGCCTCCTCGCCGTACAGCACCGGCCAAAACCCGCCCAGGTCGCGAAAAAGATCGGCCCGGATCGCGAGGGCAGCACCCTTGACCCAGTCGACGTCCCGCGAGCGGTCGTGCGACCACCTATGCGGCGCGACCCGGGGAAGTAGCCGCTCGGGCAGCAGCCGATGCAGTCCGGTCATCAATGCGACTGCGCCGCTAAGGCTGAGATAGGCGGCGCACGATTTCTGGAGGGTCCCGTCTGGGTTCAGCAACCGGGGCCCAACCAGCGCGATGTCCGGCTGTTCGGCGACGGTGGCCAGGCGCTCAAGCACATCCGTGTCGAGCGCCTCCGTGTCGGAGTTCAGGAACACGAGGACGTTGCCTCCCGCCGTCGCCGCTCCCTGGTTGTTCGCCGCAGAGAAGCCGACGTTCAGCTCGTTAGAGAGCACGCGCGCCGACGGGTGCTCCCGCAGAACGTCCGCCGTCTCGTCGGTGGAGCCGTCGTCGACGACGATCGTCTCGAAGCCCCCCGTGACCTCCTGGCGCTCCAGGCTGTTGAGGCAAGGGCCCAGCACTGCTGCCCCGTTCCACGTAGGTATGACGACCGACACGCGCAGCTCCCCCACGGGAGAGATGGATAGCACGACTATGCTGGCGCCGACGTGGCTTCGCTTTCGGTCCGTACAGCCACGCCGCGGTGGTGGGCGATGGCCGGAGTGGCCACGGCGGCGGCGGCGGTCGCCCTAGCCTTCTGGCCGTCGCTGACCCTGATCGCGGGAGTCGTCGGCCTCGTCCTCGTCCTTGCCTACCACGATCCGCGCGCCGCGCTGATCGCAGCGATCGGGGTGTTCCTCCTCGAGGGCACGGTGAAAATCCTGCTCGCGCACAGCGGGCTGGTGTTCGACGACGCGCTCAGCGTAGGCGCGGCGTGCCTCGACGTGGCCCTGTTCGGAGCGGTCCTCGCAGTGCTTGCGCGGGCGCCTCGCCCAGGTGTGCCGACCGCCTGGGCCCGGCTGACGACCGCCGAGCGCGTCGTGATCGGCGCGGCAACCGCGTGGGTCTTGCTGAGCGTCGTTCATGTCGTTGCATCTCCCTCACTCAACACAGGGCTATCCGGATTCCGCCTGACACACGCTTACATCGCGGTCGCCGTGGCGTCCGCGATTGCGTTCTGGGACGCGTCGCGGCGCGACGCGCTCGTCACGGCGCTGCTGTGGGTGCTGGGCCTCGTGCTCTTGTACGCATGCGTCCGTGGGGTGATTGGGATAGCCGACGTCGAGCGCAACTACGCAACCGCGCGCGGGGGCGTGATCAGCTACGGCGGCTCGTTCCGCGCGATAGGGACGTTGTCGGGAGCGATCGGGCTGACGACAGTCGCGGCTCCAGCCGCGGTGTTCGGCGCGGTGCTCGCGGTCACGAGCCCGCGTCACCGCCGGCTCGCGCTCGCGGTTGCGGTGCTCGGAGTGGGTGCACAGGTGGCGTCGCTCGGGCGGACACCCCTGGTCGCAACGGTGGTCGCGCTCGCCTTCGCGGCCGTCCTGTTGCTCGTCGTGACGGGCACACGGCGCCGCCTGGTCGGCGCCGGCATCGTATTTGCGACCTGCCTGGTGCTCCTTGCGGCAGGGGCCGCGATCGCGAGCCGGACGTCCGACGCGCTTTCCGAGCGCCTCGAGGGGCTTGCGCACCCCGCCTCCGACGAGTCCATGCAGCTGCGGTGGGAGAACTGGCGAAACCGGTTGGACCAGGCCTCCCAGGACCCGTTCGGGACGGGTCTCGGTACGGTCGGCGGGACGACGGCCGGAAGCCCCCAGGGCGTCGTCACGACCGACAGCTCCTACCTACACGTCATGCTCGAGCAGGGCTTCGCCGGCGTTGCGCTGCTCCTGATGGCACTTTTCGGAGCCGTGGTCCTGATCATCCGGCGACTCATGCGGACGCCAGAGCCAGCGCGCGGCATAGGCCTTGCCGCGCTGGCGGGATTCGCTGCCTTCCTTGTGATGATGAGCACCGCGGAGGCGCTCGAGCAACCTGGGAAGGTCCTCGCCTGGGCGCTGCTTGGGCTCGCGGTCGCTGCCGCGTGGTCGCCCGGGCGGGCCGAGCAGGGGCCGGGCCGAGCTCACAACGCGCCCGCAGAGTGGCTAAGCGGCCTGCGCGCGGCTGCCCTGCGCCAGTCATGGCGGCAGCGAGCGGCCTGGATCACGGTGGGAGTGGTTCTGGTCTGCGCCGGCGTGGTGCCGGCCCTGGCTCGCGACAGCACGTTTGACGCCCAGGCGCCCATCGCCGTGCGTGGCGGGGTCGTCGCGCCAGGCACGGAGCCGCCCTACCTCCGTCAGCTCCTGGCCGATCCCACCTTCCAGTACCTGACGCCGCGTCGCGCGGACGCGGTTCAGTTCAATCCGCTTGGCGAGCTGAGCTTGGTAGAGCGAGCGAGGTCGGGCGCGTTCGCGCTGAGGGCGAGCAGCCCGACGCCCGCGCGCGCCTCGTCCCTGCTCCCGGCGGCGGGGAAGGAGCTGAGCGCCGCCTCCCGCCGGGACTTCCGTGCCCGAGTCACGGCAGAGCTCCAAACCGTCACGGGGCGTCGGAAACGCGAGCAGCTACGCGGCCTCCTCGAGTCCCCCCCGACGCCGGTAAGGGTCGGGCCGCTACCGACCGCGCCCGAGCCCCAGCGGAGACTTGATCGCTTTGCTGACGCGCTTCCGGGTCCCTTCCCCCAGCGGGCCGACCCCGTCCCGCTCGCGCTCGTGCTTGCCGGCACGGTGCTCCTGGCGTGGCTCGCGACGCTCGCACGCGAGCTCAGTCGCGGCGGAGTCTCGGCAGGTGCCTCACCACGCGACGCTTGACTGGGCGCGCGACGTCGACCAGCAGGCGCACACGCTTGCGGTCCAGCCTGAGCAGCTCGATGGACGCGCGAGCGTCGCTCTCGTCGGCTGCTTCCTGGCCACCCCGTACGCGCCGGAAGAGCCCAGCGGCTCCGAACGTGCCCGCGAACTCACAGTCACGCGCCACCCAGCTCTGGCCGATCGCCTCGGGAACGCCGTAATCCTCGTCGGAGGGGTCTTCGTTGCGAGCGTCGCGGAAGTCGTGGAAGAGCAAGAGAGCCCCCGTCGGCGCCCTCGTCTCGAGCGCCGACAGGTCGCGCGCCACGCCCTTCGCAGAATGGTCGCCGTCGATGAAGACGAACCGCGGACGGAAGCCCGGAAGCGCGCGAAAGAACGCGGTGACGCTGCCGTGCACGAGCGTCACGTACTGCCCGAGTCCTCGTTGCGCGAGCGTCGCGCGGGCGAGCTCCAGGTCATCGCCCGCGATATCGAGCGAGTAGAACTCGACAGCACGCCCGGCGTCCCGCAGCGCGGTCGTGATCACCGCCGCCGACTTGCCGCGATAGGTCCCGATCTCGAGAAATGGGCCGGCGGCCAGGTAGCCGAGCTCGTAGAGCTTGAGCGAGTCCTCCGGCGCGAGCCAGCCGTCGATACTCGCGACCTCGTCGTGTACGGCATCGTGCCCCGGGGAGAGGCGTGCGTCGTCAAAGGCGAAGCTAGGTTCGTATGGACCGTCCGACTTGTGCTCATGCGCGATGAACTCCACGTCCCCTAGGGTGCCACGATGCCCTTCGAGCGACTCGAGACCCGAATCGACGGCGTCGGCCTCGTCCAGCCGAAGCTGATCGGCGACGAGCGCGGCTTCTTCGTCGAGACCTACCGCCGCAATGAGTTCGCCGAGCTCGGGATCGTCGAGGAGATGGTCCAGGACAACCATTCGCGCTCGAAGCACGGGATCGTCCGCGGGATGCACTTCCAGATCGGTGAGGGAGCGGCCAAGCTCGTGCGCTGCGGCAGCGGGAAGATCGTGGACGTGGTCGTGGACCTGCGCCGTGGATCTCCGACCTTCGGCGAGTGGGAGGCCTTCGAGCTGAGCGACGAGAACGGGCGGATCGTCTACTGCCCGGTCGGCTTCGCACATGGGTTCTGCGTCGTCAGCGAGCTGGCCGACGTGTTCTACAAGCAGTCGAACTACTACTCCGACGAGCGCGAGCGCGGCATCAGGTACGACGACCCCGAGGTGGGGATCGAGTGGCCCCTGCCCACGGAGGAGCTGATTCCGTCAGAGCGTGACTCGAGCGCGCCGACGCTCGCCGAGGTGGCCGCCGAGCTGCCGTTCGAGTACCGCGCGCTCTAGAGCGCCGCGCGGGCCATGTAGTCGTCGAGCGCCTCGCGCCAGGGGCGCAGCTCGGGGAGCCCCAGGGCGTCCGCGCGCGGGCGGGCGAGCAGCCCGTTCAGCGGGCGGTCGATTCCACCCGGCTCGATCACCGTCTCGCGCGGCTCGACCGGGGCGTCCAAGCCTGCGTTCTCGATGATCGCCTGCGTGAATTCGAACCATGAGCATTCGCCCGAGTTGGTGAGGTGGACCGTGCCGCTCGCGTCGCGGCGGGCGCCGTCCACCAGCGCGTCGGCGAGATCCGCGGTGAACGTGGGCTGCACACGCTGGTCGGCGGGCAGCCTGAGCTGCTCGCTCGCGCGTGCGCGCGCGAGCATCCGCTCGATGAAGTTGCCGCCCTTGGAGGCGTTGCCGGCAAAGCCGTAGAGCCCGGTAGTTCGTACGACGAGAGCGCCGGGGGCGTAGGCCAGCGCCGCGTACTCTCCCGCCAGCTTGGTGAGGGCGTAGACGCTGCGAGGAGCGGGCAGGTCGTCCTCGGCGTACGGCTCGGGGCGGCGCCCGTCGAAGACGTAGTTCGTGGAGAGGTGCACGAGCTTCGCCCCGCGGCGAGCGAGGTCCATGACCGCTCGCACGTTGGTAACCCAGGCGCTGTCCGGCCGCCGCTCGCACTCGTCGAGGTTGTGGAAGGCCGCGCAGTTGAAGACCACGTCGGGCTTCAGCTCCTCGAATGCACGGTCCACTTCGGCCCGGTCGCAGATATCCAGCTGCGAGTGCGACCGGCTCTCCGCTTCGTCGCCGAGCAATGCCTGAAGGTCGCTGGCGAGCTGGCCCCCTCCGCCAGTGATCAGCGCCCTCACACGACGGTCTGGAAGCGCTCGAAGCTCGGCTTGAGCTCGTCCATCAGCTCGAGCCAGCGGATGTTGTAGTGGCGCGGGATCGGTGAGCCACGCGGAGTCCAGGTCCGCCAGCCGCTCCACGAGGTCGGTGGCGGCACCCAGCACGTTGTGCCGGGGGACGTAGCCGAGCGTGTTCGACAGCTTCGCGTTCGAGCACTCGTAATCGCGGCGCAGTGCCGGCTCGGGTGCCTCTACGAGGTCGACGCCGCGGCCGGCCAGCCGGACCGTCCCGGCGACGATCATGGCGAGCTCGCGGATCTGGTAGTTGGAATGGAGGACGTTGAAGATCTCGCCTCGGACCCGCTCGGCGGGGGCCTCGTAGGCCACGATCAGAGCGTCCGAGGCGTCGCGCACGTCCACGAGCGGGCGCCACATCCAGCCTCCGCCGTGCAGCATGATCTTGCCGCCGAGCAGCGCGTCCTTCACGAAGGTGTTCACGACCAGGTCGAAGCGCATCCGCGGGCTCCAGCCGTAGACCGTGCCGTTGCGCATGATCACCGACGTGAGGCCCTCACCGGCAAGCCTCAGGAGCGCCTCCTCGCCGTAGCGCTTCGAGGTGGCGTACGCCGCCCGTGGCGCGATCGGCGCGGTCTCGTCGTGCATGCCGGCCGGCAGGCCGTCGTAGAGCGCGCAGGAGGAGGCGAACACGTAGCGCTCGATGCCGCGCTCGAGGCAGCGCTCGCCCAGCGTCTCGGTGGCAAGCGCGTTCATCTGCCAGTTCGCCTCGGGGTCGTACTCGGCCGTCGGGTCATTCGAGAGGCCGGACAGGTTGATCACGCCCGAGACACCCTCGAATGCGCTGTCCGGAAGGTCGCGCACATCCGCCACGACGAGCTCCACGCGGTCCCGGAACGTGGTCAGCGGCTCCTCGCCGAAGTAGAGGCGGTCGAGCAAGCGCACTCGATAGCCGCGCTCGAGCAGCCTCGGAACGAGCACGCAGCCGATGTACCCACCGCCTCCGGCTACGAGCACCGTCTCGCCCGGGCGGGGGGCTTCCGGCAACAGCCCCGTGGGCTGGGCGCTATCGCGTGGCGAGCCTTGCCGCATTCGCGCCAGGGTACCTCCCTATGCTGCGATCCGTGCGCCGCCTGGCCATCGTTCTCGCGGTCGTGGCTTTCGCTCCTTTCGTGGTGCCCGGGCCCGCCGGCGCCGCGGATCGGCTTGTGACCGGCATCCATGACCCGCTCGATCCGAACTTCGGCGAGACGGACCCCGCCTCGGTCTACGACACCGTCCGCAGCGTCGGCGCTCGCGTGGTGCGCGTGCCGGTGGCCTGGAGCACCATCGCCCCCACGCCGCCCCAGGCCGCATCCGACCCGGACGATCCGGCCTACGACTGGACCTGGCTCGACGAGCGGGTGGCCGCCATAGGGCGTGCCGGCCTTCAACCGCTGCTGGTGCTGTACGCAGCGCCGTCGTGGGCCC
Source organism: uncultured Thermoleophilaceae bacterium (assembly GCA_963837445.1). Lineage (GTDB taxonomy): Bacteria > Actinomycetota > Thermoleophilia > Solirubrobacterales > Thermoleophilaceae > JACVRW01. The sequence continues at coordinate 121,527 of CAWINK010000020.1, read as the reverse complement.
AGGAGGAGGAGAACGGGCGAAGGCTGCTCGCGCCCGTGCCAGGCGATTTCGCGGCGTTCGCCACGGCCGCGGCACGCCGCTACGACGGCACGAACTCGCTGCGCCACCGCGTCCGCTACTGGCAGATCTGGAACGAGCCGAACTACCCCACGTTCTTCACCCGCGTGGACGCGCGGCGGCGCTACCGCGCGCTCGTGAACGCCGCCTACGGGCGAATCCACGCCGTCGCGAGCGACAACGTAGTCGTGGCTGGAGGTCTCAGCCCGTTCGGCACCCAGGTTGGCGATGCGCCGCTGGCGTTCATGCGGGGGATGCTGTGCATGTCGCGTCACGTTCCCGCGCGCCCGACCTGCGGAGCGCGCTCCTCGTTCGACGTCTGGGCGCATCACCCCTACACCTCCGGGGGACCCGCGCACAGCGCCCTCTCGCCGGATGACGTGTCGATGGGGGACCTCCACGAGATGCGCCGCCTGCTGGTGGCGGCACGACGCGCGCACCACATCCGCCCGCGTGGCCGGACGCGCTTCTGGGTCACGGAGTTCGCCTGGGACACGAACCCGCCGGACCCGCGCGGCGTGCACGTGAAGCGCCACGGGCGCTGGGTGGCGGAGGCCCTGTATCGGATGTGGAGAAACGGCGTGACCCTCGCCGTCTGGTTCGAGTTGCGGGACATCGAGAGCACGCGCGACTGGGGGGTCTTCGGCCAGGGCGGGCTCTTCTATCGAACGGCCGACCTCTACGCCCACGAGCGTGCCAAGCCGGCGGCCCGCGCCTTTCGCTTCCCATTCGTGGCACTGCCGGGCAGGCGTCGCGTGACGGTGTGGGGCCGAACGCCGGACAGCGAGCCCCACACGGTGACGATCGAACGCCGCACCCAGGGCGGGTGGACAAGGGTGGCGCGGGTGCGCGCGACCCGCCATGGCATCTTCCGGCTGCGACTTCCAGGCTTGAACGGCCGGCTGCTGCGCGCCCGCGTCGGCCCGGCGATCTCGCTGCCGTTCAGGGCGGTGCCGACACGCGACGTGCCGGTGGAGGCGTTCGGTAGCGGACCCCGACGGCGGTGATCGCCTTCGCGGGGGCAGTGCTCGACCGTGCGCCGCTCGAGCGCAGCCGCCCCGAGTGGCTCGCCGCACAGCGGGCCGATCCACGAGCACGAGCGGCCCTGATGTCGGAGCGCGGGATCTGGATCGACGGCGGCCACCTGCTGCTTGCCGCGCCGAGCCAGGACGCCGTGTTCCTCGGGTTGACCGAGCGCGGGCCGCTGTTCGCCGACTACGTGGGCGACGCCGAGCCGGGCGGGGGGCGCCCCGCGGGCCTGCGCGAGGCCGCGACCGAGCTGCCGCCCGCGGAGGCGGCGCTCGCGGGATACGCGGGCTCGCTCCTCGCCTGGCACCGCAGGCACCGCTTCTGCGCCAACTGCGGGGCGGCGACCGAGCAGCGTGACGGTGGCCACGAGCGCCACTGCCCCGCCTGCGACGCACACCACTTCCCGCGCACGGATCCGGTGGTGATCGTTCGCGTGACCGACAGCGACGGCCGGCTGCTGCTCGGGCGCCAGGCCCGCTGGGCGGACGGGCGCTTCTCGCTCCTGGCCGGCTACGTGGAGCCCGGCGAGACGCTGGAGGAGGCCGTTCGCCGCGAGGTGCTGGAGGAGTCGGGGGTGGCGCTCGGGGAGGTGTCCTACCTGGCGTCGCAGCCGTGGCCCTTCCCGAGCTCGCTCATGCTCGGCTTCAGCGCGGTCGCCACGGGCGGCGAGCCGGCGCCGGGGGACGGCGAGCTCGCCGAGGTGCGCTGGTTCGAGCGCGAGGAGGTGGAGCGGGCGGCTCGGGGAGAGGGCGAGCTCGCGCTTTCGCCGCCCTACTCGATCGCGCGGCGGCTGATCGACGCCTGGCTCGCCGGCGCCTAGCGGTCCGGGCGCTCGGGATACACGTCGTCGATCGTCGCGAGAGGCGTGTACGGAGCGCCGTCGCTTGCGGCCGAGATCGCCTCCGCGCCGCCGGCGAGCCGGTCGAGCACGCTCACGACGCCGGCCACCTCGAGGCCGTCCTCGCGCACGCGCTCGATGGCCTTGACCGTGGATCCGCCCGTCGTGACCACGTCCTCCACCACCAGGCAGCGCTCACCGGGCCGCAGCTCCGGGCCCTCGATCCAGCGCTGGAGGCCATGCTCCTTGCGGTCCTTGCGGACGAAGAAGGCCTTCACCCGCGCGCCGCCAGCCAACGCGGCGCAGGCCACGGGGTCCGCGCCCATCGTCATGCCGCCCACGGCGGTGGCTCCCACCCGCTCCGCCTCGGCGGCCACAAGCTCGCCGAGCGCGCCAAAACCGTCCGGCTGGAGGATCGCGCGCTTAGCGTCCACGTAGTAGTCCGCCTTCAAACCGCTGGTTAGCGTGACCTCCCCGATCACGAGGGCGTGCGCGCGCAATTCGGCCACCAGTCTGTCTCGGGCCGTGTCAGTCATATGTGCAGATTCGTGCTTGAAGCTCAGGGTCCGGGGGTGGCGGCCGATAGTAATGCGCGATGGGCTCATTCGTCCGCCTCGTGGCCATCCTTACCTCAATCATCGTCCTGCTCGGTTTCGCGTTCTTCGCGACCGACGAGCTCGGGCGTGGCTCGCAGAACCAGCAGAACAAGCTGGACAAGGAGGTAACGGGCACCATTATCGACCCGGCCCCGATCGCGCCTACCTCCGACCAGGAGGTCGCGCGCGAGCAGGCGAACGGCATCTTCCGCGAGTGGGTCGATGACGCCAACGACATCCTCCTCGGCCCGTTCACCAACCTCGTCGACTCCGACGATCGCTGGGTCACGCACGGACTTCCCGCCATTCTGGCTCTTCTCCTGTACGGCCTCGGCCTCGGAATGCTCGCGAACATGCTCCCCAAGGAGCGCGAGACCGGCGGCGACTGGCGTACCGCCTAGCGCGTTCGCTAGGGTGCGCCCCACGCAACTTCCCCGGCCCGGGGTTGTTGCTGAGAAAGCAAGTCAAGCGCCGAGTCTGGAAGTCCCAACCGGGACGACCAGAACGGGGGAACCAACTGGGTGACCGCCGTGTCACCCCGGGGCGAATCGCGGACCTGACTTCCGCGTAGCGCATCTTCCAGCGCGAGCCCGTCAGCTAACCCCGTAGGCCCGAAAGGAAGGGGACATGGATGACGAACGCCCACCGTGATCTGGCTACGCCCGAGCTTTGGACCCGCTCGCTCACACGGTCGCGCCGCAGGCGTGAGCTGCTTCCGAAGGCTCGGCGCGAGAACAACCGCAAGAAGCACATGTCGGCCGCGCTCGCAACGGCGGTCGTGGCCGGCCCCGGCGCGCCGCTCGCAGCTGCCCAGGTTTCGGGCGACGTGAGCGCGGCGGTTGCCGCGGAGTCACCCGCCAACAGGGCTATCGAGATCCGCGAGGGCGGGCTGCCGCTGCGTGTGGGGAGCGAGGGCGACCTCGTGGCTCACGTGCAGACGAAGCTCGGCGTGGCGTCCGACGGCATCTTTGGACCCCAGACGGATACGGCCGTGCGCAAGTACCAGCTGGCGGCGGGCCTCGACGTGGACGGCATCGTCGGCCCGAACACCTGGTCCTCGCTGTTCGCCCAGGCCGGCGCAAGCGGCGCGTCCATCGGCGGCTCGAACGTCCCGCCGCAGGTGCAGCAGGAGGTCGAGCAGAGGCTCCAGCAGGCGGGCGCCGACCTGGCCGTGCAGGGCGACACCGGTGCCGGCACCACGGTCGGCGGGCAGGTGAACGCCACGCCGCCGTCCTCGACCACGCCCACCACGCTGCCCACGACAGAGGCTCCGGCAGGAGGCTCGTGCGGCTCGGCCACGATCTCGACCCCCGTCAGGGGAACGGTCACGTCGCCCTACGGGCCGCGCGGAGGACGCAACCACGACGGCATGGACATCGCCGCGCCCACGGGCACGCCCGTCCATGCGGCCGCCTGCGGGTCGGTCAGCCTGGCCGGGCAGCAGAGCGGCTACGGCAACATGGTGTGCATCACTCACACGAGCCAGTTCTCGACGTGTTACGCGCACCTGTCGCGCTTCGGAGTGTCGAACGGCGCCCAGGTGCAGCAGGGCCAGGTGATCGGCTACGTGGGCTGCACCGGTAGCTGCACCGGACCGCACCTGCACTTCGAGACTCGCGTGAACGGGCAGGCGCAGAACCCCAGCACCTACCTGTCGGGCGGCTCGACGATCCCGGGCAAGCGGGCCACCGTGGCCGGCGCGAGCAGCGCCGGGACGGAGTCCAGCGCGACGGCCACCACGGCCACGACGCAGCCAGCTACCGCCGAGAGCGTGCAGGCGGCGCCGACGGCGGAGGGTGAGGCCCAGGCGGTCGCGCCCACCGAGGTCGCGACGACGGAGGCCACCACGACCGAGACGGCGGCGACCGAGGCGGCCCCGGTGCCGGCCGAGGCCGCGCCGACCGGAGCGGTCGACGTCGAGGTCGCCTTGCCGGCCGAGGTCGCGCCGGAGCCGGTCGCCGTGGAGACGCAGGTCGCCGCGCCCGCCGAGGTCGCACCGGAGCCGGTCGCCGTCGAGGCCCAGGTGGCCGCGCCGGCCGAGGTCGCACCGAGCCGGTCGCCGTCGAGGCCCAGGTGGCCGCGCCGGCCGAGGTCGCACCCGAGCCGGTCGCCGTGGAGGCGCAGGTGGCCGCGCCGGCCGAGGTCGCGCCCGAGCCCGTCGCCGTCGAGGCGGCCGCTCCGGCAGACGCCGGCGCGGAGCAAGCTCAGGTGGACGCGGCCGCTACTGCCGCCGTGCAGTAGGGCGCGCCCGCGCAAAGTGGCCGCCGGCCCAGTGGGCCGGCGGACCAAAGGGGGAACCGTGGAGACCCCGCTCGCTCCGAGCGGGGTCTTCGCGTTCTGGCCTTCGCGCTGGGGCTACTCGTAGGTTTGGATCGGGTCGCCGACGTCGATCCAGTTGAAGATCGACAGCGCACTCGGGATCGGGACGCGCAGGCAACCGTGACTCGCGGGATAGTTGGGCACCGACGCGTAGCCGTGGATCGCGTATCCCCCGATGAAGTACGACGAGTGCACCATGCCGCTCGCGTTCGTGCCGTAATCCTGCCGGTAGAAGCGGTAGCTGCCGAACACGGTCGGCGTGACCGGCGAGCCCGACGACGTGTGGTACACGCGGTACGGCTTGCCGCGGTCCGCCAGTACCAGCACCTGCCGTGACCAGTCGAACTCGACGTGCTTGCCGTGCGTACCCGACTCCGGGTAGCGCAGCTTGTAGGCGCCGTCGCCGCGCAGGACCATCGCGTAGACGGAGGTGGCGGCATACCCGTCGCGCCCCATGCCGTTCGTCTTGCGGAATGCGTTGACCGCGTTCGCGGTCAGACCATCGAAGTAACCCGTGACCGGCGTGGCGAAGCCGAGCTTCAGAAGGCCCCGCTGAAGCAGGGTGACCTTCGCGCCGCGTGCCCCCGCCCCGGCCTGCCAGTTGACCACCTGGATCGTCTCGTCACGCGTTCGGAAGGCCTTCTGCGCGTCAGTCGCCCTGTGCTTCACCACCAGCCGCACCGGACCCGCATTCCCGACCTTGAAGCGGAACTCGTAGCGCCCGCGCCGCCCGGACGGCCCGCCGCACCTTCTTGCTGGCCTTGCCGCGCCGGATCGCGTACAGCGTGAGCACCTGGCCGGGCACGTACGGCTTCACGACCCCACGCACCACAACCTCCTGCGACGGCGCGAAGTAGCGCGCCTTCTTGGTCGCGAGGCCACCCTTGACCGAGAGCGAGGCCTTTCCGGCTGCCCGCTCGGGCGGAGGCGTGACCGGAGTGGTCGGCGCGGGCGTCTGCGCGTACGCCATCGGCGCCAGACCCAACATGACGAGCGGGATCGGGAGGAGGTGACGGATGCTCATATGGTGCTCACTATGCCATGGCCGTCCGCTGTGCTCGCGGCACGACCGTGCACGCGAGCAGCATCAGCGGGCCGAGCACCAGCGACACGCCCGCGTCCTCGATCGTCACCCCGAACGCGATCGCATTGTTCAGCGCATGGAGCGCGATCACCGGATACAGCGAACCGGTGCGCTCGTAGACGAGGCAGAACATGACGCCGAGCGCAGCCAGCGGGGGCACGAGCAGGAGCGCCTCGGCGCTCGAGAAGTCCCAGTGGATCACGCCGAACACGAAGCCGTCGATCAGAGCGGCTGCGAGGATCGAGTAGCGGCTGCGCAGCGCGCGGTAGAAGAAGCCCCGGAAGAAGAACTCCTCGGCGACGGGCGCGATGCAGATCACCATGAATCCGGCCGCGATCAGTCCCAGGGTGCCCTCGTCCGCGCCCAGGTCCTGCGCCACCGTCTGCTCGGCGTCCGGCTGGACGATCACCGCGTAGAACAGCGCCAGGATGTAGAAGGAGACCAGACCCAGCGCCGCCCAGCCGACGGTGGGCCAGAAGCGCGACGGGCGCAGGCCGAACTGCCGGGCCTGCGGCTTCCCCGCGAAGGACGCGAACAGCACCGCGGTACCCACGAAGATCACGCCCTGGAGGAAGGTGGCCAGCACCGTGAAGGTCGGGTTCTCGTCGTCGGTGCTGGCGCCGGTGGCCGCCGCGACGATGCCCACGACCACGAGCGTCGCGACCAACGCCACGACGAACCCGACCCCCGCGTACCACGGCGGCCAGCGCGGCCCGGCCCCCTCGGGCAGCTCCGGAAGCTCGGGCGGGGGCGGCGTGGGTTCGATGGCGGCGTGCTCCACGGCCAGTCAGAGTAGGGCGGCGAGCTCCCGAAGCGTGGAGATGGCCTCCACGCCAGCCGGCGGGACGCCCTCCCTCTGCAGGAGAATCCCGCGCACTCCGGCCGTACGGGCCCCCTCCACGTCGTTGTCGACCTTGTCTCCCACGTGGAGCGCCTGGGCAGGCTCCACGCCGGCGATCGCGAGCGCACGCTCGAACACGCGCGGGCTCGGCTTGGGCGCCCCGACCTCGGCCGAGGTGACCACGCCGTCCACCAGCTCCATGATGCCCGCCGGGCCCAGCCATTCCGGCAGCGAGCAGTCCCAGTTGCTGGCGATCACGAGCTTCAGGTCGCGTTTGCGCAGCTCGCCGAGAGCGGGAAGCACGTCCGGGTAGGGCCGGAACTCGAGCGCGTCGAGCATCGCGCGGCGCGCGGTCGCGTGGTCGAGGTCCGGCAGCTCGAGTGCCCTTCGCAGCTCCTCCGCGCAGCGGTCGCGCAGGCGCTCCAGGCGCTCGCGGTCGGATCCGTCGAGGTGGTGGTCGAGGTAGTACGTGATCTCGGCCACGAACCCGGCGGCCGCCCGCTCCTCGCTCACCTCGAAGCCGGCCTCCCGCAACAGCCGCTGGAGGCGCGGCGCCGGTGGCTGGAGCTCGACCAGCGTGCCCAGCGCATCCAGCAGCACCGCGTGGACGGCCGTGCTCATGAGATCCAGTGCCAGCTCGCGTACTGCGCCGTGAACAGGCCGAGGCCGACCGCGAACGCCGCGGCCACCAGGTCAGTGTTGCGGCGCTCGTCGCACGCGATGGCCAGCCACATGAAGAGCGGGAACAGGACGGCCACGAAGCGCGGCAGGGACATGAGCGGCTGAGGGGTCACGGGGAACGTGAGCGGGAGCAGCAGCGAGGTGCCCACCCACGCTCCGTATGCCCGCGGCAGGCGGCGCCACACGCCCACCGAGGCCACGACCGCGAAGATGAGGGTCGCGAACAGCATCACGTTCAGCGCGGCGATCCGGAACGGGTCGCCCGCGGCCACCTCGAAGTACACGGGGGTGCGGGAGCCCGACGCCAGCTGCCGCACGCCGTCCACGGCGGCCACCAGGCCGTCCCATGCACCCGCCAGCGGCACCTTCAGCTCGCGCGACCACGCCTCCTGGACGTCGAGGAAGCGCAGGGCGTCGCCCTCCACGAGGCCCAGCCACGCGGCGTAGGCGGCGATCCCGAAGGGGGCGAGCAGCAGCCAGGCGGCGTCGCGCGGCCGCCGCGGGCGCGAGCCCCACCAGAGCATCGCCAGCGGAATCAGGAGCAGCAGGCCGGCGCTGCGCGTGGCCGACGCGAGTCCCGCGCACGCCCCCGCCCAGGCCCAGCTCCCGCTGCGCGCGGCATAGAAGGCACCCACCGCCAGCAGCAGGAACAGGCTCTCCGAGTAGGGCGCCCCGAAGTACACGGCCGCCGGGAAGACAGCGAGGAGAAGGAGTGTGGGGCGCGCGAGCCGCCGCCCCAGCTCGAGCTCGGTGAGGCGGTGGAGCAGAACGAGCGCGGCGAGGAAGGCGGCGAGCGACACCAAGTACGCCGCCAGGAGGAGCGCGCCTGCGGACGCCCCGAACGGAGTCGCGACGGCCCGCACCAGGAGCGGGTAGAGGGGGAAGAACGCAGCCCGGGGAGCGCTGTCCCCGTAGCCGGAGTCGGCGATCCGCAGGTACCAGACCGAGTCCCAGCGGGCAAGCGGCGCCAGCAGCGGATCGGCGACCACGTGCGTGAGCGACGGGTCGTCGAACTTGGCCGCGTTCTCGCGCGCGAGCCCGCCGCTCGCAGGACCGAAGGAGAGGGCGGCGAAGATCGCCACGAGGAGCACCGCGGCGCGGGTAGAGACTGCCACGCGCCAGGCGGCGCGAAACGCCTCTGAGTCGCGCGCGGCCGCGATTGCGCGTACGCGCGCGGGGGTAGCCTCATACGCCATGCCGGACGTCCATTTCTACACAGCTGCAATCGACCGCGACTGGATCAACGCCGGGATTGCCTTCCTGGTAGCGATCGTGATCGCCCAGCTGGTCGATCGGCTGATCGCCAAACGCGGCGCGCGGGTGGGAGAGATGGTCACGAGAGGCGAGCTGTCGCCGGCGGCGCAGACGCGGCTGCAGATGGTTCGGCGGCTGACCTTCGCGCTGATCCTCCTCATCGGAGCCGCGATTGCCGCTTCGAACATCGACGAGGTGTCCGCCATCGCGAAGGGCATCCTCGCCTCCTCCGCCGTGCTGGGCCTCGTAGTGGGCTTCGCCGCCCGCCAGACGCTCGCCAACGGCATCGCGGGGATCCTGCTCGCGATCACCCAGCCGATCCGGATCGGGGACCTCGTGACGTTCGAGGAGCAGACCGGGGTCGTCGAGGAGATCAAGCTCACCTACACGTACATCCGGCTCGACGACGGCCGCCGCCTGATCGTGCCGAACGAGCGCCTGGCGCAGAGTTCGGTCGTGAACCACACGATCCTCGACCCGCGCGTGCAGGTGGAGGTGTCGGTCTGGCTGCCGATCGACGCCGATCTCGACAAGGCGATGGAACTGATCCGAAACGAGGAGGACGGCGTAGACGTAACAGTGGCCGAGGTGGACAAGGAGGGTGTGCGGCTGAACGCCACGACCTGGGCCTCGGGCCCCTCTGAGCGCGGCAAGATCGCCGCCGAGCTGCGGCTCCGCTGGCTCCGTCAGCTGCGCGAACACGCACTATCCTCAACTGAGGCCTGAGCGTGGTTCGCCGCCGAACCTAATGACCCATCGTCAGCGAAAGTTGAAAAGGCGAAGGCGCCACACCGGGCGCAGTTCCGTGCTGCTCGGATTCGGCGTCCTCGCAACCGTGAGCGTGATCGCCGTGCTGTCGGCGATCGGCTACGTGCTCGCGATCGCCGCGACCGCTCCCGACCTCTCGGAACTCAAGCCGGCGGACAAGGGGCAGCTGTCCGCCGTCTACGCAGTCGACGGCTCGCGCCTGGGCTTCATCCAGTCGGACGTGCTGCGCCGCGTCGTGCCCTGGCGCGACATCCCGGTGAACCTGCGCCGCGCCACGGTCGCCATCGAGGACGAGCGCTTCTACAAGCACGACGGCGTGGACCTCAACGCAATCGTGCGCGCCGGAATCAAGAACCTCGAGTCCGGCAAGACCGTGCAGGGCGGCTCGACCATCACCCAGCAGCTCGTCCGGGCGCTCTACATCAAGGATCCAAAGCGCGACTTCGCGCGCAAGATCCGCGAGGCCAAGCTGGCCTCCGAGCTCGAGGACGAGCGCTCGAAGACCTGGATCCTCCACAACTACCTCAACTCCGTCCCGTACGGCACCGTGGGCGGGCGTACCGCGATCGGGGTGGAGGCCGCCGCGGTCACCTTCTTCGACAAGCACGCGCGGGACCTCAACCTGGCCGAGTCGGCGATGATCGCCGGCCTGCCCCAGGCGCCCTCGCAGTACAACCCGTTCCGCAACGAGCAGGCCGCGATTCAGCGGCGCAACGAGGTGCTCAGGCAGATGGCCTCGAACCGCTTCGTCACGCAGGCCGAGGCCGCCGAGGCGGCACGACAGCCGGTGAAGCTCAAGCGCGGTACCCGCTACGTCACGCGCCGCGAGCCGTACATGTTCGACTTCGTGCAGGAGCAGCTCATCGAGCGCTACGGGTTCGGGGTGGTCCGCCGCGGCGGCCTGCGGATCCACACCACGATCAACCCCAAGGTTCAGGACCTCGCGCGGCAGGCGATCGTGGGACAGCTCTACGACCCGACCGACCCGTCGGCCGCGATCGTGACGATCGACCCCTCGAACGGCTACATCCGCGCGATGGCGTCCAGCACCAAGTACCAGGACCGCACCTTCAACCTCGCGGCGCAGGGGCACCGCCAGCCCGGCTCAGCGTTCAAGACGATGGTGCTCACGGCCGCAATCCGCGCGGGCATCGACCCGAATCGCACCACGTACGTCTCGAAGCCGCTGAAGCTCGACGACCCGGAGCAGGGGGTCTACGACTGGGAGGTCGTGACCTACGGCCGCACCTACAACGGCACGATGACCCTCAAGAGCGCCACGCTCGCCTCGGACAACACGGTCTACGCGCAGCTGATTCTCGATGTCGGCCCGAAGAAGGTCTGCGAGACGGCGCACCTCCTGGGCGTGACGAGTCACCTCGATTGCTACGCGGCCGAGGGGTTGGGTGGGCTCACGCGGGGAGTGACGCCCCTCGAGATGGCGAATGCATACGCCACGCTCGCGGCGGGCGGCATTCGCAACAAGCCGATCGCGATCAAGCGGGTGGTGTTCCCGGACGGGAAGTCCGAGGACCTCGGCAAGCCGAAGCGCAAGCGCGTGCTCACCGACGGCCAGGCCTACGCCGTCACCGAGATACTCGAGGCGAACGTGCTCGGGGGAACCGGCAGGGAGGCCCAGATCGGCTGTCCGGTGGCCGGCAAGACCGGCACCACCGACTCCTTCAACGACGCCTGGTTCGTGGGCTACACGCCCCACCTCTCGACCGCCGTGTGGGTTGGCTATCCCGACGCTCAGGTGTCGATGGAGGCCACGCGCATCGGCTCCGTGGCCGGAGGCACCTGGCCGGCGAGGATCTGGCACGACTTCATGTTCACGGCTCACGGTGACAACTGCGACGACTTCCCGCAGCCCACCGAGCCTGCCGAGTTCTCACCGTTCTTCGGCAAGTACGCGAACACCGGCTCGGCGAACACCGGCGAGTACTACGACCCCTCCGGGACCTCCACGACGCCCGACCCGAAGTACGACCCGCGCTTCTACGAGGACGCGCCGCTCGATGCGCCGGAGACCGAGACGCCGCCTGAGGAGGCGCCTCAGCCCGAGACACCCGCTCCCGAGGTACCCGCGCCAGACATCGGGGACGGAGATGGCGGGGAAGGCACCGCCGCACCCGGCTGATCCCGCCTCGTGGCCGAGCTCGACCTGATCGCAGCTATCGAGGCCACGCTCAGCGACCGCAGCGGAAGGCTCGTGCGCTGGACGGGTGACGACGCGGCCGTCACGCGAACGCGTCCCTTGGCGGTGACCTCCATCGACACGCTGGTGGACGGCGTGCACTTCGAGCGCGGCACGCATCGAGCTCGCGACATCGGCTGGAAGGCGCTCGCCACGGCGCTCTCGGACCTTGCCGCCATGGGAGCCGAGGCCGGCGAGGCGTACGTGTCGGTGGTGCTGCCCGAGGGTTTCGTCGATGCGCTCGAGCTCGTCGAGGGCATGGAGGAGCTCGCCGCGGCCTGCGGTGCCACGATCGCTGGCGGCGACGTGGTGCGCGGACCTGTGCTCGTGCTGACCGTGGCGGTGGTGGGCTGGGCGGATCGCGAGGAAGATCTGGTTGGCCGCGACGGCGCGAGCGTCGGCGACCTCGTGGGGGTCACCGGGGACCTCGGCGGATCTGAGGCGGGCCGCCGCCTGCTGGCCGCCGGCGCCACCGCGCCTGAGGATCTGGTGGCGCGTCACCTGCGCCCCCAGCCGCGCCTCGAGAGCGGGATGGCGCTGGCCCGTGCCGGCGCCAGCGCGATGATCGACCTCAGCGATGGGCTGGCCACCGACGCCCGCCACGTGGCGGAGCGCAGCGGCGTGGCGATCGTCGTGCGCCTGGACGACGTGCCGCGCGCCCCCGGCGTGACCGCAGAGGAGGCTGTGACCGGCGGGGACGACTACGAGCTGCTCGTGACGGTTCCGGCGGAACGGCGAGAGGCCGCCGAGGCCGCCGCGCCGCTCACCTGGATCGGCGAGGTCTCAGGCGGTAGCGGGCTTGTTCTTCTCGGCCCGGACGGCCCGGTCTCGGGGCTGAGCGGGTACGAGCACTCCTGAGCGCAGGATCGCCTCGGCGACCGCGCGCGTATCGACCACGTACCCACTTCGTTGAACAGAGCGCCCGAGCGTCTGATCCCGTCCCCTGCCATCCATCCCGTACCTCCCTATCGACGACCCATATCGGCACGTCGGACCGTTCTCGCGCCGCGCGGATCGCGAAACCCGGACATCCGGCCAGTCAGCGCCGGAGCGCCGACTCGGTGCCGCCGAGCGAACCCGGTCCCGCGTACGAGCCCGGCCCGTAGACCGCCGGCCCCTGCGGACCCGGCTCGGCCTCGTCCTGGTCGGGCAGGCGCCACGCGATCTCGGCCGTAGCGCATGCGGCCGCGAGCATCAGGCAGCCGATCAGCGAGAGCACGATCCCCACGCTGTGCCCGGCCACCAGCATGAGCAGGTACCAGGCGCCGTGCAGCGGGTCCACCGACAGCGCGAACAGGTAGTAGACCGCTACCAGCGCCACAGGCGCCACCCCGAGCCCTATCAGGACGACCCGCAGACGTCGCGGGGGCTGCGGCCGCGTGAGGACGGTGAGCATCCACAGGTGAGCCGCGGGAACGGCCAGCAGCCCGGCGAACGGGTTCACGAGCCAGAGCAGCAGCGACCCGGCGGCGATCGCGAGGGCGAGCGCCACGCCGGCCCCTGGTTCGACCGGCTCCCGTAGCTCTGGGTCCGGCCGGAAGGCGAGCCAGCGGGCGAGGAACAGGGCAAGCACCATGGCCGCGACCACTCCCGCCAGCACACCGAGGGCGGCAGCGTCGAGCGGAAGCACCTTCGGGGCCACGGGCGCCGGAGGGGGCGCGGGCGTGGCGCCCACCAGGGCGAGGAACTGGGCAAGCGCCAGCGCGGCGAGAAAGGGCGCCACCCAGACGGCCACCCAGCGCAACCACCGCAGCACGTCCACCTGCCGCCGGCGGGCGCGCGCGAATGCATCCACCGAAGCCACCAGCACGGGAAGCAGCAGCGTGCCTGCCAGCAGCGAGATCACCCATCCCGGGAGCACCTGGCTCACCGCCTGGACGTAGCTCTCCGGGCCGTGCTCCGGGCGCGGGCCCTGATCAACCGCGGTGAGGGTTCGAAGCGCCGCCCGCCCGAGCATCCCGAGTCGGTCCTCGTCGATCGCCTCGACGGGGCCGTCGCCCTCCGGCGGCAGCTCCCCGCTTCCCGAGATCCGAACGGCGTCGTAGCCCTGCTCGAGCAGCACGCCCTGTGCGCCGATGCCGATCGGGAACGACAGCCGGAAGAACTGGCCGAGCGTGCCGCTGCCGCCGGCCGAGCTGCCGACCTCGTCCCGGATCGAGTTGGCCACGGTCCGCTGCAGGCCGATGCCGGCGCGCCGCGAGTCGTTCGACCACGCCTGAAGCAAGGGACCGCTGCTCGACTGCGCGCCGAGATCCGAGATCACGATCACGGCGTCCACCAGCTCCGGCTGAGAAAGGTCCCCGACCAGCTCCCTGGCGCCCACCTCGCCGAGGTTCGATCCGTCCACCGACGCGAGCACCAGCGTCTTCTGCGACGGGCGCCCCTGGTAGACGCGCGCAAGCTGCATGAGCGCGGCGGTGTCGGCGGCGCTGCCGGGCGCGTCCGGAATGCTGCTCGCGTCGCGCCCGGCCACGATCACGATCTGCCGCCGCGAGCGTCCCGCGCGCAGCCCGACCACGTTCACCAGATCGTGCCCCGCGTGCGTGAAGCGCTGGACGTGGGGCCGGCCCCCGGGTCCGCCGCTGAACCCGCGCGCCTCGAAGGCGTCTGCCACGAGCTCGGCGGTCGCGAGGTCCCCGCGCGTGCCCGCGCGCCGGTCCGGGGCGTCGCTCGCGATTCGGGTCGCGAGATCGGCCGCCTGAGCGCCGTCGAAGAGCACGTCCGCGGCCAGCCCCTGGGGCAATGCCCTCGGTCTGCTCTCGAACGAGAACATCGCCAGAACGATCGCCAGCAGTGCCGGCACGAACGCCGCCCGGTATACACGCGGCTCTATCACTGCTGCTCAACCTACAATTCTCAAGGTTGAGCACCACTGCCCCTCGCATCCTGCTCGTCGACGACGAGCTGTCTGTCCAAAAGCTGCTGGCCTATCCCCTGCGCAAGGAGGGCTACGACGTCATCCCGGCGCTCGATGGGCGTGAGGCGCTCGAGCGCCTGCGCGAGGACAACTTCGACCTGGTGGTGCTGGACGTGATGCTGCCGCGGATGGACGGCTTCGACGTCTGCCGTGCGATCCGGTCGCGCAGCACCGTGCCGATCATCATGCTCACCGCCAAGACCGAGGAGACCGACAAGGTGCTCGGACTCGAGCTCGGCGCGGACGACTACATCACCAAGCCGTTCTCGGTGCGCGAGTTCCGCAGCCGCGTCAAGGCGGTCCTGCGGCGCGCCGCGCTGGCGCAGCCCGACGAGGCTCAGTTCGAGGAGCCGATCGAGGCGGGCGAGCTCTCGATCGACTTCGAGAAGCGCTCCGTGGTGGTGCGCGGGGAGTCGGTGCGCCTGACGTACGTGGAGTTCGAGATCCTCGCTGCGCTCGCGCGGGCGCCCGGGCGCGTGTTCAGCCGGACGATGCTGCTCGAGCGCGTGTGGGGCGACGCCGCGTACCGCGACCCGCGCACGATCGACGTCCACATTCGCCACCTGCGCGAGAAGCTCGAGCAGGAGTCGAAGACGCCCGAGCTGATCCTCACAGTGCGCGGCGTGGGCTACCGCTTCACGGACTCATGAGCCGGCTGCGCTCGCTCCGCCAGAAGATCGCGTTCCTCTTCTTCCTGATCACGGCGACCGCGTTCTGCGCGATCTGGTTCGTCGTGGTGCCGCAGCTCGAGGAGAACCTCAAGGAGCGGCGGCTCACGAACCTTCAGAACGAAGCGAGGGACGCGCGGGCGGCGCTGGAGGCGCCCCTCCAGGGCCGCACGTCGCCGACCCGCAGGAACTTCGCGGTGCGCATCCGCCAGGCGGCGGACGCGACCGACGCGCAGGTGACGGTGAGGGACTGGCAGCGCAACTGGAGCCCCGAGCGCAATCCGGGCTACTACCCCGTGGACGACAGCAAGACATCGGCGCTGGTTCCGTTCGATGAGCAGCTCGCCCGGCGCGCGCTCCTCTCGCGCCGCATGCAGGTCGGGTACGGCACCTTCCGCGGCGAGGAGCTGGGGATGGTGGCCCAGCCACAGACCACCACCGGCAAGCTGCCGCGGGTGGCGTTCTACTCGCGCAATTTCGACGACGTGCGCGAGACCGTGGCCTTCGTACGCGATCGCGTGCTCCTCGCCACGAGCGCGGCGCTCCTGATCGCGCTCTTCGGCGGCTACCTCGTGGCCGCGCGGCTGGCCCGTCGCGTGGGAGGCCTCGAGAGGGCGGCCCGCGATGTGGCTCGTGGCCGCTTCATGGAGCCGCTCCCCGTGACCTCGAAGGACGAGCTCGGCCAGCTCACGGAGACCTTCAACCAGATGCAGCAGCAGCTCCGCAGGGTCGACGTGGCGCGCAAGGAGTTCATCGCGACCGCCTCGCACGAGCTGCGCACGCCGATCTTCTCGCTGGGCGGCTTCGTGGAGCTGCTCCAGGACGAGGATCTCGACGAGGACACCCGTCGCGAGTTCCTCGAGACCATGAGCGAGCAGGTGGAGCGGCTCCAGAAGCTGTCCGTGAACCTGCTCGACCTGTCACGGCTCGACTCCGGATCGGTGGAGCTTCAGACCGAGCCCGTGGACCTCGCGGAGCTCACGCGCTCGGTCGCGGGCGAGTTCCACCCGCTGCTCGAGGAGCACAGGACCGAGCTGCGCCTGGAGGTTCCCGACGAGGGGCCGAGCGCCTCCTGCGACCGGGAACGGGTGGCTCAGATCATGCGTATCCTGCTCGACAACGCCCTCCGCCACACGCCTGAGGGCACGGACGTAACCGTGAGCGCACACCGCGACAACGGCGCCGCCGAGGTCACGGTGGCCGACTCGGGCCCGGGCCTCCCGGCCGGCGCGCGCTCCAAGGTGTTCGAGCGCTTCTACACGGGCGACGCAGCCCGCGGCGCCGGCCTCGGGCTCGCGATCGCGCGCGAGCTGGCCGAGCGGATGGATGGGCGCCTGCTGCTCCACACCGAGGACGGCACGGCGTTCACGCTCGAACTGCCCGTGGACGGTACGACCCCGTGACGGCAACGAAACGGCGGGCGGCGGTGCTCGCCGCCTCGGTGCTGCTGGTGGCGGCGGGCTGCGATTCCGGCGACGATGGCGCCAGCGAGCCGGCCGGGAGGAGCGAGGTGACCACCACCCGGGTGCAGGTGGTCGAGGGGCTCGGCCGCGAGGGCGGATTCGACCCGGCATCGATCTACGACCGGCTGTCGCCGGGCGTGGTGACGATCATCTCGATCTTCGACGGCGCCTCCAGCCTGCTCGATGAGGGCGGCGAGGGCGGGCAGGGCTCCGGTTTCGTGCTCGACGGCGACGGCTACGTCGCCACGAACGCGCACGTGGTGACCACCGAAGGCGACGACGGCACGGACCAGGCCGACCAGGTCTACATCGAGTTCATCGACGGCAACCGAGTGCCGGCGGAGATCGTGGGCCACGACCCGAACGCCGACGTGGCGCTCCTCAAGCTCGACCCGGACGGCCTGTCGCTCACGCCGCTCCGGCTGGGCGAATCGCACACGATCTCCGTCGGGGAGCCGGTGGCCGCGATCGGCAGCCCATTCGGGGAGCGCCAGTCGCTCTCCATCGGCGTGATCTCGGCGCTCGACCGCACGATCCAGTCGCTGACGAAGTTCGAGATCGGCGACGCCATCCAGACCGACGCGGCAATCAACCCCGGGAACTCCGGGGGGCCGCTGCTCGACGCGGACGGGCGCGTGATCGGCATCAACGCGCAGATCAAGTCGCAGTCAGGCGGAGGAGAGGGTGTGGGCTTCGCAATTCCGGTCGACGCCGTGCGCCGCTCGCTGCGTGAGCTGCGCGAGAACGGGCGGGTGGACTACGGCTATCTCGGCGTCGAGACGCTCACCATCTGGCCCCAGCTCGCCGACCGCATCGACGTGGACGTGGACACCGGAGCGCTCGTGCAGAACATCGTGGACGGCAGCCCCGCCGACGACGCCGACCTGGAGGCGGGTACCGAGGACATCACGTTCCAGGGCCAGGAGGGCCTCGCCGTTGGAGGCGACCTGATCGTGGCGGTGGACGGCAAGGAGCTCACACGCGAGCACGATCTCGCGGACGAGATCAGCGGGCGCAGCGTGGGCGAGAACGTGGAGCTCACCATCCTGCGAGACGGCGAGCGCCGCAGGATCGGCGTGGAGCTCGGCCGCCGCCCGGCTGGCTCGGGCCCCTAGTCTGTGCGCGAGCTGGTCCGCGAGCTGGCCCTGGCTCTGCGCGAACGGGTCCTGCCGCACCTCGGCTCGCACGCAGCCAGGGCGCACGATGCGGAGGCTGCCGGAGGCGACGTGACGTTCGCGATCGACGCGGAGGCGGAGCGCGAGCTCGAGGCCTTCCTCGGCGAGCGCGCCCCGGACGTGGCCTTCTACTCGGAGGATCGCGGCCTCGTGGAGCCGTCCGGTCCGGCCCGAGCCGTCCTCGTGGTGGATCCGATCGACGGGACCCGGCCCGCGCTCGCAGGGCTCGAGTCCTGCTGCGTGTCCGTGGCGGCGGCGGGGCTCGACCGCGAGCCGACGATGGGTGACGTGACCGTGGGGTGCGTCGTGGAGATCCCGTCGGGGCAGGTGTTCCTGGCCGAGCGCGGCACCGGGATCGTTGAGGGGCCGCCGGTGCTGCTGTCCCGCAACGAGCGCATCGACCGCATGTTCTGGGCCTACGGCTTCCGCGGACGGCCGGCGCGACCGCTGGTCGCCGTGCTGGGTGACCTGATCGACGCGTCCTCGGTGGGCGGCGCCACCTTCGAGCTCGGCTCGGCTGCGTTCGACATGACGCGCGTTGTCACGGGACAGCTCGACGCCGTCATCGAACCGGGGCCGCGGCTCGTGGACGAGCTGCCGGGCATGCGCGCGGAGTTCGAGCGTGTGGGCGGCGGCGCGGTGCTGAACAACTCGCCCTACGACCTCGCGGCCGCGGCCCTGATCCTGGACGAGGCCGGCGCGGTCCTCACCGACGCGTACGGACGGACGTTGAGTGACCGCCCGCTGCTCGGTTCGGGCCACGAGTTCCAGATGTCGGTAGTCGCAGCCGGGAACCAGACGTTGCACAGAGCCGTGCTCGAGGCCATCGATGCGGGGTTTTCGCGTGTTTCCGGGTAACCTGGCGAAAGTGGTGGAGGTCCCCCAGGTGAGTGACAGCCGAGACGTCTCGCTGACCATCCCGGCGAGGCCGGATTACCTCGTTCTAGCGCGCTTGGCGCTCTCGGCCGTGTGCCGCCTGACGCCGCTCTCACCCGAAGAGGTCGCCGATCTCAAACTTGCGATCACGGAGGCCGCCAACGATTACGTCGACGAATCCCGGGGTCTCGAGGACGAGAGCAGGCTCAACTTCGCCTTCCACCTGGGCGACGACGCTTTGATGATGGATCTCGACGGAACAGCCGGGTCGGTCGCGGCCTCCGAGCAGGAGCTGAGCCGCGCGATCATCGAGGCCACCGTGGACAAGGCGGAGTTCGGGGAAGGTCGCACGCGGCTAGTGAAGTACCTCAGCGAGACTGGATAGTCTGCCGCGCGTGCTGACGCCGGTTTCGGTAGGCCACAAGAGCCTCGCCGACTACACCCACCTCGCCGGAAGGCCGCTCGTCGAGGAGATTCGCGAGCTCGCGAAGGACCTCGAGGGCCTTCGCGTGCTCCACCTGTCCGCAACCGCGTTCGGCGGCGGCGTCTCGGAGATCCTCTACACGCTGATCCCGCTGATGAACGACGTGGGCATCGAGGCCGAGTGGCAGGTGATGCTCGGCCGCGAGGAGTTCTACAACGCGACCAAGCGCCTCCACAACGCGCTTCAGGGGAACCCGGACTCGCTCACCGACGAGGAATGGGCGATCTTCGAGCGCTACAACGAGATGAACGCGAAGGAGATCGAGGGCGGCTGGGACGTGATCATCGTCCACGACCCGCAGCCGGCCGCGATCCGCGGGCACGTGCCGGAGAAGGCGAAGACGTGGGTCTGGCGCTGCCACATCGACCTCTCCACGCCAAATCCGGACGCCATCGACCACCTGGTGCCGTTCATACGCGACTACGACGCGTCGGTGTGGCACCTCCAGCAGTACGTGCCGGCCGCGCTCGACGGCGCCTCCGGAGGGGTGGTCATCTGCCCGCCCGCGATCGACCCGCTGTCGCCGAAGAACATGGCGCTCTCGCCGGAGGACGCCGCCTTCGTCTGCGACCAGTTCGGCATCGACGTGGACCGCCCGCTGATGTGCCAGGTCTCCCGCTTCGACCCGTGGAAGGACCCGATGGGCGTGATCGACGCCTACCGCCTGGTCACCAAGGAGATGCCCGAGGTGCAGCTGGCGCTCGTCGGCTCGATGGCCACCGACGACCCCGAGGGCTGGGAGTTCTTCAACTCCACGATGGCCTACGCGGACGGCGACCCTGACATCCACATCCTCAACAACCTCAACCAGGTCGGCGCCATCGAGGTGAACGCCTTCCAGTCGCAGGCCGACGTCGTGATCCAGAAGTCGACCCGCGAGGGCTTCGGCCTGACGGTGTCGGAGGCGCTCTGGAAGGGCCGGCCGTTCATCGGCGGCGACGTGGGCGGCATCCCGCTCCAGGTGCAGGACGGCGAGACCGGCTACCTCGTCTCCTCACCCGAGGAGTGCGCCGATCGCTCACTGCGCATCCTGCGCGAACCTGACCTTGGCAAGCGGCTCGGGCGGGCGGGCAAGGAGCACGTCCGCACGCACTTCCTGACACCGCGCCTACTCCGCGACTGGCTGAGGCTCTTCCGGGACCACAGATGAAGCCTGAGACCCCCCTCGTCCTCGTCTCGAACCGCGGCCCGGCCACGTTCGAGGGAGGCGAGGCGAAGCGCAGCGGCGGCGGGCTCGTGACCGCGCTCAAGGGACTGGTGCACCACCGCGACGCCGTCTGGGTGGCGTCCGCAATGACCGACGAGGACGTGGAGATGGCCGAGCAGCACGGCGGCCGCTCCTTCCCGGTCGAGCTCGACGGGGACACCTACCGGATTCGGCTCGTCGCGAGCGAGGCAGAGGCGTACGACCGCTTCTACAACGTCGTGGCGAACCCGATGCTGTGGTTCATCCAGCACTACCTCTGGGACCTCTCGAACGCGCCGGACGTGAGGCGCCACGAGGTCGAGGCGTACGAACAGGGCTACTGCACGGTCAACGCCGACCTCGCGCGGGCCGTGCTCGACGAGGTCGAGGGCGAGGAGGACGCCGTCGTGATGCTCCACGACTACCACCTCTACGTCGCGCCGAAGTACATCCGCCGCGAGCGTCCGGACCTGTTCCTCCACCACTTCGTGCACATCCCCTGGACCCAGCCCGACGCGTGGCGGGTGCTGCCCGCGGACATGCGCGAGGACATCTACGAGGGCATCCTCTCCAACGACATCATCGCCTTCCACACGCGCTCCTACCAGCGCAACTTCCTGCTCTGCTGCCGCGAGCTGTTCGACCTGGAGGTGGACGAGGTGGAGGGCATCGTGAAGTTCGACGGCCGCGACGTGTGGGTGCGCGCGTACCCGCTGCCGATCTCAGCCGAGACCTTCCAGAAGACCGCCCAGCGGCCGGCGGTGCACGAGTACGAGCGCGAGATCCTGCGGCGCCGGCGCGAGCACCTGATCCTGCGCGTGGATCGCGCGGACCTCTCGAAGAACGTGCTGCGCGGGTTCACGGCGTTCGACCTCTTCCTCGAGCAGCACCCGGAGTTCCTCGAGCAGGTCACGTTCATCGCTCACCTGATCCCGTCGCGCCAGGACGTGACGGAGTACGCCGAGTACCTCGAGCGGATCGAGGCGCTCGTGGCTGTGGTGAACCACCGGCACGGCACGACCGACTGGATGCCGATCGAGCTGCGCCTGCGCGAGAACCTCGAGGAGGCGATCTCGGCCTACAAGCACTACGACCTCCTGATGGTGAACGCGATGTTCGACGGGATGAACCTGATCGCCAAGGAGGGGCCGCTCGTGAACGAGCGCAACGGGGTGTCGCTCCTGAGCGAGAACACGGGCGCTCACGAGGAGCTCGCGGAGTTCGCGCTGTCGGTGAACCCCTTCGACGTCCAGGAGCAGGCCGACGCGATCCACCGCGCTCTCACGATGTCGGCGGAGGAGCGCTCCTGGCGCGCGCAGGGCCAGAAGCGGATCGTCACGGCGCGCCACCCAGGCGACTGGGTCGACGACCAGCTCGCCGACATCGAGGCGAAGCGGCACGCTAGGGCCCCGGGTCCGGCGTGAACTCGGCGGTGGGCGGGGGGCTCGGGGCGCTTGGGGCCCTTGGGGCGCTGCGCCCCGGCGCCGGCGGCTGACCGGCCGGGTCCGATTGCGGTGAAGGGTGCGAGGGTCGGCCTGTTCGGGGGTGCTCTTTCAATGCCCGTCGTTTGCGCGGCCGAGGCGAAACCAGACGCGGGATGTCACGCAGGCGCGGTAGCCGTTGCACCTCCCGCGCCTGCGGCCGCTGCGGCGGGACGGGCGCGCGCATGGGCTCGCTGGGCCGATAGGACGCGATCAGTGCGCCCGCGGCCGCCAGGGCGGCCACCTGCGCCACGTTCCTCCACCGCACCCTTCGACGGCCCATGCCCGTGAAGGCGCTCCCCCACTGCGGTTCGCCCCGCTTTCGCTAAGGTGACCGCTCGCATGCCTGGCTTCTACGACCTCATGCTGATGCTCGACCCGACGGCTCCGGAGGAGCGGCGCAATGCCGCCATCGCTGAGGCCGAGTCGATGATCAACGCCGGCGGCGAGCTCGTCTCGAGCCACGACTGGGGCACCCGTCGGATGGCCTACGAGATCGACCACCGACCCGAGGCGGACTACCGGCTCTACCAGTTCAACGGCGACAACGCGCTGCTCGAGCGGCTGAACCAGCGCCTCCGGATCACGGACGCCGTGTTGCGCTTCCGCATCATCAAGGTGAAGCCCGGCCAGCCGACCCCACCGCCGCCGGACCAGCAGGCACCGCGGCGTCGCGACGACCGCGAGCCGCAGGACACCAAGGTGGCCGCCCGCGCGGCGGCTGACGCGCCCGCAGTGGACGAGGAGCTGGCGGACGCGCCCCCGGTCGACGCGGGTGCCGTTGCCGTGGCCGAGGCGCCGCCGGTCAAGGAGGCGGCGCTCACCGACGCACCTCCCGTGGAGGCCGCACCCGCGGAGGCCGCACCCGCTGAAGGCGCACGCTCCTGCCGAGGCCGCACCCGCCGACGCTCCCCCCGAGGACGCGCCGCCAGCCGACGCGCCCCCCGCTGACGACGCGTAGCAGCCCCCAGGCGCTCGATCTGTCCGAGGGTCGGGCGATGCTGTGGGGTTCGTGATTGAGCTTGGGGGTGAATTCTCGACTTTGCTGGCTTCCAAGCTAAGGATGCCCCCGGATCGAAACGACCTGATCGTCGCGCTGTATTCGCCCTCTCGTGCGCGAAGGCCGAGAGGGCAGCGCAGGTTCTGCTGGGTGCAAGTCCCACCTCGATGCGCCGAAAGAGGGCGCTTCTGACGCAAATAGCTGGGAGGACGGCGTAGCGGCCCTTGTGCGAGGTCGAATCGAGGGCAATCTTGTTTTCGGAAAGGAGACGTATCTAATGGCAGCGACAAATCTGAACCGGGTGTGCCTCACGGGGAATCTCACCAAAGACCCAGAGCTCCGGAATCTTCCGAGCGGAATGGCTGTATGCAATCTGCGGTGGCTCGCAACACCAGGCGCAAGGACCAGTCGAGCGGCGAGTGGGTCGACAAGCCCAACTACTTCGATGTCACGGTCTGGGGCGCTCAGGGCGAGAACTGCGCCCAGTACCTCTCGAAGGGACGCCCGGTTGCGATCGACGGGCGGCTCGAGTGGCGCGAGTGGCAGGACAAGGAAACCGGCAAGAACCGGCAGTCGGTAGATATCATTGCCGACTCTGTCCAGTTCCTCGGTTCCCGTGAGGGAGGCGAGAACGGCGGCCGTTTCACGCCACAGAGCGATGTTCCCGCGGACACAGCGGACTTCGCTCAGGCGCCGGTGGCTGCCGGGGGCTCGGACGACGACATTCCCTTCTGACCCCGGAGTAGCGAGTACGCAGGAGTACAAGTGGCGAAGCAGCGTGGTGGAACACCGACACGGGACCGCAAGCGCGGCCCCCGAGGCAAGGGCGCTCCCGGTAGCGGGCGCTTCAAGCCCTGCCCGTTCTGCCGGGAGAAGATCGACATCGTCGATTACAAGGACCTCTCAGCGCTGCGCCGGGCGATCAGCGACAAGGGAAAGATCCGCTCGTCCCGCGTGACGGGCGCTTGCCGTCGCCACCAGTCCCAGCTCGCGCTCGCGGTCAAGCGTGCGCGTGAGGTGGGTCTCCTGCCGTACGTCGCAGACAGGTAAGCGACGGACCCATGGCTCAGGCAATCCTCCTGAAGGACGTGGACAAGCTCGGAGGGAGCGGCGACGTGATCGACGTCTCCCCGGGCTACCTGCGCAACTACCTCGTGCCCCGCAAGCTGGCGCAGCCGGCCACACCGGCCGCCATTGCGGACTCCCAGCGGCGCCGTGAGGCCGCGGAGAGGGCTGTCGCCGACGCGGCCGCCAAGGCCGAGGACACGGCGGCGCTGCTGCGCAAGACCGTGCTGACGATCTCGCACCAGGCGGGTGACGACGGGCGGCTGTTCGGCTCGGTCACCTCGCAGGAGATCGTCGACGCGATCCGCCAGGCGCGCGGTGTGCGGCTCGACAAGCGCCGCGTCCAGCTGGAGGAGCCGATCAGGACAACGGGCACGCACATGGTCTCCGTCGAAGTCTCCGACGGTGTGACGGCCGACATCAAGACGATCGTCACCCCAATCGCCTAGAGGCCCGCCCACGTGGCCGTAGCCGTCCCGCCAGAGGCAGCGGCCGGCGTCCCGCCCCATAACGAGGAGGCCGAGGCCTCCGTCCTCGGGGCGATCCTGCTCACCGAGCAGGCCCTCGACGGCGTGCTGCTGGAGGTGGGGCTGCGACCCCACGACTTCTACCGCCCGCGCCACACGGCGATCTTCCAGGCGATGATCCGCCTGAAGGAGAAGGCCGAGCCGGAGGCGGTCGATGTGTTGACGGTCGCCGAGGAGCTGCGGCGCGCGGGTGAGCTCGAGAAGGCGGGTAGCGAGAGCTACCTCTCCTCGCTCCCGACGATCGTCCCGGCGGTCGGCGCGGTGCTCGACTACGCGCGCATCGTCAAGGAGCACTCGCTACTTCGCAGCATCCTCAAGGCCACTCGCGAGATCCAGGACGACGTGGCCTCGCACAACGGCGAGGCGCGCGAGCTGATCGAGCGCGCCGAGGCCGTCCTGTTCAAGATCGGGCACGACGGCGGCACCTCGGAGATGCGGTCGCTCGAGGCGATCCTGCACGACGAGATCGACAAGCTCGAGGAGCTGTCGAAGTCGGATGTCGGGCTCACTGGCACGCCTTCGGGCTTCGCCGACCTCGACGCGCTCACGGGCGGATTCCAGCCCGGCAACCTGATCGTGCTCGCTGCCCGTCCCTCGATGGGCAAGAGCGCGGCCGCCACGAACATCGCGGAGTACGCGGCTGTCGAGGCCGGCCTACCGGTGGCGCTGTTCTCGCTCGAAATGTCGGAGACCGAGCTCGCGCACCGCTTCCTGGCGTCCCAGGCGCGCGTCTCGAGCGACGACCTGCGCAAGGGCCGCGTCCGCGCGGAGAAGTGGCCGAAGGTGCTGAAGGCGGTCGAGAAGCTCGCGCGTGCCCCGATCTTCGTGGACGACTCGAGCGACATGAGCGTGCTGGAGCTGCGCGCGAAGTCGCGCCGCCTGGCGGCGCGCCACGGCCTCGGCCTCGTCGTCGTGGACTACCTGCAACTCATGCGGCCAGAGGGGCGAGCCGAGAGCAGCCGCGTGGAACAGATCGGGCAGATCAGCCGCGGTCTCAAGATCCTCGCCCGCGAGCTCGACGTGCCGGTGATCGCCGTCTCGCAGCTCTCGCGCGCGGTGGAGGCCCGCAACCCTCCCCGGCCGATGCTCTCGGACCTTCGCGAGTCGGGCTGCCTCACCGGAGAGTCACGCATCTACCTGCCGGAGACGGGCGAGTACCGGCCCATCGCGGAGCTTGTCGGCTCGTCGGGCTTCGAGGTCGTTGCCGTCAACCGCGCAACCTGGAAGCTCGAGCGCCGAAAGGTCACGCGGGCCTTCTCCACGGGGCGCAAGCCGGTCTTCAGACTCACAACCCAGCTCGGCCGGACGATCCGTGCAACGGGTAACCACAAGTTTCTCGCATTCGACGGCTGGAGGCGCCTCGACGAGGTGGAGGTCGGGGAGCACCTGGCGCTGCCACGAACCCTGCCGGGACCGTCCAGCGCGACCATGTCGCGGGATGAGCTGGCACTGCTGGGCCACCTCATCGGCGACGGCTGCACCCTTCCGCGACATGCCATTCAGTACACGACACGTGAGCCGTTCCTCGCATCTCGCGTAGTTGCGCTCGCCACAGCCGTTTTCGGATCCACCATTCGGCCGCGCATTCGACAGGAGCGTCGCTGGTACCAGGTGTACCTCCCCTCCGCTCGGCGCCTCACGCACGGACGCCGCAATCCGATCTCTTCCTGGCTCCACGAACTCGGAGCGTTTGGCCTGCGCTCCTATGAGAAACGCGTTCCGCAGCGGGTGTTCCAGCAGCCCTCGCAAGCCATCGCCGCTTTCCTGCGCCATCTCTGGTCAACTGATGGCTGCGTGTATTTGGCACACGGGAAGCGTGCCACGCCGATCGTGTACTACGCCACCAGCAGTCGTGGGCTGGCAGCCGATGTTCAGTCCCTCCTTCTTCGGCTCGGCATCAATGCGATCCGAAGTCGGGTTGGCAACGCTCGCGGTCGCCCACAACACCACGTGAAGCTCACTGGCGCTCCGGATGTTGCCCGCTTCCTCGCGATCGTCGGCTGCCTCGGTGAGGGCCGCGCGGCAACGGGACTGCGCATCGCGCTCAAGCTCGGTGAGACGCGGGCGAACCCGAATAGAGACGTGATCCCAGCAGCAGCTTGGCGCGATGTCGTCGAGCCGGCGCGTGTAGGCGGGGGCCTGAGCACGCGAGAGTTTCAGGGCCGCCTCGGTGGGGCGTACTGCGGATCCACGCTTTACAAGACGAACCTCTCACGCGAGCGCGCCGCGCGGACAGCAGAGGTGCTCGAATCGGACGAACTCGGCCGATTGGCAACCAGCGATGTCTATTGGGACCGGGTCATAGCCATCGAACCCGATGGCGTGGAGGAGGTCTACGACCTCACTGTCGAGGGTCTACACAACTTCGTGGCCGAGGACATCCTGGTTCACAACTCCATCGAGCAGGACGCCGACCTCGTCATCTTCATCTACCGGGACGAGTACTACAACAGGGAGTCCGAGCGACTCGGGGAGGCGGACTTCATGATCGCCAAGCACCGGAACGGGCCCATTGGCGATGTGGCGCTCACCTTCCTGCCGAAGTATCCGAAGTTCGCGAACCTCTACCGAGACCGCGGCGCCGAGCCGATGCCCCCGCAGGACGCCGCCGTCTAGCGGCGTAGCGGCCTACACTCGCTCACGGCATGCCAGGAGTGGTAATCGTCGGCGCCCAGTGGGGCGACGAGGGGAAGGGGAAGGTCGTTGACCTGCTCGCCGAGCAGGCCGACCTCGTGATCCGCTTTCAGGGCGGCAACAACGCGGGCCACACGATCGTCCGCGAGGGCGAGACCTTCAAGTTCCACCTGATCCCGTCGGGGATCCTCTACCCCGGGAAGCTCTGCGCGATCGGCAACGGCGTGGTCGTGGATCCGGTGGTGCTAAGCGCGGAGATCGACGAGCTGCGCCGCCGCCGCATCGACCTCAGCGGCCTGCGCATCTCCGCCAACGCCCACCTGATCATGCCGTACCACAAGCTGCTCGACCAGGAGGGCGAGGCGAAGCTCGGCAAGCTCCAGATCGGCACCACGCGGCGCGGTATCGGCCCCTGTTACGCGGACAAGGCGGCTCGGCTCGGCATTCGTATGCAGGACCTGCTCGACGAGAACATCCTGCGCAAGAAGATCTACGCGGCCATGGAGCCGAAGCGGCTGATGCTGAGGCCGTACGCGAAGCTCCCTGAGCTCGACCTTCACACGATGACCGAGGAGTACCGGACCCACGGGCACCGGCTCGAGCCCTTCATCGCCGACACGCCTCCGATCGCGTGGCGGGTGCTCGACGAGGGCGGCCTCGTTGTGTTCGAGGGCGCGCAGGGCGCCCTGCTCGACATCGACCACGGCACCTATCCCTTCGTGACCTCGTCGAACACGGTTGCGGGCGCAGCCGGTCCGGGCGCCGGCGTGGGGCCCGGCTCGCTCGACGACGTCTGGGGCATCGCCAAGGCCTACACCACGCGCGTGGGCGCCGGCCCGTTTCCCACCGAGCTCGACGATCCGCTGGGAGCCCAGCTGCGCGAGGCGGGCGGCGAGTTCGGCACCACCACGGGCCGCGCGCGGCGCACGGGTTGGCTCGACCTGGTCGCGCTGCGCTACGCGAAGCGCGTGAACGGGCTCACGGGGCTCGTGGTCACCAAGCTGGACGTGCTCACGGGCATGGACCCGCTCCTCGTCGGCGTGCGCTACCTCGGTCCCGAGGGCGCGCGCTTCGACGACTTCCCATACCACCAGTCGATCGTGCACAAGGTGCAGGGCGACTACATCGAGCTGCCGGGCTGGCACGAGGACATCCGCGGCTGCCGCTCTATCGACGAGCTGCCGGCCAACGCCCAGGCGTACCTGGAGTACATCGCCGACTTTCTCGGAGTGCCGATCGTGATGGTGGGCGTGGGACCCGGCCGGGAACAGATGATCTGGACCGGAGCCGCCGAGCACGTGCGCAGGGCGGCGGCCTGAGGGTTTGGTGCCCGAACTACAGCATTGAAGGGCGCCCGGCCACGGGTGGGTCATCTAAGTGGCGGTATTCGCAACCGAGATGACCCACCTGATTCGGGGCCGACCCTCAATGCTGCTGTTTGGAGCTCAGGCGCGCACCACGTGCGTCGAGACCACCATGTCGTGAAGCGCCCGGTTCTCGTCATCCCATAGCGGCCACAGGGAGTCCAGCAGCCAGGGGATCAACGGGATGATCGACGACGCGATCGAGACCGCCAGGCCCTTAACGGCTATTTCGCGCAGGGCGGCCCAGCCGAAGCTCATGGCCTGGCCGTTGTCGCGGACCACGCGGATGCCGACCATCTGCTTGCCCCAGGTCTGGCCGTTGTTCTGCCCCCCGCGGGCCATCAGGACTGGTGCGTAGGCGAAGAGCACGACGAGGTAAGCGAGGAAGCCGAGAATGCCCGTGACGATCGCTCCCGTGTCGCTGCCGGCCGCGATCGCGACGACGACGATCGTGAGGATCACGGCGGGGACGAGCAGGATCAGCCAATCGATCAAGGTGGCGCCCACACGGCTGCCCCAGCTCGCCAGCGGCTGCCCGCTCCAGCCGGGCTGCTGTGCGATCGGCTGCTGCCAGCCGCCGGGCGGAACCGGACCGCCGTAGGAGGGCGGGCCCTCGGGGCCGGGCGGAGGCGGCGGGGCATACGGCGCCTGTGGCGCGCCGGGCGGACCGGCGGGCGCCTGCGGGCCCGGCGCCTGCGGTGCCTGCGGCCCCTGCGGGGGCGGCGGGGGCGGACCTCCGCCGCCCGGCTGGTCTTCCTGCGGCTGATCCGGTGGGTGAGGGCTCTCCATGGCGCAATCAAACCACGTCAGGAAGATGACTCGCCCGCGAAGATCAGCAGGAGCGCCCCCAGGATTATCAACAGCAGCCACAGAACCCAAATCGCGACCCCCACGGCCACAACCGCCTTCTCGGCGCCCTTGGTCGGCGCTTCTGTGGCAAGGCCCTGGGTCCGCACGTCCCAGTACTCGTTGAACTTGCCGAGTGCGATGGCGTACACGATCGGCGCGGCGACAACTGCACCGAGCACGTATCCGGTCACCTCCAGACCGGGCAGGCCCGCCCGCAGCCGCAGCTCGTCCAGGTCCCGGTAGAGCCAGTAGATAACGAAGATGTTCAGCACCGGTACGAGGAACCCGAGCGTGTGGAACAGGGCGTCGTCGCGGCCACGGCCTAGCTCGCCGTCGAACAGCCTGCGCGTGACGTACAACCAGTAGAAGGTCCACCCGCCGAAGCTGATCAGGCTGTAGCCGAACGCCCGCCCGAGGCTGTACTTCACCGCGTACGGGTTCACGCCGGGGGCGGCTCCAGCACGGCCTGCTCGCCGCGCCAGAGAAAGCGCAGGGCGAGTGCCAGCGCCCCGAGCATCGCCATGACCGCCAGAGTGATCTGCACGCTGAGCAAACCCTCGCGAGTCCAGTAGACGTCGTCGAGCTCGAGCAGCAGGGCCGACTCGTCCAGCGTTAGACCGAGCCCCACGCCGAACGGCACCGCGAACCACCGCTCGACCTGCTCGTCGGGAGTGAGGATCGCCCCGGCGCCCGCGCCGAAGGCGATCACGATGCCTGGAACGAAGTGGTGGATGTGCCGGCGACCCACTCGGAGGTTGCGGATGGGACCGAACGACCGGTTCTGCCGGATCGCGAACGTGAGCGCGCGAATCAGGATGAAGGTGGCGGCAAACGAGGTGAGCAGGTTGAACATCGAGTTCTGCCGCGTCGAGACCTCGCGGTAACCGACTCGTGCAACTCGTGCAGCCTCTGCGACCGCTTCCTCGGCCGCGAGGATCGGATGGTCCGTCTCCCTCAGTGCAGGCGCCGAGCTGCGCCTCCATGCCCTCCGCAGCTCCACCACGACCACCGCCGTCACCGCCGCGCCTGCCACCGCCCCCAGCGCCAGGGTCACTCGGTCCAGTGCGAGCGGGCGCCGCCGCCTCACGACACCACCCGCGCGGGCACGCCCACCACGAGAGCCCCGGCCGGCACGTCGCGGGTGACCACCGCGCCCGCGCCAACGAAGGCGTCCTCGCCGACTTCCACCCCCGGCAGCAGCACGGCGGCCGCACCCACGCGGCACGCGCGCCTGAGGGTGGGGCCTCGCAGGTCCATGCCCGGCGGCCGCCGCCCCGCGGTCGGGTCGTTCGTGAGCATCACGCCCGGAGCGATGAACACGTCGTCCTCGACCACCGACCATGCCGTCACGTACGCGCCGGTCTGCATGCGCACGCCGGCCCCGATCCGCACGTCGTTCTCGACCGAGGCTCCGCGGCCCACCACCGACTCGTCGCCGATCGTCGTGCGCTCGCGCACGTGAGCCTGGTCGGCCACCACGCAGCGCTCGCCGATCGAGGCGCCCGCCACAACCACCGCCGCCGCGCCCACCGTGGTGCCGGCGCCGATGCTCGTGACAGCCGCTGCCTCCGGCGCCGCAGTCTTCGAGCGCGTGGCCAGCGCCACCGGCTTGGCGATCACGCAGCCGTCCTGAAGCCGCACGCCCTCGCCGACGCGCGAGCCCGCGTGCACCACCACGTTCCCGCCGAGCTCCACGCTCTCCGGCAGCTCCACACCCTGGCCCAGCAGCAGGCCGGGTGCTCGCTCCGATGGTGTCAGCTCAGCGGCCGGCAATGTGCGAGCTTTCCGCGAGCGACTGCTGCAACCGCTCCAGCACGCGCACCACGCGCAGGCCGGACTCGGCTCCCGAGCGAGGCTGTCTGCCCTCCCGGATGCATTCGATGAAGTGAGCGCACTCGATCCGGAGCGGCTCCTCGTTCGAGATCCGCGGCGAGGAGATGTCCCCGGAGCGTGCGATGTACTCGCCGTACGAGGTGTAGTCCTCGTCGAAGCCCTTGTCATAGACGGTGAGCTTTCGCTCCAGCTCCATGTCGTCGAACGTGGCCATCCGCTTCGAGCCCACCACCGTGAACCGCCGCTCCTTGTGCGGATCGAGCCACGACAGGTGCATGTGCGCCACGAGACCGGACTGAAATCGCAGCAGCGCGAAGACCACGTCCTCGACGCCCGGCTTCACGTAGCTCTCGCCAACGGCATCGCATTGAAACGGCTCGTCGCCCGCGAGCCGCAGGATCACCGACACGTCGTGGGCTCCGAGCGACCAGAGCGCATTCTCGTCCTGTCGGTGCTTTCCAAGGTTGAGCCGGTTGGAGTAGATGTAGTGCACATCGCCGAGCTCACCTGAGCTGACCAGCTCGCTGAGCTTCTCGACGCCCGGGTGGTACTCGAGCAGGTGGCCGACCATCAGGATGCGGTCCGTGGCCCGCGCCGCCTCGACAACCGCCTCTGCCTCGGCGGCGGAGCGGCCCATCGGCTTCTCGACGAAGCAGTGCTTTTCGGCCGTGAGCACGCGCGTGGCGAGCTCCGCGTGGGTGGGTACCGGAGTGGCGACCACGACGGCGTCGAGCGAGTCGTCGGCGAGCAGGTCGTCGAGCGAGGTCGTGGTGCGCGCCGACGGGAAGGCCGCGCCCCGGGTCTCGAGCGCCTCCTCGGACGCGTCGCAGAGCCAGGTCAGCTCGACGTCGGGGAGCCTGTCGAAGTTGCGGGCGAGGTTCGGCCCCCAATAGCCGAGACCGACGACCCCGACGCTCGTCACAGCCGCACGAGGTTCGATGCCTCGATGCCCCGGGTGACCCCGCGGAAGTCGACCACGAGCGGCGCCTCACGGACCACGCGCTCCAGATCGAGCCCCGGGTGAGCGGTCACGATCACGGCGCAGTCCAGGTCCTCGGGCCATTCGGAGCGCAGCCCGTGCTCGGTCAGCTCCGGAACGAAGTCGTCGTGGTAGGCGAGCTCCGCTCCCTGCTCGCGCAGCAGGCGCATGATCCGCAGCGCCGGGGACTCGCGCAGGTCGCCCACGCCCGGCTTGTAGGAGACGCCGAAGATTCCGATTCGCGACCCGCGCACCGACTTCGAGTGGTCGTTCAGCGCCCGTCCGATCCGCTCGACGCAGAAGTACGGCATGCGCTGGTTCACCTCGCCGGCGAGCTCGATGAACTCCGTCTGCATGTCGAACTCGCGCGCCCGCCAGGCCAGGTAGAAGGGATCCACCGGCAGGCAGTGCCC
This sequence comes from uncultured Thermoleophilaceae bacterium, assembly GCA_963837445.1. Taxonomy (GTDB): domain Bacteria; phylum Actinomycetota; class Thermoleophilia; order Solirubrobacterales; family Thermoleophilaceae; genus JACVRW01. Next base: position 88,949 of record CAWINK010000020.1, on the reverse strand, counting down.
GCCCATGCCGGGCCCCGGCTTGAACGACATGAACCCGTACGGCTTGGTGGCCGCGGCGTCGGTGACCTCCCAGATGTCGATGCCCATGCGGTCGCAGAGGATCGCCAGCTCGTTCACGAGCGCGATGTTCACCGAGCGGAAGACGTTCTCGAGCAGCTTCGTGAGCTCCGCCGCCTCCGGTGTCGAGACCTCCACGATCTCGTCGCATACCTCGCTGTACAGCTCGACCGCGCGCCGCCGGCACTCGTCCGTGAGGCCGCCGACCACCTTGGGGGTGTTGCGCATCGTGTAGTCGGTGCGGCCCGGGTCGATGCGCTCAGGCGAGAAGGCGGCGAAGAAGTCGCGCCCGGCGGCGAGGCCCGACTCCTCGAGCAGCGGCACGAACTGGTCGCGGGTCGTGCCCGGGTAGGTGGTGGATTCGAGCACCACCAGCTGGCCCTCCTGAAGCACCCCCGCCAGCGCTGTGCCCGATGCGATCAGCGGCTGAAGGTCGGGCTCGCGGTTGCGCGTGAGCGGGGTGGGAACGGCCACGACGATCGCGTCGACCTTGGCCAGGTCGGCGTAGCGCGAGGTCGCGCGGAAGCGCTCCGAGATAGCGGCGAGCGCCTCGTCGGGCACGTCCTCCACGTGCGACCGGCCGGCCGTGAGCGCATCGGCCACGCGCGCGTCCGTGTCCACGCCGACCACGTCGTGCCCCGCCTCGCAGAACGAGATGGCGAGCGGAAGGCCGACGTAGCCGAGGCCAACTATTCCGATCTTCATAGGCGCTGAGTGTAGGCCGAGAGCACCTCGCAAACGCGCTCGGCGGCGTGCCCGCCACCGTACAGCTCGGGCCGGTCCTCAGGCGGGCGACGCTCGAGCGCCGCCAGCGCCGCGGCCGGATCCAGGTCCACCAGCGTGTTCCAGCCCGCCTCGACCGTCTCCACCCATTCGGTGGTGTCGCGCAACGTCACGCAGGGCACGCCGAGGAGGTACGCCTCCTTTTGGACCCCGCCCGAGTCGGTCAGCACAGCGCGCGCGTGCCTGGCGAGCTTCATGAAGTCGAGATAGCCGAGCGGCGGCACGATCTCGATCCCGGCGAGGCGGTCCATAAGCCCTGCCGCCGTGAGCCGCTCACGCGTGCGCGGGTGGAGGGGCAGCACCACCGGCTCGGGCAACGCCTCGAGCAGCGACACGAGCGCCTCGAGCCGCTCCGGGCGATCCACGTTGCCCGCCCGATGCGCGGTGACCACCAGGTATGAGCCCGGCTCGAGCCCGAGCTGGCCGAGGATCTCGGAGCGCTCCTCCGCGATGTCGCGGAAGGCAAGCGACACGTCCGCCATCACGTCGCCCACGAGGTGCGACTCGCCGCCGACGCCCTCTCGTTCCAGGTTGAGCATCGCCGTCTCGGTCGAGCACAGGAGCAGGGCGCTCGCGTGGTCCGTCAGGACCCGGTTCAACTCCTCGGGCATCGAGCGATCGAATGAGCGCATCCCGGCCTCCACGTGCCCCACGGGGATTCCCGCCTGCGACGCAGCGAGCGCGCCGGCCAGCGTGGAGTTGGTGTCGCCGTAGACGAGCACCAGCGACGGGCTCAGGTCCTCCAGCACCGGCTCGAGCGCCGCGAGGATCCGGGCCGTCTGGGCGGTGTTGGTGCCACCGCCTGCGTCGAGCTCGCGGTCGGGCGCCGGCACGCTCAGCTCCTCGAAGAACACGCGCGAGAGCTCGTCGTCGTAGTGCTGGCCCGTGTGGACGATCAGCTCGTCCGCTCGCTCCCTTAAGAGCCGCGATACGGCGGCTGCCTTGACGAACTGAGGGCGGTTGCCGACTACAGTGACGATCCGCATGGCATGGAAGCTAATCGGAGGCGCAGTCGGCGCCGTGAAACTCGTGGCCGGTGCGGCGAAGCACGTGGCCTGGTACGTGTCGCACCAGATCGACCGGCGTTCGCGCTAGCCGGCGTCCAGCTCGGCCGCGATACGTGCGCGCAGCGCCTCGCGCGTCTCGCGCGTGCGCTCGCCCTCCGGCAGCTCGATGTCCTCGATCGCGGCTATCGACTGCGCCTCCCGCAGGGTCGACGCCAGGAAGGCCTCACCTGCCTCGCGCAGGTCGTCCATGGTGCAGGGCCGTTCTGTCACCTCGGCGACCTTGACCACACGATCGCGGGTGATCGAGGCGAGGATGTGCTCACTGAGCGGCGGCGTGCTGAGCGTGCCGGCCGAGTCGACCCAGAACAGCGTGGAGGTCGGGGCTTCGAGCACGCGGCCGTGCGGGGTCACGAGCAGGGCCTCGTCGAAGCCGCGCTCGCGCGCGAGCCGGCTGCAGAGCATGTTGGCGCCGTACGAGAGCGACTTGATGCCGTCGAGCACCCGCGTGGGCGCGTATTCCACCACTCCCAGCCGCACGCGCTCCGGCATTGGCGGCAGCGGCTCCGTGAGCAGCAGGCGGCGCCCGCCGCGCGTGAGCACCACGCGAAGGGAGCCGTCGAACTCGCTGCCGCCGCGCTCCTGAAGCAGCTCCCGGATCTCGCTCTCCAGCTCGCTTCGCGGCACATCGTCGAGGCGAAGGTTCGCCGCCGAACGCTCAAGCCGGTCGAGGTGCTCGGGCACCGCGAACGGCCGCCCGTCGTAGACGCGGATCACCTCGAACGCGCCGTCGCCACGGAGAAGTCCCTCGTCCGTGGCCGGGATGGTGGCCTCGTGCGCGGGCATGGTCTCGCCGTCGACGCAGGCGAGCTCAGCTGTGGTCGTGGGCGGCAATGGGCCGTGAAGGAATCGAACCTTCAACCTTGAGATTAAGAGTCTCCTGCTCTGCCAATTGAGCTAACGGCCCGGGCAGGTGATCTTAGTCAGTAGCTCCCGAGCTGACGGCCTCCAGCGCCTCTTCGCGCGAGGAGTGAATTGGAAAGACGCGGTCGAGCCCGGTGATCTCGAAGATCTTCGTGATGTTCTCGTCGGTGCACACGAGGGCAAGCGAGCCACCGGCCGGCCGCAGGCGCTTCACGCCACCCACCAACACGCCCAGCGTGGTGGAATCGATGAACGTCGCCTTCGACAGATCGACCACGATTTGCTTCTTGCCGGACTCGATCAGCTCGACCATCCGCTCCTTGAACTCGGGGGCGGTGTAGAGGTCGACCTCGCCGCCGAGCTCGATCACGTGGGTCGTGTCGTCTACGGCTTCGTCTTCGATGTGAAAGTTCATGGATACGTAGGGTACGTCAGCCGCCCGGCTGCTGTTGCTGTGGCGGCTTCTTGAGCGTCTCAGCCTGCTCCTCAACCTGCTTACGCTGGGCCTTCGGGGCGAGGTCCACCGCCTTCTTCGCCGCCAGGTCCGCGGTCCTCGTGTCGCCCGCGAGAGCGGCATAGGAGACGAGTCGCAGGTAGGAGGCCACGTCGTTCGACGCCTCGGCGAGGACCGCCGCGGCCCTCTGAGCCTCCTTCGGCCGGTTCAGGGCGGAGACGTCGTAGACCTGGAGCGCGTAGCGGGCGGCCTCGGCGCTCGGCTCACCATCCACGGTCGTCAGGTAACGCTGCCAGTACGCGCCCGCCTTGCGCAGCTCGTCCTGCGCGTCGTCGGGGAACCCGACCGCTCCGCTCTCCCGCTGGCTCGTGGCGAGCGAGTAGTAGTCGCGGACAAGGGTCTGGAGCACCCTCTCGTTCTGGGGATTCTTGGCGAGCCGCTCTTCCTGCTTGTCGACCCGGTCCTCGAGCGCACTGTCGGTGCTGCCTCCCCCACCGCCCTTGAAGGCATCGACAAGGCCGCCCGAGACTTCCCCGCCGATCCCGAACAGCACGAGGCCGCCGCCCATCAGCAGGGCGAGCATCAGGTAGGTGGCCTGCACCGCGCGGCGCCGGCGTCCTCTCAGGTCGAACAGCATGCGCGGCGTAGGCTAGCTACAGGCCCTCCGCGGCGGGCTCGTCGCCGAGTTGATGCACTGGACTGCCGAAGCGGGCCGCCAGCAGAATGCTCAGCTCGTAGAGCGCGTAGAGCGGGATCGACTCGAGGATCAGCGTGAGCGGGTCGAGCGTCGGGAGCAGCGACGCGAGGACCACGATGGCCACGATCGCGTAGCGGCGACTGCGGCGCAGCTTGTCGGCATTCGTGATCCCGAGCTTGCAGGCCGCGAGCACCCCCACGGGGATCTGGAAGCCCAGCCCCATCGCGACCATCAGCAGCGTCAGGAACGAGTAGTAGTCGCGCGCGCGAACCTGCGTGTTGAACTCGTCGGCGTTGAAGTTGAGGAGGAAGTCGAGCGCCGGGGTGAGCACCACGAAGTAGCAGAAGACCACGCCGATGACGAACAGGACCGGCACCATCAGGAGCAGCGGCGTGACGACCCGCCGCTCCTTCGGGCTGAAGGCCGGCAGGAGGAACGCGTAGATCTGGTAGAGGATCACCGGGAGCGCCAGCAGCAGGGCGAAGTACGCAGCGTTCGTGATCGTTGTGTAGAAGGCCTCCGCCGGGCCCAGCGTGATCGGCTCGATCTGCTTCCCGCGAGGACCGTCCGGCAACGGCGCGTTCATGATCTCCAGCACCAAATCGTTCTGCCAGGCCGTGAGGCCCCACGCCACCACGAACGCGAGGGCGCTGACGATCAGCCTGCTGCGCAGCTCGTCGAGATGGTCGACGACCGAGAGCCGGTCCTCGTGAGAGATCGGCCGAATCCGCCGCACGCGCTACGCGGCTCCTGCGGCTAGGACTTCTGCTCGCTGGCCGGCGTGACCGTCGTCGGCTCGGCCGAGACCGTCGTCGGCTCGGGCTTCTCCGCGGGGGAGGCCTCGGGCAGCTCGTCCTTGTCCTTGCCGGTCACCGAGTCCTTGAACTCGCGCATGCCGCGACCCAGCGAACGGCCCAGGTCTGGCAGCCGCTTCGGGCCGAAAACGATCAGCACGATGACTAGGACGACGATGATCTCTAGGGGCCCTGGAGTCCACATGGGTACAGCCCATGGTAGCTGGGGTGCCTGCTTCCGGCAGGATGAGTTGCGAGGATGCCCTGGTGATCAGCTCCGTTCTGTCAGACGGCACGATCCGCCGCCTCGTCGAGGAGGAGCGGATCAAGATCCGTCCCTGGGATCCCACGATGGTCCAGCCGGCCAGCGTGGATCTCAGACTTGGCACGTCGTTTCGGGTCTTCCACAACCACCGGCTGCCCGCGATCGACCTCGCCGAGCCGCCCACCGGAGTCACCGAGCACGTTCAGATCGAGGACACGGCCTCCTTCGTGATCCACCCGGGCGAGTTCGTGCTGGGAAGCACGGTGGAGTGGGTCGAGCTGCCCGATGACATCGTGGCTCGTATCGAGGGCAAGTCGAGCCTCGGGCGCCTGGGTTTGATCGTGCACGCCACGGCGGGGTTCGTCGACCCCGGCTTCAGCGGCACTCTCACCCTCGAGATCACCAACCTCACGCGCGTGCCGATCATCCTCTGGCCCGGCAAGCCGATCGCCCAGCTGTCCTTCATGGCGCTCGATCGCGCGGCCGAGCGACCCTACGGCCATCCCGACCTCGGAAGCCATTACCACGGCCAGGTGGAGGCCACGGAGTCCCGCTACGAAGGCGGTCCCGCGGACGCTTCCGGCACGAAGCCGGAAACACCGTGAATTTCTTATCAAGTTCATCCCCCCACTTCCGATACAGGGAGCAGAGGATGAGAGAGATGGAAAGCAACGGGGAACAGACCCACTTCACCAAGCGCGTCACGCTTCCCAGCGGAAAGACGATCGAGGTCGTCTACTTCGCCGACGACGCGCAGGCCGCGGAGCTTCAGACGCCCGCGCCCCCCGCTGCTGAGGTCGTTCAGGATCTCCACATCTGCGTCGAATGCGACTCCGAGCTCGTCTACCCCGTTCAGTGGGAAGAGGCCGGGCCGGAGAACTGGAGCGTGCTGCTCCACTGCCCGAACTGCGACGTGTTCCGTGAGGGTGTCTTCACCCAGGACAACGTCGAGCTGTTCGACGAGGAGCTCGACCGCGGTGCCGATGCTCTGGCCCGCGACTACAAGCGCCTCATGCGCGCCAACATGGCTGACGAGATCGAGCGCTTCGCAGGCGCCCTCACAGCCGGCGCGATCCTGCCCGAAGACTTCTAGGCCTCGGCTTCGTCCGGCCGGCCTCAGTGCGCCCTACGCGTAGCGCTCCACGACGCCGTCCGCCACCAGGTGGAGTGCGTGCGTGCGCTGTCCTGACAGCTGGAGGCCGTCGAGGGCTTCCTTCGCGGCGTTCACGTGGGCGAGGGCCTGCGCCCGAGCTTCGTCCAGTGCGCCGGTGGCCGCGATTCGCTCGCACACCGCCTCCGCCTGTTGCGGGGTCGTGACCTCGCCGGGGAGCTTCGGATCCTGGCGGCGGGCGAGTATGAGCGGGAGCGTCACGGTGCCGTCGAGGAGGTCCGCTCCGCGCGGCTTCCCGGTGCGCTCGGCCGGCCCCGATACGTCCAGGACATCGTCGAGCATCTGGAATGCCACCCCGAGGCGCTCACCGAACTGCCCCAGCGCCTGGGCCAGGTCGGGGCGACCACCGAACACGGCACCCAGCCGGCACGACGCCTCGAACAGGCTGGCCGTCTTCAGGCGGCAGCGCTCCAGGTAGCGCTCGGGCGTGACGCCCTCTCCCCAGGCGTCAGCACGCTGCATCAGCTCCCCGCGGGCGAGCGCGGACGAGGCGGTCGAGAGGGCTCGCACCGCGTCCTCGCTGCCGGTGGCCGCGAGCTCGGCGAAGGCCCGCGAGAAGAGGAGGTCGCCGGTGGCCGTGGCCGCGGAGCGGCCCCCCGCGGCAAACACGGTGGGCCGGCCGCGGCGCAACTCCGCGGCGTCGAGCACGTCGTCGTGCACGAGCGTTGCCATGTGGAGAAGCTCCACCGCCGCGCCGGCGGCCACCAGCCGATCGTGCTCGCCGTCCCCGCACAGGAACACCAGCACGGGCCGCAGGCGCTTGCCACCCGCCGCGAGGGTGCCGGCGGCGTGCACCCCGAGCGCGGCGCCGTGGCTCTCGGCCACCGCCGCCAGCCGGGCCTCGGTGCGCTCGAGCAGGCGCGCCAGCGACGGGCCGCCGGCGGACAGCACCGCCCCGAGCTGGGCCTGCGCGGTGTTCACCGCTTTGTCCCCGCGTGGATCGCGATGATTCCCCCGGCCGTCAGGACCCAGCGCACGTCCTCAAGACCCGTGGCGACCATCCGGGCGGCCAGCTCCTCGGGGGCGGGGAAGCGCCGGACGCTGCTCGGGAGGTAGGTGTAGGCGTCCGGGTCGCCCGCGAAGCGCCCCAGCGCCGGGACCACGGTGTCGAACCACGCCCTGAAGAACCACGACAGCGGCGGCTTCTGCGGCGTGGTGATCTCGAGCACCACCACGCGCCCGCCCGGCTTGGCCACACGCGCCAGCTCGGCGAGCCCGCGGTCCAGGTCGCCGAAGTTGCGTGCGCCGAAACCGACGGTGACCGCGTCGAACGCGCCGTCGGGGTGGGCGAGCGCGAGTGCGTCGCCCTCCTCGAACCTGAGGCCGGGCGCCTTCTCGCGGGCGATCTCGAGCATCGCCGGCGCGAAGTCGAGCCCGGTGACCTCCGCGCCCCGGCGCGCGAGCTCGACCGCGAGGTCACCCGTGCCGGTGGCCACGTCGAGCGCGCGCGAGCCCGGGCCCACCTGAGCGAGGTCCACCGCCCGCTCGCGCCAACGGTGGTGCATCCCCGCCGTCATGACCGAGTTCATGCGGTCGTAGACACGGGCGATCCTGTCGAACATCGCCCTGACCTGGGTGTCGGGCAGCGTGCCCGACTCGGGGGTGCCCCCGCTCATGCGTGCCCGGTCACTCGCCCCGGAGCGAGGCGACGTACTCGACGAGCTGGTTGAACTGCTGGGGTTGCTCCTGCTGGAGCTGCCGGTAGGACGGCATCGGCGAAGTGGGATTCACGAGCGTCCGCGCGATCGCGTCCTTGCCGAGCCGCGAACCGACCTCGGTGAGGTTCGGCCCCAGCGTGTTGCCGTTCTCGCCGATCTTGTGGCAGCCGAGGCAACCCGACGAGGCCGTGATCTCCTGCCCCTTCTCGAGACCCGGCGGCGCGGGCTGGTCGATCTCGGTCGGCGAACCGGCGAGCGCGCCGAGGATGGTCAGGTAGGCCATCGCAGCGATCGTGGCGATGCCGGCCGTCATGGCGATCGGCCGCCGCAGCGGGTGGCGCTCCGGGTTGCGGTCGATGAACGGCAGCAGGAGCAGCAGCACGAGGCAGACCGTGGGGATGCCGATCGTGGCCAGGAACACAAGCTCCGGCGGCTTCACCACGCGCAGCAGCTCGAACAGGAAGAAGAAGTACCACTCGGGGCGCGGCGTGTAGGTGGTGGTGGTTGGATCCGCCTTCGGGCCCAGTTCGGCCCCGAACAGGATCGACATCATGATGATCACCGCGAGGACGACGCACGCCATGATCGAGTCCTTGGCGACCGCGTACGGGAAGAACGGCTTGCCCTGGTTCTTCAGGATCGAGTACTCGCGGAGGTACTGCTCCTTCTCGCGCTTATCCACGGGCTAGACCTCTTCCTTGAGGAGGTCCTTCTTCTCAGCCTTGAGCCACGGCGGCGCGGTCGTGCCGAGCTTGGCCACCAGGTAGAGGTGGGCGCCGATCAGCGCGGCGATCAGCAGAGGCACCAGAAGCATGTGCAGCGAGTAGAAGCGGGCGATCGTGGTTGGCCCGAACTCGGAGCCCACGCGCAGGAAGTCGGCCAGGTAGGGACCGACGATCGGGCCGGAGGAGTTCAGGTTCACCGCCACGACGGTCGCCCAGAAGGAGCGCTGGTCGAACGGCAGCAGGTATCCCGTGAGGCCCATCAGCAGCGTGAGCACGAGCAGCACGACGCCGATCACCCAGTTCAGCTCGCGCGGGTACTTGTACGCGCCGAAGAAGAACACCCTCCCCATGTGGATGAAGATCAGGATGATCATCACGGTCGAGCCCCATTTGTGCATGCCGCGTACGAACTCGCCGAGGAACACCTCGTTCGTGATGCGGGACGCCGACTCGTAGGCGCGCGTCGCGTCCGGCTCGTAGTACATCGCCAGGAAGACGCCCGTGACCGCCTGTGAGAGGAAGGCGAACATCGTGGCGGTGCCGAGCGTGTAGTACCAGTTGGTCCCCTTCGGGACCTTGCGATAAAGGAAGCCGCGCAAGAAGGGGCTGGCGCCGGTGCGCTCGTCGAGCCAGCCGACGACGCTCGCCGCGCCCTCGACCGCCTGCTCCTTCGGCGTCGGCTTGGTGGCCGGGGCTCCGTTCTTGCCGTTCTTGCCGTTGCGTTCTGCCCTGCCCTGGCCGTGACGGGCTGCGCCGGAGCGCCTTTGGCAGGGGCGGGGTCATGTGGTCGGCCTCGACGGGTAGAGGTACTGCCAGAGGCCGTCGAGATGGTTCGACGGGTCGCGCGGCGCAAAGCGCTCGAGCTCGGAGTTCAGCGAGAAGCGGTCCCCGACCTCCACGCGCCCGTTTGTGACCCGGGTGTAGAACCGGTCGAGGGGGCGCACCGGCGGGCCGCCCTCGACGTCGCCCTGGAAGCCGTACACGCCGCCGTGGCACGGGCAGACGAACTTCTGCGACGCCTGGATGTAGCGCACGGGGCAGCCCAGATGGGCGCAGCGGGTGGAGATCACGACGTAGGGCTGCGGATCCTGCCCCTCGATGACCTTGTCCTGGCCGTCGTTGAACTTGCGGACGTAGACCGTCGTCTTGCCGGCGTCCCCGATCTCGGGATCGATGTTGGTGACGCGCGGGACGTAGCTCTGGTCGTTGAAGTCCCCCTCGGGGCCCACGTCCTGCCAGATAGTGGGATTCGTGTCCTCGAAGATCGGGCCGAGCGCGAAGCCGAGGCCCGGCAACAGGAAGGCCATCGTGGCGATGCCGCCGGCCGCCAGCGCGGTGCCCTCCATGAGGCGACGGCGGGTGACCGTCTCACCCTCGAATGCGCCTGCAATCCACGCGACCCTCGGTGTAGCGGGATTGCTTGTCGTACTTCTTAGGTGACTCGGCCACGGTTGAGCTAGGGATTCTTCCGCCCAGCGACCGGTAATGCCAACATGGTTACGGAGCGCACGAGCGGGTTCCGGACCGGGCGGACGCGGGAGCCTATCGCGGCGGGCCGGGGGGCGACAGCCCCACGAGAGCGTCTGAACTCGACTCCCAGAGCGCCTCGGCGTCCGCCGGGCGCCCCTCGGCCTGGGCCTGAGCCGACGCGGAGATCAGATCCGAGAGCACCGCCACGGCCTCGAGGTCGCCGCTTTCCGCGAGCCGGGCCAGGCCGAGCGCGTACAGGGCGTCGCCGGCCAGCAGCCTCAGGTCGTCGTCCATGCCGGTGAAGGCCCGTGGCTCGCCGTAGTGCATCAGGTAGCCCTCGTAGACCGCCTCGAGCACGAAGCCGCGCACGCCGTCGCTTCCGCTGAAGCGGGCGGGGCCGGGCTCCTTCACCGCGTACGGCGCGAGCGCCGGGTCGGCGGCCTCGATTACCTCGCGTGAGCCTGCTCATGAGCTCGGCGAACACGGCGCGCGCGGCCGCAAGCGTCCGCTCCACGTGCTCGTCGCCGTGCGCGAGCGAGGGGAACCAGGCCTCGAACTGCGACGGGGGCAGGTAGACGCCGCGATCCAGCATGCCGCGGCAGAAGGCCGCGTGGGCCTCGAGGTCGCACGCCTTCGCCTCCTCGTAGTTGCGCGGCGGACGCTCTGCGAAGAAGAGGGTGAGGAGGCCCGTGGTCCAGGCGACGCATGCGGTCGACTCCCGCCTCCCGTGCCACGCCCTCGATGCCCTCCGCAAGTGCCCGCGTGAGCCGATCGAGCTCCGCATATGCGGACTCGTCCAGCAGGTTGCAGCGTGGCGAGCCCCGCGGCGGTCGCCAGTGGGTTGCCCGACAGGGTGCCGGCCTGGTAGACGTCGCCGGCGGGCGCGATCCGCTCCATCAGCTCGCGCCGGCCCGCATACGCGGCCGCCGGCAGGCCGCCGCCGATCACCTTTCCGAGGATGGTCAGGTCCGGCGATCACGCCGTCGCGCTCCTGCACTCCCCCGCGGCGCGACCCGGAAGCCCGTGATCACCTCGTCGAAGATCAGCAGCGCTCCCGTCCTGTCCGCGTAGTCGCGCAGCGCCCTGGAGGAAGCCGGCGTCGGGTGGGACGAGGCCCATGTTCGCCGGATACGGCTCGCAGATGACCGCCGCCGGGGACAGGTCGGGGAGCTCGGCGTTCCAATCGACGATCACCGTGTCCGCCGCCTGCGCAGCCGTGACCCCCGGGCTCGCCGGGATGCCCTGCGTGGCGAGTCCCGAGCCCGCGTCGGCCAGCAATCCGTCCACGTGGCCGTGGTAGGCGCCGGCGAACTTCACGATCGGGTCGCGGCCGGTGACCGCGCGTGCCAGCCTGATCGCGCTCATGGATGCCTCGGTGCCCGACGAGGTCATGCGCACCATCTCCGCCGAGGGCACGCGCGCCACCACCGCAGCGGCGAGGTCGACCTCGGCCTCGGTGGGCGCCCCGAAGCTGGTGCCCGCCGCCGCGGCCGTGGTCACCGCCTCCACCACCTCCGGATGGGCGTGACCGGCGATCAGCGGGCCCCAGGACATGACCCAGTCCACGTAGCGGTTGCCGTCCACGTCGATCAGCTCGGCCCGCTCGCCGCGCGCGACGAAGATCGGGTCGCGCCCGATCGAGCGCATCGCCCGGACGGGAGAGTTCACGCCACCGGGCAGGAGCTGGACGGCCCGCGCGTAGGCAGCGGCCGAGCGGCCAGCAGCTACGCGTGCTCCGCTTCCCACCGCTTGTGCTCGTCCGTGAAGTAGCGCAGGCGGACCTTCTTGAACTCGGTCGAGGAGTAGAGCGTGCGGCGTTCGTCGATGCCGGTGTCCTCTGCGATCGAGTCGAGGATCGCGTCGCACTCCTCCTTCGAGCGCCCGTGCGCCATGGTGAAGACCGAGTAGGGCCAGTCGGCGTAGGTGGGCCGCTGGTAGCAGTGCGAGATGCCCCGGAACGAGGCCATCCGCGGACCCAGCTCGATGATGCGCTCCTCCGGCACCTTCCACACGCCCATGCCGTTCGCCGAGAAGCCGGCGCGACGGTGGAACAGGATCGCGGCCACCCGCCGGAGCGCGCGCCGCTCGCGCATCGACTCGAGGTGCGCGAACAGCTCCTGCTGCGGCACGCCGAGTTCGGCTGCCGGCGGCCGCGAACGGCTCGGACACCACCTCCATCGGTCCCTGCGTCGCGCGTATCACGGCGTAGTCGAGCTCCGAGAGCTCGATCGCCTCGGGCTCCCGGTAGTCGACCGCCTCAGCCGCCGCCGCGAGTACCTCGGTGCCCTGCTCCATCTCCAGGTCCATACGGATCTTGAAGAGCCGCAGCGTCGGCAGCTGGCGGACCGACTCGGCGCCCGTGAGCCGCTCGAGCAGCTCGAGCGTGCCGTCGAGGCCCAGGGCTGAGTCCGGCTCCGTCGCGATCGTGAACCAGAGGTTGAAGTCGTGGTCGCGCAGGTAGTTGTGCGAGACGCCGGGGTGCGAGTTGATGATCTTGGCCGCCCGCCACGGGTTCTCCGGATCGACCCTGGCCGCCACCAGCATCGAGCTGTAACCGAGCACGCGCGTGTCGAAGATCGGCGTGATCTCGCGGATGATGCGCTCGTCCAGCAGACGCTTGGTTCGGCCCAGAACCTCCTCCTCGGGCACTCCGGCCAGCTCCGCCACGTGCGCGTAGGGGCGCGCGGCGATCGGGAAGCTGCCCTGGAGCAGGTTGAGGAGCTTGCGATCGAGCTCGTCGAGCGGGACCGCCGACCCGTCCTTTCGGCTCCGAACCTTCGCTACCGGCTGAGCCATCGGGCCACATCCTTCGCGTGGTAGGTGATCACGACGTCGGCGCCGGCTCGGCGAATCGCGGTGAGCGTCTCGAGCACCGTTGCCTCCTCGTCCAGGTACCCCGCGGCCGCGGCGGCCTTGACCATCGAGTACTCGCCGCTCACGTTGTAGGCCGCCACCGGTACGCGCGTGGCTTCCTTCACGCGCCGGATCACGTCGAGATAGGGCAGCGCCGGCTTGACCATCACCATGTCGGCGCCCTCCTCCACGTCGAGCAGCGCCTCGCGAACCGCCTCGTCCGCGTTGGCCGGATCCATCTGGTAGCTGCGGCGGTCGCCGAACGACGGTGCCGAGTCCGCGGCCTCGCGGAATGGGCCGTAGAACGCAGAGGCGAACTTCGCCGAGTAGGCCACGATCGGAAGGTCCTTGTGGCCCTCGGCGTCGAGCTGCGACGCGGAGCGCACCGACGCGGCCATCCATCATGTCGCTCGGCGCCACGGCGTCGGCACCCGCGCGGGCGTGCGAGATCGCCGTCTTCGCCAGCAGCTCGAGGCTCAGGTCGTTGTCCACCGTGCCGTCCTCGAGCACGACGCCGCAGTGGCCGTGCGAGGTGTAGCCGCACAGACATACGTCGGTGATCACGACGAGCTCGGGGTGGGCCTCCTTCAGAGCGCGCACCGCGAGCTGCACGACGCCCTCGTCGTCGTACGCGCCCGAGGCCTGCTCGTCCTTCTCGGCGGGCACCCCGAACAGGAGAACGGCCGGGATTCCGAGCGCGTGCGCCTCGCCGGCCTCCTCAACCGTGTGGGAGATCGACATCCGCTCGATCCCGGGCATGGCGTCGATGGGCGTGCGGCCCTCACCGAGCTGCACGAACATCGGGTAGACGAGGTCGGCGGGCGAGAGACGCGTCTCGCGTACGAGGTCGCGCAGCACGCCGGTCTTGCGCAGGCGCCGCAGTCGTGTCGCCGGGAAGGCCATTCGACAGTTCAGTCTAGGTGGCCTCGAGCGCCTTCATCGCGGCCTCGTGATCCTGGAACGCCTCAAGGCGCTGTATGAAGCCGTCGCGTATGTCCAGCAAGTGGTACAGATCAGCGTCGATTACGACGCCGCTCGCCCGCCCGCGGGCGTGCACCGCAAGCGTGCACAGCACCCTGTCGCGGCGCTCGTCGATCCGTGTGACGCGGGTCTCGAAGGTCTCCCACTCCTGGTGAAGGTCGCGGAACCACTCCCGCAACCCATCATGCCCCAGGTACACGCTCGTGCCGATGTTGGCTCCAAGGATCGGGCGAGCCTCGCTGTCAGGGTGCACCACCGCCAGAAGCGCGTCGATGTCGCGGCGGCTCCACGCCTCATACGCGGTGCGGATGATCTCCTCACGGGTCATGCGAAGCGCTGCAGCGCAAGCCGCCCCAGCGCGCCGAAGGCCAGCGTGAGGCCGGCCAGGTGCAGCAGCGGGCCGCCGATGCCGCCTGCGTCGTTGAGCGCGGCGTCGAGCGCGTCGAGAGTGGGCTTGAACGGGAAGGCCGCCGACACCGCGCGGATCACGTCGTAGAGCGCCGGCGCCACGGCACCCGAGGGCACGAGCGCCAGGAAGGCCAGCGGCAGGCAGAGCATGAACGCGAGCAGCGACGCCGCTCGGACGTCAGGCGTAAGCGCGCCGATAGCGAGGCCGAGCGCGGCGAACGCCAGCGCGCCCACCACGAGCGCGGCCAGCCAGAGCGGGAAGCGACCCCAGTCGAGCTCCACGAACAGCCCCAGTCCCCCCATCATCAGCAGGCACACGGCGACCGAGCAAACGGCGGCGAGCCCAGCCTTCTCCACCAGCAGGCCGGTCCTCGACACCAGTCCTCTGACCAGCCGTGAGAAGGCATTCTCCTCGCGCTCGAGCGCCAGCGTTCCGGCCGCCAGCAGCAGCGTGATGAACATCAGCGAGACCGCCACGGCCAGCGCCACCGCGAATGAGCTGAGCGACGTGCTGCCGCCCTCGAGCGCCCTGGCCTTCACGCGAATCGGCTCGCCCACGACCGCGAGCACGTCATCGGAGAAGGAGAGGTTCTCGCGCGCGAGCCTGCCGAAGGCGATCACGCGCTCGAGCTCGGCTCGGTCGGGCGAGCCGGCCGGGAGCTCGGCCTTCGTCTGGGCCAGGATCTGCTCGGCACGCTGGAGGCCGAGCACGTCGAAGCTCTGCCCGAGGAAGGAGTACTCGCCGCCCGTGCTGATCAGTTCGAGGAGCCGCAGCGCCTCCTCGGCGACACGCTTCGTGAGCGCGGCGTTCGCAGACTGCACCTGCGCCTTGATGGTGTTCTCCACGAACTGGCGCTTGGCCGGGTCCTCGGCGTTGTAGTAGACCTCGACGGTCCCCGGCTCGAGCGACGACTGGATGTTCGTCGCGAGATCACTCGGGATGATCAGCGCGCCGAGCACCTCGCCGTCCCTGACCTTCTGGATCGCCTCCTTCCTGCTGCCGACCCGGACCGGATCGATGGCGTCGAACAGGCGCTCGCCCTCGGAGGCGAGGTCGATACGGTCGCCGCCGAGCTCCACCACGGCGGAGCGGCCCTCGAGGCCGTTGTAGAAGGCCACCTCGGGCTTGTCCGGCCCGCGCGACAGCGCGAATCCGATCAGCACCGCGATCACGACCGGATACAGCACCAGGAGCGCCACCAGGAGCGGCGAGCGGCCCAGGATGCGGAGGTCCTTTAGGAGCAGCCAGCGCATCAGTGGCCGCGCCGGTGGAGGAACTCCACGAACGCCTCCTCGAAGTCGAGACCGGTGGTGCCCACCTCGCGCTCCAGCGCCTGAGGCGCGCCGTCGAAGAGCAGCTCGCCGTCGGCGAGCACGATCAGCTGGTTGGCGTAGCGGTCCGCCTCCTGGATGTTGTGCGTCGCGTAGATGACGGTTGTGCCCTCGCCCGCGAGCCGCAGGATGAACTCCCATAGCCGCGCGCGCTGGCGCGGGTCGAGTGCGGCACTCGGCTCGTCGAGGAGCAGCACGTCCGGCTCGGCGAGCAGGCCGATGGCGATGCTCACGCGCTGCTTGTTGCCGCCGGACAGCGTTCCCACCTGGTCCCCGGCGCGGTCGCCCAGGTCACTGAGCTCGAGCATGCGCTCTACCGTCGCCCCGGGGTCCGGGCAGCGCTCCAGGCGAGCGAACAGAGAGAGGTTCTCCTCGACCGTGAGCTTGTTGTAGACGCCGGCCTGCTGCGGCACCCAGCCGACCCCCGCGGGGGCCACGGTGATCGAGCCCTCGTCCGGGCGGTGGATGCCGGCGAGGATCGACAGCAGCGTGGTCTTGCCGGCCCCGTTCGGGCCGATGATCGCCATCAGCTCGCCCGGTCTCGCCGACAGCGACACGCCCCGCAGCGCAACCCGATCGCCGTAACGCTTGACCAGGCCCTCGGCCGCGAGGGTGACGGTCATTGTCTCCACCGCGCGCAGATTGGCAGAATCGCTCACGGTGAAGCTCCTATTCGTCGGCGACGTGGTGGGTGGCATAGGCCGGCGAACGCTCGCCGCGCTGCTGCCGGGAATCCGCGACGCCCATCAACCCGACTTCGTGATCGTGAACGGCGAGAACTCGGCGGGCGGCGTGGGCGTGACCGAGAAGACGGCGCGAGAGCTGCTCGAGACGGGCGCCGACGCGATCACGCTCGGCAACCATGCCTACCGCCATCGCGAGGTCTACGAGTACCTCGACCGCGAGGAGCGTGTCGTGCGGCCCGCGAACTACCCGAAGGGCAGCCCGGGCCGCGGCTTCACCGTCGTCGAGCGCGACGGCATGCGGCTCGGGGTGGTGAACCTGTCGGGCCTCCTGTACCTCGAGGCGGTCCGCTCACCGTTCGCGGAGGTCGACGCAGCGCTCGCCGAGCTGCGCGACCGGGCCGACGCCGTGCTGGTGGACATGCACGCCGAGGCCACCAGCGAGAAGGTGGCGATGGGCTGGCATCTCGACGGGCGGGTCACCGCCTGCGTGGGCACCCACACGCACGTGCCGACCGCCGACGCCCGCGTGCTGCCGGGAGGAACCGCCTACGTGACCGACGTCGGGATGACCGGTTCGCGCGACGGCGTGATCGGGGTGAAGCGCGAGCAGGCACTCGAGCGCTTCATCAAGCTCACCAACGTGCGCTTCGAGACCGCGGACGAGAACCCGTGGCTGAACGCGGTCCTAATCGACGCTGACGGCGAGGGTCGCGCGACGGCGATCGAGCAGCTGCTCCTGCCCGCGCGGCTGTAGCTCGCGCAGCGCGAGCACGAGCGCGGCGAGCAGGGCCGCGTTACGGAGCGCCACGAGCGCCAGCGCGAGCGGCTCGCGCTCGACCACGTCGAAGTAGTGAGCGGGAAACTCGATCTGGGTCAGGAGGGCGGCAGCCGCGATGGCCGCGGCGAGCGCGTAGCTCCGCCAGGCGAACGCCAGCGCGCCCAGGGGCAACGTCCAGATCACGAACTGCGGCGAGAGCACCTTGCCGAACAGTGCGAAGGCAATCGTGCCCGCAAGGCTCGCAAGCACGAGCTCTCGCGGCGTACGGCCCACCCTGGCCGCCAGCAGGACCACGAGCCCGACCAGCACGCCGGCGAACAGCGCGGAGACCGCGCCGGCGGCGTCATGCAGGAGCCCGTCGGAGCGATGGCTCGACACGCTCACCGCTTCGCCGGCGCCGGCGGCGTCCAGTCCGAGCACGACCAGCGCCGGCGAGCTCTCGATCTGCACAGGCCGGTCCAGGTGGTAGCGAACGGCGTCCACCGCGCCGTCGGGCGACGAGGCGATGGCGAACAGCGCCACGGCCGCGATCGTCGCCGTGCACGCGAGGGCGCCCTGCCACGCCTCGCGGCGCCGTCCGCGTGCCACGAGCCACGCGAGTGCCACCGGCACGGCCACGAGCGGGAACAGCTTCGTCATCGCTCCGAGGCCGAGCACGGCCAGCCCGGCACGCGGCCGGTCGCGGCAGAGGAGCAGCAGCCCGCCGAGCAGAATGGCGACCGGGAAGAGATCGAAGTGGGTGCGCACGAGCGCACCGCAGAGGAGCGGCATCAGCGCTGCCGCGAGCATGGCGCGACGCGGATCGCCGCCGGTTGCCCGCGCCAGGGCGCCGCAGAGCAGCACCACGGCCGCCGCTGCCGTCAGGGTCCAGATCGCGAATGCCCAGCGGAAGCTTTCCTCTCCGGTGCCGAGCAGGCCCGGCAGGGCGATCGCCGGCGCCGCGAGCGGCGGGTACTCGAACGCGAAATCGCGGTAGGGCAGCGCCCCCTCCAGCAGCGGCTCGACGAAGCCGCGGTACACCAACAGGTCGTTCACGCTCTCGTCCGACCACGGCGCGACCCAGAGCGTGAGCGCCCACCCGGCCATGAGCAGGGCGAGGGCGGCTCCCCTCATGCGAGCGCGGGCTCGTACTCCGCCGCGGGCTCGGCGGCCGGCTCGCGCAGGGTCCGCGCATGAGCCGCGAACAGCGCCACGAAGACAAACGGCACGAACCAGACGACATACAGGTAGAACCAGTGCGTGGCCGCGAGCTGGACCGCGATCAGCACGCCCGCTCCGAGCGCCGCGGTCTGGCGCAGGTCAACTCGCCTCGGCACCATCGCGACGAGCAGCGCGAGGCCCGCCGCGGCCACCTTGACCGCCGTCTGAAGCCAGCCGAGCGAATCCACCTGGCCCCAGATGCTGAAGGGCGACGGGCGACTCGCCTGGTATCCGATCGTGCGGTCGTAGAGCTCGCGCAGCCCGCCGTCCGGCACGAACGGGGCGACCGCGGCCACGAGCACCAGCAACAGCGCGGCCGCGAACACGAGCGGCTCTCGCCGTGCGAACAGCGGCGCCAGCGCCAGCGTCACGAACTTCGCCGCGGTGGCGAGCCCTAGGGCCACACCGGTCCAGAGCCCTGCTGCGTAGTCGCGCGCGTGGCTCGCGGCGAGCAACGCCGCCACGCAGCCGAGCGCCACGAGCGAGTCATTGGAGTTCGACTCGAGCGCGAAGGCGGTGTACGGGTACGCCACCCACCCGTATGCGAGCGCCACGCCGAGCGCTGTGCCATCGGGGCCGCGCCGCAGCCGCCTTCCGAGCAGCAGCAGGCCGGCGATCACGAGCAGGTCGAAGCTGATGGCGGCGCCGTGCGCCGCGGGGAGGTCATCCCAGCGGCCGCTCCAGGGCAGCGCCTGCTCGAACGGCACGTAGAGCAGGTAGTTGACCGGGCCGTATGTGTCGCCGCGCTCGACGTCCGTGGAGAAGCCCTCCCCATAGAGCTGGTTGCCGTCCACGATCCGGTCCGCCCCCACCACACCGGCGTAGCCCACGTCGATCACATTGGAGTCGGCCACGTTCAATCCCAGCCGGAAGGCACCCAGGAACACGAGCCCGACGACGAGAAGCACGAGCGGCGCGTGCGGCACCAGTGGGCCCGCCCCCTGGCGGGGGCGGAATCCGGCGGAGAGGACCCGGGCGAGCAGGTAGAGGAGCACGGGGTACACGAGCGGTGTCGACAACCCGATCTCGCCTCGATTGAAGAACACGTGCGACACGCCGAACGCGAGCAGCACGAGCAGGTCCAGGTGCAGAAGCCGCAGCGGGCGGCGCACGTCGATGAACGGCGCGAGGAACAGCACGCACAGCGGGATCCACACGTACGGCGCGTTCAGCTTGCGGCCAAAGGCGCCCGGATAACCGCGAGCCATCGTCCAGGCCACCTGGTCGCCCGACCACTGCTCGAGCACGGCTCCGCTGCGGTCGTCCACCTGGACCTGCACCACCTCGCGCCGGTCGCGGAAGAAGCTCACCTGCCAGCGGCCGATGCCCTTCGTGTACGCGGTCGGGTCCAGCGGCCCGTCGCGGCGCGCCTCGCGCACCTTGTCGGCGCGTGATGCGATCCGCTCGACCTCGCGCGCGCTGTGCTCGAAGAAGCGCGGCGGCTTGGTCTCAGACTGCGGCCGCTCGGGATCGACCGCGTACGCGCTGGCTGGTGCGCCCGCGGCGGCCAGCAGGGCCGCGAGGAGCACGAGAGCCGCGCCGAGGCTCAGTCTCGCGAGAGCTCGATGCGGAAGCTCCACATCTTGTTCCCGATGAAGTTGAGCGGCGTCGCGGCGATGATCGCGAGCGCCTGGGCGGGCAGCTCCGCCACGCCGGCCACGCTCACGAGCAGCTCGAGCACGGCGGCCGCGACCACGAACGCCGCCACGCTGACCGTGAAGAAGCGGGCCGCCTGGAAGCGGGCACGGCCGTTTCGCGCCCGGAAGGTCCAGTGACGGTTCCACCAGAAGTTGTTGAGCACGGCGACGGCGAACGCGGCCGTGGCCGCCACGAGGTGATGGGCGTCGAGCAGCTCCACGAAGGCCGCGAATACGCACAGGTTCACCACGTAGCCGGATGCGCCGACCGCGCAGAACTTCATCAGCTGCATCCAGTTGTGCGGCCGGCGCAGTCCCGCGCGCACGCGCAGGTGCGCCGCGTGTGGGCGCTCGGCGATAGCGGCTCTCGCCTCCTCGGTCACGCGGCCAAAGGTACACCGAAGTGTTCGAGCACCAGAGGCGTGACGTCGCCAAGCGACCAATGTGGGCGCTCTGGCGCATCAAGCCCGCACATGAGCAGGACTCCCTCGGAGTCCTCCCTGTGAAGCGAGCCGTGGCTGCCGCCGCCCACGTGGTGGGCTCCGCCCCAGTCGATGAACTCGAAGCCAAGCTCAGCGGACACGAGCACGTCGCCCGAGTGCGGCGAGGAGAGCGCCGACCAGAGCCTTCCCAGGGCATCCGGGTAGCTGTCGCTATCGACCTCCCCACGGCCCGTGTGCAGCTCGAGCGCCGCCTCCTCGCCCTTGAGGCTCCAGCGCCGGCCACGGGCGTCGGCCAGATCGCCGTCAGGGCGGAAGCGCAGCTCCCCGCGCCCGGAGCGAACGACCGCCTCCCCGTCCTCGCGTGTGACGATCAGATCGACGCCGTCCACCTCCGCGAGCGTGTCCACCGCGCGCCGCACGAGCTCCTCGCGGCGCGGCTCGTCCAGGGCGTAGACCATCGCCGCGCGGGCCGAGGGGCAGGCTGCCAGCTCGGCCTCGGTCGGGGCCACATCGCCCGGGATGAGCACCCGCGCGTCCTCGAACACCTCCGCGAGGTTGATCGCCTGCTCGACCGCGGTCTGCGAGTGGTCCGACATCACGATCACGGCGTGCTCCTCGAGAAAGGCCTCGGCGCCGCCGGCCACGTGCATGATCCGCTCGAGGGCGCGGTCCGCGTCGGCGATCGAGCGCACCTGCCCATCGGGCCCGACCTTGTGCGAGTAGGTGTCGTTGTCCGGCAGCGAGAACAGCAGGAAGTCGAAGAGGTCGTGCTCCACCAGGTAGGCCCCCACGCAGGCCGTGTGGCGGTCGCGCTGGCCCGGCATCCCGAGGGTCGAGGTGCAGCCGGTGTCGCGTGAGTCGAACAGGTCCGCATAGAAGAGCTCGCGCGCCCCGTAGACCGGGTGGCGGAACTGGGCCGCCTCGGCGATCCGCCGGTAGACGCTGCCGCCCGACGGGTCGTGGCGCGTGCGTCCGCGGTAGATCAGGTACGTCGTGCAGGCCGTGCGCAGGCCGGCGTCGTCGAGGTGCTCGAACACAGTCTTGTGGGCGCGGGTCAGGTGCGCGAGGTTCATGTTGTAGACCGTGTCGAACAACGAGCGCACCACCCCGAACGCGCGCGTGGCGGCAAGCGACGACCCGTATTCGACGTACCGCTCCTCGCCGCGGTGGAACCAGTTCATGGACGGAATGTGGTGCTCGCCGGGCCCGCACCCGGTCGCGATCGCCGCCGAAGCCACGGGGGTCACGGAGGGGAACGTGGAGATGCAGTCGCGCACGTAGGTGCCGCACTCGAGCAGGGCGGCGAGCGCCGGCGCCTGACCCTCGGCCACCGCCTGGTCGAGCATGTCGGGCTTCAGCGAGTCGATGACCGCGAGGACGAGCTTCTTACGCTCCACTACCGGAGGATCCTCAGGCCGGCGTACTTCTCGCCCTCACGGCGCCGGCCGCCGAGCAGCAGCACCACGAAGCCCGGGATTGCGAGGAACGCCAGCGGCGGCACGAAGACCGCGATTGCGGCAAGGATGAGCGCCGTTCCATCCGCGTACGCCGTGACCAGCGCGGCCTGGGCGGGTTCGAGCCGGCCTCGCACGCGCTCCACCAGGCCGCCGACCGCGAACCACGCGAGTGCGGCGCATAGGGGCCCGAAGACGATCCCGATCCAGGCCGGCTGGCCGTTGTCGTACGAGCGCTCCCGCGAACAGCAGCGTGCCCAGCACGAGGCCGATGACGCCCGCGAAGATCTCCGCCGGCCTGCGGTTCGCCGCCGAACCCCCGATCCCCCGCGTTCGCGGGGCAGGGGGCAGGCGTTCGACGAAGAAGCCGACGACGCCGAGGGCGAGCACCCCGGCGAGGAACGCCGGCGACTCGAGCCACCAGAGATCGGTGCCGTCGAAGTCGATCCCGATGTCGCCCCGTGCCAGGCCTCCGGCGAGCAGCGGCGGCAGGTAGGGCCGCACGCCGGTGGCGGAGGCCAGGCCGGCACCCGTGCCGATGTCGAGGAAGAGGCTCATGGGCGGATCAGAGGGTCGGTACCCTGCGCGTCGTGAGGTTACCCCCGCGCCCGCGGAGAGCGTGAGCACCTCCCGGGACATCGAGCGCTACGCCGGCCTGTTCGCGTCGCGCACCAAGGTCATGAAGTCGTCGGCCATGCGCGACCTGATGGCCGTGACCGCGCGCCCCGAGGTGATCTCGCTCGCGGGCGGGCTTCCCGACACCAGCACCTTCCCGCCGGACACTTTCGCCGCGGTGGCTCAGCGGATCGCGGCCGAGTCGTGTGCGAAGGCGCTCCAGTACGGGCCGACCGAGGGCCTCGACGAGACCAAGGCCTGCATCGCCGAGGTGATGGCCGCCGAGGGCATGCGCGTGGACCACGAGGACATGATCGTCACGACCGGCGGCCAGCAGGTGATCGACCTCGTCACGAAGACGCTGATCGACCCGGGCGACGTGGTGATCGCCGAGGGGCCGACCTACCCCGGCGCGGTGCCGGTCTTCTCCTCCTACCAGGCCGACGTCGTGCAGGTGGACATGGACGCGGACGGCATGCGTGTCGACCTGCTCGAGGAGACGCTGGACAGGCTGGACCGCGATGGCCGCCGGCCGAAGTTCATCTACACGGTGCCGAGCTTCCAGAACCCGGCGGGCGTGACCATGTCGCAGCCCCGCCGGCGGCGGCTCGTGGAGGTGGCGCACGAGCGGGAGCTGCTCGTGCTGGAGGACAACCCGTACGGACTGCTGCGCTACGAGGGCGACGCGCCGACCCCGCTGCTGTCGCTCGACGGTGGCGTCTACGTGATGTACCTCGGCACGTTCTCGAAGATCCTGTCGCCGGGGATACGGCTCGGCTGGGTGGTGGCGCCGCCGCCGGTGCTCGAGAAGATCAACCTCGGCAAGCAGGCGGCCGACCTCTGCACCTCGACGCTCTCGCAGTTGATGGTTCAGGCCTACTTCGAGGAGAGTCACTGGCGCGACTACGTCGAGTCGCTCACGGAGGTGTACCGCGCGCGGCGCGACACGATGCTCGACGCGCTCGCCGAGCACTTCCCGCGCCAGGCCGAGTGGACGCGGCCTGCCGGCGGGCTGTTCATCTGGGCCACGCTTCCGGAGTTCATCGACACGACGGACCTGCTCGCCCGCGCGCTGCGCGACAACGTGGCCTTCGTTCCGGGCGAGGCGGCGTTCCTCGACGGGCGCGGGCGCAACGCGATGCGGCTCAACTTCTCCGGCTCGAACGAGGACGACATCCGCGAGGGCATCCGCCGGATCGGCGAGGTGGTCACCGAGCAGGTGGAGCTGTACGGCACGCTCACGGGAGAGCGGCCCGCCGTGCGCGCCGAGGCGCCCACGCCCGTCGATGACAACGTCCTGCGCCTGCCGGAGCGCTCCGAGCGCGAGCGGAGGGCGAAGGGCTCATGAGCCGCGTGGCCGTACTCAAGGGCGGGCGCTCGCTCGAGCGCCAGGTGTCACTCCGCTCCGGCGCGCGCAGCGAGGACGCGCTCACGCGGCTCGGTCACGAGGTGGTCGCGATCGATGTGGACGCCGACCTGATCCAGCGGCTGCGCGACGCCGCGCCCGAGGTGGCCTTCATCGCGATGCACGGGCGCGATGGTGAGGACGGCACCGTCCAGGAGCTGCTCGAGATCCTCGACATCCCGTACACGGGGTCGCGCGTCGTCGCCTGCGTGCGCGCCACCGACAAGGTGCTCGCGAAGCACCTGATGCTCGAGGCCGGAATCCCGACCCCCGAGTTCTTCGCGTTCAGCGAGACGGCCTTCCGCGAGCTCGGCGCCGCCGACGCCCTGCCGGCGATCGAGGAGCGGCTCGACTTCCCGATCGTCGTGAAGCCCTCCAGCGGAGGGTCGGCGCTCGGGATCAAGTTCGCCCGCAGCGCCGCGGACGTGCCCGCAGCGCTCGTGGCCGCCTTCTCATACGACTCGCGCGTGCTCCTGGAGCGCTACGTCGACGGGCGGGACCTGGCGGTGTCGATCCTCGACGGCGAGCCGCTGCCCGTGGTCGAGGCCGTGCCGCGCGACGAGGGGTTCTACGACTTCGAGGCACGCTACGAGATCGGCCGCACGGACTTCATCTGCCCGGCCGACCTGCCGCCGGATGTCACGGCGCGAGCCCATGACCTGGCCCTGCGCACGTACCAGCTGCTCGGCTGCGAGGCCTTCGCCCGGGTGGACCTCATGCTCGACGGCGACGGCGAGCTCACGGTGCTCGAGGTGAACCCGATCCCCGGCCTCACGGAGACGAGCCTGCTGCCGCAGGCGGCCGAGGCCGCGGGAATCAGCTTCGACGAGCTCGTGAGCCGGATCGTGGAGCTGGCGGCGCCGCGCGCCGCCGCCTACTGATCTTCTTCTTCGTCTTCGCCGTTCTCGCCGGCCGCGAAGTCCTCGGGCGTGACGTTGTCGAGGAAGTCCTTGAACTTCTCGACGACCTCCTCCGTGTCCTCCACCTCGTGCTCGAACTCGATGGCGGACTCGGAGATCACGTCCTCGGCGGCGAAGATCGGCGCGCCGGTGCGCACCGCGAGTGCGAGCGCGTCGGAGGGGCGCGAGTCGATCCCGATCTCGCGGCCGTTCAGCTGGAGGGTGACCTCCGCGTAGAAGGTGTTCTCGCGCAGCTCGGTCACGGCCACGCGCGTGCAGTTGACCTCCAGCTCCGAGAGCATCTCGCTGATCAGGTCATGGGTCATCGGGCGCGGCGTGTTCGCCCCCTGGAGCTTCATCAGGATGGCCGCCGCCTCGGGGTGGCCGATCCAGATTGGGAGGAACTTGTTGCCGTCGCGAGTCTTCAGAAGCACGATCGGCTGCTTGCCGACCATGTCGAAGCTGACGCCGTAGATGACCATCTCCTGCATCGCTGTTCGACAGTCTAGAGCGGGAGGGAAGGGCGGACACCGACGCTACAATCCTCGCTCTCCGGGCGATTAGCTCAGCCGGTTAGAGCGCGTCTCTGATAAGGACGAGGTCCCTGGTTCGAGTCCAGGATCGCCCACTCACCTCCGGATCCGGATCGTCCTCCGCAGGTTCGTCTGCACGCCCGCGATGTTGATCGCGAGCACCCGGAGCACCGGTTGGTCAGGCGTGATCCATAATCGGTGTAACAGGCGAGTGCCAGGGGCCCCCGGGTCGGGGGCCCTCGGTTTTCAGACGGCGCGCAGCTGCGCGCGGGCGAGGATCCGCTCGGCGAGCTCGACGGCCTCGCCGGGAGTGCCGAAGTCGACCTCCACGCGGCAGCCGTCGCCACGCGGCCGAACCCTGACCGGCCGGCCGAACGCCACCGAGAGGGTGTCCTCCGCCGCGGCGAGCGCCTCGGCCAGATCGGGATGCACCTCGCGCCTGAACCGCTTCGGCTCGGGTTCGGGCTGACCCTCAGCCGCGCGCGCGTGACGCTCTGTCTCGCGCACCGACCAGCCTCCGTCGCGGGCGTCGAGCGCGAGCCGTCGCCTGGCGGCGTGGTCCTTGCAGAGCAGAATCGCCCGGCCGTGGCCCTCGCTCAGGTCCCCCCGCTCGATCAGCTCCAGGGCATCCTCCGGCAGCTCGAGCAGCCGCACGAGGTTGGAGATCGCCACGCGGCTGCGGCCCACCCGGCGCCCCACCTCCTGCTTCGTCAACCCGAGGTCCTCCACGAGCATGGCGCACGCGCGCGCCTCCTCGACCGGGTTGAGATCGACGCGCGCCATGTTCTCGGCAAGCGCGAGGTCGAGCCGCTCCCAGTCGTCCGTGTCGCGCACCAGCGCCGGGATCGTCTCCAGCTCCACCATCTGCGCAGCGCGCAGCCGGCGCTCCCCCGCGACGAGCTCGAAGCTCCCCCCGGCGAGCGGACGCACGACGATCGGCTGGAGCACGCCACGCGCCCGGATCGACTCGGCGAGCTCGGCGAGTCGCACCTGGTCGAACGTCCGGCGCGGTTGGCGCGCGTTCGGCTGGATCAGGTCCGGCGGAATCTCGCGAAGTCCGTCCTCGACCTTGCCGCCGCGCGGCAGGATCGCCTCGAGCCCGCGGCCCATTCCGCGCTGCTGCGCGTCAGCCACGAGCCGCGACCTCCTTCGCCAGCTTCAGATAGGCCGCGCTGCCGGCACTCTGGGGCGCGTGCCGCAGGACCGGCAGTCCGAAGCTCGGCGCCTCGCCGAGGCGGACGTTGCGAGGGACCACGGTGTCGAACACGAGCGATGGGAAGTGCTCGCGGACCTCGCGTTCGACGTCACGCGCGAGCCGCGTGCGCCCGTCGTGCATCGTCAGGATCATTCCCAGGACCGTGAGCCTGGGGTTCAGCTCACGCTGGATCAGCGAGAGCGTGTCGAGCAGCTGGGCGAGCCCCTCGAGCGCGAAGTACTCGGTCTGCACCGGCACGATCACGCGGTCGGCCGCGACCAGCGCGTTGACCGTGAGCGGCCCCAGCGAGGGCGGACAGTCGAGCAGCGTGAAGAGGTAGCGGTCGCGCACGCTGCCGAGGCGGTCGCGCAGGATCGTCTCCGAGCCGGCGATGCGGGGCAGCTCGACATTGGCGCCGGCAAGGTCGGGCGTGGACGGCACGACGTCGAGTCCGTCGATGCCACTCGGAAGCGCCGCGGCGGTGAGCGTGAGGTCTCCGCTGAGGCAGTCGTAGACGCTCGGCCCACCGTCCTTCGGCAGCCCAAGTGCAACCGTTGCGTTGCACTGCGGGTCGAGATCGACCAGGAGCGTGGGGTAGCCGGCGTCCGCGATGCTGGCGCCGAGGTTGACCGCGGTGGTGGTCTTGCCCACCCCGCCCTTCTGATTTGCGACTGCGAGAACGGTGCCCATCGAGTCTGAAAGTACGGTCCGGTCCGGTCGGAAAGGCGTTCGGGGGCGAACGGGTGGTTCCTTTTTGCGCGTTGCGCGTTGGTGGGGTGCTATGCGCGCGGGGTCCTCCCTCAGTGCTCGTTGTCGGACGCGTGGCGGGAGCCAACGCGCAGGCGAGCAGAGCGCAGCGGACCTACCCCAGCGGCCGCTTGCGCGCCATCCCCGGCTCGGCGCGGAAATCCGGGCGGCGTCACGGAAATCTTGTGCACGACGTGCAGATGGCGGTTCTCGGAGCGACGGGAACGGCTTGACCGAGCGCACACCCTCCACCGCCATCCCAACCTGTGCAGCCGCCGCGGCACGCCGCAGCCTCCTCGTCGGCGTCGCGCGCGCCCTTCCACGCAACCAGCACGCCACCCTCGCGCAGCAGCGGCGCCGCGTACTCCACGAGCAGGGCAAGCGGGCCCAGCGCGCGGGCTGTGACCGCGTCGTAGGCGCCCGCGCCCCCGCCGAGCTCGGCAGAGACCCGGCCCAGCTCCTCCGCGCGCGTGGTTATGGAGCGCGCATTGGACACCTTCCCCGCCTGGATCAACCTGTCCACCACCGCGGTCTTCCGCCCGGCCGACTCCACGAGATCAACCTGGGCTTGAGGCAAGGCCACCGCCAGAACGAGTCCGGGAAAGCCTGCACCCGCGCCGATATCAGCGATCCGTCGCGCACGAGCGAGCTCGGAAACCTCCAACCCGCTGAGACTGTCCGCGACGTGAACCTCCAGCGCCGCCTGAGGCTCGCTCACGCTGGTGTGCGGGTCCGGCTCTGCGGCGAGCGCCTCGAGAATCCGCTCGATCTGGGCGCCCGCGGCGCCTCCCAGGCGGTGGCGGGCGACTAGCGCATCAAGCGTTTCACGAGAAACGCTCAACCGGACTCACGACCAGGCGGCGGTCGGGCTCGTCGCCCTCGCTGTGCGTCTCCACATCGCTGCGCTCGCTCAGATACGTGTGGACGACCTTGCGCTCCATTGCGCGCATCGGCTCGAGTTCGACCGGCCGGTCGTATTGCAGCGCTTCCGCTGCCGCCCGGTCCGCCATGCGGTGCAGGGCCGCCGCGCGCCGCTCGCGGTAGCCGGCCGCGTCGACCGTGACCTGCTTGCGGTCCTCGGATCCGCGGAATGCAGCCCGGAACACGAGGTGCTGGAGCGCGTCGATCGTCGAGCCGTGCTTCCCGATCAGCAGTCCGAGGTCGTCGCCGTTCACGGTGGCGCGGATCTCGTCCTCGCTCTCCTCGATGTCCACGGTCGCCCGCAGGCCAAGCGCGTGGACCACGCGCCCCACGATCGCCCGCACCCGCTCCGCGGGCTCCTCGGGGATCTCCTCAGCCACGGCGCGCCACGCCTCGGCGTCCACCTTCGCGCGCACGCGCGCGGGCTGCTCCGGGCCCGGGTCGTCGGCCACGTCGAAGCTGACGCAGTCCGCCGTGAGCCCGGGAAAGCGCGCCTCGAGCGTCTTCATCGCGGCCCACTTCGCCTCGCCAAGGCTCTCGCCCTCCGCCTCGGCGACAAGCTCCTCGGGTCTCGGCTCCTCGCTAACCGACATCGTGGTCAGCGCCGCCGCCCGGAGCGCTTCTTCTTCTTGCGCGGCGAGCCCGGGGGCGCCTTGGCCGGCCCGCCGTTCCCGTCGCCCGAGCCCTGCGTCTTCGCCTTCGCCTTCGTCTTCGCGGCTGGCTTCGCCTTCGCGTCCGAGCCGCCGTCGGTGAGCGCCGCGGCCGTGGCCGGCTTTCCGCGCGCGGGTTTCTGCTCGGGGACCGCATCCCGCGGGTCGAGTGGCTCGGGCTTCGGATAGAGCTTCTTCACGAGCAGCTGCTGCCCGATCGTCCAGACGTTCGTCGTGATCCAGTACAGGATCAGGCCCGCCTCGAAGTTGATGATGAAGATCACGAAGACGAACGGCAGCGCGAACATGATCCGGCGCTGCGTCGGGTCCGCGCTGATCGCGGTGACCGCGCTCGCCGCGAGCTGGGTGCCGACGTAGAGGACGATCAGCACGCCCAGCAGCACCGGGTCGGTGACCTTCTCCGCAAGGTGGTCGATCGCGAGGAAGCCCGGGTTGTCCGCGATGTCCGCCTTGAACTCGTCCGAGCGCAGCAGATAGAAGAGCGAGATGAAGAACGGGATCTGCAGCAGCAACGGGAAGCACGAGCTCAGCGGGTTGACCTTCTCCCGCTGGTAGAAGGCCATGACCTCCTGGTTCATCCGCTGCTTGTCGTCCTTGTAGCGCTCCTGGATCTGCTTGATCGCGGGCTGCAGCGTCTGAAGGCGCTGCATCGACTTCACGCCCTTGAACGTGAGCGGCAGGATCACCAGCCGGACCGTGAAGGTCATCAGGATGATCGCGATGCCCCAGCTGCCGGCGAGGTCGTCGTTCTCGTCGACGAGGTCGTGCCAGAACTCCAGAATCCACTGGCAGGCGTCGATAAGCGGCTGGAGGACGTTTGCGATGTACATGGGCTAGCGCTGGGCGTGGGGCGGTGCGCGGAACAGCTTCTGGTCCTCCACGAAGTCGACGCCGCCGTGACTCCAGGGGTTGCAGCGAAGCAACCGCCAGGCGGCCAGCACGACACCTCGCAGCACACCGTAGCGGCGGACCGCCTGCACGGCGTACTCGGAACAGCTCGGATGGTACTTGCAGCGGGCCGGGATCGCGGGCGAGATCGCGCGCTGGTAGAAGCGCAGCGGCGCCGTCGCAATCGACCGGACGGCGCTCATGCGGACGACTCCTCGCCGGCCGCCAACCCCGCCTCCGCCAGCACCGTGCGGAGGGCCTCCTCGATCGCCGGCTCGCCTCCCTCGCGCGCCAGCTCACCGGCCGCGGGACGGGCCACGATGACGAAGTCGTGCCCCTCGCGCAGGCCCTCGGAGTTCGACCAGAAGGCCTCCCGGAGCAGGCGCTTCATGCGGTTGCGCTCAACGGCGCCGCCGAGCTTGCGGCCCACCGAGACGCCCAGGCGCGGCTCGGTGTCGTCGTCGGCCGAGCGCGGGAACGCGTAGACGACGAGGTGACGGCTCGCATGGGAGCGTCCCTCGCGGTACACGCGCTCGAACTCGCCGCTGCGGGATAGCCGGCGGCGCTTTCGACGCGCACGATCGGCCATCGGCTAAGGGGTGAGCCGCTTGCGGCCCTTGTCGCGGCGACGCTTCAGGAGAGCGCGGCCGGCACGGGTTCTCATACGCGCACGGAAGCCGTGGGTGCGGGCGCGCTTGCGCTTCTTGGGCTGATAGGTGCGCTTCATGGGTTGGCAGGCCAGGGTACAAGATCGACGACCACGCGCCTGTGCAATTCCTGTGGACAACCCGTCCGATTGGCCCCGCGACGCTTTTCTCGCGTTTTGCGGAGCCGCCTCCCGGCGCCTCACTCGGAGCGATTGGGGCAGGTGTACACTCGCCTCGCCGAGGGCGGCGGGGGCCGCCGTGATTTCCCCGCCCGGGCCGATCTCCCCGCCCGTCCCTCCCCGTTCACAGTCATTCGACCTAGGCCCTTCAGGAGGGTCGCGACAGCCCGTGCCACCACAGCCCGACGAGATCTGGGACGACATCCGCGACGAGCTCCGCAGGGAGACTCCGGACTTCAAGTTCCACATCTGGATCGACCCGCTGGAGCTGGCCGGCGTGCATGGCCTCACGGTGTACGTGCGCGCGCCCGAGCACATCCGGATGTCGGTCGCCGAGCGCTATCTGCCGCTGTTGCGCCGCGCCGCGGCCGCTCGCTTCGATCCGGGCGCGACCGTCGAGGTGGTCGGCGACGACTGGAAGGCCCCGGCCGCGGGCGAGGGCAATGGCCAGGACGGTGCGGCGGCGGGGAACGGAAACGGGGTCGTCCACCAGCGCGACAGGCTGAACCCGAAGTACACGTTCGACCAGTTCGTGATCGGGTCCGGCAACCGCTTCGCCCACGGGGCCGCCCTGGCCGTGGCAGAACTGCCGGCCCACTCCTACAACCCGCTCTTCCTGCACGGCTCGCCCGGGATCGGCAAGACGCACCTCCTCCACGCGATCGGCAACTACGTCGAGCGCTTCGGATCGGGCCTGAAGGTGCGCTACGCCACGATCGAGGAGTTCACGAGCGAGTTCGTCGAGGCGGTGCGCGTCAAGAGCACGGCCGACTTCAAGCAACGCTTCCGCGGCGCGGACGTGGTCCTGATCGACGACGTGCAGTTCCTCGCCGGCCGCGCGCGTACGCGGGAGGAGTTCTTCCACACGTTCAACGCGCTGCTGGACGCCGGTCGCCAGCTCGTGATGACCTCCGATTGCGCGCCTGAGGACATTCCCGGGCTCGAGGACCGCCTCACCGAGCGCTTCGGCTCCGGACTGGTCGTCGAGCTCGACACCCCCGACTGCGAGGTCCGCCGCGCGATCCTCGCCAAGCGCGCCCGGCTTGACGAGCTCGACGTGGCGCCCGAGGTGATCGCCGAGATCGCCGACCGCGTGACCACCAGCGTGCGTGCGCTCGAGGGGGCGCTCATCCGCGTGGTCGCCTACGCGTCACTCAAGAGCGAGCCGACCACGCCGGCACTCGTGCGGCACGTGCTGCGGAGGCTCGGCGAGGACGCCGCCAAGGATGCGTGCGGGATCGGCGAGATCCTCGACGCCGCCGCACAGGAGTTCGGGGTCGAACGAGCGGCGCTCCTGGCACGCGACCGGCGGCCGACCGTAGCCACCGCCCGCCAGGTCGCGATGTTCCTCGCCCGCGAGCTCACCGAGCACAGCCTTCCGGAGATAGGCCGCGGCATCGGCGGGCGCAATCACACGACCGTGTTGCACGCCGTGAACCGGGTGAGCGCCGCCATCAACAGCGACGACTCTGTGCGCAGTGCGGTTGACAACCTGCGCCGCCGACTGGGCCGTCCCTCGTCCTGACCGCTGTGAATGGAAGAATCAACAGCTTCCGCACATGGGCGATGTCACTCTCCAAGCCGCATCGCCCCGGATATCAACTTCTCAACACCCTCCAATCACCTCTATCCAGATAGGCAGCATCCTTTGAAGCTCACCGTTTCCCGTGAAACGTTCCTCGCTCGCCTCGGCGTTGCCGTGCGCGGCGCATCCACCCGCGGTCCCGTTCCCTCCCTCGCCGGCGTCCTCCTCCGCGTGGACGACGGAAAGGCCGAGCTCCAGGCAACCGACATGGAGCTTGGCGTCCGCGTTGCCCTTGAGACCACCGACTCCACGCCCGGCCAGGCCGTCGTCCCCGGGCGGCTCCTCCTCGATGTGGTCCGCTCGTTGCCGAAGGACGACCTGACGCTGGAGTACCGGAGCGCGGAGCAGGATGTGGAGCTCGTGTCAGGTCCGGCGAAGTTTCACCTGCGCACGCTGCCCACCGAGGACTTTCCCAAGCTGCCGGAGGCGCCCGCCGACGGGAGCATCACCGTCCCGGCCGCGGCCTTCGTCGACACGATCGCCCGCGTCGCCCGCGCCGCATCGCGAGACGAGACGCGCCCGCACCTCACCGGCGTGCTCGTGACCGCCAGCGGCAACGAGCTGCGCATGGTCGCCACGGACTCGTATCGCCTGGGCGTCAAGGAGACCAAGCTCGACTCCGAGCTGAGCGGAGCGCTCGAGGCGAACGTGCCGGCCAGGACCTTGCAGGAGCTCGGCCGGATCGCGTCGGCCGGCACCGCCGAGACCATCGCCGTGGCCGCACTTGAGAACCAGGTCGTCTTCACCGTCGACGACATCGTGCTGTCCTCTCGGCTCGTCGAGGGCCGCTTCCCGAACTATCAGCAGCTCCTCCCCGAGGCGTACGAGCATGAGCTGCGGGTGAACCGCGACGAGCTCCTCGACGTCGTTCGCCGCGTCGGCCTGCTCGCGCAGAAGAACGCGCCGCTGCGGCTGCGCTTCTCGGAGGGCACGCTCGACGTGTCGGCGCAGACCCCGGACGTGGGCGAGGCCAGCGAGTCGCTGCCGGTGCCCTTTGCCGGTGAGACGCTCGAGATCGGCTTCAACCCGGAGTTCTTCCGCGAGGGGCTGGAGAGCGCCGAGTCGGACGAGCTGCTTCTCAAGCTGATCAGCCCGCTGCGTCCCGGCCTGATCCAGTCCGGGGACGAGGACGCCGGCTTCCGCTACCTCGTCATGCCGATTCGTCTAAACGTCTAGGTATATGGGGGTTAGTCCGGCGAAGCCGGAGGTAAGGGGGCACAGCCCCCTTGGGGTTAGGCGCATCCAGCTGCGCGACTTCCGCAACTACGAGCTCGCCGAGGTCGAGCTCAGCGAGGGCCTCACCGTTGTGGCGGGCCCGAACGGCGCCGGCAAGACCAATCTGCTCGAGGCGCTCTACTTCGGCTGCACCGCGCGCTCACCACGCACCTCGAACGAGCGCGAGCTTGTGCGCCGCGGCGGCGAGGGTGTGGCGCGGGTGGTGCTCGACCTGGCGGGAGACGACGGGGAGCACCGCATCGAGGTCGGATTCCAGCCCGGCGAGGCCAAGCACATGCGAGTGGACGGCAGCCCTGTGGACAGCCTGTCGGCCGTGGCCGTGCGTCCGCTGGCCAGCGTCTTTCTCCCGGAGCGGCTCGAGCTGGTCAAGGGGGCACCGGCCGCGCGGCGTGCCCACCTCGATCAGGTCGTGGCGGCCCTCTGGCCGAGTCGCGCGGAGACGCGCAGCTCCTACTCGCGCGCGCTCGCGCAGCGCAATGCCCTCGTGGCCCGCGTGCGCGCCGGAGCCGCGAGCCCGGCCGCGCTCGACGCCTGGGATGCGGAGCTGGCCCGCCACGGGATCCAGCTCATGCAGGACCGCGCCGAGGCGATCGACGGTCTGCGCCCGCTCTTCAGCGAGCTGGCCACAAGCCTCGGCCTGCCGGGTGAGGCGGAGCTGCGCTACCGCCCGCGCTCGGCGGCCGCCGACGCCGACGGCCTCGCCGCCGAGCTGGCCGAGCGCCGCCAGGCCGACCTGGACCGCGGCTTCACCGCACACGGTCCGCACCGCGACGAGCTCCAGCTCCTGCTCGGCGACGCGTCCCTGCGCGCCTACGGCTCGCAGGGCCAGCAGCGGGCCGCCCTGCTCGCGCTCCTGTTCGCCGAGCGGGCGCTCCTCGCCGAACGCCGCGCCCGCCCGCCGCTGATGCTCCTCGACGACGTCATGTCGGAGCTCGACGCGGAGCGGCGGGAGCTGCTCGCGGAGCTGCTGCGCTCCGGCGGGCAGGCGGTGGTCACGACGACAGAGGCTGAGCACGTGCCGGGCACGGCCCTGGCCACGGGCGGGCTGATCCGGATAGCGGACGGCACCGTGAGCGGCGGACCGCGGGCGGTGGCCGCGTGAGGCGGCTCGCCCCACGCGCCCTGTCCCTGGCTCTGGAGGGCGTCGTGCGCGATGCCGAGCCGACCACCCAGCTCGCCCGCGTGCAGGCCGTCTGGGCCGACGTCGCGGGCCCCGGTCTGGCCGCCGCGGCCACGCCGATATCGGAGCGCGACGGGGTGGTCACGGTTGCTTGCGAGTCCGCCGTTTGGGCGCAGGAGCTCGAGCTGCTCGGGCCGGATCTGCTCACCCGTTTCGGGGCTGCTCTCGCCGGCGAATCGGGGCGTCCTGCGACCGGTTCGGTGAAGAAGTTGCGCTTCGTCATCGGTTCGGCCCCGAACCAATAGTCAGACGGTACTAATTTGTTGCGATTTGCGGGGATTTTGTAACCCGCGCAACCGTCCGGGCAGAGGGGTAGCCTGCTAGTATCCAGAGCGGTCTTATGTACCGCCCCGACCCGGCCTGAGAGAGGTCCGAGTCGGGGCTTTTCGTGGTAATCAGCGGGCGCCAGCCGTGCCCGCAGGGGCGGGTGCTGAAGCGCCTGCGGAGTTGGGCGCCATTCGCGCCCACGAGATGGAAGGAACAACTTGGCGGAGCAGCCCGAGAAGAAGGACGCCCCGAAGAAGAACGGGTCATATCGCGCTCAGGACATCACCGTCCTGGAGGGCCTCGAGGCCGTCCGCAAGCGCCCGGGCATGTACATCGGCTCCACGGGCCAGCGCGGTCTCCACCACCTGATCTACGAAGTGATGGACAACTCCGTCGACGAGGCGCTCGCCGGCGAGGCCTCCGAGGTGGAGATCGTCATCCACCCGGACAACAGCGTCACGGTCATCGACAACGGCCGCGGCATCCCCGTGGACATCATGGCCAAGGAGAAGAAGCCGGCGGCCGAGGTCGTCCTCACGGTGCTTCACGCCGGCGGGAAGTTCGGCGATGGCGGTGGCTACAAGGTGTCGGGCGGACTGCACGGCGTCGGCGTCTCGGTCGTGAACGCCCTCTCCGAGTGGCTGCATCTCACGATCTGGCGCGACGGCCACGAGTACACGCAGTCCTACGAGCGCGGCGCCCCGATGGGTGCACTCGCGAAGGGCGAGAAGACCGATCGCCGCGGTACCAGCATCACGTTCCTGCCCGACCTCGAGATCTTCGAGACGATCGAGTATGACCGCGCGACGCTCGAGCAGCGCTTCCGCGAGATGGCGTTCCTCACGAAGGGCCTCAGGATCTCCTTCCGCGACGAGCGCGGCGAACGCTTCGAGACGACCTTCAAGTACGACGGTGGCATTCGCGACTTCGTCAAATACCTGCACAGCCAGGGCACGCGGACGCCGCTGCACCAGAAGATCGTCTACATCGAGGACTCGAGCGATGTGGGCGAGGTCGAGGTCGCGCTCCAGTGGAACGACTCCTACCAGGAGGCGCTCCTCTCCTTCGCCAACAACATCAACACGCACGAGGGCGGAACTCACCTGTCGGGCTTCCGCTCCGCGCTCACCCGCACGATCAATACGTACGCACGTCAGGTCGGCGAGCTGAAGGAGAAGGACCCGAACCTCCAGGGCGAGGACGTGCGCGAGGGTCTCACCGCGATCATCTCGGTGAAGATCGCCGATCCTCAGTTCGAGGGCCAGACCAAGACCAAGCTCGGCAACCCGCCGGTCGAGGGCTTCGTGCAGGCCGCCGTGAACAAGGGCCTGGCCGAGTTCCTCGAGGAGAACCCGGCCGAGGCGCGCCAGGCGATCCGCAAGTCGGTCGATGCCGCTCGCGCGCGTGACGCCGCTCGCAAGGCGAGGGACCTGACCCGGCGCAAGTCGGCGCTCGAGAACTCCACGCTGCCCGGCAAGCTGGCCGACTGCTCCGTCCGCGACCCCGCGCTGGCTGAGCTCTTCATCGTCGAGGGTGACTCAGCCGGCGGCTCTGCGAAGCAGGGGCGCGACCGCAACACGCAGGCGATCCTGCCCCTGCGCGGGAAGATCATCAATGTCGAGAAGAACCGGATCGACAAGGTGCTCTCGAACAAGGAGATCCAGGCGCTGATCACGGCGATCGGCACCGGGATCCGCGAGGAGTTCGACATCACGAACGCCCGCTACCACAAGGTGATCGTGATGACGGACGCGGACGTGGACGGCGCCCACATCCGGACGCTCGTGCTCACCTTCCTCTACCGCGAGATGCCCGAGCTGATCGACGCCGGCTACGTCTACATCGCGAAGCCGCCGCTCTACAAGATCAAGTCGGGCAAGCAGGACGTCTACATCGAGAAGGAGTCGGAGCTCGAGGAGGTCCTGCTGCGCGACAAGCTCGAGAAGCTCGAGGTATCAGACCGCGAGGGCAACGCCTTCAGCCTCACGCACGCGCGCTGGCAGAAGTACGGCCGCCTCTTGAAGCAGTACGAGGGCTGGGCGGCCGCGCTCAGGGCGGAGTGGGGGCACGACCCGATCAGCTTCCTGGAGGAGTCCTCGCTGCTCGACGAGGGCGCCACGGACCCGGAGGCCGTTATCGCCCTGCTCAAGGCGGACGACCACGAGGGCGAGGCCTACGAGACCTCGCTCGTCGAGGTGAACGACACCGAGGTCGTGGCCATGGTGATCGAGCGCAAGACCGGCACGGCAAAGACCTACAGGCTGGCCCGCGCCCTGTTCGAAACGCCTGCGTACACCGGCTTCGTGAACATCCACAAGGAGCTCCAGGCGCTCGCCGGCGCCCCGCCCTTCCACGTGACGCTCGGCAAGAAGGAGAACGATGCGCTGTCGTTCGAGGAGCTGCGCACGAGGGTGATCGAGATCTGCCGCGACGGCGTGCCGTTGCAGCGCTTCAAGGGCCTCGGCGAGATGAACGCCGACCAGCTGTTCGACACGACGATGGATCCCGAGAATCGCACGCTCCAACAGGTTGAGGTCGGTGAGGACCTCCAGGCATCGGAGGTCTTCTCGATGCTCATGGGAGACAGCGTCGAGCCGCGGCGCAAGTTCATCGAAGACCATGCACGCGAAGTCACGAACCTGGACGTGTAAGACATGAGCATTGATCAGTTGACAGGCGGAAACATCGAGCCCCGCGGGCTCGAGGAGGAGATGCGCTCCTCGTACCTCGACTACGCCATGAGCGTGATCGTGGGCCGCGCCCTACCGGACGTTCGCGACGGGCTGAAGCCGGTCCACCGCCGCATCCTCTACTCGATGTACGACTCCGGGCTGCAGCCCGGTCGCCCGCACCGCAAGTGCGCGAACGTCGTCGGCGGCGTGATGGGGAACTACCACCCGCACGGCGACTCGGCGATCTACGACGCGCTGGTCCGGCTGGGCCAGGGCTTCGCGATGCGCTACCCGCTGATCGACCCGCAGGGCAACTTCGGCTCGATCGACAACGACTCGCCGGCGGCCATGCGATACACCGAGGCGCGCCTGTCGCGGCTGGCCACGGAGATGCTCCGCGACATCGACGCGGACACGGTCCAGTTCGGCCCGAACTACGACGAGTCGCGCCAGGAGCCGCTCGTCTTGCCGGCGCGGTTCCCGAACCTGTTGGTGAACGGCTCGTCCGGGATCGCGGTCGGGATGGCCACGAACATCCCGCCGCACAACCTGCGCGAG
Source organism: uncultured Thermoleophilaceae bacterium (assembly GCA_963837445.1). Classification (GTDB taxonomy): domain Bacteria; phylum Actinomycetota; class Thermoleophilia; order Solirubrobacterales; family Thermoleophilaceae; genus JACVRW01. Next base: position 50,977 of record CAWINK010000020.1, on the reverse strand, counting down.
GCGATCGACGCGGTAGTCGCATTCATCGATGACACCTCGATCGACGTAAAGGGCCTGATGAAGCACATCAAGGGCCCCGACTTCCCCACCGGCGGCATGATCGTCGGGCACGGCGGCATCCGCGATGCGTACGAGACCGGCCGCGGCCGGGTGGTCGTCCGCGGGCGTGCTCACATCGAGCCGCTGAGCCGGGGCAAGGAGGCGATCATCGTCACCGAGATGCCCTTCCAGGTCTACAAGGGTGACGGGCGCGGTGACGGCAGCGGGCTGATGCAGAAGATCGTCGAGCAGGTCCAGAACGGCAGGCTCAAGGAGATCTCTGACCTCCGCGACGAGTCCGACAAGTCGGGCATCCGGCTCGTGATCGAGCTGAAGCGCGATGCGATGCCGAAGGTCGTCCTGAACAAGCTCTACAAGCACACGCAGCTGCAGACCACGTTCGGCGTGAACATGGTCGCGCTGGTGGATGGAGTGCCGCGCACGCTCGGCCTGCTGCCGATCATCAAGAACTACGTCGACCACCAGACCGACATCATCGTGCGGCGCACGAAGTACGAGCTGCGCGAGAAGGAGGCCCGCCTCCACATCCTCGAGGGCCTGCTCATCGCGATCGAGAACATCGACGAGGTCATCGAGCTGATCCGCGGCTCGAGCGACCCCGACGTGGCCCGCGACGGACTGATCGAGCGCTTCGAGCTCTCGCGCATCCAGGCCCAGGCGATCCTCGACCTGCGCCTCCAGCGCCTCACCGCCCTCCAGACCAACGAGATCAAGACCGAGCACGCCGATGTGGTCGAGCGCATCAAGTGGCTGCGCGACATCCTCGGCGACGAGGCGAAGGTGATGGCCCTGATCCGCGAGGAGCTGCTCGAGATCAAGGACCGCTACGGCGACGAGCGTCGCACCGAGATCACGCACTCCGAGGACGAGATCGACATCGAGGACCTGATCGCCGACCAGCAGATGGTCATCGCGATCACCCGCTCCGGCTACATCAAGACGCTCCCGCTCGCCACCTACCGGCAGCAGAAGCGCGGCGGCATCGGCGTGACCGGGATGGACATGAAGGACGAGGACTACATCGAGCACCTCTTCGTGAGCTCGACGCACGACTACCTCCTGTTCTTCACGAACCGCGGCAAGGTCTATCGCCAGAAGGTCTACGAGCTGCCCGAGGCATCCCGCACGGCGAAGGGCCGCGCGCTCGTGAACCTGCTCCCGCTGCGCGAGGGCGAGCGCGTGCAGGCCGTCCAGGCCACGCGCGACTTCAAGGAGGGCAAGTACCTCGTCTTCGCCACGCGCAAGGGCCAGATCAAGAAGACCGAGTTCCTCGCCTACAACACGCCGATCAAGGCCGACGGCATCATTGCGATCAAGGTGCGCGACGACGACGAGCTCGTCGCGGTGCGCCGGACGAGCGGCGACGACGACATCATCATGGTGTCGCGCTCCGGTCAGGCCGCACGCTTCAACGAGGACCAGACGCGCCCGATGGGACGCGACACCGGAGGCGTGAAGGGCATGAACGTCTCGCGTGGCGACAACTGCGTGCTCGCGATGGATGTCGTTCGGCCCGATATGGAGCTGCTGGTGGTCACCGAGAACGGCTACGGCAAGCGCACCGCGATCGAGGAGTACCCGGTCAAGGGCCGCGGGTCCATGGGTGTCAAGACGATCGGGCTGACCGAGAAGAAGGGCGGCGTGGCCGGCGCGCTGATGGTGCGCGACCACCACGACCTCGTGTTCATCTCGCAGAGCGGGATGGTCCAGCGCACCTCAGTGAAGGGCATCTCGAAGCAGGGCCGCCCAGCCCAGGGCGTCCGAGTGATGAACCTGCGCGACGACGACACGGTGAGCGCCGTCGCCCTCGTCATGGAGAGCGCCGCCGACACGTCGGCGGAGGTCCAGGAGGAACTCGACGAGCTGGAGACGGCCGACGTGGAGGTCATCGAGCCCGACGCGGACGACCTGGTCGAGCCGGACGAGCCCGACTCGGACGAGCCCGAGTCCGACGAGTCCGACTCGGACGACTCGACGACGCGTAGCACTGCCGCGCCGCGAACAGCAGCATTTAAGGACCTGGCCGGCTGGGTCGACAACTCGCCTTTCGACGCTGCGCGAGCGGGTGGGGCGGCTTGGCCCTCAAGCAGAAGGGGCGCCCCGCACGTTGGGACGCCCCTTCCGTAATTCTGCTGGACGTGATCGGCGGCTCTACTGCGACCGGAGGGACCATTCCCGGTCAGATATCGCCGACGGTGTCACGGTTGGACTCCGCTTGACGGGGTCCAGCTCCGGTCGTCTAGCGGCCGGACACCTCCAGGGTCCCAAGCATTCTGTCAGTCAAGTTCGGACCACCTCCTTTCCCTGGTCCGGCTATTGAAGCAGACGCGGAAGTCGTTGGGCTAGGGGGTGGTTTCGGTGCCGCCGGACTGCTCGAGCTCCTCGACCCGCGACTCGAGATCATCGACTCGGCCCTCGAGGTCGTCCACGCGTCCGCTGAGGCGGTCCGCGGCGGTCTGGCTCTTGTCGGCGGCATCCTCGACGCTCTTCAGCCGCCCGTCGAGGTTCGACACGTCTTCTGAGGCGGGCAGGTCCTCGATGCTGGATTCGAGCTCGTCGATCCGCGAGTTCAGCTGCTGCTGGACACGCCCTAGCTCACCCGCGGCCCTGGTCTGCTCCGCGCTGTCGTCCTTGTTGGCCTCGAGCAGCGCGATGACGCCCAGCGCCGTTGCGGCGACCGCCCAAACGGCCGCCACCGCGATCCAGCGCCGCAGGCTGCGGAGATCGGCGACCGTGGCCGGCCGTTCGTCCTCCACGTACGGCGCCACGTCTCCGGGGCGCGCGGGCGGCGGACCGCCCGGCGGTGGCTCGTGCACTAGGCGGCCACCAGTAGGTATTGCTCCCAGGCCGCGGGGATCGACGGCGTGGCCACGTGGATGAAGATCGTGGGGTTCGGCGCCTTCGGCCTGCGGGCCGGGACCATGTTGGCTTGGCGCGGTAGCCGGTCACCCTTGCGGCGGTTGCAGGGCGCGCAGCACGTGACGATGTTCTCCCAGGTGGAGTCGCCACCCTTGGAGCGCGGGATCACGTGGTCGACCGTGAGATTGCCGCGCTCGTGGCCGCAGTACTGGCAGGTCCAGCGGTCGCGCGCGAACACGGCGCGGCGGGTGATCTTGCGCCGGTGAGCGTCGCGCGGGATGCGCACGTATGTGAGCAGGCGGATGACCACGGGCCGCGGCAGCGTCAGGTTCTCGGCGTGCAGAGCCCAGTCGCCCTTCTCGAGCACCTCGGCGCGGTTCTTCAGGATCAGAACGGCGGCGCGGCGCACGGTGCACACGTTGATCGGCTCGTAGGACGCGTTGAGGACCAGCACGCGGCCGGGGGGCGAACTGCGCTGCTCAGGCCGGCCGGCCCTGGGCAGCGCGAGGCGAGGGCCTGGTTCGAAATCACCCGGCTCGGTCGTGTAGGACACGTGCGCCCGTACTGCCACGGTCCGGTCAGTTTAGCCAGAGCGGCCGCCCGTAAGAGCCGAGTACACGCAGCTCGTCGACGTGCCCGGCAAGCGCGTCGAGGGCGTCGCTGACCGGCGGCGCGCCGGCGGCTCCCTCCAGATCGGCGAAGAACATGTAGTGCCCCAGGCCCGTCCGGCGAGGGCGCGACTCGATCCGGGTGAGGTTCACGCCGCGCCTGGACAGCTCCGAGAGCAGGTCCACGAGCCACCCCGGCGACTCGTCGCCACCGCCCCAGAACACGACCGAGGTCTTGGCGTCGGCGCCCGGGTCGTCCGCCACGGCCTCGGCGCGCGTGAGCCACACGAAGCGTGTGACGTTGTCGGGGTGGTCCTCGACGTTCTCGGCCACGACGTGGCAGTCGTAGAGCTCGGCCGCGAGCCGCGAGCCGATCGCGACGGCCAGGCTGTTGGCCGACTCGCACACGGACTGCACGGCATCGGCGGTGGAGGGCGCGCTCACATGCTCGGCTTGCGGAAGGTTCTCGCGAAGGAAGCGCGCGCACTGAGCCGTGGCGTGCGGATGCGAGACCACGCGCTCCACGCGCGAGAGCGACAGCTCGGATGCCGCAATCGCGCAGTGATGGATGGGATGAACCACCTCGGCCGCGATGCGCACGTCCCGTGCCTCGAGCACCAGCGTGTCGAGCGTCACCCCAACGCTGCCCTCGAGCGCGTTCTCGATCGGCACGATGGCCGTGTCCACCGTGCCGTCCTGCACGGCCATCACGGCGTCGTAGATCGTCGGGTAGGGGATCTCCTGGCTGCCGGGCGGGGCGGACGCGCGCAGCGCCTCCTCGCTGTGGGTCCCCGCGGGACCGAGGTACGCGACGCGCATCAGGCGCCCGCGGGCGTGCCTGCCATCGCCTCGTCGACCGCCTGCTGCTCCTCCGGCGAGAGCTCGTACTCAGAGCTGCCCTCGCGCACCTGCTTCACGTAGAGGCGAGCCTGGTCGCGGTGCAAGATGGAGGAGATGACGACGCCGGTCCGGCTCTCGTCGAGCAGCGCGACGGTGCTGGACTGCTGTCCCGAGAGCTCGTTCATGGCGTCGTAGCGAACGACGGAGGTGTGCGCGATCGAGCCGTCCATGCGGCGCTCGGTGGCCGCGACCCGGCCCTCGAGGCCGGCCGCCACCTCCTCCACCCAGTCCCGCAGCTGGACGAAGGCCTCCTGAAGCGTGGCTGCGTGTGCCGCGAGGTCCGTCTCCTCGCCGCCGAGGATCGTGCGCTGCGCCGCGCGCAGTCGCCGCAGCTTCACGGCGAGCACGATCACCCACAGAAGGGCCACCGCCGCGACCCCCGCGGCCGCGAGGGCCACGATGCCCTGGGTGGAGTTCAGGTCGTCCACGGCCGCCAGGGTACTAAGGGCTCAGCTGGTGAAGATGACCGTGTACTCGGACTCGTTGTTGTCCGTGACCTCCTCGCCCGGCACCGGCTCCACCCTCACCGTGATCGTCACGTTCTGGCCGGTGGGGGGCGGCCTGGTGAGCGGAATCGTCACGCCCTTCTGCTCCCCGGCGGCGATCTCGGCGATCGTGTCCTCCGCCTCGATCGCGTCACCACCCTGGCCGACCGTCACCTGGACCACCACGTCGGTCTCGGTGCCGTCGCCCTGGTTCATGACCTGCACGTCGAAGGCGATATCCGAGGACAGCGGCACGGTTGCTGGAGTGCCCGGGGTGAGCGTGACCCCGCCGAGTGATGTCGCGACGAGCCCGTTTCCGTGCAGTCCAGGTGTGGCGGCGCCGCCGTCCGTGCCGCGAATGCCGGCGATCTGGTCGGCGACGAAGTCCGGGTCGAGCCATTGGATGTCCTCGACGAACGGCAGCGATCCCTTGGTGATCTTCGCGTCGACCTCTTCCTCCGTCAGAGCGCTGCTGGCGTTCGGGAAGAAGCGGGCTGTGAGCAGAACGTCGCTTGCCAGGAAGACCTGCATCATGTCCGCGATCCGCCCGGTGCTGTTACGCCGCTCCTCCTGGGCCAGTGCGCCCGGCAGCTGGTCGGCCACCTCGGCCAGCCCATCACGGCGCAGGTCCAGGGCCTCGACGAAGTAGTCGTGGGCATCGGAGAGCTCGCCGGGCACGTCGAGGTCCCGAGCCCTGTCCGACAGCGTGGCCGAGTCAACCCGCAGCGCGTTCGCCTGGTTTTGACGGTTCACGGTCTGGTCGCTGTCGCTGGGAGCGCTCAGGATGTCGAAGAGCTGCCTGCTCTCGGCCTGCGAGAGCTTCGTGAGCTCGTTGGCGCCACGGACGTAGTCCTCCATCGAGCGCTCCTTGCGCGCGTCAAGGCAGCCCCTGAAGGCGAATACGAGCAGGATCAGGAGCAGCAACCCGCCAACGATGGCTATGGTCCGCCGCACCATGAGCGTCTGGCGGTCCGTTGAAGGACCGCCCGGTGGCCGGCGGCGCGGGCGGCGTTCGGGCTCGTCCGGTTCGTCGAGGAAGGACAGGAGAATCGCTCCTAGCGCTGGGGGCGCCTCTGGCGCTTCGGTCGGTGAGAGTATGCACGGGGGGCAGGACGCGCTCTCCGTAACCCGAACACGAAACTGGGATGAGACGTTCCGAGACAGGCTTCACGGACGAGCCCCGCACACTGCCGTTGGGCGGCTCGGACCCTACACAAAGGCTCACAGACAGCGCTGGGGCCCGTCTGATCCTGGGCCGGTACCGGCTGGAGCGCCGTCTCGGGGCCGGTGGTTTCGGGGTGGTTTGGCTCGCATGGGACGAAAAGCTCGAGCGCGAGGTCGCCGTCAAGGCGATTCCGCGTGACGGCGGGGCCGGCGAGCGGGTCGAGAGGGAGGCGCGGGCCGCTGCCAGGCTGAATCACCCGGGCATCGTGGCCATTTACGAGCTGGCCTCTGACGAGCACGACGTGTACCTGGTCTCAGAGCTCGTTCGGGGCCGAACCCTCGCGGAGCTCGTGCAGGCCCGCGCGATCGCCGACCGCGACGTGGCTCGAATCGGAATCGCGCTCTGCGAGGCCCTGGAGCACGCGCACGCGCGCGGGGTGATCCACCGCGACGTCAAGCCCCAGAACGTGATGGTGCTGGCCGAGCCCGCCGCGGGGGCCGGATTCGCCAAGCTCGCCGACTTCGGCGTGGCGCACGTGACGAGTGGGGATCCGCTCACGCGCACCGGCGATGTTGTGGGCACGCTCGCCTACATGGCCCCGGAGCAGGCCGACGGCGCGCGCGTGACCCCTGCCTGCGACGTCTACTCGCTTGCGCTCACCCTCTACGAGGGATGGACGGGCACGAACCCGGTGCGCGCGGGCGGGCCCGCCGCCACCGCGCGGCGTCTCGGCCGCCCGCTGCCCTCGTTGGCAGCTCTGCGGCGCGACCTGCCGCTCGAGCTCTGCGACGCCGTGGACGAGGCGCTCGACATCGATCCCGCCCGCCGCCCGGCTCCCGCGACGCTGCGTGCCGACCTGCTGGCGGCGGAATCCGAGCTGACCGACGAGGGCGGCCTGGTCGAGCCGGCCACGCTGAGGCGGGTTGGGCTGCCGAGCCTGTCGCGACGCCGCAGGCTCCCGTGGCGGCGCTCCGGCGCCACATTGCTGGATCCGTACCCCGGCGCGCGCGAGGGTGCCCGCCCGAGGGTCCGGCTGCCAGAACGCGCCGCCGCCGGCCTCGCCGCAGGCGGCCTCGTGCTCGCGTGCCTCGAGAGTCTCGGTCCCGACCCCTCCTTTTCGGTGCTTGCCGCGGCCGGGATCGCGGCAGTCGCGACGGCGGTGCTCCCGCGTGTCGGCTGGCTGCTCGCGGTGATCGGCCTGTGCGCGTGGCTCGTCTCGCCCGAGGCGGACTGCCAGGGCACCGCGCTGCTGCTCGCCGCCGCCGCGGCGCCGGTGCCGTTGCTGCTTCCGCGTGCAGGGCTGCTGTGGTCGGTGCCCGTGCTCGCCCCGCTGCTCGGCACGATCGCGCTCGCGCCGGCCTTCGTGGGAGTCGCGGCGCTTGCCTCCACGCCCGCCCGCCGTGCGGCCCTCGCCGCGGCCGGCCTCTGGTGGCTGGTACTGGGTGAGGCGCTCACGGGGAAGGCGCTCTTGTTCGGCTCTCCAGACGGGACGCTGGCGCGAGGAGACTGGGAGGGCTCGATCTCCGCAGCGGCCGCGGACGCCCTTCAGCCGCTCGTCACGACCCCGGCGCTCGCACCCGTGTTCGCCTGGGCCGCCGTGTCGATCGCGCTCGCCGTGGTGGTGCGGGGGCGCTGGCTTGCGGTGGACCTCGTGGGCGCCGCTCTCTGTGCCGCGGCCCTGATCGCGGCACACGTGGCGCTGGGCGACGCCCTCGCCGCCGACGTGGCGCTGGATCACGCGCGCGGCGCCGTGGCGGGCAGCATCCTCGCGGCTCTCCTGGTGCTTGTGGTCTCGCGCACGACCTCCGCGGAGGAGCCGTGGCGTACGCCGCGTGTCACGACGGCTTAGGACTACTCTGCGGGGCGAGATGAGCATGTTGCGCAACCTGGAGGCGAAGCTCGGCGGGCTCGTGGAGGGCGCGTTCGGCCGTGCCTTCAAGACGAGCGTTCAGCCCGTGGAGCTGGCCCACAAGCTGGCCAAGGAGATGGAGGACAACCAGATGGCCTCCGTCTCGCGCGTGTACGTGCCGAACCACTACCGCGTCTTCCTCTCCGAGAAGGACCGGGAGCAGTTCGCGAGCTACGAGCCCGCGCTCCGCAAGGAGCTGTCGGACTACCTGCTCGAGCACGCGCGCCAGGAGTCGTTCGCGCTCTCGACCCGGCCCCAGGTGGAGTTCCACACCGACGAGCGGCTCGACCTCGGCGAGTTCGGGATCCAGGCCCAGCTCCTGGCGGCGCCGGAGGACGAGGAGGCACCGGATGCGCCGGCCACTCCGGCCCCCTCCGCCGGCGACTTCGGGCATACGATGGTCTACTCGCCGGATCGCGAGGTGCGCCGGCTCGACCCCGCGCTCGACCGGCGCCAGGCGCTGCTCGTGGGCGAGGGGCGCCGCAACGTGCTGAGCGGCAGCCACGTCGTCGTCGGCCGCAGCCGCGAGGCCGACATCGTGCTCGCGGATCCGAACGTCTCCCGGCGTCACGCGGAGCTCCGCCGCGAGGAGAGCGGGTGGCAGGTGATGGACCTCGGGTCGACCAACGGCATCAAGGTCAACGGCCAGCGCGTGGACCAGGCCGCCCTCCGACCCGGCGACCGGATCACCATCGGCGTGACGGACCTGACCTTCGAGCTCGACTAGCCGATGGACGAACCGCTCGCGGTCGCGCTCAAGTTCGGCTTCCTTGCCGTCCTCTATCTCTTCCTTCTATGGGTGGTGCGCAGCGCCATGCGCGACCTCGCTCGCTATGAGGGCACCTCGGCGGCCGCCGAGCCGGTGAACCTGCCCGGCCCGCGGCGGCGCGAGCGCGGCGGTCCCGACCTGCGGGCCGGCGTGAGCCCGCGGCTGCACGTGGTCGCGGCGATGGGCCACGAGCCGGGCACCACCTTCGACGTCGGCGAGGGTGCGACCTTCGGCCGCTCCGACAACGCGGACATTCGCGTGGACGACGCCTTCGCGTCGTCAGCCCACGCGCGCATCTTTCCGCGCGCCGAGTTCATGTACCTGGAGGACATGGGCTCCACGAACGGGACCTACCTGAACGGCCGCCAGGTGAAGACCGCCGAGCGATTGAAGATGGCCGACACGATCCGCATAGGCGACAGCGAATACCGCTACGAGGAGTAGTGGGGTAGCCGTGGCCCTCCGCATCATCGACCAGGCCGGCCGCACCGACGTCGGCCGCCAGCGCAGCGCAAACGAGGACTCGCTCGTGGTGAGTCCGCCCCTGTTCGCCGTGGCGGACGGCATGGGCGGGGCGAAGGCCGGCGAGGTGGCCTCGGCGGTGGCCGTGGAGGCCGTGGAGGGTGCCACGGAGTCGGGCGAGCCGATCGAGGCACAGCTCGCGGACATCGTCCGCCGGGCCAACCGGCGCATCTACGACCTCGCCGTGGCCGACGAGTCGCGCCGGGGGATGGGCACCACGCTCACCCTGGCCAAGCTGCACGGCGACGAGGTGAGCTTCGCCCACGTGGGCGACAGCCGCGCCTACCGCCTGCGCGCCGGCGAGCTCGAGCAGCTCACGCGCGACCACTCGCTCGTCGCCGAGCTCGAGCGCAGCGGCCAGATCACGCCGGAGGCGGCGGAACACCATCCGCAGCGGTCGATCATCACCCGGGCGCTGGGCCCCGAGCCGGACGTCGAGGTGGACACCTACACGCTCGCGGGACGTGACGGCGACCTGTTCCTGATCTGCTCGGATGGGCTCACGTCGATGGTCTCGGACGACGAGGTGGGCGCGATCCTGCGTTCGGCCGGCTCGCTCGACGACGCGGCGGAGGAGCTCGTGCGGGCGGCGAACCAGAGCGGTGGCAAGGACAACATCACCGTGATCCTGTTCCGCCTCGGCGAGGGTGAGGCCGCCGAGTCCGCGGCTCCCGCCGCGCCCGCGCCGGCGGACGAGGACACGATCGCGGGCGGGATCACGGCCGCGGACATCGAGGCCGCCGCGCCCGCGCCGGCCGCTGCTGAGACCGCGGAGGGCGAGGAGGAGCCGCTCACAGCGCTCGGCGACGCACCCGCGGACGCCACGGTCGTGCGCCCGCCGGCTCCGAGGACTCCGGCGCCCGCACCAACCGAGCGCGCGCCCCGCCGGCGCCGCCGAGGGCGCCGCGCGGCGGGGGTCGCGGTGGCGCTCCTGCTCGTGGGCGCGGTGATCGCCGGCTTCTACGCGCTCAGCCGTCAGGTGTACTTCATCGGGACCAACGACGCGGGTCTGGTCACCGTCTACAAGGGCCTCCCCTACGAGCTCCCGCTCGGGATCAACCTGTACGAGGAGGACTACGGGAGCGGTATGCCCGCGCGCGCCATCCCGGCTGCGCGTCGCAGGCGCGTTCTCGATCACGAGTGGCGCAGCCGCGACGACGCGGTGGACCTGGTGCGCGCGCTCGAGCGCGGCCAGCTCGAGGCGGGCGGGGCGGGCAACTGATGTCCGCACGCACGCGTGAGCTGTTCGGGCTTCTGCCGGTGTCGCTCCTGGTGGCAGCCGGGTTCGCGGCGGTCATCGCCACGCGGACCGAGAACGTCTCCGACGCGACGCTCACCTACGGCGCGTTCTTCCTCGGCCTGTGCGTGCTGGCGCACCTGTTCATCAGGGCGCGCCTGCCGGACGCCGACCCATACATGTTCCCGCTCGCGGCCGCCCTCGCCGGGATCGGGCTCGTGCTGATCTACAGGATCGACGCCGAGCTGGCGCGCGAGCAGGCCCAGTGGTTCGTCGTCGGGCTCGCCTTCTTCTCCATCACCATCCTGCTGGTCGAAGACCACCATGTCCTCGAGCGCTACCGCTACCTGATCGCGGCGGCGAGCATCGGACTGCTCCTGATCCCGCGGCTGCCCGGCATCGGAGAGCAGGTGAACGGGGCCTACCTCGCCATCAAGGTCGGTCCGATCCAGTTCCAGCCGGCCGAGTTCGCCAAGCTCGGGATCGTCATCTTCCTCGCGAGCTACCTGCGCGAGACGGGCGACATCCTGGTGCGCCCACGGCTGAGGCCGCTGCCCTATCAGCGCCAGATCCTGCTCTGGGGCATCCCGGTGGCGCTCACCCTGCTTGCGATCGCCGTCTTCGGCCTCGGCGTGGCGGGCTCGGTGCTGCTGGCCGTGTTCACGCTGTCGTTCGCGGCCGTGCTGCGCGACCGGCCCTCGCCGAAGCACTTCGGCCCGCTGCTGCTCGTGTGGGGGCTTGCGATGGTGATGCTGATCCTGATCCGCGACCTGGGCAGCTCGTTGATGTTCTTCGGCGGCTTCCTCGCCCTGCTCTACGTGGCCACCGGCCGGCTCTCCCTGATCGGCGTGGGCTCGACGATGTTCTTCGGCGGCGCCTTCTTCCTGTCGCGGAACATCGCGCACGTCCAGGAGCGCGTGGACACCTGGCTCGATCCGTTCAAGCAGGGCGTGGTCGACAGGGAGGGCTACCAGCTCGCTCAGTCACTGTTCGCGCAGGCCGACGGCGGCCTGTTCGGGCAGGGCTTCGGCCAGGCGCTGCTCGACTTACCCGGCGGCGCGTCGATCCTGCCCGCCGCGCACACCGACCTGATCTATGCCGTGCTGGTGAACGAGGCCGGCCTGTTCGGCGCGGCGGGCCTGATCGGCGCGTACCTGCTGTTCGTATACCGCGGACTGCGCACCGCGCTCTCGGGCGCTGACGGCTTCTCGAAGCTGCTGGCCACGGGGCTCACCGCCGTGCTGGCGATCCAGGTTTTCGTGATCGTCGGCGGAGTCACGCGCGTGATCCCGCTCACCGGCGTGACGCTCCCGTTCGTGTCCTACGGCGGCAGCTCGATCGTCGCGAACATGGTGCTGCTCGCGCTGCTTCTGATCGTGTCCGATCACGCGCGCTCCGAGGCAAGGCGTCGCGGAGGGATCGTGTGAACCGCCAGATCGTCCAGCTGTTCGGCCTGTTCACGGTGCTGTTCGGGGTGCTGGTGATCTTCACGTCGCGCTGGACCGTCTTCGAGGCCGAGTCGCTCGCGGACAACCCCGCCAACCGGCGGCCGCTGATCGAGGAGCAGAAGGTCCCGCGGGGGCTGATTCTCGCCTCGAACGGCCGCACCGTGCTTGCGCGCAGTGTCGGCGAGGGGCGCGGCGAGAACCGCACCTACACCCGCGGCTACCCCACGGGCGGCGCCTTCGCCCATCCGGTCGGCTACTCGTTCATCACCAACGGCAGGCGGGGAATCGAGCTGTACCGCAACGACGAGCTGACCGGCGACGAGGACGAGTTCGCCACGATCCTGTCCGGCCTCGAGAGCCGCGACCGCGAGGGGAACGACGTGGTCACGAACCTCGACGTGGCCGGCACGGAGGCGGCAATCAACGGGCTCGCCGGGCGCAAGGGCGCGGTGGTGGCGCTCGAGCCGCAGACCGGCAAGGTGCGCGTGATGGTGTCGATCCCGGAGTACGACCCGAACGCGATCCCGTCCGCGTTCCGGCGCATCAACACGGACCCGAATCAGCCCTTCCTGAACCGCACGACCCAGGAGCTGTACCAGCCGGGCTCGACCTTCAAGGTGGTTACCGCCACCGCGGCGCTCGACACCGGCGAGGTCACGCCGAGCACCGTCATCGACGGCTCCTCGCCGAAGACCATCAGCGGCGCGCCGCTCGAGAACTCCGGCGGGCAGAGCTTCGGGCAGATCTCGTTCACCGACGCGCTCACGAACTCGGTGAACACGGTCTTCGCCCAGGTGGGCGAGCGTGTGGGCGCCGAGACGCTCGTGGAGTACATGAAGCGCTTCGGCTTCTTCGAGGATCCGCAGCTCGACTATCCCGGCTTCCAGATGATCCCGAGCGGGATTCGCCGCAACGGGGTCGACTATGTGGAGGATGGCTTCGATGTCGGTCGCGTCGGGATCGGGCAGGGCGGCGCCGAGGGCGCCCTCGACACCACCCCGATGCAGATGGCTCTCGTGGCCGCGGCGGTGGCCAACAAGGGCCGGCTCATGAAGCCACGCCTCGTTGATCGGATCGTGCAGAAGGACGGGCGCGTGCAGGAGCGCATCGAGCCGGACCTCCAGGCCGAGGTGATGAAGCCCGAGACCGCCGAGCAGCTCACCGCGATGATGAGCCGCGTGGTCGAGGAGGGCACCGGCACCGCCGGTGCGCTGGCGGGGATCCGCGTGGCCGGCAAGACGGGCACCGCCGAGGTCGGCGCCAACCGCGAGTTCACGCAGCCGTGGTTCATCGCCTTCGCGCCCGTCGAGGATCCCCGCATTGCCATCGCGGTGACGGTGGAGCGCACCACCGGGCAGGGCGGCACCGTCGCGGCGCCGATCGCCAAGTCCGTGTTCGAGGCCCTCCTCGGCGGGGGCGGCGGATGACGGAGGTGGCGGGCAACACGCTCGTCGACGGGCGCTATCGGATCCTGCGCCGGATTGGCTCCGGCGGCATGGCCGACGTCTACTGCGCCGAGGACAGCCACCTCGGCCGCCAGGTCGCGATCAAGGTCCTGCACCGCCGCTTCGCGCAGGACCAGGAGTTCGTCGAGCGCTTCCGCCGCGAGGCGAAGTCGGCCGCCGGCCTCAACCACCCGAACGTGGTGGGCGTCTTCGACCGCGGCGAGCACGAGGGCACCTACTACATCGCGATGGAGTACCTCACGGGCCGGACCCTCAAGGACATCGTGACCGCCGAGGCGCCGGTGTCCCAGGACCGTGTGATCGACATCGGCACGCAGATCCTCGAGGCGGCGGCGTTCGCTCACCGCCACGGCGTGATTCACCGTGACTTCAAGCCGCACAACGTGATCGTCGACGACCTCGGTCACGCCAAGGTCACTGACTTCGGCATCGCGCGCGCAGGCGCCTCCGAGATGACCGAGACGGGTTCGATCATGGGCACCGCGCAGTACCTGTCGCCGGAGCAGGCGCAGGGGCACGCCGTCACGGCCACGTCCGACATCTATTCGATCGGCGTGATGCTGTACGAGATGCTCGCCGGGCGGCTGCCCTTCGAGGGCGACAGCGCGGTGGCCGTGGCGCTCAAGCACCTGTCGGAGCAGCCGGCGCCGATCTCGCAGTGGCGCCCGGACGTGCACCCCGCGTTGGAGGCGGTCGTGATGGCCGCGCTGGCGAAGGACCCGGCCCAGCGCTGGCAGTCCGCCGAGGATCTTGCCGCGGCGCTCGAGGCTGCCCGTGCGCAGATCGAGGCCGGCCACAACGGCGGCCAGGACACCGCGGCGTTCGCGCCGATCCCGATGCCGGCCGACGACGCCACGGCGGCCACGCAGGCGGCGGGTGCGCCGGAGCCCGTGCTCGCGCCTGTCGCCGGCCCGCGCCCCGAACCGAGGGAATCGCGCTGGCCGTGGTTCACGATCGGACTGCTCACCCTGGCCCTGGTCGCCGCCCTTCTGTACGTGGTCCTGAGCGGCGCGCTCACCGCCGAGAAGAAGGACGTGCCGAGGGTCACGGGCGAGCAGCTCGTGACGGCGCGTGCAGTGCTGGAGCGCGCAGGCTTCGAGGTGGACACCGAGCGCGTGCGCAGCGCCCAGCCCTTCGACCAGGTGGTTGACCAGGACCCGAATCCCGGCGAGCAGGCTGACGAGGGCTCGACCGTGACGCTCGAGGTGTCGCGCGGACCCGGCGATGTGCTCGTGCCCGCGATCGCCGGCCTGCCTCAGCGCCAGGCGATCGAGGAGCTCGAGGACGCTGGTCTCGAAGTGACGATCGACCGGGAGTTCTCCGACAAGGTGAAGGAGGATCTGGCGATCCGCACGCTGCCGCGGGAGGCCACCAAGGTCACGAGGGGCACCCGCGTGCGCCTGTTCGTGAGCTCCGGGCCCGAGCAGATAACCGTGCCGGATGTCACGGGCCTGTCACGCGACTCCGCCGAGTCGCGACTCCGCGACGAGGGGCTTGGGGTATCGGTGACCGAGCAGGAGTCCGACGAGCCGGAGGGCGACGTGATCTCCCAGAGCCCGGCCGCCGGGACCGAGCTTGCGCGGGGAGAGACCGTCACGATCACGGTCTCGACCGGAACGCCGCAGGTGGACGTGCCGGACGTGATCGGGCTGAGCGAGCGCAGCGCGAGCTCGCGGCTCAGGTCCGCCGGACTCGAGCCGGTCACCCAGGAACGCACCGTCACCGATCCGGACCAGGACGGCGTGGTGGTGGAGCAGCGGCCCGGCTCGGGGACGCAGGTGGACGAGGGGCGCGAGGTAGTGATCGTGATCGGGGTGCTCGAGGTGACCGAGCCGCCCCCGACCACCACCCCGGAGATCCCGTGAGGGTCGCTGTCCTGGCGGGCGGCCGCTCCAGCGAGCACGATGTCTCCCTCTCGTCCGCCGAGTCGGTGCGCGAGGGCCTCACCGACGGCGGGCACGAGCCCGTCGACGTGCGCATCGATCGCGAGGGCCACTGGACCTACGAGGGCGAGCCCGTTGCGCTCGAGCCCTCCGGCGGCCTGCTCGGCGCCGACGTCGCGTTCCCGGTCCTGCACGGCCCCTTCGGCGAGGACGGCACCGTGCAGGGCCTGCTCGAGCTGCTGGACATCCCGTACGTGGGCGCGGGTGTGATGGCCTCGGCCGTCGCGATGGACAAGGCGCTCTTCAAGGAGCTGATGACCGCGCACGGCATCCCGCAGGTGGACTACGTGGCGATCCGCGAGGGCGGCACGGTCACGCTGGCGCCGCCGGTGTTCGTGAAGCCGGCGCGGCTGGGGTCGTCGGTGGGCATCGGCAAGGCATGGTCGGAGTCCGACCTGGACGGCGCGCTGGCGGGCGCGTTCAAGCACGACCCGCTCGTGCTGGTGGAGCGCTTCTCGCACGGACTCGAGGTCGAGTGCTCGGTGCTCGGCCACCGCGACCCGATCGCCTCGCAGCCCGGGGAGATCGTCCTGACGGACAGCGATTGGTACGACTACGAGGCGAAGTACGAGCCGGGCGGCATGGACCTGGTCGTGCCGGCCCGTGTGCCGGACGCGGTGCGGGAGGAGGTCAGGCGGCTCGCCGTCGAGGTCTTCAAGATCATCGACTGCTCGGGTATGGCGAGGGTCGATTTCTTCGTGGAGGACGGCTCCACGGTGCTCGTGAACGAGCTGAACACGATCCCCGGCTTCACCTCCACCAGCGTCTACGCGAAGCTCTTCGACGCCAGCGGCATCCCGTACGTCGATCTGCTCGAGCGGCTGCTCGCGATTGCGCTGGAGCGCCACGAAGAGGACCGCAGCTACCGGCACTAGCACCCGCCGCTGCGCCCGTGCGCCACCACTCGGCTACTTCAGCAGGCTCAGCTCCTGGATCTCGGCCTGGTTCTCCTCGGGCAGCTCCGTGATCCAGAGCAGGTAGTTGCGGAACTTGCGTCCGTTTGTCTTCAGCCGGAACGTGTGGTCCTGCTCGACGGTCTCGACGCCGCTCACCGGAACCCAGCCGTTGATGGAAGCGGGCACGGTCTCCGAGGCGTAGACCCTGGCCTTGAGCCCCGTGGTCGCGGTCACGAGTGCAACGCCTCGCGCCGCGAGCTGCTTGCCGGCATCCACGTAGATACCCACACCGGGCTTGTTGTTGTTGCCCGCGAAGCCGCCCTCGTAGCGCTCTGTGTTCCAGTTGGTGCTGAGGCTGCCGTCGATGGCGTAGCGGGTGGCGTCCTCAGACTCGTGGCCGTCGCCCGCCGGGTCGTAGTCGTGCGCGGCGTCGCCGGCCAGTCGCACCTCACCGAGCTCGGCCGGCTTCTTCACGACGGTGCCGCCGGTGCCCTTCTCTGTCCTCGCAGCGAGGAAGACGCCCGTGGCCGCCACCATCGCGAGCACCAGGAGCGTGAGCGCGGCTGCTCGCTTCGGCCGGCGCAGCCTGATCGGCAGGAAGTCCGCGGTGTCGCCCGACAGCGATTGCAACACGGTCGTGGCCTCGCCGGTGGTCTGCCCGCTGCGGGCCGCCTCGATCGCCAGCACCTCCTCGAGGTCGTGGACCATCTGGGCGACCGTGGGGTAGCGGTTCTGCGTCTCCTTCGCCGTCGAGCGCTCCACCACGGCGGCGAGCGCCGAAGAGATCTCCGGCCTGCGGCGCTGTGCGTCCGGGAGCGGATCGCGCACGTGCTTCATCGCCACCGCCACCTGCGTGTCCGCCTGGAACGGCGTCTCGCCGGTGAGCATCTCGTAGAGCACGATCCCGAGCGAGTAGATGTCGGACTGGCCGGTGACCTCGCGCCCGAGGGCCTGCTCCGGCGACACGTAGTCGGTGGTGCCGAGCACGCGCCCGGTGGCGGTCAGGCCCTGCGCCTCCAGTGAGCGGGCGATACCGAAGTCGGTGACCTTGGCGCGGCCGTCACGGTCGATCAGGACGTTCTGCGGCTTCACGTCGCGATGGACGAGCTTGTTCTCGTGTGCGCATTCCAGCGCGCGGCCGATCTCGATCGCGTAGGCCACCGCCTCGGAGACAGGCAGGCGCCCGAGACGGCGGATGCGCTCCTTGAGCGTCTCGCCCTCCACGTACTCGAAGACGATGTAGGGAGCGCCCTCGTCCTCGCCCGCGTCGATCACGGTCACCACATGCGGGTGGTTGAGCTGCGCGACGGCGCGGGCCTCGCGGCGGAAGCGCTCGAGCTGGTCCGGGTCGTTCGAGATGTCGCTGTGCATCAGCTTGATCGCGACCCGCCGCTCGAGCATGGGATCGAACGCCCGATAGACGCTCGACATCCCTCCGGACCCGATCTTCTCTTCGAGCCGGTAGCGGTCGCTGATCAGTGTGCCGATCACCGTCATCTATTTTCCGCTCTTCGGTGGCTGTAAGCCTGCGCTACTACACGGATCCTGCCTGTTCCGCCTCCTGGGCGGCTGAGCCGCGCCTGCGCCGGCTCATGGTGGAATTCGGCGCCGGGCTCGAGATCACCTACGTGATGGGCGGTCTCGCCCGCGAGTTCGAGAACGACCTCTCGTCGCTCGTCATCACCTGGCTGGACCACGCCGCCGAGTCCGGCATGCCGCTCGACCCTCGTGTCTGGGCGAGCGATGGCGTGCGCTCCACCTACCCGGCCTGCATCGCGTTCAGGGCCGCGGCGGAGCAGGGAGCGGACGCCGCGGCGCGCTATCTGCGCGTCCTGCGCGAGGGCTTCATGTGTCACCGGCGCAAGCTCGACGGGTCCGAGGCGCTCGTGGGTGAGGCGGGGCGCGCCGGCCTCGATGCGAAGCGATTCCGCATCGACCTGGAATCGAACGCGACCCTCGAGATGTTCGCAGCCGACCTGGAGGAGGCGCGCGAGATCCCGGCCGCCGCCCGCGAGGCCGGTCTGGCCACGGAGGGCAGCCACGGCTCGAAGGTGGAGCGACTGGAGTTCCCGGCGCTGCGGCTGATCCCAGCCGACGGGGGTGGCGAGGAGCGTTGGGTGGGAGGCGACCACTCCTACGAAGAGTGGCGCAGCGCCGTGATCGCAGCGGGCGGGGCGCCGCTCGACGATCCGCGCCCGGACGTGGCGGCCGCGCTCGGGCGCTTCGGCAGCATGGCCACCGTGGAGCTCGAGGCGGTCTGCGACCTGCCCGGCCCGCGGGCGGGGGCGGAGGTGTGGCGCCTGGCCAGCGAATGGCGCGCACGCCGTGTGCCCGTGCTGGGCTCTGAGCTCTGGGAGCCGGCTTAGCGCCCTACGCGGCGGGAGTGAAGCCCTCGCCGTGACGGCCGATCAGGCCCTGCTTCGGGAGCTCGACCACGCCGACGGCGGTCGTGGCCTGGCCGATCAGAGCGGAGCCCGGGTGATGGCGCTCGAGCAGCTCGAGTGCGGCCTCGGCGTCGTCCTGAGGAACGACCACGCAGAAGCCGCAGCCCATGTTGAAGACCTCGTACAGCTCCGCGTCGTCCACGCCGCCGCGCTCCGCGATGTGCACGAACACCGGCGGTACCGGAAGCGGGGCGGTGATCCGGTAACCGGCATCGGCTTCGAGGCGCAGCAGGTTCAGGAAGCCGTCCCCAGTGATGTGCGCCAGGCCGCGCACGTCCACGTCCGAGCCGAGCAGCTCGCGGATCGCCTGCACGTAGATCACGGTCGGCTCGATCAGCATGTCGCCCACCGTCCCGTCGCCGATCTCCTCGTCGAGATCCGTGAGCACGCTGCGGGCGAGGCTCAGGCCGTTCGAGTGGATGCCGCTCGACGGGATGCCGATCAGCGCGTCGCCGGGCTCGATGCGGCCGCCCGTGACGATCGCGTCCAGGTCCACCAGACCGACGCAGAAGCCCACGAGGTCGAAGCCGCGCGGCGAGGGATGGCCGCGGACCACGTCGGGCAGCACGGCCAGCTCCCCACCGGGAATCTCCACGCCCGCCTGCTCGGCTCCCGCGCGGAGTCCGATGCCGATCTGCTCGAGCATCTCGGGGTTTGCCTCCTCGACCGCGATGTAGTCGAGCAGCGCGATCGGATCGGCGCCCACGCAGATCACGTCGTTCGCGTTCATGCCGAACAGGTCGATCCCGATCGTGTCGTAGCGCCCGAGCTGCTCGCAGATGATCACCTTGGAGCCCACGCTGTCGCACGACAGCGCGAGACCGCGCTCGTCGTCGAGCCTCAGGACGTTCGCGTAGTGCCCGCTGGCGAGAGCGGCGCGGGAGGGGCGCCCCGTCCGGATTCCGGACAGGACCTCCACCAGCGCGGCCACGGCGTTCCCCGACAGCAGCTGGTCCACGCCGGCGCGCGCGTATGCCCCTTCGGCCACGAGCCCCATTCAAGCGGAACGCGCGGCGTGAAGCGCCGTCGGCGGGCGGGCTCAGGCGGTGCGGCGCAGGGCGAGGGCCACGGCGTCGTCCGAGATCTCGTCCGCCCAGCCCATCACGTCTTCGTGCACCGCCCGCGCAAGCCCCTGGGCCTCGTGGGAGCCGGCCAGTCCCGACACGAGCTGGGACAGGCGCTCGGCGCCGTACATCACGCCCTCGCGGCGTGCCTCGATCAGGCCGTCCGTGTGCGCGAAGACCAGATCGCCGCGATCGAGATGCAGCTCGCTCTCGGAGTAGCCGTTGCGCTCGAGCACCCCGAGCGGCAGCCCGTGGCCCTCGAGCGGGCACACCGTGGCGGCCCTCACGTGAAGCGGCGGCAGATGTCCAGCGTTGCAGTAGCGGAGCGACTCACGCGAGAGGATTCCGAGGAACGCCGTGACGAACGTGTCGCGCGGCAGGCGGCCGAGCAGCATGGCGTTTGCCTGCTCGAGCACCTGCGCGGGCGAGGGGGTGTCCCAGCTGCGCGCCTCCACGAAGAAGCGGACCATCGCGCTCAGGGCGGCGGTCTCGACGCCCTTCCCCGCCACGTCGCCCACGAGCACGGCCACGGCCTCGCCGTGCCCCACCGGCCAGGCTCCGTAGACGTCGCCGCCCGTCGGCTCGTTCGCCGCGGGCGCGTACAGCAGGCCGGTCTCGTAGCCGGGCACCTCGGGAAGCGACTCAGGCACGAAGCCGAGCGTGAGGGCGCGGGCGATCCGCCGCTCGCGCTCGTAGTCGATCGCGTTGGCGATCGCCGCGGCGGAGGAGCGGGCCAGCTTCACGAGCATCTCGAGCTCGTCCGGGCCGAAGCCCTCAGGGTCCTCGTGTCCAACCGTGAGCACGCCGTACAGGCGGGGGCCAAGCTCGATAGGCACGTGCATCACGGAGCCCAGCGGTGCCGCCTCGGCATGGTGTCGCAGCACGGGCTTCCGTGCTCGCGCGACTTCGGCGAAGTTGCCGCTGTCGAGCGAGACGAGCTGCGAGGCCAGCTCGTCCGAGAAGTTCACCTGCGCGGCGGTGCGGAGCTCGCCCGCGCGAGCGTTGAGGCGGGTGAGCAGCGCGTGCGTGCCGCCGGTGATTGCTGCAGCGTGCTCGGCTACTCGCATGTAGACCTCGCTCGGGTCCAGCGAGGCCGATACGGCCTGGGTGGCACGCTTCAGCCGCAGCTCGTCGCGCGCGCGCCGGCCCTCCGTCTCGAGCAGGCTCGTCCGCTCGAGCGCCATCGAGGCAAGGTCGGCCAGGGCCTCGACCGTCGGCAGCTCTGCTCTCCCGAGCGGCCGGGTCTCGTCCAGCGATGCCACCACGAGCGCACCGAGCGGGCTACCGATCTCGCCACGCACCGGGCACACGATCACCGACGCGGCTCGATAGCTCTCCCACACCCGACGCCCCCGCTCCTCGCCGAGCTGGGCGCTGATCGCCTCCCTCAGGTCGGGTGCTGCCTGCCAGGCGTCCACTCGCGGGAGCAGGAGCGAGCGCGTGCGCACCATCCGGCTGAGGGAGACCTCGACAGCCGTGCGCAGATCCTCGTCCGCGAACCAGCCGATCGGGTGCTCGGCGGCCAATTCGTCGGACTCGGCGGTGATGAACGCGACGGCGGACACGGGCAGCACGGCGCGTACATGCGTCACGAGCCGGGAGAGCGTCCGCTCCCGCCATGTGGCGGGCGTTGCGGGTGCAGGGGGCGTGGGGAGGCTCGCGGGCTGGATCGTCATCGTGGTCCCCCGCAGAGCCACCATAGGTGCGTTCCCCCGGTTTCGCCAGAAGCGTCTAGACGGGCTCGGCGCGTCGGAGCAGGTTGCGCACGATCAGCCACACGGCGCCGATCACGATCGCGGCGGCCACCGCGTAGTCCACGTAGTGGAGGTTGTCCTTCCACTGCTCCCAGTTGTCGCCGGCCTCCTTGCCGATGAAGGTGAGCATCAGCACCCACGGAATGCAGCCGGCGATCGTGAGCACGCTGAAGCGCCAGAACGGCATGCGCGCGACGCCCGCAGGAAGCGAGATGAAGGTGCGGATGATCGGGAGCATCCGGGTGAAGAAGACGGTGGCGTCCCCGTGCTTCTCGAACCAGCGGTCCGCCCACTCGAGGTGCGACATCTTGATCCCGACCTTGCGTCCGTGCTTCTCGAGAATGTCGACGCGCCCGACGCGACCGACCCAGTAGGCAAGCCAAGAACCGACGAGGTTCGCCACCGAACCGACCATCGTCGCGGCGAACAGGCTGTACTCGCCGCGCGAGACGTTGAACCCGGCGAAGAGCATCGTGGCCTCGCTGGGCACGGGGATGCAGGCGCTCTCCAGGAGCATCAGCACGAACACTCCGGGGAGTCCCATGGCATCCACCACGTCCACGGCCACCTCGACGATCGGGTCCGTAATCGAGGCGATCAGGGTCATGAGCGCGAAGTAGGGTAGCGAGCCTTGATCCCCCTATTTGCCAGCAGTCTCGAGCCCTACCACGACCGCCTGAGCGAGGCGCTCGACCGCGTTGCCCGCAGCGGGCGCTACATCCTCGGACCCGAGGTGCAGGCCTTCGAGGAGGAGTTCGCGCGCTATCTGGGCGTGCGCCACTGCGTGGGCGTGGCCAACGGGACCGATGCCCTCACGATCGCCCTGCGAACACTCGGCGTCGGCCCCGATGACGAGGTGGTGATGCCGTCCTTCACCTTCTACGCCACGGCGGAGGCGGCGCTCGTGCTCGGCGCACGGCCGGTGTTCTGCGACATCGACCTCGACACCTTCTGCGTCACGCCCGACACGGTCAGGGCGGCGCTCACCCCGCGCACCAAGGCGATCGTGCCCGTGGACCTGTTCGGCAACGCGGCGCCGATCCCGGCGCTCCGCGAGCTCGGGGTGCCGCTGGTGGAGGACGCGGCGCAGGCGGCGGGGGCGGCGCTCGGGGGAACCCGCGCCGGCGCACTGGGCGACGTCGGGACGTTCTCGTTCTTCCCCTCCAAGAACCTGCCCTGCCTCGGCGACGGTGGCGCGATCGTCACGGACGACGACGAGCTGGCCGAGCGGGCACGGATCCTGCGCTTCCACGGGTCGAAGGACAAGACCACCTTCACCGACGTGGGCTACAACTCGCGCCTCGACGAGCTGCAGGCGGCCGTGCTGCGCGTGCTGTTGCCGGAGCTGGACGGGTGGACCGAGCGGCGGCGCGAGGTGGCCACCGCATACGAGCGCCTCGGGATGGGCGAGCACGCCGTGTTGCCGCAGCCGACCGACGGCGCGGAGCACGCCTACCACCTGTACGTAGTGCGCTCCGAGCGCGAGCTGCCGATCGGTCGTGGCTACTACCGCACGCCGGTGCACCGGCAGCCGGCGGTGGGGGCGGACGTGGAGCTGCCCGCCACCGAGGAGGCCGCTCGCACGAACTTCGCCCTGCCGATGGGAACGGACCTCAGCGAGGACCAGGTCCGCCAGGTCGTCGACGAATGCGCATCTGGATCGACCTGACCAACAGTCCCCACGTGCTCGTGATGCGGCCGCTGATCGAGGCGATGCGGGCCGACGGGCACGAGGTGGAGGTCACGGCGCGCGACTTCGCCCAGACGCTCGAGCTGTGCGAGCGCTTTGGCATCGAGCACACGGCGATCGGGCGCCACCGCGGCGGGCGGCTCGCCTCCAAGGGGCTCGGACTGGTGTCGCGCAGCAGCAGGCTGGCGCGCTGGGCACGCGGCCGCGGCTTCGACGTGGCGATCGGGCACGGGTCGAACGATGTGAGCGTGGCGGCCGCGCTCCTGCGCATCCCCGCGGCCACGGCGTTCGACTACGAGTTCGCCGCGCAGCAGCATCACGTGAACTGCCGGCTCTGCCGCGTGGTGATGGTGCCTGAGCTGATCCCGCCCGAGCGGCTGGCGCGCTACGGCGCGAAGCCGCGCAAGCTGCGCCGCTACGCGGGCCTGAAGGAGGAGTACTACCTGGCCGACTTCGAGCCGGACGAGTCCGTCCTTCGAGAGTTGGGCCTCTCGCTTGACCGCCCGCTCGTGGTGGTGCGGACCCCGCCCGACGTCTCGCTCTACCACCGCTTCGAGAACCCGCTCTTCCCGCGCGTGCTCGAGCGCCTCGCGCAGGGCGATGCACAGGTGGTCGTGCTGCCGCGCACGGGCGAGCAGCGCGAGGAGGTGCGCAGACTCGGCCCATTCGTCGTGCCGGAGCACGCCGTGGATGCCCAGAGCCTCGTGGCGTACGCGGATCTGGTGATCTCGGCCGGAGGTACCATGAACCGTGAGGCCGTGGCGCTCGGGACACCCGTGTACACGACCTTCGAGGGCCGGCTCGGCGCCGTGGACGAAGCACTGCTCCGCGACGGCCGCCTGCGCAGGCTCACGAACGCCGATGAGGTGCGCGTCGAGCGCCGCTCGGAGCACGACGAGTTGCGTATCCGCCGAGACCCGCGCGAACTAGTCACACTCCTGCTCTCCGCCGCAGACCAATGAGAACGCTGACCACCTCCGTGAACGCCCGCCGCCTGGGACAGGTAGGCGTCGACGCGTGCCTGCTCGCGCTTGCGTACTACCTCGCGTACGTCCTGCGCTTCGACTCTGGAATCCCGGAGCGCTACGAGAGCCTGCTCTGGGACACGATCGCGCTCACGGTCGCGATGAAGCTCGTGATCTTCTCGATGTTCGGGCTCTATTCGAAGCTGTGGCGCTTCGTCGACCAGAAGGACTTCGAGTCGATCCTCAAGGCCGTGGTGGTCTCGACCGTCGGCCTGATCGTTGTGCTGTTCCTGTTCTCGATCGGCCGCCACGACCCGCCGCGCGGCGTCCTCGCGCTCGACTTCCTGCTCTCGCTCGTGTTCGTGAGCGGTGCGCGCTTCGCGGTGCGTGCGATCGTCGAGCGTCCCGCGCGCGGCGCGATCCTGGAGCGGGCGGCGCACGAGGTGCTGATCGTCGGCGCCGGCAATGGCGGCCAGCAGGTGGCATTCGAGCTGCGCCGCAATCCCGGCCTGCGCAGCGCGCCAGTGGGCTTCGTGGACGACGACCCGCGCAAGCAGGGCATGCGCATCGCCGGGATCAAGGTGCTCGGCGGCACGCCGGACCTGGCTCGCGTCCTCGACGGCGTGCAGCCCGACGAGGTGATCATCGCCATCCCCTCGGCGCCGGGCACGCTGCGCCAGCACGTGGTCACGGCCTGCCGCGAGCGCAGCATCCCGGTGCGCACGCTCCCGACGACCTTCGAGCTGCTCACCGGCAGCGTGAACCTGATGCGCCAGGTGCGCGAGGTGCGCGTGGAGGACGTGCTCGGCCGCGAGCCGGTGCGCGTGGAGATCGACCGGGTGGGCGCGTACCTGCGCGGCCGCACCGTGCTCGTGACCGGCGCGGGCGGTTCGATCGGCGCGGAGCTGTCTCGCCAGATCGCCCGCGTGGGCGCCAAGCGGCTGGTGCTGCTGGAGAACTCCGAGAACGCGCTCTTCGAGGTACGCCGCGAGCTCGAGGAGGAGCGCCACTTCGCGCGCGCCACGCCGGTGCTCGCGGACTGCAAGGACGCCACGCGCATGCGCGAGGTGTTCGCGGAGTACGAGCCGTCCGTGGTGTTCCACGCCGCCGCCTACAAGCACGTGCCGCTCATGGAGGAGAACCCGGTGGAGGCGGTGCGCAACAACGCGGTCGCCACCCGCATCGTGGCCGCCGCGGCCGGCGAGGCGGGCGCCGAGCGCTTCGTGCTGGTGTCCACGGACAAGGCGGTGAGCCCCGCCACCGTCATGGGCGCATCCAAGGCGCTCGCGGAGTGGGCGGTGGAGGCCGCGCAGAATCGCTGGAAGGGCACGCGCTACTCCTCGGTTCGGTTCGGCAACGTGCTCGGCTCCTCCGGCTCCGTGGTCCCGATCTTCCGCCGTCAGATCGCCCAGGGCGGCCCGGTCACGGTCACCGACGAGAAGATGACCCGCTACTTCATGACGATCCCGGAGGCGGTGCAGCTGATCATCCGCTCAGGTGAGCTCTCCACCGGCGGCGAGGTGTTCGTGCTGGAGATGGGCGATCCCGTGAAGATCATCGACCTCGCGCGCAACATGATCCGCCTGGCCGGACTCGAGCCCGAGGTGGACATCGGCGTGGAGATCGTGGGCCGCCGGCCAGGCGAGAAGATCCACGAGGAGCTCTTCAACCCCGGAGAGCGCCCGGAGCCGACCCCGGCGGAGAAGATCGTCTGCGCGGTGCAGCCGCCGCTCGACCCGGACTGGGTGGAGGGCGCATTCACCCGCATCGAGGAGCTCGTGTACGCGGGTGACGCCGCCGCGCTGGCGGGGGCGGTCGCCGAGCTGTCGGTTGAGCGCGCGTTGACGGTCCAGGGCGGCTAAGGTCCGGCCCTTGCCTTAGCGGCCCCCAACGAGGGCCGCCCCCAGCTCTACAGTTCGACCCTTGCCGGAAATCGTCCAAGAAATCGGCTCGTATGCCGGGCTCGCCGCCGTGGCCGGGCTGGCCGTGCTCTCAGTGCTCTACTTCTCGCAGGCGCGCGACGTGAAGCGTCTGCGCGAGTGGGCCGGCCGCGCTCCCGAGCGCGCCGCCGATCCGGGCGGAGCGCCGACCGTGGTGCCCGGCCGCGTGCAGGCGCAGCCGCAGGCCGCCAAGCCCGCGGCGGCGGCCGTGCAGCCGGGAGCGGCGGCGGGGCCGACCAAGCCGGCGCCGCCCACTGCCGCGCCGGGCTCACCGGCGGTGGCCGCAGCGGCAGGCGCGGGAGCGGCCACTGCCACGCAGGCGAAGCCTGGACAGACCGGCAACGCGGGTGGCGCGGCTCCTGGAGCGCCGGCTGCCGCGGGCGCTCAGGCCGGCGTACAGGCACCGGCGGGGGCGACCCCGAAGGCGCCGCCGAGCCCTGGCGCGAAGCCGGGCGACTCCAAGGGCCCGGCCACGCCGGGTACGAAGGGAGGCGGAGCCGGTGGCCCCGCCGCGCCCGGCGCCCCCGCCAAGCCCGACAGCGGCGATGGCGGGGACGCCAAGCCCGACGCCGCGGACGCCAAGCCCGACGCCGCGGACGCCAAGCCCGGCGACGCGGACGCCAAGCCCGGCGACGCAGGCGCCCCCGCGACCTCCGCCGGCAAGGCTGCCGCCACCGACGCGCCGGCCACCCCGCCCGCGAAGCCCGGAGCGCCGGTGGTCCCAGGCGGCCCCGGCGGGCCCGCCACGCCGGCGGGCGGCCGTCCGCCTGGTGCGCCGCCGGTCCCGCCCACCCGCAGCGGCCAGCGTGCGCCCGTGCGCCCATTGCTGCCGCCGCGTCCGATGCCGCAGCCGACCGCGATCATCCCGCCACAGCGTCGGCTCCCCTGGTACCGCCGGCTGCTGGCCAATCCGCGCTATCTCGTGCTCGCCGTGGCCGGCCTCCTGATCATCGGTGGCGCAGGCGTGTTCGGTCTCACCCAGATGTCGGACGACGACAGCGGCACATCCTCGCGCGAACGCGTCACCGCAGGCGGTGGTGCCAACGGCGACGAGGGCGGCGACAACGGGAATGGCGCCCCCAAGAAGCCCGCGATCGTGCCCGGCAACGTGACCGTCGCGGTGCTGAACGGCACGACCGTGCCGGGCCTCGCGAAGCAGGTCGGCGACGAGGTGGAGTCACACGGGTTCCGGCTCGGGACGGTGGCCAATACAGCGGACCAGGAGCAGCAGCGCGCCGAGTCGGTCGTGCTCTACGCACCGGGTCACGTGCGCGAGGCGCGCGCCGTGAACAAGCGCCTCGGCATCGGCCAACGCGAGGAGATCGACGCGGCCAGCCAGGAGCTCGCCGGCGACGCCACCGTCGTCGTGATCGCGGGCGCGGATCTGGCCCAGTAGCGCTCCGATCGCGTTCGCGCGGGTGAGCGTGGCCTGGTCCGACGGCAGCTTGAGGGGATCGGCCTGAGCGGAGGTCGACAACTCGCCACTCGCCGCGGTCGGAGGGCAGGTTGGGCGGGTTGGCCTTCAATACGGACGACAACCACAGCAACCCCCTGCGAGAAAAGCTCGAGATCGAGGTTTTCGACCGGGGGCCGGCCCGTCAGTGCAGGCGTTCGGCGGCGCTCGCGGCGCGGCGCGCCTTCTCCGCGAGGTGCGTGACGCCCAAACGCTCGCTCTCCAGGGCGGCCTCCTCGAGCAGCTGATGGGCACGCTCGTCGTCGTGGCCCAGAAGCACCTGGCCGGCTAGCAGGCGGGCGCGTGTGGCCTCCAGCGGGCGGTCGAGCGCGCGCCAAGCCTCCTCGGACTCGGCCAGCAGGGCAGCCCCGGCAATCGGGTCCTCATCGGACACGCCGCGCGCCTCGAGCGCCGCCGCGAGGCCGATCGGATAGTGCAGGCGCTCTGCCATCTGCGTGGTCATCGCCGCGGCCTCACGGGCCGCCTGCGGCCGGTGGGCCAGTGCCAGGATGACCGCACGGGCTCCGGTGGCCTGGATCGACTGCGCGATCAGGCCGGCCCGCTCGCACACCTCGATCGACTGATCGAGCGCGGCCGCGGCTCCGTCGAGGTCGCCCTGGTCGCGCAGCGCGATCGCCAGGCCGAACAGCGCCTGGAACGCGATCTCCGACCATCCGACCTCCTCGGCCAGCTCGTGTGCGCGGTGGAACAGCACCGTGGCCTCGCCGATACGCCCCTCGCGCCAGCGCAGCAGGCCGCGCAGCGCGTAGTGGAGGCAGAGCTTGCCCACGAGCCCTTCGCGCTCGGCCAGCGCTGCGCTCGCCTCGGTGGACTCTTCCACGCGCTCCCAGTCGGCCACGTACGCCGCCAGTTGGGCAAGCCAGGCGTGCAGCTCGGCCTGGGCGGGGAGCATCCCCACCTCCTGGGCGAGTGCCAGCGCCTCCTCGTAGGCCCGGCGCGCGCCGGGCACGTCGGCTTCGGAGATCTCGAGGTGGCGGCCGAGCGCCGACAGGGCGAGGATCGTCTCGCCGTCGTCGGAACCGCGGGCCAGCTCCACCGCCCGCTCCAGGTTCTCGCGCGCCTTCTGCGTGTCACCGATGCGGCCGAAGACGCGGCCGAAGATCCCGTGGGCGCGGCTCGCGGCGCGGGTCTCGTCGAGGCGCTCGGCCAGCCGCAGCGCCTTCTCGGACGCGTAGATGGCGAGCATGTTGTCGCCGGTGTGGAGGTAGAGCCAGGCGGCCTCCTCGTAGAGCCGCACGAGCTCGATGCGCGGCGGGCCGTCCTTCAGCAGGTTGATGCCCTTCTGGTAGTGCTCGATCGCGGTCTTGCGCTCGCCCTTGTGCGAGAGCGCGGAGCCGATGCGGCGGTGAAGGTCCGCCACGCGCTCGAGGTCCTCCTGGCCGCGATGCCAGTCGAGGCAGTCGGACCACACTCCGATCGCCTCGTCCACGCGGCCCAGGCGAAGCGACACGTCGCCCAGCTTCTCGCCGATCCGCACCACGTCGGCGCGACCGTCCTGCGGAGCGATCGTGCGGGCGTGCCGGTAGTGCGCGGCCGCCTCGCGGTTCGCGTACAGGAGCGCCGCAGCATCGCCCGCCTCCTCGAGGAAGCGCAGCGCCCGCCCACGCATCGCCTCGAGCTCCTGCGACGCAACCCCGCTCTCGCGCCCGAGCGCCGCCGCGCGGCCGTAGTGCTCGGCGAGCAGGGCCACGCTCTCGTCGGTGCGGTCGCCCGCCCGCTGCTCGAGGAAGGTGCCCACCTCGAAGTGCTTCCGAGAGCGGACCGCCTTGGGCAGCATGCCGTACGCCACGTCGCGGATCAGCACGTGCTTGAACGCAAGCTCGCGCTCGCCGAGCACCGGACCCTCGGCCGAGGGGGCGAGGATGTCCTTCTCCTGAAGCGACATGAGCGCGTGGCCCAGATCGCGCCCCTCCGAGCGCGCAAGCGTGGCCAGCGCGCCCTCGGGGAACACGCGGCCCACCACCGACGCCTGCTGCACCAGCCGCCGCTCGAACGGTTCCAGCGAGTCGAGTCGCGCGGCCAGGACGGCCTGAACGGTGTCCGGCAGCTCCGCGGCCTCGATGCTGCCCTCCTCCGAGATCCGGCGGGCCATCTCCTCGGCGAACAGCGGGTTGCCGCCGGAGCGCTCGGCCACCGCCGGCACGACCTCCTCGCCCTCGGGGAGCAGCGCCCGCACCAGGGCCCGGCTGTGCTCGTCGCTGAGCGGGTCGAGGAACAGCTGGGTGGCGGAGCGCCGCCCACCGCCCCAGCCGCTGCGCCGGTCGAGCAGCTCGTCGCGCGCGAGGCAGACGAGCAGGAGCGGCGCACGCACCCACTGCGCGAGGTGCTCGATCGCGTCGAGGAGGCCATCGTCGGCCCAGTGGATGTCCTCGAAGGCGATCACGAACGGGTGCCGGTTGGCCATCGCCTCGATGCCTCCGCGCAGTGCCGCCAGGAACGCCTCGCGCAGGCGCTCCGGGTCGTCCTCGTCCGGAACCAGCTCGGCGGGCACGTCCACGCCGAGCAACCGTCCGATCAGAGCGGCCTCGCGGTCCGAGTCCTTGCCCACGCCGCCCATCAGCTCTCCCACGTACGAGCGCAGCTTGCCCCAGGCTTCCTCTGAGGAGTCCGACTCCACGATCCCGCATTCCTGGCGGAGCACCTCGCCGAGCGCCCAGAACACGATGCCGCTCCCGTACGGAAGGCAGCGGCCCGTCCGAACAGTCGGGTGGGACGGATGCGCTGCCAGCCGCGTCTCGAACTCGCGCAGCAGGCGCGACTTCCCGACGCCCGCCTCGCCGACCACCGTAACCAGATGAGAGGTCCCCTCGCGCACCACGCGGTCGTAGAGGCTGTCGAGCGTGATGAGCTCCTGCTGGCGGCCCACGAGCGGCGACTCGCGCGCCGGCCCCACCCGCCGCACCGAGTGCTCCGCTATCAGCCCGACTGCCTCCCAGGCCGGCACCGGCTCGGCCTTGCCCTTGAGCTCGAGCGGCTCGAGCGCCTCGTAGCTAACCGCGGCGTCGGTGGAGCGCATCGTCCGCTCGCCCACGGTCACGGTGCCCGGCCGCGCGGCGCTCTGCAGCCGCGACGCCACGTTCACCGTGTCGCCGACCACGGTGTACGCCTCGCCCACGGCGCCGGCCAGCACCTCCCCCGTGTTCACGCCCACGCGCAGCTCGAAGTTCGCGCCGGAGCCCAGACCCGCATTGATCTCCGCCATCGCGTCCTGCATCCCAAGCCCCGCGCGCACGGCTCGCTCGGCGTCGTCCTCGTGGGCCACCGGGGCGCCGAATAGAGCCATGACGTTGTCGCCTATGTACTTGTCGACGGTGCCGCCGTAGCGCTCGACCTCGTGGCCGAGGCGCAGCAGCGCGCGGTTCACCTGCGACTTCACCTGCTCCGGGTCCATGCCCTCGGCGAAGGCGGTGTAGCCGGACAGGTCCGCGAACAGCACGGTGACCTGGCGGCGTTCCTCGGGTGGTGCGGAGGGCGCCGACCCCGCAACCGGGGTGCCGTCCAGGGCGGCCCCGCAGTTCATGCAAAAGCGGGCCTCGGCCGGCGCGGGCGTGCCGCAGGTTCCGCAGCGCCGCTCGAGCGTGTTCCCGCAGGACATGCAGAAGCGCGCACCCGCCGGGTTCTCGGTACCACAGGCTGCGCAGTTCATGCAACCGAGCCTACGGCACCATCCCGGAGTCGCGATAGGCGTGGGCGACCTCCGCCAGGAGCTGCTCGTCCACGAGCGTGAGGTCGCGGCCGTCGACCTCCAGCACGGCGCCGGGGTGGGGCGGATACCAGAAGGCGCGCAGCTTTCGATCGAGGTCGTCACCCGGGCGAACGCGGCGCAGCCGCTCGAGCTCGTCGGCGTCCACGTAGCGCCCCGGCCCCTGCGGCATGCGCGGCAGCTCCTGGCCGGCGATCGCCAGGCCAATCACCCTCTGAAACAGGCCGAGCAGCCGCTCCTGGCTCTCGAGGTCCAGCGAGAACGCGGTGGCCGAATCCGGGTCCATCGGGAAGCGCTCGACCTCGACCAGATCGCCCGTGTCGAAGCTCTCGTCCACGAAATGGCACGAGACGCCCCAGTCGCGCATCCCCTCGAGGATCGCCACGTTGTAGCCGCCGAGGCCGCGCAGGTCCGGGAGCGGCGCCGGGTGGAAGTTCAGGCAGCCGATCCGGCCGAGCGTCACGAGCGGTTCGCGGATCAGCTTCCAGAACAGGAACGAGATCACCACGTCCACGTCGTCGGGTGGCTCCGCGTACAGCTGCTCGTGGCTCACCAGCGGCAGGCCGTGGCGCTCGGCCACGAGGTCCACGCGCTGCTCCTCGCGGGTGAAGCGGTCCGGCTCGGCGGCCACCACCGCGGCCACCTCCACGCCCTCGGCCACGAGCCAGTCGAGCGCGCGCGCTGCGGAGCGCTTGCACTTCGCCATGAAGATCGCCCTCACGCCAGCACCCGCTCGTAGACAGCCGTTGTCTGCTCCGCGATGCGGTCCCACGAGTAGGCGCCCTTCGCGGCGGCGATCGCCCGCTCCTCCAGCCGGGCGCGCTCGGCGGGATCCGCGATCAGGCCGCTGATGGCCTCCGCCAGCGCGTCGGAATCTCCGGGCGGCACGAGCAGTCCCGCCCCGTGGTCGGCCACGAGCTCCCGGAACCCGCCGGCGTCGCTCATGACCATCGCCTTGCCGAACGCGAGGCCCGCGAACAGCACGCCCGACACGTCCACGCTGCGATGCGGGAGAACCAGGACATCGGCGCGCCGGAAGAACGCCGGCAGCTCCGCATCGCTCACGTAGCGCTCCACGAAGCGCACCCTGCCGGCTGGAGCGAGCCGGCGCAGGTGCTCGATCGACACGCCCAGCGGGCGCCCCACCACCCACAGCTCGGCGTCCTCCACCTGCCGGAAGGCCTCCAGCAGCACGTCCACGCCCTTGTAGGGCCTCACCACGCCGAAATAGAGCACCACCGGGCGCTCGACCTGCGCGAACTCGCTGGGAAGCGGGCGCTCGTCCGACTGGGTCGCGAGGTGTTCGAACGCGCCGTGGGGGATCACATGCACGTTGTCGCCGCCGCCGAGCAGCTCCGCACCCTGTCTCGTATGCACGATCACGGCATCCATCTTGCCCGCCAGGCGCAGGTCCACCGCCTCGTGGCGGATCACGTTGTGCATCGTGAGCACGCGCGGACGCGCCGCGGGGAGCAGGAGCGTGTCGATCCGCTCGATCGGCAGCCACTGGAAGTGGCGCACGTCGGCGGCGTCCGCGCGGCGCCGGTAGCGAAGCATGTCCGGCACGTGCTCCGCCAGCTTCAGCGCGCGGCGGCGGCGTGGCGCCCGGTCGCCCAGCCGCGTGGCCAGCCGGTAGAAGGACTCGCTGACGGTGTACCCGAGCGGCACCGGCGGTGGCCCGTGCACGAAGCGCGACGTGACCAGCTCAACCTCCACGCCACGGCGCGCCAGCGCGGCGGCCAGGGCATGGTCGTAGGGGATCACGTCCGCGGACGGGTCGATCAGGTGCACTCGCACGCAGGGCATTCTCTAGGGTCCGGCCCCCAATGAGCCGGCCCCTGGTCCGAGCGGTGTTCGTGGTCCTGGTGGTCGCGACAATCGCCGCCTTCTTCACGACGCAGCAGTTGAAGGACGAGTTCCCGCTCGTGATTCGCTTTGCCACGAAGCCGGCGCACTTCTCGCCGAACGGTGACACCTACCGCGACACGACCGAGGTGGGCTTCGATCTCTCGGAGCCGGCCAGCGTCACGTTCATGGTCGTGGACTCCGAGGGCATCGAGGTGCGCCGCATCGTGAGCGAGCGCCGGCTGGCGGGCGACGCCAAGCACAGGTTCCGCTGGGACGGGCGCGACGACGACGGCAATCTCGTGCCTGACGGGACCTACCGGATGCGGGTCGTGCGGCGCGACGAGAGCCGCGTGATCGACTCCGCCAAGGAGATCAGCGTGGACCGCAGGCCGCCGCAGGTCACGCTGGTGTCGGCGAACCCGTCGGTGGTGGCCACCGGCCTGCCGGGCGAGACCCCGAGCGTACGGCTGCGCTATCGCGGCCCGAAGAACCGGGCACCCGTCTTCCGCGTCTTTCGCACCGACGACGGCAAGCCGCACATCGTCAGGCGCTTCCGCGGTGGCCCCAACCGCGCCGCGGTGTGGGACGGCCAGGTGAGCACCGGGATGGAGCGCACCGCTCCGGCGCCGGAGGGCGACTACGCCTTCACGGTCGCCGTGCGCGATCGCGCAGGCAACCAGACGGAGGCGCCGCGGCCCGTGCCGCGAGCCGCGGTTGCGCGACCGCGTACCGGAGTCTCGGTACGCCGCTTCACGCTGCGCGGTCCGCTGTCGGCCGTCACCGCAGGTGGCTTCGCGCACCTGGAGGTGGGGCCGGTGGACCGCAGCTTCGACTGGGTCGTATCCCGTCTCGGCGATCCCAAGCCGGTGCTCCGCGGTGGTCGTCTCGGCGGGCGCTTCCGCATCCGGATCCCGAGCAAGACGCGCACGGGCGTGTACGTGGTGCGCGTCCGCTCCGGCGACGACCGCGCGGTCTGGCCGCTCGCCGTGGCCGGCCTGCCACCGCGCAGCGCGCGCAGCCGCGCGCGTCCGCTCGTGGTGCTCCCCGCGCTCACCTGGCAGGGCCTCAACCGTCTCGATGACGACGCGGATGGCTTCGGCGACAGGCTTCCCTTCGCGGCGTCCGTCCGGGTCGACCGCCCCTTCGCCGACGGCGGTTTGCCACCGCGCTTCGCGGGCGAGGTCTCACCGCTGCTGCGCTGGCTCGACCGCGAGCGGCTCGCGTACGACCTCACAACCGACCTGGCGCTCGCTCGACGCGAGGGTCCGGCGCTCGGGAACGCCCCTGGCGTCGCGTTTGCAGGCAGCGAGCTCTGGGTGCCGCGAGAGCTGATGGAGCGCCTGCGCGACTATGCGGCGGACGGCGGCCGTGTGGCCGTGTTCGGGGCGGACTCCTTCAAGCGCACGGTGGACCTGCGCGGCGACACCGCACGCAACCCGTCGACGCCTAGGCGCGAGAACGCCTTCGGCGAGCAGACGCAGCTGCTGCGCACAAGCAAGGCTCCGCTCACGGTGTTCGAGGACGGCCTCGGCCTGTTCGAGGGCGTGTCGAGCTTCGTCGGCGAGTTCACGGTGTTCGAGGTCTCACGAAACCTCCCCACGGGCGCCCGCCGGATCACGGCCGCGGGCCGCGACGCCGGCGAGCCGGCCTTCCTCGCGCTCGGCCTCGGGGACGGCATCGTGCTGCGGGCTGGCACGCCGCAGTGGGCGCGCGAGCTCGAGGAGTCCGCCCTCAGCCTGGAGCTCCCGCTCGTGACAAAGCGCATCTGGCGCATGCTCTCTGCCGGCGGCCGTAACTAGCGCGTCTGCCATCCTGCGCGCCGTGACTCGACGACGCCTGCTGCTGGGAGGCGGGCTTGTCGTGATCGTCCTTGCGGTCGCGATCGGTCTGTACATCCGCAGCGAAGACGACCCAATCGAGAAGCGCGGCTCCGCCACGGAGGAGTTCGTGACGACCGAGGAGCCGGAGGACCAGCCGCCTCCAAAGAAGGACGATCCGCGCCCCTGGCCCACCTACGGGTACGACAACGCGCGCCAGCACATCTCGCCCTACAAGCACCGGCCGCCCTACAAGCGCCTGTGGACGATCGATGCCCACGACTCGATCGAGTTCCCGCCGAGCATCGGCTACGGACGGGTGTACGTGGCCCAGCAGAAGGGCCTCTTCTTCGCGCTCAACGCGGAGACCGGGCGCGTCAGCTGGCGCAAGAGCTTCGGGCGGTGCGCCGCCGCGGCGCCGACGATCGGCAAGGGACTCGTCTACCAGGCGTACATGCACCGAGTCGAGTGTCTCCAGGGGCAGGACGGGGCTGACGGCTTCGTCGTGGCGTGGGATGCGCAGACCGGGCGCGAGCGCTGGCGCTACGAGGGCGCGCCGTTCGAGTCCTCGCCGTTGCTGCATCGAAATCGGCTCTACGTCGGCTCCTGGGACCACGGTATGCACGCGCTCAACGCGAAGACCGGCAAGCGCATCTGGCGCTTCGGGGCCGACAACGAGGTGAACACCTCCGCCGCGTACTGGAAGCGCCGCATCTTCTTCGCCTCGGACTCGGGCACGCTCTACTCGCTCAACGCGAAGACCGGCAACCTGATCTGGACAGGGCAACGGGCGCGCGAGTTCTTCTACGCAACCCCGACGATCGCCTACGGCCGCGTTTACATCGGCAGTACCGACGGCACGATGTACGTCTACGGCGCCAAGAGCGGCAAGCTGCTCTGGGCCCGGCCGCTCGGCAGCTACATCTACGGGGCGGCGGCGGTCTACAGGCGGAAGGTCTTTGTGGGCACCTACGACGGCAAGTTCTATGCGCTCGACGCGGCCACCGGCGACGTGCGCTGGCAGATCGAAGCGCAGGGTGCCGTGCACGCCGCGCCCACCGTGATGAATGGGCTCGTCTACTACGCCATCTGCTCGAGCTGCGGCTCGGAAGCACAGCGCTCCGTGGCGCGTGGGGAGGACGCCACCTACGCGGTGCGCGCGCGCGACGGCAAGCGCGTGTGGACCTTCCAGGGGGGCAAGTACGCGAACCCGGTGGTGGCCGACAAGGAGCGCATCTACGTCACAGGGCGCGCCCACCAGTTTGCGCTCGCCCGCAAGGGCTCGAAGGTGGTCAAGGACTACCTGAGGCAAGCTCGAGAAAGGCGCCGACGCGCTGAGTCACGTCGCGCAGAACGTCAAGAGAAGCGAGAGGATCGCCGCTGACCTGAAGGGAGTGGTCGAGCCCCGGCAGCTCGAGCACATCGAGCAGCGGGTTCTCGGGCAGCTCGCCCTCGCCCCAGCTGGGGTCGGCGGGGCTCCCCACCAGCAGGGCGGGTGCGCTGGCGGCCGCGAGTGCAGCCACGATGTCCGGGCGGATCAGGAGCGGCGTGAGCCATACGGCCGGCCCATCGACCATCGTTGCCGCCGCGCTGCCGAGCGACTTCCCGACCACGACCGTGAGCGCCGCGCTCGTGGCGTCGAGCGCTCGCTCAGCCTGGCCGCGCATCCACTCGAAGGGCTCCTCACCGGCCGGCGCGCGTTCGTCCACCTCCACGACCGACCATCCGCGCGCCTGCGCCGCCTCGCGTGCGAACCACAGGAGCGGCGCCTGGCTGAAGTAGCGCACGCCCGGCAGCAGGACGACGCAGCGGTCGGGATCACCCTCGTGCTGGAGCACGCAGCGACCCTAGCGCCAGCAGCGCCGCGACGATCGCCCCGGTCATCGGCCACACGAGGTAGTAGTTGTTGAAGGTGCGGCCGATGAACATCAGCCACAGGATGGAGATGCCGAAGGCGGCGGCGCCGACCCAGAGCTCCTGTGTGCGCCGCTGGACGAGCACGAGCCACACCGTCAGCGGCACCCAGGTGAGCACCGCCAGCAGCGCGAACGGATAGCTCCCGTCGCGATCGTCGATGATTCCGAGGCGGACGAGGATCGCTGAGAGGCCGTAGCCCACGATCTTGTAGGTCCCGGCGCCGTACTTGACCGTGTCGTCGTAGAAGGCCGCGGGGTCGGCCGCGAGGAAGGGCAGGATGCCCGCCGCCAGCACGCCGGCGAACACGAGGCCCGCGCGTTTCCATTCCTCGCGCGGCACCATCAGCACGAGGAACGGGACCGCCACGATCGCGAACTGCTTCAGCAGTATCGCCCCGGCGATCGCCGCCGCCGCCCAGCCAAAGCGCCGCCGCGTGATGAGCGCGAACGCCAGCACCACCAGCAGCAGGCTCGGAGCGTCGTTCTGCCCGAACCACGCCGAGCGCACGGCGATCGGGTTGCAGACCAGCAGCGCGCCGAGCGCAAGCCGCCACCCCAGCGGGCCGCGGAACAGCAGCGCGG
This sequence comes from uncultured Thermoleophilaceae bacterium, assembly GCA_963837445.1. Lineage (GTDB taxonomy): Bacteria > Actinomycetota > Thermoleophilia > Solirubrobacterales > Thermoleophilaceae > JACVRW01. The sequence continues at coordinate 13,513 of CAWINK010000020.1, read as the reverse complement.
CCGGCAGCAGCGCGAGCGTGGCGAGCAGCACCAGCAGCCGGTAGTCGTCGAAGGGCGCGGGCAGCACCCGCCACACGGCCGCGGTGAGCACGGCACCGGGGAAGTACGCGAAGTGCTCGAGTGCAACCTCGCGGTCGCGCACGCTCTCGGACACGCTGCCGTCGCGGGTGTAGAAGCGCTCCAGCCCCGACTCGCGGTAGTCGTGGCCGTACGGGTTGTCGAGGTCGAGCAGCAGCTCGCCGCCCAGCTCGGCCTGGTAGGTGGAGTCGTTTGTGAAGAACCAGGGCTCGGTGGAGTCGCGCAGCCCGAGCGCGAGCAGCGTGGAGGGAGCGGTGAGCAGGAGGCCGACCGCCACCACGAGGGCAATGCCGGTCCAGCGCGGGAGCGTCGGCGGGCGTCGCGCCAGCAGGTAGGCCGCGAAGCCGCCGCACAGGAGCGCGGCCGCGAAGGCGGCGGCGCGCGCGATGCCCAGATCCCACTCCTCACCGGCCGCACGCACCAGCGGAGCGAGCGGACCCTGTGGGTCGACGCTCGGCGGGCGGAACCGCAACGGGTCCGACCCGAGCTCCGGCAGCGCGATCGCCACCAGCACGAACAGCATCCCGGTGACGAGCCATGCCGCGCGCTGGCTCACGCCGTGGTCCTCGCAGGCTTAACGCAGTAGGCGGCGGCGATTCCGATCACGACCCAGGTGAGCGGATCCTCGAGGAAGCCGCTGTAGAACAGCGCGTGCACGAACAGCCCGATGAATGCCGCTCCCAGCGCGAGCCCCAGCGGCTCGTCCAGGCGCCGCACCTGGAGGATCAGCCACGCCCCGCCAACCAGGAGCCACGCGTAGAGCGCGAGGCCGATAGCGCCGAGCTCGGCGAACACGGTGAGCGGCGTGGTGTGCGACACGAAGTTCGGCGTCGGCCGCTCGCTGCCCACCAGCCGGCGGCTGGCACGCGGCTGCCCTCCGATCCCCACACCCACGACAGGGTGCTCCTCGATCACGCGCACGGCGTCCTCCACGCGGTTGGTCCGGTCGCTCGTGATCCTGTTCAAGGACTCCCCGCCCGCCACCTGCACGGCCAGGTAGCCGCAACCCACGAGCGCTGCCGCCAACGTGAGCAGCGCCACGGCGCGGCGCACGCGCCGGTCGCCCGTGGCCACGGCCAGCGCAACGGTGATCACGAGCAGCGCGACCATGCTCGACTGCGAGTACGAGAACAGCAGGCCCGCCCACATCACGACGAGCAGGCCGATCAGCGGCCATGGATGCCAGCGGCGGGTGGCGAGCAGCGTGAGCGCCACGCCGATGCCGAGCACCAGATGACGGCCGTAGAGGCTCGGGTCGCCGAACAGCGAGGTCACGCGGAAGTAGTCAGTGTTCGCGTTCGACGCGGCCAGGTTCGGTGCGTAGAAGAACAGCTCGTGTGTGGCGGCCTGCCACAGCCCCACCGCCGCGAACAGCGTGGCGAGCGCGAGCGCGGCCGTCGCGAGCGCGCGCGGGGCCCAGGGCGGGTAGCTCGCGCGCGCCATGGTGGCGAGCAGGGCCACGAAGGGCAGGGTGAAGAACAGCAGGAGGTTCGTGCCGGCCTCCACGTCGTCCGCCCACAGGAGCGAGCAGCACGCGAAGGCGAAGAACGCCGCGGCCGGCAGCGCCACCTGCATGGGCAGTGGACGCAGCTCGCGTCCGCGCAGCGCCCGCCACGCCAGGGCCGCGGCCGCCGCGCCGAGCACGAAGTAGAGCGGCAGGAGCCGGCCGAGGCGCCCGTCGTCGGCGATCTGCACGAGCAGCGTGCTGGAGCTGTCGAACGACAGCGGCGGCCTGAGCGGCGCGGCCACGAGCACCGCGATCGGGACGATCGCCGGACGCTTCACGAACAGCGCGGTCGCGGCGCCGAGCGCCACCAGCGCAAGCGCCACGGCGGCAGCCCCGGACGCGCCGCTCAGCCTGTCGAGCGGACCCCCTCCGAGCGCCCACGCGAGCGCCGAGCTCGGCGGCGCCCAGGAGCGCCAGCCCGGCCAGCAGCAGCACCCGCCCGCGGCCGAGCAGCACGAGCACGGACCCGAGCGCGCCACCCAGAGCGGCCAGTTGGGCGGTGTCAGCGTGCTCCATGGCGTGCGCGGGACGTTATTGGGCAAGCCCGCGGTTGTGTGCCTCCGCCGCTTCGCGGATGCCGTGGCCGCGGCCCGGCAGCAGCTCCTGCCTGGCGTGCAGCAGGTAGCGCCGCGGGTCGCGGTCCGGCAGCACGGTGGCGGCGGCCGCGCGAACGAGGTACGCCCAGATCCAGCAGGCCTTCCATACGAGGCGGGTGAGGTGCATTCCGTGCTTTCGGAAGTAGAGGTCGCGGTTGCGGTGGAACTCCACGATGCGGCGCCGCATCGCGGCCGCGTCCGTGCCCAGCTGGTCGTGGTGGACCGCCTGCGCCCCCGGCACGAACAGGATGCGCCAGCCGGCGTCGTGCAGCCGGCGGCAGAAGTCGGTCTCGTCCGAGTAGACGAAGAAGTCCCCGTCGAGCCAGTCGACCTGCTCGGCCGCGGCGCGCCGTACCAGCATGGCGCTCGACTGGACCCAGCCCACCTCGCGCACCCGGTCGCCCCCGCTCTGCACCGCCACGCGTTCGTGGCTGAACACCGCGGCGGCCAGCGCCCACGGAATGTCGGGGAGACGCCACGCGCAGGCGCGTCGGCTCGCCCTCGCTCGTGAGCAGCTGCGCGCCCGCGGCCGCGGCACCCGGGTCGGCCTCGAGCGCGTCCAGCAGCGCGCGCGCCGCACCCTCGCGCAGCTCAGAGTCCTCGTTCAGGAGCAGGCAGTGGCGCCCGCGCGCCTCCTTCAGCAGCAGCGAGTCGTTGTCGGCCTTGCCCGCGCGACGGTCGAGTGCGAACAGGCGCACCTCCGGGTGCAGCTCGCGGACCGCCTCCGCGGAGCCGTCCTCGGAGGCGTTGTCCAGCACGAGCAGCTCGTGCTCCACGCCGGCCGGGTGCGTGCGCTTGATCGCCGCGAGGCAGTCGAGCAGGTAGTCCCGCCCACCCGTGTTCACCACGCAGTAGGACAGCACGGTCAACGCGCCGCCTCCTCGAGCACAGCGAGCGCGCGGCCGGCCAGCTCGTCGCGGCCGAACTCGCGCTCGGCAAGCGCCCGGGCGTTGCGGCCCATCCGCACGGCGTCGTCCGGGTGGTCTCGCAGCCAGGCGATCTTGTCCGCGAGGTCGCGCGCGTCGCCGGCGCGGACGTAGAGCCCCGCCTCGTTCTGCTCCACGAGCTCGCGCATCCAGCCGTCCATGTTCACGACCGCGGGCCGGCCCGCGGCGAAGGTGTCGAAGAGCTTGTTGGGTGAATTGGTGGCCAGCACCGGCACGTCCTTGAAGAGCGTGAGGCAGGCAGCAGACTCCGCTGCCAGCCGTGCCACGTCGTCCTTGGCGCCGCGCCGGAAGGCGACGTTGGGCGGCGCCGAGCGCTCCAGGGCGTCACGGCGCTTGCCGTCCCCCATGAGCACGAAGCGCACGTCCGGCAGGAGGCGGGCGGCCTCGACGGCCGCGGTCAGGTCGTTCGCCTCCCCCATCGCCCCGAAGTAGGACACGAGGAACGGTCCGCTGGATGGGCTCGGATCGAACAGGTCAAGGTCCGCGGAGTTCGGCACGAGCGCCGTCTTGTCCTGCGGCAGCGATGCGCGGATGCCGGGCGAGAGCGCGATCAGGCGTGTGCTGCGCCGGTAGACGAAGCGCTCGAGTGCGCGCGCCAGCCGTTGCGCGAGCCGGTTGCGCAGTGCGCCCATCTGGATCGGCGCCTCCGGCCACAGGTCGCGTACCTCGAACACGAGCGGTGCTCGCCAGCGCGCGGCCGCAACGAGCGCCGGGAGCGCCATCGTGAGCGGCGGCGAGGTGGCGTAGATCACGTCGGGCCTGGGTCCGCGGAGGGCGGCGAGCGTCGCCCCGAGCGCGAAGCGCGCGAAGGCCAGCATGCGCCGCGGGTTCGAGAACCCGGTGGCGCGCATGTAGTCCGAGTACGCGCCGCGCACCCCCACCACCTCGATCCCGTCCTCCGTCCTGGTGCCGTCCCCGGCGGTTACCATGCGCACCCCGTGCCCGGCCTCCACGAAGCGGCGCGCGAACTCGTACGAGCGCGTGCCTCCACCTCCCGCACGGGTGATGAAGAACTGATGCAGGTAGAGAATGCGCATTCGGTGCGGCCGAACGGTAACCAGCGTTGACTCGTGTACTCGACGTCGTGCTCGCCGCGGCGCTGCTGGTGCTCACGGCACCGCTGCTGGCGCTGGCCGCGCTGGCCATCCGGTTGGAGAGCCGCGGGGCCGTGTTCTACCGCCAGCTCAGGGTCGGCCGGGACGGCCGGCCGTTCGAGCTCTGGAAGCTGCGCACGATGGTTCCGGGGGCCGAGTCGCTTGGCGCGGGCATCTACGTGCTCGAGGGCGACCCGCGCATCACGCGCACCGGCCGCCTGCTCCGCCGCTTCTCACTGGACGAGCTGCCCAACCTCGTCAACGTGATCCGAGGCGAGATGTCGATCGTGGGCCCCCGCCCGACCGTGCAGGAGCAGGTGGACCGCTACACCGACCGCCAGCGGCGCCGCCTCGAGGTGAGGCCCGGCATCACCGGATGGGCGCAGATAAACGGCCGGACCTCGCTTCCGTGGCCGGAGCGAATCGAGCTGGACGTGTGGTACGTGGAGCACCGCTCGCTGCGCCTCGACCTGCGCATACTGGCCCGGACGGCGCGGATGCTCGCGACGGGGCACGGGTTGTATTCCGAGGACCTCAAACAGGGCTGGTAGGCGTCAGCGCACTCGCAGCGAGCGGATCTCGGAGGCGCCCCGGTCGGTGTCCAAATCCGACCGAACCGCCGCGTAGTACCGATACGCCGCCCTGAACGCCGGCACGAACGAGGTCTTGAAGCGGCCGCGGCGCGTGCGCACCGTCCGCGCGCCCACCTTCCGCCAGTGCCCTCGAATCCGCTGCTGGAACACGACGGTCACCAGGCGCTTGCGCGGTGCCACCCTGCCGGCCACCTGCACGCGGCGGCCGCGCACGCCGCGCCGCGGCGGGCGCTCGAAGCGCAGCACCGGGCGCAGGTTCAGCAGCAGCCGCGGGGATGCCGAGCCGCGAACGTCCGCGCTGCCCGGATAGCGCACCCGCACGTACATGCGCTTCGCCGGCTTCAGGTCACCCAGGAAGCCGCCGTCGGCCCCTGTGGTGACCCGGCGGGCGGTTCGCCAGAGGTCGTCGCTGTTCACCTGCACCTCCACCGCCTGCCCGGCGAGCGGGTTGCCGTCAGGTCCCACCAGCGCTCCGGTGACCGGCACGATCTCCCCGTAGTCCACGCGCCGGTCGGCCAGTGCGGCCGTCACCCGCGCCGAGAACGTCGCGAAGGGCGTGCCGGACTCCACGAGCGCACGGATCTCGTCGAGCTGGTCGTAGAGCGCGTTGCCTGGACAGGCCGTCTTGCCCGTGTCGCGATGCCCGCTCACTCGCTCGAGTGCGACCCTGCTGCCCGCGGGGTAGCGGCTCGCCGAACCGCCCGCGCTCGTGAGCGTCACCGGCCCTGACACCGGCTGGCCGTGCACGCCTAGCTTCCAGCGGATGTAGGTGGCCGTGGCGGACAGCGCCTCCGGGCTCGCACCGACGGACGTGTAGTCCCCGATGTTCGCGATCCCCGCGGTCTGCGAGTTGAACCCCTGCGCATGCGCCCCGATCACGGCCTGGTCGAGCCCGCCGGCCCGGCCCTCGTAGATCGTGCCGTACTTGTCGACGAGCGCGTTGTAGCCAATGTCGTTCCAGCCGTTCGAGTTGCGGTGGTAGCGGCAGATCGCGAGCACGACCTGCGGTGCCTCTTCCGGCGTGTAGTCGTTGAGCGAGACGGTGTGATGCACCTGCACCGCCTTGACGGTCCCGTAGTCCGGTCCCCCGCGCGGCACGCAGCTCGAGGCGCCCCAGTCCTCACGCGAGACGTATGGGAAGGGCGTGGTCGTGGCCTGGGCGGCGTGAACCTTCGTGCGGCGCTTCCCGACAGCCACGAAGTGGAGCCGGAGTCCCGGCACCCGCCTGTCGAGCCGGTATTGAACTGTGCGGGCCCGGCCGACCCAGACCGGGTCCGAGGCGCCCTGTCCGTGCACCCCCAGATGCTGCCAGCGCCCCCAGCCGCCCGCACGGAGCACTCGCAACTCCACGTCGGGCGTCGCCCTGCCGCGCCAGTGCAGGCCCACCAGGTTGAACGCGCGCGGTGCTGTCACCTTCGCGCTGGCCGCATTGGGCGCCGCCCGCTCGAAGTCGGCGGGCGTCGCCGCCAGAGCGGTCGGGACGAGGGCCAGGGCGCACAGGAACACCGCTGCTGAGGCGAGCAGCTTCACTACAACCCCAACACGGTTGCAGTCAGCCTGTTGCGCTCCCGCAAGAAATGCTGCAAATCGCAGCTTTGCAGGCGAAATTGCCTAGGGAATCGCCTCTGGGCCCTGCGAGCGGTGCTCGTCGCGGAACGCCCGCAGCGCGTCGAAGGTCTTGTTGTTGACCTCGTCACAGAGCATCAGTTCGCCCGTGCCGTTCGGCCTCGGGTCGGCGTCCCAGGCGGTTGCCGCCACCGCGTACGGCATGTTGCGCCGCGGCACCAGCACCATCTGGTAGGAGTCGTCGTTGACGAGCGCCGTGATGTCGGCCCGCTGCTTCTCGGGCAGCGACGGCTTCACCCAGACGATCACGCGGCCGTGCTCCATGTTGTGCACGAGCTGCTCGTCTTGAGGCGCCTCGCCGTAGATGCCGTCGTCGGCAGGTATCTCGTAGTGGCGCCCGGTCGTGGGCGGGTTGGTGTTGTACTTGATCCTGTCGGCGAGATCGGTGGTGTGCGTGGCCGCGGCGCCCTTCTTCGTGCGCACGTCGCAGCCGGCGGCCTCCGCCGCAGGGGCCACCTCGAAGAGGGTCTGCTCGGGGAAGCTGCCGCCGTCCGGGAAGACATTTCCTGCGTTCCCAGGGCCGCTGCCCGCCTCGTCACCGCCGGTGGCGAGCAGGATCACGACGGCCACGACAGCGATCGCCAGCACCGAGGCGGCGCCGTAGCCGATCATCTTCTTGCGCTGCTCGGCGGCACGTGCCTGCTGCTCGCGCTGCTCGCGCTCGAGGCGTAGCGCCTCCTTCTGCTCTCTGCGGTGAGACACGGGTGGCGAAGCGTAGTGAACCAATGCGGACGCAGCGCACCGGGCCGAGCCCGGTGCTTGCGCTTAGCTGGACGGCCGACGTGAGGCACCGCGCCGGGTACCCGAGGCTGCGCGGCGTCGCGGAGCGGCCTTCGGCCGCGGCTTGAAGCAGCGCTCGATGAACTCGACGATCTCGGTCGTGAGCCGCTCCGGCGTGAGCCGCAGCTCCAGGATCGAGGAGGCCTCGAGCAGGCGCGCGTTCGGCAGCTCGCGCACCAGCATGTCGGAGTCGGAGAAGGGGTGGATCGGGTCGCGGTAATGACCGATCACGAGCGTCTCCTGCGTCATCTTCTCCCGCTCGTCGCTCGGCGGCGCCACGCGGCCGTAGAAGAGCCCCTGGAGCACCGAGGCCGACGGCTTCGGGTCCTGGCCGATCCAGTCGAGCATCATGTCGCCGAGCAGCCAGCTGCCGCGCGGCACTAGCCGGGCTCCACGACCCACCAGCCGGGCGACGGGGGCCCCGAAGGTGAGCCCCACGAGCAGCGGGGTGAACGCGATGGCGCACCCGAGCAGCGCGTTGTCGAGCACCGGCATCTCGATCAGCATGCCCTTGACCCGCTCGGGCGCAGCGGCGGCCGCCTCGAGCGTGACGTTGGCGCCGAGCGAGGTCCCGCCGACCACGGCCTGCTTCACCCCGGCATGGTCCAGCAGCGCGATCGCCTGGCGGCCGAAGGTGAGCATCCCGTAGTTCCACATCTCGGGCGGCCGGTCTGACTCGCCGTGGCCGAGCAGGTCGAGGCACAGCACCCGGTAGCCGCTGTCCGAGAGCGTCTCGGCAAGCGGGGAGTGCATCTTGCGGGAGAAGAGCAGCCCCGGGAGCAGAACCACAACACGGGCGCCGCTCCCGTACTCGTCGTACACGAGCCGGTGGCCCTCGAACTCAAAATCCTTGGTGACCATTCGCGGCCACAATAGTGGCGGTAGCATCGGTCGCGCAGCGCAGGAGAGAGACGCGACCCGGGAGGGAGTTCGGATGAGCGCGAGCGTGCACGTCGAGGTCACCGTCAACGGTGAGAAGCGAGAGGCGGACGTGGAGGCGCGACTGTTGCTCGTCCACTGGTTGCGCGACGAGCTTGGACTCACCGGCACGCACGTGGGCTGCGACACCACCAACTGCGGCGCGTGCACGATCCACATGAACGGCGAGGCCGTGAAGAGCTGCACGGTGCTCACGGCTCAGGCCGACGGTGCCGAGGTCACCACCATCGAGGGCCTCTCCGACGGCGACGGGCTCCACCCGATGCAGGCAGCCTTCTGGGAGAAGCACGGCCTCCAGTGCGGCTTCTGCACGCCGGGCATGATCATGGCCGCCGCCGACCTGCTCGCGCGCAACCCCAGCCCGACGGACGAGGAGATCCGGCACGGCCTCGAGGGCAACCTCTGCCGCTGCACCGGCTACCACAACATCGTCGAAGCGGTGAAGGCCGCAGCCGGAACGGGGGTGCCGGCATGACCACGCCACGTCGGGACGCCGATGAAGCGCAAGGAGGACCCCCGGATGATCACCGGCCGGGGCAACTACACGGAGGACATCAACCTCCCAGGCATGCTGCACCTCGTGGTGGTGCGCTCCCCGGAGGCGCATGCGGCCATCACCTCGATCGACACATCCGCGGCGAAGGAGCGCAGCGGCGTGGTGGCCGTGCTCACGGGTGAGGACATGGCCGGCGACTTCGCAGGTCCGCTCCCGATGGTGTGGGCACCGCCCGGGGTTGAGATCAAGACCCCAGAGCACTGGCCGCTCAAGCGCGGCGAGGTGAAGCACGTGGGCGATCCCGTGGCGGTGGTGGTGGCCACGAGCCGGCACGCAGCGGTGGACGCGGCCGAGGACGTGATCGTGGAGTACGACCCGAAGCCGGTCGTGGTGGACCCGGAGGCGGCGCTCGAGGAAGGCTCGCCGCTCGTCTGGGAGCAGTTCGGCACCAACAAGACGCACGAGTGGGCCGTGGCGGGCGGCGACATCGACGCCGGCCTGGCCGAAGCGGAGGTCACGGTCGAGCACCGCTTCGTGAACCACCGCACGTCGGGCGCGCCGATCGAGCCACGCTGCTCGGTGGCCGAGGCTCGAGGCGACGACCTCACGCTGTGGTCCACGACCCAGATCCCGCATATCGCCCGCTTCGTGTTCTCCGGCATGCTCGGAATCGCCGAGGACAAGCTGCGCGTGGTGGCCCCGGACGTGGGCGGCGGCTTCGGCGCGAAGCTCCAGACCTATGGCGAGGAGGCGCTGGTGCTGGCGCTCTCGAAGCGGCTCGGCCGGCCGGTGAAGTGGGTCGAGACCCGCTCCGAGCACATGACCACGAGCCACCACGGGCGTGACCAGATCAACTACGTGAAGCTCGGCGCCAAGAGCGACGGCACGCTCACCGCCTGCCAGGTGCGGGTGATTGCCGACCTCGGCGCCTACCAGCAGCTGCTCACCCCGTTCATCCCGGAGCTCGGCTTCCCGGTGGCGGGCGGCTGCTACCGGATCCCGAACATCGACCTGCATTTCACCGGCGTGTTCACCAACAAGATGGCCACGGACGCGATCCGCGGCGCGGGCCGGCCCGAGGCCACCTACTGGATCGAGCTGATGATGGACCGGCTCGCCGACGAGCTCGGCATGGACCGGCTCGAGCTGCGGCGCAAGAACTTCATCCCCAAGGACGAGTTCCCGTTCGAGACCGCGCTCGGGATCTTCTACGACTCGGGCGACTACCACGGCACGCTCGACAAGCTGCTCGAGAACTTCGACCTCCCCGCGTTCCGCGAGGAGCAGGCGAGCCTGCGCGAGCAGGGCATCCACCGCGGCGTGGGCTTCTCGACCTGGGTGGAGGTGTGCGGCCTCGCGCCCTCGCGTGCCGTGGGCCCGCAGGGCGTGGGCCTCCAGGCGGCGTTCTGGGAGTCCGCCAACGTGCGCGTCACACCCACCGGCTCCGCGATCGTCTACACCGGCACCTCCCCGCACGGCCAGGGGCTCGACACGAGCTTCGCGCAGATCGCGGGCGACATCCTGGGGATCGACCCGCAGAACGTGGACGTGCTCCACGGCGACACGGACCAGGGCACCTGGGGCTGGGACACCTACGGGTCGCGCTCGCTGGCGGTTGGCGGTGAGGCGATCGTGCGCGCGGCGACGAAGGTGCAGGACAAGGCCAAGCGCATCTGCGCGGCGCTCCTGGAGGCCGCTCCGGAGGACATCGAGCTGACCGGCGGCAAGTACCAGGTGCGCGGCTCGCCCGACAAGGCGATGACCATGGCCGAGATCTCGGGCGCGGCGCACATCCCGCCGAACGAGCTGCCGGCCGACATCGAGCCCGGGCTCGAGGAGAGCTCCTTCTACGACCCGGAGAACTTCGTGTTCCCCTTCGGCGCGCACGCGTGCGTGGTGGACGTGGACGCGGAGACCGGCAAGGTCAAGGTCGTGCGCTACGTGGCCGTGGACGACTGCGGCCCGGCGATCAACCCGATGCTGATCGACGGCCAGATCCACGGCGGCATCGTGCACGCGATCGGGCAGGCGCTCTACGAGCAGGTGGTCTACGACGAGGACGGCCAGCTCGTGACGGGCACGTTCGTGGACTACGCCCTGCCGACCGCCGCGGAGATTCCGGCCATCGAGACCGACCGCACCGAGACGCCCTCGCCGGTGAACTCGCTCGGCGTGAAGGGCGTCGGCGAGGCGGGCACGATCGCCGCCACGCCCGCTGTGGCGTCCGCTGTGCTCGACGCGATCAGGCCGCTCGGCGTGACCGAGCTCGACATGCCGATGACCCCGATGCGGGTCTGGGACGCGATCCAGAAGGGGGGTGCCGCATGATCACCGCACCCTTCGACTACGAAGCACCCGAGAGCCTCGAGGAGGCGATTCGGATGCTGCACGAGAACGGCGAGGACGCGAAGCTGCTCGCCGGAGGGCACTCGCTGCTCCCGCTGATGAAGGTCCGGCTGGCCACGCCGACCGTGCTCATCGACCTCCGCAAGGTCCCCGGCCTGCACGGCATCCAGCAGCACAACGGAGGCTGGCGCATCGGCCCGATGACGCGGCACGCCGATCTCCAGGAGACGACCGAGCTCGGCGTGGTGGCCCACGCCGCCGCGCAGATCGCCGATCAGCAGGTGCGCAACCGCGGCACGATCGGAGGCTCGCTCGCACACGGCGATCCGGCATCGGACCTGCCGACCGTGCTCGTGGCCCTTGAGGGGGAGGTGGAGGCCCGCGGGCCGAACGGAGAGCGGACGATCGCCGCACTCGACCTGTTCCAGGACTACCTCACGACCTCGCTTGCGCACGACGAGGTGATCACCGACATCCGGCTGCCGGCGCTGGAGGGATACGGGTTCGCCTACCACAAGTTCACGCGCCGGGCCGAGGACTGGGCGATGGTCGGCGTGTGCGCTCTCGTGAGCCGCGCCCCCGATGGCACCTGCGACGACGTGCGCATCGGGCTCACACAGATGGGTGCCACCCCGCTGCGCGCGACCGCCGCCGAGGACGTGCTGCGCGGCGGGCAGCTGGACACCAGCACGATCGCGGCCGCGGCCGAGCAGGCCGCCGAGGGCACGGACCCGCCGGGTGACCTGAACGCGACGCCCGACTACAAGCGCCACCTCGCACGCGTCCTCACGCGCAGAGCGCTGGAGGAGGCTGTCAGCGTCTGAGCCTCGACAGCCCCGCAGCCGTCCAGGAGGCTCTGGCCAGCGAGCGCTATCTCGCTGACCGGGGCCTCTCCACTGCCGTATACCTTGCGGCCACGCTGGAGCAGCCGCTGCTGCTCGAGGGCGAGGCGGGCGTGGGCAAGACCGAGGTGGCGAAGGCGCTGGCGGGGGTGGTGGGCGCACGCCTGATCCGGCTCCAGTGCCACGAGGGCATCGACCTGCATCACGCCCTCTACGACTGGGACTACCCGCGCCAGCTGCTGCACCTGCGCGCCGGCGCGGATGAGCCGCTGTACTCGGAGCGGTTCCTGCTGCGGCGCCCGCTGCTCGAGGCTCTCGAGGCCAGCGAGCCGGTGGTGCTGCTGATCGACGAGATCGACCGGGCCGACGACGAGTTCGAGGCGTTCCTGCTCGAGTTCCTGTCCGACTTCCAGGTCTCGATCCCTGAGCTGGGGACGATCACGGCGGAGCGCCGCCCGCTCGTAGTCGTGACCTCGAACCGGACCCGCGAGCTGCACGACGCGCTCAAGCGCCGCTGCCTCTACCACTGGATCGACTACCCGACACCGAAGCGCGAGGCGGAGATAGTCCGCGCGCGGCTGCCTGGGGTGCCGGACGAGCTGGCGGAGCGCGTCTGCGGCGCCGTGGCGCGGCTGCGTGGCGAGGAGCTCTACAAGCTGCCCGGCGTGGGCGAGACGATCGCGTGGGCACAGGCGCTGCTGGCGCTCGGGGACGCCGACCTGGACGAGACGCTCGGCGTGGTCCTGAAGGTGCGCGAGGACATCGAACGCACGCGCGAGCGCGGGGTGCTGCACGGTGCGTAGGCGCGAACGCTCCGCGTCTGGCCGCCTCGGCGCTCGGCTCACCGGGCAGCTCGCCCTGCTCGCAGCCGCCATGCGCGCCGGGGGTGCTCGGGTTGGCATCGACGAGCTGCTCGGCGCTCATCGCGCTCTTGCGGCCGTCGATCCCGCCGACCGCAGCACCGCCTACTTCGCCCTCCGGGCCGCGTTGTGCTCACGTCGTGATGATTTCGCGGCGTTCGATGCGGCCTTCGCCGAGGTGTTCGCCGCGCCGCGTGAGCTGACCGAGCCGCCGGAGCTGCTCGACGATGTGGCTTCGCTCGTCCTGCCGCGCGTGGCCGTGCCCGGTAAGGAGGTGGGCGTGCCGGTGGACGCGGAGGTGGACGTGGTGCCCGCCGCGTGGTCGGACGCGGAGCTGCTCCGCGACAAGGACTTCGCCGACTACACCGACGCCGAGCGGCGCCTGGCGCGGCGACTGATCCGGCGGATCGCGGGGACCGGCCCCAGGCGCCCCAGCCGCCGCACGCGCCCCGCCCGGCGCCGCGGCGCGCCGCCGCACGCTGCCCGCCCGGACCTGCGCCGGACGATCCGCTCGTCGCTGCGCACCGGCGGCGACCCGTTCGAGCGCCACTGGCGCGAGCCGGCCGAGCGTCCGCGGCCGCTGGTGCTCGTGTGTGACGTGTCCGGCTCGATGGAGCCCTACGCGCGCATGCTGCTCCAGTACATGCAGGCGTGCGTCGCGGCGCGCCGACGCGTGGAGGCGTTCGTGTTCGGCACCAGGCTCACCCGCGTGACCGCTGAGCTTGCCGGACGCGACCCGGACCGCGCGCTCGACCGCGCCGCGGCCGCCGCCGGCGATTGGTCCGGCGGCACACGCATCGGGGAGGCGC
>CAWINK010000019.1:0-13143 GCA_963837445.1 uncultured Thermoleophilaceae bacterium | reverse complement strand
ACCCCACGCTCTCGCCTGACCTGCGAGCGCGCGGTGCGCGCGAGCCCCCGTAATCCGCGAAGAACTCCAGAGCGGCCGCGTCTTTAGGGCCGGGCGGCGGCTCCTCCTGCTCCCAGTCGGCTGTGATGTCGGCCGAGGCGAGGCGCCAGGCGCGCGCCCGCATCACCTCGCCGTCGGGGCCCGCCAGCGACGCCTCGAGCATCTCGACGCTGCGTCCGGGCCGCACCACGCCCGCGCTCAGGGTGAGCGGCGCGATCGGCACCGGCGCGAGAATCTCCACGGTCACCCGCCCCACGCGCATGCCCTCGCGCGGCTCGCAGAGCTCGATCGCGCGCGCGAGCAGTGCCGAGGGCGGACCGGCGTGCTGGGCGTTCGGGTCCCAGGGGCCGCGGGTGTGCTCGGTGGGCACCACGGCCTCTCCATCGAGCGAGTAGAACGCGTCGGTCACGGGCGCGGACGCTATAGCGTGCTGGCCCATGCAGGCCGTGACTTTCCAGGCGCCCGGCGAGGTGCAGGTGGAGGATCGCCCCGAGCCCGAGCTGCTCGAGCGCGACGACGCGGTGGTGCGCGTGGAGGCCACGGGCGTGTGCGGCTCCGACCTCCACATCTACCACGGGCGCGTCCAGATCGAGCCCGGCTTCACGCTGGGGCACGAGTTCGTCGGCACGGTGCTGGCGGCGGGTGACGGCGTGACCCAGGTGGCGGAGGGCGACCGCGTGCTCGGCTGCTATTGCTCGGCCTGCGGCAACTGCTTCTTCTGCCGCCGGGGCGACTTCCACAAGTGCGACGAGGGACGCGTGTTCGGCCACGGCAAGACGCTCGGCTCGCTCCAGGGCGCCCAGGCCGAGCAGGTGCTCGTGCCGCACGCCAACATCACGCTGCGGCGCGTGCCGGAAGGGATGTCGGACGACATCGCCCTGTTCGCGGGCGACGTGATGGGCACCGGCTGGCATGCGGTGGACCAGACGAACATCCGCCCGGGCGACACGGCCGCGGTGCTGGGCCTCGGGCCCGTGGGCCTCTGTGCGGTGCAGGCGGCCAAGGCTGCGGGCGCGGCCCACGTGGTGGCGATCGACACGGTGGAGGAGCGGCTCAAGCTGGCCGAGTCCTTCGGGGCCCAGGCGGTCCATCTGACCGAGGACGACCCGCGGGCGGCTGTCAAGGCCGCGACCGAGGGCCGCGGGGTGGACGGCGCCATCGACGCCGTCGGGCACGCCGATGCGCTCGAGCTCGCATGCCGCGTCACGCGCAAGGCCGGAATCGTGTCGGCGATCGGTGTCTACGCCGAGCGCATCGAGGTGCACATGGGGATCGTGTGGATCAAGGCGCTCACGCTGAAGACGGGCCACGCGAACGTGATCGGCCACGTGGACCGCGTGCTCTCGATGCTCGATGCAGGCGTGCTCGACCCGACCCCGCTCGTCACGCACCACATGAAGCTCGAGGACGCGGCCGAGGCCTACGCGGTCTACGATCGCCGCGAGGCTCTCAAGATCGTGATGAAGCCATGAGCGTGGAGCGCGGCACCGAGGCACTGCTGATGCGGCGGCGCGAGATCCTCACACAGGGCGCCGAACCGCTCGGCTGGAAGATCGGCTTCAACGTCCGTGAGACCCAGGAGCGGCTGGGAATCGACGCGCCGCTCGCCGGGTTCCTGACGAGCGACAGCCTCGTCGAGGACGATTGGGACGAGTACCCCGTGATCGTGGAGAGCGAGGTGGCTCTCGAGGTCGGCGACGACGGCCGCTCGATCGCCGCCCTCTTCCCCGCCCTCGAGATCGCCGACCCGCCGGACCTCGACCTCCCGATCGAGCAGATCCTGGCGGGGAACATCTTCCACCGCGCCGTTGCCTTCGGCCCTCGAGTTGAGACGCAGGAGCCCGGTGAGGCGCGCATCCTCGTGAACGGCGAGGAGCAGCACACCGTGCCGGCGGACCGCACGGGCACGAGGCTGGAGGCCATGGTCGAGGCCGTAGCCGCGCGGCTTTCCGCCGCCGGTGAGGAGCTCCGGGCGGGCGACCGCATCATCACGGGGATCATCGCCCCGCCCCATAAGGCCGAGCCAGGCGACACAGTGCGCCTCGAGCTCGAGTCACTGGGGGGAGTGGAGCTCCGCTTTTCGTAGCATCCGGCGGCATGAGCACCGATGCCGCGACGCTTCCCGACGCCCTCTCCGACGCCGCCCGCTCCTTCGCCGCCGGTCCGCACCGCATGGTGGTCGGCGCCGAGCGGCTTGAGGCAGCCGGCGGCCGCACCTTCGAGACCTTCGATCCGGCCACCGGGCGGGTGATCACCGAGGTGCCCCACGCGGGTGCCGACGACGTGGACCGGGCCGTCCGGGCCGCCCGCGAGGCATTCGAGGACGGGCGCTGGAGCGGAATCGCGGCGGCCGAGCGCACGCGCGCGATGCTCGCCTTCGCGGACGCCATCGACGCGAACACCGAGGAGCTCGCCCAGCTCGAGTCGCTCGACAACGGCAAGCCGGTGAAGATGGCCACTCGCGTGGACGTGCCGCTCGCCTCCGCGCACATCCGCTACTTCGCGGGCTGGCCCACCCGCATCACGGGCGAGGTCCTCCCGGTGGCGCAGGCGAACATGCACTGCTACACCCGGAAGGAGCCCGTGGGAGTGGCCGGGCAGATCATCCCGTGGAACTTCCCGCTGCTGATGGCTGCCTGGAAGGTGGCGCCCGCGCTCGCCGCCGGCTGCACGATCGTGCTGAAGCCGGCCGAGCAGACGCCGCTCACGGCGCTGCGGCTAGGCGAGCTCGCACTCGAGGCGGGCATCCCCGAGGGCGTGCTCAACGTGATCACGGGCGACGGCGAGACCGGCGCCGCCCTGGTGGACCACCCGGACGTGGACAAGATCGCGTTCACCGGCTCCACGGCGGTGGGCCGGGAGATCGGCGCGAAGGCCGGACGCGCGCTCAAGCGGGTGACGCTCGAGCTGGGCGGAAAGTCGCCCAACATCATCCTCCCGGACGCGGACCTGAACGCCGCGATCAAGGGCTCCTACCAGGCGATCTACTACAACACCGGCCAGGCCTGCAACGCGGGCTCGCGGCTGTTCGTGCACAAGGATCAGTACGACGACGTGCTGTCCGGGCTCGCCGACGCCGCCGGGAAGGCGCGGCTCGGCGCCGGGCTCGATCCCGACACGCAGATGGGTCCGCTCATCTCGGCCGAGCAGGAGGAGCGCGTGCGCGGCTACATCGAGTCCGGCAAGTCCGAGGGCGCCGAGCTTGTGACCGGTGGGAACGCCCGCGAGGGTGACGGCTGGTTCGTCGAGCCCACCCTGTTCAGCGCGACCGACGACAACCTCACGATCGCCCGCGAGGAGATCTTCGGGCCGGTGCTGGTGGCGCTGCCCTACGACTCGATCGAAGAGGTCGCGCGCCGTGCGAACGACACCGACTACGGCCTCGCCGCCGGCGTCTGGACGAGCGACATCGCAAAGGCGCACAAGCTCGCCGGCCTGCTGCGGGCGGGCGACATCTGGATCAACACCTGGAGCGCGGGCGACCCAGCGGCCCCGTTCGGGGGCTTCAAGGCATCGGGCGTGGGACGCGAGCACGGCCGCGAGGGGTTGGAGGGGTATCTGGAAAACAAGACGGTTTGGGTGAACCTGGGCTCCTAGCGTTGCTGGGCGGCCCGATCGTCATTCCCTTCCCGCAGACCTGGTCGCTCGCTTCGCTCGCCCTTTAAGGGCTCGCTCTGGCACGGTCTGCATCCAGGGATGCCGATCGGGCCGCATCGTCGCGGTAGGGGCTCAGACCCCCCAAACCCTCCGAAAAGGGTCAGACCCCTCCTTGAGGGTTGGCGGCGGCCGATTCGGCGGATCGGGCCGTTCAGCGCGCCTGGGCAGCGTCGTCGCGGCCGCGGTTAGACCCCATGAGTCGCGGCCGCTCAACCCTCAACCCCCCTCAACCACCCTCCGAAAAGGGTCAGACCCCTGCTTGAGGGTTTAGCGGCGGCCTATGCGGTAGATCGGGCCGTTCAGGGAGATTGCGTAGACGCGGCCGCGGCCGTCCTCGCCGAATGAGGCAAGGCTGTCCACGTGGAGGCGTGTGGGGTGGGCTGGCGCGTTCGGGCGGCGCAGGCGGGCCAGCCGGATCGTTCCCTCGCAGTAGTCGCTGTAGATGTAGCGGCCGGTCCAGCCGCGGCCCAGTGAGCGGTCGCGAATCACATAGCCGCCGGTGATCGAGCAGAAGCCCTCGCCGTGGGTGTGCTGGAGCACCGGCCGGATGTGGCCGGGAGCCCTGCCCGACTCGTGGTTGCTGCGGCCCTCGAAGACGTCCCAGCCGAAGTTGTACCCCCCGCGCGGTGGCTTTCCGGCGCGCCCGGGGATGTAGTCGATCTCCTCGATCTCGTCCTGTCCCACGTCGCCGATCACGAGATGGCCGCGCCTCCGGTCGAACGAGAAGCGGTAGGGGTTACGAACGCCGTAGGCGTAGACCTCCGGGCGCGCCCCCGAACGGTTGCGGAACGGGTTGCTCGCCGGGACCGAGTAGCCGCCGTCGGCGCGCGGGTCGATGCGGATGATCTTTCCGAGGAAGCGGCTCAGGTTCTGGGCGTTCTCGTCCGGGTCGCCGCCACCACCGCCATCGCCGAAGCCGGCGTAGAGCATGCCGTCGGCGCCCACCTGGAGCTGTCCGCCCTTGTGGTTGCCGCGGTGGTGCGGGATGCGAATGACCGACCGGCGCGAGCCCGGGTCCGCGCGGTTCGGTGTGCCCGCGGCGGCCCGGAACTGGTCGACCTGGAGGAAGCCCTGCTGGTCTGTGTAGTAGACGTAGAAGCGCCGCGAGTTCGCGTAGTCGCGCGCGAACGCCATCGACAGCAGGCCGCTCTCGCCGCCGCTCGTGACCCGGTCGGAGATGTCGAGGAAGGGCTGCCCGAGCACCCGTCCCCTCTGAACGACCCGGATGGTGCCCGCGCGCTCGACCACAAACCGGCGCTTGTCGCCGCGCGGAGCGGTGAGGTGGGTCGGCTCGTTGAAGCTGCCAAGCCGCAGTAGCCGCACCGGGCGCTTCTGCGCGGGCACAGCCGGCGCGTCACTCGGCGTGCTGGCGGGCGACTTCGTGGCCATCGTTTGCTCTGAGTCGCCCTCGCTGCAGCCTGCGAACGCGACGAGCAATACGGGAAGGATGTATCGGCGAGCCCTCACGCAACCGCAGTATGGCAACGCTAACCTTCCGCCCTTCGGGCTGTGGCGCAGCTTGGTAGCGCGCTCCGTTCGGGTCGGAGAGGTCGCTGGTTCAAATCCAGTCAGCCCGACTTACCGCGCCACTCGCCGCTCTAGCGGCGCTTGGCGTTCCACCTGAGCGTCCCTGTAGTGCAGACCAGGTCGCCGCCTGGTCGAACTCAACAGCCCGTTCTGGACGTCCAGCGTGAACCCGACCCGGGTCCCTCGGATCGGAAAGCTGCCAGGCAGTGAGTGAATGCGGCTTTCACCTCGAGCTTCAGCCCGGCTCGCTGCGAGGTCCTCCCCCAGTATTCGCCCGCCTTGACAGCCGCCTCCGCCACTGCCGCGCTCGCGCAAGCTCTACGGGCGGTTCATCCGCATGCGCACCGTGCTGCCCTGCTTGGAGGAGCGCACCTGTACCAGGTCGCACACCAGGTTCACGAGCCACATGCCGTGGCCACCCACCTGGCCGACCGCGGGTTCCTGGCGCCCGATCAGGGGCTGGACGATGTGGCCGCTGTCGCGCACCTCGCAGACCAGCCCCTCGGCGTCCTTCCACAGCCGCAGCGTTCCCTCCTCGCCGGCGTGGTGGATGCTGTTGGAGAGCACCTCGTTCACCGCCAACATGAAGTCCTCCGCGCGTTCGCCGAGCCCGGCCTCCTGCGCTCGTGCCCGCACGAGCAGGCGCGCGGCGCGCAGGGCGGAGCTGGTGACCCTCAGCTCCTCGGCACTCGCGGGCGGCACGGGCAGGTCCTCGGAGAAGCGCGCGGCGACCTCCTCGATCCCGCGGTAGTCGTGTGACACCTGCTCCGCGCCGTCATACGACACGACCGGGTGGCTGCGGCGTGCCTCCGCGATCACGTCGTCCGGAAGCGCCGCCGTGTCGTAGGGGCAGATCAGGCGGAAGTCGTCCGCACCCGCGAAGGCGAGGTTGATCAGCGACTCATGCAGCTGGCACTCGGACAGCTCGGAGGGATTCCGCTCGGCCCAGATCGGCTCGCCGATCCCGCGCATGCCCCCTCCGCCGCCGGCATGGTCGGCGACGAACCGGCTCCACGCCGGGATGATGCGCGCCGGGTTGCGACCCACCACCTCCATATCGACGAGGTGCACCTCAGCGGCGCGGGGGGCGAGCGCCTGGCGCAGGAGCCCGAGCTTGCGCGCGCCGACCATGACCAGCACCGGCTCACTGCGCTCGAGACCGTCATGGACGAAAGCCAAGGAGCGGTCGACGAATTGATCGTCGCCCTCGTAGAAAACGGCCTCGTGATGAAAGGTCGTTGAAGTAGTCAGCGCGGAGCCCACCACTTGGTGATACCCATGTGGGTCGTAAAGCTAGCCCTGCTGGGACAGTTTGTCCCCCCTAAGCTGCGACGGCGTTGTAATAACGCACGGCCAATCCGGTGAGCAGGGTCTCGAAGCAGGACTCGAGCGTCATGTCGTGCTCATCGGCATACACCCGCAGCCCGGCGGTCTCGATCGCCTCGGCCTGGGCGATGACCTCCTCCACGAGATCGGGGTGCTGGTCGCAGAAATAGGCCCCCATCGAGTAGAGGCTCGTGTCCATGAGCGACTCGAGGAACGGGTCCTCGGCCGTCGCCCGGCTGCGCTTCGCGGCCACGGCGGGCAGGTTACCCGCGCGCTCGCGACAGCACCGCGCTCAGGGGAGGTCTTCGGGCAGCGCCTCTGTGACCGGCGCGGTGTCCGGCAGCGGCACGGCCGGGAGCTCCAGGCGCGGCAGGGACTGTTCGGGTCCCTGCGGCGGCGTTACCGGAGGCAGCTCGGGCAGCGAGAGCTCGACCTCGACAGAGGGCGACTCAGGTTCGGAGTCGGTCCGCGGGAGGGCGGGCAGATCGGGGGACGACCCATCCAGGCCGGGCGCTGAGGGCACCGTCACAGGGCCGCGCTGCGAGCCGGATTCGGTACCGGCACCGCCGGTATCGGTCGAACGGCCGGCGCGACCCCCTGCCGGCCCGGAAGCTCCCCGCCCAGGCGCCCGGCGCGTTTCCCGACGCTCCCCGCCCGTGGCGGCTCCGGTGGCGCCGCGCTGTTGTTCTCCCGTCCCCCCTGCTGAGCGCTCGGCCGCGACCCGGCCATTCCCTGCCCCGTCGCGATCCCCGCCCAGCGCTCCGGTCCCGAGTGCCGCGCCTCCCGCACCCGCCAGCGCGGCCACGGCCACAAGAGCCGCAGCACGCTCTGCCAGCGGGGCCGCACCGGCACCCGATCCAAAGAATCCCATCATCCCGCCGCCGTCTCCGCCGGAGCGGCGCAGGAGCCAGGGCAGCGGCAGCAGCGCCGCGGCCTTCTGGCGAAGCGCGGCGAGCGCGGACAGCGGCTCGATCCCAAGCTCGCGGGCACGGCGGCGACAGCTGTGGCAGCGGCGCGCGTGACGCGCGAGCCGCTGCTCCTCCGCGCCGCGCTGCTGGCCCCGGGCGATGCGCGCGATCGTGAGCGCCATGGCCTCGCAGCGGCGCCCCTCCGACAGCTCCTCGTACTCGGTCTCGAGCCGCCGGCGCGCCCGGAACAGGGCGCTCTCCACGGCCGGCCGCGTGAGGTCGAGCTTCTGGCCGATCTCGCGATAGGACATCCCCTCGAGCTCGCGCATCACGAGGACGCGCGAGTGGACGTCCGAGAGCTCGTCGAAGGCGCCCTGGAGGTGATCCATGCGCTCCTTGGTCACGAGCGCGGCGTCGGGCGAGCCGTCGAGCCCGACCAGGCGGTGGCGGTCGGACGCCCGCAGGCCGTCGTCGGCGTCCATGGAGACCTCGACCGCGTGGTTGTTGCGCCGGTACGAGTCGATCGCGGCGTTGCGGGCGATCTGGTAGATCCAGGGCTTGAAGTTGATCTCCGAGTCCGTCGCGCGCATGCGGCGCAGCGCGGACAGGAACGCCTCCTGGGCTACGTCCTCGCAGCGGGCCGGGTCGTGGAGCATCCCGCAGACGAACCGCGCTATGCGCGGCTGGTAGCGCCGGTAGAGCTCCTCAAAGGCGGAGTCATCACCGGCTCGCACCGCAGCGACGAGTTCGGCGTCGGCGGCCTCGCAACCTGCTGTGGCGATCAATTAAGCATCCCTGCGACGAAAAACACGTGAGCCCGCAAGATTTACCCCAGTTGAGGCGATTCTAAATATCGTCCGGCACAAATGGCGCACTTAAACGACGTCATCTCCTATCTCGACGACCTTCTCGAGGCCCCGGATTTCCCTGACTACGGCCCAAACGGCCTTCAGGTTCCGGGTCCCGAAGAGGTGAAGGTAGTGGCAACTGGCGTCTCCGCCCACCTCGATCTCTTCACGCACGCCGCCGAGGCCGGCGCGCAGCTCGTGATCGCTCACCACGGGCTGTTCTGGGACTTCCACCCGCGCTCGCTCTCGCCCACCATGAGGGAGCGCCTGCGGGTGCTCTTCGACAACGACATCGCCCTTGCCGGCTACCACCTGCCGCTCGACGCCCACCCCGAGGTGGGGAACAACGCCCTCATCTGCACCGCGCTCGGGCTCGAGCGGGGCGAGCCGTTCGGGGAGCACCGCGGGCGCAGCGTCGGCTTCGTGGGGCGCTCGGCCGACGGGGTCGAGTTCGGGGAGCTCCGGCGCCGCTGCACGGCGGTCTTCGGCCAGGAGCCGTTCACGTGGGACAGCGGGCCAGAGCTCGTCCGGAGCGTGGGGATCGTGTCCGGCGCCGCGGCCTCGAGCTTCGGCGAGGCGATCGCCCTGGGCCTCGACGCATTCCTCACCGGTGAGCCGGCCGAGCACGTGATGGCGGACGCCCTCGAGAGCGGCACGCACTTCATCGCCGCGGGCCATTACGCCACCGAGACGTTCGGCGTGCGGCGGCTGGGAGAGCTCGTGGCGGACAGGTTCGAGGTCGAACACCGCTTCATCGCCGCGCCGAACCCGATTTGAGTTCGCATTTTGGGGAAATTTGGTTGCGCCGACCGGCACAAGCGATACCCTCAGGGAGACGCTGTGCAAAGCGACGAGGAGGATGTAAGTACATGGCGATCCACCTGACGCCTACCGAACTCGGCCGCGAGGCTGGGATGCACCGCAGGGAGGTCATCTCACGGTGTATGGAGATGGGCGTACCGATCTTCCAGGGACGGATCGACAAGACGCTCTTCATCTCGAGCCTCAAGGACGCACAGCAGAAGCGCGAGCTCGCGAAGGCGTAGCCCCGGGAGTCGGCCGTAGGGCAAGCACCGGGCGGTGCCCGGTGCGCAGCTAGGGCTTACACTCCCGCGCATGGAAGCAGTCACCGCTGGCGCGTCGCGCGCCGAAGGCACGGGCTCAAAGACGATTGCGGACCTGCTGCCGCTCGCCGTCAAGAAGTACGGCGACAAGGCGGCTCAGCGCTACAAGGTCGGCGACGAGTGGGTCGACTCCTCCTACGCCGAGCTCGGCGAGGTGGTCAAGGAGGTAGCCCTCGGGCTCGTGGACCTCGGCATCCAGCCGGGCGACAAGGTCTCGATCCTCGCCCACACGCGCCCTGAGTGGACGCACGCGTGCTTCGGCATCCTCACCGCCGGCGGCACCCTCGTCACGATCTACCAGACGAACTCGCCCGAGGAGTGCCAGTACGTGCTCGAGCACTCGGACTCGCGGGCAATCTTCGCCGAGGACGCGGAGCAGCTCGCGAAGGTGCGCGAGGTCGAGGACAAGTGTCCCGAGCTCGAGCACGTGATCGTGATGGACCCGAGCGGCGCCGAGCTTGGCGACGCGCTCTCGCTCGACGCGCTCCGCGAGCGCGGCCGCGGCCGTGACGAGTCCGAGTGGGAGGCGCGCTACCAGGCCGTCACGCCGGACGACATCTGCCTCTACATCTACACGTCCGGCACCACTGGCCCGCCGAAGGGCTGCCTGCTCTCGCACGCCAACTACCGCGCGATCACGGACGCCGTCGTGGACCAGAGCCCGCTCGTGGAGGGCGATTCCTCGTACCTCTTCCTCCCGCTCGCGCACGCCTTCGCGATCCTGATTCAGTTCGCCACCTTCGAGCTCGGCGCGGCGCTCGCCTACTGGTCGCGCGACCCGAAGATGATCATCGCGGACATCACGCAGGTGAACCCGAGCTTCTTCCCGTCCGTGCCGCGCATGTTCGAGAAGATCTACACGCTCGCCACCTCGAACATCGAGGACAAGGAGCAGCTTCGCAAGGCCGTGGAGCTGGGCGTGAAGGTGCGCATGATGCGCGAGGCCGGCGAGGAGGTGCCCGAGGAGCTCCAGCAGGCCTTCGACAAGGCGGAGGAGAGCCTCTTCAAGAACGTGCGCGGGCTGTTCGGCACGAACATGCGCGAGTGCGTGACCGGCGCCGCGCCGATCGCCGGAGAGATCCTCGAGTTCTTCTACGCGTGCGGCGTGCCGGTGATGGAGGGCTACGGCATGACCGAGACCTCCACGAGCGCCAGCGTGAACCGCCCCGAGGGGAACAACTTCCGCTTCGGCTCGGTGGGCAAGCCCCAGAAGGACGTGGAGGTGCGGATCGCCGACGACGGCGAGGTGCTCATCAAGGGCCCGAACATCTTCCAGGGCTACTACAAGAACGAGGACGCCACGAAGGAGACGCTCGAGAACGGCTGGCTCCACACCGGCGACCTCGGCCGGCTCGACGACGACGGTTTCCTCTACATCACCGGCCGCAAGAAGGACATCATCATCACGGCGGGCGGCAAGAACATCACGCCGGCGAACCTCGAGAACGGGCTCAAGCAGAACCGCTGGATCTCGCAGGCCGTGGTGATCGGCGACCGCCGCCCGTACCTCGTCGCGCTCGTGACGATCGACCCCGAGGAGGCGCCGGCGCTCGCCGAGGAGCTCGGGATCGAGGACGCCGACCCCGCCGCGCTCGCCCAGAACGAGCAGGTGCGGGAGGAGATCCAGAAGGCCATCGACGACGTGAACTCGCACGTGGGCCCGGTGGAGCAGATCAAGCGCTTCGAGATCCTCGACCACGACCTCTCGCAGGAGACCGGCGAGCTCACGCCGACGCTGAAGGTGAAGCGCAACGTGGTGCACGAGAAGTTCGCCGACGTGGTGGACCGCATCTACAGCGCCCCGCGCTAGCTAGCCTCTCGCAGGTTGGCCAGCAACGACCCGACTGACACCGGCGGTCTCTTCGTCGGCCGGCGCCCCGGCACGGGGCCGGTGCGCTACCCGAAGGTCGAGCCCGCATCCCAGCGCCGCCGCCGCGCGGATGCGCTGTTGGCTCATGGGCTGCTCGCCATCGAGCTGGTCCTCTGCCTGTCGCTGTTGGGACCGCAGCCGCTCGCGTGGTTCTGGCTCGGATCCCAGGTCGATTACCAGACCGGTTACGTCACGGCGGGCATCGCGACGATCATGCTCGGCTGCCTGGCGTCGCTGATGCTGACGATGGCGCTGGCGAAGCGGGTGGACCATGCGTGGAAGCTGGTTCGCCGCGCGGCTGGTCATCGCCAGGATCGCGGAGCGCTCGAGCGGATCTTCGCCTCGAGCGTGGCCGTGGCGCTGGTCGTGTTCGTGATCTGGTTCCTCGTGATCCTGGGCCCGGGACCGTCCATCGCGCCGAGCAACTAAGTGGCGGGCTTCCGCGACTACTACAGGCAGTTCGACGACTTCGACGAGTCGGCGCTCAACGTGGAGCGCCGCGAACGCCGCCGGCAGGAGAAGCAGCACGCGCTCGAGCGGGTGCCGGACATCGACCTGTCGGGCACCGAGTGGCCCGACCTGCCGCACTCGGAGATCGCGAACGCGGCGATCGCGCGGGCGCGCGGGCGCCTGAACGTGTATCCGGACCGGCACTCCACCACGGCGCGCCGCCTGCTCGCCGAACGCCTCTCGGTTGCGCCCGACCAGATCGCGCTGGGGAACGGGGCTGCGGAGCTGCTCCAGTCGGCTGCGCTGGCGCTGCTGTCGCCCGGCGACGAGCTGGTCATGCCGTGGCCCTCGTATCCGCTCTATCCGCTGCTGGCGGCGCACGCGGGCGCCACGCCGGTGGCCGTGGACCACGGGCCGCTGGTGGATGCGGTGACCGACCGGGCCAAGGCTGTGGTGATCTGCAACCCCAACGACCCGACCGGCACCTACCTCGCCTCCGAGGAGCTCGGCACGCTGATGTCGGCGCTGCCCGACCACGTGTACGTGCTGCTGGACGAGGCCCTCATCCACTTCCAGGACGTGGAGGGCGTGGACGCGTGCCTGCGGTTGGTCGACGCCTTCCCGCGCCTGCTCGTGGTGCGGAGCTTCTCGAAGATCTATGGCCTGTCGGGCCTGCGCGCCGGCTACGCGGTGGGCTCGGACGCGCGACTCCTGGCAGCAGTCGCCCCCGTGCTCGGCATCAACGCGCTGTCGCAGGCGGCGGTGGAGCACGCGCTCCAGCACGGCGACGCCGAGATCGCACGGCGCCGCCGCGCCGTGGTGCACGAGCGCCACTTCCTCACGGGTCAGCTGCGCGCACTGGGCGCGGACGTGACCGACAGCCAGGCGAACTTCCTCTGGATCCGCCTTGGCGACCTGAGCGGCGACACGCTGGCCAACGCCCTCCGCAAGCAGGGCGTGATCGTCGCGCCGGGTGGCCCGCTTGGCGAGGAGCACCACATCCGCGCGGCCGTGCGGAACGAGCAGGCGTCGAAGCGCCTGCTCGTTGCGATCGAGAACCTGCTCTAGGCTCGAAAGCGATGAGCCGCGGACGCTTACTCGCTCCCAAGCGGAGGAGCGCTTCCTGGCGCTCGTTCGGGCGGCGGACCTCCCCGCTCCGGAGGTCAACGTGCGCATCCACGGACATGAGGTCGACTTCTTCTGGCGCGAGCAGGGCCTGGTCGTTGAGATCGACGGGTTCCAGTACCACTCGTCACGCGCGGCGTTCGAACGGGACCGGCGCAGGGACGCCGAGCTCCAGAGTCATGGATTGCGCGTCTTGCGGATTACCTGGCGCCGGCTCGTCGACGCTCCGTACGCGACGCTGACCTATCTGGTCCGGGTGCTTGCGGCCT
>CAWINK010000018.1:0-14459 GCA_963837445.1 uncultured Thermoleophilaceae bacterium | reverse complement strand
CGCCGCGGCGGTCAGCGCGCCTCAGACGAAGCCGTGGGGCCAGGACGTGGCATATGTCCGCGACCCGGACGGCAACCTGGTTGAGCTGGCCTCGCCGGCCGGCGGCGCCTAGCCCTTGCGGGGCCGCTCGCCGGGCGAGTCCACGAGCACCGGGGACTCGAACACGGTGTATCTGGTAGCGCCGGCGGGGATCGGGCCGCCGGGCAGCGTCTCGGACAGCTCCGCCAGGAGCTCGCCGGTGTCACGGTCGATTATCAGGGTGTGGCGGGCGTGCTCCTGCTCGTCCACCATTGCGAAGCCGACGCCGGGACGACCCTTCGGGTCCCTGCGCTCGCCGAGCAGCTCGATGCCGGGCACGCTGGCGGCCGCCTCAAGCAGCGCCCCGCGCTGTTCGGGGGTGACCCCCCACTCGCGGAGGTAGTCGGTGATCATGGTGGCGAAGATCCACACATTCCCCTCGTCGTTCCGCTCCGCGCGCCGCCGAAGCTGTTCGAGCAACTCGTCGGGGTCCGTCGGAATGCGGAGGCGCTCTATCCCCTGCGTGAGTGGAAACTCCCTCTCCGACGCGGGTGGAAGCTTCGGGCGGCCCGCGGCCTCCCAGGCCTCGCGGTC
Organism: uncultured Thermoleophilaceae bacterium; assembly: GCA_963837445.1. Taxonomy (GTDB): domain Bacteria; phylum Actinomycetota; class Thermoleophilia; order Solirubrobacterales; family Thermoleophilaceae; genus JACVRW01. Next base: position 13,847 of record CAWINK010000018.1, on the reverse strand, counting down.
TCGCGGGCTGGCCAGCTCCACGGCTCCGAACTTGTTCCGGCCGAATCCGCGCTCCTCGCCTATCCAGATCTCCTGCGTGTGGCGGAAGTCGACGAGGAAGCCGAAGTCCTCCTCGGTGCGAATCCCGCGGTTGAAGGGCGGCTCGCCCGCCATCGCGAGGTAGCCGGTGCCCCCCAGCCTGAAGTAGAGAAAGCGGGCGTCCCCCGGCGCCAGAGTCGGAGGTTGGGCGCGTGCGGCGTCGGCCAGCCGCTCGAGCGCTGCCGCCGCGGCCGTGTCCACGCGGCGGCCGTCGCCACCCGTGACGAGGAGGAGCCCGACGGCTGCCACGACGGCGAGAGCGGCGCCGAGCGCAGGCACGAGCATGCGCCTGCGGCGGCGAGGCCGGCGCGGCGGCCCGCTCGCGAGCAGTGCCTCCAGGGCGTCGCGCGGCGGCGCTTCGGCGCGCAGCCGGTCCATGTCGACGGGGTCTTCCTGCTTGAGAAGTTCGAGCACGTCTGTCATCGGGTCTCCGTGATCAGGTGGTTTTCGTGCGGCGCCGGCGCGACGAGTCGCTTCCGGAGCCGCTGCTTGGCACGGTGCAGGCGCACGCTGAACCGGGCTACGGGCATGGAGAGGACCTCGGCCGCCTCGGCCGGGGTCAGCTCTTCCCATGCGACCAGGCTCAGGATCTGCCGGTCGGCCGGCGCCAAGGTGCGGAACGCCGCGAGGACGTCCCCGGGCGCCTCATCGGAATGCGTGGCGAAGGCCGGTGTCGCCGTCTGGCCGAGCCGCGACGCGAGCGCTCCGCGCCGCCGCCCGCCGCGACGGCGGTTGGCGATCGACTTCAGCGCTACGCCGAACAGCCATGGGCGCGGGTGGTCCGGGATCTCCCCCGACCGGCGCCACGCGACGAGAAACGTGTCGGCGGTCGCGTCGGCCGCCTCCTGCCTGTCGCCGAGCCGGCGCAGGCAGAAGGCGAGTATGTCGGCGTAGTGGGCGTGCCACAGCGCCTCGAAGGCTTCCTCGTCCATTACGCCCTGAATGTCCGGCAGGGGCGCCGATCTTTCAGCCGGAGACGCGCGCATTAGGTCTTCGGCTCAACACGTTCCGGGACCATGTGTCCCGCATTGTGTTGAGCTTCCGGACGGTCGCCCGAAGCTCAACACATTGACGACATATGTGGTCGTTTTCGTGTTGAGCTTGCCGCGCCGTCAGCTGCCCGCGCGCGCGTAGACCTCGTCGAGCAGCGCGTCCGGGTTCTCGAGCTCGAAGTTCTCCGCGAGGTAGGCGGCCGTCTCGTCGCGGGGAGACCCGCTCAGGGCCATGTTGAGGGCGATCAGGCGCGCGCCCTCGTGGCCCTCGCCGGCGGCCGGCGCTGGGGGTGCGGGCGGCGGCTCCTCGGGCGGCACCGGCCGTGGCTCTGGCCGTGGCTCTGTCGGCGGCTGCGGCGGGCGTTCCGACTCGGGCTCTGGTTCCGGCTCCGCCTCCGGCTCCGGCTCGGCCTCCGGCTCCGGCGCGACGGGCGCGGCAGCCGCCGCGCGGACTTCCGCCATGCCCTCCCCCACGGCGCGCAGCTCCTCCAGGTCTGCCTTCAGCGCGGAGAGCTCGTCGCGGACGCTGTCGGCGAGCGCCTGGAGCGATCGCTCGATCTGGTTGGCGCGCTCGGAGAGCCGGGCCGCAACCGCGTCGGCTCTCTCCAGCTGGGCGTTGATCTCCTGTGCGGCCTCAGCGCGCAGCTCGGCCGCACTCTGCTCCGCCGCCTCGAGGACGGCGCGCACCCTCTCTCCTGCCGCGGCTGCGGCGGACTGCTTTCCACTCCCCTGGCTCACCCCCGGGAGGGTATACGGGACTACTGCTTGACCCGGAAGGCCCCGCGCATGAACGGGTGGATGCGGCAGAAGTACGTGTAGGTACCCGGCTGGAGGTTGTCCGGTGTCTTCCACTCGAGGGCGCCCGTCGCGGGCGGCACGGCCGACCCGAGCGTGTTCGACTCGAACTGGACGTCCCCGTCCGCGATCGGATACGCGATGCCCGTCGAGCGGTTGCAGGGTGCCTTACAGGACGTGATCGAGTGGTAGACCTTCTTCGGGTCGTCGAGAAGGTTGCGGAAGTTCAGCGACTGGCCGGGCCGGATCACCGGTGGCAAGCCCGCTGGACCCGGCAGGCTCAGATCCCCGAACTGGTACTTGAAGTCCACGATGTCGAGGTTGCCGGGATTCTCGGATCCGTCCGGCAGCTGGCGTGGGTCGGGCAGGCTCGTGGGGCGGCCGCCGTGGTTGTCGTTCTCCGCGAGATGCCCGTGAGTGACGGAGCCCCGGTAGTTCACGCGCTTCTTGAACGGGTCGCGCCCCGGCCCGCCATCGGCCATGTAGGCGATCATGATCCCCATCGACTCCCACCAGGCACCGCGCCTCGTTTCGTAGGTGGCGCTCGTGGAGAGCACGTCGCCCCGCCGCAGCTTCACCCGCCAGTCGAGCCGAGTTCCCGTCATCGCCACATCCCAGGACACCGCCCCCGCCGGCTCGTAGTACTTGGCCACCGAGCGGAACAGATGCGCGGTATTCCCACGACCGCGTGGAGCGCCCGCCCTGCGCGACGGTCGAATCTTCTCGCCGCGCCGGCGCACATACAGATCTGTGTGGAGGCCGCCGGGATGCAGGTGACCGGCGGTGGCAACCAGCACGCCCGGCCTGTCCACCACCCACTCGTTCTTCCTGGGACCGCTGCCGTAGGGGTTTCGCGCATCGTCGGGATACGTGTAACGGCCCTTGTGGCCGGACCCCTTCTTGACGTTGAAGACCGGGTAGAGGCTGCCGTTCTGGACGTCCATCCAGATCGGGCGAACGGAGCGCATTCCGCGGGCGGCGCGTGAGCCCTTTGGCACGAAGTCCGCGACGTAGACCATGTACACCCGAGTCGGCACCGGCGTCAGGTTGTGGATCATGTGGTTGAGGATCATGGTGTCCGACCCTTTGATCGGGTATCCGTAGCCCTTGGGCAGGCGCATGATCGTCTTCTCTTCGCCGGCGGCGAAGAAGGGCTCCACGGGCAGCGACGTGGTGTGGGCCCGGCGTGCGGTGTTGACCCAGACACCGTGGTGAAGGTGGATCACGTCGACGCCTGGCACGCGGCCGTCGAGGTACGTCAGGTCGGGGCGGATGCGGGTGAAGTAGCCGTCGACCTGCGGCTTCTCCGTGATGACCTCGTAGCCGATCTCGTTCTGGCCCGGGACGATGTTGAACGGGCCGATCTTGTACTTGATCCGCTTCGCGCCGTTCGCCAGCGAGCTCACGGCGACGGCCTTGCCCTCGGGCGCGGCCATCGTGGCGGGGGCGGCGATCGCGAGCAGAGCGAGCGTGGAAATGAGCGCGCATCCGGCGCGCCTCATCACGGGAGACACGCCCTTCATCCTAGCTATTTGCGCCCATTCTGCAAATTAACGCGGAGCGTCGGCCACGGCGCCGAGTCGAGCATCCGCCCGCGCGACCGCGTCGGATGCCGCGGCGAACCGTCCCGCGTCGCCGGCGTCCGCTGCCGCCCCGAGTTCCTCGTACGCGCGCTCGGCCGCCCGCGTCGCCGAGACCAGCTGCGGCGAGTCGGCCGCGTCCGCCGCCCGGTCGTAGGTGGCGGCCAGCTCAGCCGCCGTCGCGGCCTGCTCCTGCGGGGTCTCGCTGGCCAACAGCTCCGCCCTGAGCGCGGTGCGCTGGTCGTCCAGGCGCTCCAGCGCCCGCGCGGTCACGTTCGGCTCCGCCGCGGAGGCGCCATCACCGTCGAACGGGTCGAGCACCACGCCGGCTGCCAGTCCCGCCACCGAGACAACGACCAGTGCGGCAGCCACCGCGACCCTCGGGAAGGCGTTCGGGATGCGGCCGGTGCGGACCGGAGCCGGAAGACTGACCTCGGCCTCTTCGTCCGCTCGGGATTCAGGTCGCGCGGGCAGATCAACGCCGAGGGCGCTCGCGGCCTCGGCGAGCAGCTCCCATGCAGACGCCGGCCGCTCGGCGGGGTCCTTTGCCATCCCGCGCGCGATCACGTCGTCGAAGGCGCCGCCGAGCTGGGGCATGTGCTCGCTCGGCCGCGGCGGCGGCTCGGTCATGTGCGCGAATGTCTGGCCGGCAGGCGCACCCTCGTAGGGCGAACTGCCGGTGAGCGCGTGGACGAGCAGCGCGGTCAGCGAGTACACGTTGCTCGCGGGCCCGAGGGGCGCCCCCTGCAGCTCCTCGGGCGAGCAGTAGCGAGCCTCGAGTACTCCCACCGACCAGAAGGTCAGCTCCCGCGAGCCGCCGGCCACTCCGAACCCGTCGAGGAGCACCGCGTCTCCGTCCATGAGGAGGCTGGCGCCGGAGAGGCTCTGATGCACGAGGCCGTTCGCGTGGGCGAGGTCGAGCGCGTGGCACACCGGCGCAAGCAGCGGAAGCACCTGGCCGGCTGGAAGGGGAGCGCCTTCGAGCAGCTCCTCGAAGCTCGTCTCCGGATACGGGTCCATGGCGAGATAGGGCCGGCCGCGGTGGTCGCCCACCGACCGAACCGGCAGCAGCGCCTCGTGATGGAGCGTGGCCCGGGTGCGCGCCAACTCCCGGAAGCTCGCCCACGCCTGCTTGTCCGGCGGCGTGCTCCAGGCCATGACGAGATTCACGGCGTCGCCGTCCGGGCCAATCGCTTCGCAGATCAGCTCCGCGGCGCCCCGGCGGGGCACGAAGTCCGCGACGAGATAGGCGTCCACGGACCCGCCCACCTCGAGGTCGATCGCGGGGGGTTTGCGAGCCGCTTGTCTCATCCAGAATCGTCGAAGGTCTCGGGCGGGGGTGCGGGGGCCGGCGCCGGCGCTGGGGCGGGCGCGGGTGCCGCCGCCGGCGGCGCGACGGGCTCGACCGGCTCGGGCGCGGCGGTGGTTGGGGTCTCCACGGGGGCTGGCGGCGCTGCGGCCGCGCGGCGGCGCTGAGCCCTCAGCCGCTCCCGGCGGGCGACGCGACGAGCCCTCAGCCGCTCCCGGCGGGCGGCGCGACGAGCCTGCGCCCGCTCGACGGCGGGATCCGTGGCCAGGGTGGGCAGGGCCGCCACTGAGCTGAGCCGGACGTTTACCGCCTTGGTACCGGCGCCCGGCGCCGACTCGCCCCCAAGCGCCGCGCTGGCCGCCAGGAACGCGGCCGCGAAGGCAACCACTGCCAGCGTTGCCGTCCAAGCGCGGGTCATGGGCAGCGTCGGGGAGCGCGCTTGTCCGGGAACAGGCACAGGTCCACCCGCTTCGGCGGATCGCCCGCGCGGATCAGGAAACTCGAGTACTTGCCGATCTGGTTCTCCCGGCGCACGAACACCTTGAGGCGGATGCCCGCTGGCAGGCTGCGCTCGAACTTGCGGAATCGCACCAGCACGCGTGGCGCTCGTGGTGGCTATCGAGCCGACCGGACAGCCTCTGCCCACGCAGCGCACCCGTATCCGCGAACCGCGTGGAGCCCGCACGGAGAGCACGTCGACCAGCGCTCCGCGGGGCAGCACCGTGCCGGCAATGCGGATGACCGGGAACGGCCTCATGAGCCGCGGGCGCCGCGTGGGTTTAAATGGGAGCGGGCCGAACCCACCGGTCGGCCCGGTGCCGCCCGTCGGCGGGATCGTCGGGGGCGCAGCCACAACCACCTGCTTGCGGACGGTGCTCACCGTGCCGTCGGAATCGGTGACCCGAAGCCCGATGTCGTACGCGCCGGGCTCGGCGAACGGCTGGCGGATCTGCGCAGCGCTGCCGTCGCCGAACAGGCCATCGCCGTCGAGGTCCCAGCTGAGCTTCGAGAGCTTGCCCTCGAAGTCGCTGCTCGTGGAGACGAGATCGACGGACCCGCCGGCCACGGGGCTGGCCGGGGTCCATGTGAAGTTGGCCGTGGGCACTCCGTTCACACGCAGGGTTTCCTCGGCCAGGTCCGACCGGCCGTTGCTCTGCTCCACTCGAAGGCGAACCGTGTGCTCGCCGGGAGAGTTGAACACCCACTGGGCGGGGGACCCGCTCAGGTCATCGAAGGCGCCGTCCTCGTCGAAATCCCAGTCCAGCTTTGCGATCGATCCCTGGGAGGCCTGGGAGTCGGATGTGAGTGTCACGGTCTCACCCGTGTCCGGCAAGGTGTGTGAGAAGTGGAAGGAGGCGGTGGGCCCCGGGTCCGGCCTCACCGTGATCTGCCGCGTCACCGTGCTGCTGGCGCCGCGCGAGTCGGTCGCCTTGGCGCTGATCGTGTAGGTGCCCGAAGCGGCGTAGGCGTGCGTGGGAGCGGTGCCGGTGGCGGTCGCGCCGTCGCCAAAGGTCCAGGTACGCGTGATGGGGTTGCTCTCCGGATCGCTGGCCTGGGAGCTGAACTCGACCTCCTGGCCGGCAAGCGGGCTGGAGGGCGTGAAGGCAAACGAGATGGTCGGTCGCCCGTTCACCGTGACCGACTTGCTGATGGTGGTGGACTCGCCGTTGCGGGTCAGGCGCATGCGCATCGTTCGCGTCGTGACGCTCGAGAACGTGACCGTCTCGGTCGTTCCGCTCCCCTCGAAGCCGCTGCCGCCGGTGAGGTCCCACGTGACGCTGGTCGACGACGGACAGGGTTGGCACCGGAACACCGTCGGATCGCCCTGGTTGGGCGGGTTCGGCGTGATCGTGAAGTCGCCCTGTGGGGGAGCGGCGAGCGCGGTGGCCGCCGTGTAGCCGAACACGCACAGGGCAGCGCAGAGCCATCTACCCCGATGGCGTAGCTCCCCCGTTCCCCCCATGCCAACCCACTTACCCAATTCGATACCTCTAGGTAAACACGGAAATGGGCTCCCGTAAACCCTGGACGGTCAGGCGCTTGCCTCGGCCTCGTCCAGTTCGTGGCGGAGCGACTTGATCTCGTCGCGCAGCTTCGCCGCATACTCGAATCGGAGATCGTCCGCGGCCGCGAGCATCTCCTCCTCCAGCTCCACGATCGTTCGCCGGATGTCTTCCGCCGACATGCCCTCCGTGTCGCGCCTGCGACGCCCGCGACCGGCCGGCACCTTCGACTCCGCCATCAGGAAGTCGCTGATGTCGGAGATGCCCTTCTGGATCGTGGCCGGCGTGATGCCGTGCTCCTCGTTGTAGGCCACCTGGATGGCACGGCGGCGGTCCGTCTCTGAGATCGCGGTGCGCATCGCAGCCGTCTCCTTGTCGGCGTACATGATCACCTTGCCGCGGATGTTCCTGGCGGCGCGCCCGATCGTCTGGATCAGCGAGGTCTCGCCGCGGAGGAAGCCCTCCTTGTCCGCGTCGAGGATGGCCACCAGCGAGACCTCAGGCAGGTCGAGGCCCTCGCGCAGGAGGTTCACCCCGACAAGCACGTCGTACTCGCCCAGCCGCAGCTCACGGATGATCTGGATGCGCTCCAGCGTGTCGATCTCCGAGTGCAGGTAGCGCACCTTGAAGCCGTACTCGAGCAGGTAGTCGGTGAGGTCCTCGGCCATCTTCTTGGTAAGGGTGGTCACGAGCGTCCGCTCCTCGACCTCGACCCGCTGGCGGATCTCCTCCATCAGGTCGTCGATCTGGTTCTTCGTCTCGCGGACGTCGACCTCGGGATCCACGACGCCGGTCGGGCGCACGATCTGCTCGACGATCTGAGAGGAGTGGTTGCGCTCGAAGTCGCTCGGCGTGGCGGACACGAACACGATCTGCGGGGTGTGCTCGAGGAACTCGTCGAAGGTCTGGGGCCGGTTGTCGAGCGCGCTCGGCAGCCGGAAGCCGAAGTCCACGAGCGTGTTCTTGCGCGAGCGGTCGCCCTCGAACATGCCGCCGATCTGCGGCACCGTCTGATGCGACTCGTCGATGAAGCAGACGAAGTCGTCCGGGAAGAAGTCGAGCAGGCAGAAGGGCCGCTCTCCCGGCGCGCGCCCGTCGAGGATGCGCGAGTAGTTCTCGATGCCGTTGCAGAAGCCGAGCTCGCGCATCATCTCCATGTCGAACTGGGTGCGCTGGCGCAGCCGGTGCGACTCGAGCAGCTTGCCCTGCTCCTCCAGCTCCTTGCAGCGCGCCTCCATCTCGTCGCGGATCTCCCCGACCGCCCGCTCGATGGTTGGACGGTCGGTGGCGTAGTGCGTGGCCGGCCAGATGCCGGCGTGCTCGAGCTCGGCGAAGACCTCGCCCGTGAGCGGGTCGAAATGCTGGATCGTCTCGATCTCGTCGCCGAAGAAGACCGCACGGTAGGCCGTCTCGGCGTAGGCCGGGAACACCTCGAGGGTCTCGCCGCGCACGCGGAAGGTGCCGCGCCCGAGGGCCTGGTCGTTGCGCGTGTACATGTTGTCGACGAGCTTGCGGAGCACATCGTCGCGCTCGACCATCTCGCCCTTCTTCAGCAGCGTGACCTGGGCGTTGTACTTCTCCGGCGAGCCGAGCCCGTAGATGCAGGACACCGAGGCCACCACGATCACGTCGCGGCGGGCGAACAGCGCACTCGTGGCGGCGTGCCGCAGGCGGTCGATCTCCTCGTTGATGGAGGAGTCCTTCTCGATGTAGAGGTCCTGCGCCGGGACGTACGCCTCCGGCTGGTAGTAGTCGTAGTACGAGACGAAGTACTCGACCGAGTTCTTCGGGAAGAACTCGCGGAACTCGTTGCAGAGCTGCGCCGCCAGCGTCTTGTTGTGGGCGATCACGAGTGACGGCCGCTGGACCTGCTCGATGGTGAACGCCATCGTGGCCGTCTTGCCCGACCCGGTCACTCCGAGGAGCGTCTGGAAGCGGTCGCCGCTGTCGATCCCACGCGACAGCCCGGTCACCGCGGTCGCCTGGTCGGCTACGGGCTGATAGGCGGGGTTGAGCTCGAACTTGGGCACGACCTAGAGACGTTAGCGATGAAGGCGGCGCTTCTCGCGCGCCGGCAGGCGCTTGATGCGCACCTCCTCGCGCATCGCCTCGGAGCGCGTGGCGAACTCGCGCGTGAAGACGAGCTCCACCGGGCGGCGAGTGCGCGTGTAGCGGCTCGCGGTGCCGGCCTGGTGCTGGCGAAGGCGCCGCTCGGGGTCGGTCGACCAGCCGCAGTAGAGCGTGCCGTCGGCGCAGCGCAGCAGGTACACGAAGGCGGCCACAGGGGGAGCTAACCGCACCCCTCGGATGCCTGCTAGCTCCAGCGAAACCGCAGCCCTCCGGTGCGACGGTTCAGTCATCGCAAATTACAACGCATCGGAGGAACTCGAAATGAAGAAGTCAAGCATCGCCCTCGTCGTGACCGGCGCCCTCGCCAGCCTCTTTGCCGTAGGCCTCCTGGCCGTCGGTGGACTTGCTTTCGTGGGTGAGTCGCAGAAGGACAGCGACGGCTACCTGTCAACCGACACCCACCAGTTCGAGGCCGGAACGCGTGCACTCGCGACCGAGAACCTCGATGTGGATCTCGACGCCGGCAACGCGGTCCTGGACACGGACGACCTCGGCAAGGTGAGGCTCCAGGTCGAGTCGCGCGACGACAAGCCGGTGTTCGTGGGCATCGCCCGCACGAGCGACGTGGAGAACTACCTCCAGGGCGTCTCGCACAGCACGCTCACCGACGTGAACACCTCGCCGTTCGAGGCGGACTACGAGAACCACGCCGGCGATCGCAGCCCGGTCGCACCCGCGGACTCACAGATCTGGGTCGCTTCCGAGAACGGCTCGGGCAAGCAGACGCTGAACTGGGAGATCGCTGACGGCGACTACTCGGTCGTGGTGATGAACGCCGACGGCTCCGCCGGAGTCGACGCCGACGTCAGCACCGGCGCCAACGTGCCGTTCCTCGACGAGCTCGGATGGACCGCGGTCGGTAGCGGCTCGCTCGTGCTCCTCATGGGCGTCGCCCTGCTGGTGATGGGCGTCCGTCGCCCGAGCAACCCGACCGGACCTGCTCCGGTCGCCGCGCCGGCAGCCGCCTAAGCCGGGAGGCAAGACGAACCACGGCCCCCGCGCACACCGCGCGGGGGCCGTTGCTCGTTCAGGCAGGCTTGGCCTTGAAGGTGGCCTCGCCCAGGCAGCTGTAGATGCTGAAGGTGCCGATCGGGTACTTCGGGATGAGGAACTCGTATTGCCAGCGGAGGTGGCCCTTGATCGTGCCGTTCCGCAGCTTCTTCGAGGTGAAGCGGAAGTTCGCGGTCACCTCGTTGTAGTAGAAGGCGGGCTTGATCTTGGACTGAAACTCCACGGTCCGGTTGATCTGGAACGTGTAGACGAGCGGCTCCGCTCCCACGAACGGCTGGCCGCCGCCCTGGATCGGGATGCACGTCACGGGCGCGCCGGTCACGAAGTCGACCGCCTGCTTGCCGCGGACAAGCTTGAACGTGACCTTGTGGCCGCTGCTGGTCTTGCCCGCGTACTTGACCGGCTTGGCCGCCGAGGCCGTGGCCGGGAGAGCAACGAGGGCGACGAGACAGAGGAGTGCTGTCGTGAGCTTCTTCATGTGACCAGGATGCGTCGTTGCGCACGCAATCACATCGGGGACTTCCCCTATTCGTGCCCCTGATCTTTGCCCGCGCCCCTTAGCCTTGACCCCGACATGGCAGTGGTGATCGCAAGCGCTCTTGACAAGGACATGGCGGGGAATCCGCTGTTCAGGGGTGTCTCGTTCAAGCTCGAGCGCGGCGACCGGATGACGCTCGCCGGGCGCAACGGGGCCGGCAAGACGACGCTCCTGCGGATGGTGTCGGGCGAGACCGGGATCGACGGCGGGGAGCTGGTGTTCGAGAAGGGCACGCGGGCGGCCCTGCACGACCAGCGCCCGCCCAGGGAGCGCGATCTCACCCTGCGCGACTACGTCCTCTCCGGCTGCCGCGATCTCGTGGCGCTGGAGGCGGACCTGCGCCGGCTCGAGGACGAGATGGCCGAGCGCCCCGACGACGCCGCGCTGTTGCAGCGCTATTCGGGCGCGCAGTCACGTCTCGAGCATGCGGGCGGCTGGAACTGGCGCGCCCGCGCTCTCGGCCCGCTGCACGGGCTCGGCTTCGCCGACGAGCAGCTCGACCGCAAGCTCGCGAGCTTCTCGGGCGGCGAGCTCACGCGCGCGTCGCTCGCCCGCGCGCTCGCGGGCGACCCCGACCTGCTGTTGCTCGACGAGCCCACGAATCACCTCGACATCGTCTCGCTCGAGTGGCTCGAGGAGTACCTCACCGAGCTCGACGCCGCGGTGATCCTCGTGGCGCACGACCGCTGGTTCCTCGAGGCCGTGGGCACGTCGGTGCTGGAGCTGGAGGCCGGGCGCTCGCGCTTCTTCCCGGGCTCATGGCACGCGTGGCGCCGCGAGGCTGCCGCGCGCGAGATCCAGCTCGGCAAGCAGATCGAGAAGCAGCAGGCGGAAATCGCCCGGATGGAGCGCTTCATCGAGCGCTTCCGCTACAAGGCGACCAAGGCGCGACAGGCCCAGTCGCGGGTGAAGAAGCTCGACAAGATGGAGCGCGTGGAGCGGGATCCCACCGACAACCGCTCCCTCGGTTTCAAGTTCGGCGGCGCGGAGCGAGCTGGGCGGGTGGTGCTCGACATGGAGGGCGGGCGGCTCGAGGTGCCCGGCCGGACGCTGCTCGAAGACGGCGAGCTGTGGCTGGAGCGCGGCGAACACGTGTCGCTCGTGGGGCCTAACGGCACCGGCAAGACGACGCTGATCGAGGCGCTGGCCGGCCGCCGCGAGCTCGATGGCGGGCGGCTGCGCACGGGCCACAACGTTCAGCTCGGGTACCTCTCCCAGCACGCCGAGGAGCTCGGGTCCTCGGGCAACGTCCTGGAGACGACACAGCGCGCCACCGGCCTCACCCCGAACAAGGCGCGCGCTCTTCTCGGACGGTTCCTGTTCAGCGGCGAGGAGGCCGAGAAGCCGATGGATGGGCTCTCGGGCGGAGAGCGGCGGCGCGTGGCGCTGGCGATCCTGGTGGCGTCGGGGGCCAACGTGTTGATCCTGGACGAGCCGACCAACCACCTGGACATCGACGCGCGCGAGGCCCTCGAGGACGCGCTCCGCGGGTTCGACGGCAATGTCCTGCTCGTGTCGCACGACCGCGCACTGCTCGACGCAGTCGGCACCCGGACGATCGCGCTCGAGGACGGGCGGCTGCGGAGCTACCAGGGCGGCTGGGCGGAGTACTCGCGCATACGCGAGGAGCGCCGTGACGCGGAGCGCGCGCGCCCGGGGCGCGAGAAGCGAGCCACCGCGAAGGCAAAGGCCGCGAAGTCGGGCGGAAACGGCCGAGCGAAGCCCGCCGGCCCGTCGAAGAACGCGGTCAGGCGCGCCGCCCAGCTCGAGCGCGAGGTGGAGAAGGCAGAGGCGGCCCTGCGCGCGATCGAGGATGAGCTGGCCGACCCCTCCGCGTGGGCGAGCCCGACGAGCAGCGAGCGAGCGACCGCACGCCACGAAGCCGCCAAGAAGGCCGTCGCGGAGGCCTATGCACGCTGGGAGCAGGCCACGACGTAGTCGCCGGTCACGGCGGGCAGGGATTGGCGCTGAAGCAGTTCGGCTCCTGCGTCATCATCGGGCCCTCCCAGTCGAGCACCTCGTCGGTCTCCTCGTCCGGCGGGTCGGGCTCGCCTCCCTCGAACGAGTCCCTGCCCGCGCCGCCGATCATGGTGTCGGCCCCCGTGTCCCCGAAGATCGCGTCGAGCCCGTCCTCGCCCTCGATCCGATCGTCGCCCTCCTCGCCGCGCAGCTCGTCGTTGCCCGCGCCGCCAAGGATGGTGTCGCCGAACAACCCGCCGGTGATGAGGTCGTCGCCGCCGAGACCGTCGAGGTAATCCGGCAGGAGGCTGCCGATGAGCGTGTCGTTGTTGTTCGAGCCGACGAAGCGCTCGAAGCCGGAGAAGGTCGTGTTCATTTCCACGCCCGAGTCGAGGCTGCGAGCCTCGCCCGCGGGCACGTCGATTCTCACGGGGAAATAGACGCGCGACGGGCTCTCGAAGGGCCCGTACGAGAGCGTGTCCGTGCCGTCGCCGCCGTTGTGCGTATCGGTGGCGCGGTGCGGGTAGACGGTGTCATCGCCGGCGCCGGTGTTGAAGGTGTTGTTGTCGTCCCAGTTGTCCTCGATCACGTCGTTGCCGGAGCCCGTCAGGAAGATCTCCGTCGCCTGGCGGGTCGAGTCGTTCTCGCCGGCCTGGCCGTCGTCCTTCCCGCCGACGCCGATCGTGATCAAGAGGTCCGCCGTGCGGTCGCTCAGGTCGAGTGTGTCGATGCCGGAATCGCCCGAGATCTCGTCGGATCCGAGCGGGTCGCTCAGCAGGCGGTCGTCGCCGCCCATCCCGTCGAGCACGTCGTTCCCCGGGCCGTCGTCGAGGGTGTCGTTCCCGTTGTCGCCCTTCAGCTCGTCGTCGCCGGCGCCGCCGCTGAGCATGTCCGCCCCGTTGCCCGTGTCCGGTGCGCTGCGGCCGCCGTTGTCGCCCCAGAGGATGTCGTTGCCGTCGCCGCCCTGGAGGTCGTCGTCGTCGTTCGCGCCGAGCAGGTAGTCGTCGCCGGCCTCGCCCTGGATCGTGTCCTTGCCGGAGTCTCCCCAGAGCTCGTCGTCGCCGTCGCCCCCCTGAATGCGGTCGGCTCCCGTCTGGTCGCAGAACGTGGCGACGACGGACACGATGTGGCAGTCGCCCTGGATGTCGTCGTCTCCGGATCCGCCGAGCAGCACGTCGTTGCCGGCCAGGCCGGTCATCTTGTCCTTGCCCCCGCCCCCGACCAGCACGTTCAACGCGCTGTAGCCGGTGATGTCGTCGTCGCCGGAGCCGCCGATCGCCCCCTCGGTGGAGGTGATGTGGTCCTCCTCGCCGGCCTCACCGTCGTTGCGCGTGCCCTCGGACAGGGTCACGATCACCTTCTTCGAGCGCGTGGCGTATGAGACGGTGTCCGGCCCGCTGTTGCCACGCATCAGGTCCGCCGATGCGCCGCCGTCCAGCACGTCCGCCCCCT
>CAWINK010000017.1:0-24266 GCA_963837445.1 uncultured Thermoleophilaceae bacterium | reverse complement strand
AGGGCGAGGCCAAGTCGAGCGGCGGGGATAGAGGAGTCCTCGGGCGCCGAGGAGGAAGCCGAGGCCGGCGACGACGCGGGCGGCGAGGAGACGAGGCCGCCGCTGACGAGGAGGGCGCTGAGGAAGCCGAGCCCGCGAAGGCCGAGGGCGAGGCGGAGGACGAGGCCGCCGCCGAAGGCGAGGACGAGGCCGCGGGCAAGGACGAATCTGAGGACGAGGGCGAAGCGGATGCCGAGGGCGAGGCCGAGGGCGACGACGAGGCTGCCGCCAGTGGCGACGAGGACGGCGAGGCCGCCGTGGCGGGCGCCGAGGGTGGCGGCGGTGAGACCCAGGCTGCGGCCGGCACCGCTACGCGAGAGAAGTCCTCCGAGGGGAATGGCGACGGGCGCGTGAAGGCCTCGCCGGTCGCGCGGCGCATGGCGCGCGACCTCGGCGTGGAGCTCGCTCAGCTCGAGGGCACCGGCCCGGGCGGCCGGATCGTGAAGGCCGACGTGCAGGCGGCCGCCGAGAACGGCGGCGCGGCGAAGGCCGAGACCGCGGAGGAGCCCGACGGCGACGCGGAGGCCAAGCCCAAGAAGAAGGACGAGCCGAAGAAGGGCAAGGAAGAGAAGAAGGAGCCCGCCAAGAAGGCACAGCGCGGCGAGGCGGGCGCCAAGGGCGAGGCCGAGATCCAGGAGCTCACGCGGCTCCAGCAGACCGTCTCGCGACGGATGGCCGAGTCCAAGGCCACCGCGCCCGACTTCTCGATCGCGCTCAGCGTGGACATGACCGCCGCGGTGGAGCTGCGCGAGCGCCTCAAGCAGATCTCAGACCCGGTGCCCTCCTTCAACGACATGGTCGTGAAGGCCTCCGCGAGCGCGCTGCGCGAGTTCCCGCGCGTGAACGGCGCCTACCGCGACGGCAAGTTCGAGCTGTACGAGAACGTGAACGTGGGCATCGCCGTGGCGGCGCAGGATGCGCTCGTGGTGCCGACGGTGTTCGACGCGGACGAGAAGTCGCTCGGCCAGATCGCTCGCGACGCGCGCGAGGTGATCGAGAAGGTCAAGGAGAAGACCGTGACCCCGCCGGAGCTCTCCGGCGGCACCTTCACCGTCTCGAACCTCGGAATGTTCGGCATCGAGCAGTTCACGGCGATCATCAACCCGCCGCAGGCCGCGATCCTCACCGTCGGCAAGCTCGAGAAGAAGCCGGCCGTGGACGACAAGGGCAAGCTCGTGGCACGCGACCAGATGACGCTCACGCTCGTGTGCGACCACCGCATCCTGTACGGCGCCGACGGCGCCCAGTTCCTGGCGCGCGTGAAGGAACTGCTCGAGCAGCCGCTTTCGCTGGCGCTCTAGCGCGACGCTCCGCAGGCACCTCTCGTACGCGAACGTCATCGCCACGATCGCGCTGTTCGCCGGAAGTGGATTTCCGACCACCAACGGTCGAGTGGCCGTCGACGCCGGAGTCCCGATGATCTCGCTCGACGGGATCACATTCAGGGCCGCCAGCTAGTCACCTCGGTAGGACAGTTTGGCCAACCCGCCGCCACAACTTGTGCCGTTTCGGCGGTATCGGTATTCCGGCCGATGGGTAGTGCCAATTCGTACTTTCCGGGGGGGAAGGGGGAACCTGGGTGGCCGGCGATCAGCGAGCGCCGGCCATCTAGCCTTCTAGGTCGTGCCGCGCGAGCCCCGCACCCTTGACGAGGAGATCATCGCCGCCCAAGAGGTGGCGGTCCGCTCCACCCTCACAGACGAGGACCGGATCGACAGCATCACGGACGAGCTGCGGTCGGGCTTCGACGCGCTCTCCGGCGTGGCCGCGGCGGCCTCCTTCTTCGGCTCGGCCCGAACGGTGCCGGGCGACCCCGACTACGAGCTCGCCCGCGAGACCGCCCGGCTCGTCGGCGAGAGCGGGCTCGCGATCATCACCGGCGGCGGCCCGGGGATCATGGAGGCCGCGAACCGCGGGGCGAGGGACGCCGGCGCGCCCTCGATCGGGCTCAACATCGAGCTGCCCTTCGAGCAGGGCGGCAACCCGTACTGCGACATCTCACTCCAGTTCCACTACTTCTTCGCCCGCAAGATCATGTTCGTGCGCTACGCCAGCGGGTTCGTGGTCTTCCCCGGCGGCTTCGGGACGATGGACGAGCTGTGGGAGGCGCTCACGCTGATCCAGACCGGGAAGATCACCGAGTTCCCCGTGGTGCTGGTGGGCTCCGACTACTGGCGCGGGCTGATCGAGTGGCTCGCCGGGAAGATGATCGACGAGGGCAACATCTCCCCCGACGACCTCGACCTGTTCACGCTCACCGACGACCCGCTCGAGGTGCGCGACCTCCTGATGTCTGCGGCGCATCGGGCGGCACGGGCATAGGCTCGTAGCGCTCGCGGATCTCGTCGATGAAGGCGGCGAGCTGGTCGGCGAGCTCGGGGTCATGGACCTCGAGCACGTTCTCGGCGTTCATCTCGCCTGAGCGCGACAGGTTGAAGGATCCGGCGAAGACGGTGTCGTCGGCCACGGTGACCTTCGCGTGCATGAAGTCGTGGGGCGTCTCCGGCGACCACTGGGTGGAAGGCTTGCCCTTGAAGTCCGCGTTGCCCAGCAGCGCCGCGAGGATCGGGATCTTCCACGCCGAGTGGCCGTTGGTCCGCCACTGGTGGACCACCTGATCCATCTGCGTCCGGTCGACCACGCCGCGCAGGTCCACCCGCCGCTCCGCGGCCATCTCGGCGAGTGTTCCGAGCACCGGCCCCGCCGTGATCACGGGGGAGGCGATCCGCACGCGCTGGCGCGCTTTCCCGAGCGCCTTGGCGATCCGGTGCGAGAGCTCCTCGCCGTGGCCCGGCGTGAACCAGGCGCGCACCTTGCGGCCGTCCACGTCCACCGGCCGCGGATCCTGGTGCCCGGTGGCGTCAACGTCGCGCTTGGTCCACAGCTCCTCGAAGTTCTGTGCGAACTCGGCAGCCAGACGCGGCGCCTGCTCGGCCACGAGCACCAGGTTCTCCTGGATCGTCCACGAGTCGGTGGTCCAGTTCATCGACCCGGTCCAGACCGACTCGGCGTCCCGCACCACGTACTTGTGGTGCATCAGGTCCGGGATGCCGGGGATGCCGCAGGTGGGAAACGGCATCGCCTCGAGCAGCTCGGGCTTCGTCTTCGGCGGCGGCGGGAAGAACAGCCGCTCCGGGTGGTCGGCGTTGTAGGCGATGCGCACCTTCACGCCGCGCTCGTTGGCGTCGCACAGCGCAGCCGCCACGATGTCCCCGGGCTCGCCGGGCAGGCGGACGTCGTAGAGCGCCAGGTCGAGCGAGCGCGTGGCCTCGCTCAGAAAGGACCCGATGCGGCGCGCCATCTCGAGGGAGTCGCCGCCCGGATGTCGCGGGGTGGCCTCGATCACGTGAGCCAGCGGAAGCCGGCCGACGCGATGCGCGGCTCGAGGGGGCTCGTGAGGAGCCCCTCGGGAAGCTCGGGGTTGTTGTAGCCGGAGGGCGCCGTGTCGTTCGGGGTGTCCGGGTGGAAGATCGAAGCGAGGTACTGGATGTGGCCGCGGCCCACACCCAGCTCGGTCTGGCCGCCGCCGTACGCCTGCACGCCCTCACGCTCGCACCAGTCGTACATCTCGAACAGATTGCTGAGCGGCCCGAAGCGCGACGGCTTGATGTTGACCATGCGCGGCGGCCACGGGCGATCGAGCACGTCGGCCACGGAGTGGATCGGCGCGTCCCATGTGACCCGCTCGCTCACCGCGTCGAGGAGCGGCTTCGTCTCGCTCGTTCACGTCCGGGTCCTCGAGCCACGCGTCCGGGAACGCCTCGATCACCAGGCGGTACAGCTCCGGGTCCGTCTCGACGTCGACCGGCGTGCCCTTGTACTGGCCCTTCAGGTCCAGGGAGTCGACTGCACCGGTCTCGACCAGTGCGTCCACGAGCTCCTGCGCCCACTGGTTGGTCGGGTCGAGCTTCAGCTTCGTGCCCGGGTAGCGCTCAAGCAGGGCGTACACGCGGTCCGGCTTCTCCGGCTCGTCCGTGGGCGGCCAGCTGCCGAGCCGCATCGAGACGACGAAGTTGAGCGGCCGCGGCTCTCGCTCGAGCACGTCCGCGAGCGAGCGGCCGGCCTGCGCCAGCGCCAGGTCGAGAGCGGCGGACTCGAACGCCCAGCGCCGGTACAGCTCGGACACCTCCCCGCGCACCGGCGGCGCCGGGAACAGGCTCGTCTCCTCGAGGCGCTGCGAGAACGAGTCGAGCGTGTAGGAGCCGGCGAGGTCGATCGTGCCCGGGCCGTCGGCCTGGAGGTTCACGTGGTCGAGCTCGTCGTAGACCACGTCCTCGCCGACCCCTGTCTCGCCACCCGGCCCGCGCAGCTCGATCAGCGTCGTGGCGCGGGTGAACTCGGGCGAGAACTGAAGCTCCCGGCCCTCGAAGCTGAGCGCCTCCACCTCGAGGGGGAGGCCGGCGATGCGCTCGTAGGAGCTCACGCTGCGAGCTCGCCCACCGCCGCGCCGAAGACCTCGGTGTGGCGGTCCACCTGCTCCTCGGTCGTGGCAGGGCACATCAGCGCCATGTTGTGGAAGGGGGTGATGAGCACGCCGCGGTTCATGAGGTAGAGGTGAAGGTACTCCTCGAGCTCCGGATCGTCTGCGGCGGCTGACTCGGCGCCGGTGCGCGGCGGCTCCGGCGTGAAGCGATACTCGCAGCGAGCGCCGAGCGAGACGATCGTCCAGGGCAGCTGGTGCTCGGCGAGCGCGGCCTCGACTCCCTCCACGAAGCGCTCGCGCAGCCCGATCATGCGCTCGAACGCGGCGTGGGTGAGCACCTCGCCGAGCGTGGCGCGCGCCGCGGCGAGCGAGAGCGCGTTGCCCGCAAGCGTGCCGCCCACTCCGCCGGTGTCCTCGTAGTCGGCGTCCTCCTGGCCCGCGATCCGCTCGGCCAGCTCCGCCGTGACCCCGTAGGTGCCGATCGGGACTCCGCCGCCGATCGACTTGCCGAGCGTCACGGCATCCGGCTCGAGCCCCCACGCGGCGGTGCAGCCGCCCGGCCCGGCGGAGAGCGTGTGGGTCTCGTCGATGATCAGAAGCGTTCCGTACTTCGTGCAGAGCTCGCGCACGGAGTCCATGAAGCCGGGCTCCGGCAGCACGATCCCGATGTTCGTGAGCGCCGGCTCCATCAAGAGGCAGGCCACGTCCTCGTGCTCGAGGGCGCGCTCGAGCGAGCCCGCGTCGTTGAACTCCGCCACCCTCGTGGTCTCGGTGGGGTCGAGCGCGGGGCCCACCAGCCCGGATCGTGCGCGGGCGATGCCCTGCTCGTCGAGGATCACGAACGACTCGTCCACGGAGCCGTGGTAGCACCAGTTGAAGACACGCGATTCGAGGCCGGTTCGTCACGTGGCGGCACATGCGGATCATCCAGCGGTTCGCGTCCGTGGCCGTGAGCGCGAACTGCCAGTACGGGACACCGAAGCGGCGCGCGAGCTCGGCGCTCACCCATGCGGCATCCTCGGTCGGAAGCATCGTGGTGATGCCCTCGATCTGCGCGATGGCCCTCATCGTCGGCTCGGGAGAGTGGCCCGCCATCGCCCCGGTGTCCCCGAGGCAGAAGTCGGCGTACTCGTGGCCGTCCACATCGACGATCGTGGCGCCGCGGGCACGCTGCCCGTAGAGCGGGAAGCCGCCCACCCACATCGCCATCCAGGACATCGGGACACCGCCCAGGAGGCTGCCGCGCGCCTCGGAGTGCAGCTCGCGCGAGCGCGGATGCTCGCGTCCGTAGCGCTCGCGCTCGCGCGCGATCAGGGATCCCAGGCGCTCGCGGTTCAACCGGGGACCACTACGACCGGCGTGTCAGACAGGTGCAGCAGCTTGTGCGGCGTGGAGCCCAGGATCGCGCCCCGGATCGGGCCCTCGCCCCAGCCGCCCACCACGATGAAGCGCGCCTCGTGCTCCTCGGCCAGCTTGAGCAGCGCCGTATGCGGGCGCTCCGGAACGAGTGCCACCTCGGCGTCCACGCCTGCCTCCTGCGCGCCGGCGAGCGCGCCGTCCGTGAGCTTGCGCGCCTGGTCCTCCAGAGCGCCGAGGTTCTGCGACCACTCGTCGCCAACCCCACCGGACGGCGCCACCCCGTACCCGATCACGAGCTTGTCGTCGAACTGGCGCGCCAGGTCGACGGCGCACTCCAGCGCATGCCCCGCCCCGGGAGAGGCGTCGTAGCCGAGCACGATCGTGCCCATGGCTACACGGCTTCCTCGGGCACGGCCGCCACGCCCAGCTTTCGTCCCGCCGCCACGTCGGGGTCCACGACCTCCCGCGAACGCCCGAAGAAGGACTCGTGGCCAGTGGCACGCCATACCAGCATCAGGATGCCCCCGAGCAGCAGCAGCCCGACGCCGAGCACCACCGGGATCCCGATGCCGAACACGGAGCTGCCCGAATAGGAGTCGTCAACCTTGGAGTACTCCACGATCGCCTTGTAGAAGAGGTAGGCCAGGATCCCGCCGCCCACGACCGGCCCCACGCCGATGAAGAAGAAGCTCTTCACCGACTTGGTGAGCTCGCGGCGGTAGTAGATCGCACACGCGAAGCCGGTGAGCGCGTAGTAGAAGGCGATCATCAGCGACAGCGCGGTGAGCGAGTCGAACAGGAAGTTCTGCGAGAGCGTGTTCAGCACGGCGTACCAGACGGCCGCGATCACGCCGATCGCGATCGTGGACACGTGCGGCGTCTGGAAACGCGGGTGCACCCGGCCCAGTACCTCAGGGAACGCCCCCTGGCGCGCCATCGACAGCGAGGTGCGCGAGGCGGGCAGGATCGTGGTCTGCGTGGAGGCGAGCGCCGAGGTGACGATCGCAAGCACGACGATCCAGCTGAGGCCGGTGCCGAGCACGTCGTCGGCGATCGCCCCGAAGATCCCCGGGTCGTCCACGAACTCGTTCACGCGCTCGAGCCCGGCGAACGCCACGACCGCCGTGGTGACCGCGACGTAGGTCACCAGCAGGATCACCGTGGAGACCACGGCGGCGAGGCCGGGGGAGCTGTCCGAGCCCTTCGTCTCCTCGTTCAGGTTCACCGCGCTCTCCCAGCCCCAGTAGATGAAGACGCCGGTGAGCAGCCCGAGCACGAGCGCGTTGCTGCTGTCCACCGCGAACGGGGAGAACCACGACAGCCCCGGGTCGATCGAGCCCTCCGGAGCGTCACCCGCGAGGACCTTGAAGAGCGCGACCCCGGCGAAGATGATGAGCGCGCCCACCTGAGCGCCGATCAGGACGCGCTGGAAGCGCGCCGAGAGCTCCGTGCCCAGTACGCAGATCGCCGTCATCGCGGCGATCACACCGAGCGCGGTGATCGTGACCCACGCCTTCGAGTCGCGCTGGTCCTCGAGCCCGACGAGGTCGTAGAAGTAGTAGGCCGACACGTCGGCGAGCGAGCCGATCACGATGATGCCCGTGGTGCAGATGGCCCAGCCGCCCATCCAGCCGGCGCGCGGGCCGATCGCCCGCGTGATCCACGAGAACGAGGTGCCGCAGTCGGGATCGGCGCGGTTCATGTAGAGGAACGCCGAGGCGATCAGGAACATCGGAACGAAGGCCGTGAGAAGGACGGCCGGCGCCTGCACGCCCACGGTGACCACGACGATCGCGAGCACGGCCGCCAGCGAGTAGGCGGGCGCCGTGGACGCAATCCCGATGATCAGGCCATCGACGAAGCCGATCGCATCCTTCTTCAGTCCCTTGTCGCTGCGCTCGGTGCTCACGCCGTTGCCCTCTCGGCGAACGCGGGGCCTGGCTCGTCCGGCCGCACGGCCGCCATCCTCTCGGCGCGCCGCTGCTGCCAGATCGTGACCAGCATCATCGCCAGTGTGAACAGGAAGATCATCGAGGCGATCACGTAGATCTGCGGCGGGATCGCCACGCGCGCGGCGCCCCAGATGAAGAGCGGGAACGTGATGGTGGATCCGGAGTTGAAGTTCGTGATCACAAAGTCGTCGATCGACAGCGCAAAGGCGAGCAGCGCGGCCGACACTACACCGGGCATGATCAGCGGGAGGGTCACGAGCCGGAACGTCTCGAACGGCGTGGCGCCGAGATCCTGAGCCGCCTCCTCGAGCGATCTGTCGAAGCCGATCAGCCGTGAGCGCACCGTGATCACCACGAACGAGAGGTTGAACATGATGTGGGCGATCAGGATGGTGGCGAAGCCGAGCTGCGGCGTGCCGAGGTTGAGGAACTGCGAGAGCAGCGCGGCACCGAGGACGACCTCGGGCGTGGCCAGCGGGATGAAGATGAAGAAGTTGATGGGCGCGCGGCCCTTGAACTCGTAGCGAACGAGGGCCAGGGCGGTGAGCGTGCCGAGGATCGTGGCCCCGATCGTGGAGAGCGCGGCGATCTGGAGCGATTTCTCGAGAGCGTCACCCACACCCTGGACGGCGAACGGGTGCAGCCAGGCGTCGAAGCTGAACTCCTGCCAGATGAAGTTGAAGCGGCCCTGCGGGTCGTTGAACGAGAAGACGAGGATGACCGCGATCGGGATCAGCAGGTAGACCAGCGCCAGCCCCGCGAAGGCGTTCAGGAGCCAGTCGAGCCCACGGCGGCGAAGGGTCACGTGCGCTCCCCCTCGGTGCCGAGCAGCGCCTCGGTGCCGGCGATGCGCGCCCAGATCAGGACGATGACCAGCATGAACGCCATCAACAGGAACGAGAGCGCAGCTGCTGTCGGGTAGTCCGCAATCTCGAGATAGCGCGACTGGATTACGTTGCCGATCATGAACTGGTTCGGCGTGCCGAGCAGCTCGGCATTGATGAAGTCGCCCGACGCGGGGATGAAGGTGAGCAGCGTGCCGGCAACCACGCCGGGCATCGAGAGCGGCAGCGTTACCCGCAGGAACACGTCGCGGCGGCGCCCGTAGAGGTCGTAGCCCGCCTCGAGCATCCGCTTGTCGATCCGCTCCAGGCTGGCGTAGAGCGGCAGGATCATGAACGGCAGGTAGTTGTAGGTGATGCCCGCGACCACCGAGACCGTGGTGTCGAGCAGCCGGCCGTCCTCGGCCACGAGCCCGATCGAGCGCAGCGTCTTCATTACGAGTCCCGAATCCGCCAGGATCGTCTCCCAGGACAGCGTGCGGATCAGGTACGTGACGAAGAACGGCACGATCACCGCAAGCAGCAGGGCGTTGCGATAGCGCCCGCCGCGGAAGGCGATCACGTATGCGAGCGGGTAGCCGATCAGGAACGAGACGAGCGTTGCGAGCCCGGCGTACTCGAACGAGCGTATGAACTGCTCGTCGTAGTTCTTGAGCGCGTCGGTGTAGTTCGAGAACTCCCAGGTGAGCTGGAAGCCGGTGTCGATCGTGCCGGTCTTGAGCGACTCCACCGCCATGATGCAGAGCGGGATCACGAAGAAGAGCACGAGCCAGCCCAGCCCGGGAAGCAGCAGGAAGTACGGAAGCGCTGACTTTCGAAGCCGGGCCGGCATACGAGTTCCCGGGGGTCCTTCCTAGGCGCCGGTCACGCTCTGGAACGCCTCATCGACCTCGCGCTCCTCTTCCGGATTGAGCTGCCTGAAGATGAAGGCGTCGCCCAGCGTCTGCTCCGACGGGAAGATGAGCTGGTTCTCGGCGAGCGACTTGTCGCGCTCGCCGAGGATCTCCTTGACCCCGTCGACCGGGCAGATGTAGTTCACGTACTCCGCGATGTCGGCCTGCACCTCGGGCCGGTAGACGAAGTCGATGAACTTCTGGGCCGTGAACGCGTGCGGGGCGCCAACCGGGATCTCCATGTTGTCGGTCCAGAGGTGCACGCCGGTCTCCGGCGACACGAACTTGATGTTCGGGTTGTCGGCCTCCAGCTGTACGGCGTCCCCTGACCAGCCGATGATGAGCCACGAGTCGCCCTTCGCAAGGTCCTTCGTGTACTCGTTGCCGGTGAAGCCGCGGATCTGACCCGACTCCGCGGCCTCGCCGATCTTGTCGATCGCCGCCAGGAACTCGTCGACGCTCGCCTGCTCCGGATCCGCGCCCATCGAGGCCGCGACCAGGCCCACCGTGTCGCGCATCTCGGTGAGCATCGTGACCTTGCCCTTGTAGTCCGGATCGAACAGGTCGTCGATCGACTTGGGCTCGCGCTTGACCTTGTCCTTGCGGTAGATGATCCCGCCGAAGCCCGACTGCCACGGCGCGGAGAAGTCGCGGTTCTTGTCGAACGGCGGCGACTTCAGCCTGTCGATCAGGTTCTTCTCGAACGTCGGCATCTCGGACTTGTCGAACTTCTGGACGTACCCGAGCCGGATCATGCGCGCCGCCATCCAGTCGCTCACGACGTGGATGTCGCGGCCGCCCGAGTCGCCCTGGTCGTACTGCTGCCGGACCTTCCCGAAGAACTCGACGTTGTCGTTGACCTCCTCGACGTACTTGACCTTGGTGCCGTACTCCTCCTCGAACTCCTTGAGGGTGCCGCGGTCCTCCTCGATGTAGAGCGGCCAGTTGGCCATGTACATGGAGCCGGCGACCTTGCCCTTCGGGATCGCCTTGGCCTCGTCGGGGCTGCTCCCGCCGCCGCCGGGCTCGTCGGTGCCGCAGGCGGCGAGATAGGCGAGCGCCGAGGCGCTCAACGCACCGGCCGCACCGCGCTGGAGGATCCGGCGGCGCGTGAGCGGGTTTCGCAGCAGGCGCTCGAAGTGCCGGTCGAGATCGTCGTTCATGGGCGTCACTCGGTTGTTCCTTCCCTCACGATGTGGATGTTCTCGTCGGACCAGCTCAGCCTGGCCTGATCGCCGGCCCCCGGGAGGTCCCGGCGCGCCTCTGCGTCTGCATTTGGAACAAGCACGGTCATGCGGGTGCCGTCCCCGAGCTTCACGACCATCTGCGTGGCGGTGCCGAGGTACAGGGAGCTCTCAACCTGCCCCTCCACGCTGGGGCGGCCGGCCCCTTCCGTGGCGCCGGCCTGTTGGAGCACCAGCTTCTCCGGGCGCACCACGGCGTGGGCGCGCTCTCCCGTCTTCACGCCGCCGGGGTCCTGCGCATTCACCGTGGGCCCGGCGTCCAGGCGCATCTGCGCGCCGGCGCCGTTGCTCGACACAACCTCGCCCGGCATCAGGTTCGACACGCCGATGAAGCCCGCCACGAAGGTCGTGCCCGGGCGCTCGTAGACCGTCTCGGGGTCGGCCACCTGCTCGACCACGCCCTTGTTCATGACCGCGATGCGGTCGGACATGGTGAGCGCCTCCTCCTGGTCGTGCGTCACGTAGACGAACGTGATGCCGACGTCGCGCTGGATGCGCTTCAGCTCCACCTGTAGCTGCTTGCGGAGCTTCAGGTCGAGGGCGCCGAGCGGCTCGTCGAGGAGCAGCACCTCGGGACGGTTCACGAGCGCCCGCGCGAGGGCCACGCGCTGCTGCTGGCCGCCCGAGAGCTGCGCCGGCCTGCGCTTCGCCTCGCCGGCGAGGCCCACGCGCTCGAGCTCCTCGCCCACGCGGCGGCGGATCTCGTCCTTGTCGACCTTCTGGCGCTGGAGGCCAAAGGCCACGTTCTGCTCCACGCTGCGGTGCGGGAACAGCGCGTAGCTCTGGAAGACGGTGTTCGTGGGCCGCCTGAACGCCGGAAGGCCCGTGACGTCCTCGCCGGAGAGCAGCACACGCCCCTCGCTGGGGTCCTCGAAGCCCGCGACCATGCGCAGAGTGGTCGTCTTTCCGCACCCGGACGGGCCGAGCATGGTGAAGAACTGGCCGCGCGGGATGTCGAGCTCCATCTCGCGGACGGCCGTAAAGTCGCCAAAGCGCTTGGTGACGCGCTCGAGCCGGACGCTCGGGGTGTCAGCGCCCGTTTGGACCTCATGGCTCATGCTGCACGGCAACCTATGGCCGAACCGTAGCCACTGCAAGAGGCGGAATGCCGAAAACACCCTCGCTTAATTGGACAGTTCGGAGTACGCGGGACTGCTGGATTTCACTGCTCGCGCCCTTGTGTCGCTCCATCAACGCAGATACCGTTGTCCGCTCCGTCTAGTCGCTGTCGATACCGAGGAGAAGTCGCACGTGGCCACAACCCCCCAGACGGTCTACGAGCCCCACACCGGTGCTCCGAGCCCGCTCCAAGAGAAGGCACGCCGCCACCTCTGGATGCACTTCACACGCATGGGCGCGTACGACGACCAGCACGAGATCCCGATCATCGTGCGCGGGGAGGGCTCCTACGTCTACGACGAGCACGACCAGCGCTACCTCGACGGACTGTCCGCGCTGTTCTGCGTGAACGCCGGCCACGGGCGCTCCGAGATGGGCGACGCCGCGGCGGCCCAGGCCAAGAAGCTCGGCTTCTACACGAACTGGAGCTACGCCCACCCGATGGCGATCGAGCTGGCCGAGCGGATCGCGGGGCTCGCGCCCGGCGACCTCAACCGCGTGTTCTTCACCTCCGGCGGCTCCGAGGCGGTCGAGTCGGCCTGGAAGTTGGCGCGCCAGTACCACAAGGTCACCGGCAACCCCACGAAGTACAAGATCATCTCGCGCGAGACCGCCTACCACGGCACCACGTTCGGCGCGCTCTCGATCACCGGCATCACGTCGCTGCGCACGCCGTTCGAGCCGCTCGTGCCGGGCGCCCATCACGCGCCGAACACGAACGAGTACCGCTGGCCCGAGGACCGCGACCCGCTCTGGGCCGCCAACCAGATCGAGCACATGATCGAGTTCCAGGGCCCGGAGACCGTGGCCGCCGTGATCCTCGAGCCCGTGCAGAACTCCGGTGGCTGCTTCGTGCCGCAGGACGGTTACTGGCAGCGCGTTCGCGAGATCTGCGACAAGCACAACGTGCTGCTGATCGCCGACGAGGTGATCTGCTCCTGGGGCCGGCTCGGCCACTACTTCGGCGTCGAGCGCTTCAACGTGGTGCCGGACGTCATCACGACGGCCAAGGGCCTCACCTCGTCGTACGCTCCGATGGGCGCGGTGATCGTGTCCGACCGCGTGGCCGACCCGTTCATGTCCGACCCGAACGCGTTCACGCACGGGATCACGTTCGGCGGGCACCCGGTGTCGTCCGCCGTGGCGATGGCGAACCTCGACATCTTCGAGCGCGAGGACCTGTGCGGACACGTGCTTGCCAAGGAGGGCGAGTTCCGCGGCATGCTCGACAAGCTGCACGACGACCTGCCGATCGTTGGCGACGTGCGCGGCGCGGGCTACTTCCAGGCGCTCGAGCTGGTCAAGGACAAGGAGACGAAGGAGACCTTCACCGACGGGGAGGGCGAGGAGCTGCTGCGCGGCTTCATGTCGGGTGAGCTCTTCAAGCACGGGCTGATCTGCCGCGCGGACGACCGCGGCGACCCCGTGATCCAGCTCTCACCTCCGCTGATCGCGGACAGCGAGGAATTCGAGATCATCGACCGGGTCCTGCGCCAGGTGCTCACCGAGGCCTGGGAGCGGATCGTCCGCCACTGACCCATGCTCACCGTGCGAGGGCTCGTGTCCGAGATGGGGCTCGAGCTCACGGCCGGCGACGCGGGCGCTGACGCGCCCGTGCGCTGGGTGCACATCTCAGAGCTCCCCGACCCGACGCCCTGGCTGTCGGGCGGTGAGCTCCTGCTGACCACCGGCATCCAGCTCGACACCGACGAGCGCCAGCGCGAGTTCGTGAGGCTGCTCGCCGAACACCACCTGTCGGGGCTCGGCTTCGGCGCGGGCTTCGACCACGAGACCGTGCCCGCCGCCCTCGTGGAGGAGGCGGAGGAGCTTGGCTTCCCGGTGTTCGAGGTGCCCTACGAGCTGCCCTTCATCGCGCTCACCGAGAATGCGTTCGCCCGCCTCGTGAACGAGCAGTACGAGGTGCTCCAGCGCGGCATCGCGATCCACAAGCGGCTCGAGCGGCTCGTGCTCGAGGAGAGCGGCCTCGACGAGGTGGTGCGTGCGCTCGCCGCCGCCATAGGTGGCGCGGTGTGCGTGTTCTCGGGGCGCGGCGAGACGATCTCGTCGAAGCCGTTCCGGCGCGCGCTGCCCGAGGAGGCGCTCGAGCAGGTGCGCCAGGAGGTGATCCGCCGCAGCGAGGAGCTGAGCAACGGTGGGGCGCGCGCTTCGGACAACGCCGAGTTCGCGCCCGATCACCCGGACATCGCCGGCCGCTCGCTGGCGCTGCCGGTCTCCCTGAGGGGCCGCGGGGCGCCGCAGGCGTGGCTCGTGGCCGCACGCGACACCGGCGCGCTCGGTGACTTCGAGCGGCTGATCCTGCAGCAGGCCGTGACCGTAGTGGCGCTCGAGCTGATGCGCCAGCGTGCCATGCGCGACACGGAGCGGCGGCTCGCGGGCGACGTGCTCGCGGAGGCGCTCACCGGCCGGCTCTCCGAGGAGGAGCTGGCGATGCGGCTGCGCCCGTTCGGGATCGGCCACAGCGCCGCCGTGCTGGTGTTCAGCGGGAACGACGGCGCGCCGCCTGCACAGGCCGAGGGCGCGCTCGACCGCTTTCTGGCCGACGCGGGCATCGGCGCGCTCGTGGCCAGTCGCGGCAGCCTGCTCTGCGCGGTGGTGGACGCGCGCGAGGGCGTCGATCCGGTGGCGATGGCTTCGCGCGCGCGGGACGCGATCGAGGGCGGGGGGCCGGCGCTGCGCGCCGCGGCGTCGCGCGCGTCGCCCGTGGGCTCCCTGCGGCGCACCTTCCACGAGGCGCGCTGCGCCCTCGAGGCCGCTGCGCTCGCCAACGGCTCGTCGCCCGCCGTGGCGTCGTACCGCGACCTTGGCGCTTTCCAGCTCCTCCTGTCGCTTCAGGACGACGATGCGCTGCGGCTCTACTGCGACAGCGTGCTCGGGCCACTGGAGGAGGCGAGCGGTGAGTACGGCGACGAGCTGATCCGCTCGCTCGAGGCGTTCATCGAGCAGAACGGGCAGTGGGAGAAGGCAGCACGCGAGCTCTTCTGCCACCGCCATACGCTGCGCTACCGAATCAGGCGAGTCGAGCAGCTCACGGGGCGCGACCTGACGAACGCTCGCGACCGAATCGAGTTTTGGCTCGCGCTGCGGGCGCGTGAGCTGGTGACGTAGTGCGGGAGGCTGCGGGCTCGGCCCGCGGCGGAACGATGCTTTCAAGTGGGAGGATGCACAGCGAATGAAGGTCGGGGTTCCGACGGAGATCAAGACCGACGAGTACCGCGTGTCGCTCACGCCGGCCGGCGTGAGGGAGCTCGTGGAGCACGACCACGAGGTGCTCATCCAGGCGGGGGCCGGAGTGGGCAGCACGATCCCGGACGAGGAGTACACCGCCCAGGGCGCGCGCATCCTTCCGGACGCGAGCGCGGTGTTCGAGGAGGCCGAGATGATCCTCGGCGTGAAGGAGCCCCAGCCGCAGGAGGTGGAGATGCTGCGGCCGAACCACCTGCTCTTCACCTATCTCCACCTGGCGCCCAACCCCGAGCTCACGAAGGGCCTCGTGGAGTCGGGCGCGACCTGCGTGGCCTACGAGACGGTCGACGACGCGCACGGGCGGCTGCCGCTGCTCGCTCCGATGAGCGAGGTGGCCGGCAAGATCGCCACCCAGGCGGGCGCGTTCTTCCTCGAGCGCCCGCTCGGGGGCCGTGGCGTGCTGCTGGGCGGGGTGCCGGGCGTGGCCGCCGCGACGGTCATGATCATCGGCGGCGGCGTGGTGGGCCAGAACGCGGCCTTCATCGCGATCGGCATGGAGGCCGACGTGTTCGTCTACGACCGCAGCATCGACCGCCTGCGCGAGCTCGACGTGGCCTTCGGCGGTCGCGCGTCCACGGTCTACTCGTCGACGCTCGCCGTGGAGGAGATGCTGCCGCGCGCCGACCTCGTGATCGGCGCGGTGCTGATCCACGGCGCCCGCGCGCCGTACGTGGTGAAGCGCGACCAGCTCGGCCTGATGAAGAAGCGCGCCGTGCTCGTGGACGTGTCGATCGACCAGGGCGGCTGCTTCGAGACCTCGCGCCCCACGACCCACTCGGACCCGGTCTACGAGGTGGACGGGGTGACCCACTACTGCGTCGCAAACATGCCGGGCGCCGTGCCGGTGACCTCGACCTTCGCGCTCACGAACGCGACGCTTCCGTACGTGCTCGCGCTGGCCGACCACGGACTCGAGGGCGCGGTCGAGAAGCTGCCCGGGCTCCGGCCCGGCGTGAACGTGGCCGGAGGAAAGGTCACGCACCCCGCCGTGGCGGAGGGAACCGGCATGCCGTATACACCCGTTGAGGACGTTCTAGGCGCCATCGCCTAGCTCCAGGAGGAGAGGACCCGCACATGGCTACTGCCACCAAGTCGAAGCTCCAGAACTTCATCGACGGCGAGTCTGTTGACGCCGCTGACGGTGCCACGGAGGAGGTGACAAACCCGGCAAACGGCGAGGTGATCGCCGAGATGCCGCTCTCGACCGAGGAGGACGTGGACCGTGCCGTGGCGGCCGCGAAGCGCGCGTTCGACGGCTGGGCCACCACGACTCCGGCCGAACGGGCGACCGCCATGCTCAAGCTCGCCGATCTGATCGACGAGCACGCCGAGGAGATCGCGGACCTCGAAGCCGCGGATGCGGGGAAGCCGCGCAACGCGTTCCTCGAGGACGAGATGCCGGCCGTGAGCGACACGCTGCGCTTCTTCGCGGGCGCGGGACGCGTGCCGGAGGGCCAGGCCTCGGCCGAGTACGCGTCGGGGCGCACGTCGATCATCCGGCGCGAGCCGGCCGGCGTGGTGGGCCAGATCGCCCCCTGGAACTACCCGCTGATGATGGCCGCCTGGAAGATCGGCCCGGCCCTCGCCGCCGGCTGCACGATCGTCCTGAAGCCGGCCGAGACCACGCCGATCTCAACCGTGAGGCTCGCCGAGCTCGCCGCCGAGGCGCTCCCCAAGGGCGTGCTCAACGTGATCACCGGCCACGGCCAGCCCGCCGGCTCGTCGCTCGTCACGCATCCCGACATCGACATGGTCTCGCTCACCGGCTCGCCCGAGACCGGCAAGTGGATCGCGAAGGCCGCGGCGGACTCGCTCAAGCGCGTGCACCTC
The DNA here is from genome assembly GCA_963837445.1 of uncultured Thermoleophilaceae bacterium. Classification (GTDB taxonomy): domain Bacteria; phylum Actinomycetota; class Thermoleophilia; order Solirubrobacterales; family Thermoleophilaceae; genus JACVRW01. The sequence continues at coordinate 7,301 of CAWINK010000017.1, read as the reverse complement.
GAGCTGGGCGGCAAGGCACCCGTGATCGTCTTCGACGACGTGGACATGAGCACCACGCTCGAGACGATCGCCGGCACCGGCCTCTACAACGCGGGTCAGGACTGCACCGCGGCCACGCGCGTGCTCGCCTCGTCGAAGGTCTACGACGACGTCGTGAACGGGCTGGCCGAGGAGGCCAAGGGCTACAAGATGGGCGACACGTTCGACCCGGAGACGACGCTGGGTCCGGTGAACTCGCTGCGCCAGCGCGAACGCGTGGAGGGATTCCTCGAGCGCAAGCCCGAGCACGCCGAGGTCATCACCGGCGGCAAGGGGCCCGACCTGCCCGGCTCGTTCTTCGAGCCGACGGTGATCGCGGGCCTCCAGCAGGACGACGAGATGATCCAGAACGAGATCTTCGGTCCGGTGATCACCGTCCAGCAGTTCGACGACGAGGCCAAGGCAATCGAGTGGGCGAACGCGACCCGCTACGGCCTCGCGGCATCGGTCTGGACCCGCGACGTCGGCCGGGCGCACAGGGTGGCGAACGCCATCCGCTTCGGCACGGTGTGGATCAACGACCACATCACGATGGCCACCGAGATGCCGCACGGCGGCTTCAAGCAGTCCGGCTACGGCAAGGACATGTCGAAGTACGCGCTCGAGGACTACACGATCGTCAAGCACGTGATGGTGAACCTCGAAGCCTGAGTACTCCTTTCTGACCACTTGGCTCCTGGAGGCTCCTCGCGCGCAGGTGTGGTGGGTCCTCCGGGAGGCCGAGCGGTGGCCCGAGTGGTGGCGTGGTGTCCAGCGTGTGACCGTGCTTGCTCCAGATGAGCGCTACCGCATCGCGTGGCGCAGCCGAGTGCCCTATGAACTCGAGTTCGACTTCGAGGTCATGGATTTGGACGAGCCCCGCTCGATGCGCGGGGTCGCGAGCGGAGCGCTGGCTGGCACGGGCCACTGGCGGCTGTACGAGCAGGACGGCGTGACCGCTGTGACCTACGACTGGAAGGTCCGGACCACGAAGCGCTGGATGAACCTCGTGGCACCGCTCGCGCGGCCGATCTTCGAGTACAACCACAACATCGTGATGCGCTGGGGCGGCGAGGGGCTTGCCCGCCACCTCGGTTGCAATCTGTTAGCAGCAGGCTGAGCTCTTCTCCCTAGAGTGCGCGCGATGCGTGCCGTCCTGGCGGGAATCCTGATGCTGGTTCTGCCGCTGTCCGCCTGCTCGGCTGGCGGTGGTGACGCTGAGGCGCAGCGGCCACGGCACCCTCACGTCGTCCTGGTCGTGCTCGACGAGTTCCCCGCGGACACCCTGCTCGGGCCGGACGGCGGCGTCGACGCCGGCCGCTTTCCGAACTTCGCCGCGCTGGCCGGCGATGCGACCTGGTTCCGCAACGCGCACGCGACCTACGACTCCACGACCAAGGCCGTGCCGCTGATCCTCGACGGCATCCGGCCCCAGAAGGGCACGTTGCCGATCGCGCGCGACCACCCGCACTCGATCTTCACGGCGCTCGGCAGGCGCCGCTACCGGATCGTGAGCTCGGAGGAGGCCACGGCGATGTGCCCGCGGCGCTACTGCCCTGGGCAGCGCGCGAAGAGGCCGAAGATCCTCCCGAACCTGAAGGCCGGCCGCGCCGAGCGCTTTGGCCGGTTCATCCGCTCGATCCAGGCGAGCCGGCGCCCCACCTTCTGGATGAAGCACGCGCTGCTCCCACACGGTCCGTGGATCTACCTGCCATCGGGCCACCGCTCGCGGCCCGAGGGACCGGAGCTGCTGCCCGGGATGCAGACGGTGCCGGGCTTCTACGACGACTACGTGACCGACCACAACGAGCAGCGCTACCTGCTCCAGCTCGGGTTCGTGGACCGCCTGCTCGGCAGGCTGGTGGCACGGCTGAGGAGCGAGGAGATGTACGACGACACGCTGATCGTGGTGACCGCCGACCACGGCTTCGCGTGGCAGGTGGGCGTGCCGACGCGCCGCAGCGTCAGCCGCTCGAACGTGAACGAGCTGGGTCCGGTTCCGCTGTTCGTGAAGGCACCGGGCCAGACGCGCGCCCGGGTGAACGACGCGCTCGCCCAGACCCTCGACGTGGCTCCCACGATCGCGGACGTGCTCGGCATCCCGCTCGGATACCGCCCGGACGGGAGATCGGCGTTCTCGCGGGCGGTCCGGGCTCGCCGCGAGGTGAGCCTCACCACGCGCAACTTCAGCTCGATCGTGCGCATGCCGGCTCGGCGCTGGAAGGCGCAGCGCCGCGCCGTCGTTCGGCGCCGCCTCGAGCAGCTCGGCTCCGGCGACTGGGCGAGCCTCTACACGAGCCTCGGACCCAACCGCGACCTCATCGGACAGCCCGCGGCCGGCGCGCGCAGCTCCACCGGCACGCGCGCGACGATCTCGCTCTCGCGCGCATTCGCACGCGTGCGACGGTCCACCGGCGTCGTGCCGTGCCAGGTCGCGGGCCGGATACACGGCCCCGAAACGGGGTCGGAGCGCGACCTGGCGATCGCTGTGAACGGCCGGATCGAGGCGGTTGGGCGAAGCTTTCGCCTCAGGGGCGAGACTGCGGAGAGCTACTCAGTCATGGTTCCGGAGGATGCGCTGCGCGAAGGCCGCAACAGGGTGGAGGTGCTCGAGGTAACCGATGAGGGCACGATGGTTCTCCTGGCTCGCAGCTGAGCTGGCCGCAGCCGTGGTGCTGGCCGGCTGCGCCGGCATCGGCGGCGACAGCTCCGCCCAGCAGGCGGAGCGGCGCCCGCCGGTCGTGGTCTTGGTCTTCGACGAGTTCCCCACGGACGATCTGCTCGGCCCCGACGGGCAGATCGACGCCGAGCGATTCCCGAACTTCGCGGAGCTGGCGTCGATGTCCACCTGGTTCCCGAACGGCCACACGGTGTACGACTCGACCTTCAAGGCGATCCCGTCGATCCTCGACGGCAGGCTCCCCAAGCCGAAGACCGCGCCGGACGTGCGCAGCCACAAGCCGAGCGTCTTTCACCTGATGGACCGGCTTGGCTACGAGGTCTTCAAGGTCGAGTCGGCGTCCGCCGTGTGCCCACCGGCCATCTGCCCCGGCACGCGCACGCGCCGGCCGGGGGTGCTTAAGCGTCTGGCTGGTGGCGGGCGCCCGGCGCGCTTCCACCAGTGGCTTGGCGCGATCCGAAAGCGGCCCGAGCCCACCTTCTACTTCCAGCACTCCCTGCTGCCGCACGAGCCGTGGATATACCTCCCATCAGGCCGCCAGAGCCGCCCGGCGGGCAACGACCCGGTGGAGGGCATCAACAGGGTGCCCGGCTTCGACGACCGGGATCTGTCGCTGCACAACCACCTGCGCCATTTGCTCCAGGTGGGCCACACCGATCGCCTGGTGGGCGAGCTGCTCGCGCGGCTGCGGCGAACGGGGCAACTGCGCAATGCGCTCGTGATCGTGACCGCCGACCACGGCTACTCGTTCCAGGTGGGCGTGCGCAGCCGGCGATTCCTGAGCGAGAGCAACGTGGAGGAGATCGCGCCTGTGCCGTTCTTCGTGAAGGCCCCGGGCCAATCGGAGGGGCACGTGGACGAGAGCCTCGTGCGGAACGTCGACGTGGTGGCCACGATCGCCGACCTGCTCGGCGTCTCGGTCTTCTACAAGCAGGACGGACATTCGGCGTTCTCCGGCGCCACGCAAGCGCGCAAGGAGTTCCGGATCCGAACGCGCGACTTCGCCCAGGAGGTGCGCATCGGTGTTGCGGAGATGGAGCGCCGCCGGGAGCTCTGGAGGCGGCGCTGGGCGAACCTGTTCGGCGCCGGGATCCAGAGCCGCGTCCTGTATGGCGACCCGTGGGCGATGGCGTACCGGATCGGGCCGCATCCGGAGCTGCTCGGCCGGCGCGTGGCATCGCTTCAGGTGGGGCGCGTGGATGGCATCCGCGCCGAGGTGGCCAATGCCGTCCCTGCCGCGTCACGTGGCGCCCGGCGACTCCGTCTTCCCCACGCGCGTGACCGGGGCCCTGCAAGGCGTTCCGTTCGGCGAGCACCGCGACCTCGCCGTGGCGGTGAACGGGCGCATCCGCGCCGTCGGGCGCAGCTTCGACCTGTGGTGGAAGCGCCGCGAGTTCTTCTCGATGATGGTGCCGGAGACCTCGCTGCATGCCGGTCGCAACCGGCTCGAGGTGTTCGAGGTGCGGGCCGGCGGGGTGCTCGTGCCGCTTCAGCGCCGGTAGGCGGAGTTCGGCTCGGCGCTCGGATCCACGTCGATGTCCGGCGGGCGCTCGTTCACGTCTATGAGCGTGCAGAAGTAGCGCCTGCGATCGTCGCGGGCCACGCAGGTGCGGAAGATCGTGTCGCCAAGCTCGATCGTGTTCGCCGTCTCGAGGTTGCGGATCAGCTCCTCGTCTCCGCTGCCGAGGATGAACTCGCGGAAGGCCTTCGCGTTTCGCTCGGTCTCGTCGGTCTCGGACACCACGAGGGGACGTGCCGCCACGCCTGCCACCACCACCCCGACCACGGTGGCCAGCAGCAGGCCGGTGCCGATCCGGTCGGTGAGCACCTCGAGCTGTGCTCGCGGCGGGGCACCGGGCTCGGCGGCCGGCCGGCGCTTCCAGGTCCTGCGCGCCAGCCACGGAGCGATCGCCGCGATCAGGATCAGATTGCCGAAGGTCGCGATGAGCAGCGCCGGGATCAGATCCACGCCGCCGCCCACCGGCGGCAGCCGCCACATGATCAGACCGTCGAGCAGCGTGATGGCGATGAACGTGGGCCACATCCACGCCCCGCGCAGCCGCCAGCGGACGCGGGCGGGCCAGAAGCGCTCGTCTCGATCCACTGCACCGGAGAGTAGCCTTCGTCGCGTGGCTGAACTCTGGGTGGCGCAGCTCGGAACGGTTCCCTACCGGGACGGAATCGAGCTGCAGGAGACGCTGCGCGAGCGGCGCCAGACGGGCGAGCTTCCGGACGTCCTGCTCGTGCTCGAGCATCCACCCGTGTACACGAAGGGCAGGCGCACCGAGCCCGCGGACCTGCCCATGGGCGAGGACTGGTACCGCGCCCGGGGCATCGAGGTCTGCGACACGGACCGCGGCGGGCGCGTGACCTACCACGGCCCCGGACAGCTCGTGGCCTATCCGATCATGGCCGTGGAGCGGGTGGCCGACTTCGTGCACACGATGGAGCGCGCGATCGTGGCCGCGCTCGCCGACGAGGGCATCGCCGCGGAGGTGCGCGACACCCCCTTTACGGGCGTCTGGGCGGCCGACTCGAAGATCGCCTCGATCGGCGTACGTGTCTCGGGTGGCGTGACCACGCACGGGCTCGCGGTGAACGTGGACAACGACCTTCAGCCGTTCGAGTGGATCGTGCCGTGCGGGATCGATCACGTGCGGATGACCTCCGTCGCGCGGCAGACCGGGCGGGAGCGCTCGCTTCCCTGCTTCCGCAAGCGGATGGCATGGCGCTTCTCGGAGGCCCTCGGAATGCGCCAGCGGCTCGTGTCCCCGAGACGGCTCCTGGAGCGCGAGGCGGTGGCGGCGTGAGCACGCGCTCCCGCTCGAACCCAGGCGGCGCCCGGGTGCTCGACATGGGCGAGGTGCGCCCCTTCCGGGAGCGCAAGCCGGCATGGTTCAAGCGCCCCGCGCCGGGCGGCCCGGCCTACCGCGAGCTGCGCGGGATGATCGAGAGCCAGGATCTCCACACCGTCTGCCAGGAGGCCGCCTGCCCCAACATAGGCGAGTGCTGGGAGCGCGGCACGGCCACGTTCATGATCCTCGGCGACACCTGCACGCGCCGCTGCGGCTTTTGCAACGTCAAGACCGGCAAGCCCACCCATCACGACCCGCTCGAGCCGCTCCGCGTGGCCCAGTCCGTGCGGAAGATGGGCCTTCGCCATGCCGTGATCACGAGCGTCGACCGCGATGACCTTCCCGACCTCGGGGCGAGCGCCTTCGTGGGCGTGATCCGCTCGATCCGGCGAATGGCGCCCGGATGCAAGGTCGAGGTGCTCACGCCGGACTTTCGCGGCGAGGAGATGCCGCTCGCGAGGGTGATCGCCGAGCGGCCGGACGTCTTCAACCACAACGTCGAGACGGTTCCGCGCCTGTACCCGCTCGCACGCCGGGGCTCGCGCTTCCTGCGCTCCTGCCGCGTGCTGCGCAACGCGAAGGAGATGGGCGGCGACGAGGTGGTCACGAAGTCGGGCCTCATGACCGGGCTCGGCGAGTCCAAGGAGGAGCTGCTCGAGACGTTCGGCGTTCTGCGCGAGCACGGGGTCCAGGTGCTCACGGTGGGGCAATACCTGCGGCCAACGCGCGACCATCTGCCGGTGGTGCGCTACTGGCACCCGGACGAGTTCGCCGAGCTCGAGCGAGAGGCGTACGCGATCGGCTTCGAGTCGGTGGCCGCCGGGCCGCTCGTGCGCTCCAGCTACCACGCCGAGCAGACCCTGGCACAGGCGTCCTCGGGCTGATGCTGGTCGCGGCCACAGTCGCGGCCGCGCTTGCATGGACCCCGCTCCCGCCGGCCTCGCTCAGCCGCACTGAGCTGAGCGCCGCGCGTATCGGTGACTCGATCTACGTGGTCGGGGGTTTCGGGGCAAACGGCCAGACGACCGCCGCCGTCGAGCGCTATGAGATCAGGAGGAAGCGCTGGCGCCGGGTGCGCCCGATGCCGACCGCCCTCAACCATCCCGCGGCCGTGGCATACCGCGGCATGCTCTACGTGAGCGGCGGCTACGCCAGCGAGTCCGCCCTCAGCGTGCCGAGCCGGGTGCTGCTCCGCTTCAACCCGCGGACGCGGCGCTGGCGGCGGCTGCCGGCCGCCCCCACCCGCGCGCCGCGCACGCCGCCGCTGTGATCCACGGCCGGCTCTACGTGGCCGGCGGGGCCAACGACTCGGGTCGCTCCGCTCGCTCGAGATCTACGACTTCGCGCGCCGGCGCTGGTCGACCGGCCCGGACTTCCCGGGGCCGGCCCGTAACCACACGACCGGGGTGGCCTCCGGCGGGCTCTTCTACGTGCTGGCGGGCCGCGACGCGCAGAACTACACGACGGCCGAGCGCTACGACCCGCGCCGCCGCGCCTGGCAGGCGCTCCGGACATGCGGACCGCCCGCGGCGGCATCGCGTCGGCGCGGCTGCGCGACGGCCGGATCGTGGTGTTCGGCGGCGAGGAGCTCTGCGGACCCGGCGGCGGGACGATCCGGGAGGTCGAGCTCTTCGACCCGCGGACCAGGCGCTGGAGCGACCTGCCCGACATGCGGACGCCGAGGCACGGGCTCGGCGGAGTGGCGCTCGGCAACCGCGTCTTCGCGCTCGAGGGCGGGCCCCAGCCCG
>CAWINK010000016.1:0-492086 GCA_963837445.1 uncultured Thermoleophilaceae bacterium | reverse complement strand
TGCGCTCCCGGTACGGCATAGCCGTCGTGGCTGCGCTCGTGGCTCTGCCCGCGGCGGCCGACGCGGCGCCCGGCACGCTCGACCTGCGCCAGTCGATCGACCGCTCCGGCGGAATCTACCGGGAGGGGTCGGTGTCGTACGTGCGCGTCCGCGGCATCCGCGGCAAGCTCGTCGTCGCCAAGCGCGTGCGGCGACCGCGCTTCCGGATGCACCGCCGGCTCTCGCCCGGCCGCTACCGCGCTGATCAGCTACCAGCGCCCCTGCGACGGCAACTGCGGGAGGCTCGACCCTCCCACCGACCGCTGCGTTCGCCCCGTGCGGATCCTCTCGGCCGGCCTGACGGAGGTGGGCATCCGGGTTCGCCCGGGCCGCCGCTGCCGGATGAGCCGCCACGCGCTGCCGGCTCGCTTCCCGCCGGTGGGCCGCGTGCGCGCGGTCCAGCGCTGGCTGCGCTCGCGGGGAGCCACCAACTCGTGGGCGCTGATGGACTCGTGGGGCCGCATGCACCGGTTCGCCCCGGAGCGGGTGTACGTGAGCGCGAGCCTGGTGAAGGCGATGCTGCTGGTGGCGTACCTGCGCGGCATCGGCAACCGGACGCCGGACGACGGCGAGCGGGCGTCGCTTAGTCCGATGATCCGGGCCTCCTCGAATGACGCTGCGGACACGGTCTACTACCGCGTCGGCGACGCGGCCCTCTACCGGCTCGCTCAGCTCGCCGGCATGCGGAACTTCTCCGTGGCGGGCTACTGGGGGAATGCTCAACTCAGTGCGGAGGACCAGGCGCGCTTCTTCCACAGGATCGACCGGCTCGTGCCGAAGGCCTCGCGCGCATACGCGCGCGACCTCCTGTCCTCGATCGTGGGCCACCAGCGCTGGGGCTTCTCGCGCTACTCGCTCGCCGCCGGCTTCGAGACGTTCTTCAAGGGCGGCTGGCGCGGCACGGGCGCCGGGCAGCTCGTGCACGAGGCGGCTCTGTTCGAGCGCGGGCCCACGCGCGTCTCGATGGCGGTGCTCACGGACGGCAACCCCTCACAGGCGTATGGGCAGGAGACGCTCCGGGGCGTGGCGCAGCGGGTGTTCCCTCGGGCTCGCGCGTCGCAGGAGACTCCGGAGAACGACGCACCCAAGGAGGGCGGCACGCCCGCCACTCGCCGCGCCGGCCTCGTCGACGTCCACCGCTTCGCGCCGAGCATCCGCGTGAACCTCTCCTACCGCACGAAGCGCAACGAGACCGGCGCCCGGCTGCCCGGCTACTGCGAGAACTGGGCGCTGATGCACGAGCGGGCCGCCTTCAACCTGGGCCAGGTGCAGCGCTACCTTCGCCGAAAGGGCCGCGGCCTCTTGATTCTCGACGCCTACCGGCCGGTGCGCGCCACGGACGCGCTCGTCCGCTGGGCGGAGCGAACGGGGCGCGGCGGCGCGGTGGGCACGTACATCGCTCGCCGCAGCCGCCACAACACGGGCAGCGCGGTGGACATCACGCTCGTCCGCTTCCGCGACGGCAAGCGCCTCCGCATGGGCGGCTTTGCCTTCGGCCCCAGCTCCCACACCTACAACGCGAGCGGGCGCATCCTCCGCAACCGCCTCGAGCTCAAGAACGCGATGGAGCGCTTCGGCTTCGGTGCCTACCTGAACGAGTGGTGGCACTTCGAGCACTACATCCGGCCGAACCGCTATCTGGACGTGACGCTGGGCTGCTGACCCGCGACCGGAGGCAGGTGAGTCATCTGGGTCTCGCTATGCGAGACCGGAATGACCCACCTGGTGGTGCAAGCGCGGGCGATCACCTTCAATGCTGAGTTTCGGGCACCGGGTCCGCGATAATGGAAACCAATGCCAGAGCGCACCGACCTCCTGCGCGTAGCCCTCGCGCAGATCAACGCCACCGTCGGGGACATCCGCGGCAACGCCCGCAAGATCTCCGAGGGCATCGCCCGCGCGCGTGACGAGGGCGCCTCGCTCGTGGTGTTCCCGGAGCTGGCTCTCACCGGGTATCCGCCCGAGGACCTGCTGCTGAAGACGAGCTTCCTGGACGCCGCCGACGCCGCGCTTGGGGAGCTCGCGGGCCAGACGCAGGGGATCGCCGCGGTGGTGGGCTATCCGGAGAAGGCCGAGGACGTCTACAACAGCGCCGCCGTTCTGGCCGACGGCGACGTGGTGGCCACCTATCGCAAGATGTACCTGCCGAACTACGGGGTCTTCGACGAGCAGCGCTACTTCCAGTCGGGGGCCGAGGCGGCCATCGTCGAGCTGAACGGCATTCCGATCGGGCTCAGCATCTGCGAGGACATCTGGGAGCCGGGCCCGCCGGCGATGACCGAGGCGCTCGCGGGCGCGCAGGTGATCCTGAACCTGTCCGCATCGCCGTATCGCCGCGGCGTGGGCGCCGGCCGCGAGCGCATGCTGATCCAGCGCGCGGTGGACAACCTCACGGCCGTGGTCTTCGTGAACACCGTGGGCGGCCAGGACGAGCTCGTCTTCGACGGCCACAGCCTCGCGATCGACCAGGACGGCCAGATCCTGGCCAGGGCGCCGCAGTTCGAGGAGGCACTCACCATCTGCACGATCGACCCGCGCGCGATCACGGCCGCGCGGCTGCGCGACACGCGCCACCGCGCGAACGTGCGGAGGCAGCGGCGCGCCGCGCACGTGGCGGAGCCGCCCGTGTTCACGCTGGCGAGCATCAGCACCGAGTCGAGCGGCGAGCGCCGAGCTGGTCTCCGGCGAGCTGGCCGACACGCTGGGCCCCGAGGCGGAGGTCTACGCCGCGCTGCGCACCGGCCTGCACGACTACGTGGAGAAGAACGGCTTCGAGCGCGTGGTGATCGCACTCTCAGGCGGGATCGACTCGGCGCTGGCCGCGCTGGTGGCCGTGGACGCGCTCGGCCCGGAGCGAGTGACCTGCGTGTCGATGCCCTCCCCCTACTCGAGCGAGGGCACGATGGGCGACGCCCGCGTGATCGCCGAGAACCTCGGGGTGGACTTCCGCGAGATCGCCATCGAGCAGGCCATGGCCGCGTACGGGGAGATGCTGCGCGAGGCCTTCGACGGCCGTGAGCCGGACGTGACCGAGGAGAACGTGCAGGCGCGCATCCGCGGCAACGTGGTGATGGCGCTCTCCAACAAGTTCGGCTGGCTCGTGCTTGCCACCGGGAACAAGTCCGAGATGTCGGTGGGCTACGCCACGCTCTACGGCGACATGGCGGGCGGCTTCGCCGTGCTCAAGGACGTCTACAAGACCTGGGTCTACAGGCTCGTGCGCTGGCGCAACGAGCAGGCTGGGAGCGAGCTGGTGCCGGCGTCGGTGATCGACAGGCCGCCGTCCGCGGAGCTTCGCCACGACCAGCGCGACGACGAGTCGCTGCCCCCCTACGACGTGCTCGACGTGATCCTCGAGGGCTATGTCGAGGAGGACCTCGACGCCGTGGAGCTGGTGCACCGCGGCCTGCCCGCCGACGACGTGGAGCGCGTGATCGGCATGGTCGACCGGGCCGAGTACAAGCGCCGCCAGGCTCCCCCCGGCATCAAGATCTCCGCGCGTGCGTTCGGCCGCGACCGGCGGCTTCCGATCACGAACCGCTACGAGAGCTCGGCGGATGCCGCCGAGCGGCGCCTCAGGGCGCTTTAGCCGGCCGCACCGCGAGCGTCACGCGCGAGGCGGCGCAGAGCCGGTCGTCGTCGTCGGTGAAGCGCACGTCCCAGACCCAGCTGGTGCGCCCGCGGTGGATCGGGGTGCCCTCCGCGTGGACCACGCCCCCGGTTGCCGGGCGGAAGAAATGCGTGTGGTTCGACTGGCCGACCGCGAAGTTGCCGTCGCCCTCCACCGCCAGGTGGGTGGTGGCTGAGACCATCGACTCCGCCAGCGCGGCGTACGCGCCGCCGTGCACCAAACCGAGCGGCTGCTGCACGCGCTTCTCGACGCTGAAACGCCCGCGGCAGCGCTCAGGGCTGGCCTCGAGCATTTCGAAGCCGAGCACGTCGTCGAGCGTGCCCGGCGTCGGATAGGTCCGAACCGGCGGATCCATAGGGCCGGGCACACTACAGTTCGCCCCGAATGGCCACCTTCGATCAGCTGTCGCCCGAGAAGCGGGCGATCGTCGAGCTCGTCCTTCAGCAGGGCAAGACCTACCCGGAGCTCGCGGACATGCTCGGCATGCCGGAGTCGCGCGTGCGCGACCTGGCCCGCGACGCGCTCGTCGAGCTCGCCCCCGTGAGCGTGAGGGGCGTGGAGGACGACTGGCGCGGCCAGCTCGCCGATTACGTGCTCGGCCAGCAGTCGGGACCCGAGGCCACCGCCACGAAGGGCCACCTGCGCCGCTCCGAGGCCGCCCGCAGCTGGGCGCGCTCCCTGCTCGACTCGCTCGAGCAGCTCTACGTGAACGGCTCCGTGCCGGCGATCCCCGAGGGCGAGCGAGGACGGGGAGCGAGGCGACCGGCCGCCGCCGCCGTGTCGGCGCCGAGCGAGAGCGCGGGCACCCCCCGTGGCCTTTCGACCGCCGACCCCATCGTGCGCCGGCGTCTTTTCGCCGGGGCGGGTGTGGCCGCCCTCGTGCTGCTGCTCGCCATCCTCGTCTGGCCGGTGGGCGTGCTCACCGGCGACGACGATGAGAGCGCCACGGCGGGTAGCGACGACGCCGCCCAGCCGGCCGCCGAGACCTCCACCGACCAGGGCCAGCCGGCCGCCGACGGAGGGCCGGCCGGCATCGCGATCGTGATCGACCGCAGCGGCAAGAAGCAGCTGCTCGTTCAGGCCGCGCGGCTCGCGCCGAGCGGAGAGAACGAGGGCTACTACGTGTGGCTCTACAACAGCCCCGAGGACGCCAGGTCACTCGGCGGGCAGGTCACCGACCAGCAGGGCACCTACCAGGCGGTGGGCGCCTTCCCGGCCGACTACGCGAAGTACAAGTTCATCGACGTGACGAAGCAGCCGATCGGGAACAGCACGAACGTGAAGCACTCCGGCGAGTCCGTGCTGCGCGGCCCGATGCCGAAGATCCAGAGCGGCAAGAAGGGCACCGCGAAGAAGCCCGCCGCCGTCGGCCAGACGGTGCTGCAGCCCCCCGGCGGCTAGGGCAGCAGCTTCCCGGGGTTCATGATCCCGGCGGGGTCGAGGCGCTCCTTTGCCGCCCGGATCAGCTCGATTCCGAGCTCGCCCACCTCCGCGTGCATCCACTGGCGGTGGTCGCGCCCGATCGCGTGGTGATGGGTGATCGTGCCGCCGCCCGCCACGATCGCCTCCGAGGCGGCCGTCTTCGCCGCGCGCCACTGCGCCAGCGCGTCCTCCTCCTGGCGCGCCAGGAACGTGAAGTAGAGCGAGGCGCCTGACGGGTACAGGTGGGAGACGTGGCACATCACGAGCGCCGGCGTGCCGCGGTCTCCCAGCGTCGTGCGCAGGGCGTCCCCCACGGCGGCGTGGAGGCTCTCCAGGTTGGCCCAGCTCGTGGCGGTCTCGAGCGTCTCCACGAGCACGCGGCGGTCGAGCAGCTCGTCGCGCAGGTAGGGCGCCGAATAGCGGCTCCGCAGCCACGCCTCGCCCGGTCGGGGGCCGAGCGACACGCCGCCGCCCGCCCGCAACAGGGCGGCCGTGCGCCGCCGCCTGCGCTCCACGTCCTCCTCGTCGCCCTCGAACCCGACGATCGCGATGCAGCCCCCCTCGTGGCCGCGCAGGCGCAGATAGCGCCGCCCCAGCCGCTCCATCCTGCCCCCGGCGGACGCCTGCGCCATCGACAGGCGCGTCTCAGCCTCGTCGGACAGGCGGTTCACGTCGGCGGACGCCTCCGCCTGCTCCATCACGCGGAATGCGGCGCAGCCCTCGGCGAAGCTCGAGAACGACCAGCCCTCGTAGCGGAGGTAGGCCGGCGCGGGCCGCACGCGCACGGTCGCCTCGCAGATCACGCCGAGCACGCCCTCGGAGCCCACGAGCAGCTCGCGCGTGCTCGGGCCCGCCGCCGACGCGGGCACGGCGCGCGTTCCGATCTCACCGGCCGGGGTCATGCAGCGCACCGCCTCGACCAGCTCGTCGATCCGCCCGTAGCCGGTGGACGCCTGGCCCGCGGAGCGCGTGGCCACCCAGCCGCCCACCGTGGAGTACTCGAACGATTGCGGGAAGTGGCCGAGCGTCACGCCCTCGGCGCCGAGCCGCCGCTCCGCCTCGGGCCCGAACAGGCCGGCGTCCAGGCGCGCCGTGAGCGAGGTCCGGTTCACCTCCACCGTGGAGGCGACCCTGCCCAGGTCGAGCGACACGGCAGCGGCCATGCCGTCCCGCACCGGCTCCACGCCGCCCACCACGCTCGTGCCTCCCCCGAACGGGATCACCGCGACGCGGTGCTCCGCGCAGGCGGCCAGCACGGCCGCCACCTGCTCCGCGGAGTCGGGCCGCACCACGGCGTCGGGCGCGCTGGACGCGTCACCTGAGCGGATCCGAACAAGATCGGAATAGGAGCGCCCCACCGCGTGCCCGATCCGGTCCTCGCGCGCGTCGCGCACGTGCTCGGCGCCCACCGCCGCCACCAGCCGCTCGCGGGCGGCCGCGGGCAGCTGCGAGTCCGGGAGTGACACCGCGTCCAGCGCCACGGGCGGCCGGCGCGCCTCCGGGTCCGTGCCGAGCTCGTCGCGCAGCAGCGCTGAGGCGGCGGGCGGCAGCGCCACGGCGTGGCCGTCCTCTCCCCAGCCCCACCAGCGCATCATGCGGGGTCCCCGAGCAGCTCCGCCAGCCCCTGGAGCGCCTCCTCGGCCTGTCGCCTGGCGGCCGCGCGCAGCTGGAAGGGGCTGAAGCGGGCCCAGCCGCGCGGGCGCTGGTCGAGCGTGAGCCGCACACGCGTGCCGCCGCCCGCGTCCGGCTCGAGCGCGATCTCGGTGGTCGACGAGTGCAGCAGCCGCTCGAACGGCGTCTCCTCGAGCTCCTGCTTCCACCGGAGCCGCTCCGGCTCACGCGCCTCCACGAGGGTGTAGTCCGCGCGGACGCTCTTGCCCTTGGGCGACACGAGCACCGTCGTCCAGGCCTCCTGGCTTGCCTCCTCGACCCGGGACACGCCGGGCCACCAGGCCGGCAGGCGAGCCGGGTCGCCCACGATGCGCCACACGTCGGCGGGCGCCCCGGAGACCACGCGTTCGCGCCGGACCACCATCACTCGTCGTCGAAGACCACGAGCGAGCGCACGTCATAGCCCTGGAGCCGGTCGCGGCCGTGGAGGAAAGCCAGCTCGATCACAAACGCGCATCCTGCCACGACGCCGCCCGCCTGCTCCACGAGCTGGCAGAGCGCCCCCGCGGTACCGCCCGTGGCCAGCAGGTCGTCGTGCACGAGCACACGCGCCCCGCCGCGGATCGCGTCGGAGTGAACCTCGAGGGCGTCCACCCCGTACTCGAGCTGGTACTCGACCGACAGGACCTCGCGCGGCAGCTTGCCCGGCTTGCGCGCGAGGATGAAGCCGGCATCGGCCGCCACGGCCACCGCCGCGCCGAGCACGAACCCGCGCGCCTCGGCCGAGACCACGTAGTCGATCTCGCGCGAGCGGGCGTAGTCGGCGAGCTGGTCGACCGTGAAGCTCAGCGCCTCGGGGTCGAGGAAGAGCGGCGTGATGTCCTTGAAGACGATTCCCGGCTTGGGGAAGTCCGGGATGTCCTGGATGTGGTCCTCGAGGCGCACCGTGGGCCGCCGCTCAGCGGGCGAGCTTGCGGAGGTCCCGGATCAGCAGCAGGTGCTTGAGGTGCGAGGCGATCGCCGCCAGGTTCTCGAGCGCCTCGACGGCCTCCTTGCGCCGCTCCGGGTTACGGGAGCGGAGCGCCGGCGCCAGGATCTGCTCGAGCAGCGCTGCCTCGCGGTCAGCCGAGGTTCGGAACACGCGCAGGTTGCGGCCGCCGACTCCGAAGCGCTTCAGCTCCCCGACGGCGCGGATGATCTCCCGCTCCGTGTCGTCGTAGAGCGTCTCGCCCTCGTGGCGCTCGCCCTTGATCACGCCGAAGTCCTCGAGCTCCTTGACGAGCGACTGGTCCGCCCCGGTCTCCTCGAGCACCTCCGCCAGCCGGTACAGCGAGCCGGGGCCGCGCAGCGCGAAGCTCGTCCTGCGGACGGCGCCGCGTGGCTCGGCGGCAGCGTCCGGCTTGGCCATCTCGGTGTCCGAGCGCCCCGCCGCCAGCTCCTGGCGGATCACGCGCAGCGGCAGGAACTCGTCGCGCTGGAGGCGCAGGATCGTGCGCAGCCGATCCACGTCGGCGGCCGCGTAGAGCCGGTATCCGCCCGGCGTGCGCCGCGGCGCGAGCAGCTTCTGGTCCTCGAGATAGCGGATCTTCGAGATCGAGATGTCCGGGAACTCGCGCTCGAGCTGCTTGGAGACCGCCCCGATCGTGAGCGCCTTCTCCTTGCGCGGGGGCGCCCCCTGCGTGACCTCGGTGCTCACCGCTCCTCCAGGTACGTCAGCTTGTACTTGCCCACCTGGAGCTCGTCGCCGTTCTGCAGCCGGTGCGACTCGATCCGGCGCCGGTTCACGTACGTGCCGTTCAGCGAGCCGAGGTCGTCGATGTAGAGCCCGTCACGGCGCTGCACGAGCAGCGCGTGGTTGCGCGACACGGTCACGTCGTCCAGGAATACCTCCGCGTCCGGGCTGCGCCCGATCGTCATGCGCTCGCCCGCCAGCACGAACGCCTCGCCGGAGCGGCCGCCGCCCGAGCGGATCACGAGCGTCGCGCCCTCGTGGGTCACGTCGTCGAGGTCCACCGGACGAAGCTCTCCGGTCTCGTCCACCTGGTAGACCTCGGTGGTGTCCCCCTTCTTGCCCTCGGCCTGGTCTCCGAGGAAGGCGCCGCACTTCTGGCAGTAGTTCGCGCCCTCGGCGTTGGCGAAGCCGCACTCCGGGCAGTGCATGGCTACTCGATGTCCGCGTCCGCCGGGATGCCCTTGCCCGCGAGGATGTCGGTCAGCTGCTGCACGTCGGCCCCGCTGATCACGGACTCGCCCTCCTCGTGCTTCTTGCGCAGCCGGTTCACGAGCTCGGCACGCAGGATGTCGATCTTGCCGTGGAGGATGCGGCGCTTGTATGAAACCTCCTGCTCCTCCTCCGTGAGCTGCTGGATCAGGTCCTTCAGCTCCGTGTCGGAGAGAGCGCCAAGGTCAGGGAACGTGTCCAATGCGGTCCTTTCGAGAGGTCTTCGGCGCAATATAGCGTTGCTCAACCTGAGGTTGAGGCTTCGCGCATTGCCCGCACCCCATCTTGCAGGTAGCGGACCGTGGCCGCAAGGGTCATCGCAACTCCGACGTACAGCACGACGTTCAGGATGTCGGTCTCGATCACGAGCGCGAGCGCGAGCGCGCTCATCACCGGCCAGACCGCCCAGCGCCCCAGCATCGTCACGTTGAGGTCCAGCCCGCGGCTCAGGGCGAGGCTGTGTGAGCACCAGCATGAGCGCCTCGCGGGCGGCCAGCACAGCGAGCGCCCAGCGCGGCAGCGTCTCGTAGTTCCAGGCCACGATCACCCCGGCCACCACGAGCAAACGGTCGGTCAGCGGGTCGAGCAGGGCGCCGAGCCGGCTGTACTGGCCGGTGATCCGTGCCGCCATGCCGTCGAAGTAGTCGCTCCACGCGACGATGGCGAACAGCACGAAGGCGAGCCCGGAGCGCCCGTCGCCCGAGCTCAGCCCCACCACGAGAAAGACCGGCACGAGCGCCAGCCGAGCGAAGCCGATCGCGTTCGGGATCGTCCAGGGCCTGAGCGGCTCGCCCCGGCGCGTCTCCGGCGGCGGCCCGCCGGAGCGGTCCAGACCGGAAAGCCGCCGGAACGTGAGCGGCTCGCGCTCCCGCCTCAGGGGAGGGTCCGCCACAGCTCCGCCGCCGCCTCGGCGGCGCCCTCGAGCGGCAGCGAGCCCTTCTCCTGCCCGCGGCGCACCTGAACCTCGATCTCCCCGGCCTCGACGCTCTTCTTGCCGATGGTGACCCGCAGGGGGCAGCCGAGCAGCTCGGCGTCGGTGAACTTCTCGCCGGGGTTGGCGTCGCGGTCGTCGTACAGCACGTCGAGGCCGAGCTCGCGCAGCTCGTCGTAGAGGCGGTCGGAGACCGTGCGGGCCTCCTCGCCCGGCTTCCCGAGCGTCACCAGCTCCACGTCGAAGGGAGCCACCGCGCGCGGCCATGAGATGCCGTTGTCGTCGGCGAACTGCTCGATCGCGGCCGCCACGATGCGCGCCGGCCCGATGCCGTACGAGCCCATCCAGATGAGCTGCTCCTTGCCCTGCTCGTCGAGGTAGCGCGCCCCGAGCGGGTCCGAGTAGCGGGTCCCGAGCTTGAAGATGTTCCCCACCTCGATGGCGGGCTCGATGCGGATCGGCCTCCCGGCGGGGCAGAGGTCGCCCTCCTCGACTCGCCGGATGTCGACCCAGGTGGGCTCGAAGTCGCGTCCCGGCTCCACGCCGGTCACGTGCGCGTCCGGCTTGTTGGCGCCCGCCACCAGGCCGCTGAGCCCCCTGAGCGCCTCGTCCGCGAGCACGTCCACCGGGCTGCCGACCGGTCCGATGTAGCCGGGCTCGGCGCCGAACGCGCTGCGCACCTCGTCGCCCTCGGCGGGCCGGAACGGCGCTCCGAGCGCGTTCTGGAGCTTGATCTCGTTGAGCCGGTGATCCCCCCGGATCACGACGAGCAGCGGCCCGCGCTCCTCGACGAACACCGGGAACGCCTTGATGATCGCCCCTGGCGGCACGCCCAGCGCCTCGCAGACCGCGTCGACGGTGGCTGCGGCGGGTGTCTCCACCTCGCGCGGCTCCGGCGCGGGCTCGGGGAGCCCTTCCACCGGCTGCGGCAGTCGCGCTCGCGATCTCCACGTTCGCCGCGTAGCCCGAGTCGGAGAGCGCCACGTCGTTCTCGCCGGCCGCGCAGGGCGCCATGTACTCGTGCGCGCCGATGGCCGCCCATCATCCCCACGTCGCCCTCCACCCGGTACCACTCGAGCCCGCTGCGGTCGAAGATGCGGTCGTAGGCCTCGATGTGCAGCTCGTACGACGCGTCGAGCCCGTCCGGATCGCGGTCGAAGGAGTACGAGTCCTTCATGATGAACTCGCGCGTGCGCAGCAGGCCGGCGCGCGGGCGCGGCTCGTCACGCTCCTTCGTCTGGAAGTGGTAGAGCAGCTTCGGCAGGTCGCGGTAGGAGCGCACCTCGCGCGCGATGTGCGTGGTGATGACCTCCTCGTGGGTCATCGCGAGGACCATGTCGGCGCCGCGACGGTCCTTCAGCTTGAAGACCTCGTCGATGTCGTAGCGACCCGTCGTCCTCCACAGCTCCGCCGGCTGGAGCACCGGCATCAGCATCTCCCCCGCCCCGATCGCGTCGAGCTCCTCGCGCACGATCTGCTCGACCCTCCGGTGCGCCCGCCAACCCGCCGGCAAGAAGCTCCAGAGGCCCGTGCCCACCTGGCGCGCGAGCCCTGCCCGGACCACCAGCTTGTGTGAGATCGCCTCGGCGTCGGCAGGGGCCTCTCTTGTGGTCGGCAGGAAGTAGCGGGAAAGCCGGGTCACGGCGGGCGAGTCTAGTCAGGTTGGCTCTTATGTTCCGCCCTTGGAAAGCCGATTTAGAGCGGAAGTACCGAGGACCATCAATGCACGCGTCACCCACTCTCAGAGCAGGGTCGTGGGCGCTTGGCGCGCTCACGGGCCTTGGCGCGCTCGCATACGCGGCTCACATCGGCCTCGGGATGGGCGGGGCGGGGCTCGAGGACTTCTTTCAGGACTGGGTGTACTGCGGTGTGAGCGTGGCCGCCGGAGCCATGTGCCTGCTGCGCGGGATCGCGGTGCGGGAGGAGCGCGTGGCCTGGCTCGTCATGGGCTTCGGCCTCTTGGCCTGGGCGGGTGGCGACATCACGTGGACGCTGTTCCTCGCGGGCGACCCGGACCCGCCGTACCCGTCGGTGTCCGATCTGCTCTACCTGGCCTTCTATCCGGCCAGCTACGTGTCGCTGGTCCTCCTGGCGCGCTCCCGCGTCGCCTCGTTCCGCAGCAGCCTGTGGCTCGACGGTGCGATCGCGGGCCTCACCGTGGCTGCGCTGATCGCGGCTCTGGCGTTCCAGCCGATCCTCGACGCCACCAGCGGCACCGGCACCGAGCTGGCGGTCAACCTCGCCTATCCCGTCGGCGACCTGCTCCTGCTCGGGCTGGTGGTCGGCGTCTTCGCCCTGAATGGCTGGCGGCTCGACCCGGTCTGGCTGCTCCTGGGAGGCGGGCTTGCGCTGAGCGCGGTCGCGGACGGCGCCTACCTGCCCCAGACCGCCAACAACACATACGTGGAGGGCACGCTGCTCGACAGCCTCTGGCCCGTGTCGGTGTTCCTGGTGGCGATGGCGGCCTGGCAGCGGCCGAGGAGGAACCTCGCCTCCCACGACTGGGTGATCATGGCCGTGCCCGTGGGCTGCGGGATCGTGGCCGTCCAGCTGCTCGTGTACGACCACTTCGAGCCCAGCAACATCGCCGCCGTGAGCCTCGCCGCGTGGGCACTCCTGCTGGCCCTGGCGCGCATGACGCTCGCCCTCCTCGAGAACCAGCGGGTCCTTGAACGGACCCACACCGAGGCACGCACGGACTCGCTGACCGGGCTGAAGAACCGGCGGAGCCTGCTGGCAGACCTCGATCTCCAGATCGAGCTCTCCACGCCGGCCGCGCCTCGCGCGCTGCTCCTGTTCGACCTCGACGGCTTCAAGGAGTACAACGACGCGTTCGGCCATCCCGCAGGCGACGGGCTGCTCGTCAGGCTGGCCGCGCACCTCGCCGACGCGGTGGGCCCGAGCGGGCACGCCTACCGGCTGGGCGGCGACGAGTTCTGCGCCCTGGTGCTGCCCGGGCGTGAGGGCATCGACCCGCTGGTTACGGCCTGCTCCCGCGCGCTCACCGAGCGCGGCGAGGGCTTCGAGGTGGGCAGCTCCTTCGGGTCGGTGATGCTCCCGGAGGAGGCCAACACGCCCACGCTGGCGCTGCAGATGGCCGACAGGCGCATGTATGCCCGCAAGGGCGAGCGCCGGATGTCGGCCGGCCGCCAGTCCCGTGACGTTCTGCTGCGGACTCTGTCCGAGCGGCGCCCCGACCTTCACCTCCGGCTCCGCGACATCGGGGAGCTGGCGCTGGCGGTCGGGCGCGAACTGGACATGGGCCCAGAGGGACTCGACGAGGTGGCGCGGGCCGCGGAGCTCCACGACGTCGGCAAGATCGCCGTGCCCGACGCCATCCTGGATAAGGCGGGTCCGCTCGACCCGGTCGAATGGAGCTTCATGCGCCGCCATCCGCTGATCGGCGAGCGCATCCTGCTCGAGGCGCCGGCGCTGCGCCCGGTCGCGCGGCTTGTGCGCTCCAGTCACGAGCGCTGGGACGGCACCGGCTACCCGGATGGCCTCGGAGGGGACGAGATCCCGCTCGGAGCGCGGGTGGTGGCCGTTTGCGACGCCTTCGACGCCATGACGACCGAGCGCCCCTACCGGCAGCCGATCGGCGAGGAGGAGGCCGCCCAGGAGCTGCATCGCTGCTCTGGGACGCAGTTCGATCCGATGGTCGTGGAAGCCTTTTGCAGGGTAATCGCCAGGGAACGGCGTGAACCTGACGAACTACCCAACATGAAGTACTGACGTTTTGCCGTGCAATGCCGATGTTGAACCTATGAGTCCGAACCCCCACCCAGTGTGCAAGGTCTGCCGGAGGCCGATCGGCGAGAGCGAGCAGTACCTCGTCCGGATCGAAGGCCCCCGCACAACGGCCGTGCATCGCAGCCTGTGCTTCCCGGTGGCCCGTACGGCCGACCGCAAGCCGGCTGGTCGCGTCTAGCTCAGGCTACGCGCGAGTGAAGCGGCGCCCCGCCGTTGGCGAGGCGTCCTCGTCAAGCGGTATCCGCTTCGCCTTCGGAGCGCCGGCCATGGGGAGCGACTGGCCATCCG
The DNA here is from genome assembly GCA_963837445.1 of uncultured Thermoleophilaceae bacterium. Lineage (GTDB taxonomy): Bacteria > Actinomycetota > Thermoleophilia > Solirubrobacterales > Thermoleophilaceae > JACVRW01. The sequence continues at coordinate 478,193 of CAWINK010000016.1, read as the reverse complement.
TGAGCGTCTCCCCCGTGGCGGCCGCGGCCTCCATCGCCGCGATCCGCTCCGGCGTCAGCTCGCCCGCGTTCTCCTCCTCGATCTGCTCGAGCCACGCGGCGCCCTCGGCCGCCTCGCGCTCGTCCACCAGCACCGAGCCCTTGTCGATCGACTTGTCGATCTCCACGAACAGGGCGTCCACGAGCTCGTCCTGAGGCACCTTCCGCAGCGGCTTGCCGTGCGCGAAGATGAGGCCCTCGTTCTTGGCGCCGGTGATCCCGAAGTCCGCGTGCGAGGCCTCGCCGATCCCGTTCACCGCGCAGCCGAGCACGGCCACCTCGATCGGGTCGTCGTACTGGCGCAGGCGCTCCTCGATCTCGGCCACCACCGTGTCCATGTCGAACTGGAGCCGCCCGCAGGTGGGGCAGGCGATCAGCACCGGGCCACGCTCGCGCAGCTTCAGAGCCTTGAGGATCTCCCAGGCCACCTTCACCTCCTCCTCCGCATGGAAGGTGGAGAGCGAGATGCGGATGGTGTCGCCGATGCCGTCGGCCAGCAGCGTGCCGAGCCCAACCGCGGACTTCAGCGAGCCCGACCACTTGGTCCCGGCCTCGGTGATCCCCAGATGGAGGGGGTTGTCGATCTTCTGGGAGAGCAGGCGGTTCGACGCGATCGTGTTGGGCACGTTGGTCGACTTGATCGAGACCTTGAAGTCCTCGAACTCGAGCCGGTCCATCAGCTCCACGTGCTCCAGGGCGGCGCTCACGAGCGCCTCCACCGGGTTCTCGCGCTCGAGCTCGTGCAGGTGCTTCGGCAGCGAGCCGGAGTTCACGCCGATCCGCATCGGCACTCCGGCCGCACGCGCGCTGTCCACCACCTGGCCGACCTTGTCGTGGCCGCCGATGTTGCCCGGGTTGATCCGGATGCAGTGCGCGCCGGCGTCGATCGCCTTGAGGGCAAGGGTGTAGTTGAAATGGATGTCGGCGATCACCGGGATCGGCGACTCCACGACGATCCGCTCGAGCGCCCGGACGTCCTCGTCGCGCGGCACCGCACAGCGCACGAGATCCCCACCCGCGTCCGCGATGGCGTGGATCTGCGTCATCGTCGCGTCGAAGTCAGCGGTCTCCGTCTTCGTCATCGACTGGACCGCGACCGGAGCCCCGCCGCCTATCTTCACCCCACCAACGTCGATCTGCTTCCTGGAGGCCATCTGTGGCCTTGAACCCTAGCTACGGGGTGTCCGGGACCGCGCTGGAAGCACCTGGGCCTGGCGGCCTATGGCTGGCAGGCTCAGGCGTAGAGGTCCTCGATCTCGCTCGCGTACTTCTCGTGGATCGGCTTGCGCTTCAGCTTCATCGTCGGCGTCAGCTCGTCGCCGCCCGGCTGCCAGTCCTCGTCGAGGAGCTTGAACTTCTTGATCTGCTCCACGCGCGCGAGTTGCTCGTTTGCGGCCTCGATTCCACGCTCCACCTCGGCGAGCAGGGCGTCCCTGCCCTGCTGCTGCTCGAAGGCGGGCGCCACGTCGGGGTCGAGCGTGATCAGCGCCACGTTGTAGGGCTTCCCGTCACCGATGGCGATCGCCTGCCCGATCACGGGGCTCGAGGCCTTCAGCTTCGCCTCGATGTTCGCCGGCGACATGTTCTTGCCGCCGGCGCTGATGATCAGCTCCTTCTTGCGGTCCACGAGCGTCAGGTAGCCGTCGTCGTCGAACTCCCCTATGTCGCCGGTGTGGAGCCAGCCGTCCTCGTCGAGCGTCTCGCGCGTCTTCTCCGGGTCGTTGCGGTAGCCGGTCATCACGAACGGCCCGCGGATCAGCACCTCGCCGTCGTCGGCGAGCTTGATCTCGGCATCGGGCCCCGGCGGTCCCACGGTGCCGATCTTGATCTTGTCGGGCGGGTTGCAGGTTCCGTAGCCGCAGGTCTCGGACATGCCCCACAGCTCGGCCAGCGGGATGCCGATCGCGTGGAAGAACTCGATGACCTCGGGCGGAGTCGGGGCCGCGCCCACGTTCACGGACTCCACCTGGTCTAGCCCGAGGCGCTCGCGGATCTTCGAGAGCACGAGCGCGTCGGCCTTCTCGTACTCCTCCCCCACGTCCTCGCCGCGCGCGTGGCGCAGGCCCACGCCCAGCGCCCACTGCGTGGCCTGCTTGCGCTCGGCGTCCTGCTCGGCCTCGATGCCCGCCTCGATCGCGGCCTTCAGCTTCTCCCAGATGCGCGGCACCGCGAAGAACCAGCTCGGACGCACCGCCGGCAGGTACGCGGCGACCTGGCGCGGATCGGGGCAGCAGGTGGTGGAGAAGCCGACGAACATCGGCAGGTAGTGCGACGACGCCCGCTCCGCGATGTGCGCCATCGGGAGCCAGGAGATCACGCGGCCCTCGTCGGGGAACTCGATGATCTGGTCGAACCCGTTGATCGCCGAAACGAGGTTCGCGTGCGTGAGCTGCACGCCCTTCGGAGGACCGGTCGTGCCCGATGTGTAGATGAGCGTGAGCAGGTCGCTTGGTTCCACGCTCCGCCATGCAGCGTCGAAATCGAAGCTCTGAGGGGTGTGAGCCTCCACGGGGTCGGCGCTCTCGTCGTCGACCACGATCACGTGCTCCACGCCGGTCAGCCCGCGCACACGGTCCTCGAATGCCTTCTCCGTGACCACGATGCGCGCCTCCGCGTGGTCCACCTGGTACTGGATCTGCTCCACCGTGTAGGTGTTGTAGAGCGAGAACGGGGTGGCCCCGAGGTGCATGGCCGCGGCGTCGAACCAGTGGAACTCCGGCCGGTTCGTGAGCATCAGGGCCATGGTGGCGCCCCGCTCGAGGCCCAGGCCCGCCAGCCCCGCAGCCACCGCGCGCACCTTGTCGGCGTACTCGCGCCAGGTGATCGAGAACTCGTCGTCCTTCGTGCGCAGAGCACAGCGGTCGGGATGGGCCTCCGCGGTCACCTGGAAGGCCTCGGCCACCGTGGCCGCCGCCAGCCCGGCCGGCCGCCCGGATCGCTGCTCTGAACTCACCGCCATGCGGGTAACGTAACGCGCCCGTGCGGTTAGGCCAACCTCAGCTCGCGGCGATCCTCAGCGAACCTGGAAGCCCTCGCCGCTCAGCCGGTCTATGTCGTTCGATAACCCGATCAGGAAGATCAGGATCACGAGCATGAAGCCCACCACTCCCGCGCGCTCCATCACCCGCAGCGGGACCGGCTTGCGGCGCACCTTCTCCACGATCGCCCAGAAGATGTGGCCGCCGTCCAGCGGCAGGAACGGGAACAGGTTCACGATCGCCAGCGAGAGCGAGATGATCGCGAGGATCCCGATCACGTCCTCCAGCTGGTTGAGGATCGTCTGCCGGGTGACCTCGTAGGAGCCGACGACGCCGGAGATCTCCTTGCGCTTCTCGGGGTCGATGAGGCGCACCGGAAGCTCGAGCGTGCGCTGCGTGATGAACCAGAAGCGCTCCGCCGTGATGTCGAAGGCCTCGCCGAGACCGAGGTCCGCACGCGGACCGGGCTGCGTACGCGAAGCCGAGCCGCGTCCGCTTGGCCACCGGGTCGTAGATCGGCGTGATCGAGTAGCTGCGCAGGGTGCCGTCGCGCCTGACCGTGACCTGTACCGGCTCGGCGGCCGCGCAGCCCTTCTTCTTCGACTTCTGCGGGCATTGGTGGCTGGCGATCCGCTGGGAGAGCTCGATCGGCGCGCCCCGCTGCCCGTCCACCGCCACGAGCCTGTCGCCCGGCTTCAGCACGCCCTGGGCCGGATAGCCCTTCTCGAGCTCGCCAACCTTGCTCGAGCCGGTCTCCGGGCCGATCGCCGCGAAGAACACGAACAGCAGGACGAAGGCCAGGGCGAGGTTCACCGCCGGCCCCGCCGCGATCACCACGATCCGCTTCCAGACGGGCTGCGCGTGGTAGGCCCGGTCGCGGACCTCCTCGGGAAGATCCTCGTCCGGGTTCATCCCGGTGATCTTCACGTAGCCGCCCGCGGGGATCGAGCCGATCGCGTACTCGGTCTCGCCCACCTTCTTGCTCCAGAGGGTGGGCGGGAAGAACAGCGAGAACTTCTCCACGCGCATGCCAACCGCCTTCGCGGCGCTGTAGTGGCCGAGCTCGTGGAGGATCACGAGCAGCGCAAAGCCGATGAAGGCCAGGAAGAAGCTGAGCGCGTTCACGCAGCCACGCCCCTGGCCACCTCGCGCGCCTGCGCGTCAGCGGCATAGAGGTCGGAGAAGTGGCGAACCGGCTGGGCGGGCAGCTCCGAGAGCGTCGACTCGATCACCCGCGCGATGCCCGTGAATGACAGGTCGCCGGCCAGGAACGCGTGCACCGCGATCTCGTTGGCGGCGTTCAGGACGCAGGGAGCAGTGCCGCCGGCCTCCGCCGCCTCGCGTGCGAGCCGCAGGCACGGGAAGGCGTCCGCGTCCGGCGCCTCGAAGGTGAGCGCGCCGAGCTCCACGAGGTCGAGCGGGCGCACGGGCACGTCCACCCGGTCCGGGTGGTTGAGCGCGTACGAGATCGGCACCCGCATGTCCGGGTAGCCGAGATGCGCCAGCGACGCGCCGTCGTTCAGGTGCACCATCGCGTGGACGATCGACTGCGGGTGCACGACCACGTCGATGCGGTCGTAGGGAACGCCGAAGAGATGGTGCGCCTCGATCAGCTCGAGGCCCTTGTTCATGAGCGTGGCCGAGTCGATGGTGATCTTCCCGCCCATGTCCCAGGTCGGGTGGGCCAGCGCCTCCTCGCGGGTGACCGAATCGAGATCGGTGCGACCGCGGAACGGGCCTCCGCTGGCCGTGAGCACGAGCCGGTCGACGGTGCCGGGTCGCTCGCCGGCTATCAGCTGGAAGAGCGCGGAGTGCTCCGAGTCCACCGGCAGGAGCAGCGCGCCCGTGGCCTCGGCGAGGGTGGTCACGAGCTCGCCGCCCACCACGAGGCTCTCCTTGTTCGCGAGCGCGAGGTCGATGCCCTCACCCAGTGCGGCCACCGTGGGACCCAGCCCGGCCGAGCCCACGAGCGCGTTCAGGACGAGGTCGCAGTCGGTGTCCGTGATCAGCTCCACGAGCCCCTCCGGCCCCCCGAGCACCTCGACCTGCGAGTGCTCGGAGGCACGCGCGGCGGCGTCCGGGTCCGCGAGCGCCACGCGGCTCACGCCGTGCTTCTTCGCCTGCTCGAGGAGCAGCTCCCAGCTCGATGCCGCGGCAAGGCCCACCACCTCCAGCTCCGGGTTGCGCTCGACCACGTCGAGCGCCTGCGTCCCGATCGAGCCGGTGGAACCGACTATGAGAATCCTGCGCACGGGGCTGAGTCTAGGAGGCGTAGCCGAGCGCGACGGCGGCGTAGTACGCGACCGGGATCGTGAAGAAGACCGCGTCCAGGCGGTCCAGCACGCCGCCATGGGCGCCGAACAGCTTGCCGGTGTCCTTCACCTCGAGGTCGCGCTTGATCATCGACTCGAAGAGGTCGCCCATTGGAGCCGTGAGCGCCACCAGCGCGCCGATCAGAAGCGCGTGCGGGCCGGTCAGCCAGTCCTGGTAGAGCCCTGCGATCCAGAACGCGAGCGTGCCCCCCAGTACGCCCGCCACCAGGCCCTCCAGCGTCTTGTTCGGCGAGATCAGCGGCGCCAGCGGCGTTCGGCCGTACATCCGGCCGCCGAAGTAGGCGAACGTGTCACCCAGGAACGTGGCCACGAGCACGTCGATCACGAGCCCGTCGCCGTGCGGCAGCTCGCGCAGCCAGACCGCGTGCACCATCGCGATGCCGATCCAGAGCACCCCGAAGTAGGTCACGGCGATCGCCCAGGACACGTGCTCCCGGCGCGGGCGCAGCACCGCGAGGACGAAGGTCACCGGGAACGAGGCCGCGAGCACCATGATCACGTGACGTGGCTCACCGTAGAGGGCCGCCACGAGCATCGCCGCGAGCGTCAGGAAGCCGGCGAGCGCTGGGGGCCGCACGCGGCCCATGAGCGTGTAGAGCTCGCCCATCGCGACCACGCCGAGCGCGAAGATGCCGATCGTCCAGACCTCGCCGCCCTGGTCCACGATGATCAGCGCGAAGATGATCGCCGGGATCGCCACGACGATGCGCGGGGCGAGGTCGGACCCTCCCCGAGGCGCCGCCACCGCCTACCGCCCCCCGAAGCGGCGCCCGCGCGCCGCGTACTCGTCCAGCGAGGCCTCGAACGCCTCGCGCGTGAAGTCCGGCCACAGCTCGTCGCGGAACACGAACTCCGCGTATGCGAGCTGCCACAGCAGGTAGTTCGAAATCCGGAGCTCGCCGCTCGTGCGAATCAGAAGGTCGGGATCGTGCATGTCGGGTGCGTAGAGATGGCGCCGGAACTCTTCCTCGGTGTCACCCGTGAAGGTTCGCGCTGCGTCCACGATCTCCGCTCTGCCGCCGTAGTTGAACGCCACGAACAGCGTGATCCGGTCGTTCTCGCCCGTGAGCTTCTCGGCCCAGTCCATGCGGCGAACGAGCTCCTCGTTCAGCCCCTCGCGGCGCCCCACGAACCGCATGCGCACACCCTCCTCGTGCAGCTCCGGGGTCTCCCTGTCGATGCGCTCCGCGAACATCGCCATCAGCCCGTCGACCTCGGCCTTCGGGCGCGTCCAGTTCTCGGTCGAGAACGAGTAGACCGTGAGCTCCCGGACGTCCAGCTCGACGGCGTCCCGCAGCCTCGCCTTCACGGTGTCGGCGCCGGCCTGGTGCCCGGCGAGCACCGGCAGGCCGCGCTCTCGCGCCCAGCGGCCGTTCCCGTCGGTGATGATCGCGACGTAGCGCGCCCGCGCCCCGGCGTCGCTCACACTTCGAGGATTTCTTGCTCCTTGCCGGCGAGGGAGCTGTCGATGTCGCCGACGTGAGAGTCGGTGAGTTTCTGGAGCTCCGCCTCCGCGCGGCGCTCGTCGTCCTCGCCCACCTCGCCCTCGCTCTTCAGCTCGCGGAGGTCGTGCATCACGTCGCGCCGGACGTTCCGCACCGCCACCCTCCCCTGCTCGGCGATTCCGTGCACGATCTTCACGAGCTCCTTGCGGCGCTCCTCGGTGAGCTCTGGGATCGAGAGCCGGATCACCTGGCCGTCGTTTGATGGCGTGAGGCCCACGTCGGACTCGAGGATCGACTTCTCGATCGCCTTGATCGAGTTCTTGTCGTAGGGCGTGATCGTGAGCAGCCGCGCCTCGCTCGCGGAGATCTGCGACAGCTGCCTGAGCGGCGTGACGGCGCCGTAGTAGTCGACCTCGATGCGGTCGAGCAGGTGCGGGGACGCGCGGCCAGTTCGCACGGTGGCGAACTCGGTCTTGGTGGCGTCCACGGACCGCTGCATGCGGCCCTTCGCGTCGTCCAAGAAGTCCTTCAGTACGTCGTCGGTCATCCGCTCCTCACAACGGTTCCCACCCGCTCGCCGCACACTATCCGGTCGATGTTGCGCTCGTCGTCCATGTTGAAGACCTGGATCGGGAGCCGGTTGTCCATGCACAGGGACAGCGCGGTCGAGTCCATCACCTGGAGCCGCTGCTCGATCGCCTCCTGGTGAGTGATCTCCTCGATGAAACTGGCGTCCGGATCCTCGCGCGGGTCCGCGGTGTAGACGCCCTCCACCCCGTTCTTCGCCATCAGGATCGTCTCAGCGTGGATTTCGAGCGCGCGCAGAGCCGCCGCGGTGTCGGTGGTGAAGAACGGGTTGCCGGTGCCCGCGGCGAAGATCACGATCCGGCCCTTCTCGAGGTGGCGCATGGCGCGCCGGCGGATGTAGGGCTCGGCCACCTCGGAGATCGTGATGGCGGACTGCACGCGCGTGACCGCGCCGACCTTCTCGAGAGCGTCCTGGAGCGCCAGCGCGTTCAGCACGGTGGCGAGCATGCCCATGTAGTCGCCGGTGGCGCGGTCCATCCCGTCCGCGGCGCCCTGGAGGCCGCGGTAGATGTTGCCGCCGCCCACCACGATCGCGATCTCCACCCCGCGCTCGGACACGGCCTTCACCTGCGTTGCGATGGCGGCGATGCGCACCGCGTCCGCTCCGTAGGGGAGATCGCCCATGAGCGCCTCCCCGGAGAGCTTCAGCAGGATGCGCTTGAAGGCAGGTTCGGTCACTCCTCCCCGACCTGGAAGCGGGCGAAGCGGCGGATCACGACGTTCTCGCCCGTGCTCGCGGCGATCTCGGTGCGAAGCTCGCCGACGGTCTTGCCTCCGTGCTTCTCCTCGTTCACGTGCGTCTGGTCGAGGAGCACCACGTCCTCCAGCCACTTCTTGAGCCGGCCCTCGACGATCTTCTCCTGGACGTTCTCGGGCTTGCCCTCGGCCGCCGCCTGCTCGCGGAGCACGCGCAGCTCGGCCTCCTTCGCCTGCTCGTCCACCTCGTCCTCGGACACGTAGAGCGGGTTGGCCGCCGCGACGTGCAGGGCCACCTCGCGCGCGAAGTCCTGGAACGGCTCGGTGCGCGCCACGAAGTCGGTCTCGCAGTCCACCTCCACGAGCACGCCGATCTTCCCGCCGGAATGGATGTAGCTCGAGATGATGCCCTCGGCGGCGGCCCGCTCGCCGCGCTTCGCTGCCGAGGCCTGCCCCTTCACGCGCAGGATCTCGATCGCCTTGTCCAGATCGCCTCCGGCCTCCTGCAGCGCGGCCTTGCTGTCCATGATCCCTGCGCCGGTTCGCTCGCGCAGGCTCTTCACGTCTTGGGCGGAGATGGCGATGCTCATCAGGACTCCTCGTCAGGATCGAACGTGCGGCGCTCACGAGGGGCCCCGGCCCCGCTCGCGGCCTCCGGACGGGTGCCGCTCGGCGTGGCGGGCTCGTCCGGCGAGAAGCCGGCCTCCTCCGCCTCGCGGCGGGCCCGCTCCTCGGACTCGCGCTTCTCCTGCTCCTCGGCCTCGCGCGCGGCCTTCTCCTCGGCCTCCTTGCGCTCGGCCTCCTCGCGCTCGCGCCGGGCGGCCTCCTCCTCGGCGCGGAACTGCGTGGCGCGGTCGCGCGCCACGCCGGCGATGCCGTCGATGATCACCTTGCAGGAGCGGATCGCGTCGTCGTTGCCCGGGATCACGAAGTCCACGGGATCCGGATCGCAGTTCGTGTCCACGAGCCCGATGATCGGGATCTTGAGGCGCTTGGCCTCGCGCACGCCGATGTCCTCGACCTTGAGGTCCACCACGAACATCGCGTCGGGCGGGCGCTGCATGTCGGCCACGCCGCCGAGGTTCGTCTCGAGCTTGTCGCGCTCGGACATGGCGGCGATGCGCTCTCGCACCGGAAGCAGCTCCATCGTGCCGGACTCGGTCCAGTCACGCAGGTCGTGGAGACGCTTGATGCGCTTGTTGATGGTCTGGAAGTTGGTGAGCAGCCCGCCCAGCCAGCGCTGGTCGATGTAGGGCATGCCGCAGCTGTCGGCGGCTTCCTTGATCGCGTCGCGGGCCTGCTTCTTGGTGCCCACGAACAGGATCGTCCCGCCGCGGCCCGCCAGGTCCCCGGCGAACTCCTGGGCGGTGTGGAGCAGGCGCTCCGTCTTCTGAAGGTCGATGATGTGGATCCCGCTGCGCTCGCCGAATATGAAGCGGCGCATCTTGGGATTCCAGCGGCGCGTCTGGTGGCCGAAATGGACGCCGGCCTCCAGCAGCTCCCTGATGCCAATCTCGGTGGCCAAAGAGTTGCTCCCTTGAGGGTTGTGATGAACATCTGCCCGCAGGTCGGCGCGCGGACCCGGGATGTCCCGGGCAGGGTCGCGGCCGCTGTGTCCAGCGGGGTAGCTTGCTTGACGGACGTGAGGATAGCCATCCGCGGCCCTGCTGGACCGCCGGCGAACACCAGCGGTGAGGGTGGCGAGGGTCGAAACCTCGATCTCGACCTCATGGGAGCGGGGGTTCGTCGTGTATTGCATCCCGGCGAACGTCAACGCGCCCCACCCCCCGCAGCGATGCATCGAGAGGTGACTTTTCGACTTGACCCCCTCAATGTCCGCCGTTCGCGGGCGGCAAGCGGTGGCCGGCGGAGAACGCGGCTGGCGGAGAAAACTCGTCCGAGAACGAGACGAGGCGGTCCGGAGACCGCCTCGCTCGTATGTCTCAGCCCCCGTCTGGCCCTCCGGAGACTGGCTCCCGCCGGGCGTTGTCAAGTGCATGACTCAGCTCGGCGGGTGGTTTGGACTCGCAAGCGAGCATTTCCCCTGTGAACGGATGCCTAAACATCAGTTTTGACGCATGCAAGAACTGTCGCTCCAAACCGAGCCTGCGGCCGCTCTCCCGACCGCCGTACTGAGGGTCGCCCACGACCGGGTGGTCGATCGCCGCGAGGTGGGCGCGGATCTGGTGAGTGCGGCCGGTTTCGAGGCGCACGCGCAGCAGCGCGGTGCGCGGAAGCCGCTCCACGACCTCGAAATGGGTGACCGCGCTGCGGGCCCTGTCGGTGCGCGTGGACATCACGGTCCGGTTGCCGCGGTCGCGGCCGATCGGGGCGTCGATGGTGCCGCTCTCGGCGTCGGGGTGGCCCTCCACCAGCGCGATGTATTCGCGCGTGACCTCGCGCGCCTTCATCATCTTCTGGAGGGCGGCATGCGCCTCATCGGAGCGCGCCACCACCAGCAGGCCGGAGGTCTCCCGATCCAGCCGGTGCACGATCCCGGCCCGCTCGGGGTGCTCGCCGCCGGCGGCCAGGGCTGCCAGCGCCTCCGCGAGCGTCGGCCCGCGATGCCCGGGCGCGGGGTGCGTGACCACGCCCGCCGGCTTGTCCACCACGAGCAGCTGCTCGTCCTGGTGGACGATCTCGAAGGGAACCTCGTCCGGCGGGCTCGGCTCGAGGTCCAGGGTGGGCGCCTCCACGGCCACGCGCTCCCCCGCTCCCACCCTGTGGTTCTTGGGCCGCGGGTGGCCGTCCACCGTCACAGCGCCGCGCTCGATCAGGCGCTGGGCCGCGGCGCGAGACGGCGTGGCCCCGCGCGCGGCGAGGAATGCGTCGAGCCGGAGGCCGGCGTCCTCGGCCCCGGCGATCAGCTCGTTTGAGGCCGTTTCGGGCTCCCCTCCACCGTCCAGAGCAGCAGGAACACGCCGACCACGATGCAGGCGTCGGCCACGTTGAAGGCGGGCCACGCCATCGGGTCGATGAAGTCGATGACGGCGCCTTCGTGCGCCCGGTCCGCGAGGTTTCCGAGCGCGCCGCCGAGCAGCAGCCCAACGGGCAGCCACAGCAGCGGCATGTCGCGGTGCAGCGCGAAGTACCCGACCAGCAGGGTCAGCGACACCCCGATCAGGATCGCCACCGCGACGCCCCCGCCCTCGAAGGCGCCGAAGGCGACGCCGGAGTTGCGCGTGTTCGTCAGGTCGAGGGCGAAGAACACGTTCACCTGATCGCCGCGACCGATGTTGGTCACGGCCAGCTGCTTCGTGACCTGGTCGATCGCCACGACCAGCCCCGCGGTGGCGATCGCCGCGGGGGCGCCGCCCCGGCTCACGGAACGTTGATGAGGCTTACCACGATCTCGCTGACGATGATCAGCACGAAGGTGGCGACGATCGGGCTGAGGTCGAGCCCGGCACCCCCCAACCGGACCGGCGGCAGGATGCGGCGAAAGAGGTTCAGGTACGGGTCCGTCACGTCGCTCACGAACTTCAGGAAGGCCGCGAGGTAGCGGTTGTAGGGCATTCGCGGGATCCAGCTCATCAGGATCCGGATGAAGATCAGGATGATGTAGACGATCGCGAGCGTGCTGACGTAGTCCGCCACGTCATTGCGAGTGATCGCGAGGTAGATGCTCACCGCGTGGCCTCCACGACCGTGTCCACCGCCGCGCGGCAGACGTCACGCAGGCCGCGCTCCTCGAGCGTGATCAGGCCCTTCTCGGTCACCCCGCCCGGCGTAGCCACCCGGGCCCGCAGTCCGGGGCCGTCGTAGCCGTGCGCCGCCAGATAGTCGCCCGTGCCGCCCATCGTCTCGACGACCATGCGCATTGCATCGTCCGGGTCGAGGCCGTGGGCTGCGCCCGCCTCGGCGAAGCTCTCGGCCACGAGCGCCATGAACGCCGGGCCGCAGCTCATCAGTGCCATCGCGGGCTCGATCAGGGGCTCGTCGGCGAGCGGGATCACCGCGCCGGCTCGTCCCATCAGGGCGAGGATCTCCTCCTCGGGGCCCTCGGTGGCGCGCGGCCCCGCCACGTAACAGAGGACTCCACGTCTGACCTCTGTGTTCATGTTCGGAATGAACCGGTAGACCGAGGCGCCGGGGTAGGCCGCGGCCACCTGCTCGGTGGTGGTGGCGGCCAGGATCGAAACGACGACCTTGGCGCGGCCACCCACCTCTGCGGCCACCTCGTCGAGCTGCTTCGGCTTGTGGCAGAGCACCAGGACGTCGGCCCGCTCAGCGAGCTCGGCATTCGACCCCACGGCCTCACCGCCCAGCTCCTCCGCGAGCGCTCGCGCCTTCGCGTCGTCCACGTCGTAGACGAGCACGGGCTCACCGATGCCCCGCGCAAGCGCGGACGCCATGTTTCCTGCACCGATCAGACCCAGCATCATCGCCGCCGCACTCTATCGGCGGACAACGTCAGCTCTGGTTGAAGAAGCCCTTCTCGATCAGCCGTGCGCGCTCCTCCGCCGAGACCTCGACGTTGCGCGGCGTGAGCAGGAACACCTTGTCGGCGATCCGCTGCATCCCGCCGTCGAGCGCGTATGTGAGCCCGGATGCGAAGTCGATCAGACGCTTGGAGAGGTCGGTGTCCGTGCTCTGGAGGTTGAGGATCACCGGCACGTGGTCCTTGTACTGGTCGGCGATCTGCTGGGCGTCGTTGAAGCTCTTGGGGATCACCAGGTGGACCTGGATGTCCCCGCCGCCGCGGCCGCCGTTGCCGCCCACCGGGCGCAGCACGCGCGTCTCGCGACCGCCGCTGCGCGGCTCGTCGGCGAAGATGTCGTCGAACTCGTCGCGGCGCCGTCGTTGGAGCCGGCGAACGTTGGGCCGCTCGCGGTAGCGATCCTCGAGCTCAGCCTCGGGTTCGGTCTCCTGAATCGCCTCGTAGCGCGGATCCTCCTCCTCGGCCAAGCCGAAGTAGACCAGCGTGCGATGCCATGTGTCGCGAAGCGCCATACGACCGTGAGTTTCGAGCGTAAGCGGGAAACTCCTTGTCACTGGGCACGGTACCAGCGCCTAGACTCCGGCGGCGCATGTCGCAGGCGGGTGATCAGGCGCAGGGATCCGTGGGTAGGCACTATCGCGGCGAGCTTGGCGAGGAGTACTTTCGGCTGGCAGGGCGACGGGGCCGATCTGAACGCGCAGATCGAGCGTTCGAAGTTCGCGCCGCACGTCTCGCCCACGGACACGGTGGTCGATTTCGGCTGCGGCGCGGGGGCGCTGCTGGCGGCGCTGCCGGCCGCGGAGCGCGTCGGGGTGGAGCCGAACCCGCCGGCGCGCCACGCGGGTGAGACGCGCGGCGTCAGGGTCGTGGCGTCCACGCGCGAGCTCGAGGACGAGCTCGCCGATGTGGTGATCTCGAACCACGCGCTCGAGCACACGCTCGCCCCGCTCGACGAGCTGCGCGAGCTCTACCGGGTCCTGAAGCCGGGCGGCCGCCTCGTGCTGTGGCTGCCGCTCGACGACTGGCGCACCCAGCGCCGCGCGCGCGAGGACGTGAACCACCACCTCTACACCTGGACGCCGCTGCTGCTTTCGAACCTGCTCGACGAGGCCGGCTTCGAGGTGCGCGAGTGCCGCGTCGTGACGCACGCCTGGCCACGCTTCCACGACATGCTCTTCAAGCGCCTCCCGAGGCCCGCGTTCGACGTGCTCGCGCGCGCCTGGGCCGTGCTGCGCCGCCGCCGTCAGGTCATGGCGCTGGCCGAGCGCCCGAGCTAGCGCCGTGGAGACGACGAACTTCCAGGTCCTCCGCCAGCTCCCGGGCGCAGGGAGCATTACCCTCGAGGGCGAGGAGGCCGGCGATGGCCCGCCCGTGGTGCTTCTGCACGGCCTGTCGGCCACTCGTCGCAACGTCGTGCAGGGCTCGCGCGCCCTGGTCAAGCGCGGCTACCGGCTGATCTCCTACGACGCCCGCGGCCACGGTGCGTCGTCGCCCGCGCAGCGCTACGAGTACCCGGATTTCGTGGCGGACCTGGAGGCCGTGCTCGAGCATCTCGAGCTCGAGCGGACGGCCCTGGTGGGCAGCTCGATGGGCGCGGCCACGGCCATGGCGTTCACGCTCGAGCACCCGGAGCGGGTGCCCGCATTGGTTCAGATCACTCCGGCCTACACCGGCTACGCACGCACCGGCGACGTTGACGGCGAGGTCTGGGGAGCGCTCGCCGAAGCCCTCGACAAGGGCGTCGACGCGTTCGTCGAGGTGGCCCAGCCGGACGACATCCCGGAGCGCTGGCGCACCGTGGCCCGCGAGGCCACCCGGCAGCGAATGGAGCGCCACGAGCACCTCGACGCGGTGGCCCAGGCCCTGAGAGAGGTGCCTGGCTCGGTGGCCTGGAAGGGCCTGGAGCCGCTGTCAGAGCTCGAGGTCCCGGTCCTCATCGTCGGCTCCCAGGACGACTCCGACACGCTCCACCCCCTCGGCGTCGCCGAGGAGTACTGCCGAAAGCTCCCCAACGCCGAGCTGGTCGTGGAGGACAAGGGCGGGTCCCCACTGGCCTGGCAGGGAGCCCGCCTATCGAACGTGATCGCGGACTTCTTCGAGCGCGTGGGCTATACCCCGGAAAAGCAGCATTGAAGGTGCTCCGAATCGAGGGTCTGGCGCTTTCCGTTGCGAAATGGAAACAAAAAGCGCCAGACCCGTGCCAGGCGGGCCGATCCCGCGCTTCCTCAGTGCTCGTCGTAGAGGACTGAGCCCAGGCGCACGATCGTGGCGCCCTCCTCCGCAGCGACCACGTAATCCTGCGACGTTCCCATCGAAAGGCGAGCGAGCCCGTGCTCGGCCGGCCAGCTCCGCGAGCCGGGCGAAGTGGCGCCGGTTGTCCTCGGCGCGCTCCACGAACGGTGGCATCGTCATCAGGCCGGTCACGGGCACGGGGCAGCGGGCGATGAAGTCGCCGAGGGCGTTCGGGGTCGATGCCGGCCTTCTCGTCCTCGCCCGCCACGTTCACCTGGACGAGCACCTCCTTCGCCGGGGTCTGCTCGAGCTTCGACAGCGCCGACTCCGAGGCGAGCGAGTGGATCAGCCTCACGTGCGGCACCACGTCCTTGACCTTGCGGCTCTGAAGCTGGCCGATGAAGTCCCACGTGAACAGGTGGCCGTGGGCCTCCTGCTTGGCCAGCAGCTCCTGCGCCCGGTTCTCGCCCACCAGCTCGATGCCCGCCTCCGCCAGTGCCGGCAGGTCATCGGCCTCCACGTACTTCACCGCGGCGAGCACCTCGACCTCGGAGCCGATCTGCTCGCGCACCCGCTCGAGGTTGCGCCGTACGCGTTCAGGATCCATCGCGCACGATGATGCCCGCCTGGCGGCCGGTGACGCCGTCGTCGCGGCGGTGGGAGAAGTACAGGTCCGGCGAGCAGCTCGTGCAGCGGTCCACGTGCTGCACGTCGGAAACGCCCACCGCGGCTAGCTGCGCAGCAATCACGGCGCGCAGATCGAGCATGCGCCCGGACGCAACTCCCTCGATGCCCGAGAACGCCTCCAACACCTCATCCCCAACCTCGTAACAGCAACCACCGATGCCCGGGCCGACCGCCGCGGCGGGGCTTCCGGAGAACCGACGCAACCGCCTTCTCGATGATCCCGCCGGCCAGCGGGCGCCAGCCGCAGTGCAGCATCGCCACCTGCTCGCCGTCCGAGAGCGCGACGGGGTAGCAGTCCGCCACGAGCACGAGCAGCCCGATGCCGGCCTCGCGGGTGAGGTGCCCGTCCACCTTCTCGAGATCCTTGTCCCCGGGCTGCGCGTAGGCGCGATCCGGCGGCGGCCCCGTCCAGTCCTTGAGCTCGGTGCCGTGCACCTGCCAGCCCATCGCCACGCGCTCGGCCTCCACCCCGGCCTGCGCGGCGGCGCGGTGGCGATTCTCGGTCACCCGCTCCGGGTCGTCCGCGGTCAGGATGCCGAGGTTCAGCGACTCGTACGGCCCGACGCTCACTCCGCCCTGGCGAGTGGTGAAGGTGACCAGGGCGCCCGGCAGCCTCACTGCGCCCGCTCCCGAGCAAGCAGAAGCGCGGTCTCGAGCTCCTCGTCACGTCCGGACACGAGCCCGTCGAGCTTTCGGTTCAGCGTCTCGTCGAGCGCATGCCCCACGGCCGGCCCCTGCGGAACGCCGGCCGCGAGCAGGTCGGCGCCCGAGATCTCGAGCGCGACGGGCCGCAGCTCCGAAGCCCACCGGAGGATCGGCTCCGACGGCGCGCTCAGCGCCATGGCCAGTGCGAGGGCCTCGGGCGGCTCCTGCCCGAGCAGCCCGCGCAGCTCCGAGGGCGAGTGCTCCCGCTCCCGCAGCGCCGCCGCGAGCTTCGGGGCGACCCGCGCGGAGCGCGCGGTGGCGTCGCGCTTCTCTGCCGGCAGGTTCAGGTCGGCGAGCCACAGGTCGAGCTTCTCCGGCGCCTCCTCGATCAGGGCGGCGAGCGCCGCGATGCCCTGGTCAGCGCCGATGGCAACGGCCCCCAGGGAAGCCGACGCCACGAGCTCGGGATCCGGGTCGAGCTCGGGGTGCAGAGCAGTGTGGATTTCGAGATCACGCATGCGCTTGATCGCGGCGGGCGCGTCGAGCTCGCCGAGAAGGTCCATCAGCTCGTCCCTGATCCGGGCGCCCGACACGGTCGAGAGGGCGTCGGCCGCCGCGGCCTCGCGCGCTAGACGCTCCGTCTCGGGGTCGAGCGCAAACTCGAGCCGCACCGCATAGCGCACCGCCCGGAGCAGCCGCGTGGGATCGTCGAGGAAGCTCCGCTCGTGCAGCACGCGTACGAGGCGAGCCTCCATGTCGGCCAGTCCCCCGGTCGGGTCGTAGAGGTGGCCGAGGTCGTCGCCGGTGAGGCCCACCGCCATCGCGTTGATCGAGAAGTCGCGCCGGCGCAGGTCGTCGAGGAGCGACGCCGGCGACACGCGCGGGAGCTCGCCCGGCGAGTCGTAGACCTCCTCCCTCGTCGTGGCGAAGTTGTACGTGGTTCCCGGGATCTCGACCGTGGCCGTGCCGAAGCGCTCGTACTCGCGCGCGTCGCTCCCAAGGCGCTCGGCCACCGCACGCGCCACCGAGCGCGCGTCGGCCTCGACGGCGATGTCGATGTCGTTCGGCACGGCGCCTCGCAGCAGGTCGCGAACCGCACCGCCCACGAGGTAGGCCGGCTCCAGCCCCACGAGCGCGGGCAGCAGCCGCTCCATGCCCGGCAGGCGCCGCACGCGCTCGCGGAGGTCCATTTGGCCGGTCACCGTGTTAGTCCTAGCAACATGCGCGGTCTTTGGATCACAGCCACCGTGCTGGCCCTGTCGTTTGCGACGGCCAACCCGAGCTTGGCGGCGCGTGCCGAAATGTCGCAGCACTTCGGCAAGTCCGGCTTCCCCTGGTCGGTGCTGTGGGTGACCGGAGCGGCAGGTGAGCGCAACGACATCCTCGTCCAGGAGACCGTCGATGGCATCCGGGTAACGGACTCCACCCCCGTGACTCCGGGTGGATTCTGCGAGGCTCGGCCGGACGGCAGCGCCCTGTGCCGAGCGGCGCCTGAGGCCCGCCTGGAAACAGTGCGGATCGACGTCGGTGACCTCGACGATTCAGCGCGCGCCGACCTCGCGCGCACCACCGTGGCATACCTGTGGGGCGGCGCCGGCAATGACGTGCTGACGATGGTTGCCGGCGTACCCGGGGGCCAGACGCAGTTCAACGGCGGCCCCGGCGACGACCAGATGATCGGCGGCGTCGAGGTCGACCGCTTCATCGAGGGCTCCGCAGCCAACGGAAGCGATCTGATGGTGGGTGGGGGCGAGAGGGCCAACCCCCTCGACTTCTTCTACCACGGCGACGAAGTCTCCTATGCGCGTCGTGTCAAGCCGATCCGCGCCGACCTCGAGGGCGACAGAGACGATGGCGAGCGCGGCGAGCGCGACCAGATCGGCTCCGATGTGGAATCGATCGTGGGCGGACCCGGAGCTGACGTGCTCGGCGGAAACGCTGCTTCCAACTACCTCGACGGCGTACTTGGCGCGGACCTGCTGACGGGTGGTGACGGGGACGACCGCCTGCGCGGGGGCCCTCATCGCGACCAGTCCAGCGACCACCTGCGGGGCGGACGGGGCGCCGACTACCTCTACGGAGGCGGTGGCGGCGACAGTCTGCACGCTGGCCCCGGGCCCGACGAAGTCAGGGGCGGGCCGGGCCGTGACAGCCTGTGGCCGGGTGGCGCCCTCGACAGCATCTTCGGCGGGGCGGGCAACGACATGCTGAGGACGCGGGACCGGGTGCGCGAGGAAGTGGACTGCGGTGCCGGCTGGGACAGGGTGCTCCCTGACCGCCTCGAGCTGCTCACCCCGGACTGCGAACGGGACTTGAGCAAACCGCGGCGCGCCCGCCGCTAGAGGCGGACAGGAATCCCCGCGTCGCGCATCCGTTCCTTCGCCTCGCGCACCGTGTGGTGACCGTAGTGAAAGATCGAGGCGCACAGGACGGCGTCGGCCCCGCCCCTCTCCACCGCGTCCACCAGGTGGTCGAGCGTGCCGGCGCCGCCCGAGGCGATCACCGGCACGTCCACCGCGTCGGCAACCGCGCGGGTCAGCGTGAGCTCGTAGCCGTCCTCGGTGCCGTCGCGGTCCATGCTCGTGAGCAGGATCTCCCCCGCGCCGCGCTCCACGCCCTCGCGGGCCCACTCGATCGCGTCGCGCCCGACCGGCAGTGCGCCCGCCGTTCACGTACACGGCGTAGGAACCTTCCGGCTCGCGGCGCGCGTCGATCGCCAGCACCGTGCACTGGGCGCCGAACACCTCGGCGAGCTCGGACAAGAGCTCGGGGCGCGCCACCGCCGCGGAGTTCACCGAGACCTTGTCGGCGCCGGCGTCGAGCACGGCCTGGGCGTCCTCCACCGAGCGCACCCCGCCTCCGATCGTGAACGGGATGAACACGTCGTCGGCGCAGCGGCGCGCGAGCTGGGCCACGTTCTCGCGCTTCTCGTGCGACGCCGTGATGTCGAGGAAGACGATCTCGTCGGCCCCCTCCTCCTGGTAGCGCACGGCCAGCTCGACCGGGTCGCCGGCGTCGCGCAGGTTCACGAACTCGACTCCCTTGACCACGCGGCCCTTGTCCACGTCGAGGCATGGGATCACGCGACGGAGCAGCATCAGGCCTCGAGCGCCTCCTGGCCCTCGCGCACGCCGAAGCGGCCCTCGTAGAGCGCCTTGCCGGAGATCACGCCGGCGAGGTTGAGGAGCCGCATCTGGGCCAGCGCGCGCAGGTCGTCGATCGAGCCGATCCCCCCGGAGTAGAGGAATCGCCCGCGCACGGCCTCGGACACTCGCCTGACCTCGTCGAGATCCGGCCCCTCCAGCATCCCGTCCCGATCCACGTTCGTGTACACGAAGCGTGTGACCCCGCGGTCCTGCATGCGCCGGATCGCGTCCTCGCCCCTCATCTGGGTCTCGCGCGTCCAGCCGGCCACCGAGACCATCCCCCCGCGCACGTCCACTCCCACGAGGATGCGCGACGTGAACGCCGACAGCGCCTCGTCGAGCAGGTCGGGGTCGGTGAATGCGGCCGTGCCGAGCACCACCCGGCTCGCTCCCGCGCCGAGCGCCCGCCGGATCGAGGCGATCGAGCGCAGCCCTCCGCCGAGCTCCACGGGCACGTCCAGCTCAGACGTGATGCGCTCCACGTGCTGGAGGTTGGCCGGCTCGCCCTCGCGCGCGCCGTCGAGATCGACGATGTGCAGGAAGCGCGCGCCCGCCTCCACGAACGAGCGCGCCGCCTCGAGCGGGTCGTCGGCGTAGACCGTCTCGTCGTCGAAGTGCCCCTGGCGCAGCCGCACCGCCTTGCCGTCGCGGATGTCCACCGCCGGCAGCAGGATCATTCTGAGGCCGCGGCGAGCGAGACGAAGTTCTTCAGGAGCCGCAGGCCGTCCGGCCCCGACTTCTCCGGGTGCGACTGCAGCCCGTACACCCCCGCCTTCTCCACCACGCTCACGAACTCGCTTCCGTAGTCCGCCGTGCCGAGCACCGCGTCCGCGTCGGCCGGGCGCGGGGCGAACGAGTTGGCGTGGTAGAAGGCGCAGGGCTCCGGCAGCCCCTCGTTCAGCGGGCTCTCGCGCCGCCAGCTCACGGGGTTCCAGCCGATCTGCGGCACCTTCAGCCCGGGGGCGTCGAGCGCCTCCACCGGCCCCCGCAGCAGCCCGATGCCCTCGGCCCCGTCCATCTCGGTGGTGGAGTCGAACAGCAGCTGCATGCCCATGCACAGCCCGATCACGGGCACGGCTGCCTCGACCCGCTCGCGCAGGAGCTGGTCGAGCTTGAGCTCGCGCACCCGCTCCATCGCCTTCGGCATCGAGCCAACGCCCGGCAGCACGATCCCGTCGGCCTCGCGCACGCGCGCGTGATCGCTCGTGAGGAACGGGTCGGCGCCCACGTGCTCGAGCGCCTTGCCGACCGAGCGCAGGTTCCCCATCCCGTAGTCGAGGATCGCGATGCGCGTCAAAGGACGCCCTTGGTCGAGGGCACGCCCTCCACGCGCTCGTCGTCCTCCACGGCGGCACGCAGGGCGCGCGCGAACGCCTTGAAGGACGCCTCGACCATGTGATGGGCGTTCGTGCCCGCCTCCACGCGCACGTGCAGCGTGAGCTTCGCCGCGTTCGCTACCGCGCGGAGGAACTCCTCGGCCAGGTCGGTGTCGAAGTCGCCGACTCGCTCCGCGCCGAAGGCCCCCTCGAGCGCCATGAACGGCCGGCCGGAGATGTCGACCGCCGCCGAGGCGCGCGCCTCGTCCATCGGCACGACCGCGTGGCCGAAGCGGCGAATCCCGGCGCGGTCGCCGAGGGCCTCGTCGATGGCCTGCCCGAGCGCGATGCCCGTGTCCTCGACCGTGTGGTGCGGGCCCGTCTCGAGGTCTCCCTCCACGCGCACGTCGAGGTCGAGCAGCCCGTGCCGCGCCACGGAGTCGAGCAGGTGGTCGAAGAAGCCGACCCCCGTCTCGCGCTCGCCCGCGCCCGTGCCGTCCAGGTCCAGCGAGAGCTGGACGTCGGTCTCGCCCGTTGTCCGGTGGATCTGAGAGGTGCGGCTCACGCGCGGCGCTCCATTGATTCTGCGTGCACAGGAAAGCCCTCGGCACGAGCAAGCGCCGCGCCGGCGGGCGCGAGGCGGGTCGCCGCCTCGGCGGGCAAGGATACGCGGGCCATCCGGCGTCGGAAGGTGGCGGGAGAGAGCGCCGACTGGAAGCGGGCGGCGCCGCCGGTGGGCAGCACGTGGTTCGAGCCCGCCACGTAGTCGCCGAAGGCGGTGGCGGCGCCCTGGCCGACGAACAGGCAGCCGGCGTTGCGGACGCGGTCGGCCAGGGCCTCGGCATCCTCGCCCATGAGCTGAAGATGTTCGGGGGCGATCTGCTCGGCGAGTCCGAGCGCCTTGTCTAGGTCGGTGGTCTCCACCAAGGCCGCCTGCGCGTCCGAAACCGATGGCCGCTCAGGAGCCAGTCGCTCCACCGCGGCCGCCACCGAGTCGAGCAAGGAGGCATCGGGTGAGAAACAGAACACCGGGCTGTCGGCCCCGTGCTCAGCCTGCGCCATGAGGTCGAGCGCGATCAGCTCTGGATCCGCTCCGCTGCTGGCGATCACCGCGAGCTCGCTCGGGCCGGCGATGCCATCGATGCCGACTTGGCCTACCAACTGGCGCTTGGCCTCCTGCACATACGGGTTGCCGGGTCCGACGATCACGTCCACGGCCGGCACCGACTCGGTGCCGTAGGCCATCGCAGCAATCGCCTGTGCGCCGCCCATCCGATAGACCTCGGTGACCTCGCAGAGCACGCACGCCGCGAGGATCACGGGGTGCGCCCGGCCGCCCGGTCCTGGCGGCGCGCAGACCACGATCTCCTCTACGCCGGCGGCGCGCGCGGTGATCGCCCCCATGACCACGGTTGACGGGTATGGCGCGCGGCCGCCCGGTACGTAGATCGCGGCGCGGCGGACCGCGCGCTCCACGACCTCGACGATGTGGCCCTCTGGAAGCTCGACGGTCACTGTCTCGTCGCGTATCTGTGCTCGCGCGACTGCCCGGACGTTGCCTATCGCGGTGCGCAGTCCGGCGAGCACGTCAGGTTCGAGCACCCCGACGGACGACTCGAGCTCGTTCGGGTCCACCCGCAACTGGTCAGGACCGAGCTCGGCGTGGTCGAAGCGCTCCGTGAGACTCAGGACCGCGGCGTCGCCGCCGTCGCGAACCTCGTCGATGATCTTCCTGACCTCAGCGGAGGCATCAAGCGACGCACGGCCGATGTAGAGCTCGTCGCGCGAGCGCACGATTCTCATGCGCGGATCCGCTCCAGGATCGAGTCGATCGCCTCCGCCTTCAGCTTGTGTGCCACCGGGTTCGCGATCAGCCGCGCCGTGCAGGTGGCGATCTGCTCCATCACGCGGAGGTTGTTCTCCTCGAGCGTCTTGCCGCTGGCCGTGAGGTCCACGATGCCGTCGACGAGGCCGATCAGCGGCGCGAGCTCGACCGAGCCCTTCACCTCCACGATCTCGGCCTGGCGCCCGGTCTCCGCGAAGTGCTCCGCCGCCACGCGCGGGTACTTCGTGGCGATGCGGACCCGCCCGAGGCGGCGCAGGGCCTCGGCGATCGAATCGCCGCGGTCGGGCGCCGCCACCACCATCTCGCAGCGGCCGTAGCCGAGGTCGAGCAGCTCGTAGACCTTGCGCTGCGACTGCTCGAGCAGCACGTCCTTGCCCGTGATTCCGACGTCGGCCGCGCCGTGCTCCACGTAGGTCGGCACGTCACTCGGGCGCATGGTCACGATGCCCACGTCCTCGAACAGCAGCTTGCGGTCGTTCGATCGCACCTCGGCCGTGTCGATTCCCAGGCCATCGAGCAGGTCGAGCGTTCCGCCGAAGAGCGCGCCGCGCGGCACGGCGATTGTCAGCGCGTCGCTCATCCGAGCGCCTCCTCGGCGGCCTGCGCGAGGTGCACGCGCTGCACGTCCAGCGCGAGGCCGCATGCCGGCAGGTCGCGCCCGAAGCGGCCGATCAGCTCGTCGTAGCGCCCGCCGCCGCCAAGCGTGAAGCCCACCGCCGGGTCGTAGACCTCGAACACCGAGCCGGTGTAGTAGCCGAGCTCGCGCACGAGGCCGAGGTCGAAGATCACGCGCTCGGCGACCCCGCGCTCGGCGAGCAGGTCATGCAGGGCCCGCAGGCCATCGAGGCCGGCGGTGTCGGCGCGGTCCAGCACCTCGCGGCCTCCGCGCAGCTGTGGCAGCGCCACGAGCAGATCGCGCTCGGCGGCCGCCAGCCCGAGCGCGCCCACCTGCCCCTCGAGGTCCACAAGATCGCGCCGGGACAGGCTCTCCAGCATCGGCAGGTGCGCGTCCTCGGGCACGCCGAACGAGGTGAGGAGGCTGCGGTAGAGCGCGCCGTCGCCCACTCCCACCCGGTGCCGGCGCAGTCCGACCTCGTCCAGCGCGGCGATCGCGAGTGCCACCACCTCGGCCTCGCCCTCGGCGCCCGGCACGCCGATCAGCTCGAGGCCGCCCTGGAGGAACTCGCGCGGCTCGCCCACGCCGCGGTCGGTGGCGCGCCAGGCGCGCGCGAGGTAGGAGAAGCGCAGCGGCGGCTCGGCCTCGGCGTAGCGGGTGGCCACCACGCGCGCGATCGGGATCGTCATGTCCGAGCGCAGCGCCAGCACGGCGCCGTTCTCGTCGAAGGTCCGGTAGCGAGCACCGGCGGCGCGCTCCTCGCCGCGGCGCAGCACGTCCTCGTACTCGAGCGCCGGCGTGTGCACCTCGCCGTAGCCCGCGCGCTCGAAGCACGCGCGCATGCGGTCGCCGATGGCGCGCAGCTCGCGCATCTCCTCCGGCAGCACGTCCCGGGTGCCCGGGGGGATCGCCGTGCGCGAGGTCGCGGGCTGGCCCGCGACGGAGCGATGCTGTTCGGTCACCGGCGCCTCCCGGGATTAAGCAGGCACGCGCTCGGCGGCCACGCGCTCGATGCGCGCGCCGAGCGTCCGCAGCCGCTCGTCGATCCGCTCGTAGCCACGGTCGATCTGACGAATGTTCCCGATCTCGGACGTGCCGTCGGCGCACAGCGCTGCGATGAGGATCGCCATGCCGGCCCGGATGTCCGGGCTCTCCAGGCGCTCGCCGTGAAGCCGGCTCGGGCCGCTTACGACCGCGCGGTGCGGGTCGCAGACGATCACCCGAGCGCCCATCGTGACCAACTTGTCGACGAAGTAGAGGCGGTTCTCGAACATCTTCTCGTGGATGAGGATCAGGCCCTCGGCCTGTGTGGCCATGGCGACGGCGATGCTCGTGAGGTCGGCCGGGAACGCCGGCCACGGGCCGTCCTCGATCTTCGAGATCGCGTCGCCCTCGTCCGACTTCACGCGCAGCCGCTGGCCGGCCGGCACGATCGCGTCGCTGCCGTCGAACTCGATCCGGCAGCCGAGCCGCTCGAAGGCGAGCCGGGTCATGCGCAGGTCGTCCGGATTGGTGTCCTTGACGCGCAGCTCGCCGCCGGTGCAGGCCGCGAGCGCGATGAAGCTTCCGATCTCGATGTAGTCGGGGCCGATCGTGAAGTCGGCGCCGCCGAGCTCCTCCTGGCCGTGCACGATCATCAGGTTCGAGCCGATGCCCTCGATGCGGGCGCCCATCGCCATCAGCAGGCGCGCCACGTCCTGGACATGCGGCTCCGAGGCCGCGTTGTGGATCACCGTCGAGCCCGGCGTGAGCGCGGCCGCCATCAGCGCGTTCTCGGTGGCCATGACCGAGGGCTCGTCCATGAAGAAGTCGCAGGCGTGCAGTCCGTCGGACGCCGACAGCCGGTAGTAGTTGCGGTCCAGGTGCACCTCGGCACCGAGCGCCCGGAAGGCATCGAGGTGCGGATCCAGCCGCCGGCGGCCGATCACGTCGCCCCCGGGCGGGGGCATCTCGGCACGGCCGCGGCGCGCGAGCAGCGGTCCCGCGAGCAGGAAGGAGGCACGGATGCGCTCGGCGTAGTCACGGTCCACGTCGCTGTGGCTCAGCTCGTCGGCCCTCAACGCCACCACGTTGTCGTCGCGCCACTCGACCTTCACGTCGAGGAGCCGCAGCAGCTCGAGCATCGCGTCCACGTCGCTGATCCGCGGGATGTTGCGCAGCACGATCTCCTCGCTCGTCAGAAGCGACGCGGCGAGCGCCGGCAGAGCGGCGTTCTTGTTACCGGCGGGCACGATCGTCCCCGCCAGGGGCGTGCCGCCTTCTATGACGAACTTCTCCATGCGTAGACCCGTTCGGGAGTCGCCGAGGATACCCTGCCACGCATGGCCGCCCCCACGCGCGACGAAGCCTGGGCCCTCGTCTGCGAGTGGACCGAGTCCGAGTCGCTTCGCAAGCACATGCTTGGCGTCGAGGCCGGGATGCGCGCCTACGCGCGCGAGTTCGGCGAGGACGAGGAGCTCTACGCCGTCACCGGCCTGCTCCACGACCTCGACTACGAGCGCTACCCCGATCTCGGCACCGGCCATCCGCGCGAGGCGCTGAAGCTGTTCGAGGAGAAGGGCTACCCGCAGGAGCTGATCGACGCGGTGGCCGGGCACGCCACGTTCCTGGGCGTCCCGCGCGAGACGCGCATGGCGAAGACGCTGTTCGCGGTCGACGAGCTGTCGGGCTTCATCTCCGCGTGCGCCTACGTCCGCCCGGACGGCATCCACGGTATGACGCCGAAGTCGGTGAAGAAGAAGCTGAAGCAGCCGAGCTTCGCGGCCGGGGTGAACCGCGAGGAGGTGCGCACGAGCGCCGAGGAGCTCGGAGTGGACTTCGACGAGCACGTGGCGTTCGTGATCGCCGCGATGGAGGGGCAGGCGGACGAGCTGGGCCTCGGCCCTCGAGAGGCGGCGTAGCTCATGGCGGGCCTCGGCAGGACCATCCCGGCCCTGCCCGTGCGGGACGTGCGTGCCGCCGTTGCGCACTACCGCGAGCACTTCGGGTGGGAGTCACCGCACGAGACCGACGACTTCGCTGTCATCGGGCGCGACGACGCGGTGATCCATCTATGGGGCTCCACGGACGAGACCTGGCGGTCGCGCGACGACCTCGCGGGTAAGCCGATCGACTCGGGCGCCGAGTCGTTCCTCGCCGGAACGGCGAGCTGCCGGATCGAGGTCGCTGACCCCGACGCTCTCTACAAGGAACTGGAGCCTCAGGGCGTCCTCCACCCGATCGAGCGAAGCGGCGCCCCCGGCGACACCGACTTCGGCACGCGCGAGTTCGCGACGGTGGACCTCGACGGCAACCTGCTGACGTTCTTCCGTTGGGAGCGCGACTAGGGGTCGCAAATGGGTGGATGCCCCGATGCCCCTTCGTGCGGGTGCCGGGATGCTCGTCCACATGGAGACTCTCAGCACCACCTCAGCTCTGGCCGCAGCTCTGCGGACGAACGGCTTCGTCGGCCGGGTCGTCGAGCCGGAGCATTCCGACTACGACGAGTGCCGTTTCGGCTGGAACGGCGCGATCGATCGCAGGCCGGCCGCGCTGGCGTACGCCACCGACGCCGACGACGTGGCCGCCGCGGTGCGCGCCGCCACAGAGAACGGCCTTCCGTTCACGGTTCGTTCCGGGTCCCACTCGGTATCGGGCCGGTCCGTGCGGGACGGCGCTCTGTGCCTGGACCTCCGCGCCCTCAACGCGGTCGACGTGGATGCGGAGACCGGCCGAGTCAGGGTGGGCGGCGGCGCGCTCCTCTCCGAGCTCGACAACGCCACCCAGGCGCACGGGCTCGCCGTGCCCGCGGGCCAGATCTCTCACACCGGCGTGGGCGGGCTGACCCTCGGCGGCGGCGTCGGCTGGCTGATGCGCGCCCATGGCCTGACGATCGACTCGCTGCTCGCCGCCGAGGTCGTGCTCGCCGACGGCCGCACGCTGAGGGCGAGCGAGGACGACCATGACGATCTGTTCTGGGCGCTACGCGGCGGCGGCGGGGACTTCGCCATCGTGACCGAGTTCGAGTTCCAGGCCCGTCGGGTCGGTCCCATGGTGCTCGGCGGAATGCTCGCCTACCCGTGGGACCAGGCGCGCGAGGCGTTCCGGGCCAGCCGCGAGCTGATCGAGAGCGCGCCCGACGAGCTGATGATCTTCGACGTGCTGATCACGGCCCCGCCGGCGCCGCCGTTCCCGCCGGAGCTACAGGGACAGCGGGTGGCGGTGGTGGGCGTGGCCTGGTGCGGCGACCTCGCCGAGGGCGAGCGGGTGCTCGCCCCGCTGCGCGAGGAGCACCCGCCGGCGCTCGACCTCGTCCAGCCGATGCCCTACGTCGCGCTCCAGACGATGCTCGACGAGACCGCTCCCCACGGGTTGCGGTACTACGACAAGCTGCACTACCTCGCCGAGGTCAGCGATGGCTACATCGACGCGCTCGTTGACGAATTCGAGAGCGTTCCGACGCCCCAGTCGCACGTGGTCACCGGCTGGATGGGCGGCGCTGTGGACCGCGTGCCGCGCGGCCACACGGCATTCGGCCACCGAGGGGCGCCCGCGCTCGCATGGGTGATCGGGTGCTCGGGCGAGGAGCCGATCGAGCCGACCATCGACTGGGTGAGGCGAGTGTGGGATGCCACCCGCCCGTTCGCGACCGATGGCGTCTACGTGAACGCTCTCGACGTGGACACGCCCGTCAGGCAGGCGTATGCGGACGACGTCTGGGAACGCCTCGTCGAGGTCAAGCGCCGCTACGACCCCGACGGAGTCCTCGCCGGCAACGGGATCGGCTAGAGCCCCTCGCGAACGGCGTGCGCGGCCGCCTCGGCGCGGCTGCGCACGCCGAGCTTGGAGAGCACCTTCCCCACGTGGTGCTCGGCGGTCTTGGGCGCAATCACAAGCCGCTCCGCGATCTCGGCGTTCGAGAGGCCCGAGGCCACCAGCGCAAGGACCTCGCGCTCGCGGGCGGTCAGCTCGTCGCGCTCCCCGCGCACCGCGCTCCGGCCGGACCCGCCGAGCTCCCGCAGCAGCGCCGCCGCCTCGTCGGCGTCGCGGCTGGCGCCGAGGCGCTCGAACTGGTCGCATGCAGCGCGGGCGGCCGGCGCGGCGAGCGGCGAGCCCTCGGCGGCACGGACGCGCGCAAGCGCAAGCCGGGCACGACCCTCCTCGAGCGGAAAGCCGAGCCGGGCGAACGCGTCAACGGCTTCCTCGAGCGCCCCCACGCCCTCCGCGCCCGCCGCGCGGCCGCGCAGCAGCGCCGCCTCGGCCGCGAGGTCCTCGCGGGCGACGCTCTCAGCCACCTCTCCCAGCCTGGCGGCGATCGTGGCTGCGGCTTCGAGGTCTCCGGCCGCCAGCTCCACGACCCCACGCAGAACGAGTCGCCTCCCCTCGTCAAGTGCCGCCGCCCCTGAGGTGTCCAGCAGCGCGCGGGCCATCGCCACCTCACCGCGGCGGGCGTGCAGCTCGACCAGGGCCGGCAGCGCCGGGGGATCCTGCT
This sequence comes from uncultured Thermoleophilaceae bacterium, assembly GCA_963837445.1. Taxonomy (GTDB): domain Bacteria; phylum Actinomycetota; class Thermoleophilia; order Solirubrobacterales; family Thermoleophilaceae; genus JACVRW01. The sequence continues at coordinate 449,716 of CAWINK010000016.1, read as the reverse complement.
CGACGCCCTCCAGAAGCCGGGCGGCCTCCTCCTCGCGCCCCTGGCGCAGCCGCAGCTCGGCCAGTACCGACAACGGCAGCGCGCGGCCGCTGGCCCTGCGGGGATCGGCGTGCACGCGGAGCGCCTCGGTGAGAACGGTCTCCGCCCGCCCCCAGTCACCCGCCCGCACGAGCACCGCTCCGTAGATCGAGCGACACCAGGACTGCACCGGCGTGAAGTGGCGGCGCTCGTTGAACTCCACCACGGCCGCGCACCACTCGCTGGCACGGCGCAGGTCCGCGAGCTGGTCGCAGACGACAAGCGTGGTGCAGCAGGCATCGCCGCACGCGAGTGGGTCGCTGGTCTCACCGCCGAGGGCGACCGCCATCGCCTCGTCGAGCAAGCCCATCCCCTCCTCGACCCGTCCCGCGCTCACCAGCGCCCGCCCGATCTGTGCAAGCGCCATGCACTCGACATCCGGGTCGCCGAGGGCGTGAGCAATGTCGAGCGCGGCGCGCGCATGGCGCTCGGCCTCGGCCGGATCGGTCGCGCGCTTGGCCTCCTCGATCTCGAGCCAGCCGATCTCGGGCACGTTCTCCTCGTCGGCGAGCAGGCGCCGCGCCCGGGCGATCCACCCGTTCGCGGCTGCGGCCTGGCCATCGATCCGGTGCTCCCCCGCCAGGTAGATGGCCAGCCTCGCCGCATCCCGGCTGGCCCCCGCGCCGCGGTAGCCGCTGAAGGCCTCGCGGCGGTGCTCGATGGCAACATCGCGCTCACCCAGCCACCAGCAGGCCTGGCCCAGCCCGTCGAGCGCGTCCGGGTCCCCGGGCGCCGCGTCAAGCGCGGACTGGAACGCGTCGCGCGCGCCCTGCCAATCCGCGAGCCCGAAGAGCTCCCATCCGCGTGCGACATCCGCCATTGGTGCACATCATGGCCGTCGCTCATGCGAACATGCGTTCGTGTCCGCCGAAGCCAGCACCCTCCACGCCGACCTCGACTCGTTCTATGCGTCGGTCGAGCAGCGCGACGACCCGTCGCTACTCGGCCGGCCGGTGATCGTCGGTCCTGGCGTGGTGCTGGCGGCCAGCTATGAGGCCAAGGCGTGCGGCGTTCACAGCGGGATGGGCGCGGGGCAGGCCAGGCGGCTCTGCCCGCAGGCTGCGGTGGTGCCGTGCCGGATGGAGGCGTACTCGGAGGCCAGCAAGGCCGTCTTCCAGATCTTCGAGGACACCGCCCCCGTCGTGGAGGCGCTCTCCATCGACGAGGCGTTCCTGGACGTGCGCGGGATGGAGCACTTCGCAGGCACGCCCGCCCGGATCGCCGCGCGGCTGCGGCGCCGGGTGCGCGAGGAGGTGGGACTGCCGATCAGCGTGGGCGTGGCGCGCACCAAGTTCCTGGCGAAGGTCGCGAGCGCGGTGGCCAAGCCGGACGGGCTGCTGCTGGTCCCGCCCGACGGGGAGCTCGAGTTTCTCCACCCGCTGCCGGTCGAGCGGCTCTGGGGCGTCGGCCCGATCACCGCGGCGCGGCTCCACGATGCCGGGCTGAGGACGGTCGGCCAGGTGGCCGAGCTCGCGGAGGGTGTGCTGGTGGAGATGCTCGGCCGGGGCGCGGGCCGCCAGCTGCACGCGCTGGCGAACGTCCGCGACCCCCGGCGCGTGGAGCGGCGCCGGCGTCGGCGCTCGATCGGCGCCCAGCACGCGCTCGGCCGGCGCTCGCGCTCGCCCGAGGCGGTCGACGCGAGCCTCGTCGGCCTCGTGGACCGCGTGACCGGGCGGCTGCGAAAGGCTCGCCGCGTGTGCCGGACGGTGGTGCTGCGGCTGCGCTTCTCCGACTTCTCGCGAGCCACCCGTTCGCACACGCTCCGCGAAGCCACCGACCGCACCGAGACCATCCTCGTCGCCGCACGCGCGCTGCTCGCCGCGGCCCAGCCGACGCTCGAGGAGCGCGGCATCACGCTCGTGGGAGTGGCGCTCTCGAACCTCGAGGACGCCGGGCCGGGCCAGCTCGTGCTCGACGACCGCACCGCGACGCTCGACTCCACCCTCGACGAGCTGCGCGAGCGCTTCGGCACCGACGCGATCACCCGCGCGGTGCTGCTCGACCACGAGCAGGGACCCGTGATGCCGCGACTGCCGGACTAGGCCCCGCTGCTCAGGCCCAGCGGCCGCCGGCCTTCGCCCACTCCGCCAGGTGGTCGGCCGAGCAGAACGCGTCCGGGATGCGGTGCTCGCCGCGGTGGTGCACCAACACCACCTGAACGTCGCCCAGCGGCTCGCCGCAGTGGGCGCAGGTGTCGATCGAGTCGGAGATCCCGCTTGCCTCCTCGATCTCCCCCGCCTCCCAGTGGGCCCCGTGGACGGTCCAGGGCACCACGTGCTCGAGGCGGCAGAACGCCGCCTTGCGGGCGCCCGGAATCTCCTGCGCGCGCCACCCCTCCTCGCGCTCGATCGCCGTGCCGCACCAGGAGCAGCTGTCTGTAGATTGACCCGCCATGGCCGAGCTACTGCGAATTATCGTCCTTGAGGGCGACGAGACCGGGCAGGAGCTGCTCGAGCAGTCCCTGCGCGTCCTCGATCCCGGCGTTATCAAGGTGCCGGTCGAGCTCGAGCACTACGACCTGTCGCTCGAGAACCGCCGGCGCACGAACAACGAGGTCGTGACCAGGGCGGCGGAGGCCATGAGCGAGGCCCGCTTCGGCCTCAAGGCGGCCACGATCACGCCCGAGGGCAAGGACGACGTGGGCAGCCCCAACCGGCTGCTGCGCGAGGCAATCGACGGCAAGGTGATCATCCGCACCGGCCGCCGCATCCCAGGGGTCACGCCGGTGGCGGGAGTGCACTACCCGATCGCGGTGGTGCGCATGGCGGTGGGCGATGCGTATGGGGCCGAGGAACGTCGCGAGCAGCAGAACGGGGACGAGATCGCGTTTCGCACGGAGCGCATCTCGCGCAACATCTGCCGGGCTGTCGCCGAGTACAGCTTCCGCACGGCGGCGCGCATCCACGGCCGCGTCTACGGCGGGCCGAAGTGGACCGTGAGCCCCGTCTACGAGGGAATGCTGAAGGAGGAGATGGACGAGGCCTCCGGGCGCCACCCCGAGGTGCCGTACAGCCCCGTTCTGATCGACGCCACCTACGCCGGCCTGATCAGCGGCGCCGCCGACGCTCCGCTCGTGATCCCGGCACTCAACCGCGACGGCGACTGCCTGTCCGACCTCGTGATGCCCATGTTCGGCTCGATCGCGGGAGCGGAATCGGTGCTGCTCGCGTTCCACGACGACTACGAGGCCAAGGCGGTGATGGCCGAGGCCCCGCACGGCACCGCGCCGGCGCTCCAGGGCAAGGACATCGCGAACCCGATGGCGATGATCCTGGCCACGGCCGCGGTCCTGCACTACGCCAGCGAGCTCGGCTACCAGGGCTGCGACACCGCGTCGCGGGCGATCTACGAGTCGGTGCTCGAGGCGGTTGCCACCGGCGTCCGGACGCCCGATCTCGGTGGCCACGCGGCCACGAGCGAGTTCACGGGCGAGGTGATCGGCCGCGTGCGCACGAAGATCGACATCTGGGCGTCGCTCTAGCTGCGGGCGCTTCGACCGACCGGCAGCCCTGCGGCGGCGCGGCTCGGGTCCTGGAGGTGCTTGCGGCGGCGCGCGACGTAGTAACGGCGCTGGATGAAGAGGGTGAGCACGCCGGCCAGGATGATCGAGGTCAGGTTGATTGCGAGCTGCCCCGCGGCGCCACCCGCCTCGCCCCAGTCGCCGTAGGCGGCGGCCACGCCGATGTTCGAAGCCGCGGGGATCGTGGTCACGGAGATCAGCACGCCGATCAGGGCGCCGGACTTTGCGTTCGTCAGCGAGAGCACGCCCGCGGTGCCCGCCACGAAGGCCACGAAGAACGAGAAGAAGTCGGGCTCCGAGATGAATCCCGTCAGTGCGTTGGTCCCGGGCAGGAAGTCGTCAGGGCTCGCACCGATCCACCTGAACACCAGCGTCGCGAAACAGGCCATGAGAATGCCTATCGGGAACCCGACCGCGAGAGCGGCCAGCGAGCGGCGGGCGAGGTCGGAACGGCGCTCGACGAGGGCCACGGAGAGCCCCGCGAGCGGCCCGAACTCCGGTCCGACCACCATGGCGCCCACGACCAGGATCGGCTGGTCCAGCAGGATCCCGACGGCTGCAAGCTGCATCGCCAGCACCATGAACAGCACGAAGCTCACCGACAGCTCGGTGTTCTCACTCGTCCGCTGCTCGACCTCCTCCCAGACGACCGCGTCCGACGGCAGGCCGGGCGCGGCCTTCTCGGCAGCCACGGCGGCGTCCGAGAGCGCGGTATCGATGTGCTCGACCGCGATCGAGCCGACGCGCGGGATCTCGAGCTCCTTGAGGTCCCCGATGATCACGCTCGCCTCCTCGCGCGCGACGTCGCACAGGATCAGGTCGCCGTCGGGCTTCTTCGCCACGTCGTGCAGGTGGACGATGTTGAGGACCGCCGGTGAGCCCTGGAGGATCTCGAGGGCCTTGTGCGCCTCCTCCGCCGGCGCCACGATCCTCAGGTGGATCATTCGGCGTAGCGCTCCATCCCCGTCCTGACCTCCTCGGGGATCTCGGTCTTCTCGAGCGTTCCGACGTCGATGAAGACGTGGCGGAGGTCGCCCTCCGCAAGCACGGTGCCGTCCCCCACGCGTTCGGCGGTGAGGTGCGTGACCGTCGAGGTGGTCCCGATGCGGGTCACGGCCGCGACCAGGTCGAGCTCCTCGTCGAAGCGCGCGGGCGAGCGGTAGCGGATATTCGCCTCGGCCACCATCGCGTCGGTCCCGTTCTCGATCATGCCCGCGTAGCCGTCACCGAAGGCCTCGCGCCAGAGCTCCGTCATGGCCACGTCGAAGTACATGAGGTAGTTCGCGTAGAAGACGACGCCCTGCGCGTCGCACTCGTTGAAGCGAACGCGGATCCGGTGGCGGAACGGCTCGGGCACGCGCGGAGCCTAGCCCCGCTGCAAGCAAAGTTGCAGCAAATTGGCCCTTCCATCCGACCCCCGCCGTACCTTCCCGAACGCATGTTCCCCCGGTTCAGAGAGCAGTTCGGCACCGCGCTCGACCTCTTCGTCGAGTTCTCCACCCTGGGCGAGTACCGCCTAGTCGCGGAGGCCATACCCGGCGCCTCGAGTGCCCCCGCCGACGCTCCTGGCCAGGCACCGCAGTTGGGAGGCGCAGGCGTTCACGCACTGCGCGCTGCGGTCCGCCGCACCGTCGCGGGTGGGGCGACCGGCTCGACGCCGGTCGCGACCCCCGCGGCCCGGCGGCTCATGCAGGCAGCCGAGCGGCCCGAGCCGACGGCGCCGGCGCGCACATCGGCGCCGAGCTGCTCCGGCGACCGCCGCCGCCCTACGGACGGCACGGCCCGCACCCGCGTGCGCAAGGGCGCGCCCGTGGTGGCCGAGCAGCTCTGCCTGGCCGTCTAGCCCGCCCGCCGTGGGTCTGGCGCTTTCCGTTGCGAAACGGAAACGTAAAGCGCCACACCCGGCCGAGAGCGCGGCCGGTCAGCCGTCGGTGCTGCTGTTCGCGGCGCCGCGAGGCAGGCCGGCCGTGGGCGTCTCGAACACGCCGCGCTGCGCCAGCTCCGCCTTCAGCCACCGGAGCGGCTCGTGGTTCTTGCCCTCGGTCGAGCCGTCCAGCTCCACGAAGCGGAGGAACAGGTCGATGTCGGGGATGCGGTCGAGCATCTCCGTGAATGCATGCTCGTCCGGCCGGCCGCGGCGGCGCTCGCCTCGCCACAGGTGGTAGGGGCGGTCGTGGAGCTCGATCGTGGCGAGCAGGCGCTCGTCGTCCGTGTAGCGCTCGGCGAAGCGCCGGGCTCGCATCGCGTGGTGGTTCTCCCCCGTCTTCGGCCGCCACTGCCGCACGCGGTGCTTGAGCGCGTCGTGCACCAGCGCGAGGAAGCGCAGCTCCTCCCTGCGCTCGCCGGTCTCGCCCCAGCGCTCGATCGTGGCGAGCAGGTCCGCCACGTGCGCACCGACCGAGCCCTCCGGGTGCCCGCGCCGGGGCTTGCCCCACGCGAGGCCCTCCTCGAGCACCGGATCCGACACCACGGCACGCTCGAGCTCGGTCTCAGGCACGAAGCCAGGGACTGCGCTCGGGGCCACGGGTGGCTAGTCGACGCGCTCGGCGGACCAGCGGTCGCCGGTGCGGCACAGCACCACGCGTGCCTCGTCGCCGCCGTCGCCGACCGCCATGAAGTGCGCGCGGTCCTCCTCGATGCCCGGCCGGTCGTCCACCAGGACGAGGTGGAGATCGTTGTAGCGCCAGCCGGGGCGGTGCTCCTCGAGCGCGGCCCGCGCGGCGGCGTCCATCGACTCGCGGTGCCAGCCCCGGTCAGCGGCGGCGGCCTGTGCGAACGCGGCATCCGCCGCGCGCACGTGCTCCTCCCACGAGCCGGCCTGGCTGCGGTCGCGAGCACGAGTCCCAAGGAAGCCCAGCAGCAGAAAGAGGGCGATCACGGCGCCGCCGGCGATCAGCACGATCGCGAGCGTCGAGATGGCGAGGGGAGCAATGGTCATGCGGGCGTCAGTCTAGGGATGCCCCGGAACGAAGAAGGGCCGCCCCGAGGGGCGGCCCTTAGAAGTAATCGGCGGCGACCTACTCTCCCAGGGCCGCGAGGCCCAAGTACCATCGGCGCAGAGGGGCTTAACTGCTCTGTTCGGAATGGGAAGAGGTGTGGCCCCCTCGCTATCACCACCGAAATCGGGCGAGACCGAGGCGAGCCGAACGCCCGCCCCCACCCTCGCCGGAGCTTGAAAACTGCACTGCATGGCCGCCAGCGACGCGCACGAGGCGCCCCGCCGGCAACGGAGGATCAAAATATCCGTCAAGCCCTCGAACCATTAGTACCGGTCTGCTGAGCGCATTGCTGCGTTTACACATCCGGCCTATCACCTGGTGGTCTACCAGGGGTCTTACTCCCTCAAGGGGATGGGAGAGCTCATCTCGAGGTCGGCTTCCCGCTTAGATGCCTTCAGCGGTTATCCGATCCGCACGTAGCTAACCAGCAGTGCCCTTGGCAGGACAACTGGTACACCAGAGGTGCGTTCATCCCGGTCCTCTCGTACTAGGGACGACTCCCCTCAACTCTCCAACGCCCACGGCAGATAGGGACCGAACTGTCTCACGACGTTCTGAACCCAGCTCGCGTACCGCTTTAATGGGCGAACAGCCCAACCCTTGGGACCGACTACAGCCCCAGGATGCGACGAGCCGACATCGAGGTGCCAAACCGGGCCGTCGATGTGGACTCTTGGGCCCGATAAGCCTGTTATCCCCGGCGTACCTTTTATCCGTTGAGCGACGGCGCTTCCACTTGCTACCGCCGGATCACTAAAGCCTGCTTTCGCACCTGCTCGACATGTCTGTCTCGCAGTCAAGCTCCCTTATTGCTTTTGCACTCTACGCACGATTTCCAACCGTGCTGAGGGAACCTTTGCGCGCCTCCGTTACATTTTGGGAGGCGACCGCCCCAGTCAAACTACCCACCTGACACTGTTCACCGCCCGGATTCACGGCGCGGTGTTAGAAGCCCGAGACACCAAGGGTGGTATCTCAAGGGTGGCTCCACCAGAACCGCAGTCCTGGCTTCACAGCCTCCCACCTATCCTGAGCGAGGTGCCTCAGACTCCAATATCAAGTTGTAGTAAAGGTGCACGGGGTCTTTCCGTCTTGCCGCGGGTACTCGGCATCTTCACCGAGACTGCGATTTCACCGAGCCCATCGTTGAGACAGCGCCCAACTCGTTACGCCATTCGTGCAGGTCGGAACTTACCCGACAAGGAATTTCGCTACCTTAGGACGGTTATAGTTACCGCCGCCGTTTACCGGGGCTTAGTTTCAGAGCTTCGCTGTCCGAAGACAGCTAACCCCTCCACGTAACCTTCCGGCACCGGGCAGGCGTCAGCCCCTATACGTCGTCTTGCGACTTAGCAGAGACCTGTGTTTTTGGTAAACAGTCGGTTGGGCCAATTCACTGCGGCCCCCTCGGGCTCCGGTCGCGAAGACCTTCACCCTACCGGGGCGCCCCTTCTCCCGAAGTTACGGGGCCATTTTGCCGAGTTCCTTAACGATGGTTATCTCGATCACCTTAGTATTCTCTACTTGTCCACCTGTGTCGGTTTTGGTACGGGCGCGAACTGTCCTCCCTAGAGGCTTTTCTCGGAGGTATGGCGTCAGGGACTCGCCGGCCTTCCGGCCAGCTGGCATCGCGCCTCGCCGTAACGAGCTCCCGGATTTGCCTAGGAGCCCTGGCTACACGCTTACCCCCGCTCAACCGTCGGCGGGGTTCCCTTAGCCTTCCTCGTCCCCCCATCGGTGATAGCGGACAGACGCGGTACGGGAATATCAACCCGTTGGCCATCGACTACGCCTTTCGGCCTCGCCTTAGGTCCCGACTGACCCTGAGCCGAAGAACGTTGCTCAGGAAACCTTGGACAATCGGTGGAGGGGATTCTCACCCCTCTTTCGTTACTCACGCCGGCATTCTCACTTCTGAAGCCTCCACGGCTGGGTTACCCCGCCGCTTCGCTAGCTTCAGAACGCTCTCCTACCGCGTACGTGATCCCGAAGGATCGCGTACACCCGTAGCTTCGGTGGTTAGCTTGAGCCCCGTTACATTTTCCGCGCCCGAACACTTGACCAGTGAGCTGTTACGCACTCTTTCAAGGATGGCTGCCTCTAAGCCAACCTCCTGGTTGTCTCGGCACTCGGACATCGTTTCCCACTTAGCTAACACTTGGGGACCTTAGCTGACGGTCTGGGTTGTTCCCCTCTCGCCTATGAAGTTTATCCCCCACAAGCTGACTCCCCGGGTACGCCTAACGGTCTTCGGAGTTTGCCTGAAGTCGGTAACCTGGTAGGGCCCCTAGTCCAAGCAGTGCTCTACGGCCGCAAGGTATTGCCGGAGGCTATACCTAAATATATTTCGGAGAGAACCAGATATCTCTGAGCTTGATTAGCCTTTCACTCCGATCCACAGGTCATCCGCCCAGTTTTCAACCTAGGTCGGTTCGGCCCTCCACGGGGTCTTACCCCCGCTTCAGCCTGCCCATGGATAGCTCGCTCAGTTTCGGGTCTACCGCCTCTGACTAAATCGCCCTATTCGGACTCGCTTTCGCTGCGGCTCCGCTCATCGCTTAACCTTGCCAGGGACGAGTAACTCGCCGGCTCGTTATGCAAAAAGCACGCCGTCACACCACGAAGGTGCTCCGACCGCTTGTAGGCACGCGGTTTCAGGTACTATTTCACTCCCCTTCAGGGGTACTTTTCACCTTTCCCTCACGGTACTAGTCCGCTATCGGTCACTAGGGAGTACTTAGCCTTGGAGGGTGGTCCCCCCGGATTCAGACCGCGTTTCACGGGTGCGGTCCTACTCAGGAACGGGCTCGGGAGACCATCCACTTTCGCCTACGGGACTGTTACCCGCTGTGGTGCCCGTGTTCCACGGATCTTCGGCTAGCAGATGGTTTTGTGACTCCCGCCGAGAGATGCAGCTCTCGGAGGCCCGTCCTACAACCCCGGCTACGCAACGCCTGCACGCTTGCACGTAGCCGGTTTAGGCTGTTCCGCTTTCGCTCGCCACTACTCGCGGAGTCTCGGTTGATTTCCTTTCCTCGAGGTACTGAGATGTTTCAATTCCCTCGCTTGCCCCCCTGCGCCTATGTATTCAGCGCAGGGTGACACCGCATTACCGGTGCCGGGTTTCCCCATTCGGGTATCCGCGGGTCAAAGCCTGTTCAGCAGCTCACCGCGGCTTATCGCAGCCGTCCACGCCCTTCATCGACTCCTAGTGCCAAGGCATCCACCGTGTGCCCTTACTATCTTGACGGTGATCGTTGATAACTGCGATCGCCGAAGCGATCGCGGTCATTCAACGGTGATCTTTCCGTTGTTTGGCCATGCAAATGCAGTTTTCAAGGTCCGGCGAGGGTGCCACCGGGGGGACTCCCCGGGTGGTCTCTCAAAACTCAGCAGTACGCGCCCGCCTGCGCACGAGGCGCCGGCGGGCTCCAGGCTTGGTCGACGTTCTAGATGCGCTGCCACGCCAGAAGGCGCTGCAGCCGGCCCTCGTTTGAGGGCTCCCTAGAAAGGAGGTGATCCAGCCGCACCTTCCGGTACGGCTACCTTGTTACGACTTCACCCCAATCACGAGCCCCACCTTCGACGGCTCCCTCCCGTAAGGGTTGGGTCACCGGCTTCGGGTGTTGCCCGCTTTCGTGGTGTGACGGGCGGTGTGTACAAGACCCGGGAACGTATTCACCCCGGCGTTGCTGATCCGGGATTACTAGCAACTCCGCCTTCATGGAGGCGAGTTTCAGCCTCCAATCCGAACCGAGACCGGCTTTATGGGATTCGCTCCACCTCACGGTATCGCAGCCCTTTGTACCGGCCAATGTAGCACGTGTGTAGCCCTGGATATAAGGGGCATGAGGACTTGACGTCATCCCCACCTTCCTCCGGTTTGTCACCGGCAGTCTCGCATGAGTCCCCAACTAAATGCTGGCAACATGCGACAGGGGTTGCGCTCGTTGCGGGACTTAACCCAACATCTCACGACACGAGCTGACGACAGCCATGCACCACCTGTGATCCTGCCCACAAGGGGAAACCGTGTTTCCACGGCGGTCAGGAACATGTCAAACCCAGGTAAGGTTCTTCGCGTTGCGTCGAATTAAACCACATGCTCCGCTGCTTGTGCGGGTCCCCGTCAATTCCTTTGAGTTTTAGCCTTGCGGCCGTACTCCCCAGGCGGGGCACTTAATGCGTTAGCTCCGGCACGGGAGGAGTCGACACCTCCCACACCTAGTGCCCATCGTTTACGGCGTGGACTACCAGGGTATCTAATCCTGTTTGCTCCCCACGCTTTCGCGTCTCAGCGTCAGTAACGTCCCAGCGAGCTGCCTTCGCCATAGGTGTTCCTCCCGATATCTGCGCATTTCACCGCTACACCGGGAATTCCACTCGCCTCTTCCGAACTCTAGTCCGGCAGTATCGACCGGCATCCCAGGGTTGAGCCCTGGACTTTCACAGCCGACTTACCGGACCGCCTACACGCTCTTTACGCCCAATGATTCCGGACAACGCTTGCCCCCTACGTATTACCGCGGCTGCTGGCACGTAGTTAGCCGGGGCTTCTTCTGGAGGTACCGTCACCCGAGTCGGCTATTAACCGCCCGGGCTTCGTCCCTCCTGAAAGGGGTTTACAACCCGAAGGCCTTCTTCCCCCACGCGGCGTTGCTGCGTCACGCTTTCGCGCATTGCGCAAGATTCCCCACTGCTGCCTCCCGTAGGAGTCTGGGCCGTGTCTCAGTCCCAGTGTGGCTGATCGTCCTCTCAGACCAGCTACCCATCGCAGCCTTGGTGAGCCGTTACCTCACCAACAAGCTAATGGGCCGCGGGCCGATCCCAATGCGGAGGCCGAAGCTTCCTTTTCACCCCTCACTGATGTGAGGGGAGCACATTCGGTATTAGCCCGGGTTTCCCCGGGTTGTCCCGATCATTGGGGCACGTTACCCACGTGTTACTCACCCGTTCGCGGCTCTGCCCCAGGGCAAGCCCTGGTTCGTCGCTCCACTTGCATGTGTTAAGCACGCCGCCAGCGTTCGTCCTGAGCCAGGATCAAACTCTCCGTGAAAGTCTGGCGTGGGTATCAAACTGCCCACTGTCAGATCATGGAAAGCTGTCAAGTCTGGTGAGCTTCCCGCGTACACCTGCGGGCCTGCTCAACTTGACGGGTACTGATTCAGGCCCTTCGCGGACCGCCGAAGCGCCCCGAGAAGGGTTCAAACCTGGACGCGACCTTTCGGTCGCACGTACTGCTGAGTTTTCAAAGACCGCGCGCCCCTCAGGGGTGGGGCTTCCACCCCGCGCCAGTAGCGCGACGGAGGAGTGTAGCACTGCCCAACTGGGCGGCCAAACTCTCCGGACCGGCGAGTCTATCGCTTTCGAAGCCGCTTGAAGCGCCGCTTGCCGACCTGGAGCACGACGCCGTCGAGCTCCTCGGCCGGCAGGTCGAGACGCGACTCGTCGAGCTCCGTCCCGTCCAGCTTCACGCCGCCCTGCGCCAGCAGCCGCCGCCCCTCGGAGCGAGACAGCCCGAAGGCGTCGGCCAGGAGCGCCGGCACGTGCACCTGGCCGTGGTCCGCGCTGAACTCGAACTCCTCGATCTCGTCGGGAAGCTCGTGCCGCACGTGGAGCGTGTCGAAGCGCTCGCGCGCCTGGATAGCCGCTTCGGTGCCGTGATATTGCTCGGTCAGCGTGATGGCCATGTGGCGCTTGGCCTCCCGCGGGTCGGGCTGCGGGGCCTCGTCCAGGAGAAGGGTGTAGTAGACCGGCATTGCGTCGTCCGGCACCCGCATCAGCTTCCCGAACATGTCCTCGGGCGGGTCGTCGATCCCCACGTAGTTGCCGAGCGACTTCGACATCTTCTGCACCCCGTCGATCCCCGGCAGGATCGGCATCGTGAGCACGGACTGCGGCTCAACGCCGTAGGCCTTCTGGATCTCGCGCGCGAGCAGCGTGTTGAACTTCTGGTCGGTAGCACCGAGCTCGACGTCCGAGCGGATCGCCACGGAGTCGTAGCCCTGCATCAGCGGGTAGAGCAGCTCGAGGATCGAGATCGGCTCGCCGCCGGCGTAGCGCTTCGCGAAGTCGTCCCGCTCCAACAGCTGGGCGACCGTCGACGTGCGCGCCAGGCGAAACAGCTCCTCCATCGGCATGTCGAGCCACTCGCCGTTGCGCCGCACCTCCGTGCGCTCGCGGTCGAGCACCTTGAAGGCCTGCTCCTCGTAGGTCTCAGCGTTCCGGTCGATCTCCTCGGGGTCCACCTGCGGGCGGGTCGAGGACCGCCCGCTCGGATCTCCCACGCGCGCGGTGTAGTCGCCCACGATCAGCACCACGGTGTGGCCCAGGTCCTGAAACTCCCGCAACTTGCGGAGAACCACAGTGTGACCCAGGTGGATGTCCGGCGTGGTGGGGTCAACACCCAGCTTCACGCGCAGCGGGCGACCCTTCTCCAGCTGCCTTTCGAGCTCTCCCTGAGGCAGCGCGTCGACGGCATTTCGGGTGAGGAAGCGGGCTGCCTCGCCCGGGGAGTCCGTCATGGGGCCAATGCTAGACTGCCCCCCTCGCTGGGCGCCCGTAGTTGCCGTGCGGACGGGCGCCGGATTTTGCATGTTTCATGCCCGCGCGGAAGCGGGGAACTCCTCCTTCAGGGGGCGCTCACGTTTATGCAGGAGCCGCCGACGCCGATCATCCACCCAACTGCCACGCGCAGTGAGCGCTTTCAGCGCACGAACGGTGTGCCCGCACAGCCGCCGGCGGCCCCACCCCCGCCCAAGCCCAAGCTGAAGAAGCTGCGCCTGGCGCTCGTGCTCGGCGGCCTCTCCATCCTCGCCCTCATCTCCACGGTCTTCGGGATGCTGATGGCGGTCTCGCGGCGACCTCCCCAGCCTCGAGAACCGGGCGCAGTACAAGAGCGCCCAGAACTCGGTCCTGTACGCCGACACCCCGGGCTGCAAGAACCTCGAGAAGGACCTCGCCTGTGAGCAGATAGCGAAGCTCACCGGCAACCAGAACCGCATCCTCGTGGGCGAGGGCGAGATCTCCCCCAACGTCAAGAACGCCGTGATCGCCATCGAGGACCGGCGCTTCTACTCACACAAGGGCGTGGACTACACGGGCATCGGCCGCGCGCTGGTGCAGGACGTGCTCCAGCGGCGCGCCGCGCAGGGTGGTTCGACGATCACCCAGCAGTTCGTGAAGAACGCCCTCGATGCACAGGGCGACCGCTCGGTGTTCCAGAAGCTGCGCGAGGCGGCGCTCGCCTATCACCTCGAGCGGCAGTGGCCGAAGGACAAGATCCTCACCCAGTACCTCAACACCGTCTACTTCGGGAATGGCGCCTACGGGGTCGAGGCCGCCGTGCGCACCTACTTCGGCGACGGCGACGAGCCGGACGAGCGGGCGGGCGCCGACGACTCCGGCGTGAGCTACACGCCGCCGGTCGTGGAGGAGGAGCAGGACCCCGACGCGCGCGAGGCGATCGACGTGGCGCCTCACGAGGCCGCCCTGCTCTCCGGGATGATCGCGTCGCCCTCGATGTACGACCCGGTGCAGCACCCGCAGGCCGCCACCGCTCGCCGCAACGCCGTGCTCCAGCGCATGCTCGAGATGAAGACCATCACCCAGGGGCAGTATGCGGCGGCGATACGCCAGAGCCTGCCGGCCGAGGACGACATCGACCCGCCGAACAGCGAGTCCCAGCAGCCGTACTTCACCTCCTGGATGACGGAGCACCTGCTGGCCATCTACCCGCCGGGCAAGGTGTTCGCGGGTGGGCTCGACGTGAAGACGACCATCGACCCGGAGCTCCAGCAGGCGGCCGAGAGCGCGATCGTGGGCCGGCTCGCGGGCGTGGGCCCGGATGCCGCTCTGGTCGCAATCAAGAACAGCACGGGCGAGGTACGCGCCATGGTCGGCGGGTCGGACTTCAACGCCCGCCCGTTCAACCTCGCGACGAACGGCCACCGCCAGCCCGGATCGGCGTTCAAGCCGTTCATCCTCGCGCGCGCGCTCGAGGATGGAATCGACCCGAACAGCTCCTGGGCCTCCCAGCCCAAGACGCTCTACTCGAAGAACGGGCGCGGCCAAAAGGTGAGGTTCGACGTGTCGAACTACGACGACTCGTACCTCGGGACGGCCTCGCTGTGGTCGGCCACGTCCAGCTCCGACAACTCCGTCTTCGCCGAGCTCGGCATGAAGGTGAAGCCGCGTCGCGTGGCGGCGCTGGCGGAGGACATGGGCATCCGGACCAACGTCTCCACCAACCCGGCGATGCTGCTCGGTGGCCTCAAGGAGGGCGTCACGCCGCTCGAAATGGCCTACGCCTACTCCACGATCGCGAACGACGGCGAACGCGTGTCAGGCAGTCTGGCCCCCAACGAGACCGGGCCGGTGGCGATCCAGAGTGTCGAACACGGCAACGGATCGGTCACCACGAACCAGGTTCGGAGGGAACGAGTCTTCCCGGCCAAGGTGGGCCAGGTCGCCAAGGACATGCTCGGGCTCGTCGTCAGCGGCGGCACGGGCAAGGCCGCGCAGGTGGGCGACGAGTTCATCTGGGGCAAGACCGGCACCACCGAGAACTACGGCGACGCCTGGTTCGTGGGCGGCAACGACGACATGACCGTCGCGATCTGGGTCGGGTACGCGGACAAGCTCCAGCCCATGGAGTTCGAGCACGCCGGCAGCCCCGTGGCCGGAGGCACCTACCCGGCTGAGATCTTCCACGACTTCATGGCGTCATGGCTGGACATGCGCGCCGAGCGCCGGCTCGCGCGCCAGGCCAACGACGAGGACGAGGACGGGGTCGCGCCGGCCCTCCCGGTCGCGCCCACGGACGTGCCGCCGGCCGAGCAGGCGGCTCCCACGGAGACCGCACCCGCCGACGAGGGCGGCGGCGACCAGGACGGCGGCGATCAGAACGAGCAGCCGCAGCAGCCTGCGCCCGAGCCCGAGGCGGAGCCGACGCCGGCCCCGCCGGCCACCCCGCCGCCCACCGGAGAGGGAGACGGAGGCGGCGCAGGTCCCGGCGGCGAGGGCTAGGCCGCGCGGGCCCGCATCGCGGCGGGCCACGGCCTCGAGACGTGCCGGCTGTCCACGTCGCAGAAGCGCCACGGCAGCTCCACCGCCTTCGTGATTCCCACGCGCTCGCCTGTGACCACGCGCGGCTCGCGGGCGCCCGGCTCCTTGGCGAGCAGCTCGATCGGCCCGTCCACCAGGGAGCTTCCGTTCAGTGACAGGCCGATGTCGAGTGCCTGCGTCAGCTTCCCCGGGCCCGAGCAAAGCTCCTCCGCGCGCTCGAGGCCGCGCCGCGCCCGCATCAGCTCGATGCCGTCCACCGGCTCGAGCGCCCTGATCAGGACCGCGGCCCCCACCCCCTCTCGCTCGGCCACCGCGTTCAGCAGCGAGTGGACCCCGTACGAGAAGTACACGTACGCGCGTCCCGGCTCGCCGTAGAGGGTGCGCGTGCGCTCGGTGACCCCGGCGAACGCGTGGCAGGCCGGCTCCTCCATGTGGTAGCTCTCGGTCTCCACGATCCGGCCGGCCGTGTCGCCGTGGCGCACGACGCAGCCGATCAACTCGCGGGCCACCTCATGCACGGAGCGGTCGTAGAAGTCCGGGGGCAGCCTCACTTCCGCGACCTCGCCTGTGCCCCGAGGGGGCGCTAGCCCCCGACCTGGGTACGTAGCACCTGGCGCGCCTGGGCCACCTGATCGCGCACGCGTGGCAGCGCAGTTCCACCGTCCGAGACCTTCGACTCGAGTGCCGACGTCTCGTCGAGCAGTTCGTAGAACTGGCCGTCGAGCTGAGGAGCGAGCTCGGTGAGCTCCTCCTGGCTGAGCTCGGACAGCTTCTTGCCCCGTTCGACCGCCGCGCGCACCACGCCGCCCACGATCCCGTGCGCCTCGCGGAACGGAACACCGCGGCGCACGAGCAGGTCCGCCACGTCGGTGGCCGCGATGAACTCGTCGGAGGCCGCCGCGGCCATGCGCTCGCGGTTGAACTCGATGCTCCCCAGCATCTCCGCCGCCACGCGCAGGCACAGCTCCAGCGTGTCGATTGCGTCGAAGAGCGGCTCCTTGTCCTCCTGAAGGTCCTTGTTGTAGGTGAGCGGCAGACCGTGGAGCACCCCGTGCAGAGTCACCAGGTGCCCCGCCACGCGCGGCGCCTTTGCCCGCAGAAGCTCCGCTGCGTCGGGGTTCTTCTTCTGCGGCATCAGGCTCGAGCCGGAGGAGAAGGCGTCGGCCACCTCGCAGAAGCCGAACTCCTGCGTCGACCAGAGCACGATCTCGCCGCCGAGCTGCGACATGTGGGTCGCGCAGGTGGCGGCCGCCGAGAGGTAGTCGAGCACGAAGTCGCGGTTCGAGACCGCGTCCAGCGAGTTCTCGGCGATGCCGCCGAAGCCGAGCTCCTGGGCCACGAACATCCGGCTCGTGTCGAAGTTCACGCCCGCGAGCGCGCCTGCGCCCAGCGGCAGGTCGTCGGTGGCCGTCATGCAGAAGTTGAAACGCTGGAGGTCGCGACGGAACTTCCAGAAGTACGCCAGCAGGTGATGCGAGAGGTACACGGGCTGGGCGCGCTGGAGATGCGTGTAGCCCGGCATCCGCCAGTCCATGTGTGCCTCGGCCAGATCAACGAGCGTCCCCATGAGGCGGTGGAGCAGCTCGCGCGCCTCGAGGCTGTGGGCCCGCACCACCATCGCGACGTCCGTGGCCACCTGGTCGTTTCGGGAGCGAGCGGTGTGGAGCTTCCCGCCCGCCGGCCCGATGATCTCGGTGAGCCGGCGCTCGATCGCCATGTGGATGTCCTCGTCGTGGTCGGCCACGACGAAGGTGTCGCTCTCGATCTCCTCGCGAACAGCCTCGAGGCCGCGCTCGATCTGCTCGAGATCGTCGTCGCCGATGATGCCGCTGCGGGCGAGCATGCGGGCGTGCGCCAGCGACTGCTCGAGGTCGTACGGCGCCAGCCGGTAGTCGAAGGCGATCGACGAGTTGAGCGCCTGGAAGAGAGGGTCCTGAGGATCGCGGAAACGGCCCATCCGGGCCGCAAGTCTACGTGGGGCTCAGCCCACTGCCGCGGCCACCTGGCTCGCCAGGGCCAGCCCCATCAGGTACAGCGGGACGCCCCAGCCCATGTAGACGTTCCGCGAGCGAGGGCGCGACACCACCACCGGCAGCATGAGGAGGAGTCCGAGCGCGATCAGCCCGAAGCCCGACCAGCCGGTGAGATAGCCAAGTTCGAGGCGGAAGTCCTCAGCCACGGCACCGATCGCGTGGTGCCATAGAGCCACCGGCATCCCGGCGGCACACAGGAAGGCAAACACAGACATAGGGCCATTATCGGCCGAACCCCGGCGGACCGTAGGATTTCTTCGGTGCAGATTCGAAAGGCGCGTCAGGAGGACGTGGAAGCCGTCACGGGGCTGCTGTTCGAGAGCGCTCCCGACATGTACGAGCGCTTCTCGGGCGGGCGCCGGCGCGCCCTCGCCACCCTGAGCCGAGCGTTCGGCGAGCCCGGCACCGTGGCGAGCTGCGAGGTCGTCTGGCTGACGGAGCTGGACGGTCGCATCGCGGCCGCGATGTCGGCGTTCCCGGTGGCGGAGGCGGCCGAGCGCTCGCGTGCGTACCTCCGGCTCACCCTGCGCGGCACGCCGTTCTGGCGCTGGCCGGGCACGCTGCGCCTGTATTCGGCGGGGGGCCGGGCAAGCCCGAAGCCCCGCGACGACTCGCTCTACATCGACGCGCTCGCCACGGACCCGGCGCTTCGCCGGCGCGGCGCGGCCCAGGCGCTGCTGGCCGCGGCGGACCGCGAGGCCGGCGCGCGTTCGCTACCGGCGGTCACGCTCGACACCACGATGAACAACGAACCCGCGCGAGCGCTCTACGCGCGCGCGGGCTTCGACGAGGTGGCCTACCGCGCCGCCGCCCGCGGGCTGCCCGGCTTCGTGGCCCTCGTCAAGCCTGTCGGGCGGGTAGGCTGACTCACTAGCGGAGCAGCGGCTGCTTTGGCCGAGCGCTCGTCTACTCGCTGACCACCGGCTCGAACCCTCCCCAGAACATCCGCTTGCCGTCGAACGGCATCTCCATGTCCGTGTCGGAGTCCGCGGACATCTTCTCGTTGGCGGCGTCCCGGGTCGCCTTGTCGGGGTACTCGATCCAGCTGAAGATCACGGTCTCGTCTTCCTTGGCCTGGACGGCCTTGTAGAAATCGGTCACCTCGCCCTTCGGCACGTCGTCGCCCCAGCACTCGACGAGCCGGGTGGCGCCGAGGCTCTTGAAGTACGCGGTCGCCTCGCGGGCGTGCTCGATGTACTTCTCCTTGTTCGCGGTGGGCACGGCGGCTACGAAGCCTTCTATGTAGGGCACTAGGTCTCCTGGTTCCGGGACGAGCGACGATACCGAGACTCGCCCCGGCCCGACCAGGCCGCCGCGGGCGCCCGGGCGCGTTCAGCGGCCGATGACGTCGCGCAGCGCCGCGACCACCTGCTCCACCTGACCGTCCGTCAGCTCCGGGAAGAACGGCAGCGCGAGCGAGCGGCTGGCCACCTCCTCGCAGACAGGGAACTCGCCCTCGCGGTGGCCGAAGCGCTCGCGGTAGAAGCTGAGCAGGTGGATCGCCGGCAGGTAGGGCTTCGTGTCCACCCCGCGCTCGCGCATCGCGACCACGGCCGCGTCGCGGTCGACGCCCGGCGGCAGCTGCACCACGTACACGAACCAGCCGCGACGGTCCCCGTCCTCGTCGGGACATGGCAGCGCGAGTCCCTCGACGTCGGCGAGCGACTCGCCGTACAGGCCCGCCACGCGGGCGCGCCCGGCGAGCAGCTCGTCGAGGCGCTCGAGCTGCGCCAGCCCGAGGGCGCACGAGAGGTCGTCGAGTCGGTAGTTGAAGCCGAGCCGGTCGTGGTCGAGCCAGCCCATGTCGGGCGCGCGGCCCTGGTTGCGCTCCGAGTCGATGCGCTCCTTGGCCTCCGCGGATGGCGACACCACAGCGCCGCCCTCGCCGGTCGTGAGCTGCTTGTTGGGATAGAACCCGAACACCGACAGATTCCCCCGAGCGCCCACGGTGGAGCCGTCGGCGTGCACGGCGCCGAGCGCCTCGCATGCGTCCTCCACGAGCCACAGCGCGCGGTCCGCGGCCAGCCGCTCGAACGCGGGCATGTCGGCCGGGTAGCCGAAGATGTGCACGGGCAGCAGCCCCGTGGTGCGGTCGGTGACGGCGTCCGCCGCGGCCTCCGCGGAGATGTTGAGGGTGCGCGGGTCGATGTCGCAGAACACCGGCCGGGCGCCCTCGTAGAGCACGCAGTTGGCCGAGGCCACGAAGCTGAACGGCGTGGTCACCACGTCGTCGCCCGGCTCGATCCCGGCCGCACGGATGGCCAGGTGAAGACCGGCCGTACCTGAGGAGACGGCGGAGACGTGCTCGGTGCCCAATCGGGCGGCGAAGCCGGACTCGAACTCGCCGAGCCTTGGGCCCAGCGCCAAGCGCCCGGAGCGCAGCGTCTCAAGGATCAGTTCCTCTTCGCGTGCCCCGATGGTGGGACGAGCAAGGGGAATCACGAAGAGATCGGAGCGGCGCGGGCACCGCCCGCTTGCTTACCGGCAGCAGCGCGTGAGCGCGAGTGCTGCGTGCGACCGGGCAGCATGCCGGCCTCGAGCGAGTCCACGAGGGCGTCCCAGCTCGCCTCGATGATGTTCTCGGACACGCCGATCGCGCCCCAGGTGTCCTGGCCGTCCGTGGCGTCGAGCAGCACGCGCGTGACCGCGCCCGTGCCCTTGCGCTCGTCGAGTATGCGCACCTTGAAGTTCACGAGCTCGATCTCGCGCAGGTGCGGGTAGCGCTCTGCGATCGCGGCGCGCAGGGCCTTGTCGAGCGCGTTCACCGGGCCGTTCCCCTCAGCCGTCCGCACGTAGCGCTCGCCATCCACCCAGATCTTGATCGTGGCCTCGGTCTCCACGCGGCCGTCCTCGCGCTTCTCGACGATCGCGCGCCACGACTCGAGCCGGAACAGCGGCTCGTACTCGCCCGTCTCCTTGCGGATCAGGAGGTCGAAGGAGCCGTCGGCCGCCTCGAACTGGTAGCCGCGGCTCTCCATCTCCTTCACGCGCTCGATCACGCGCGTGGCCGTCTCGCCGTCCACGTCGGCCCGGGCCTGGACCGTGCCCTTTCCGGACAGCTCGGACACCAGCACGCGCCGGTCGGCGCCGACCTCGACCGGGTCCACGTGCTCGAACGTGCGCGCGTCGCGGTTCACCCCCGCCACGTGCATGCCGCCCTTGTGCGCGAAGGCGTTCGCGCCCACGTAGGGCTGGTTCGGGTTCGGCGTGACGTTGCAGAGCTCGTCCACGAAGTGCGCGGTCTCCGTCAGCCGTGCGAGCCGCTCGCGCCCGATCGACTCGTAGCCCAGCTTGAGGTCGAGCGCCGGCAGGATGGAGATCAGGTTGGCGTTGCCGCAGCGCTCGCCGTAGCCGTTCATCGTGCCCTGCACGAGCCGGGCGCCGGCCTCCACGGCCACGAGCGCGTTCGCAACGCCGCAGCCCGCGTCGTCGTGCGTGTGAATGCCCACCTGGACCGCGTCGCCAAGCTCGGCCACCACCCGAGTCGTGGCCTCCGTGACCTGCGACGGCAGCGACGAGCCGTTCGTGTCGCACAGCGTCACGTTCTCCGCGCCGGCCTCCGTGGCCGCGCGCAGGCAGCGGAGTGCGTAGTCGGGCTCATCCCGGAAGGCGTCGAAGAAGTGCTCGGCGTCGTAGATCACGCGCTTCCCCTGACCCGCCAGAAAGGCCACGGACTCGGCGATCATGCGCAGGTTCTCCTCCGGGTCCACCTGCGTGACCTTCTCGAGGTGGAGCGACCAGGTCTTGCCCACGAGCGTGCACACGGGCGCGAAGCTGTCCGCCAGCGTCCTCAGGCCCGCATCCTCGTCTGCCTCTGCCGTCACGGCGGCGAGTCATGCCGAAGGCAGCGATCTCGGCGGTGCCGAAGGTCTCCTTCGCGAGCAGCTCGAAGAGCGCCTCTTCCTTCGGGTTCGACGCCGGGAAGCCGGCTTCGATCAGGTGTATGCCGAGATCGTCGAGGGCGTGCGCGATGCGCACCTTCTCGTCGACCGAGAGCGACATGCCCTCGCCCTGCATGCCGTCGCGCAGGGTCGTGTCATAGACGGTGACCTGGGTCACGCCTGGGATGGCACAGGCACGAGGTCGAGCCAGTCCGCGTAGCGGGCGTCGCGGCCGCTCAATGCGTCCTCGAACACGCCCTGGATCTCGCGCGTGACCGGGCCCGGAGGGCCGATCTCGATGTCGTCGATCTCGCGCATCGGCGTGAGCTCGGCGGCGGTGCCGGTGAGGAACACCTCGTCGGCGAGCGCGAGCTCGGCCCGGGCGATGTCGCGCTCGACGACCTCGTAGCCGAGGTCGCGCGCGATCTGGATGCAGGACTTGCGGTTGATCCCATCGAGGATCGACGCCGCCTGGCCCGGCGTGTTGATCACGCCGTCCTTGATCACGAAGACGTTCTCGCCCGTGCCCTCGCAGACGTTGCCGCTCTCGTCGAGCAGGATCGCCTCCTCGTAGCCGGCCTTGACCGACTCGATCTTGGCCAGCACGGAGTTCAGGTACTGCCCGCAGGCCTTTGCGTGCGGGATCAGCGAATCCGACGAGATGCGCCGGTACGACGACACGCGCGCACGGACGCCGTTGCGCTTGCCCTCCTCGCCGAGGTACGCGCCCCACTCCCACACCGCGATCATCGCCTCGACCGGGTTCTCCAGCGGATTCAGGCCCATCGGCCCGTAGCCGCGGTAGACGAGCGGCCGGATGTAGCAGCTCTTGAACCCGTTGCGCACGATCAGCTCGTGCGTGACCTCGCGGAGCTGCTCCTTCGTGAAGGGCAGGTCCATGTAATAGAGCTTCGCCGACCTCTCGAGGCGGTCCAGGTGGTCGTGGTTGCGGAAGATCGCGGTCCCCTGCGGGGTCTCGTAGGCCCGGATGCCCTCGAACACGCCGGTTCCGTAGTGCATGGCGTGCGTGAGTACGTGCACCTTGGCGTCCTCCCAGGCGACGAACTCTCCGTTCAGCCAGATGAGGTCGGCGGTGTTCACGTACGGGTGCTCCTATAGGTGCGCGAGAACCGCCCGGGTGGCGGCCTCTGTTGATGCGTCCCCGCCCAGGTCCGGAGTCCGGAGGCCCTCCCCGAGCGCGACATCGACGGCCGATTCTACGGCAGCAGCGGCTTCTTCCATAACGAGTCCGTGGCGCAGCATCATCGCCACCGAGCCGAACATGGCGAGTGGATTCGCCGTGCCGGTGCCCGCGATGTCCGGCGCGGACCCGTGCACGGGCTCGAACAGGCCGGGGCCGGATTCGCCGAGCGAGGCGCTCGGGAGCATCCCGAGCGACCCGGTGAGCATCGCGGCCTCGTCGCTGAGAATGTCCCCGAACAGGTTCTCGGTGAGCAGCACGTCGAACTCCGACGGGCGCGAGACCAGCTGCATGGCGGCGTTGTCCACGAGCATGTGCTCCAGCGGGGTGTCCTCGCCCTCGGCCACCCGCTCCACGGTCTTCCGCCAGAGGCGCGAGGTCTCGAGGATGTTCGCCTTGTCCACGCTCGTCACCTTGCGCCGGGCAAGCCGGAACGCCACCCGAGCGATGCGCTCGATCTCGCCCTCGCTGTAGACGCAGGTGTCGTACGCGGTATCGCCGTTCAGGCCGCGATCGCCGAAGTAGATGCCGCCGGTGAGCTCGCGCACCACCAGCAGGTCGGTGCCCTCGATGCGGTCGCGCTTGAGCGGGCTGGCGTCCAGCAGGGCGGGACTTGGCCGCACGGGCCGCAGGTTCGCGAACAGCCCGAGCTCCTTGCGGAGGCCGAGCAGCCCCTGCTCCGGCCGCGGGGCGTCCGGATCCGTCGTGTCCCACTTGGGCCCTCCCACGGCCGCGAGCAGCACGGCGTCGGCGCCGCGGCAGGCGGCGAGCACGTCGTCCGTGAGCGGCGTGCCGTGAGCGTCGATCGACGCGCCGCCGACGAGCTGCTCGTCGGTGTCGAAGTCCCCGACGGCCGCAAGCAGCTCCCGGGCGGCAGCCATGATCTCGGGGCCGATGCCGTCACCGGGGAGCAGGACTATGCGCGGAGTCACGGCGGCGGATCCTATGGACTAGCCGAGCGCCTTCCGGCGCATGGACCACATCTGCGAGGCGCGTTCCAGCTCGAGTGCGGCCGGCCAGGGCAGCGGCGGCGGGCCCAGGACCATCCGCAGCGACGCGGCCGTGCGGCGGGCCAGCTCGGGGTCCGCTCCCGCGCGTGCCGCCAGCTCGATTGCGGTGGCCTCCACGTCCGCGTCGTCCACCGCGGCCCACGCCAGCCCCAGCTCCGCGGCGCGCTGGCCGTCGATCCGCTCCCCGAAGAGCGCCATCGCGGCGGCGGCCTCGCGGGCGCCGGTGCGCCCGAGCAGCGCGCTGTGGCCTCCGCCCGGATGCAGGCCGATCGGGATGAAGCCGGAGATGATCTTCGCGTCACGGGCCACGATGCGGATGTCGGTGGCGAGCATCAGGTTCAGCCCCGCCCCCACCGCGCCGCCCCGCACCGCCGCCACGGTCGGCGCCTCCAGCTCGCCCACACGGGCGAATGAGCGATAGACCGCGCCGAGCGCCGCGAAGATCTCCGGGTCGGCCGGATCACGCCCTGCCGCCTCGAGCGTGTCGCGGTCTCCGCCCGCGCAGAAGAAGCCGCCCTCGCCGCGGACCACAACCGCTCCCACATCTCCGTCGCCGTCGAGCTCCTCGCAGGCCGCCACCAGCTCGTCCGCCATCGCCACCGTGAGCGCATTGCGGCGGTCGGGCGCGTCGAGGCTGAGCACGGCGACGCCGCCGTCACGCCGCTCGATCGAGATCTCCGCCGCCATCCGCGACGGGACGCTACCTATGCGGCGGCGGGCAGCGGCTCCGGGCGGCCCAGGTGGTAGCCCTGGCCGTACCTCACACCCAGGCGGCGCAGCTCGTGCAGCTGAAGCTCGGACTCGATGTGCTCGGCCAGCACCGCCGCGCCGCTCTCGCGCCCGAACTCGATCAGCGCGGAGGCAAGCGAGCGGCGCCGTGGGTCGGCGTCCAATGAGTGCGTGAGCGAACCGTCCAGCTTGATCAGCTCGGCATCCAGCTCGAGGATGTGGCGCAGGCTGGCGAAGCCGGCGCCCGCGTCGTCGATCGCGAGCCTGGCGCCGAGTGCACGCATGCGTCCGATCGCGATCCGGAAGCGCGGGTAGTCCTCCACCGGCGCATGCTCGGTGACCTCGAGCACCACGTGGTCCACGTGCGCCGAGACGAGCAGCGCCAACAGATCCGGGCGCTCTGCGGTGGCGGGCGACACGTTCACCGCCATGAAACCCGCGCTCGGCAGCCCGCTCGAGCGCTCGCAGGCCATCCGCACCGCCCACAGCTCCAGCTCCACGCCAAGCCCCACCGCGTGCGCCTCGGCGAACCACTGGGCCGGGCCGCGCGTGGGATGTGTCGCGAACCGTGAGAGGGCCTCGTGGCCGACCACCGCCCGCGACACCAGGTCGACGATCGGCTGGAAGACGATGTCGAGCTCGTCGTTCCGCATGACCGAGCGAATCCGCGCGCGCTTGCGGGCGCGCTCCTCGCGGGCGCGGTTGGTGTCCCGGACCTGGTCAAGCAGTTCGTGGATCAGGCCGCGGCCGACCACGTCGTCGAAGATCGCGTCCCCGCGCGCGGCGCCGCGGAGGGCCGCCGCGAGCTTGTCCCTGGGCGAATTGCGCACGACGTAGCCGCTGGCCCCGGCGCGGAGCATCGCGATCACCGCGTCGTGATCGGCGATGCCCGAGTAGGCGAGCACGCGTGTGTCGGACGAGGCGGTCAGGATCTCGTCGAGGGCCACCTTGGCGCCGCCGGGCAGGTGCACGTCCACGAGGGCAACGTCCGGCTGGGTCGCCGCGGCAAGCTCGGCCGCCTCGGCGGCGCTGGCGGCCACGCCGACCAGCTCAAATTCGCCAGGCGAATCAAGCGCGGCGGCCGTCCCGGCCGCAATCAAATCTTGGTCGTCCGCGACGAGCACGCGGACTGGCACCCCTGCCATAGGCGTAATCTCACCCGGGGTGAGACGGAAGTCAAGACCCAACAGGGCAAATGGGTGCAAAAACCCACCATTTGTCCAGCTTTCGGGCTCCTAGCGAGCGATTCTGGCCTGAATATTGAGCCGAACGTAGTCGAGCTCGCTCCCGCAGCGCTCGCGGACGGCCTCGACATAGGGCGCCCGCAGGTCGTCCGGGAGCTGCTCCAGGTGGGGGCCCAGGCACACGGTGCGCAGGAAGCCGGTGGGGTCGGGCGGCGTGATCGGATAGGGCTCGAGCGAGGTCTCGACGTCCGTGAAGCCGGCGCGCTCGAGCCGCTCGGCGGTCTCCTCGGCGCCGGCGAAGTTCCATGGGCCCTCCCAGCCGGCGAGGTGCTCGGCGTAGGGGTGCTCGGCTCCGACCGCCGTCGCGGCCGCGTGGAAGCGCTCCACGTTGCCCCTGCCGCCGCACTGCGCGACCAGGCGGCCACCCGGACGCAGCGCCGCGTGGAGCCGGGCGAACAGCGCGTCGTGGTCGCCTATCCAGTGGAAGACCGCATTCGAGAACGCCGCGTCCAGCGGCTCGTCGAGCACGAGCTCGGTCAGGTTGGCCTGAAGTACCGTGGTGCGCTCCGGGTCGAGCGCCTCACGCGCGTGCTCGACCATCGAGGGCGCGGAGTCCACGGCCACCACATGGCCGCGCGGAAGCCGCTCGAGCAGCAGCTGCGTGACCCGCCCGGAGCCGCAGCCCGCGTCGAGCACCGTCTCGTCGCCATTCAGCGGGAGCCGCTCCAGGACCTGGAGCGCCCACTCGACCTGGGGCGCCGAGACGCGGTCGTAGGTGGCGGCGTCCCAGTCGCGCGTCACGTCAGCGACGTGGTCACCGGTCCCTGGCGCTCGCGCCCGGCCTCGTAGGCGTCGATCGCCTCCTGCGCCAGGAGCGTCACGCCGATGTCGTCGAGGCCCTCGAGCAGCCTGCGCTTCACCTCCTGGTCGATGTCGAACGAGGCCTCGCCACCGCCCCAGCTCACGCGCTGCGCGGCCAGGTCGATCGAGGCGGTGCCGGCCTGCATCACGCCCCGCACGTCCTCCTCGGCGAGCACCACCGGCAGCAGCCCGATCTTGGTGCAGTTCGAGTAGAAGATGTCCGCGAAGCTGGGCGCGATCACCGCCTCGAACCCGTAGTCCTCGAGCGCCCAGGGCGCGTGCTCGCGCGACGAGCCGCAGCCGAAGTTGCGGCCGGTGGCCAGGATCGGGTTCGCCGGCAGCTCCCAGCCGGGCTGCTTCGCCCAGTCGTAGAACAGGAACTCGCCGAATCCCGTGCGCTCCACGCGCTTGAGGAACTGCTTGGGGATGATCTGGTCGGTGTCGACGTCGTGTCGGTCGAGCACGGACACGCCGCCCTCGATCAGCTTCACCGGCCTCATTCCCACTCCCTGATGTCCACGAAGTGCCCCTCGATGGCGGCCGCGGCGGCCATCTTCGGGCTCACGAGGTGCGAGCGGGCCCCGCGGCCCTGGCGCCCCTCGAAGTTGCGGTTCGAGGTCGAGGCCACCCGCTCGCCCGGCGCGGCGATGTCCGGGTTCATCCCAAGGCACATGGAACAGCCCGCCGAGCGCCAGTCGAAGCCTGCCGCGCGGAACACCTCGTCAAGCCCCTCGGCCTCGGCCTGCGCCTTCACCTGCTGCGAGCCCGGCACGACCATCGCGTTCACGCTCGATGCCACGCGCCGGCCCTTCACGACCTCGGCCGCCTCACGCAGGTCGCCGATCCGCGAGTTGGTGCAGGAGCCGATGAACACCCGGTCCAGGCGAATCTCGGACATCGGCGTGCCGGGCTCGAGCGCCATGTACTCGAGCGCGCGCTCGTCGCCATCGCCGGCCGGCTCGGGCACCGCGCCCGTCACGCCGACCACCATGGCGGGCGTGGTCCCCCAGGTGACCTGCGGGGACACCTCGGAAGCGTCCACCACCACCTCGGTGTCGTAGCTGGCGCCCTCGTCGGTGCGCAGCGCCCGCCACTCGTCGAGCGGCAGCGGGTCCGGCGCGGCCTCGCGGCCCTCGACCCACTCGAAGGTCGTCTCGTCGGGGGCGATCATCCCCGCGCGGCCTCCGGCCTCGATCGTCATGTTGCAGACGGTCATGCGGCCCTCCATCGAGAGGGCCTCGATCGCGGGCCCGGCGTACTCGATCACGTGGCCCACGCCGCCGGCCACGCCGATCTGTCCGATGGTCGCCAGGATCAGGTCCTTGGCCGTGACGCCGTAGCCGAGCTCGCCGTCGTAGCGGATCAGCATCGACCTCGGCTTGCGCTGCTGCATCGTCTGCGTGGCGAGCACGTGCTCCACCTCGCTGGTGCCGATCCCGAAGGCAAGTGCGCCGAAGGCGCCGTGGGTGGAGGTGTGGGAGTCGCCGCAGACGATCGTCATGCCCGGCTGCGTGATGCCTATCTCCGGGCCGATCACGTGCACGATCCCCTGGAGTCGCGAGCCGAGCGAGTAGATCGGCACGCCGAACTCCGCGCAGTTGCTCTCGAGCGTCTCCACCTGCACGCGCGAGAGCTGGTCGCGGATCTGCGCGGCAGCCGTGGAGCCGTCGGTCGGCACGTTGTGGTCGGCGGTGGCGAGGGTGCGATCGGGGCGGCGGACCGTCCTGCCCTCGAGACGCAGGGACTCGAAGGCCTGCGGCGAGGTCACCTCGTGCACGAGGTGGAGGTCGATGTAGAGGATGCCCTCGGCGACCTCGTGCGCCGCCCAGATCTTGTCGAATAGAGATCGTGTGCTCGCGGGCACCGCCCGCTCGCGGGTCTGCGTCTGCGGCACGGTCTCAGCTCCTTCTCAGGCCGGCGGCGACGACGGCGTAGAAGCGCGCCTCGCCCTCCCCGGGGTTCTCGAAGTGGTGCGGCAGGTCGGCGTCGAAGGTCACGGAGTCCCCCGCATCGAGGTCGTGGGTCGTCCCGCCGCAGATAAAGCGGACCGGCCCGATCTCGACCACGGCCGTCTCGCGGCTGCCGGGCTCGTGCATGGGCGGGTCGTCCGGGCCGGCGGTCGATGCGCCCGCGGCGAGCGAGTGCAGGGACACCTCGGCACGCAGGCCGGGCAGCGGCGGAGTCAGGACCTCGTAGCGGTGGTGGCGCCCGCCGCCACGGCGGCGCTCGTCCGCCCGTACCACGCTCACGCCGTCGCCCTCGTCGAGGCGCAGCAGCTGCGACAGCGTCAGCTCGAGGCCGCCGGCAATTCGCTCGGCCAGCGCTAGCGTGGGGCTCGTTTCACCGCGCTCCACCTGGGAGAGCATCGGAGCGGACACTCCGCTGCGGTCCGCGAGGTCGCGCAGCGACAGGTCCATGGCCTCACGAAGGTTCCTGATACGACCGCCGAATGAACCGTTCATCGACACGCGGCGTACGTTATCACGTACTTCTGTACGCGATACTGGCGCTGGTTGCCGTTGGCTGCGCTAGCGCGCCTGGCGGGTCGGGCGCACCACGACCTCGTTCACGCAGACGTGCGCGGGGCGGGTCACCGCGTGCAGGATCGCCTCGGCTATGTCCTCGGCGCGCAGCACCTCGCCGATCTGCTCGCGCGAGCGCTCCATCGCCTGGCGCACCAGCGGGTTCGTGTTGTGGCCCTGCAGCTCGGTCTCGACGAAGCCGGGCGCAACCGTGGTCACGCGGATGCCCTGGTGGAGCGCCTCCTGCCGGAGCGCCTCCGAGAACGCGTGCACGCCGAACTTGGTCATGTTGTAGACGGCGGCGCCCGCGTCGGCGCGGCGGCCTGCCACGGAGGACACGTTCACGACATCCCCTCCCCCGGCCCCGGCGATCACCGGCAGCGCCGCGTGGGTGCAGTAGAGGAGTCCGAGCAGGTTCACGGCGATCATCTGGCGCCAGTCCTCGGTGTCCGCGTCCGCGACCGGGCCGAGCAGCATCAGTCCGGCGTTGTTGACGAGGATGTGGAGCCCGCCGAGCTCGTCCTGCGCCGCACCGATGAAGCCGCGCGCCTGCTCCTCGTCGGTCACGTCGACCTCTTTCACGAGCGTCGGGCCCTCGAGGCTGTCCGCCAGCGCCTCGAGACGATCTGCGCGACGGGCGCCGAGCACCACGCTCGCGCCGGCGGCCGACAGGGCGCGCGCGGTGGCCTCTCCGATTCCCGACGAGGCGCCGGTCACGGCAGCCACGCGGCCTTCCAGGGGTCCGGCCATGCGCCGGGATCCTACCCGGCGAGCTCGACCCGAACCATCGCCCGCCCGACGGCGCGCATGTCCTGCGCGGTCAGGCGGTGCCCCGACTCGACGCGCACGCCAAGCAGCCGCGGCGCCACACCGCCGTCGATGACTGCTGAAAGGCCGCCGCGACCGCATCCGGATCCTCGATGAGCGTCCCGCTGCCGGTGAGGGTGCGGCCCCTGTGCCTCACGGTCACGGGAGCCCCGCCTCGAAAGTTGAGGCGCCAGCGCGCTGGGGTGAACACGACCCGCACGCCATCCACGTCATGCAGCCCCACGACGATCCTGTAGGTCCGGCCGCTCCTGCGACCCGCGAAGCCGAGCACGGCGGTCCCCCGGACCAACCGGCCGAGCGGGGAGCCGAGGAGCACCCGCATGAACGGGTTGGCAATCCGCAGCAGCGCAGCGGACGGACGCCTGTCCACAACTCCCGGCGGCGTCACCGACGCCCTACAGCGCTGCCCGCAGGAGGGCCAGGAGCTCCTCCTCCGCGGGCGGGTCGGGAGTTTGCGCCAGCGCCGGGTGCTCCATCACCGCGGCAGCCACGCCGGGGAGCTGCTCCTCCTCCACGCCGAGCGGGGCCAGGCGGGTGTGGCCGCTGCGCTCCGAGAGCTTCGCGGCCCTGCCGGCGGCCGCTTCCGGGCTGCCGTCGGGGTCCCCGAGGGCGCGCGCGAACTCGCCCATGACACGCGGCACGCGGCCGGCCATCATGCCGGCGAAGTGCGGCAGCATCACGGCGTTCGTCTGCGCGTGCGGCGAGCCGGCACTGCGGACAAGCAGCTGGCAGGTGGCGTGGTGTACCGCGAAGCCCGTCATTCCCGATGCCCAGCCACACAAGAGGGCACCGAGTGCAACGTCGTCGGAGGCGATGAGGGCCGCGCCCCGCAGGGCCGCCTGCTCGGCGATCGGGTTCGCGAGCGGCGTGTAGAGCGCCTCCATCCCGTGCGCCAGCGCGTTCATGGCGCTCGCGGCCAGCTCCGTCGCCGGCTGCGAGGCCATCAGAAGCGGGTCCGCCACCACCAGCGACGGGCGCACCATGCGTGCACCCTCCACTCCCGCGGGAGTGCGGTGGAAGGGTGTGAGCTCGGCCCCGGAGAGAGTGGTCGGGATCGCCGCCACCGATAAGCCGGTGACTCCGCCGATCGCCTTGGCCGTGTCGATCACGCGCCCGCCCCCCAGGGCCACGAGCGGCACCTCCATGAGATCGCCCAACAGGGTGGCCGAGATCTCGTCCACGAGCCCCGGCGGCACGTACACCACCTGAGTGGCCGCCTCGTCGAGCGGCGCGCTTCCCTCGGCCCGCTCGGTGGTCAGGAGCGCGTACTTGCCGAAGCCCGACTGCGCCAGCAGATCGGGCGCCTCAGCCGCTGAACCCTCCCCGAAACGGATGGTGCGCTCACCGTCTCGAATCGTGAAGAGTTCGGCGGCCAAGGCGCCGATTCTGCCGTATTGCTAGCGCGGACCTCCCGACAGGCTGCAGAACAGGTCGCCCAGCACGCCCTGGCCTGGGAACGACGTGATCGTGAGAGTGACCGGAGCCCTGCGGTTCGGCCCGAACAGCTCGACCACGAGGCCGAGCAGGTTCAGGTCGAGCGGCCCGAGGATCAGGTTCAGGACCCGACAGCTCGGGGCGGCCTGCGCGGCGGACGCGCCTTCGTCCGCGGACAGGTGCGCCGTGGCCCTGAACGCACGCATCGGCTTGTCCTTGATGCGGGTGTTCAGCGAGCGCACGACCCTCTGTGCGTGGCTCGTGTCGGCGCTGGCGCTCGCGCCGCGGCCAAGCCGGATCGTGCTTCGCGACAGCGAGCAGAACAGCCTGCCGAGGACCCCGCTGCCGTTACCGCGGGGGACCGCGTAGAGCAGGAGGTTGACCTCGCTCAGATCGACCCGCAGACCGAGCAGGTCGAGCTGCAGATCCTTCAGGTTGAGGGTGAGCACGTGGCAGCGGCCCTTGACTGCCGCGACCGCGAAGGTCACGGCCTTCTTAGCTGCCTGGCTCTCCCCCGCCCCCTCGACCTTGCTGGTGAGGACACCGCGGGCCACGACCTTCCGTCCCGACAGCGCGAAGCGCTTGATCTGGACGTCGACGGTGACCTTGCCGTCATCGCGTGCGGCGGCCTTGCCCTTCGCTTCGGCGGCCGCGGGCGCCAGCAGGGCAACGATGCAGAACGCGGCTAAGAGGAGTTTCTTCATACGGCCGCCTACCCAATCCGGCGGCGCTAACTCCTATGGGGTGGGTGTTTTCTTGGCCTCGCGCTCGAGCACGCGCTCGGCCTCGGCCGCGACGTCGTTCGCGATCGCGTTCGAGATCGCGCGCAGGTACGCCTTGCCGGATGCCTCGAGGATGTCCGTGGACACGCCGACCCCCGATGCGAGCTGGCCGTTCAGCTCGAGCAGCACGCTCACCTCGCCGAGCGCGTCGCGCCCGCCGGTGACCGCGGACACGTGGTACTCCTTCAGCCGCGCCTCGCGGCCGATGGCGGCATTGAGCGCGCTGAAGAAGGCATCCACGGGGCCGTCGCCCGTGAAGCTCCCCGACTCGACCTCACCGTCAGGGATGCGCACCTGCACATGGGCGAGCGGCGAGCGCGTGGAGGACGCCTCGATGTCGAACGACACGAGCTCGAAGGCCGCGGGCGCCTGCTTCATCTCGTCGGAGACGATCGCCTCGAGGTCAAGCGCCGTGACCTTCTTCTTCTTGTCAGCCAGCTCCTTGAAGCGCTTGAACGCGGTGTTGAGCGCCGCGCCCTCGACCTTGAAGCCAAGCTCCTCGAGCGCGTTGCGCAGCGCGTGGCGCCCGGAGTGCTTGCCGAGCACGAGCGAGTTCGTCTCGAGTCCGATCGTGGTGGCGTCCATGATCTCGTAGGTGGTGCGCTCCTTGAGGACGCCGTCCTGGTGGATGCCGGACTCGTGCGCGAAGGCGTTGCGGCCCACGATCGCCTTGTTCGGCGGCACCTGGTAGCCGGTCAGGCGGGAGACCATGCGGCTCGTGCGCGCTATCTCGCGCGTGTCCACGCCGCTCCAGAGCCCGTGCGCCGCCTCGCGCGTGTGGAAGAGCATCACGAGCTCCTCGAGCGAGGCGTTCCCGGCGCGCTCGCCGATGCCGTTGATCGCACACTCCACCTGGCGACAGCCCGCCCTCACGCCGGCGAACGAGTTCGCCACCGCCACGCCGAGGTCGTCGTGGCAGTGCACCGAGGTGGTCACGTCGGCCAGGCCGGGCACGAGCCGGTAGAGCTCGTGCCACATCTCCGCGTACTCCTCAGGCATCGAGTAGCCCACCGTGTCCGGCACGTTGATCGTCGTGGCGCCCTCGTCGAGCGCGATCTGCAGCACCTCGGCGGTGAACGCGAGCTCGGAGCGGGTGGCGTCCATCGGCGAGAACTCCACGTCGTCGCAGTGCTCGCGCGCCTGGGCCACGGCCGCCCGCGCCTGGCCCTTCACGTCCTCGCGAGTCGACTGGAGCTGGTGCTCTATGTGGATGTCGCTCGTCGAGAT
Source organism: uncultured Thermoleophilaceae bacterium (assembly GCA_963837445.1). GTDB lineage: Bacteria > Actinomycetota > Thermoleophilia > Solirubrobacterales > Thermoleophilaceae > JACVRW01. The sequence continues at coordinate 416,361 of CAWINK010000016.1, read as the reverse complement.
GAAGGTGTGGATGCGCGGGCGCTCGGAGTCCTTGATGGCGTTCCAGGCGGCGTCGACGTCCTGTGCGTTGGCGCGTGCCAGGCCACAGATCACCGGCCCGTGCACGTCGCGCGCGATCGCCTGGACGGCCTCGAAGTCGCCCGGGGACGAGATCGGGAACCCGGCCTCGATCACGTCCACCCCGAGCCGCGCCAGCTGGTGCGCGATCTCGAGCTTCTCCTGCTTGTTCAGCGAGATCCCCGGCGACTGCTCCCCGTCGCGCAGGGTCGTGTCGAAGATCTTTACTCGGTCCTTCTCACTGCGGTCCATGTCGCTCCTGCTTCGTCGCGTTCCTTCGGGTCACGCACCGTTCATCCCCCGAAGGGGAGGAGGAGCGGAAGTCGAAGGCCGGCCAGGAACGACACGCCATCAAGCGTACACGGCGACCCGAAACAGCAGCATTCATGGGCGAGCCCGTCGGGTGTGTCATCTGAGTAGCGGATATAGCAACCGAGATGACCCACCCGGCTGCGCGGCGGGCTAGAGCGTCAGCACGACCTTGCCGACGTTGCTGCGCTCGTGCACGTAGCGGTGCGCGGCGGCCCCGTCGTCCAGCCGGAACTCCCTCGCCACGACGGGCCGCAGGCTGCCGTCGTCGATCCAGGCGCGGATCGGCTCGATCAGCTCGTCCAGCGACTGCTTGGCGTCCCACAGGGTGAGCATGTTGAGGCCGATCACCGATTTCGACTCGCTCATCAGCTTGAGCGGGTTGAAGCGAGGCATCTGGGCGATCACGCGCAGGGCGCGCAGCGGGCTGCGGCGCTCGCCCGCCTGCACCTCGGAGGCTCCGAAGCAGACGAGCCGGCCGCCGGCCCGCAGCAGCGCGAAGCTCTGCTTGAAGCTGCGACCGCCGATCGCGTCGAGCGCGAGGTCGATCGGGTGCTTCTCGCCCGAGATGCGACGGACCTCGTCGACCACGTCGTGCGTGCGGTAGTCGACCGGGTGGTCGACGCCGAAGCCGCGGATCGCGTCGTGCTTGCTGGGGCTCGCGGTGCCGTAGATCTCGGCGCCGATCAGCTTGGCGATCTGAGTGGCGGCCACGCCCACGCCACCGGCCGCCGCCTGGATCAGCACTCGCTCTCCGGCCCGCAGGCCGCCGTAGCGAATCAGGCCGGCGTAGGCGGTGGCATAGGTCACGGGCATGGCCGCGCCCTCGCTGTAGGTCCAGGCATCGGGCATCGGCACCAGCGAGCTCGCTTGGGTCACGGCCAGCTGCGCGTAGCCGCCGAACCGGCAGCCGCCCATCACGCGCTGCCCGACCACGAAGTTCTCCACGCCCTCCCCCACCGCGTCCACGTCTCCGGCCACCTCGTAGCCGACAACGCACGGAGGCTTCGGTGCGTCGGGGTAGAGGCCCACGCGGCCGAGCAGGTCGGCGAAGTTCACTCCGGCGGCGCGCACGCGAACGCGCACCTCGCCGCGGCCCGGCGCTGGGTCGGGGCGCTCCTCGACGCGCAGCACGTCCGGCGGACCGTGCTCGGTGATCACGAGGGCCTTCATCCCGCGTCCACACCCTATATCGTCGAAGCGGCGATGAGAACAGCCTCTGGCACCAGCATCGACGTGAAGGACTCAATCCTCGATGCAGTGGGCGATACGCCGCTCGTGCGCCTCTCGCGGCTCGGCAAGGACCTCACGCCGCAGCTCGTGGCAAAGGTGGAGGCGCTCAACCCGGGTGGCTCGATCAAGGACCGCGCCGCGATCGCCCTGGTCGAGGCGGCCGAGCGCGACGGCAAGCTGCGGCCGGGCGGCACGATCGTCGAGCCCACGAGCGGAAACACGGGCACCGGCCTGGCCATCGCCGCGGCGCTGAAGGGCTACCGCGTGATCGCCGTGATGCCGGACAAGATGTCGAAGGAGAAGATCGACCTCCTGCGCGCCTACGGCGCCGAGGTGGTGGTGGCTCCGACCGAGGTGTCGCCGGACTCGCCGGAGTCCTACTACCGAGTGGCCGATCGCCTCACCGAGGAGATCCCGGGCGCATTCCAGCCGAACCAGTACCGCAACCCGGCGAACCCGGAGGCGCACTACCGCACCACCGGCCCCGAGCTGTGGAGCCAGTCGGGCGGTCTGATCACGCACCTCGTGGTGGGAGTGGGCACCGGCGGCACGATCACCGGCGTCGGGCGCTACCTGCGCGAGCAGAAGCCCGACATCCAGATCATCGGCGCGGACCCCGTCGGCTCGATCTACTCGGGCGGCGAGGAGGGCGTGAAGCCCTACCTGGTCGAGGGCGTGGGCGAGGACTTCTGGCCGGAGACCTACGACCCACAGGTCGTCGACCGCTACATCACGGTGTCGGACCGGGACTCGTTCCTCTGGACGCGCAAGCTCGCAGAGACGGAGGGCATCCTCGCCGGCGGCTCCGGCGGGCTCGCGCTGTACGCCGCCTACCAGGTGGCGCGCGAGCTGAACGACCCGTCGGCCATGGTCGCGCTGATCCTGCCGGACGGCGGCCGCTCCTACCTGTCGAAGGTCTTCAACGACGCGTGGATGCGCCAATACGGCTTCCTGGAGCGCGCGGCGGAGCAGACGGTGGGCGACGTGCTGAGGCGCAAGCACGCCGAGGGTGAGATCCCGCCGCTGCTCACGGTCGAGACGCACGCCCAGGTGCGCGACGCCGTGGCGCTGCTGCACGAGCACCGCGTCTCGCAGCTGCCCGTCGTGTCCGCGCACGACCCGCACACCGTGGTCGGCTCGGTGAGCGAGCGCGGCCTGCTCCGCCATGCCATGGACGATCCCGCGCTGCTTGCGGCCGAGATCGTCGCTGTGATGGAGGCGCCCTTCCCCGCGATCGCCGCCGAGGACGGCGTGCGCGAGGCGGTGGAGCTGCTCGCAGACAGGCGCGAGGCCCTGCTCGTGAACATGGACGGGCGCGCGGCCGGCATCGTCACGCGTGCCGACCTGCTCGAGTCGCTGGCGAAGTGACTGGAGGGCGTCGCTCCGGCGCGGGCCAGCCCGCGCCCTCGCGCAAGGCGCGCCTCGCTACGCGTGTGGTGCACGCCGGCCTCGACGCCGATCCGGCGTTTCGGTCCGTGGTGCCGCCGATCCACCAGACCTCGACCTACGTGCAACCGAGCCCAGGCGAGTTCGTGGAGGGCTACGACTACGCACGCTCCGCCAACCCCACCCGCGCAGCCCTGGAGCGGGCCATTGGCGAGCTGGAAGGTGGCCTGGGATCGGCGTTCTCGAGCGGCATGGCCGCAACGCACGCGCTGCTCACCGCGCACTGCTCCGCCGGCGACCACGTTGTCCTGCCGCAGGACCTCTACGGCGGCACCTACCGCCTCGTGGACAAGGTGCTCAGCCGCTTCGGCGTGGAGTACGACATGGTCGACCAGACCGACCTCGACTCGGTCGAGCGGGCGGTGCGTCCGGAGACCAGGCTGATCTGGGTCGAGACGCCCACGAACCCGCTCCTGCACGTGGTCGACATCGGCGCCGTGGTGGAGCGCAAGCAGGACGCGATCGTCGCCGTGGACAACACGTTCGCCACGCCGATCATCCAACGCCCGCTCGAGCTCGGGGCCGACGCCGTGGTGCACTCGGCCACCAAGTACCTCGGTGGCCACTCGGACGTCGTGGGCGGCGCGGTCGTGGTGGCCGACGAGGGCCTCCACGAGCGCGTGCGCTTCGTGCAGAACTCGATCGGCGCGGTGCCCGGTCCGTTCGACTGCTTCCTCGTCCACCGCGGCCTTCGCACCCTGCACCTGCGGGTGATGGCGCACACGGAGAACGGCCGTGCCGTCAGCGACTTCCTCGGCGGCGCCCCGGGAGTCGAGGACGTTCGCTGGCCCGGCTTCGGCGGGATGGTCTCCTTCCGGCATCCCGAGGCCACGCGGATCGCGGCCGCCACCGAGATCTTCCTGCTCGCGGAGTCGCTCGGCGGGGTCGAGTCCCTGATCGAGGTGCCGCAGGCGATGACCCACCAGTCCGTGGAGGACTCCGCGGCCGCCGTGCCCGCCGACCTGATCCGCCTCTCGTGCGGCGTGGAGGCCGCCGAGGACCTCGTGGACGACCTGCGCGCGGCGCTCGGCTAGAGACTGACCACGCGCCCGGCGACGAAGCCGTCGCCGGCCACGATCCCGTCCACGACGTCGCGCGGAACGGGGCTGTCGGCGGTCACGATCATCACGGCGCCTCCGCCGCTCTCGGGTTGGCGGCCCACCGCGGCCGAGATGATGTTGATGCCTCGGTTGCCGAGCTCCGTGCCCACCCGGCCCAGCATCCCCGGGCGGTCCTCGTAGCGGAACACGGCGAGATGGCCCTCGAGTTGGAGGTTGAAGCGGGACCCCCACGCCTCCAGGAGGTGCGGGCGGTGCATCTGGCCGAGCGTCGTGCCGACCACCCTGGTCCGCTCGCCGCCGCTCACCACCGCCACGCGCAGAAGGTCGGTGAAGTCGCGTGCGTGTGAGCTGCTCGTCTCGGAGACCGCGATGCCGCGCTCCTCGGCGATCGTGGGCGCGTTCACCTCGTTGACCTCCTCCTCGATGTGACCTCCCAGCACGCCCTTCAGAACCTGGACGGTCAGCAGCCGGGTGTCGCGGTCGGCGATGCGGCCCAGGTACTCGATCTCCACGGCGTCCACCGACGTGCGCTCGGCGAGCGTGCTCGCGATCCGCCCGAGGTCATGGGCCAGCGGGAGGAACGGCCCCAGCGCATCGAGGTCCTCCGGCGCGATGGACGGCACGTTCACCGCGCTCGTGACGACGCCGCCGGTGAGCGCGGCCACCACCTGCTCGGCAGCCTGGTAGCCGGCGCGGTCCGTGGCCTCGGTCGTCGAGGCGCCGAGGTGCGGCGTGACCACGACGTTCGGATAGTCGAACAGCGGGTTGTCGGTGGCGGGCTCCTCGCGAAAGACGTCGAGCGCCGCTCCCGCCACCTTGCCGGAGTCAAGCGCGGCGCACAGCGCCTTCTCGTCCATCAGCTTGCCGCGGGCCACGTTGATCACCCGCACGCCGTCCTTCATCGCGGCGAAGGCGTCCGCGTCGAGCCAGTTCTCGGTCTCGGCGGTGACCGGCAGATGCACCGTCACGAAGTCCGCTCGCCCGTACAGGTCCTCGGAGGACTCGGCGCGCTCCACGCCGAGCTCGCGGAAGCGCTCCTCCGAGACGTAGGCGTCGAAGGCCACCACGTGCATCCCGAAGCCGAGCGCCCGCTGCGAGACGAGCTGGCCGATGCGGCCAAAGCCGAGCACGCCGAGCGTCTTCTCGTAGACCTCCACGCCGCTGAACTCCGCGCGGTCCCACGCCCCGCCGGTGAGCGACCCGTGCGCCTGCGGCACCTTGCGCGCGAGTGCGAGCAGCAGGGCGAGCGTGTGCTCCGCGGCGGTGATCACGTTGGACTGGGGCGCGTTCGCCACGATCACCCCGCGCTTCGTGGCCGCGTCCACGTCCACGTTGTCCACACCCACGCCCGCGCGCCCGACCGCCTTCAGCCGCTCGGCTCGCTCGAGCAGGCCGGCGTCGAGCTGCGTGGCCGAGCGGATCAGGATGCCTTCGAACTCGCCGATCCGCCGCTCGAGCTCGTCCTGGGACCACTCCGTCCCGATCTCGACCTCGAGCCCGGCGTCCCGCAGCAGCTGAACGCCGGCGTTGCCGATCTTCTCCGCGACGAGGACCTTCACGCGTGGATTGCGACGCCCGCGTCGGAGAAGACGCGCTGCGCGGCCGCCACGCCCGCGCCCGGCTCGACCTCGTGGCCGAGCTCCCGCAGCGCCATCTCGAGCGCCGAGACCGTCACGATGATGTCGAAGGCGCCGAAGTAGCCGCAGTGGGCGACGCGGGCGATCTTGCCCTTCAGCTTGCCCTGGCCGCCCGCGATGGTCACGCCGAACTTGTCGCGCATCAGCTTCGGGACGCTGCCACCGTCGATCCCGTCGGGAAGGAGCATTGCGGTCACGACGTTGGCGTTGTCGTCGGGAGCACCGCCGAGCAGCTCGAGGTCGAGTGCCCTGGCCGCCTCGCGCGTGGCGCGTCCCAACAGCGCGTGCCGCTCATAGACCTGCTCGAGGCCCTCGTTCTCGATCATCCCGAGCGCCACGTCGAGTGCCTTGACGAGGCCCACCGCCGGCGTGAACGGGCTGTCCGGCGGATCCTTGCGCTGGCCGCTCACTGTGCGCTCCCAGTCGAAGTAGTAGCGCCGGCCCGGAATGCCGCGCGCGCGGGCGAGGGCCGCATCGTTCGCGCTGGCGAAGCTGAGCCCCGGCGGCGCCATCAGCGCCTTCTGCGACCCGGCCACCACCACGTCCACGCCCCACCCGTCCTGCGGGAGCGGAACCGCGCCGAGCCCGGAGACCGCGTCCACCGCGATCAGGGCGCCGTGCTTGTGCGCGACCTCGGTCAGCTCGCGGATGTCGTTCACCACGCCGGTGGACGTCTCGGAGAAGGTGGTGAAGACCAGCTCGACGCGATCGTTCTCGCTCAGCAGCCGGTCGAGCTCGCCGGGATCGACCTTGCGGCCCCACTCGGTCTCCCAGTGGATCGTCTCGGCGCCGTAGGCCTCGCAGAGCTCGAACCAGCGCTCGCCGAACTTGCCGCACGACGCCACCAGGGTCGGCTCCCCGGGCCGCACGAGGTTCGCGACCGCGGACTCGAGCGCCCCGCTCCCGGACGCCGTGAAGACCTGCACCTCGTTCTGGGTCCCGAACAGGTGCTTGAGGCGCTTCAGGACACGCGCGTAGACCTCCACGAAGGCCGGCGCCCGGTGGTAGACCATCGGCTCGGCCATCACCTGCGATACGGCGGGAGGCAGCGGCGTCGGGCCGGCGGTCATCAGATACTGCTTCACGTAGGGGTTCGGCACGAACGGCCGAGAATAGCGTCAGCCCCCGATGATCCGCGCCGCCGCGCGCACGCTCTCGAACAGGGGCTCACTATCCGAGCTGTCCTCTGTCGCGGCGATCACGATCACAAGGATCCACGCGATCGTCGCGAGGATCGAGAGCCCGAGGCTCACCCAGCCGATGATGTACCCCGCCTGCGCCAGGCCGCGGTGCTTCGGGGTCTCCCCCGCATCGACCTTCTTCTTTCCGTTCCGCGAGCAGATGATCCCGACGATCGCGCAGCCAATCGAGACGATCGTGGACAGTCCGGCGGAGATGACGAGCAGCCCGACTGCCACGAGCGAGAAGACGAAGCCCGCCACGGCCTGCCCGTTGTCCGGCACGGGCGGCTGCTGGGGATAGCCCCACGGCTGAGGCGGATAGGCGTAGCCGGGCGGTGGCGGGTAGGCCTGGCCGGGCGGCGGTGGCGGGTAGGCCTGGCCGGGCGGCGGTGGCGGGTAGGCCTGGCCGGGCGGCGGTGGCTGGCCGTAACCCGGCGGAGGCGGCGGATACCCGTAGGTCGACTGCGGCGGCGGGGCCTGCGGCAGTGGGGGCGGCGGCGGAGCCTGCGGTGGGCGGTCACCGAGCTCGGGCTCGGGGCCAGCCGGCTCCGGTGGGAGGAAACCCTGGTCCTCCCTGTCGCCGCTCCTCTCCTCCATCAGAACTCCGTGTCGATCCAGTCCATCATCGCGCGCAGCTCCTTGCCCTCGCGCTCGACCTGGTGGTCCTTCTGCTCCTCGCGCATGCGCATGAAGTTCTCCTGGCCAGCCTTGTTCTCCGCGATCCACTCGCGCGCGAAGTCCCCCGACTGGATCTCTCCCAGGATCTGCTTCATGGCCTCTCGCGTCGGCTCGCCGATGATCCGCTTCCCGCGCGTGAGGTCACCGTACTCCGCCGTGTTCGAGATCGAGTAGCGCATGCCGCTGATGCCCTTCTCGTACATCAGGTCCACGATCAGCTTCAGCTCGTGCAGGCACTCGAAGTACGCGAGCCGCGGGTCGTAGCCGGCGTCCACGAGCGTCTCGTAGCCGGCGCGCACCAGCTCCGTGACTCCTCCGCAGAGCACCGCCTGCTCGCCGAACAGGTCGGTCTCCGTCTCGTCCTTGAACGTGGTCTCGATCACGCCGGCGCGCGTGCAGCCGATGCCGCGGGCGTAGGCCAGCACCATGTCGCGTGCGGAGCCGCTCGCGTCCTGGTGGATCGCCACGAGCCCGGGCACGCCGTTCCCGTCCACGAACTGGCGCCGGACCAGGTGCCCGGGGCCCTTCGGCGCCGCCATCCCCACGTCCACCTCGGGCCCGGGATCGATCTGGTCGAAGTGGATCGAGAAGCCGTGGGCGAACATCACGAGGTTGCCCGGCGCGATCCCGTCGCGGATCTCGCTCTCCCAGACCTGGGCCTGCTGCTCGTCGGGAAGCAGCACCATCACCACGTCGCCCTCGCTGGCGGCATCCGCGATCGACGCCACACGCAGCCCGTCGGCCTTCGCCTTCTCCACCGAGGACGAGTCCTCCCGCAGCCCCACCAGCACGTTCACGCCCGAGTCCTTCAGGTTGAGCGCGTGGGCGTGTCCCTGGGAGCCATAGCCGAGGATGGCCACGGTCTTGCCGTCGAGCTTGGAAAGATCGGCGTCCTTGTCGTAGATCATGAGGCGCGAGAGCTTAATGGAGCCCGTTTGCGTGACATCGAGACTGGACGCCCCAGCCGGCCGAGTATGGGAGCACGCCTCGTCGTTCGACGGCGTGAACGACGAGCTGCGTCCGCTCCTGCGGATGACCGCGCCGCGCGACCTGCGCTCGCTGGACCCGTCTGAGGTGCGACTCGGCGAGCGCATCTTTCGCAGCTGGGTGCTGCTGTTCGGCGTGGTGCCCGTGGACTACGACGACATCACGCTGATCGAGCTGGAGCCCGGCCGCGGATTCCACGAGCGCTCGCGGATGCTCAGCATGCGCGTGTGGGAGCACGAGCGCTGGATCGACCCGGACGGCGACGGCGCGTGCATGCTGCGCGACCGGCTCAGCTTCGAACCGCGCCTGCTCGTGCCGCGGCGCGTGGCCCGCCCGATCGTCGGCGCCCTCTTCCGCCACCGCCACCGGCGGCTGCGGCGGCGATTCGGAGGCGCGGCCGTGTCTGCGGGCGAACGGCAGCGGTAGCGCAGCTCTCCGGCGCAACTAACCTACGGCCCGCATGGCCACGACCCGCACCATCCGCCCCGCAGCCGACTGGCAGAGCGCGGGCGACTACGACGACATCCGCTTCGAGCTCGCGGACGGCATCGCCAAGATCACGATCGACCGCCCGGAGGTGCGCAACGCGTTCCGGCCCGAGACGCTCATCGAGATCTCGGACGCACTGGAGCGGGCGCGCGAGGACACCTCGGTCGGCGTGATCGTCCTCACCGGCGAGGGGCCGCTGGCCTTCTGCTCGGGCGGCGACCAGAACGTGCGCGGCGACAGCGGCTACGTGCCCAGCGGGGCCAGCGTCGGCCGCTTCCACGTGACGGACCTGCACGTGCAGATGCGGCGCCTGCCGAAGCCGATCGTCGCGATGGTGGCCGGATACGCGGTGGGCGGCGGCCAGGTGCTGCACGTGGTGTGCGACCTCACGATCGCGGCCGACAACGCGCGCTTCGGCCAGACCGGCCCGAAGGTCGGCAGCTTCGACGGCGGCTTCGGCGCGGGGCTGCTCGCCAACATCGTCGGCCCGAAGAAGGCGAAGGAGATCTGGTTCCTCTGCCGCCAGTACAGCGCGGACGAGGCGCTCGACATGGGTCTCGTGAACCGTGTGGTGCCCCTGGAGGAGCTCGAGGAGGAGACTGTGGCCTGGTGCCGGGAGATGCTTCAGCTCTCGCCGTTTTCGCTGAGGCTCCTGAAGGCGAGCTTCAACGCGGCGGAGGACGGCCTCGCCGGGATCCAGCAGCTGGCCCACGACGCGAACCTGCTCTTCTACGGAAGCGAGGAGGCGCAGGAGGGCCGGGACGCCTACCGCGAGAAGCGCCGCCCGGACTTCGGGAAGTTCCCGAAGCGGCCTTGAGCCACCTGCGCCTCTGGCTGCTCGCGGCGCGGCCGCGGACGCTGCCCGCCGCGATTGCGCCGGTGCTGGTGGGAACGGCGCTGGCCGGGTCCGAGGACACCTTCCGCGCGCTCCCGTTCGTGGCCGCGATGCTCGGCAGCGTCTTCATCCAGATCGGCACGAACCTCTCGAACGACTACTCGGACGCGCGGCGCGGCGCCGACACCGAGGACCGGCTCGGCCCGGTGAGGGTCACGGCCGGCGGCCTCATGCCTCCGCGCCGGGTGCTCGTGGGCACCTACGTGGCGTTCGGCGTGGCGGTGGCGGCCGGGCTCTACCTCGCGGCCGTCGCCGGCTGGGAGCTGCTGGTGGTGGGCGCGGCCTCGATCCTGGCCGGCGTTCTCTATACCGGCGGTCCGCGCCCCTACGGATACGAGGGGCTCGGGGAGCTGTTCGTGTTCATGTTCTTCGGCGTGGTGGCGGTGGCGGGCTCGTACTTCGTCCAGACCGAGGACCTGCGCTGGGAGGCCGTGGCGCTGGGCGTGCCCGTGGGCCTGCTCGCGGCCGCGATCCTCGTGGTGAACAACGTGCGCGACATCGACACCGACCGTCGCGCGGGCAAGCGCACGCTGGCGGTGAAGCTCGGCCGCGAACGAGCTCGCATCCTGTTCGTGGCCATGGTCGCGCTCGCGTTCGTGATCCCGGTGGCGCTCGTCCCGGCCCTGTCCGCCTGGCTCCTCCTGCCGCTTGCCGCGCTTCCGCTGATGCCGCCGCTCGTGCGCACCGTGAGGACCCGCACCGACGGACCTGCGCTCAACGGCGCGCTCGCCGCCACGGGGCGCCTGCTGGCCGTGTACTCGCTGCTCTTGGCCGGGGGTGTGCTGCTCTCGTGAGCGCGCGCGTGGAGCGATCCGTGCTCCGGCTATCGATCCCGCTGAAGGAGCCGTTCGTGACCTCGAACGCGGTGGTCTCTGCTCGCGAGCTCTTGCTGCTTCGCCTCGAGGCGCGTGACGGCACCGTCGGCTACGGCGAGGCCGCCCCGTTCGAGCCGTACGACGGAGTGCCGCTCGAGCACGCCCTCGCGGCGCTCACCGGCGCTGGCGGCCGCCGGCCTCCACAGGTGCGTGCCGCCGAGGAGATCGCGCGGCTGGACCTCCACGCGCGCCAGGAGGAGCGCCCCCTGGCCGAGCCGCACAAGGACGCGCTGCCGGTGAACATGACGCTGGCCGGCGGGCCGCCGGACGAGGTGGCCGAGCGGGCGCGGGCCGGCCTGAACGAGGGCTACGCGTGCTTCAAGCTCAAGGTGGGGCTACCCGACGACCTGGAGCGCGTGGCCGCGGTCCGCGAGGCAATCGGGCCCTGGCCGGCCCTGAGGGTGGACGCCAACGGGGCGTGGTCGGTCGACGACGCGGTGCACGCGATCCGCTCGATCGAGGACCACGACCTCGAGCTCGTGGAGCAGCCGTGCGGGTCGCTGCGGGAGCTGGCCGAGGTGCGCCAGCGCGTGTCGACGCCGATCGCGGCCGACGAGTCGATCAGCTCGCTGCGCGAGCTGCGCCGGGCGGTGGAGCTCGAGGCGTGCGACGTCGTGAACGTGAAGCTGGCGACCACCGGGGGTTTCAAGCCCGCCCGCGAGCTGCTGCGCGAGGCGCGTGATCACGGTCTGGGTGTCTTCCTCTCCAGCACGCTCGACGGCCCGTGGGGAATCGCGGCCGCGCTCCAGCTCGCAGCCGCCGAGGACGTGACGCTCGCGTGCGGGCTCGCGACGCTCCAGCTGTTCGACGCCCCGCTCGCCAGCGCGCTTGACCTTCCTCGTCACGGCACGCTCGCGGTGCCGGCGGGGCCGGGCCTCGGCGTGACACCCGACCCGGGCGCGCTCGAGGACGTCGTGGTGGCGGAGCTGGCCGCCTAGGACTCCGACAGTCCTACGCGCCGCGGGCGAACCGCCCTCAATGGTGCCGTTCGGTCTCTTCCAGGAAGTCCGCAATCAGCGCGGCCACGGTGGCCGGCTGCTGGAGCTGCGGCGCGTGGCCGGCCTCCTCCACGATGGCGGCGCGCCCCCGGGGGGCCGTCGACGCGAGCCGCTTGGCCGCGCGGGTGTAGCCGTCGTCGCGCACGCCGGCGATCGCCAGCAGCGGTAGCTCGAGGGCGCGCAGGTCGTGCCACACCGGCTCGAGCACTCCCTGCCCGGCGGTGCGCAGGAGCAGCGCGAGCGAGCGCGGGTCCTGTGAGAGCCGGCCCGGCCGCTGCGCCTCGACGAGGGCGTCGGACTGGTCGGCGAACAGCGGCTGGCGCTCCCAGAGCCCGACGATGTCCTCGATCGGCATCGCCTCGATCCACGAGGCGAGCTTCTCGTCGGCCTCGGCACGCGCGGCGCGCAGCGGGCCTTCCTCGATGCCGGCCGTGGTTCCCACGAGCACCACAGCGGCGAAGGACTCGGGCGTGCGCAGGGCGGCGCGCAACGCGAGCCGCCCACCCAGCGAGTAACCCACCAGCACGTCGGCCCCGGACTCACCGATCTCGCGCAGACGGCCCTCGAACGTGTGCTCAGCGTGGTCGAGCATCCGGCTCGGATAGCGTTCAGGCAGGAGCTCCGCGACCGGCCGCCAGGCGTCGCCACGCTGCATGAAGCCCGGGATGAAGAGCACCATCGCTCAAGCATGATCCCGATCAACCGCACCTACGCGCCGCTCCAGGCCTTCGTCGAAGAGCTCTACCGCTGTGGGATGCGGCATGCGGTGACCTGTCCCGGGTCGCGGAACGCGCCGCTCGCGCTCACGCTCGCGGCCCAGGACGGAGTCCAGGCGGTGTCCGTGCTCGACGAGCGCTCGGCCGGATTCGTGGCTCTCGGGATGGCGAAGGCGAGCGGGCGGCCGGTGGCCGTGACCTGCACCTCCGGCACCGCGGCGGCGAACCTCCACCCGGCCGTGGTCGAGGCCTGGGAGGCGCGCGTGCCGCTGATCGTGCTGAGCGCCGACCGGCCGCCGGAGCTCCGCGAGGTGGGCGCCGGGCAGGCGATCGACCAGATCAAGCTCTACGGCAGTGCCGCGAAGTGGTTCGCGGAGGTGGGCACCCACGACCCCGGCCGCGAGACGGCCATCCATCACCGCGCCCTCGCCTGTCGTGCGTACTGGACGGCCGCGGGCGGGCGCCCCGGGCCCGTCCACCTCAATTTCCCGCTGCGCGAGCCGCTGGCGCCGGCCCCGGAGCAGCTCGACCCGGCCGACTGGCGGGGCCGCGAGGACGCCCGCCCGTGGACCGAGCTGCGTGAGCACGCGAGCGCACCGCATTCCGACGATGTGCACGCCCTGGCCGAGCGCATCGCGGCGGAGCCTCGCGGGGTGATCGTGTGCGGCCCCACCCATGAGCGAATCGCAGAACAGGCCGCGCGCCTCGCTGCCCAGACGGGCTGGCCCCTGCTCGCGGAGCCGACCTCCGGCGTGAGATGCGGCGAGCACGACCGCTCGCACGTGATCGCCCACTACGACGTGCTCCTGCGCATCGACCGGTTCGCGGCGAACAGGGCCCCCGGGCTCGTGCTTCGCGTGGGCGACATGCCCACGTCGAAGCCGCTCCGAGCATTTGTCGCGGCGTCGTCACAGATCGTGATTGACCCGCATGGCGCGTGGCATGAGCCCACGAGGCGCGCGGAGCTGGTGCTACAAGCGGCGGCCGCGCCGACCCTCGATGCCCTCGCGTCCGCGGTCGAGATGAGGTCCGCGGTGCCCGAGGAGGCCTGGCTCGCCGGCTGGCGCGAGGCGGACGCCAAGGTCTGGCACGCGCTCGAGGCGGCTCCCGACGGCTTCGAGGGCAAGCGCCTCGCGACCGTTGACGTGCCCGACGACGCGCTCGTGTGGGTGAGCTCCTCGATGCCGATTCGCGATGTCGAGGCGTACTTCCCCCAGTCGTCCAAGCGGCTGCGCTTCCTCGCCAACCGCGGCGCGAACGGAATCGACGGCGTGGTCTCGTCGGCCATGGGTGCATCCATCGCGAGCGGCCTGCCCACCTGGGTGCTGATCGGGGAGCTGGCGCTGCAGCACGACGCCGGCGGCCTGTTGGCGGCGCGCCGGGCCGGCGTGAACCTCGAGATCGTCTGCGTGAACAACGGCGGCGGCGGGATCTTCGACTTCCTGCCCGTGGCCGAGCACGCCGACCCCGCCGCATACGAGACTCACATCGCGACCCCGTCAGAGGCGGTCGAGCTGGCGGCGCTCTGGCCCGGGATCAGAGAGATCCGGACTGACCGCCGCCAGAACGTGGCGCTCCACCGTGAGTTGGTGGAGCGGGTCGCTCAGTCCTTGTAGGCGAACCGGTCGATCCTGCGGTGGTAGCGCTCACCGGCCTTGCCGCCGCCCGTCGCCGCGAGCAGGGCCAGGATCACCACCCCGACAAGCACGATCGCGGCGCCCGCCGTCAGCGAGCCCTCGTCTACCGGGATGCGCGGAAGGCCCAGCCGCTCGTAGATGTTGTACTCCGCGCCGAACAACGCACCCGCCACGGCCAGCACGATCGTCACGGCCATGCCGATCGCCCAGGTGCCGAAGCCCTGGCGTGCGCCGTCGAAGCGCGACATGCGCCCGCTCACGTACCCGCCGCAGTAGTACGCGACTACGAGGGTCGCGATCAGCAGAATGCCGCCCACGATTCCGATCGTCTCCGAGTTCGAGTTCACCTCGGACTCGCTGACATCGCTGAGGCCGAAGGCCGCTCCGGCCGCGCTCAGCAGTCCGAGCAGGATCGCCGCCATGCCCACCGCAACCAGCCAGCCGAAGAAGGCCGAGCCCCAGTTGAGCCCTCCGTACTCCGCGCGCTGACGAGCACGCATGTCGCGCACGGTCTCGCGCGTCGCTGGCTTAGTCGCCACCGGGCGGTCCTCGACCACTCCGTTGCCGTCCGTGTCGCGGCGTGTGGCGGTCGCAACCCCGCCGCTGTCGTGGGCGTGGTCGTCGCGGTCGCGGCGATCCAATCGATTCCTGTAGCGCTCAAACATGGCGTCCGGGTACCCGTGAGGGGCAGGCCGAAACGCGCTACGGCCTAGCGGGCTGGCTGCCCTCGCGGCCCTTGGGGGCCTCTACGAACGGGGCCTTGCCGCGGCGCAGACGCGGGAACTTCTCGTTCCCCCACAGGAGCGGGGGCGCCTCGAAGCATGGCGGCTCGGCTTCCTCGCCCTCGCCCTCCGGGTCGCGCTGCTCGCCGCCGTTCGCCTTGCAGTCGAAGCTCTCGATCACGCCGAGCGGCGTGGCGCGCTCGTAGGCGTTGGGCGCGATGTAGGAATTGGCCCGCTCCCAGTGGGGGCGGTCCGGGCGGCGCTGGAACGAGCGACCGTCGATGATCGCGACCTGCGGGAGGTAGTGCTCCGCGCCGCCCCTGCCCATGTACCCACCCTCGCCGTTGCCGGCCAGTGCAGCGCCGCCCACCGTGATGAACTGGGCGAGCTGCCCGCGCGCGAAGCCGAGGTAGGACAGGATCGGATTGAGCTCGGGCATGAACACGTGCGTGGCCTCGAGCACCGGCTCGGCGCCCTCCAGGAAGCGCTCCGCCGCGGGCACGCCGGTCTCCGACGCGCGCACGAGCGGGCCGATGTGGTTGAACAGCTTCTCGAGGTCCGGTGACAGGTCGCCGAGGTCGCGCAGCGTGGGCGCGAGGTCCCGAGCCGGCTCGCGCAGGTCGCGCACCAGCGGGTCGGTGTTGCGCGCGAAGGCCTCGAGGCGCCGAACGGTGGTGCGCGTCTCGCGCAGGAAGGTCGGGAAGACCGCGAACGTCTCGGCGAGCGCGTCGTCCCGCGAAGCGAGCGCCCCGAACGTGGCGTCGCCGCCCGTGATCAGCCCGCGCAGCTGGCCGTCCTCGCGCGAGAGCGCGGTGAAGACCCGGCCCGTGTCGCGGAAGACCTGGCGCAGCGCCACCTCCTGCTCGGCCAGCGGCCGCAGCAGGTCGGCGCCGCCCTCGAAGAACGGCGCCGCGTTCCCGAGCGAGTCGTTGAAGTCGCGCGCGAACCGGCCCGAGGTCACGATCCCGGCCTCGTGCAGCCACTGCTGGAAGGCGTCGCGGGTCTGCGGGTCGAAGACGCGGAAGACCTCGTCGAGCTCGACGCTGTCCTCCACGTTCGCCTGGGCGAGCGTGGCGCCGTCGTCGAGCCGCTCGGCGTCCGGGCTGCCGGGCGTGAGCTCCACGTAGGTCTCGCCGAGGAGGCTCTTCTGGCGCAGGATCGCCCGGGCGTCGCGGCCGATCGGCGCGAAGCGGCTGTCCAGCTCCATCTCCACGACCGTCGCGCGCCCGCCCGGTCCGAGCTCCTTGTCCTTGACCTTGCCGATGTTCACCCCGGCCATGCGCACGTCGGCCTCCTTGACGAGCGCCGAGGCCTCCGGGAAGGCCGCCTTGAAGCGGTAGCTCTCGGGCGCCAGCGGCAGCGTTCCGCCGAAGGCGGTCCAGAGGAACATCAGGAGCGCGGCCACGGACAGCGTGAACCCGACCATTGCGGCGATGCGTCCGAGGCTGGGTGCGTTCTTGTTCATGGCAGGAGTGGCGGGACGGAGGGCAACGGCAGGATCGGGTCGCCGCCGCCGCTGCCCGGAGGCGGCACCGACGGCAGAGCGTTGAAGTTGCAGGAGCCGAACTGCGTGGCCAGCAGCTGGTCGACGGCGCTGCCTTCGCCGGGGGTGGTCACGGCGGTGAGCTGGTCGGCGAGCGCCGGGTTGGTCTCGCCGATGTCGGCGATCACGCCATTCACGATCCCGGTGAGCGCGGCGGCGGGGACGCCGCAGATCGTGACGCGGCGCCACGGGCCCTGGCCGTCGGCGCTCGAGAACAGCGAGCTGCCGTTCTGGGAGACCCATGCGAGCCAGTAGAGGAAGCCCTCCTGGCGCTCGCGCTGCTCCGAGATCGACTTGCCGTCGAGCCCCTCGGCGCCGCCGGGGTTGAACGCGCCGATGTTGAAGAAGCGGTTCAGCTCGCCGAAGGAGCGCCGCAGGTCCGGCATCGCCTTCGCCGTGCCCTTGGCCGCCAGTCGGAGGTCGTCGGTCCACGGCCGCGCGGCGCGCACGAACGGGCGGATCTGCGTGCGGATCGCCGGCTCGGTCTGGCGCAGGAACGGGATCACAGCCTCGTTCGTCTCGTCGAGCTTGCGGATCGGCTTGCGCAGCGACTCGAGCGAGGAGCGCAGCACCGGGGCGAACTGCTGGACCTCGCCGAGCGCCCGCTCTGACGCGCGCAGCGACGCGGGCAGCTGCGCAACCGAGGCCGAGATCGCGTCGTCCTCATTGGCAAGGGCGTCGAACACGCTGCGCGACGCGGTCACGAGCCGGCGCAGATCCTGCGGATGCTTGCCCAGCTCGGTCATCAGGAGGCCGTAGTCGTGGATCAGCTCCTTGAGCGCTGCGCGGCGGCGCGCGCTGGCGCGGGTCACGAGGGCGAGATCGCGGTGGATCGGCTCGAAGCGGCGGAAGACCTCGCGCAGGTCGTCCCCGCGCTCGCGCAGGCCCTTGCCGGCCCCCGCCACGAGCAGCTTCAGGTACGGACGCGTGTCGGAGTCGAGCGCGGCGTACACCTCGTCGGGGTCGATGTCCGGCAGGGAGTTGGACACGCTGATCCGCTCGCCCTCGGGCACGGGCTTGCCGCTCCCCGGGTCCACCTCGATGAACATGTCCTTCAGCGCGGTCTTCGGCCGCAGCAGAGCGGTCGCGTCGTCCCGGATCAGGTTCTCGTAGTCCTGCTCGATGTCGAGCGTGACGACCGCGACGCCGTCCTCGAGCTCCACGTCGGCGATGCGCCCGACCTCCACGCCGGCCACGCGAACGGTCTGGCCCTGGCCGGGCTGCACGGCCTGCGCGTTCGCCAGCTCGATCTTGATCTGCTTCGGCGTCTTCTGAACGAGCGGGAAGCGCAGGTTCTGCTGGCCCAGGATGTACACCGCGATGGCCAGGCCGAGGATCGCGAGGCCGGCGATCGCGAGGAAGTCCTTCCAGTGCTTGCGGATCGCGAGGCTCACGGTCCGCCTCCGAAGAGCGTGGCGTCGCCGCCGGGTGCGTTGAGGTTCGGCGGCTCCTGCGTCTCACACGGCACGTCGGGCCGGTGCGGCGGCGGCATGTTCGGGTCGAGCGGTGCGGCCGGCTCGATCTTTCCGGCGGCGAGCTTGAACGGGTTCACGCCCTGGACGTGGAACACCGGCGTGTTCGCGTCGTTCACGCGGCTCTCGCCCGAGAGGCCCACGAAGCTGCGGTTGATCTGCTCGCGCACGAGGTGACCCGAGTTGCCCTCCTCGAGGCTCGGGATCTCCGACTCCATGAACGGCACGAGCACGCTGTTGGTGCACGAGGAGAGCGCGCGCAGCTGCGAGAGGAACGGCACCAGGCGCGTGTTGAGCGTCACCAGGCTCGGCACCGCCTGCCGCAGGTCGGCGGCGAGGCCCTTCAGCTCGCTCTCCTGCACGAGGCCGCGCGCCTGGGCGAACCACGGGGTGGCCGCCGCGAGCGCGGGCACCGAGGAGCGCACGCCCGGCAGCGCCTCGCGCGAGAAGGTCCGGAGCGTGGGCAGGGCCGCGTTCAGCTCGGCGAGCGCCGGGGTGCCCACCCGCAGCGTGTCGCGCAGCGCCGGAACGGCCGCCTCGAGCGCGGCGTCCTGGCTCGCGATCGCGCCCGCGGTGGTGTTGAGGTCGGTCACGAGCTCCTTGAGCGCCGCGGGGTTCTCCCCCAGCGCGGCGAAGGTCTTCTGCTGGCCCTTCAGGAGCCGCTGCACGTCGCGGTCGGGATCCACGCCGAGCAGCGCGTCGTTGGTGAGAGCGCCGTAGCGGTAGGCCGGCTCGAAGGACGGGATCGCGCGGTTGAACGCCTTGGCGCCACCGCCCTGGAGCGCGACGGTGCCGTACTCGTGGAGGAAGGTCTGGAGGTCGCCGCGGACATCCGAGTCGAGCGTGTCGAGGATCTCGGGCAGCGTCACCGTCCCGACCGTCTGCGTGATCGGCACGGTCGAGCCGTCCTCGAGCTCGCCGCTCGAGGGCGAGCCGGGCTGGATGTCCACGAAGAAGTTGCCCTCGAGGAAGATGCGCGAGCGGATCTGGAGCCGCGCGTCCTCGCGGATCGGAAGGGCGTCGCCCTTCAGCTCCATTGTCACCTCGGCCGCGCCGCCGCCGTCCTTCGGCTCGACCTTCGTGACCTTGCCCACCTCCACTCCGGCGATCCTCACCGGGGAGCGCGGCTTCAGGCTCTCCACGTCGCGGAACATCGCCTTCAGCTCGTACGGGTTCGCGAACGGGTTCGCCTTCGTGAAGCCGAAGTAGGCGAGCAGGAGTAGCGTCGTGAGCGCGAGGATGCCTGCCTTGAAGACGCTCACGGCACGTCCTCCAGGTGGTCGATCCCGAGCTGGCGCGACTTGAAGGTGCCGCCCGCGAGGCCGGGGGTGTCGCTGTCCACGACGATGTGCTGGGCGTTCCAGCGGTCGCCCGTGGACAGGCTGTTCGGATAGCCCGTCTGCCCGGCCTGGCAGTCCGCGCGCCCGCTCGCGTCGATCGCCGGCCCGCCGTACTGGGTGTGGAGCGACTGCTGGTGCGGCGTCGCGTTCGGATCCCCGTCGACCGGCTTCGTGGACTCCGTTGAGCCGAGCGAATTCTCCTGGTTGGTGTCGACCAGCTTGGCGAGGATGCGCTCGGTGGTGCCGCCGGCCACCGTGGCCGACTGGTGCGTGCCGAGCGGGTTGAAGAAGTAGACGAGGAAGTTGCAGACGGTCTGGTACGGGGCCACGAACTCGAGCGCCGGGCGCGTGACCCTCACGCCCGTGCGTAGGTCCTTCAGCGCGAGCAGCGTGTTCGGGTTGTCGCCGAGCTCCTCGGCGGCCACGAACAGGGCCTCCAGGTCCTCGCCCAGCTGAGGCGTCTGCTGGAAGGCGGGCACGCCGGCCTGGAGGGCGTCGTTCACGAGCGGCAGCGTGCGCGGCAGCTGCGCGGCGGCGGGCTGAAGGTCGCGCGACACAGCGGCGAAGCGGGCCAGGAACGGCGTCTGGACCCGGAACGACTCGGTGGCGGCCTGAAGCGTGGGCGGGCTCTCCTCGATCGTCTCCCGCAGCGCCTCGGGATCGCGGCCGATCGCCGCGAACGTGGTGGCCATCTCGCCGAACCAGCGAGCCTGCACGCGCGCCACGGGCGCGGCCTCGCCCGCGGCGGCCCCGAGGCCCGGGAAGAAGTTGCGCAGCTCGGTCTTCGGGTCCGAGAGGGTGCGCATCACCGGGAGCAGGTAGCGCGTGAAGGGCTCGAGCTCGCGGATGGTGGTGTTGACCGCTGGACCTCGGCCCGCGATCGAGTTCCCGAAGCCCTGGAGCGACTTCCGGGCGTCCGCGCGCGTCTCGGGCGGGAACGTGGAGAGCACGTCCTCGAGCTCTGGAGAGTTCGCGGTCGCGTTCCGGATCGGGATCGTGTCGCCGCTCTGGAACGTGCGGTCCGCGCGGCCGGGGATCAGCTCGACGTACTTGAGGCCAAGGGCGGAGCGCGGGCGCACCGACAGGGTCGTGTCCACAGCCAGCGGCTCGATGCTCTTGTCGAGCTTGAGCTCGAGGACGGCGATGGCGCGCTCCTCGCCGTCCACCTGCTGCCGGTCGCTCTTGATGTCCTTCACGATGCCGACGCGGAACCCGCCCGCGCGCACCTCGTTGCCCTTCACGAGCTTCGCGCCGTTCGGCACCTGGGCGTTCAACTCGTAGGTGGGCACGAACGGGAGGCCGTTGTTCGCCTGGTACGAGATGAACACGGCGACGATCGCGATCATCACCGTGACCGCCCCGATGAGGACCGGGCTTGCCCCGAGCTGTCGAGCGCCGCGCCTCATTCGCCGAGCAGGAAGTCGAGGGCGGGGTCGGTGGCGTCGGTGGGCTGGCTCTCAGGGGCAGGCGCGGGCGCCGGAGCGGCGGTGGCGGCCGCGGACGAGGCCGTCGGATCCGGCGTCGTCACGCCCGGCTGGGTCGGGCCGAGGAACTGGTTGCAGCTCTCGAGGTGCTCCTCGCTCGGATCGACCTCGTAGGGCGAGCACTCGTTCACGAGCGCCGTCAGCCGCAGCACGTGACCCACGTCGTCGAGCGCGTTCGTGGAGAGCGTCTGCCAGTAGAAGAAGTTCCAGATCGCCTCCATGCCGGTGAAACCGGCGCGGCTCGAGGTGGTGTGCGTCTTGTCGCCGGCGGGCGGCCCGCTCGCGGCCGCGCGGCTGTCCGGCTCCACCCCGCGCGAGCGGTCATCGATGGTCTGGAGCAGCTGGCGCAGGGGCTTGGCGAAGCCGGGCGCGTCCTTCGCGAGGCGGCGCAGCTCGCGGACCTCCTCGGTGGTCTTCAGCACCGCCCGGCGCCCCACCACGGACGCCTCTCCGAGCGCCTTGAAGGCCGGCAGGCCCTCTGCCGTGAACGGCCGCAGCCGGGTCAGGAAGGTGTCGAGCTCGTCGGCCGAGGACTCGAGGTCGCGCAGGACAGGCGTCTGCGCCTCCGTCAGGTCCCCGAGGCGGCCCATGTAGGGCTCCAGCTCGGCCAGGAAGGCCGGCAGGCGCGCGAAGCTCTCCCCCAGCTCGTCGCGGCGCGAGGCCGAGATCTCGGCCGTCTCGCCCGCCTCGCGCACGAAGCGGGTCACGTCCTGCTTTCGGTCCTCGAGGGCGCCCACCACGGTGTTTGCGTCGCCGATGAACTTCTCGATCGTGTCCGTCTGGCGGCCGAGGATCCGCAGCGTCTCGCTCGTCTCGCGCAGCGCGGGATGCGCGCGCCGCAGCACCTCGCTGATGTCGCCCGGGCGGCCCGCGAGGCCCGCGCCCAGCTCGCCGACGATCAGCCGGAAGCGGTCCCGGTAGGGCCGGCGCATGATGTCGCCAACCAGGTCGATCGCGATCGTGGAGCTGGTCTGCTCCACCGGCACTCGGCCACCGTCCGGCAGCCGCTCCTCAGATGCGCCCGGCTGGCAGTCCACGAAGTACTCGCCGATCAAGGACTGCGGGCGGATCTCACAGCGCGCGTCCTTGCGCAGGTCGGCGAGCCCTGGCTCGGTGACCTCGGCCTCCACGAGCGCGAGCGGCCGGCCGTCGACCTTCGTGACCTTGAAGGTCTTCGTCTGTCCGGCGCGCACGCCGGCCACCTTGAAGTCGCCGCCCTCGGTGAGCCCGAACGCGTTGTCGAAGAGCAGCTCGTAGGTCTTGCTGCCCGTGCCCTCGTCGTCCTTGGCGCCCACCGACAGGGCTGCCCCGGAGACCAGGGCCAGCACCAGCGCGAGCACCGCGATCATCCGCTTCACGGGCCCACGGTCCTCTGGTTCGGGTCGCAGTCGAGCGCCTGCGCCTCGTCAGCAGAGAAGACGTTGCTGCCGTCGGCCGCGGGAAGCTCGTTCGCCCCTGGGCAGCGGCGGAACTGCTTCAGCTTCGGCCCCGCGCCGAAGAGGATCTCGGAGAAGTTGATCCATGCGCGCGAGAAGCCGCCGTTCGCGTCGTAGCCGCCGGTCGTGGAGAAGTCGTCCATCCAGCCGACGAAGTCGGACGTGTAGGGCCGGCCGAAGGCGATCGTGGGCGCGGCCGCCCTGAGCGCGTCGGTGGTCTCCGGGAAGGCGCCCCGGCGCTCGGCGCCGTTCACGCGCCGCTCGTCCATGGCCTCGCGTGCGAGCGGCGGGAAGCTCTTGATCAGCTCGATCAGGTCGTTGTCGGGACCCGCGCGCGTGATCGTCCTGGACAGGTCGCGGATCGTGGGCTCGCCGTCGCGCACGAACAGGCGCGCCTGGTCCAGGAACGGCCCGAGTCGCTTCACGGCGGGCTTCGACGCGTCCACGAGCGGGTCCACGTCGTCGAGAGCGGCGCGCAGGTTCACGAACGTGGTGTTCGCGCGGCGCATGAACGGCGGGAGGAGCTCCACCGACTCGGCGAGGGCGTCCTGCTGGCGGCCGAGCGCGCCGAAGGTGGCGTTCAGGTTGCCCACCACGCCCGGTGAGGTCCTCGCGGCGGTCGGCGAGGGCGTTCACGAGGCTGCCGGAGTCCACGAGGAAGCGCTCGAGCAGCGCTTCGTCGCGGGTGAGCTCCTGGAAGAGGCGACTCCCGGTGCTGAGCGCGGGGTTCAGGTAGTGGACGCCCTTCGCGCAGCTCCCTGCCGCGGCCATGGAGCATCTCGCCGGAGCCCTTGAAGAAGTCCTGGAGGCCCGTGCGCGTGCGCTCGTCGAAGAGGTCGAAGATCTGGTCGAGCTCGACCGCGGTGGCGGTCTGGTCCGACCCGATCACGCCGCCGTCGTCGATCTCGTCCCCGTTCGCGGGGCCGAGCTGGAGATCCACGTAGCGGTTGGCGATGCCGGACAGCGACGCCTGCTTGATCATCACGCGCGTGCCGCGGCGCAGCGGCTGGTAGTCGTCGTCCTTGATGGCTGAGCGTGACCTTTGCGCGCCCGTCCTGGGTCACGTCGATGTCCTTGACGCTCCCGACCGCCACGCCGCCGGCCTTCACCTCGTTGCCCTTCACGAGCTGGCCGGCGTTCACGAACTCCGCGGTCACGCGGTAGCCACCGTCGCCCCGGAACAGCAGGATTGCGACGGCTAAAACTGCAAGGAGGACCAGAACTGCCGCTAGGGCACGTTTCTTGGGTTCCGGACCTCCCTCCGTGCGCAGTCCGGCCCCAGCTGCGCTCATTGATCCTCACTACCCCAACTGAGGGGCCGCTCACACACGTGCGGGCGTCTGCAGTCTCAAGAAACAAGCGGCAGCAGCGCCTGGAGCTTGACCTCGGTCTCGGCCAGCTCCTCGGCGGGAACGGACTCGCTGACGATGCCGCAGCCGGCGTACAGGTGCGCCACGGAGCCCCTCAGGAGCGCACAGCGGAGCGCCACGCAGAACTCGCCGTCCTCGGCAAGGTCGGTCCAGCCCACCGCCCCCGCGTACCAGCCGCGGTCGAGGCCCTCGAGCGCCGGAATCAGCGGCAGCGCGGCCTCGCGCGGCTCGCCGCCGACCGCGGGGGTCGGAAGCAGCATCCCCACCAGCTCGACGGCCGGCACGCGGGTCGGCGAGCTGCGCGCGGATCGGGGTGGCCAGGTGCTGGACGTTGTGCACCTTCACGAGCACCGGCTCGCTCGGCGGCCGCGACCCAGAGGCTCACCGGGTCGAGCGTGCGCTCGATCCGGCGCGCCACGATCGCCTGCTCCTCGCGGTCCTTCTTGCTCTGGAGGAGCTGCTCGCCCAGGTGGTCGTCCACGGCCGGGTCCGCGCTGCGGCGCGTGGTGCCGGCGAGGGCCACCGTCTGGGCGCGCTGCCCGTCGCGGCGCACGAGCAGCTCGGGGCTGGCGCCCACGAACGCCGCCTCCGGCGTGCCGACGCACCAGCAGTAGCAGGCCGGGAACAGCTCGCGCAGCGCCCCGAACACGGCCGCCGGGTCGTGCGGAGACGGCGCATGAGCGCGCACCTCGCGCGCCAGCACGACCTTCTCGAGCTCGCCCGCCCGGATCCGCTCCACGGCGCGCTCCACGGCGTGCTCGTAGTGCGAGGGCGGTGCCGCGCTGGCCACGCGCGTGCGCTGCGACGGGATCCGGGTCGAGGAGCGGCATCGAGGCGGGAGCGAGCTCGGCTGCCCGCGCAGCAGCCTCTCCACCACCGCGTCCGCGTCGTCGTCGGGTTCAACGGCAGCACTGAGGGTCAGCCGGGCCTCGCCGCCCTGCCGCGCGAGCGCCACCTCCGGCAGCACGAGCTCGCCGGCGGCAGGACTGGACCACTCCGGCGACGCGCCGCCGTCGTGGGCGAACGCGAAGCCGCCCATGAAGACGGGGCCCGCGGCCGGTGGGCGCTGCGGGTCCTCCGCGGGGTCGTCGGCGATCGCTTCCCGTCCCAGCTCGCGCGCGCGGGTGGCCACCTCCGCGAAGCGCCGCGGCCCACGCGCCTCGATCGTCAGCGCCTCGCCGAGGCCCGCCGAGGACGAATCCGTCCCTGTCCGGCTGCTCCAGGCACGCGAAGCGGTCGTTTGGCCGCCGGGCGCTCAGAACGGCAGCACTGAGGTCGAGCTCCGGCCGGGATTGGCACGGTGATCGCGGCCAGCGTCGCCGGCGCCGCTCCGCCGCGCCTTCGCCGCGGCCGCCGCGACGCGCTCGTGGAGCCGCTCAACGGCAGCACCGGAGAGGGCGAAGCGGTCATCCGGGCGTGCAACGCGAACCGTCATCACCCCACAGCATGGCGAAATACCGCTAGGTGATGCTTCGGCCGCGCGCCACGGCGATCTCGCCGGTGCGGATCAGCTCGATCAGGCCGAACGGGCGGACCATGCCCTCGAATGCCTCGATCTTGTCGTCGGTGCCCGTGATCTCGACGGTCACGCTGCGCTTCGACACGTCCACGGTCTTGCCGCGGAAGATCTCGGTGAACTGCATCACCTGGGCGCGGGCGTCCCCGTCCTGGCACGAGATCTTGAACAGCGCCAGCTCGCGGGCCACGGTCTCCTCTGGCTCGAGGTCGCGGATCTTGATCACGTGGACGAGCTTGTGGAGCTGCTTCGTGACCTGGTCGATCGGGTGCGCCGCTCCGTCGAGGGTCAGCGTGATGCGCGAGATCGACGTGTCGTCCGTGGCGCCCACAGCCAGCGAGTCGATGTTGAAGCCGCGCCGGGCGAACAGGCCGGCGATGCGCGCCAGCACACCCGGCTTGTTCTCCACGAGGATCGACAGGATGTGCTTGCGGCCTGTGCGGATCCCGCCGCTCGCCTGCAGATCCTCGAGGTTCAGAACCTCCTTGGTGCCCTGGCTCACCCATCGCTCAGCCCACCATGTCCCGTGCCGCCTGGCCTGCCGGGATCATCGGGTAGCAGTTCTCCTCGGGGGTCACGCGCACGTCCACGAGCACGGGGCCCTCGGCGGCGAGCGCGTCCTTGAAGCCGCCCACCAGCTCCTTCTTGTCGGTGATCAGCATGCCCTTGGCGCCGAACGCCTCTGCGAGCTTCACCCAGTCCGGGCTCGCGCCCATCTTCACCGCCGAGTAGCGGCGGTCCCAGAACAGCTCCTGCCACTGGCGCACCATCCCGAGGTGGCCGTTGTTCATCAGGAAGATCTTCACCGGGATGCTCTCGTCCACGCACGTGGCCAGCTCCTGGATGTTCATGATCAGCGAGCCGTCGCCGGCCAGGCAGACCACGTCGTCGTCGGGGCACGCGACCTTGGCGCCCATCGCGGACGGCAGGCCGAACCCCATCGTGCCGAGGCCGCCGGAGTTGATCCACTGGCGCGGGCGCGTGAAGCCGTAGTACTGCGCCGCCCACATCTGGTGCTGGCCCACGTCCGAGGTCACGATCGCCTGGCCGTCGGTGGCCTCGAACATGGCCTGAACCATGTACTGGGGCTTGATCTCGCCGTCCTCGGTCTGGTCGTAGGCGAGCGGGTACTTCTCCTGCCAGCCCTTGATGCGCTGCCACCAGCCCTCGAGCCGGGCCGGGTCGGCCCCGAGCGCGCGGTACTCGGCGGTGAGCTTGGGGAGGATGTTCTTCGCGTCGCCGACGATCGGGATGTGCGCCGGCACGTTCTTCGAGATCTCAGCCGGATCCACGTCGATGTGGATGAACTTCGCCCGCGGCGCGAACTCCGAGAGCTTGCCGGTCACGCGGTCGTCGAAGCGCGCTCCGATGGCCACGATCAGGTCGGCCTCGTCCATCGAGTAGTTCGCCGTGCGAGTGCCGTGCATGCCGGGCATCCCGAGCCACTGCTCGTCGTCGGCGGGAAAGGCGCCCAGCCCCATCAGCGTGCAGGTGACCGGGAAGCGGTCGGACCCGCAGAGCTCGCCGAACTCCTTGGACGCGTTCGCGTTCACGATGCCGCCGCCGCCGTAGATCACCGGGCGCCGCGCGTTCGCCAGCGCCTTGGCGGCGAGCCGGATCTGCTTGAGGTTCCCGTCGGTCGTCGGCTGGTAGCCCGGCAGGTGAACGCTCGCCACCGGCTCGTACGAGATGTCGGCGCGCGAGAGGTCCTGTGGGATGTCCACCAGCACCGGGCCCGGGCGTCCAGTGCGCGCCACGTGGAATGCCTCATGGATCGCGTTCGGGATCTGGCGCGGGTCCTGGATCATGATCGAATGCTTCACGATCGGCATCGTGATGCCGGAGATGTCGGCCTCCTGGAAGCCGTCCGTGCCGATCAGGTCGGTGCGGACCTGCCCGGTGAGGAACACCGTGGGCACGCTGTCCATCACCGCGTCGGCAATCGCGGTCACGAGGTTCGTGGCGCCGGGACCGCTCGTGGCAAGCGCCACTCCCACCTTGCCGGAGGCCTTGGCGTAGCCCTCCGCGGCGTGCCCGGCGCCCTGCTCGTGCCGGCACTGGACGTGGCGCAGGCCGGCGTCGTACAGGGCGTCGTAGGTGGGCAGGTTCGCGCCCCCCGGGATGCCGAATACATGGTCCACGCCCTCGGCCTTGAGGCACTCCATGATGGCGTCGACGGCTCGCATGACGGCGGCGATCCTTTCGGGATGGAAATTGCGGCTGGCCGGGCAGCCAGCCGGGGAAGGCAGTCTACCAGCGGTTTTTTGCGCTCATAGCGGATTTCCTGCGGGACCGGCCGGCTCTGGGAAATGCAGATCGGCCCCGCAGCGCATGCAGACCTGGTCCGAGATCGGCACCACGTTTCCGCATTCCGGGCACTGCCGCAGCGGGTCGTCCTGCTCGTAGCGGTAGAGAAGCGCCGCGAAGATGCCGATGCCCGGCAGGGCGACGCCGATCAGGAACCAGATCAGGAACGAGCTTCCCTTCATCTTTCCGATGGCGCCGGTGGCGACACCGAAGACGAAAGCGATGACGACGAAGGTCACCTGCTCAGAGCACGCGCAGAGCCCAAATCACGGCAAAGACGGCGACCACTGCGATCGCTATCCAGGCAATCGCCGCGACGAAGCCGAGCACGAGCTTGAACAGGACATACGCCGCGACGATCAGAACCGCTACGGCGAGCAGCTTTCGGGCTGCATCTGAGGCCATTTGTCCCATGCCAGGGATTCTAGGCGGGAGTCACAGCAATCTTGCGGGACGGGTCGCCAGGTAGCGGTCGAGCCCCGGCAGCGGGACCGACGACATGATCCAGGCGGGCCAGTAGATCTTGAAGCCGAGTCCGCGCAGACGATTGATCAGCCACCACGACGCCGTGGTGCAGAAGACGCCGAAGGTCTCCGGCTCCTGCATCTTTGCGACACGGTCGAGCGCCGCCAGGACCACCGGGATGAGGTCCTCGGGATGCTCCCCCACCGCCGGCCCGATCTCTCCCAGGTTGCTCACCCAGCAGAGGCCCGTGGCGCGCCCGGACTCCGCGTCGACCGTGGCGAGGCAGTTGCGGGTGCGGCCAAAGAACTCGTGCAGCGCCGGCCGCTCGTGTCCGATGGCGTCCGGCTCGAGGCGCTTCCACTCATCCACCGCCCGCTCCGAGGTCAGAACGTGCACGTCGGGCTCCGCGGTATCGAGCTCCAGCGCTCGCTGCTCGAGGTACTGCTCCACGCGGTGACGCATGTGCCAGTGGCCGCTCACGGGCATCACGCCGAACTTGGTGAAGAGCGTCAGGTCGGCCGGCGTTCCCACCGCCACGACGAGCCGGCCCAGGTCAGGGGTCGGCGACTCGGGCCAGCAGCGCTCGAGCAGCCCGCTGCTCACGCCACGGCCCGCGTGCGTGGGAGCCACCCAGAGCTCCGCCATCTCGTCCATGGAGCCGAAGTGCGCCATGAGCACGTAGCCCACGAGCTCCTCGCCCTCCTCGCAGACGAGGAAGCACCCACCCTCCTGCGCGGCGAGGAACTCGATGAGCGGACGCTCGCGCCTCCAGTCCTCGCCCAGCTCCTCCTCCGTGCGGCTGTGTTCACGCGAGAGCAGCCCGCGGGCCCGCCGCGACACGTCCCAGGCCTCCTCGCCCAGCTCGAACACGGCCTGCAGGTCGCTCGCGCGACCCTCGCGGAAGGCCAGCTCGCTCACTGACCGGGGGCCTCGTCCGGCTGCCGGGCCTCGTCGAGGTAGGTCTCCAGGGAGGGCGGGTGGCCGAGCTGGCCCAGCTCGGCCGACGCACGTCCGAACAGCAGCCCGACGGTCCAGTCGGCCGCAAGCCGCACCCGGCGCGCCATGCCGGGCATCATCACGAGGTGGTAGCTGCGCGCGGCGAACCATGCAGGGAAGCCGCGCAGGCGCAGCCCCAGCATCGTGGCCACCGCCTTGTGCTGCCCGAGGTCCACGAACACTCCGAGCGTCCGGTACCGGAACGGTCGCGACTTCTTCCCTGCCAGAGCGGCCGCCACGTTGTTCCCGACCACTCTCCCCTGGCGGATCGCGTGTTGTGCCGTGGGCGGGCTCGGCGCCCTGCGCTTCTGGGCGGGGTCCGGCACGGCCGCGGCGTCACCGATCGCCCAGACGTTCTGCTGTCCCTGCACCCGCATGAAGGAGTCGGTCTCGATGCGGCCGCCCTTCGTGAGCGGGAGCCCGAGCTGCCGTACGATCGCGGGCGGCTTCACTCCGGCCGTCCAGCAGACAGATCGCGTGGGCACGCGCTCGCCGGTCGAGAGCACCGCGCTGCGCTCGTCCATGCTCTCGAGGCGGGTGCCGGTGCGCAGCTCTATCCCGCGTCCGCGCAGCTCCTGGGAGGCGAACTCCGCGAGGCTCGCGGGGATCTCGGGCATGATCCGGTCGAGCATGTCCGCGATGATCCAGCGGGTGCCCGCCTCGCGGCAGCGCGGATAGCGCTCGATCGTGGCGTTCACGTAGTCCTGGAGCTCCGCGATCCCCTCCACCCCTGCGTAGCCCGCGCCCACGAACACGAACGTGAGGTACTCGCGCCGGCTCTCGTCGTCCGGCAGCGACTCGGCGATCTCCAGGTTGAGCAGCGCGCGGTTGCGAACCGCGATGGCCTCGGCGAGCGTCTTGAAGCCGAGAGCGTGCGCCGCCAGGCCGGGTATCGGGCAGCACGCGCGAGACGGATCCGAGCGCCACGATGAGCTGGTCGTAGCGAAGCGTCTCGTCGCGCTCGTCGAGGGTGCGCACGTAGAGCTCGTTCACACCCGGATCGGCGCCGGTCACCCGGCCCAGGCGCAGATCCGCCCACTCGAGCTCCTCGCGGAGCGGCACCACCACGTGGCGCGGCTCGAGCGATCCCGCGGCAGCACCGGGCAGGAGCGGCGAGTAGAGCAGGAAGTTCACGTCGGAGACCACGATGATGCGCGCGCTGTGCCGCGGCAGCCGCCGCTCGAGCCGGCGCGCCGCGTAGAGCCCGCCGAATCCTCCGCCAGCGATTACGACGTCGAACGCCACGCGCCCGAGGCTATCCAGCCGCTCGCCGCGCCGCGTCCAGGGCGGGCCGCATGTGGCGCGGCAGGCGCCGAGCCACCCGCCACGGGGCCCCGGCGAATGCGTGGTTCGCCACCGTGGCGAAGCCCTCCTCGTCCACGCGCAGCGCGAGCAGGAGGTGCGCTATCCGGTCGGAGGGCGGCAGCTCGCGCTCCACGGCCCCGACGCAGAAGCAGTGCACGCGGCGGCCCCCGGGCGACACCAGCAGCGCGCCGCCCTCGCCGAGCAGCCAGACGCCGAGCTCGCCGTGCTCCAGGGCGAGCCCGGTCTCGCGCTGGAGCTCGCGTTCCTCATGGCCGAGCAGGTCGCCCAGCAGCCCCTGGGCGACGGGCTCGCCGGGGAACGCGGTCGCGGGCGCCTCGCCCCCCTCGGCGCGCGGACGCTTCGGCCGGACAACGCTCGCACCCCGGAACGCATACAGCTCGGGAATGATCCAGGCGTGCGCCAACGCGGCGAGCGCGACCGGCGTGGCCAGCGGCTCGAGCCAGATCATCCCCACTCCGGCGCAGATGAAGGGCACCGTGTACAGCAGCGTCCATGCGTGCCAGATGCGCGCCCAGCGGCGCAGCCAGCGAGCATCGGTGGGCTGGCGCCACGGAACCGAGGCGAGCTCGGGAAGGGCCTGGACCGGCATGGCTGCGCACCGGGCAGAGCCCCGTGCTTGCCCACTACCCGCCTGCAATTGGACGCCGTAGGATGACCATGTCGGCGTCGCGCGGAAGCTCGCGCACGTGCGTGGCCTTCCCGGGCCGATCGGGAACCGTGCCTATGTACCCGAGCTCCTGCTGCCCGGCGAACTCGCGCACCGCCGCCTCGAAGGCGGCGTCGTCCTCGACAGACCACTCGGCAAGCGTCGTGTGCCCGGTCCCGTCCATGCGAATGAGTCGTGCCATGGAATTCAGGATACGCCGGTTCGCAAGCGCTTCACCGGGTAGGCGAGAGCATGGCCAAAACAAGAAATCAGAGCCTCCTGGACAACGTCCGCAGCACGCTCGGGCAGGTCACCGGCAGGCGTCAGGGCAACACGCGCGGCAACTCGCGCGGCGGCGGACTCGCCGCGCAGGCGTCCGGCTTCATCGGCGGACTGCTGAGCGGCGGGAGTGCCAGCGGCCGCAGCCGGGGACGCCGCCGGCGCTAGCTCGCGGCTGGCCGGCTCTCCATCAGATCCTTGAGCCTGACGAGATCCTTCTTCAGGCCCGAGCGGACCATCGGGCCGAGCAGCGGGCTGAGCAGGCGCGTGCCTCCCGTGGGCTCCATCTCGATCGTGTAGGTGAACACGGCGCCGCCGCCGGCGGCGTCGGGACGGACAGCTCGGCCACCCTCGAGACCGCCGATCGTCCCGGTGCCGGCGAAGCGGTACGAGACGCCGGGCTCGAGCTCCGTGACCGTGCAGTCGGCGACGTAGTCGCGCCCGGAGGACCGGACGACCTCGCGAACCTTGGTGCCCACCGATGGCGGGCCCGGCGGATCTGGCGTCATCTCACGGAGCCCGTTCCGCCATTCGCTGTCAAGCGCGTAGTCGGCAATCGCGTTCCAGACCTCGGCCGGTGGCCTGGCGATCTGGACCGACTCCTCCACGCGGATGGTCCGGCTCATGCGGGCTACGCGCCGATCCGCTCGTTGATCATGCGCTGAACCTCGCCGCCGTCGGCGCGGCCCTTGGTCTCGCGCATCACGGCGCCGACGATCGCCCCGATCGCCTGGGCCTTGCCGGCGCGGATCTTCTCGACCGCGTCGGGGTTGTCGGCGATGGCGCGGTCCACGATCTGGTCGAGCTCGCCGCTGTCGGCCCGGCCGAGGCCCTTCGCCTCCACGACGCTCGCCGGGTCGCCGCCCTCCGCCACCAGCACGTCGAGCACCTCGCGTGCGGCACCGGCCGAGACCTGCTTCTCGCCCACCATCGCCACGAGGCTCGCCAGCGCGGCCGGCTCGAGCTTCGTGGTGGCCGGGTCGGCATCGCCGATGCGCGCCGCCAGCTCGTTCGTCATCCAGTTGGCGAGGATGCGCGTGTCACCGTTGTCGCTGGCGGCCACGGCGGACTCGAAGAAGTCGCCCAGCTCCGAGCGGAACGCCAGCAGGCGCGCCGTCTCGGCGGGCAGCTCCAGGTCGCGCTCCAAGCGCTCCGCTCGCGCCGCGGGCAGCTCCGGCAGGGCAGCGCGTGCCCGCTCGAGCATCTCCTCCGTGGGCGCGATCGGCACGAGGTCGGGCTCCGGGAAGTAGCGGTAGTCGTGTGCCTCCTCCTTCGAGCGCAGCGAGGTGAGCGTGCCGCTCTGCGGGTCGTAGTGGAGCGTCTCCTGCTCCACCTCGTGGCCGTCGCGGAGCATCTGCTCCTGGCGCGCGATCTCGGCGTCGATGCCGCGCTCGAGGAACCGGAACGAGTTCATGTTCTTCAGCTCGGTCTTGGTGCCGAGCGTGGCCGTGCCGGCGGGGCGGATCGACACGTTGGCGTCCATCCGCAGCGAGCCCTCCTCCATGTTCACGTCGGACACGCCCATGCGCCGCAGCGTGGCCTGCAGCAGGCGGCCGAAGTCCGCCGCCTGGGCGGCCGAGGTGAGGTCCGGCTCGGTGACGATCTCGACCAGCGGCGTGCCGCCGCGGTTGAAGTCCACCACGCTCGTGGAGGCACCGTGGATGCGCCCCGACGACCCGGCGTGGATCAGCTTGGCCGCGTCCTCCTCCATGTGCACCCGGTGGATGCGCACGTCGCCCAGGCGGCCCTGCCGCGCCAGCGGGATGTCGTACTGGCTGATCTGGTAGCCCTTCGGCAGGTCCGGATAGAAGTAGTTCTTGCGGTGGAAGATCGAGCGCGGGGCGATCTCGCAGTCGAACGCCATCGCGATCATCAGCGCGTAGTGGACCGCCTCCGCGTTCGTCACGGGCAGCGTGCCCGGGTGGCCCAGGCAGACCGGGCAGACGAGCGTGTTCGGCTCCTCACCGAACGAGAGCGCGCAGCCGCAGAACATCTTCGTGCGGGTGCGCAGCTGCACGTGGATCTCGATGCCGATGACCGGTTCGTAGTTCATCCCACAGGCACACCCTTGAACGCGATCGACTGCTCCAGCGCGTGGGCGGCGTCGAGGATGCGTGCCTCGCTGAACGCCGGACCGGCGATCTGGAAGCCCACCGGCAGGCCGTCGGAGAGGCCGCACGGGATCGAGATCGCCGGGATGCCGGCCAGCGGCATGGGGACCGTGTAGTAGTCCGACAGGTACATCGCCAGCGGGTCCGCGGTGCGCTCGCCGAGCTTGAAAGCCACCGTGGCGGAGGTCGGGCTCACCACGAAATCGACCTCCTCGAAGGCCGCCGCGAGGTCCTGCGCGATCTTCGTGCGCACCTTCTGCGCCGTGCCGTAATAGGCCTCGTAGTAGCCCGAGGAGAGCGCGTAGGTGCCGATCATGATGCGGCGCTTGACCTCGTCGCCGAAGCCGTCGTGGCGGGTGTCCTCGTACATGGAGGTGAGGTCGCCGCCCGTGGAGCGGCCCGCGTAGCGGACCCCGTCGTAGCGGGCGAGGTTGGCGCTGGCCTCGGCGGGCGCGATCACGTAGTACGCGGCGATCCCGTGGCGGGCGTTCGGCAGCTCGATCTCCTGCACGCCGCCGCCGAGCTCCTCGATCCTGGCGAGCGTGGCCCTCACGCTCTCGGCCACGCCGGGCTCGAGCCCAGGTTCCTCCATTCCCCAGACGCCGAAGCGCAGGCCGTCGAGCCGTTCGGCGCTCGGCAGCGGGATCTCCCCCGGGATGCCGAGCGAGGTGGAGTCGCAGGGATCCTTCCCCTGAAGGTGGCGAAGCAGGATCGCGGCGTCCGTCACGTCGCGCGTGAGCGGGCCGCACTGGTCGAGCGAGGACGCGAAGGCGATCATCCCGTAGCGGCTGACAGCCCCGTAGGTGGGCTTCATGCCCACGATCCCGCACAGCGATGCCGGCTGGCGGATCGAGCCGCCGGTGTCGGTGCCGATTGCCCATGGCGCTGTCCCGGCCGCCACGGCGGCGGCGCTGCCGCCACTCGAGCCGCCCGGTACTCGCTCGCGATCCCACGGGTTCTGAACCGACCCGAAGCCGGAGTTCTCGTTCGAGGAGCCCATCGCGAACTCGTCCTGGTTCGTCTTGCCGAGCACCCGCGCGCCCGCGTCCTGGAGGTTGCGCACGCTCGTGGCGGTGTAGGGCGGGCGGTAGCCCTCGAGGATGCGCGAGCCGGCCGCGCTCGGCACGCCCTCGACACAGAAGAGGTCCTTAACGGCGATCGGAGGGAGCGTGCCGGCGTCCGCGGGCGGCCCGTCGGCCACCCATAGGTAGGAGCCGAGGTCGTCCCCACTCGCGCGCACGCGCCAGAAGTCGAACACCTCGTCCGAGGAGACCTCGCCGGCCGCGATGCGCTCGGCCTGCTGCGCGGCGGTCAGGTTCAGCAGCTCGTCGATCACGAGGCACCGGGGCTCGGCACCCGGAACCCGCCCTCGGCCGCATCGGGTGCCTGCTCGAGCGCCTTCTCGCGCGGCAGGCCGGGCCGCGGCAAATCCTCGCGCAGCACGTTCGTGAGATCGACCACGTGCGAGGTCGGCTCGACGCCCTCGAGGTCGAGCTCGTTCATGGTCTCCACATGCTCGAGGATCTTCGAGAGCTCCTCCGCCATGCGGTCGACCTCGTCGTCCGGCACCTTCAGCCGCGCGAGCTTGGCCACGTGGAGCACCTGGTCCCTGTCGATCATCGCGCCGATTGTAGGTTGTGGCTGTGGCGGCCTAGCCGCCGAAGCTCGAACGGTCGATCACGCGACGCTCGTGGGTGCCCACCCCGATGGTGCGCTCCCCGTCGCGCACCTCCACGTCGAAGCGGAGCTTGCGGTCGTCCTCGACCTCGCGCAGCTTCGCGGTGACCGTGCAGCTGGCGCCCTCCGGAGCCGCTGCCACATGCTTGACGCAGACCTCGAAGCCCACGGTGGCCTTGCCGTCGTCGAGGCTCTCCCAGCTGAGCACGCTGGCGCAGCGCTCCATCATCGCGATCATCCCGGGCGTCGAGAGGACCTTGACCGGGAGCGTGCCGCGCACATCGGTGAGGAGACGGCCCTCGGCCGTGAACTCGTCGGTGCGCTCGATGCCGGGCTGGAGGGTCATGTGGCGGGCGCCGGCTCCCGCACGGAGATCGCGCAGGCGAAGGCGATCACACCGAGCACGCCGAGCGCGAGCGGGGCGCCGATCTTCACGGTGTTCAGCTCGTCGAAGCCCGGCTCCTGGACGATTCTGTAGAGCACGAGCAGGGCGGTCACGCACGCCGCCAGGCCGGCCAGCCCGAACGGGCCGAGCCCGTCCGAGCCGCGCCCGCTTGCGCGCCAGAAGGCCGCGGCCACGCCGAGCGCGCTGGTGGCGAGCAGCGCGATGAGGATGATGCGGTCGATCAGCTCGTCCTCCTGCCACGCGTTGCGCTCCTGCGCCTCCGCGAGGACAGCGGCATCGCGTTCGACCTCGTCGCGCTCCGGGGCGTCGCTGCCCCCCGCTTGCTCCTGGATCTGACGCGCCTCCTCCCCGCGCGTGGTGCTGTACCAGTCGGGCGCCGTGGTGAACAGGAGCGCGAGGGCGGCCACGAACACGACCCAGTCGGAGGGCCGCAGCCGCTCGAAGGTCAAGGCGAGGCCTCGGGGCGCGGCGGGGGAAGCGTCTCCACCTCCAGCGGCTGATCCACTGGCACGCCGGTGAGATCGGTGTGCCGTCCCTCCCTGGTGAGCCGCTCGTCGCGCATGGCGGCGAGGGCGCCGGCGGCCACGCCGAGCGCGGCGACGAGCGCCACCCACAGGCCCCACTCGCGCCCTACGGCCCAGTCGGGCATGATCAGGATGCGGATCAGGACGAGCAGATGGGCGAGGCCGCCCACGAGCCCCGTGAGCACCTGGTGCGCAAGCGGAACGGCCGGCGTGCGGTGGAACGCGGTGACGATCGGGATTGCGAGCGCCGACACTGCGACCAGGGCGAGCACGACGTCGAGCGCGCCGAGCGCCTCCCAGCCGGTGCGTGAGCCGGCATCGTCGCCGTACCACGGCAGGAACAGCGCCACCAGCAGCACGAGACCCGAAATGCCGGCGATCCATTCGCCCGCTCGAAGCCTTCGCAGATCCATGCGGCGGGAGCGTACCTGCGATCAGGCGCCGCGGGCGCGGGCGGCCTTGAGCGTGTTCACGAGCAGCATCGCGCGCGTCATCGGGCCGACGCCGCCCGGCACCGGGGTGATGGCTCGGGCGCGCTCCTTGGCGGCCTCGAAGTCCACGTCGCCGACCAGGCCCTCGTCCGTGCGGTTCGTACCGACGTCGATCACCACGGCGCCCTCGCCGACCATGTCGCCCGTCACGAGGCCCGCCGAGCCGACCGCCGCCACCAGCACGTCGGCCTCGCGGCACACCGCCGGCAGGTCGCGCGTGCGCGAGTGGCAGTGCGTGACGGTGGCGTTGGCCCCGAGCAGTAGCTGCGCCATCGGCTTGCCCACCAGGATCGAGCGGCCAAGCACCACGGCCCTCGCGCCCGACAGCTCCACGCCCGCCTCCTCGAGCAGCCGCATCACGCCTGCCGGCGTGCACGGCACCATCGCGTCCTCGCGCCCGTGCATCAAGAGGCCGGCGTTCGCGGTCGTGAGACCGTCCACGTCCTTCGCGGGGTCGATCAGCGAGATGAACTCGTCCTGGTCGAGGTGGTCCGGCAGCGGGAGCTGGAGCAGGATGCCGTCCACGCGGTCGTCGGCGTTCAGCGAGCGGATCAGCTCGGCGAGCTCCTCGGCGGCCACGTCGCCGCCGGGTTCGTGGTGGAACGACTCGATGCCGACCTCCGCCGAGTCCTCGCGCTTCATGCGCACGTAGACCGCTGAGGCCGGATCGTCACCCACGAGGATCGTGGCCAGCCCGGGCTTGCGGGCCAAGGCCTCGACCTCGCGCTTGACCTCCGCGCGCACCTTCGCCGCAACAGCCTTGCCGTCGATGATTCGGGCCATGGGCGCGGCAGCCTATCCGGCGCCGCCTGGCCGGGCTAGCGGCGCTTGAGCGGCGCGTAGTCCGCCATCAGCTTGCGCTCGGAGCGGTCGGCCGCGAAGCGCACCACCACGAGGCCGCCCGGCTCGACGCCCACGACCACGCCGTCGCCGAACTGGGCGTGCACCACGTCGTCGCCGAGCGAGAACGATGCTCGGCCGCCGCCGCCATCGCCGCCCCCCGGCTCGGGCGCCGATGCGCCTCCGCCCCAGGTGGCCGCGGCCGCCGGCCCGGTCGGGGCCTCCTCGTCGCGGTCGGTGAACTCCACCGGGATCTCGTCGATGAAGCGGCTGCGCAGGTTCCAGTCGCGCCCGCCGAAGAGCATCCGCGTGCGCGCGTGCGTGAGGTAGAGCTCTCGCTTCGCGCGGGTGATCCCCACGTATGCGAGCCGCCGCTCCTCCTCCAGGTCGCCCGCCTCGATCGACCGCATGTGCGGGAAGACGCCGTCCTCGAGCCCGATGATGAAGACGATCCCGAACTCGAGGCCCTTGGCGTTGTGGAGGGTCATCAGCGTGACGATCCCCTCGTCATCGCGCAGGTTGTCCTGCTCCGAGAACAGCGCGAGCTGCTGGAGGAACTCCTCGACCGAGCCTTCCTCCGCCGTCGCGTCGTACTCGCGCGCCACGCCCACCAGCTCCTCGAGGTTCTCGAGCCGGCCCTGGGACTCGATCGTGCGCTCCGCCTGAAGGGCCTCGGTGTAGCCGGTCTCCTCGAGCGTCTCGGCGAGCAGGTCGCCGACCCCGGCGCCGCCCTCCACGCGCTCGCGGAGGCGCTCCATCACGGACATGAAGCGGCCCACGGCCTTGACCGCCGCGGCCGCGAGGCCGGGTACGGACTCGGGCTCGGCCGCCACCTCCCAGATCGGCTCCCCGATCGTGTTCGCGTAGCCCACCAGCCGCCCCTGGGTCGTGTTCCCGATGCCGCGCCGCGGGGAGTTCACGGCGCGCCCGAAGGCGACCGTGTCCGCAGGGTTCACGAGCAGCGTCAGGTACGCGAGCGCATCCTTGATCTCGGCGCGCTCGTAGAAGCGCGTGCCGCCGATCACCTGGTACGCGACCCCGTAGCGCACGAGCATGTCCTCGAGCACGCGGCTCTGCGCGTTCGTGCGGTAGAAGACCGCGATCTCGTCGCGCGACTCGCCCTGCTCCACGAGCCGCTCGATCTCGGAGACGACGAAGCGCGCCTCCGCATGCTCGTCCTCGAGCTCGCGCACGTGGACCGGATCGCCCTCACCGATCTCCGACCAGAGGAACTTGTCCTTGCGCTGGCGGTTGTTGGCGATCACGCCATTCGACGCGTTCAGGATCGTCTGGGTCGAGCGATAGTTCTGCTCGAGCTTGACGACGGTGGCATCGGGGTGGTCCCTTTCGAAGCCAAGGATGTTCTCGATGTCGGCTCCGCGGAAGCCGTAGACCGAGTTGTGCGTCAGGAGCCCGTTGGCGACGAAGTTGTGGGTGTCCTCCACGTCAAGGTCGTAGACCGGCACCCGCATCTCGACTCGCTCGACCGTGTCGACGAGCTCGTAAGAGCCCTCCTCGGCGAACATGACCATGCCGGGCCGCACCGAAGCGGCGGCTGTGAACGGCAGCGACTTTGGTCCGAGACGAGCCATCTGGGAAACGGTCACGGGCCCCGCGGCCTCGATCCGATCCAGCAGGGCCATGGCCTCCCCGTAGTCCTCGACGGCCGTCACCTCGCCGTCAATCGCCACCTCATGCAGGGGCCGAGCTCCGTGCCGGTGGGCACACAATGTGACCGTCGCCTCGCGGACCCGCACCATGTGACGATCGGGTGGGGCATCCGGGTTGCTATATCCGGCACTGCGATGACCCACCTGTGTTTGGTTGCCCGCGAAATGCACGTGCTCTGGCGTGCTCACCAGCCGACGGCCGGACTCGGTGGTGATCACGACTCCCTCTGATGCAGTGCTCCGATGGGTTCGGAGCACCTTCGCGGGGCGGAAGTCGCCGCTGCCGTAGCTCGAGAGCACGAGGTCGCCGGCCTCGATGTCCTCGATCGCCGTCGTCGAGCCGTCGGCCATCGTGATCGGCGTACCGCCGACGAGGCACTGGTCGTCGTCGCCGACCACGCACAGGTTCCGGTGCTCTTCGGTGAGCAGATGGAGCCAGCGGTACTGGGCGCGGTTGGTGTCCTGGTACTCGTCGACGAGGACGTGGCGGAAGGAGCGCCGGTAGCGGTTGCGCACGTCCTCGTAGAGCTCGAAGAGGTTCACGCAGCGGAAGAGCAGGTCGTCGAAGTCCATCGCGTTGGCCGCGTGGAGGCGCTTCTCGTAGAGGTCGTACACGTCGGCCGCGGTCTGCTCGAAGAAGGTGGACACCTTCAGCCGGTAGGCCTCGGCGTCCAGAAGCGCGTTCTTCGCGTCCGAGATCTGGCGCCGGATGCCGCGCGGGGCGAACCGCTTGGGGTCGATGTCGAGCTCGTCGATGCAGGCCTTCACGAGCCGCAGCGAGTCCTGCTCGTCGTAGATCGTGAAGCCGCGCGTGTAGCCGAGCTTCTCGGCGTCGGCGCGGAGCATGCGGGCGCACGCCGAGTGGAAAGTCATCACCCACATCGCCCGGGCACGGTTGCCCACGAGCTGCTCCACGCGCTCGCGCATCTCCTGCGCCGCCTTGTTGGTGAAGGTGATCGCGAGGATCTCCCCCGGCCGCGCCTGGCCGCTCCCCACCAGATGTGCGATCCGGTGCGTGAGCACGCGGGTCTTGCCTGAGCCCGCGCCCGCGAGGATGAGCAGGGGCCCCTCGCCGTGCAGAACGGCTTCGCGCTGGGGCTCGTTCAGCCCCTCTAGCAGTGCCTCACTGGCAGTGGCCTCCACCAATCCGAGGATAGAGCCGGGTCCGGTCCGCTAGAGGTCTCGGCGCGCGAAGCCCGCTCGCGCCGCAGCGCCCACCAGGCCGAGGTAGACGAGCGCCCAGAGCCACAGCCCGGGCCCGGCATCCTGCGCGCCGCCGAATGGGCCGAGCTGGACGATCACGCCGGTAACCCCTCTGGTGTCCTGCGTCAGCGCGTGCAGCCCGGCCTGGTAGAGCGCCTCGAACGGCAGCACCCAGGACGAGACCTCGGCCACGTCCCGGAGCGTCTGCACGGCAAGCGCGTCGCCGATCTGGCCCAGCAGCCCCGCGGCGAGACCCGCGCCGAAGACCATGAAGACCGCGATGCCGTTGGCGGTGGAGGACAGGAACACCGAGCCGAGCAGCGACAGCGCGGCTATCACGAGCACCGCCAGCACCAGCCCGGCTCCCGGGCCGATCGGGTCGTCGGGCCACCAGTCGCCGGTTATGCCGGTGATCACCATCGCGGCGACGTAGACGGCTGTCACATACAGCGCGCACACGAGGGCTGCGCCGACGTAGCGGCCGAGCAGCAGGCTCGTCCTCCCCACCGGCCTGACGACGATCGGCTGGAGGAGCCCTCGCTCGGCGTCGCCCCGCACCGCGCCGAGCGTGAGGAACACGCCGAGCACGGTGCCGAGGAACAGCGTGGTGAACATCGCCAGGCCGAACAGCGTGGAGCCCACGAGCACGCGGTCGTCGAGCTGGTCGTCGGCCGCGAGGCTGTTCACCTCGTTGAAGCTGACGGCCGTGCCGAGCGCGTACAGCGCGAGGAACCCGACGGTGAGGACGAGCACCACGAGGATCACCCGTCTCCGCACGGCCTCGCGCAGGGCGTAGCGGGCAACGATCAGCGCACCGTTCATGCCGCTCCCACCGCCTCGAGGTAGGCGTCCTCCAGCGTCGACGCGAGCAGGCTCACCTCGTAGACCTGCGCTCCGCTCGACACGAGCTCCGCCACGATGCGCGGCACGTCCTCGCGCGTGGCGTCAGGGAAGTTGCGGAGCCCCTCACCCGTCTCGACCTCCACCCCGCGCGGGCGCGCGAGCTCGGCGGGCGTCCCGCCGGCCACGATCTGCCCGCCCACGAGAATGGCCACGCGGTCGCACACGAGCTCGACCTCGCTGAGGAGATGCGAGCTGAGCAGCACCGTCACATCGCGCCGGCGCAGCTCGCCCAGGAGGTCCCGGACCACCCGCCGGCCCACGGGGTCGAGTGCGCTCGTGGGCTCGTCCAGCATCAGGAGCCGCGGCGAGCCCACCAGGGCCTGGGCGATCCCGAGCCGTTGCTGCATGCCCTTCGACATGGCGCCGACCTTCACCTTACGTGCGTCGTCGAGACCCACCAGCTCGAGCAGCTCTCCGCGCTCGGCGGGGCCGCCGTCCGACCCGGCGAGGTCCTGGTGAAAGGCGATCAGCTCGTCGGCCGTGAGCCAGTCCGGGAAGCGAAACAGCTCGGCCAGGTAGCCGATGGCCGCCCTGGCCGGCGCCGCGCCGGCCGGTGCGCCCTCAACCTCCGCCCGGCCGCCGCTGGCACGCACGAGGCCGCACGCGATCTTCGTGAGCGTCGACTTGCCGGCGCCATTCGGGCCGAGCAGGCCGAGAAGCTCGCCCCGCTCCACCTTCAGGTCGACGCCGCCGAGCGCCACCGTGGAGCCGTAGCGCTTCTCGAGCGAATCGCAGGAGAGGACGGTCGGCACCGGGCGCAGTGTAGGAAGCTGCCCGGGTGTCACTGACCGACAAGGTCCGCGAGGGGTGCCGGCTGATCGCGGAGAGCGCTCGGTACGTGTCCATCGACGTCGACCGGCTCGCCGAGCTGGAGCCGGGGCCGCCGCCGGCGCTCGACGCCGAGCGGCATTACCTCGAGGGCGCCCCGGACGATGTGGCCGACTACATGCTCGTGCTCGACTCGATCAACTTCGGGTCGGGGTGGTTTCCGACGCTGCGGAAGCGGCCGGGGTGTTCGGGGTACTTCACGGTTGCTGCTTCGCTCGCCGACCGGTGGCGGTCGCTTGGGCCGTGGTCGGCGTCCGAACTACGGGCATTCGACGGGCACCGAGGTTGCTTCAGTGCTCGGCCAGGAGCCGGATCACGAGCTGATGGGGCTCTACGCGGAGGCACTGCGTGACCTTGGCCGCTTCCTCGGTGAGCGGCGGGCGCTCGATGTCGTGGCCGACGCCGGCGGATCGGCCGAGCGGCTGGCGTCGACGCTCGCCGCCGGCATGCCGTTCTTCGACGATCGCGGTTTCTGGAAGCGCGCCCAGATTGCACCCAATGACCTCGCGCTCGCCGGTGTGGCCGAGTTCTCCGACCTCGACCGCCTGACGATCTTCGCGGACAACCTGGTGCCGCACGTGCTGCGGGTGGATGGCGTGCTGCGCTACGAGCCCGCGCTGGCAGCCAGGATCGATGCCGGCGTGCTGCTCCCGCCGGGCGAGGAGGAACGCGAGATCCGAGGGTGCGCCGTTCATGCCTGCGAGCTTCTTGGCGAGCGCCTCGGGATGCCTGCGCGCCTGCTCGACACGGCGCTGTGGAACCGAGGTCAGGCACCGAGGTACAAGAGCGTGGCCCGGCACCGGACGCGGACCGTGTTCTATTGACCGTGGACCAGGCGCTGTGTCCGGCGCAGCGTGTCCTCCGCCTCGTACACGACCTGATCGTGCGTGAAGCGCGTGACCGGGAAGCCCGCCAGCTCGAGGTCCACGTCCTTTCGGCGGTCGCGTTCGAAGGCTCCCCGCATTGAGTGGAATGCGTACCCGTCCACCTCCACCACTCGCTTCTGCTTGCGCCAGAGGAAGTCGACCTCGTAGCCGTGCAGCTGTACGTTGACCTCCGGATCGGGCAGGCCGCCGCGGCGGCATAGCGCCAGGAACGCCTCCTCGAGCTCGCTGCGGGTGAGGGTTGGCGTACGCCGTTCTTTCGCGAGCAGCTTTCTGAGTGCTGCGGTTTTACGGCCGGGGGCCCGCTCCAGGGTTTCCTCGATCGTCCCGGGCGCAACCAACTGAAGCACGTAGGACTGCTCAAGCGCTTTCTCGACCATGCGGGGGGTGACCACTGCGCAAAGGTCGAGCAGCGTCCTGGGAACGGTGGTGATCGGGATCCCGCCTAAGGTCGTGACGTCCCGCTGGTCGAGGCGGCGGACGCAGTGCAGGTCGATTCCCGACTGCTTCGCGCGAGTGCCGCGGGCCACAACGGTCACGTCGATGCCGGCCCGGGCGGTCGCCAGGATTCCCCATCGGTCCGCAGCGGAGCGGTGACTCAGCACTGCGCCTGGACCGCACGCAAGGACAGCACCGAGTAGACGGCCCTCGAACCGCAGCTCGCTATGACCGAATGCGTAGACGCCACGCCAGAGCCGCTGCAGCCGCCTTGCCCCCACTCGGCGCTTGATCGCTCCGGCCCCCAGCCCGCACGCCTCGAGCTGCCGCAGGGTCACGACCCCGTATTGCCGCCGGGCCACCGCGGCGATCGCCCGGTCGGCAGGCGCTGCCACGAGGTGGGTCGCACTATGAGACGAATCTCGTGGCACCGCCCCAGCGTGGCCGGTTGGGCGTTACGTGTGGGTGCGCTGTGTTACGGGCTAGCTCAGCCGCCGGTCGAGTCCGGGCCGCCACGGCGTTCC
This sequence comes from uncultured Thermoleophilaceae bacterium, assembly GCA_963837445.1. Classification (GTDB taxonomy): domain Bacteria; phylum Actinomycetota; class Thermoleophilia; order Solirubrobacterales; family Thermoleophilaceae; genus JACVRW01. Next base: position 372,761 of record CAWINK010000016.1, on the reverse strand, counting down.
AGGCGGCGGGGCTCGGCTCCGCCCGGCTTGCGGCCGGTCTGCTCCGCCACCAGCTCCTCGATCTCGGTCAGGCGGTTGGCGAGGCCGGCGATGGCGTCGGCGACGGGGTCGGGCAGGTGGACCCAGTCGGCGTCGGGGCCCTCGGGCTTCTTGCCGTCCACTCTCACCGGGTGGCCGGGGTTGCCGACCACGGTGGAGTTCGCGGGCACGTCGTGGATCACAACCGAGTTGGCGCCGATCTTCGCGCGGTCGCCGATCTCGATCGGGCCGAGCAACGCCGACCCGGCGCCGATCATCACCTCGTCGCCCACCGTCGGGTGGCGCTTGCCGCGCGCGAATCCCGTGCCGCCCAACGTAACGCCCTGGTAGATCGTCACGTCGGCGCCCACGCTCGGCGGTCTCACCGATCACCACACCGGCCCCGTGATCGATGAACAACCCGCGCCCGATCCGAGCGGCGGGATGAATCTCAACCCCCGTCACCGCCGTAGTCAGATACGCAAGTAGCCGAGGCAGCAATGGAACCCCCGCCTCATGCAGCGCATGCGAGATCCGGTGAGACAAGAGCGCCTGGACGCCCCCGTACGTGAGCAGCACCTCCACCCGCCCGACGCTCCGGGCCGCCGGGTCACGCTGCAACGCAGCAGCGAGGTCCTCCCGCACCTCCCTCGCCAGCCGGGCGAATGTCGGCAGGCCGGACATCAGGGAGCGAAGAACGGGGTGCTGATGTAGCGGTCGCCGGAGTCGGGCAGGATCGCCACGATCCGCTTGCCGGTCATCTCAGAACGCGAGCCCACCTGGACCGCCGCCCAGACCGCCGCTCCCGCCGAAATACCGGCGTTCAGGCCCTCACGCCGCGCGCACAGGCGCGCCGTCTCGATGGCGTCCTCGTCCTCCACCGGCACGATCTCGTCGATCACTTCGCGGTTGAGGACCTCCGGCACGAAGCCCGGGCCGATCCCGTCGATCTTGTGCGGACCCGGCTCACCGCCCGAGAGCACCGGGGAGCCGGCCGGCTCGACCGCCACCACGTGCAGCCCGGGGTTGCGCTCCTTCAGCCGCTCGCCACAACCCGTGATCGTGCCGCCGGTGCCGACCGAGGCGACGAGCACGTCGAGCTTGCCGTCGGTGTCGCGCCAGATCTCCTCGGCCGTGGTGCGGCGGTGGATCTCGGGGTTGGCGGGATTGGAGAACTGATTCGGCACATAGCAGTTGCCGCGCTCGCGGCACAGGCGCTTCGCCTCCTCCATCGCCTCGTTCATCCCGCCCATCGACTCCACCCAGACGACCTCCGCCCCGTACAGGCGCAGAAGCTTCTCGCGCTCCCGGCTCATCCCCTGGGGCATCGTGATGACCAGGTCGTAGCCCTTGGCCGCGCACACGAACGCCAACGCGATTCCGGTGTTGCCGGAGGTGGACTCGACGATCGTGTTGCGGCCTGGCTCGATGCGGCCCTCGGCCTCCGCGGCCTCGATCATCGCCACGCCGATCCTGTCCTTGACGCTGCCGGCTGGGTTGTACGCCTCGAGCTTCGCGATCAGCTCGGCGCCGCAGTTCGGCGCCACCCGCGTGAGCCGCACCATCGGGGTGTTCCCGATCAGGTCGGCGAGGTTCTCGGTGATCGCGCGCGTTGGCGGGGAAACGCTCATCGCCCGCCGAGGGTACCGGGCTACTCGCGCCGTTCGACTGAATCGCCGATCAGCCAGAACATCGGTGGCCAGAGCCCCACGAAGAGCGCGCGCCGTTCCGCGTTGCCTCGCTCCTCCTGATCCACAGTCTTCGCGCGGATCCAGAGCGTCACGCAGAGCCAGACCGTGCCAAGCGACACCAGGTGGAGGTGCCATCCACGCACCCCGAAGCGCTGAAGTCCTTTGCCTACCATTACATCGGGATACCCGCTCATCTGTCGGGTATGCACACAGCGCATGCGCCGGCCCACCCTCACCCGCCGTCTGACCACGGCCGCCCGCTGGCCGGCCGGCGTGACGCTGACGTCATGGCGGTACATGTGGCGCACGACCCCGCTGTACCGCGATGAGATCGAGGGATCGTGGGCCGAGGACGCCCCGCCACCGCTCGCGGACACGGTCGACCGTGACGACGTGCAGTGGGTGGACGACGGGGCAGGTCCCCACTTCCACAGGCAATACAGCGTTCGGATCGAAGGCGCGCGTGTCTCGGCCGAGGAGCTCGCGGAGCAGGTGATGGCGGATCCCGACAGCGCTGCGCCGAGTGAGTTCGCCACCTTTCAGAAGCTCCGCGGCGAAGACGGCAAGCTGCGCGTGAACGACGAGTTCGTGGTGCGGATGCCCGGGCCATGGGACGGGCCTGTGCGGGTGGCCGCCATTACGCCCAGGTCGTTTCGGTTCGTGACCCTCTCGGGGCATCTCGAGGCGGGCCAGATCGAGTTCCGTGCCTCGAACGGCGAGTTGCTCGAGTTCCACATCGAGTCGTGGGCACGCAGCGGAGACCGTTTCTCGGAGCTGCTGTACGACCGGCTGCGCATATCCAAGGAGATCCAGTTCCACATGTGGACGTCATTCCTCGAGGGTGTGGTTGAGCTATCGGGCGGAAAGCGGGCCGGCGGGCTCCGGATTCACACCCGCAGGGTCGCTGAGGTACCCGCTGACCTCTGAGCGCACGCTCGGCGACCCTCGGGCGCGCCGGGCGCTAGACGAGCTGCACGACAAGCCGCTCAACTTCAACCGCGCCGATCGCGCCGGCTGGACGCGCGAGGCGGGCTGGCGCATCGACGACTACTGCCAGGCGCTGCCGAGCGAGGCGCCCGGTCCGCCCCGGCCGGGCGGCACATGGGAGCGAGCCCGGGCGCTTTTGCGCGACTACGAGTTCGCAGACCCGCGCATCGTCCAGGCGGTCTATCACCCGGGCGACCCGCTCGAGGGGCGCGACATGCTCCTCGAGGTGCGCTTCTGGGGCCTGAGGTTCCGGTTCGGCGTGCGGGTCAGCGGCGTGATCGACGAGCTCCGCCGCCTCGACGGACGAGAGGCCCGAGTCTGGGGCTGGAGCTACGCCACCCTGCAGGGCCACCTCGAGACGGGCCAAATGGACTACGAGGTGTGGAAGTGGCTCGATACGGGCGCGGTCGAGTTCCGCATCCACGTGGTATCGCGGTCCAGTCGCATCGGCAACCCGATCATCCGCCTCGGGTTCCGCCTGTTCGGCCGCCGGGAGCAGGTCCGCTTCGCCAAGCGAGCATGTGAGCGCATGGCGTGGCTCGTGTCCGGCGAGGGCAACGTGCGCCCAGCGTCGGCCATCGCCGTGGCCGAGGAGCCCGGCATGCCCGCCGGCAGCTAACTCTGTTTGCGCCGAGCTGCTCCGGGCACCAGAGAGTCCGGGGCCGCTGCGGAGCGTGAGCGACGACCGCCCTCGAGCAGCTCAGGAGAAGCACCGACGCGCGCGCCGAACGCGCTTGCCTTGGGGCTTCGGAATCGGAACCAAACTCAAGAGGAGCACACTTTGGCCACCACAGGTGCCACAGGCAGCACCCACGTCGACACGCCGCGGGCGAACGGAATCCGCGGCCGCGTCGCCGAGCGCAACCACGAGACCAAGGCCGCCATCAAGACGACCGAGTTCTGGGCAATGGTCGCCCTGGTCGTGACGATTCTCGTCAGCGCTGCGCTGATCAACGGCGGCGACAACGGCACGGACGAGTTCATCGCCAAGCAGGCTTGGCTCTACGTCTCGATTCTGGCCGGGGCGTACTTCATCTCCCGCGGTCTCGCGAAGTCGGGCAGCTACGAGCCGGACGCGGACTACAACCCGGTTGACCTGAGCGAGCGCATGCGCGACGGCGGCACGGACCGCTAGACCGCTCCAAACAGTGAGGGCCGGGGGGGCACCTAGCCGCCCGGCCGCTCGCTGACTCCTACTCGCAGAAAGCGATGTTCGGAACGCCGATGATCGTCGTCTTGTTCGTCTGCGTGCTCACGCCGAACATGATCCGGCCGCCGTTTGGCCGCTTCGGCGTCCGGACGAGGGTGAGCTGGAAGACCTGATCCGTGCTGTGGTCGACGATCGCGTTCGGGAACTTCGCCTTGATCCCGGCGATCGTCGCGCCGATGCCGACTCCGCGGGCCTTGGCGCCCTTCGTGACCGTGATCGTCGTGACCTTGCGCGGGCTGTTCAGCGTGTAGTCCACCTGCCCCTTGAGCGGAGCGCGCAGCCTCGCCGAGCGCGTGTTGGGTCCGCCGAGCTCGCAGCCGGGGCCGATCGGACCGACCTTGCCGCGCGAGCGCAGGTCCGAGTGGGTGTCACCGAGATGGACCCCGTCGACACGTGTGGGCGTGATGACGGCGGCGGCGGAGTCGCGGGCTGCGGGCGGCGACGCGATCGCCACGGCCGCGACGGCCACCAGGCAGACGGGAACGAGCAGAAGTGCGAGGCGGAGAGGGCTCATGCGCGCAAGCTACCCCGAGCGGACGGGGAGCGGACTTCGTGGTGGCTTCCGTGCACCTTCCGGCGCGAAACCTGTTAGCGGCGCAGCGTGATGTCCTTCGTCGCCCTCGTGCGCGCGCCGTTCACGTCCTCCGCGATGATCGTCAACGTTGCGCGGACCCGCTGGGCGTCGCGGAGATAACGCCGCGGGGGCCACCGCAGTCGCATCTGGGTGTTGATCGTCAGCGGCGTGATCGTCAGCGGCGGGCCTATGTCGTCGGCGAGCGTGCGCTCTCGCGATGGGAGGCCAAGTCGCCGTGCCTCGGCGGCGGAGACCCGCAGCGTGGCCACGATCGCCGAGGCCGCCGAGAACGTGACCGGCAGGCGGATCGGCTCGCCTCGGAGGATCCGGGCAAGACCGCCCGGCGTGTCCGCCAGCGGGCCGATGGCGACCGTCAGCGGCAGAGTCCCGACCGTGTCTCGTGGCGGACTGGACTGCCCGCCGGAGAGGACCTCGCAGTTCGCGTCCGCCGCGTCGTCGGCGTCCACCACGGCGCTGTCGACCCCCTCACCGCAGCTCATGGTCTCGGGGCCGCCGTCCACTGCGATGACGAGGTCATTCCCCCACTCACTGGTGCTGCGCAGCTCGTCGCCGAAGTACCTGTCCGTGCCGGGGCCGCCGGTCAGGGCGTCGTCGCCGGCTCCTCCGACGAGCAGGTCCGCTCCGTCTCCCCCGTCGAGGTTGTCCTCGTCGTCGAGGCCATAGAGCATGTCGTCGCCCGCGCCGCCGTCGATCTCGTCGGGGTTCGTGGAGCCGTAGATCGTGTCGTTGCCGGCACCGCCGTCGGCCACGATCCGCGGCTGCACGTCGTCCCACGGCGCGGCGGTGAACGTGTCGTCGCCCCCGCCCAGCCGGACCCTCAGGGTGACCCTGTTCACCGAGTTCTGGGTGGGCGCGCCGCAGGTCACGACAACCCGCGTGATCCCGGGGCCGCGCCGTCGGACGCAGCCCCGACCGGCCCGCAGCACGCGTCCGCGCTCCACGGAGAAGGAGATGAGCCGGCGGTTGTCAGTTCCGGCGTTGCCGATGCGGTCGCCGCGCGAGTCCGAGCTGAGCGTGACCGTGTTGCCGCTCCGCGAAACCCTCGCGTTCGCCAACGCGGACGCCGGAAGCACCGCGATTACCAGGGCAAGCGCGAGGCCAAGCCCCAGATACTTTGATCGCGGCAAGTCCACCCATCCTAGACCAGGTTGGACACCAGATGGACCGCGAGGCTCACCAGCACGCCAATCCACACGGTGGTCACGATGAGCACCAATGCCACCACCGCGCCGTCGGGCAGGCGCCGACGCCGCCGGGAGGCGGAACCCACGCGCTCGGGGGGCTGCCCGGCCATACCTCTATAACGCGCGGGCTCCCGTGGGATTCGGGGGTTATGCGGATCGCTAGATGTAGTACATCGGCGCGGCCGAGTCGCGCGCTTCGCGCTCGGCGACCTCGGCGATGGTCGTTCCGGCGAGCACGGCTCGGACCGCGTCGGCGGCCTCGGTCCAGATCGGGCCCGAGGCCGCTGCCTCGACGCCCAGCTCGCCCTCGAGGAGATCCACGACTTCGAGCAGCGTGACCTCGCTCGGTGGGCGGGCGAAGCTGTAGCCGCCCTTCACGCCGCGCTGGGACTGGAGGATGCCGGCGCGGCGCAGCGTGGCGAACAGGCCCTCCAGGAACTGGACCGGGATCTCGCGGGCGCGCGCGAGATCGCCGATCGGGACGGGTGCCGAGTCGCCTCGGCGGGCGAGCTCGGACAACGCTTGTACGGCGTAAGGCGACTTGCTCGTTATCACCAGCACCGAATCTGACTCTACGGTATGCAGATGCGCGCTCTGCGACTCGACCTGTGGCTCCCGCCACTGCTCCTGATGGGCGTGATCTTCTTCTTCTCGGACCAGCCCAGCCTCGACTCGGGCCTCGGCGCGATCGACGTGATCGGCCGCAAGCTGATCCACTTCGCCGAATATGCGCTGCTCACTTTCCTCTGGTGGCGAGCGCTCGTGACCGTGACGAGCCCGGGGCGGGCCGCCCTGTTCGCGTTCCTGATCGCCAGCGGCTACGCCGTCACCGACGAGTACCACCAGACCTTCGTGGAGGGTCGCCACGGCACCGCTGTCGACTGGGCGATCGACTCCGCGGGCGCCGCCGCCGCGGCCCTGAAGCTGCGGACGGTTCGGGTCCGGACGAGGGCGGCCGCCTGATGCGCCGGGTCCCGATCGAGTCCGCGGCCCCGATCGTCGTCTTTGCGATCGCGCGTCTCGCGGTGGCCGTGGTCGCGCTCGCGGCCGTCGCGGTTGTGGACTTCCCTCACCAGGAAGCCGCGGCCGTGGTCCTGGCGGTCTTCATCGCATGGGCGATCGGCGTCCTGGTGATAGCTCGCCGCGAGCCCGACCGCGTCGTGAACCCGCTCGTGGCCACCGGCGACTTCGCCCTCCTCCTCGCGCTCGAGCTCGTGGCGCCAGACGCGCTCGGGACCGTTCGCCTCGTCGCGCTCTTCCTGATTGCCGCCCACGCTCACTTCCAAGGGGAGCGGCGTGGGCTGGCCATCGCCGCGATCGGGTCGACGGTCCTGGTCGCGGGGTCGGCCCTGCGCGGCGACTCGTCGTTCGGCTCGGATGTGCTGGCCTTCTACGAGGCCGTGTTCATCCTGTCGGCGCTGGCCACCGCGGTGGTCGTGGGCCTCCTGAGGACCTCCGAGTCGACATCCCGTCTGCGCGCTCGCGGGCTCTCTCGCCGCACGATGCAGGCGGAGAGCGAGGTGCGGCGCAGGGTGGCCGAGTCGATCCACGACGGGCCCGTCCAGGAGCTGATCGGCCTCGACATGATCCTGTCGGCCGCCCACAACGCGGCCGAGCACGGGCGCGGGGACGAGGCCGCCGGCCTCATCGACGAGGCGCGCGAGCTCGGCACGCGCAACCTGCGCGCCCTGCGCGACGAGATCGTCGACCTCGGCCCCTATGCCTTCCAGGAGATCAGCTTCGACACCGCCATCGAGACCTGCCTGCCCGTCTGGAAGCGCCGCTACAGCTTCGAGGTCGGGCTCGCGATCGAGCGGATCGACATGCCACCCGAGATGAGAGGCCACCTCTTCCGGATCGCCCAGGAGGCCGTTGTGAACGCCGGCCGCCACGCCGAGGCGGCGGCGGTGTCGATCTCGCTAAGGACCGTCGGATCGCAGGTGGAGCTGCGCGTGACCGACGACGGGCACGGCTTCGACGGAGCGGATCCGCTGGGCGCCGGAGAGCCCGGACACCTCGGCCTCGCGAGCATGCGCGAGCGTGCGGAGCTGATGGACGGCTCGTTGGAGCTCGAGAGCTCGGCGCGAGGTACGCGCGTGCTGGTGCTGGCGCCGCTGAACGCGGCCGGCCGGACCGACTAGATCCAGCCGCGCTCGGTGGCGATCAGGACCGCCTGTGCGCGGTCGACCGCGCCGAGCTTCGCGTACGTGTTGTGGAGGTGCGTGCGAACCGTGCTCGTGGAGAGCTCGAGCTCGTGCGCGATCTGCTTGTAGACCTTGCCCTCTGCCAGGCGCTTCAGCACCTCGACCTCGCGATTCGAGAGCGGGCACGGATCCACGTTGCGCTTGGCGTTGCCGGTGCCCTGCGGGAGCTCGTACATGACCGAGCGGAGTTGCTCGGTCGTGAGGCCGCAGTTGCGGGCTGCCTGGAGAAGCTGCTTCGGGTTGATGGTCTGCCCGTGGCCGTAGTGCGCGAGCATGTCGGCCAGGCGGACGAGAGCGGCCTCGCCCTCGGCGTCGTCGGCGTGATGGCGCTCGATTGCCGTGGCCAGCCGGTTGGGCAGCGCCCAGCGCCGAGCCAGCACACCGCCGACCAGAGCGTGGTCGACGCCGAGCTCGAGGCGCTCCTTGTGCAGGCGCTCCTCGGGCGTGCGAGCCGCCCCATGGATCTGCGACGGGTAGCCGGGGTAGGCGTGGGTGAGGACGAGCTTGCCGATGTCGTGCAGCAGCGCGGACACGAGGAGCTGGTCGCGGTCCTCGTACTCCATCTCGCGCGCGAGACGGTCGGCGGCGGACTGGGTGGCAACCGCGTGGAGCCGGAAGCGCTCCGGCATCAGGTCCCACCCGGGGGTGCGCTCGAAGAAGTCGAAGGTGGCGGTGCGGGCGGCGAGCGTCTCCACGCCTTCCGGCGAGAGGATCTCGACCGCCTCGGGAATGCTGGCGAGCTTGCCCTTCTTGCGCTGCGCCGTGCGGTTGGCGATCCGGAGGACGGTGATCACGAGGGCGACGTCGGACTCGACCGCCTGCACGACCTCGCCGACCGATGAGCGATCCTCGCGGACCACGCGAAGAACACGGTTGCGCGACTCGGCCAGAGCCGGGAATGCCTCGAGCGCCTCGAAGGCCGCCGTGAGCCTGCGCCCGTGACCTTCGTTGTGTCGAGCCGCCGCGGAATCCTGGCCGGCGGCCTGCTTGATGGAGGGGGAGGCTTCCACGGTCACCCGGGGTATCGGCAGGGGTGGACGGAAGGTTGAGGCCTTTCGTTTACTTGGGCTCGGATTCGGCTCTCTGAAGCGCCTTGTCGAGGCGTGCCAAAGTCTCGTCCCGGCCGAGCGCCGCGACCGACTCGAATATGCCCGGGGACACCGTCGTCCCCGTTAGGGCCACACGAATCGGCTGGTAGACCTCCTTGGGCTTCACGTCCAGCTCGTCGACCCGCGCGCGTAGGACGGCCTCGATCGCGTCCACGTCCCAGGTGCTCGTGTTCGCGAGATCGTCACGCACCACTCGCAGGTGCTCCGATCGCCCCCACTGCTGCCACGCCTTCTCCTGGGGCTCGGCCGGCGGATCGATCAGCGGGCCGGCGAGGTCCCAGAAGTCAGCCAGGGTCTGCATCTTCTCCCGTGAGATCGCGACGATCTCGATCGGGATGTCGTCGCGGCCGTAGAACTCCTCCAGGCGCCGGTGCAGGTCCTCCAGCGGCTGCTCGCGCATGTAGCGGCCGTTCATCCAGCGGAGCTTCTGCTCGTCGAAGATCGCGGGGTTCTTCGACACGCGCTCGAGGGCGAAGCGCTCAACCAGCTCGTCGGTTGTCATCAGCGTGGTCGTCTCGTCGTAGCCCCACCCGAGCAGCGCGATGTAGTTGCGCACGGCCTCGGGCAGATAGCCGTCCTCGCGCACTCCCTGGACCGACGCCGCGCCGTGGCGCTTCGACAGCTTCTTGCCGTCGGGGCCGTGCAAGAGCGGGATGTGCGCGTACACCGGCGGTTCCTCGCCGAGGCCGCGCAGGATCATCACCTGTCGCGGGGTGTTCGACACGTGGTCCTGCCCGCGCACCACGTGCGTGATCCCCATGTCGCGGTCGTCCACCGCGACGGCGAGGTTGTAGAGCGGGCTGCCGTCCGAGCGCTGGATCACGAAGTCCTTAATGGCTGAGTGCGGGTTCGTCACGTCGCCGAGCACCACGTCGTGGAAGGTGATCTCACCTTCCTCCGGCACGCGGAAGCGGACGGCGCCCTCGTCCTCGTAGGCGTGGCCGGACTGGAGCAGCTGCTCCACGGCCGCCGCGTGCCGCTCGCGCCGCTCCCACTGCGAGATGGGTCCCTCGTCCCAATCGAGCCCGAGCCAGCGCAGCGAGTCGAGGATCAGCTCCACGTTCTCGGGAGTCGAGCGTTCGCGGTCGGTGTCCTCGATGCGCAGCACGAACTCGCCGCCCGAGCCGCGCGCGAGGAGCCAGTTGTACAGTGCCGTCCTCGCGCCGCCGATGTGCAGCACGCCTGTTGGAGAAGGCGCGAAACGAACCCTCATCGGCAGCGATGCTAGTTGGAGCACACGTATCCACGGCAGGCGGCCTCGTGCAGGCACACGAGCGTGCCGTCGAGCGCGGCTGCGAGGCGATGCAGGTGTTCAACCAGTCGCCGCGCATGTGGCGCCCCACGCGCTGGAAGCCGGACGACGTTGCCGAGTTCCTCGAGCTGCGAAAGGCCGGCCCGATCGAGTCGGTGCTGATCCACGCCGTCTACCTGATCAACCCGGCCACCAAGGACCGCGAGATGCGAAGGAAGTCGGCCGACTCGCTGACCCACGCGCTGCGCATGGGCGACGAGATCAGGGCCGACGGCGTGGTGCTCCATCCCGGCTCGACGGTGGGCGAGCCACACGACGAGGCGCTGCCACGGGCCGGCGAGATGCTGAAGGAGGTCCTGTCCGAGACCGGCGACTGCCGGCTGCTGCTCGAGAACACGGCCGGCGCGGGAAGCACGCTCGGGCGCTCGTTCGAGGAGCTCCGCGAGCTGATCGACCTCGCCGGCGGGCACAAGCGGATCGGGCTCTGCCTCGACTCCTGCCACATGCTCGCCTCCGGCTTCGACATCACGACGGCGGACAAGCTGAGCGAGGTGGTCGACCGTTTCGCTGAGACGGTCGGTATCCGGCGCCTCAAAGGCCTCCACGTGAACGACTCGCTCGCCCCGCTCGGCTCGAACCGCGACCGCCACGCGATTCCCGGCGAGGGAGAGCTCGGGTCCCGCGGCTGCGCCGCGTTCCTCTCAGAGCCCCGCTTCGAGGGGCTCCCGGCGCTCTTCGAGGGCCCGGGCACGAGCGGGCACGCGCCCGACAAGGTGGACGTGGACAAGCTGAAGCAGCTGCGCGCGCAGGGGCTGCGCGCGCGCAAGCGCCGCTCTAAGGGCTAGGCGCTGCGTCCGTGGCGCTCCGTGCGCCGGGTCGCCCGTCGTCCGGCGGCCCCGACAGCAGGCACTGAGGGGGATGTCTCCGTCGAGGTCGAAAACCTCGGTCTCGAGCCCGGTCGCGAGGCGGTTGTCGACCTTTTCGTTCGCAGAGATCGACAAGGCGCCTAACCCCCACTCCGATGGCGCCGAGATCGACTTTTTCGACCGAGCCCGTCCCCCTCACTGCTGCCGTTGTGGGCCACGACCCACGCCCGGGGCAGGCTGGGCATGGCGTCAGAGGTTGTCGCGGAGGTCGAACGCGGCGTCGACGTCGGCGGCGCTCGGCTTCGTGAGGAAGCGTGGGTTCACGCACTCGAACGCCTCGGTATAGCCGTCGTATGCGCGCTCCACCGAGGAGCGGCACTGCGGGAGCGGCACGCCGGTCACCTTCACGCCGCCGAAGCCGTGGCGGGTGCGCTCGGCCTGGTCGAACATCTCGCGATCGATCTCGCCGCGGAAGACCTTGTTCAGGCAGCCCATGAAGCGGCGGCCGGTCTCCTCGTCGTCGTACAGGTAGAGGAACTGGCAACCCGACGCGATGCAGCCCGACGGATGCACGACCCGGTCGCAGAACGAGCAGCACTGGCGGCACTCGTTGAGCTCCGGGGCGGTGCGTGCTGGGACGGGTTGCACCAGGCCAGTGTAGAGCGGCCGGGACGTTAAGCAACCAGGCGGGAGGCCCCGGTCAGGCCCGCGAGTTCCGCCCTGCATGCGCCGTCGGCGGACACGCGCCAGTCGGGTCCCAGGAGCAGCCGCCGCTCGCCCACGGCGAGCAGCAGCTCGTGGTCGCCGCGGTGGTGGCTGACCACTTCCTTCAGGTCCTCCAGGAAGCCCTCGGAGACCCCCGCGGACACGTGGATCGTGAGCCGCTGGACCACGAGTTCCTGCGGCAGCGCCTCGGCTGCCTTCAGGACCTCCTCGGCACTCGGCTCGAACGCCTCCACCTCCTGGGCCACGAGCTTCGTCTCGCCCTCCTCCTTGTGGTCCACGCGCCCGCGCACGATCACGATCTTGTCCACGTCGACCTTGTCCTCGTTGGCGGCGTAGGAGGAGTTGAAGACGAGCAGCTCCACCTGGCCCTCCAGGTCGTCGAGGGTGGCGAACATCATCGGGTCGCCCTTCTTCGTCCTGATGCGCTTGCACTCGGCGATCATGCCGCCCACGGTGACCCACTCGCCGTCCTTCTTCGCGGCCAGCTCCGTGAGCGAGCAGTCCACGCGCGCGCGCAGCGCCGGGCGCACCTCCTTCAGCGGGTGGCTCGACAGGAACAGGCCGAGCGTCTCCTTCTCCCACTCGTTCAGCTGCTTGCGGTCGTCGGGCAACGGGATGATCGGCGGGTCGTGGTGCGCCGCGGCGTCCTCGTTCCCGCCCTCGAGGTCGAAGAACGAGCTCTGGCCGCTCTGGGCGTCCGCCTGCGCCTGGGCGCCCGCCACCTGTGCGCGCGGCAGCGCGTCCATCATGCCCGTGCGCGTGCCCGCGAGTGAGTCGAAGGCCCCGCACTTCACGAGCGACTCGCTCGCCTTCTTGTTCACGGCCTGGCAATCCACGCGCCGGCAGAAGTCCCAGACCGAGCTGAAGGGCCCCTCCTCCCCGCGCGCCTGGATGATCGCCTCGACGGCCTGGTAGCCGAGCCCCTTCACCGCGTCGAGCCCGAAGCGGATGTTGCCGTCCACCACCTTGAAGTCGTGGCCGGACTGGTTCACGTCGGGCGGCAGCACCTCGATCCCCATGTCCTCGCACTGTGCGACGAAGAACGGCACCTTGTCCTTCGTGGACATCACGGACGAGATCAGGGCGGCCATGTACTCGGCCGGGTAGTTGGCCTTCAGCCAGGCCGTGCGGTACGAGATCAGCGCGTAGCAGGCGGCGTGGCTCAAGTTGAACGAGTAGTCGGCGGCCGCTTCGTTCACCGCCCACAGCTCCTGGATCACGGCCTCGGCCGTTCCCGTACCGCGAGCCCCCTCGAAGAAGCGGTCCTTCAGCGCCGCCATGCGCTCGCGCTGCTTCTTGCCGATCGCCTTGCGCAGGTCGTCCGCCTCGGGCCCCGAGAAGCCGGCGATGCCCTTGGCGATCTGCATCGACTGCTCCTGGTACAGGATCACCCCGCGCGAGGACTCGGTGATCGGCCGCAGACGCTCGTCCGCGTAGTGGATCGCCTCCGGCGTGCGCTTGTTGCGCGCGTATGTGTCGATGTAGCGCATCGCCCCCGGGCGGTAGAGCGCCACGAGCGCCACGAGGTCGTTGAACTCGTCCGGCTTGACCTTGCGCAGCGCGTCACGCATGCCGTCCGACTCGAACTGGAACACGCCCACCGAGTCGCCGCGCGCGAGCATCTCATAGGTCTTGGGGTCGTCGATCGGCAGCGCCGTCATGTCAGGCCGGTCGCCGCTCGACTGCTCGATGATGTCGAGCGCCGCCTCGATCACGTCGAGGTTGCGCAGGCCGAGGAAGTCCATCTTCAGCAGGCCGATCTCCTCGATCGGCTTCATCGAGTACTGCGTGACCGTGCGGTAGGAGCGCTCCCCCGCTGCGGGGGGAGTGCCAGGCATTCCCCCTCGCGCGGACCGCCCCCGGTCCGGTCCTCGGCGAGCTGGAGCGGCACGATGTCCGTGAGCGGCCTGTCCGCGATCACCACTGCCGCCGCGTGGATCGACGAGTTGCGGACTATCCCCTCGAGGCCCCTGGCCACGTCGATGATCTGACGCGCCTCCGGCTCCGAGTCGTACACCCGCCGCAGGTCCTGCTCGTCGTTCAGATACTCGTCGAAGCTCTTCGAGCGGCCCATCACCGGCTCGGGGATCAGCTTCGCGATGCGGTCGCCGGCCCCGTAGTCGAGCCCGAGCACACGGGCCGCGTCGCGCGTGGCCGCGCGCGGGAACATCCGGCCGAAGGTGATGATCTGCGCGACCGACTCGCGGCCGTACTTCTCCGCGACGTACTGGATGACGCGCTCGCGACCCTTCACCGAGAAGTCGATGTCGATATCCGGCATCGAGATGCGCTCGGCGTTCAGGAAGCGCTCGAACAGGAGGTTGAACTCGAGCGGGTCGACGTCGGTGATCCGCAAGGCGTAGGACACGATCGATCCGGCTGCCGATCCACGGCCAGGGCCCACTGCGATCCCGTTGTCCTTCGCGAACTTCACGAAGTCCCAGACGATCAGGAAGTAGGCCGAGAAGCCCATCTTCTCGATCACGCCGAGCTCCATCTCGAGCCGCTCGAGGGCCGCTGCGGGCGGGGGGTCGCCGTAGCGCTCCCGCAGCCCCTGCTGGGCCAGCCTGCGCAGGTAGGCCTCCTGCGCCTCGCCCTCCGGCGCCGGGAAGCGCGGGATCAGCATCTTCCCGAGCTCGATCTCGACCTCGCAGCGCTCGGCGATCTCGAGCGTCGTGGCGATCGACTCGGGCCACGCGCCGAACTCGGCGGCCATCTCGGCCGAGTCCTTCAAATAGAACTCGTTGGTGTCGAAGGACAGCTTCGGCTCGCGCAGCGTGCTCTTCGTCTGCACGCACAGCAGCGCCTTGTGGTTGTCATAGTCCTCGCGGCGCAGGTAGTGCACGTCGCCGGTGGCCACGAGCGGCCGGCCGACCTCCTTCGCCACGCGCACGATGCCCTCGTTGGCCTTGTCCTGATCCGCGATCCCGTTCTTCTGGACCTCGAAGTAGACGTTCTCGGTGCCGAAGACCTGAAGCAGCTCGTCGGCGTGCTGGCGGGCCTCGTGCGGGATGTCGTCCACGATCCGGCGGCAGAAGCGAGATTGCAGGCAGCCGGTGAGAGCGATCACTCCATCCGAGTACCGCGACAGCAGATCGAGGTCCACGTTCGCCTTGCCGCGCTTGTAGCCCTCCAGGTAGCCGGCGGAGCTGAGCTTCACGAGGTTGCGGAACCCCGCGTCGCTCGCGGCCAGCAGCGTCAGGTGGTTGCGCTCGTATTTGAGCGCGGAGGACGAGAGGTCATCGACGAAATAGGCCTCCAGGCCCAGGATCGGCTTGATCCCGTGCTTCTTGCAGGCCTTGTAGTGCTCGATCGCCCCGTTCATCACTCCGTGGTCGGTCAGGCCGAGCGCCGGCTGCCCGAGCGAGGCGGCGCGCTCGGCGAGCGCGTCGATCGGGCAGGCGCCGTCTAGGACCGAGTACTCGGAGTGGACATGGAGATGGGCGAAGCTCATCCGGGACCACGATCCTAGGCGCGGATTCGGACGCCGCGAATCGCCATTCCCGCAAATTCGGGCGACCCGATCAGCAGCGCTTCGGCAGGACCTTGACGCGCAGCGTGTTCGTCTTCTTGCCGCCGATTGTGGCCCAGATGCGCAGGGTCCCCCCGCGCCGTGGGTTCACCCACGTCCCGATCGCGCCCAGCTCGCCCAGCATCCCTCGGTCGGGCGAAGCCTTCTTGCGAACGCCGGCTCCGCGTGCGAACAGCTTGATCTGCCGCAGCTCGGGCGCCCCCCGTCGCAACAGAGAGCCGGCGCTGTAGCGCAGGAAATACTCGAGCTCCGCGTACTGGCGGGCCTGGAGCCACTTGTCGAGCTTGCTTCTCGGCACGTTCACGCCGCAGAAGCTCGCGCGCGTCGTCCTGAAGTCCATGAGCTGCGGCGGGAGGTAGAACTGGGCCGTCGTCGCGGTCGCCTTCGCCCTGTGCTCGACCTCGTTGCCCTCCGCGTCCGTGACGGTCGAGCTGCAGGTCACCACCACCTCGCCGAGGAAGCGCAGGCCCGGCCCTGCGGTCATCCCCATCGATCCGGTCAACGTCGCGTCCTCGGCTTCGAGCGCTTCTCCGTCGTACGGGAAGCGCGTGCCGTCCGGGCGGACGCCGTAGATGCCGACATCGACCTCGCGGAGCGAGTCCGCCGGTGCGGCAGGCCCACACGACGCGTTCCAGCTCACCGTCGCCCGGCGCGCGCGGGCGCAGGGCCCCTCAGCGCTGCAGTCCTTCACTCTCTTCCCCAGCTCGAGCGTGCCCGTGACGGCGGGGACCACGTGGTCCGCGTGCGCTGTAGGTAGCGGGGCGAACGCCGCCACCGCGAGCAGGTACGCAGCCGTCAATGCCGTCCGCTTGACCACGGCAGCCGACGCTACCCCAACTTCGGGAAAAGCGCCAATTAGGGTGTGGTCAGCTGTCGCTGGATGAGGCCCTGGCCGCCAGCACGCCGGCTGCCAGCACCGCGAAGACCGTCGCCGCGGCGCCGATCTTCACCTTGTTCTGCGACATCTTGCGCTTCGCCACCCGCGTGATCACCTGCCACGCGAGCCAGCCGAGCACGGTGTAGCCCCTGGTCGTCGTCATGCTGACCCTTTCCCCGGTCACGTACGTTGTACCCGCGATGCGGATCGAACTGCGGCACGCTGCACATTACGAGCGCGGACGGCGCGGGCGACGTCCGACCGGCATCGTGCTGCACACGAACGTCGGCAGCTTCGACTCGACCGTCCACTGGTTCGCCGCCCCGGAGAGCGAGGTGAGCGCCCATTACCTCGTGGGGCTCGACGGGCGGATCGCGCAGTTCGTGGACGAGGCGGACACGGCCCGGCACGCCGGCCGGGTGGCTGACCCGACCACTGCGCTCTACAGCGGCGAGGACCCCAACCTCCACACGATCGGGATCGAGTTCGAGGACGGCGGCGACCCGCTCGGAGTGGCGCGCACGGACCGCCAGTACCGCACCGGGGCGTGGCTCGTGCGCCGGGCCGCACGGGCATGGACGATCCCGCTCGACCGCGATCACGTGGTCGGCCACCGTGAGCTCTTCGCCGGCAAGGAGTGCCCGGGGAACCTGGACGTCGACCGGATCATCGAGTTGGCGGGCGAGCCGCTGGTGGCCTGCCTCCTCCCCGCCCGCAACGCCGGCCACGACCTGCCGGCGTTCCTCGAGTCGGCGGCCGCGGTCTGCGACACCATCGTGGCGCTCGACGACGGCAGCACGGACGCGACCCGGGAGCTGCTCGAGGCGTCGCCGCTCGTGCAGGCGCTCCTGGACAACCCGATGCGGGAGTCGTACGAGGGCTGGGACGATGCCGAGAACCGCAACCGCCTGCTCGACGCCGCCGGCGAGCTCGCGCCCGACTGGGTCATCTCGCTCGACGCCGACGAGCGGATGGACTCAGGCGACGCCACCGCGCTGCGGCAGTTTCTCGCCACCGACGCGATACCCGCGTGCGCGTACGGGCTCCAGCACTTCAGGATGTGGGACAGCGACCGCTACGACCCGCGCTCCACCTGGGTCTACCGGGTGTTCGCATGGCGCCCGGGTCAGCGCTTCCCCGAGCAGCGGCTCCATTTCAATCCGGTCCCGACCGACGTCCCGCATGCGGCCTGGATCCGCACCACCCTGCGGCTGCGCCATCTCGGAGCCGGGTCCGAGGAGCGGCTCGAGCGGCGGCTGGCGAAGTACCGGGAGGCCGACCCCGACCGCCGCTGGCCGACCGACTTCGGACACCTCTCCGCGCGGCCCCCTGGCGAGCTTCCCGTGTGGCAGGCCCGTGACCCCGATCTGCCCGTGCTGTCCACGAGCGCCGGCGGGCGCCCAGGCCGGGTGGTGTGCCTGCTTCCGGCCCGCAACGCCGCTCGTGACCTGCCGGGCTGGTTCGAGTCCGCGAGGCGGTTCGCGGACGCGGTCGTGGCGCTCGACGACGGCAGCACCGACGAAACGCGTGAGTTGCTCGACCGCGAGCCGCTCGTCCAGACCGTGCTCGTCAACCCGCCGCGTGAGTCGTACGCCGGCTGGGACGACGCCGGCAACCGCAACCGGCTGCTCGACGCTGCCGCGACGCTCGAGCCTGACTGGATCATCTCCCTCGACGCCGACGAGCGCATCGACGCCGCCGATGCCGCTGCGCTTCGCGAGTTCGTGGCCAGCGCGGCGCAGCCGGACGTGGCGTACGGCTTCCGCGTCTGCCGGATGGTCGGAGACCTCGAGCACTTCGACCTGGACAGCCTCTGGGTGTACCGGCTGTTCGCCTATGCACCCGGGCAGCAATTCTCCGAGCAGCGTCTGCACTTCGTGCCGGTGCCCACCAGCATCGACCGGCGGCGCTTCGTGGACACGACCCTGCGCATCCAGCACCTCGGCGGCATGGACGAGAAGCGGCGCGAGGCGCGCTTCGCGAAGTATGTGGAGGCGGACCCCGGCAACGAGTTCCAGGCCGACTACACCAACCTGCTCGCGGCGGCGGACGACGACGCGCGGCGCTGGCAGCCGCGTCAGCCGGGGCTCCCGGTCGTGCCCGACCCGCCGGCCGTCGACCTCGACGGTCCGGTCCTCTCCGCGGTCGTGATCTCGCGCAACGACGAGGACCGGATCGAGCGGGTCGTTCGTGCGGTCGTCGAGCAGGACTGCCCAGAGCCGTTCGAGGTCATCGTGGCCGTGAGCGGCACAGACAGCACGGCCTCGATCATTCGCGAGCGCTTCCCCGACGTGACGCTGATCGACCTCGGCGAGCACGCGCTGCCGGGCAGGGCGCGAAACGCCGGACTGCACGAGGCCCGGGGCGAGTTCGTCTCCTTCCCGGGGTCGCACGTGGAGCTGCCGCCGGGAAGCCTCGCCGCCCGCATCAGGGCGCATCAGCTCGGTCACCCGCTGGTCACCGGCACGACGCTGAACGGCACCCCCACCCGCTCGGGCTGGGCGAGCTACTTCCTCGATCACTCGAGCGTCCTGCCGGGGCGGCCGTCTGGGCAGCTCACCGGACCACCCGCGCACTGCTCGTACATCCGCGACCATCTGGTGGCGGTCGACGGCTTCCCCGAGGACATGCGCGCCGGCGAGGACACCGTCGTGAACGTCGAGCTCACGCGCCGAGGGCTCGTGGGTTACCGGGCCAGCGACGTGACGATCGTGCACCACAGCCGCTGCACCAACCCGCTGCGGCTGCTTCGCCACCACTTCCAGCGCGGCCGGGGCCTCGGCCGGATCCTGCTGGACGAACACCGGCGCCGCGGGCGCCTTGTAGCGCGGACCATTGGCCCCTTCGGCGTGCGCTACCTGAAGCGCCGCCTGGGCACGGTCGCCCGCAGCGTCGAGCGCTGGGGCGGTGAGCTCCTGCCGGAGTACCGGCGCAGCCGGCCGCTGATCGCGGCCGGGGCGTTCGCGGCGCTCGTGGGCGCGTGGGTGGAGCTCCTGCGCCCGGCGCGTGGGCGCTGGCGCATCCTCATCGGCCCCGGCGAGGGCGCCCCGGCGGGAGGTGCGCGCCGCGCCCCGCGCGGCAGCGCCGAGCGCTTCCCCACCGAGATCGAGGTGAACGCATACGTGCTGCCATCGGCGGTTGCGCGTGACGACGCGAACGCAGCGGACTTCGCGATGGCGGCTGACCTCCTCACGTATGCATCGGCCTTCTCCCACAGAGCCCTGGCCGACGGCGAGATCGCCTCACCCGACGACTCCGAGCTGCGCGCGGCCGCCGGCCTGGGCGGCGCTGCGCCGCTGCTCGTGCTGACCAACACCACCGCGAACGGGGCGTTCGACACGGAGGCCGCGGCGGCGCTGCTCGACCGGCTCGACGCGCAGGACCGCCTGCTCGACGAGGTGACCCGACTCTGCGCAGAGCGCGGGTACGCCGGGTTGAGCGTGGACTTCGAGCGGCTGCGCCCGGAGGACCGCGACCGCTTCGCCGGCTTTCTGCGCCTCGCAGGCGAGCGACAGCACGCCGATGGCCGGATGCTTGTGACCGCGGTGGCGCCGAAGAAGAACGCCGCCCAGGGGGGCATCTGGCACGGCGCTCACGACTACCGGGTGCACGGCGAGCTGGCCGACCGGGTGGTGGTAATGGCGTATGAGTGGGGTCACCGCGGCGGGCCGCCGGCGCCGGTGGCGCCGCTCAACCACATCCGCGAGGTCCTGCGCTACGCGGTCCAGGAGATCCCGCGCGAGAAGCTCCTGCTCGGCATACCGCTCTACGGCTACGACTGGACGCTGCCCCACCTACCGGGTTCCGGGCGAGCCCGCCGGCTCGGTCTCGCGGAGGCGCTTGCCCTTGCCGCGCGCGAGGGAGCGGACATCACGTACGACGCCGAGTACGAGAGCCCCAGCTTCCGCTACCAGGACGACGTCGGGTGCGACCACGTCGTCTGGCTCGAGGACGAGCGCTCCCTGACGGCGAAGCTCGACCTCGTCCGGGCCATGGGTCTGCGCGGCGTGTCGTTCTGGCGCCTTCCGGATCCGGGCGGAGACGCCCTGCGCGTGGTGGAGCGGCTGTTCGCAGTTACCAAGCTCGCCGACGAGGCGTTCGTCAGCGCAGCTTGAGGCTGAGCACGCGCACGCGCGCGTTGCCGGACGCGTCCACGGCTCGGGCCCTGACCTTCAGCGTCGCCCGCCGGCGCTTCTTGAGGGCCTTGCGCCCGGCGCGCGTCAGCTTGAGCCTCACCCGCTTCGTGCCGGGACGAGCAAAGGTCGCGGAGCCGCGAGCCACAAGCACGCTGCGAGCAGCCTCGGCGGCCGCCGAGCGGCCCGCCACCGTGGTCGTGACGGTGAAGCCCACCGAGCCGGCCTCGTTCGACGTGAAGCGCACGACGAGGCGGCCCGTTACGAGCAGCGACGCGAGGCTCAGCTTGGAGACCTTCATCCCAATTGTTGGCCGAGTGGTGTCCGGCGTCGGGGTGGGGTCCACCGGAACCGGGTTCTGTACCAGGGGAGGCGTGTTCGTGTTGTGGTCGCCACAGTCCCCATAGAAGCCGTGCAGGTCGTAGAACTCGTCCGTGCACTCGTGCGACGCGAACGCCCACGCCGGGCGCAGCAGCTCCGAGTAAGCCACTGCCGCGCTCATGGACACGCCCACCGCCACGAGGCGACGGATGAGCGTGCGGCGGCTTATCTCACCGCGCAGGTATGAGTCGATGACTTCGGTGCTGGACACGAACGGCCAGCCTACGTGCGAAATGGGCCGAAGCGCAAGCCTTTTACTTCGAGCGACGGTTGCGCACGTTGTACGCCATCCGCGACTGGAGCGACCACAGCTCGATGAACCCCGGGCTCGCCTGCTGCGAGAACAGCCCGCCGGATTCGCCGAAGCCGGCAAGGTCCGCGTCGTAGAGCGAGTTGGGCGAGCGCCGCGCCACCGGCCGGGCGCTGCCCTTGTAGAGCCGCATGGTGATCTCGCCGGTCACCTGCTCGTTCACCGCGTTCATCAGGGCGTTCAGATCCGAGAGCAGCGGCTCGTACCAGAGCCCCGCGTAGACGAGGTAGGCCCAGTGGTCGTCGAGGTGCGGCTTGAAGTTGTTCTGGTGGATCGTCCCGACCAGCTTCTCGAGCTCCTTGTGGGCCGGCAGGATGATTGCGGCGGCCGGCACCTCGTAGAGGTCGCGCACCTTCAGTCCCACGATCCGGTCCTCGATGTGGTCCACGATGCCCACGCCGTGGCGGGCGCCGAGCTCGCCGGCCCGCTCCAGCAGCTCCACGAGCCCGAGCGCCTCGCCGTCCAGCGACACGGGAACGCCGCGCTCGAAGCCCACGGTCACGTCCTGGGGCTCGTCCGGCGCCTCCTCCGGGCGCGTGACCAGCTGGAACACGTCGTCGTGCGGCGGCTCCTCGAGGTCCTCGATCGGCCCGCCCTCGGAGGAGCGGCCCCAGAGGTTGTCGTCGATCGAATAGGGCGGCGTCTCGGTCCCCCCCTTCACGGGAATGCCGTGCTGGCGCGCGTAGGCGATCTCCTCCTCGCGGCCCATCTGCCAGCCGCGCACCGGCGCGATGATCTTCATGTTCGGATCGAGGGCGATCACGGTCGACTCGATCCGGACCTGATCGTTGCCCTTGCCGGTGCACCCGTGCGCGATCGTGTCGCAGCCGGCCTTCTGGGCGTACTCCACGGCCAGCCTGGCGATCAGCGGGCGTCCCAGAGCCGTGAACAGCGGATAGCCGCCGCCGTAGAGCGCGTTCGCCTTGATGGCCGGGGCCACGTAGTCGCGGGCGAACTCCTCGCGGGCGTCGACCACGTGGCAGTCGAGCGCGCCGAGCTGGAGCGCCTTGCCCTTCACCACGTCGTAGTCCTCCCCGGGCTGCCCGAGGTTCACCGTGAGGGCCACGACCTCGGCCTCGTACTCGTCCTGGATCCACTTCAGCATCACGCTGGTGTCGAGCCCGCCGGAGTACAGGAGGAGGACGCGCCCGACCTCGCCGGGCTCCGCCTCGTAGGACGCCGTCTTGATCAGCGTGTGGCGGTCGTCGGCCATCGCGCGCGCACCCTAGTGAAGCACCGCGCCCACCCGGCGCACGGCCTCGTCGACCTCTTCCTCGGAGACCGTGAGCGGCGGAAGCAGCCGGATCGTGTCGGGCCCGGTGGCGTGCACCACGAGCCGCTCGTCGAGCAGCAGCCGGCGCGCCGCCTCCGGGGCGTCCGGCAGGTCGAACCCGACCATCAACCCGAGGCCGCGGGGCTCGAGACCGAGATCGCGCAGCCCGGCGGTGAGCCGATCTCCGCGTCCGGTCACGGTCCCCAGGAAGCCCGGCTCGGTGAGCACGTCGAGCACCGCGTTCGCCGCGGCGGCGATCACGGGGCCGCCGGCGAACGTGGAGCCGTGGTCGCCGAGCTCGAGCACGCCGGCGGCGTCGGGGTTCGTGATGCAGGCGCCCACGGGGAGCCCGCCGCCGAGGCCCTTCGCCACGGTCATCACGTCTGGCGTGACGCCGAGCTGCTGGTGCGCCCAGAGCGTGCCGGTGCGGCCGTTGCCGCACTGGATCTCGTCGAAGATCAGGAGCGCGCCGTGCTCGTGGCACGCCGCACGGGCGGCGCGGAGCAGCTCGGGCTCGAGCGGGTGGATCCCCGACTCGCCCTGGATCGGCTCGAGCAGGACCGCGGCGGTGCGCTCGCTCACCGCGGCGCGCAGCGCCACCACGTCGCCCCGTGGCACCACCCGGAAGCCCGGCACCAGCGGGGCGAACGGCGCCTGCTTCGACTCCTGCGGCGTTGCCGAGAGCGCACCCATCGTGCGCCCGTGGAATCCGCCCTCCGTGACCACGAACTCGCCGCCGGTGCGTCGCTTGCGGGCGACCTTGAGCGCGCACTCGATCGCCTCCGCGCCGGAGTTGCAGAGAAACACGCGACCGCCGAGCGAGAGGTCGGCCAGTCGCTTCGCCAGGCGCACTCCAGGCTCGGTGTAGAACAGATTGCCGACGTGCATGAGCCGCCCGGCCTGCTCGCGGACGGCCTCCACCACGCGCGGGTGGCAGTGGCCGAGCTGGGCGACCGATATTCCGGTGAGGAAATCGAGGTACTCGTTCCCCTCGTCGTCCCAGAGCCGGGTGCCCTCTCCGCGCACGAACTCCACGGGATTGCGCGCATAGGTGTTCATGAGCGCGTCGCGCTCGAGGGCCTGGAGCTCCGCTAGGGCCACAGCTTCGTGCCGCTTCCCTCGTCGGTGAACAGCTCGAGCAGCAGCGAGTGCGGCTGACGGCCGTCGAGGATGTGGGCGTTCCCAACGCCGGACTCGAGCGCGTGCACCGCGGCCTCGAGCTTCGGGCGCATGCCGCCGCTCACCTCCGGCAGCTTCTCGCGCACCTCCTGCGCGGTGGCCTCCGAGATGCGGCTGGCGGGATCGTCGGGGTCCGCGCGCCAGCCCTCCACGTCGGTGAGGAAGACGAGCTTGAAAGCGCCCAGTGCCTCGGCCACCGCGGCCGCCGCGGCGTCCGCGTTCACGTTGTACGACCTGCCCTCGGTGTCGGCCCCCACGGAGGCGACCACCGGGATGTAGTCCTCGGCGATGTGGAGCAGCACGTCCACGTCCACGGTCGCGATGTCGCCCACGAAGCCGATGTCGGTCTCGCCGCCGGCCAGCCGCTTCTTCACCGTGAAGAGGCGGCCGTCGTCGCCACAGAGGCCGACCGCCGGCTGGCCGTGGCGGTTGATGCCGAGCACGATGTCCTTGTTCTGCTTGCCGACCAGCACCATCTTCGCCACCTCTACGGTGGCCTCGTCGGACACGCGCAGGCCGTCCACGAAGCGCACCTCCATGCCGAGTCGCTCCATGTAGGTCGTGATGTCGGGGCCGCCGCCGTGCACGACCACGGGGTTCATGCCGACGTACTTGAGGAGCACCACGTCGCGCGCGAACTCCTCCTTCAGCTCGGGGTCGACCATGGCGGCGCCCCCGTACTTGATGACGACCGTCTGACCGTGGAACTCCCGGATGTACGGGAGCGCCTCGAGGAGCGTTGCGACATCTCTCATGAGGTGTAGTCCGCGTTGTAGTTGACGTAGTCGGGGCTGAGGTCTGAGAAGAAGACCTCGGTCTGGCCGCCCTCGCCGGGCATCGTGAGCACGTACTCGATCTCGGCCCCGCTCACGAGCTCGGCCGGCGCGGGCTCGACCACGTCGCCGGCGGAGAGCACCTGGTGTCCCTCTATCTCGAGGTCCACCACGAACGGCTCGCCCGGCGGCCAGACCTGGCCGGCCGCCTGCAGGATGCGGCCGAAGTTGGGGTCGCCGCCGTGGAGCGCGCTCTTGACCAGCGGGGAGTTGGCGATCGAGCGCGCCACCGGCTCCACCGCGTCCGGACGGCCGCTCACGACCACGCGGCCCACGCGCCGGGCGCCCTCGCCGTCGTGCACGATCTCGAGCGCGAGCTGGCGCAGCAGGGCGTCGAGCGCCTCGCCGAGCGCCAGCTCGTCGGGCGACTCCGGCTCGATCCGCACGCCCGAGGCGCCGTTCGCGAGCGCCACCACCGTGTCGCTCGTGGAGAGCTGGCCGTCCACGCTGATGCGGTCGAACGAGCGCTGCACGCACACCCCGGTGAGCAGGTCGAGCGTGTGCTCCTCGAGCGCGGCGTCCGTCTGGATGAAGCAGAACATCGTGGCGTAGCGCGGCGAGATCATTCCGGCCCCCTTGGCCTGTGCCGCCAGCCGGACGGGGCCGGAGGGCAGCTTCACCTCCAGGCAGGCCCGCTTCGGCGCGGCGTCGCTCGAGAGGATCGCCTGGGAGAAGTCGTCGGCGTCGTCGCCGAGCGCGCCGCAGGCCGCGCGCACGCCGCCTACCACCGGGTCACGGGGCAGCTCCGCCCCGATCACCCCGGTCGAGGCCACCGCCACCTGCCCGGCCTCCACGCCGAGCTCCTCCGCGGCGGCCGCCTGCATGGCGAGCGCGGTCTCCACGCCGCGCGGGCCGTCGCCGACGTTCGAGCCGCCGGAGTTGGCCACCACGGCACGCAGGCGGTCGAGGGCGGCCTCGCGCGAGACCATCACCGGCGCTCCCACGCGCGCGTTGCTCGTGAAGCGGGCGGCGGAGACCGTGTCGGCCTCGCTCGATGCCAGCACGCCCACGTCGAGGCCCTCTGGCTTGATGCCCGCCGCCACCCCGGCGGCGCGGAACCCGGCCGGGAGCCCGTGCGAATCGAGCTCGGTCACGTGCTGCGGGGCGTCCACCCAGCGTGATCTGAAGAACGTCACTCGAGGCCCTCCGTCTCCGGCAGGCCGAGCATCAGGTTGAGGTCCTGAACGGCCTGGCCGGCGGCGCCCTTCCAGAGGTTGTCGATGGCCGCCAGGGCGACCACGCGGCCGCCGACCACGCTCACGTGGATGCGGCAGCGGTTCGTCTCGCGCACGTCGTCCGTGCCCGGCGGCTCGTCGGAGAGGTCGATGAAGGGTTCGTCCTCGTAGGCGCTCCGGTACAGGTCGAGGACGGCGTCCGCTTCCAGTTCGGTGGTCACGTAGCAGCTCGCGAGCAGCCCCTGCTCGATCGGGACCAGGTGCGGCACGAACGTGAAGCGGGCGCCGTCGGGCAGCTCCTGCTCGAGCTCGGCGGCGTGCCGGTGGCCCTCGACCTTGTAGGCCTGCACGTTCTCCGTGACCGACACGAAGTGCGTCGTCTGGGTGGCATCGCGGCCGGCTCCCGAGACGCCCGACTTGGCGTCCACCACCACGTCGCCGATGTGCTCGCGCAGCGGCCAGAGCGCCAGCAGGGCGGCGGTCGAGTAGCAGCCGGGCGCGGCCACGAGGTCGGCGCTGCGGATCTCGTCGCGGTGCGCCTCCGTGAGCCCGTAGACGGCCTCGTCGAGCAGCTCGGGCGCCGCGTGCTCCGTATACCAGCGCTGGTAGCGCTCGCGATCGAGGCGGAAGTCGGCGGAGAGGTCCACCACCTTCAGGCCGCGCTCTCGCAGCGTTTTCACCGCGGGCGCGGCGGCGCCGTGCGGATAGGCCACGATCGCCGATCCCGCCCGCTCCGCGATCGAATCGGGGTCGAACTCCTCGAGCTCCATCGGCACGCGATAGCGCGGGTAGAGCTCGTCGTGGCGGCGGCCCGCGTCCGAGCGCGCCGTGACCGCCGTCAGCTCGAGCGACGGATGCCGGCGCAGGATCGCGGCGGCCACCGCGCCGCCGTAGCCGGCGGCGCCCACGACTGCCACGCCTTCAGGCACGTAGCCGCCCCCCGATCGACTCCAGTGCGCGCTCGATCGCCGCGCGGCGCTCCGCGACCTCCTCGTCGGTGAGGGTGCGGTCCGGTGCGCGGAACTCGAGGCGCAGGGCCAGCGACTTGTTGCCCTCCCCCACCTGCTCGCCGTGGTAGAGGTCGAACACCCGCAGCGAGCTGAGCAGGTCGCCGCCGCCTTCCCGGACGACCTCCGCCAGCCGCTCAGCCGACACGTCGTCCGGAACGATCACGGCGATGTCCTGAAGCACCGCGGGGAAGCTCGTCACGTCGCTGTAGGTGGAGGCCTGCGGCGCCAGCTCGAACAGCTTGTCCACGTCCAGCTCGAAGCCCGCCACCGGCCCGTCGAGCTCCCACTCGCGGAGCACGAGCGGGTGGAGCTCGCCGAGCCAGCCGAGCTCCGCGCCGTCGCCGGCCACGACCGTGGCCGCCCTGCCCGGGTGCAGGAACGGCGCGCCCCCGTCCTGCGCGCGCCACTCCACGCCCGCCGCCTCCATCAGGCCCTCGAGCAGCGCCTTGACCGCATAGAAGTCGGCCTGCCGCGCGGGCGTGCGCCAGCCGGCCGGGCTGGCCTCGGTCACGAGCACGGAAATATGAGTCGGCTCGTGTGAGGGGGTCTGACCCCTTTCCCCAAGCGTGCCGAGTGTGCCCTTCGCGAGGTACACGTGCGCGGATTCGAACAGCGCCACCCCGGCGCGTCCGTGAGCCGCGTTGTGGCGCGCGGCGTCGAGCAGTCCCGGCAGGATCAGCGGGCGCATCACGCTCAGGTCCTCGCTGAGCGGGTTCTCGACCGCGAGCGGCTCGACGTCCGTCACGCGCAGGCGGGCGAGCGCCTCAGGCGACGTGAAGCTGTACGAGATCGCCTCGAGCAGGCCGCGGTCGCGCAGCAGGTCCTCCAGGCGGCGGCGCAGCGGCTGGGTGCCGGTGAGCCGGCCGATCGCCTGCTCGCGCGCGGGAAGCGTGGTGGGCAGCTTGTCGAGCCCGTGAATGCGCGCGACCTCCTCGATCAGGTCGGCCTCGCGCTGGACGTCTGAGTCTCGCCAGGGCGGCACGCGCCATTCCGTCTCCGGACCGCGTGCGCTCCCGTTGCCCTCGCCCGCGAGCGCGAACCCGAGCCGCTCGAGGATCCCGCTGGCCGTCTCCTCGTCGATGCGCTCTCCGAGCAGGCGGTCCATCCGCTCGGCGCGGAGCCACACGTCGCGCGGGCCCGGGGGCTCGGGGTACGCGTCGATCGTGCCGGGCACCATCCGCGCTCCGCACAGCTCCACCATCAGCCGGGCGGCCAGGCGCTGCGCCGCGATGGCCTGCTCCGGGTGGAGCTGCTTCTCGAAGCGCGCCGAGGCCTCGCTGCGCAGGCCCAGCGCCTTCGAGGTGCGCATGATGTTCGGGCCGACCCAGGTGGCGGCCTCCATCAGCACGCGCGTGGTCGATTCGGACACCTCCGAGATCTGGCCGCCCATCACGCCCGCGATGCCGCTCGGACCGTCGGCGTCGCACACGAGCGCCATGTCGGAGCTGAATGTGCGCTCCACGCCGTCGAGCGTGGTCATCCGCTCGCCCTCCTGCGCGCGCCGGACGACGATGCTGCGCCCACGCACCTCGTCGAGGTCGAACGCGTGCAGCGGCTGCGCCGTGGTGAGCATCACGTAGTTCGTGATGTCCACCACGTTCGAGATCGGCCGCTGCCCCGCCGCCATCAGGCGCTGCTTCAGCCACGGCGGCGACGGCCCGATCTTCACGTCCTCGAACACGCGCGCGGTGAAGCGCAGGCAGATCTCGGGGTCGGCGATCTCGACGCTGGCGTGGTCCTCGGCGCCGTCGTCGCCGCTCGGCTCGGCATCGCGGGCGGCCGGGTCCTCCGAGAGCGGCGCCGTGGTCACGGCGTGCACGTCCCGCGCCACGCCGTACACGCCCATCGCGTCCGGCCGGTTCGGCGTGATCTCGAGCTCCAGCACCTCGTCGCTGATCGGCAGGTGCTCTGCCAGCGGCGCGCCCACCTCCAGGCCCTCGTCGAGCACCATGATCCCCTGGTGGTCCTCGCCGATCCCCAGCTCGTCCTCCGCAAGGATCATTCCGTGGGACTCGACGCCGCGCAGCTTCGCCTTGCCGAGCGTCGAGCCGTCCGGCATCACCGCCCCGGGGAGCGCGACGGCCACGTTTTGCCCGGCTGCCACGTTCGGCGCTCCGCACACGATCGTGTGCGTGTCTGTACCGACCTTCACCGAGCAAACGGTGAGCCGGTCGGCATCCGGATGAGGATCGGCGGACAGGACGTGGCCGACGAGGAAGTGGGAGACCTCCCCGACCCCCACCCGGTGCAGGCGCTCGACCTTCAGCCCGGCCATCGTGAGGGCGTCGGCGATCTCCTCGGCCGGCGTGCCTGGGTCGCAGTACTCGCGCAGCCACGCGACCGGGACCCTCATGCGCCGAACTGCTCCAGCAGCCGCGCGTCGTTCTCGTAGAGCATGCGCAGGTCGGGGACCTCGTGCACGACGCTTGCGATGCGCTCGATCCCCATGCCGAACGCGAAGCCCTGCACGCGCTCCTTGTCGTAGCCGTTGTCGGCCACGTAGTCGAGCACGTTCGGGTCGACCATCCCCGAGCCGAGGATCTCGATCCAGGCCTCGCCCTTGCAGGTGAAGCAGCGCTGCGAGCCCTCGTAGCCCGTGCCGCCGCAGCGGAAGCAGGACACGTCCACCTCCACGCTCGGCTCCGTGAAGGGGAAGTAGCCCGGACGCAGGCGCACCTCGGTGTGCTCGCCGAACATCTGGCGGGCGAACGCGAGCAGCACCCCCTGGAGGTCCGCGAGCGTGATGTCCTCGTCGATCGCGAGGCCCTCGAGCTGGTGGAACATCGGCACATGCGTGGCGTCCGGGGTGTCGGGGCGGTACACGCGACCCGGCACCACGATGTAGATCGGCGGCGGCTGCGCCTCCATCGCCCGCACCTGCATCGGCGAGGTGTGCGTGCGCAGCAGCACGTGCTCTGAGAGGTAGAAGGTGTCCTGCGGCAGGCGCGCCGGGTGCTCCGGCGGATGGTTCAGCGCCGTGAAGTTGTAGTACTCGTAGTCGATCTCGGGTCCCTCGAGGACCTCGAAGCCGAGCCCGACGAAGATGTCCTCCATCTTGCGCCGGATCTGGGAGACCAGATGGAGACGGCCGGCCGGCTGCGGCGGATCGCCGGGCAGCGTCACGTCGATGCGGTCCTCGGCCAGGCGGCTGTCGAGCTCCGAGGCCTCGAGCTCCGCTGTGCGCTCGCCCAGCAGCTGCTCGAGCGCCACCCGCACCTCGTTCGCCGCCTTGCCAATTGGCCCGCGCTCCGCCGCGGGCAGCTCCCCGATCGAGCGCAGCGTCGAGGTGAGCTCGGACTTGCGGCCGAGGTAGCGCACGCGCAGCTCCTCGAGCGCGGCGCTGTCGCCGGCGGAGCGGATGGCAGCCTCGGCCTCGCTGCGCAGCTGGTCCAGGTCAGCCATCGGCGGCCATCCTATGCGCCACCTCGTAGAGGGCCACGCTCGCCGCCATCGCCACGTTCAGCGAGTCGGCGTGCACCGGGATCCGGGCGGTTTCGAGCCCCTCCGGAAGGTCGCCCCTCTCGGAGCCTAAGACCAGCACCGAGGGCGGATCCACCTCGCGGAGCTCGCGTTCAGCGGAAGCGTCGAGCGCGAGCTTTCGACCGGGAAGCTGATCGATGCCGGCGCGGGCGGGCGGACGCGCGAAGATCGATCCCATCGACGCCCGCACCGCCTTCGGTGAGTAGGGGTCCGCGCAGCCCGGGCCGAGGACCACGGTCGCGTCGGCGAGAGCATGCGCCGAGCGGATGATCGTGCCCACGTTGCCCGGGTCCTCCACGCCGTGCAGATAGACGAGCAGAGCGCCGGTCGGCTCGGCCCAGCGCTGCTTGTACACGCCGATCACGCGGGCTCCGGAACCCAGGGTCGATACCGAGTCGAGCAGGTCCGGCTCCACGTCCTCGCCGGCTCGCAGGAGGAAGACGGGGTCAGGGCCCTGGAGGTCCTCGCCCTCCGCGCTGAACTGGCCCGAGCTTCGTGCGCCAGCGCTTCTGCTGGAGCTTGCGGATGGTCTTGAGCTTGTCGTTGTCGGCTGAAGTGATCATCGGAAACAAAAAGGGCGCCTCGTGAGAGGCGCCCGGGAGAAGTTTGGTGTCCGCAATCGCCTAAGCGGCTGCGGCCTCCCGGGCTTTCTCGGCAAAACGTCGGAACGTCTCAGGGTCGCGGACGGCGATGTCCGCGAGCACCTTGCGGTCGACCTCGATCTCGGCCAGCTTCAGGCCGTGCATGAACTGGCTGTACGACATGCCCTCCTGGCGCGCCGCTGCGTTGATGCGCACGATCCAGAGCCGGCGGAAGTCGCGCTTCTTGTTGCGGCGATCGCGGTACGCGTAGGTGTCGGCCTTGAGGAGCGCTTCCTTGGCCCGCTTGTAGCTCGAGTGCGCCTGCCCGCGGAACCCCTTGGTCCGCTCGAGCGTGGCGCGGCGCTTCTTGCGCGCGTGGACTGACCGCTTGACCCGGCTCACTTGTGCAGCAGCTCCCTGACGCGCTTCTGGTCGGCCTTAGCCACGACGACCGGCCGGCCGAGGTGGCGCTTGCGCTTCGCGCTCTTCTTCCCGAGGTTGTGGCTCGTGAAGGAGTGGCGCGCGAGCAGCTTGCCCTTGGCCGTCTTCTTGAAGCGCTTCTTGGCGCCCGAATGGGTCTTCATCTTCGGCATCGGACGGTGTATTGAAGCAGACGGGCGGTCGACAACCTCTATCTCGACGCCCTCCGCGCGGGGGTTTGGCCTGTAGCCCATCGATACGGACAAAAACCTCGCCCACCCCCCGCCGGACGAGGCCGAGATCGTGGTTTTCGACCGGGTCCACCCCTCAATGCTGCAAGTTGGCGGCGCCCCGAGGGGCGCAGAGATCAGCCCTCGGCTGCGGCTGGGGCTTCTGGGGCGTCCGCGGCTGGGGCCTCGGGCACGTCCGGCGCGGGCGCTTCGGCAGCGGCGGGCGCTTCGCCATCGGCAGCGGCGGGCGCCACTTCGTCGGGCTTCTTCTTGGACGGTGCCAGCAGCATCGTCATGTTGCGTCCGTCCTGCTGGGGCGACTGCTCGATCGTGCCGAGGTCGGCCACGTCCTCCGCGAGGCGCATCAGCAACCGCTCGCCTCGCTCGGGGTGGGTCTGCTCGCGCCCGCGGAACATGATCGTGACTTTCACGCGGTCGTCGCCCTTGAGGAAGCGCACCACGTGGTTCTTCTTCGTCTCGTAGTCGTTCGTCGCGATCTTCGGGCGCAGCTTGATCTCGCGCACGTTCACCTGCTTCTGGTGGCGGCGCGCTGCCTTGGCCTTCTGCTCCTGCTCGTACTTGTACTTCGAGTAGTCGAGCACGCGGCACACGGGCGGGCGCGCGTCGGGAGCCACCTCCACGAGATCGAGGTCGCGCTCCTGCGCATAGCGAAGGGCCTGCGGGGTGTCCACGACACCGATCTGGTTGCCGTCCTCCCCGACGAGGCGAACCTGAGGAACCCGGATGCGCTCGTTGATACGGGTCTCGTCCCGCTCCGGCATCCGCCGATCGAACTTACGAGGGATCGGCACTAGGTGAGGCTAAGGCCGGACGTCAAACGGGCCGTGGCGCGGTTCGGGTCATTCGCGGGCCAGTATAGCGGCGCTCAGAGAACCGACGAAGTCGCCGAGGGGCGTTTTTCCAAGGTCGCCCTCGCGGTGCCGGCGCACCGCAACCTCGCTCTGCGCCTGCTCCTCGTCGCCCACGATCAGCATGTACGGGACCTTGTGAAGCTCGCCGTCGCGGATCTTCTTCCCGATCGACTCGGTGCGCTCGTCCACATCCGCGCGGATGCCGGCCTCGTGCAGCCGGCTCGCGACCTCGCGCGCGTAATCGTTGTGGCGGTCCGCGATCGGCAGCACGAGCGCGTGGACCGGCGCCAGCCAGAGCGGGAACTCGCCGCCGTAGTGCTCGATCAGGATGCCGATGAAGCGCTCGAATGCGCCCATCAGCGCACGGTGGATCATCACCGGGCGGTGCTCCCGGTTGTCCTCGCCCATGTAGGTGAGCTCGAACTGCTCCGGCATGTAGTAGTCGAGCTGCACGGTGCCGAGCTGCCACGAGCGGCCGATCGCGTCGGTCATGTGTAGGTCGATCTTGGGTCCGTAGAAGGCGCCGTCGCCCTCGTTGAGGTCGTACTCGAGGCCCTGGTCCTCGAGCGCCTGCTTCAGCGCGGCCTCGGACTTGTCCCACATCTCCTCGGTGCCGACCCGCTTCTCCGGCCGCGTCGAGAGCTCGAGGCGCGGCTTGAAGCCGAACTGGTCGTAGATGAAGAAGCCGAAGTCGAGGCAGCGCACCACCTCCTCCTCGATCTGGTCCTCGCGGCAGAAGACGTGCCCGTCGTCCTGCGTGATGTGGCGCACGCGCAGGAGGCCGTGAAGCGTGCCGCTCGGCTCGTGGCGGTGCACGAGGCCCTGCTCGGCGTAGCGAATCGGCAGGTCGCGGTACGAGTGGAGGTCGCGCTTGTAGATCTGCACATGCGCCGGGCAGTTCATGGGCTTGAGGCCCATCGGCTTGCCCTCCACGTCCGTGAAGTACATGTGGTCGCGGTACACGTGCCAGTGGCCCGACTGCTTCCACAGCTCCACGTCGTAGAGGATCGGCGTGCGGACCTCGGTGTAGCCGCGCTCGACGTTCGAGGTGCGCCACAGGTTCGGGTCAGCTCGTTCCAGATGTGGGCGCCCTTGGGGAGCCAGAACGGCGAGCCCGGCGAGAGCTCGGACAGCATGAACAGGTCGAGCTCGCGTCCCAGCTTGCGGTGGTCGCGCGCGCGGGCCTCCTCCAGGCGCTTCAGGTGCTCCTCGAGCTGCTCCTTGGAGGCCCAGGCGGTCCCGTACACGCGCGTGAGCATCTGGCGGTCGGCATCGCCGCGCCAGTAGGCGCCGGCCACGCTCGTGAGCTTGAACGCCTTGATGCGCTTGGTGCCGGGGCCGTGCGGGCCGCGGCAGAGGTCGGTGAACGGGCCGTTCGTGTAGAGCGAGACGGTGTCCACGGCCTGGTCCTTGACGAGGTCCTCGATCAGCTCGACCTTGTAGTCCTGGCCCTCGCCGCGGAAGCGCTCGATCGCGTCGGCCACCGGCAGGTCCTCGCGCACGAAGTGCTCGTCGGCCTTGATGTGCTCGCGCATCTTGGCCTCGATCGCCTCGAAGTCCTCCTCGGAGAGCTTCACGCCGTCCGGGAACTCGAAGTCGTAGTAGAAGCCGTCCTCGATCGGCGGCCCGATCGAGATCTTCACGCCCGGGTAGAGCTCCATCACCGCGGTGGCGAGCACGTGAGCGGCGTCGTGGCGGATCAGCCACAGCCCGTCCTCGTCGCGGCCGGTCACGATCTCGATGCGCGCCCCGTCCTCGAGCGGCGCCTCCAGGTCCCTGAGCTCGCCGTCGACCCGGATTCCGAGCGCCGCGCGCGCAAGGCCCTCCCCGATCGCGCGGGCGGCGTCGGCGCCGGTCGCGCCCTCGTCGAGCTGGAGCTCAGTGCCGTCCGGGAGCAGGGCCTTCATGGGGCCTGCACCGTAGCGGCGACCGCGTGCAGCTCGCGTTCGAGCGCGGATGTCACGAGGAAGTGCTCGCGCACCCGCTCGCGCCCGGCGCGGCCCATCTCGATCGCGAGCCCAGGGTCGCGCACCAGCTCGACGATCCTCGCGGCCGCCTCCTCGGGATCGGGTGCGAGGAAGCCGTCCACCCCGTCCCTGACCGTCAGCGGAATCCCGCCCACCACCGGGGTGCGCTTCCAGAGCGCCTCGAACGGGGCGAGCTCGAACCCCTCGCGGAGCGATCGCTCGATCACCGCCCGCGCGAGCAGGAGGAGCGCGCCGAGCTCGAGGCTGCCGAGCCCCTCGTAGCTCGTGAGCAGCAGCACGTCGTCGGTGCCCTCGGCGTAGTCGGAGATCTCCTTGGCGGCCTGCCAGCTCTCGGTGGACGCGCGGTCGAGCAGCGCTGCGAGCACGAGCTGGAGCTCCGGCTCCTCGGCCTTGGCCGCGTGGAAGGCGTCGATTCCCGCGTGCGGGTCGTCCCAGCGGTCGAGCTCCAGCACCTGGAGGCAGAAGGGGCGCTCGAGGTCCACGCCGAGCGGGCGCACCACCCGGCCCGGCAGCCGCGACTCGAGCTCCAGGTTGCGCGGGTCGAGCGGGTCGATCCCTGGCGGCGCCACCTGGAGGCGCATCCTGAATCGCGGGCGGCGCGAACGACTCGTCCGAGACGAGCACAGCCGCGCAGCGCTCGGCGAGGCTCCCCGCTCGCGCGAGCGCGTCAGGCTCCGCGCGCGAGGCGTCCTCGTGGATGCGCCACAGCACCGCCGGGCCGCCGCTCGCCGCGTCTCGGAGGCCCGCTGCCAGCCCGAGCGCGGCGTCGTGCAGCACGACCGCGTCGTAGCCGTCATGCAGGGAAGCGGCCGTGTGCGCGCAGGCTTCGAGGTACTCCTCCCAGGCGGCGTCCTCGATGGCCGACTCGCCGCCCCGCAGCCCCGACAGCAGCGCCGTCGACGTGGCGCGCAGCTCCGACGAGCCGAACAGCACTCGCCACTCGATCTCCACCCCGGCGCCCGCGGCGAGCGGCAGCAGGCCGCCGAGGAACTCGGGGACCCTCCCCTCCGCGCCTGCGGCGCTCACGTGCAGGACGCGCGCGCCGCGCAGCGGCTCGGCGGCGTCCTGAAGCGCCTCGACCGCGCGCCCGCCCGCGGCGGGCGCGTAATCGCCCGGCGCGCGCGGCGCGATCGCCATGGGCTGGAGGTCGGCGGCGGCCATGAGCGCTGGCAGCGTAGCCGCGTCCCTCGAGCCGGCGCCGGGTCGATCCGGCCGCGCACCTCGCCGAGCGGGTCGCCGCGCAGGACCACCTCGTCGCCGTCCTCGAGGAACGTGCGGGTGGAGCCGTCCGGAAGCTCGATCGGCTCCGTGCCGTTCCAGCTCAGCTCGATCAGGCTGCCGCGCTCGTCGGGCTCGGGGCCGGAGATCGTGCCCGTGGCGAGCAGGTCGCCGGTGCGCAGGCTCGCGCCGTTCACGGTCAGGTGCGCCACCTGCTGCGCGACCGACCAGTAGAGGTGGCGCGTATTCGAGCGCGCCACGACCGTGCCGTCCAGCTCGACCTCGAACGGGATGTCGTAGGCCCAGGGCTCCTCGCGCAGGTACGGCGAGCGGCTGCGGGTCCTGGCGGCTCGCGCGGCACGCGGCGGTCGGCCAGCTCGGTCGAGCGGCACGACCCACTGGCTCACCGACGTGGCGAACGACTTGCCGAGGAACGGGCCGAGCGGCTGGTACTCCCAGGCCTGGATGTCGCGCGCGGACCAGTCGTTCACGAGCACCATGCCGAACACGTGGTCGAGCGCGCGGTCGATGGGCACCGGCTCGCCCATCGTGCTCGGGGTGCCGATCACGTAGCCGGCCTCCAGCTCGATGTCGAGGCGGCGCGCTCGGCCCGAACTCAGGGCCGGGGCGCTGGCCGCTCGGCCGCCGCACCGGCGTCCCGCTCGGCACGACCGTTCCCGGCGCGGCCGTGGTAGCCCGACCGGCAGATGCCGCCAGTTCGGGAGCAGGGGCTCGGCGTCCGGCCGGAACATGCGGCCGAGGTTCGTCGCGTGGTCGAGCGACGAGTAGAAGTCCACGTAGTCGGCCACCTCGATCGGCAGCCCGAGCTCCGCATCCGGACAACTCGCGGCCCTCGTTCACCCGGGAGCCCGCCTGGCGCCAGACCTCCGGACCGGCGGCCATGAACGCGTTCAGCGACGGAGCATCGAAGACGGGGTCGAGCTGGCTCAGGTCCACCACCTCCTCCCCCACGCGGGCGCACACTCCGCCGCCGCGCAGCACTCCGTACGCCAGCGTCACGCGAGCATCCCCAGCTCGCGCAGGCCCTCGACCGGCTCTCGCCAGCTGCAGCTGCCGAAGCTCGTGAACAGCTCGCGGCCGGCCTGCTCGGCCTCGAGCGCCGAGCCGTCCTCCTCGGCAAGCACGTCCTCCACGCTGCGCGAGCGGGGCAGTGGCCGCGGCGAGCAGGTTGAGAAAGCCGTGCTCGTCCCCGCGCCTGGCCGGGTGGTGAAGCCCGGCGGTGGCCTTGAACGGCACGCCGGCATCTCGACAGCAGGCGATCACCAGTCCGACCTGCTCGATCGACGGGACGAATGCGCCGCCGCAGCGCAGCTTCACGCGCCCGCCGATCGCGGCCACCGCGCCGATCGCGGCGGGCACGCTGTCGCGCCAGCCCTCGTCGAACACGAGCTCGAAGTAGGTCTCCACGTCGAGGGCCCGCAGCCGCGTGTACGTGGCCACCATGTCGGCGGACGCCGGGCGGGCGCTCGGCAGCACGAGCTCCAGGGCCTCGACGTCGGCGGCGCCGTCGAGCAGGGCCAGATCGTCGAGGTCGCTCAGGACGACGCTCAGTCCAGGCCGGTCGTCGGGCAGCTCCGCGAGCCGCGCGGCCGGCACCACGAAGCGGCCGACGACCCAGCCGTACGGGCTCTCACGCGCCTGGCGGTCCTCGTCGAGGGCGTCGGGCAGCGTCATGCTGGCCGGCGGGAACAGAGCCGCGTGGTCGATCAGCCCGCCCAGCAGCTCGTGGGGCGTCAGCGGCGCACCCTGCTTCCGGGCACGATGTCGTCGCTGCCGTCCGGCCAGCGGACCCACGCCTTGTTGCCGCCGTCGTAGTCGGGCGCCCACAGCACCAGCGTCGCGTCCTGCCCCTCCACGCTGCAGCTCTCGGTGCCCTCCTCGTCTAGCCCGCTCCAGAGCCGCACGAAGGCGTTCGACTCCCACTCGTCGCCGATCGTCGTCGGGTCGGTGTGCCCGGGATGCACGACGCGTCTCGGGCGGAAGCTTCATCAGCACGTCCATGATCGAGTGCCTGAGGTCCTCGAAGCTCGTCGAGCCGGGCGCGCGCACGCCGCCGACGGAGCCCTTGAACAGCGTGTCGCCCGTGAAGACGTCGGTGCCGTTCACCACGAAGTTGAGCATCCCCGCCGTGTGGCCCGGCGTGAGGATCGACTCGATCCCCAGGCCGCCGACCTCGATGGTCTCCCCGGGCTCGATCGTCCGGTCGACGTCGTCGAGCAGCTTCGCCTCGATCGGGTGGGCCAGGATCTCCACGCCGTGGCGCTCCTTCCATACTGAGTTCTCCGCGACGTGGTCGCCGTGGTGGTGAGTCAGGAGCAGCAGCTCCACGTCGAGCCCGTGGCGCTCGGCCGCCTCGAGCAGCGGCCCGGACGGTCCGCCCGAGTCGATCACGACCGCCTTCCCGTTCTCCTCGTCCCCGACGAGGTACGCATTTGAGAGCCATTCCGCCTGCATTGAGCGCTCGATGATCATGGTCGGGCGCAGCCTAGTATGCGGCTCGCGTGGAGGACCTCCGAGCCCAGTTCCCCGTCGTCGAGCGGGTGGCCTATCTGAACGCCGGCACGAACGGGCCGGTGCCGAGCGCGGCGCTTCGAGGCGGCGGAGGCGTCGCTGCGGGAGCAGGTGGAGCTGGGGCGCAGCAGCAAGCAGTGGTTCGAGCCCCAGCTCGAGCGGATCGCCGAGCTGCGCGGGCGCGTTGCCGTGCTGCTCGGCGCGACCCCCGCCGACGTGGCCATCACCGGCTCGACCACCGACGGCATCAACGCCGTCCTTCACGCCGTCGACCTCCGCCCCGGCGACGAGATCCTCACGAGCGACGAGGAGCACCCGGGTGTGCTGGGGCCGCTCGCCACCGCACGCGACACGCCGCGACGTGAGCGTGCGCGTGGTGCCCTTCGAGGAGCTTCCGCAGGCGGTGCGCCCGGAGACGCGCCTCGTGGTGACCTCGCACGTCTCGTGGGCCACCGGGCGGGTGATGGACACCGCCCCGCTCGCCGCTTCGCACGCGCTCCTCGCTGCTCGACGGCGCGCAGGGCCTTGGCGCGGTCCCGGCCGACGTGACCGCGCTCGGCTGCGACTTCTACGCCGCCTCCGGGCAGAAGTGGCTCTGCGGCCCCGGCGGCATCGGCTACCTGTACGGAGCCCCGAGCTCGTGCCCGACCTGCCCGCGCCCTGGAGCGGCTACCACGCGCTGGAGGATCCCGAGCGCGGGCTCGAGCCGGCGCTTTGGCCGGACGCCCGCCGGCTCACCACGGGCTTCCCGGTTCCGCACCACGTGGAGTGGGCGCACGCTCGCTTGACGTGCTCGAGGAGGCCGGACTCGGGGCGGTGCTACGAGCGCGGCTTCACGGGCGCCGGCCGCCTGGCGCAGCTGCTGAGCCGAGAGCGGCGTGAAGGTCGCTCCGCGCGGCTGCTCCACGCTGGTCTCGTTCCAGGTGCCGGACCCGCCAGGCGTTCATCGAGGCCGCGGCGGCCGAGGGCGTCGTGATCCGCGGCATCCCCGGCCGCTCGTACGCGCGCGCCTCCGTGGGCGCGTGGAACAGCGACGAGGAGCTCGAGCGGCTCGCCGAGCTCGCGCCTCGCGGCCGTTAGTCGTTGAGCAGCGTGAGGATGCCGAACACGATCGACGCGATCACGACGCCGAGCCCGAGACGTCCCACGATGCCGAAGAGCACGGCCTCGCAAGGCCTGCCCGTTCCTCCCGAGCTCGACCGCCCGCGTGCTGCCGAGGATCGCGAGGCGCGTAGCACGACGGCACGCCCACCCCCGCGATCAGGGACACCCAGATCACCTGAAGAAGCGCGTCGGTGTCGACGATCGACGCGATCATGAGCCCTCCACGCCGGCGGCACCGCGGCGGCACGCCGGCCTGCTGCGAGCGCCGCGCATACAGGAGCGCGGCCGCGCCGATGCATGCCGTCGAAACCACGATCGGACCGACCGCTCCGGTACCGAACACCCGCGTGACCAGATAGGTCAGCCCGCCGAACAGTGCCGCCATCGGGAGGGTGAGGATCCAGGCGACCACGATGTTCCCGGCCACGCCCCAGCGCACGGCCGAGAGCCGCTTCGCCGCGCCGGAGCCGATCACCGCGCCCGAGATCGTGTGGGTGGTCGAGAGCGGGAAGCCGACGTGCGAGGCGGCGAGGATCACGGTGGCACCCGCCCCCTGGGCGGCGAAGCCCTGGGCCGGAGTCCATCTTGTGGATGCGGCTGCCCATCGTCTTGATGATCCGCCAGCCGCCGACGTAGGTCCCGAGCGCGATGGCCGCCGCAGACGAGACCACCACCCAATCCGGCACGTGGAAGTCGTCCGCCGCGATGGTCCCGTTGGCCACGAGCGCCAGCGTGATCACGCCCATCGTCTTCTGCGCGTCGTTCGTCCCGTGGGCGAGCGCGAGCAGCCCGCCGGAGATGACCTGGCCGAAGCGGAATCCCGACGTGACCGGCCCCGGCCGCAGCCGCCCGACGATCCGGTAGAGGAACAGGATCGCGAGGCCACCGACGATGAACGCCAGCGTCGGCGCCACGAGCGCCGGGATCATCACCTTGCCGAGGATGCCCTCCTTGAAGAACACAGCGTCGGCGCCCTCGGCGACGAAGACGGCGCCGACCATGCCGCCGATCAGCGCATGCGACGAGCTCGACGGCAGCCCGAAGTACCAGGTGACGAGGTTCCATGCGATCGCCCCGACCAGCCCGGCGAAGACCGCCAGCAGGCCGATCGAGTTCGCCTGGATCTCCACCACGTCCTTCGCGACCGTCGCGGCCACCGCCAGCGAGATGAACGCGCCCACGAAGTTCAGGACCGCCGCGTAGCCGACCGCGATCCGCGGCGGCATCGCACGCGTGGAGATCGACGTGGCCACGACGTTCGCGGTGTCGTGGAAGCCGTTCGTGAAGTCGAAGATGAGCGCCGTCGCGACGACGATCACGACGATGATCTCGCTGCCCATACGCTCGCTTAGGAGTTCTTGATGACGATGCCTTCGAGGATGTTGGCCACGTGCTCCGTGGCGTCGATCGCCTCCTCGAGGCGCTCGAAGATGTCCTTCCAGCGGATCACGACCATCGGGTCGATCCCGTTGTCGAACAGGGAGGCGATCGCCTCGCGGACGATGCGGTCGCCGTCGTTCTCCAGCCGGTTGATCTCGACCGTGTAGTGCGAGATGTCCTTGAAGCCGCGCAGCCGCGGCATGGCCTCGGCGATCTGGCGGCCGCGCCGCGTGCAGCACGCGCGCCAGGTCCTGCGCCTGCGTCCATCGGCGCCTCGATCTTGT
Organism: uncultured Thermoleophilaceae bacterium; assembly: GCA_963837445.1. GTDB lineage: Bacteria > Actinomycetota > Thermoleophilia > Solirubrobacterales > Thermoleophilaceae > JACVRW01. The sequence continues at coordinate 332,127 of CAWINK010000016.1, read as the reverse complement.
AGAGCCCGAGGTAGTCGGCGACCTCCTCGGTGTAGTCGACGACGTCGTCGAGCGCGGAGGCCAGCGAGTAGATGTCCTCGCGGTCGATCGGGGTCACGAACGTCTGGTTGAGCCGCTGGATGATGTCGTGCGTGATCCGGTCGCCGTCCTGCTCGCAGATCAGGATCTCGCGGGCCAGCTCGTTGCGCTCCGGGATACTCCTTGAGCAGCTCCTCGAGCAGTCCGGCCGCGCGTTGGATGTTGCCGCCCGCCTCCTCGAACAGGTCGAAGAACTGGCGGTCGCCGGAGGAGAGGACGTTCGACAGGCGCACGCGGCGGGACGCTAGCAGTCAATCCACCTGAAACCGGGCAAGCTCCATCCGGCGCGCGGGCAGCTCTCCCACCCAGTCCCTGCACCGCGGCCACGGCGGTCTGCCAGTCGTACGCGACCCGGCGAAGCTCCACGCGATCGTCCGTCGATCACCGCGTAGGCGGCGCGGTGGTCGCCGTCCCACGGCATTCCCACGCTGCCGGGGTTCACGAGCTCGATCCCGCCGGGCCCGAGCGCCGGAAGGCGATGTGGATGTGCCCGACCACGAGCCGGCGCGCCTCGACGCCGCCGAGCAGCTCCTCGTCCCGCTCGCCGGGCCTGGGAGGAAGGTCTCCATGTCCGAGCGCGGCGAGGCGTGGCAGTACAGCGTGCCGTCGATCGTCGCCGACTCCGGAAGGCGTGCTCAGCTCCTCACCAGCTCGTCGCCGAGCAGCTCCGCGGTCGTGCTCGGCGATGGCGTCGATCGGCGCCGGGGCGTCGTGGCGGTCCACGAGCCAGCGGTCGGCGTTGCCGCGGATCCAGGTGGCGTTCTCGAGCTGCTTCAGCCGCTCGACGGTCTCGCGCGGCCAGGCGCCGGCGGTGGCGTAGTCCCCGCCGAGCACGAAGCCGTCGGCGTCCTTCGCATCCGCGAGCACCGCCTCGAGAGCGGGCAGGTTGCCGTGGATGTCGTAGAGCAGCGCAAGCAACAATCCGCACGCTACCTCGCCAGAACGTTTAGCCCGCCTTCAAACCGGAACGCTTGTATGAAGGGACTCGATTCCGAGGGAGGACTTCGGACCCTATGGAGAACACGACTGCAAGCCGCAGCAGCGGGAGAGTGTGGAACGTCACGAGGATCAGCCGACCTGGCGCAAGACAACGCCACGCGGCAACCAGGCGATCCACCGCGCGTGACCTTGAGCGCAGCACCGAGCGGCTGGAGATGCTGCTCGGCCACTGACCTGAGAGGCCCCGCCACGGCGGGGCCGATGTCGTAATACCTCACCAGGGCGATCTTCGGTCGCGTCCGGGCTGCCGATGGTGGGAGATGCTCCAACTTACGCGCGGACCATTGCGCCTCCTGCTGGCTGTTTCATTCGCGATCCTGGCGACGCTCGCGTTGACCGCCGGAGTCGCACCGCCCAGGCCGCTGTGCCACAAGCCTGGACGTCGACGGGCGGCCTGAGCCAAGGCGCTACCTCCACACTGCGACCACTCTGGCAGACGGCTCCGTGCTGGTAGCCGGTGGCTACAACGGCTCAGGAATGGCCGGCACCGAGCGCTATAACGCCTCGACCGGCACATGGTCGACCGCGGGAACCATGAGCGTCGGACGCTTCGACCACGCGGCGGATCTGCTCGCGAATGGAAAGGTGCTCGTGGAAGGCGGAGTCTCGGTTGGGTCGGCCATTGCGAGCGCCGAGCTGTATGACCCTGCGCTGAATACCTGGTCGCCGACCGGCGCCATGACGACCCCGCGCCGTAACCAGGCCACGGTGAGGCTGGCCGACGGCAGGGTCATCGCCGTCGGCGGTTCGAACGGAGCGGTCCTCCAGAGCACTGAGATCTACGACCCGAACACCGGCACGTGGTCCGCCGCTGCCAGCCTCAATATGGCCCGTCACGGGGCCACCGCCACACTCCTGCAGGACGGCACCGTGCTCGTGGCCGGCGGCTTTCCGGGCTCTGGCGCCCTGTCGAGCGCCGAGCTCTACGACCCCGTGGCCAACACCTGGACCCCGACCGGGTCCATGCATCCCGCGCGTGGCGTCCACGCTGCCGCTCGGCTGCCGGACGGCAGCGTGCTCGTGGTCGGTGGAACTGGAATCTCTCAGACGCTCAACAACAGTGAGCGCTACGACCCGGCCGCGGGAACCTGGTCGACCGCCGGGAGTATGGGCGTGACCCGATCGGTCCCAACAGCCACTTCTCTCTCCAACGGGGCCGTACTCGTCACAGCCGGAAACACCGCCACGGTCCCAGACATCTATGACCCCGTCAGCGACTCGTGGAACAGCGCGGGCAATACCCAGGCGTCGGCTGCCACGAGCGTCGCAGTCCTCCTTCCGGACGGCACAGTCCTTATGGTGGGCGGTTATCAGGGCGGCGGCGTCTTTGCCGAGCGCTTCTCCCTTATCACCGACATCGATGTCCCCCCGATCGACTTCGGGGATCAGACGGTCGGCCTCAACGGCACCCAGCTCATTCCTGTCCGCAACATCGGCCAGGTCCCGTTGTTCGTGACCGCGGCCAGCGTGCAGGGTCCCGCCGCAAGCGACTACACGATCCGTTACGACCGCTGCACCGCCGTGGGCGCGGTGGGACGAGGCGTTACCTGTCTGATGACGGTCAGCTTCGAGCCAGGCGCGGCCGGCGTGCGCAACGCGTCGCTTGTCCTGGACGATAATTCCCCCGGCTCGAGCTCCACGATCCCGTTGACAGGGTCCGGCGTCGAGGGCTCCCCCGGCACCCCGGGCGATCCGGGCGCCCCGGGCGCTCCCGGCACTCCTGGTGCCCCTGGTGCCCCTGGTGCCCCCGGCGTCGACGGTGACTCGCCCGACCAGGCGCAGAGACCCCCCGACCGCGCCGCCTGCGTTGCACCATGCACCGTGCACCCCACACCGTGTGCACCGGACTGCGGGCCGGCACCGTCGCAACACGCACCATCGTGAGCCTGACCCGCCACGACAAGGTTTTCGCAACCGGTCACATCGGTGGCGGCGGCAGGCTGGACCTCCAGCTGAAGCGGTCGCTGCTGAGCCGGCGCTACACGCTCAAGATCGGCGCGAAGATCGACCGCAACATGGTGGTTGACGTGCTGTCCCTGCGCGCGAGGTAAGGCTTCACGCGCCGGTCGGGGATACTCGGCCGGCAATGGCGGAAGAGAACGAGACCACGCTGCGCGGGGTCCTCCAGCAGATGCTGGGCAACGGCCGCATTCACCGAGACCTGCTCGCGGACGACGCGGAATGGGTGAACCCGGCCGATGCCGTCGAGCCGGGAACCCGGCGCGGCGCCGACAGCTTCAACGCAGCGATTGCCGGAGTGTTCGCGGCTTGGGACGAGGTGCACTTCGAGACCGAGCGCGTGATCGAGAGCGGTGACGAGGTCGTCGTCCTCGGCGTCATGCACGGTCGCCTTCACACCGCCGGCATGGCGCTCGACAGCCCTCACGGGCAGATCTGGACGTTCCGCGACGGAAAGGTCGCCCGGATGTGCCTGGTTCACACCCACCGGGAGACGCTGACGCCGCCGGACTGTCGGAGTAGCTTTCCGCCCTCTGCGGGGCCGTGGAACAACCGAGGCAGCGGGCATCGTCGCGCTCGCGCTGCTGAGCGCCCTCGCGGGCGCCGGGGACGCCCGCGCGGACCATCCCCTGGCGGGGGCCGCGCAGTCCACCGCGCCGTTCGGCCCGGAGCCGTCGCTGCTCCCCACCCCGCGGGCGGACTGCGGGCCCGGCTCGCGGCCCGAGACCGGTATCCAGGGGCGGGTCAGCCCGGACGATCACGCCAGCGGGCGGGCGGCGCAGGGATTCACCTGCAACACCGAGCTGGTCGGCTCCTACACCGAGCCCAACGCGATGGGCACCGTCGGCGGCTTCAAGGTCGAGCGCTACGTCGACGCCGCCGGCCACGACTGCGCGTACTACGACACGACGCTGCTGTTCCCGACCAACGTTCTCGACGCCGAGGCGCGGCGTGAACGTGCTGGACATGTCCGACCCGACGCAACCCGTCCTCACCGCCACGCTCCTCACCCCGGCGATGCACTCGCCGCACGAGTCGCTCGTGCTCAGCCAGGAGCGCGGCCTGCCTGGCGGCGGTGCTCGGGCAACCCGACGACCAACGTCGGCATCGTCGACGTCTACGACATCTCGCAGGACTGCCGCCACCCCGTGCTGCGTCCTCGACGCCGATCGGGTTCCTCGGGCACGAGAGCGGCATGGCGCCCGACGGCAACACGTTCTACTCGGCGTCGCCCGCGACGCCGACGATCGTCGGCCGTGGACATCTCCAATCCCGTCGCTGCCGCTCCCGATCTGGTTCGGCAACTACGACTCGCACGGGCTGTCGATCAGCGACGACGGCAACCGCGCCTACGTCGCCGGCATCAGACTCCGGGCTGATCATCCTCGACACCTCCGAGATCCAGGCCCGCGTCCCGAACCCGAACGTGCCGCGAGGTCGCGCGCCTCAGTGGGACTCGATGAGCATCCCGCAGAACGCGATCCCGATCACCATCGAGGGCCATCCCTACCTGGTCGAGATCGACGAGTTCGGCGCCCAGTCCGAGGTGGGCGCGGGCCGCATCATCGACATCGCCGACGAGCGCAACCCGCAGGTGGTCTCCAACCTGCGCCTCGAGGTGCACCAGCCCGAGAACTTCGCCGCGTCAGGCCAACGACCCGGGCGCCAGAACCCGGTGCAGGGCTACGCGGGCCACTACTGCAACGTGCCGACAGCGCGACGACCCCGGGATCGTCGCCTGCAGCATGATCCTGTCCGGGCTGCGCGTGTTCGACATCCGCGACCCGCAGCAGCCCGCGGAGATCGCCTACTTCAACGCGCCGGTCACCCGCGCATCCCCGGCCGGTGCGTCCGACGCCGAGCAACTGGGCGATGTCGAGCCCGTCGTTCGTCCCGGAGCGCGGCGAGATCTGGTACTCCGACGGCCTCAGCGGCTTCTACGCCGTGCGATTGACGAACGGAGCGTCAGGCCCTTGCCCGGCGGCCGGCGGGCGTCGCTGCCTGGCGCGCCGCTCGCCGATCGGACCGCGGAACATCGGGCGTATCCGAATCGGCTACACCCGCGCGCGGCTTCAGCAGCTGCCCGTGCAGCCGGTCCGCGAAAGACCCGTCGCTCGAATCGCTACTGCGTCAAGGGCAGCTCGGGCCGCGTGACCGCGGTCTTCTCGAAGCGCGGTCGGGTGGTGCTCGTGACCACCACCGCACGAGCACACGGAAACCGCGGCCTGCGCCCCGGCGCTCCGGGCGGGCCCTGCGTCGCGCCTATTCCCGGCGCCGCGCCCGGGGCGGGGGCTCTACCGCGCGAACCGCCGCAGCCCGCGCCTGATCGGCGTTCGGGACGGCCGCGTGCGGTTCTTCGCGGTGGCCCACCGGAGCCTCCTTCGCAACGGACCGGCGCTCAGGCGCCACCTCCGGCTCGGCCGGGCTGCAGCACGGACACCGGCCCCGACTTAGGATCCACCAATGCCAACCGTTATTACCTTCACGGGTCAGCGTGGCGATAAGCCTCTGACGCTGGCCGTTGAACAAGACCCCGAACAGGTCATGGCCGCTCATTACGCCGCAGACGGCAAGCCCTTCCCGCTAGAGCTGGTAGGCGGTGGACGTGTATTTGTCCAACCGCTCACCATCGCGTACTGGTGGGAGCAGCAAGAAGCGGGTGCCCACTTCATCAGCTAAGAGGCGCAAAAGCTATGGGCCGTACTGGGCTCGAACCAGTGACCTCCGGCTTGTCGAGCCGGCGCTCTCCCAGCTGAGCTAACGGCCCGGGAGAGCCGCCGAGTATAGCTCTGGGTCCTCGGCGGTCGAGGACGCCGCGGGCGGTGCTGCCGGCGGCAGCTTGTCGTGTGCTCGCATCGTGATCTCGAAGGTCTCCCGCGACGTGTGCTTCGGGGTCCAGCCGAGCGTCGCCTTGACCTTCTCGTTCGACACGATCCATGGGTAGAGCGCGAAGTCGATCTGGCCGGGCGGCGCCTCGGAGAGGCGCAGGCGCCAGTACACCCGGGCGATCGCCCGGTAGAGCCGCAGCGGCATCTTGCGGATCGGCGTCTCGAGCAGCTCCGCGCATTCGCGCAGCGTCATCAGCCCCTCCGGCGCCAGGTTGAACTGGCCCGCGTGCCGGCCGAGCAGCAGGCCGCTCACGGCCTCCACGACGTCGTCCTCGTGCACGAACTGGATGGGGCCGTCGAGATTGCCGGCGTCCACCGCGAACGGCTGCTTCGTCCACAGCCGCACGAGGTAGTTGTCCACGTTCGGCCCGAACACGATGCAGGGCCGCACGATCGTCGTGATCGTGTCGGGATGCTGGAGCGCCCAGAGCTGGACGATCCGGTCGGACTCGGTCTTGTCGCGCGCGTACGAGAAGCGCGCCACGCCGCGCACGGGATGCTCCTCGGTGATCGGGTCCGGGTTGTCGGGGAACGCGCCGTAGGCCACCGCGGAGGTCGTCACGAGCACCTGGCGGATCCCGACCTCGGCCGCCGCCTCCAGCACGTTGTGCGTGCCGTTCACGTCCACCTCGTACATGAAGCCCTCGTCGTGCGAGGGATTCAGGATGAACGCCAGGTGCACCAGCACGTCCGGGTTCGCGCGCTGGAGCGCGGAGTGCACGGCGCCGCGGTCGCGCACGTCCACTCGCTCGAACTCCGTCTTCGGCCGGTAGCCGCCCTTCGGCGGGACGACGTCGCAGATGACGATCTTCTCGGTGTCCTCCCGACGGGACAGCAGGTCGACGAGACGGGTGCCGATGTAGCCGGATCCCCCGGTGATCAGGTAGCGCATGCGGCGGATCCTAAGCGGACGATGCCGCTTACGACTCGTCCCCTGCCCACTGCTCCTGTAGGTCCTTCATCACCCCGGGCTCGCGCAGCGTGGTCACGTCGCCCGCCTCGCGGCCCTCGGCGATGTCTCGCAGCAGGCGCCGCATGATCTTGCCCGAGCGCGTCTTCGGCACGTCGGCCGTCCAGATGATCCGCTTGGGGCGCGAGAACTTGCCGATCCGCTCCGCCACGCACTCGCGCACCTCGCCCTCGAGGTCGTCGGTGCCCTCGAGCTCGCCCTCGAGGATCACGAAGGCCACGATCGCCTGCCCGGTGTCCTCGTCCGCGACCCCGATCACGGCGGACTCCGCCACCTTCGGGTGCGACACGATCGCCGACTCGACGGTTGCGGTGGAGAGCAGGTGGCCGGACACGTTCACCGTGTCGTCCACTCGCCCGATCACCCAGAAGTAGCCGTCCTCGTCCTTGCGCGCGGCATCGCCCACGAAGTACGTCGTCTCGTCCCACTTCGAGAAGTAGGTCTCCTTGAAGCGGTCCGGGTCCTTGTAGAGGTTGCGCAGCATCCCCGGCCACGGGCGTCGCAGCGCGAGCAGCCCCTGGTCGCCCTCGACCTCGTTGCCCTCCTCGTCGAGCACGGCCGCGACCACGCCGGGCAGCGGCCTCGTGGCGGACCCGGGCTTCGCCGGCACCACGCCCGGCAGCGGCGAGATCATGATGTGGCCGGTCTCGGTCTGCCACCAGGTGTCCACGATCGGGCAGCGCTCGCCCCCGATCACGTTCCGGTACCAGAGCCAGGCCTTCGGGTTGATCGGCTCGCCGACCGTGCCGAGCAGCCGCAGCTTCGAGAGGTCGTGGCGCTGCGGGTACTCCACCCCCCACTTCATGCAGGCGCGGATGGCCGTGGGCGCGGTGTAGAAGATGGTCACGCCGTAGCGCTCGCACAGCTCCCACCAGATGTCCTTGTCCGGGTAGTCGGGAGCGCCCTCGTACATCACCGAGGTGGCGCCGTTCATCAGCGGCCCGTAGACGATGTAGGAGTGCCCGGTGACCCACCCCACGTCGGCGGAGCACCAGTACACGTCCTCGTCCGGCTTCAGGTCGAACACGTACCTGTGCGTCCAGGCCGCTCCCGTGAGGTAGCCGCCGGTGGTGTGCAGGATGCCCTTCGGCTTGGCGGTCGAGCCGCTCGTGTAGAGCACGAACAGCGGGTGCTCCGCGTCGAACGGCTCCGCGGGACAGTCGTCGGACGCCGCCTCGATCGCCTCGTCGTAGAAGAGGTCGCGCCCGTCGTCCATCGGCACGTCCGTGCCGGTGTTGCGGACCACGATCACGGTCTCGATCGAGGGAACGTCGCCGAGGAACTTGTCCACGGCCGGCTTGATGTCGGCGGCCTTCCCCTTGCGGCGGGCCTGGTCGACCGTGATCAGCGCCTTCGCCTCCGAGAACTCCATCCGCTCCTTCACGGAGTCCGGCGAGAAGCCGCCGAAGACCACGTTGTGCGGCGCGCCGATGCGTGCGCAGGCGAGCATCGCCACGGCCACCTCCGGGATCATCGGGAGGTAGATGCCGACGATGTCGCCGGGCTCGATCCCGCGGTCCTTCAGCACGTTGGCGAGCCGCTTCACGTCGCGCAGCAGCTCGGCGTAGGTCACGTCGCGCTCCTCGCCCTCCTCGCCGCGCCAGTGGAAGGCCACGCGGTCGCCCCGGCCGCCGTCCACGTGCCGGTCGAGCGCCTGGTGCGAGGCGTTCAGCTTCCCGCCCACGAACCACTTGTAGAACGGCGCCTCCGACTCGTCGAGCACGGTGTCCCACGGCTCCGACCAGTCGAGCAGCTCCTCGGACTGCTTCGCCCACCACGCCTCGGGATCGCGCCCTGCCTCCTCGTAGACCGACTCGTCCTGGATCAGGGCCTTCTCGCGGAACCCCGCGGGCGGCTCGAAGATCTCCTGGTCGAGAAGCTCCGCCAGCTCCTGCTCGATCTGCTCTGCGGAGGCCTTCGTGGTGCCTTCCATCACGCTCCCTCTGATTCGCTCCTTCGTCAGGTTGTACCGGACGGAGCCATCGGTGCGGGCTCGGGGCGGTCACCATCGCCATCGCGCCTCCCGTCCGAGCGGCCCGTGAGCGTGAGCCCCGTGCCGGCCTCGGCGCCGAGCCCTGTCTCCGAGCGCACGTAGAGCTCGTCGAACTTCTCCTCGGCCTCGGGCTCGCGCGACAGCATCGTGCCGACCCAGCAGCCGAGGAACGCGAGCGGCACGCTGATCAGCCCTGGTTGGGTGAGCGTGTACCAGTCGAGCGCCCCGCCCTCGGAGTCAGGGCCCGGCCAGACCGTCGGGCTGATGATCACCAGGCCAACGGAGCTGATCACGCCGACCAGGACTCCGACCACCGCGCCCGTGGTGTTGAAGCGGCGCCAGGTAAGGGCCAGCAGCAGCGCCGGGAAGTTCGCGCTTGCGGCAACCGCGAACGCGAGCCCGACCATGAACGAGACGTTCAGGCCCTCCCCGCCGATGATCGCGATCCCGATCGCGATGGCGCCGATGGCGACCGCCGCGATCTTGGCCACCCAGACCTCCTCGCGCTCGGAGTCCCGGCCGTGGCGAACGATGTTCGACCAGATGTCGTGCGCCACCGCACCCGAGGCGGAGATCACGAGGCCGGCCACCACCGCGAGGATCGTGGCGAACGCCACCCCGGCGATGATCGCGAGGAAGACCTCGCCACCGAGCTCGTCGGCGAGGTTCGGCAGGGCGAGGTTGCCGCCCTCGCCGGCGGCCTCGACACCGCCCTCACCGAGGATCGCGCGGGCGCCGAACCCGAGCGCCGTTGTCATCACGTAGAAGGCGCCGATCAGCACCATCGCCCACATCACGGACGAGCGCGCCGCCTTGGCGTCCGGGACCGTGAAGAACCGCATCAGGATGTGCGGGAGCCCTGCGGTGCCGAGCACGAGCCCGATGCCGAGCGACACGGTGTCGAGCGGCTCGGTGAAGCGCAGCCCCGGCTCCAGGTACGCAGCGCCCTCGGGTGACTCGGCCCGCGCGTCGCGGAACAGGTCGATCGGGTTCCAGCCGATCTCGGCGAGGACCCAGACCGTCATCACGACGGCCGCGGTCATCAGCAGGAACGCCTTGATGATCTGGACCCAGCTCGTGGCGAGCATGCCGCCGGCCACGATGTAGATGATCATGAACGCGCCGGTGAGCACGACCGACAGCCAGAAGTCGATGCCCACGAGCGCCTCGATCAGGACGCCCGCGCCGACCATCTGCGCGATCAGGTAGAAGGCGACCACGGCCAGCGTTCCGAGCGCGGCGGCGGCGCGCGCCGGCTGGCGCTTCAGACGGAACGCGAGCGTGTCCGCGATCGTGTACTTGCCCGAGTTGCGCATGCGCTCGGCGAGCAGGAACAGCACGGTCAGGAACGCGACCAGGAAGCCGACCGAGTACAGGAAGCCGTCGAAGCCGAACAGGAAGATCAGGCCGGCGATACCGAGGAACGACGCCGCGGACATGTAGTCGCCCGCGATGGCGAAGCCGTTCTGCGGGCCGGTAAGCCCTCGGCCTGCCGCCCAGAAGTCGGTGGCGGACGTGACGCGCTTCGAGGCGAAGTACGTGACCACCATGGTCACGCCGACCACGAGCGCGAATACGACGAGGGCGGTCTCGTTGACCGCTGCGATGAGCGTCATCGGGGCGTCACCTCACCGCTCGTCCCCGGGCGCCCTGCTTTCACCGCCACCTCCGCCGCGCGTGCGGCAAGCGGGTCGAAGACCCTCGTGGCCTTGCGCACGTAGAGCCAGCCGAGCACCCACGTCATTACGAACTGGGTGAGCGCGAGGAGGTAGCCGACCGTGAAGCCGTCAGTCAGGAACTCCCTGCCCATGAAGTCGGGCGCGTACCCCGCCAGGATGATGAAGCCGAAGTACCAGGCGAGGAAGAACAGGGTGGCCGGCAGCACGAATGCCTTTTTCTTCCTAACCAGCTCCTGGAACTCGGGCGAGCGCTCGGCCGCGACCCAGTCGATGTCGGGACGATTCCCAGCACCCAAGGTCCCTCCGGTTTGCGTCTCCTCCATACTCAGCTCCTCCTCCGCTTGGGCGTTCACGCCCGTGGGTACCCAGGCCTCGAAGGGCTATGCCACTAGTCGGGACCCAGCGCCTTGCCCACTGCCTACTTGTTGTGGCTGTCGCGGGCATGGCCGCGACACCTGCGCTGGCCCATCCGCCAGCGCCCGTCAAGCCAAACGGGCGGCCGATCGAGGGGAAGATGCACGCGTGGCTGCACGAGGCCAAGGTGCCACTGGTCCGCGGCCGGGTGCAGATCAGGCGGGAGGACTGCCCGGGTCATCCGAGCCTGGTGGGGTGCGTGTGGACGCTTAGGCCGAGGACGCTCTACCTGAGCCGTCGTGCGCGTGAGCTGCGCACTGTGCTCTACCACGAGCTCGGTCACAGCTTCGACCTGCGCGTGCTCAACAGGCGCGATCGCGGGAGGTTCAAGCGGATCATCGGCATCCGGCGTCACGGGTGGTTCAGGGGTGCGCTGCCCCCATCGGAGTGGTTCGCCGACGGCTATACCGCATGCGCGATCCGAACGCGGGTGCGCCGCCGGGCGCAGGCCACCTTCTACGGCTATGCGCCCACAAGACGGCAGCACGCCCGCGTCTGTCACCTGATCCACGACGCCGCGGCGCCCAAGGGGCGAAAGCCGCGGCGACCAAAGAATCCGCCCCGGGTGATCGAGGTGCCGCCGCCACCGCCGGAGGAGACTCAGCCCGGCGACGGCCCAGGCTGCAACCTTGTGGAGGAACTCCTCACGGGTTGCAAGCCGCCGGCCCCACCGGGTCCAGATTTGCCCGCGCTACGCCGATAGTCAGCTCATGGAACGTCGTCCAGCAGGCTTGCGGACACTGCTCCTCGCCCAGCTGCCTTCCCTGATCATGTCGCTGGTCTCAGTTGGCCTGGCGATCGTCGTCTGCGTCAGGCTCGTCGGCGTCTGGCCGACCGTCGTGATCTGGTCCCTGGTGCTCGGCCTGCTCGGCCTCGCGGTCAACAGGGGCCTCCGCCTGCGGGGACAACTGGGTTCCAAGCGGTCACCGGACGACCCGCAAAACCAATAGAGGCACGTGGCTGGGCCTCAGCGGGACCGAACGAAGCGCACGCCGCGCCGTGCGGCCGGCCGGACGCGGACGGTGAGCTGCGACCTCGAGCGCATGATGTGAAGTCGGCGGGCCACTTGGCGCTTGCCGCGCTGGCCTCGCAGCATCAGCACGGACCCAGCCGGTATACGTCCGGTCACGCGCACCCGATCGCCGGCCCGAAGCGGGTCGCCGATCGTTTGCGCGAGCGCGGTCACCGACGCGGCCGAGGCCGGTATGGACTGTCTCGTCCGGGCGATCGTGGGCCTCCGCAGCACTCGGACACGAAGCCGGCCGGCCCTGCCAAGCAGCCGGGACTTCACGGCCGCGCGGAGCGTCGGTGTGCAGAGCACGGCCACGACGCCCGGGCCGAACCAGTTCGCGCATCGAGCGGCGCGCCTATTGCGGTCGGCCTGCGTGACCGGCGCACGACGCCGCGCGCGTGATGGTCTCGCTGGACAGTCGGTGTTGAGACTCCCGTGGGCGCATTCCCAGTTATCGCCGTCGGGAGGCTGCTGGCCTGGGCTAGGCGGGGAACGATGGACGCCCCAGCGACCGCTCCAGTTGTACCAGCCCGGTTGTGTGGAGCGCAATTGCGACCCGTCAGCCGTGTAGTTCATGCCCCAGAACCACTTGCCGTCGGAACGGTGCTCCGGACTGATTGTGTCCGGGCTCGCCTGGATGCATCCGGGGTCGAGAGGGCATGCGCTCGGATAACTGGCGTGCGACCCCTCCGCCACGTAGGCACGGACACGACTTCCTATTGGGGCTCCGTTCGCGGTGCACTTCGCGTCGCTGGCGCCGTTGTCACATTCGAGGTTGCTGCGGGCGTAGCTGTACCAGTGCCCATGCCCGCTGAACGAGACATAGTCGAAGGTCTCGGGGTTCGTCGTGGAGGGCGCAACCTCGATTCCCTCCCAGTCGCCCTCGTGGTCGAACAGCTCGTCGTTGTACTGCCTCCAGTCGTTGAAGCGGTAGAAGAACCAGTAGACGATCAGCCGATAGCCCTGCGAGGGCGGCTCCCCGACCGAGTAGTACGCCGTGGAGCGGCTGGTATCGCAGTCCAGGAGCGGCCCAGTCACGCAGGCGGCCGGGCCCCGGTAGTCGTTCGCTTCCTGGGACGCCTCCTCCTGGAGGTCCAGGAAGGCATCCGGGCTGTTCCAGTCGCTCAGCGTGGCCTGCGACGTCACGCGCTCGCAGTGGTACTCCGGTATCCCACCCGCGGAGGTGAGATCGTCGGGGTGCGCCTCGGTGCCCGAATGGCCTGGAGCGATCTCGGCGGCGTCCGGACTAGCAAGAGGGATGCAGATCCGGTGCAGGCCGGCACCGGCCTGGTCGCGCTCAGCGAAGAAGTCGTCGACGTTGAGCGGTCGCCACCGCTCGGCGCTGTCGAAACGCAGGACCGGCTGGAACTTCCGCGCGAGGAACACATCCTCGTCGGGCGGGGGCGCCCCCTGAAGCTGATGCTCGTACCAGTCAACGAGGACGGGGTAGAAGTGCGACTGGCTGAAGAGCTCGCTGACCACACGCGACCTCAACATCGCCCAGGTAGTGGGCGAACCAAACCAGCTGGAGATCACCGGCTCGGTAACCGACTGGCCCGGAGAGTAGTCCTCGACCATTCCGTTGGTCAGGCCGCCGACTACGTGCGGTTCGGCACGGTGGAACGCGGCGTCCCAGTGCGTCAACAGCGTCCCGCAGCTGACCCTCAGAGGGTAGGTAGGGGCTCGCAACATCTCCCAGCCCGGATAGTTCATCGGGGCCTCCGTGCGGCCGCTGCACGGAACCGGCCGGTCAGTCGTCAACCCCGGGTGGTAGTCATAGGTTGGCTTCACTGCCACGCTGCCGTTCGCGAGGATTCCCCAGAAACCCAGGGCTGGGGTGCTCACCCCCGCGCCACTTGACTGGAACGGAGGGACCATGGATGCGCCGGTCAGCGGACCCTCGCGGCCGGTCGACGGTGGGGCCGCAACCATGGAGATCCGCTTGTCGAAGCCCCAGGAAGCGCCGACGCGCCAGCGAAAAACAGGCTTCGAGGCGCTGAGCGGGATGGGGTTGTCAAACTTCGCCGTCGGTGGATAGAGCTTGGTCCGCTGCCGAAGCACAAAGAGCTCTCTATGGAGGGAGCGAACCCACTCGGTGGCGGTCATGGGTCCGGTCTCGGCGGCCCATAGCGAACTGCACTGCGCCCCGCAACCCACACCCGAAATGGGGCTTGCCCCGCCGCGGTACGCATGCTGCGCAATGGCGTCCAGCTCCGGTTCGGAGAAGGCACCGAGGGCCGCCGACGGAGCGACGGCCGGGAGCGCGAGGAGCGCGCCGAGCAACCCCATCACTGCGCGCGTACGCAGGGTTAGGCGCTCGGCAAGAACGGGACGGTGCGATACCTGTGACGACACGGCTTCCCCTCAAGTCCGGTAGGCGAGTCGGGCATGCCGGTGGACGAGGCAGGCAGGCCGGTGGACGAGTCGGGCAGGCGCGACGGTATCTTGCTTCGTTAGCCCGATCAATTGGATAAACGTCCATTGATCGGTCGCGCACCGCGTGCCAGTCCGCTTTGGTACAGAGAGAGGCGCCGACCGGAATCGAACCGGTGTCAACGGCTTTGCAGGCCGCTGCGTAACCACTCCGCCACGGCGCCGGGGCGGCGTCTAGGGTAGCGGTGTGCCCGGCTGCGGCTGGGTACCGTGGACTCGTGAAAAGTATGGAAACCAAGACTGTCTCCTTCTGGGTTCCCGGAGGCACGCGCGCGGCGGGCTTGGCTCGCCGATCCATCCTTTCCGTGGAGGCGGACCTCCCGAACTCGGTCCGTCACCGCCTGGCGCTGCTGCTCAGCGAGCTCGTCACCAACGCGATCCAGCACGGTGGGGCCGGCGAGCACGAGACGATCCAGGTGCGGGTCGCGTCCTCGTACGAGAAGGTCCGCGTGGAGGTCTTCGACCCCGGCCCGAACGCCGTCGGCCCCCGCAACCGGCTCGAGCCGGAGGGCGGCTTCGGCCTGCTTCTGGTCGACCGCCTGGCCAGCGGCTGGGGCCGCGAGAAGGTCGAGTCGGGCGGCAGTCTCGCCTGGTTCGAGCTGGTGCTCGACCCGATCGACCACATCTAGCGCCCGGCAGGAAGGCCGTCAGGCCGCGGCTATACTGACGCCCTCGCGCGGCTGTAGCTCAGTTGGCTAGAGCGTCTGCTTGCCATGCAGAAGGTCGTGGGTTCGAATCCCATCAGCCGCTTCGCCGCAACCCCTGATCAGGACTGGAGCTCCTCGACCAGCGTGAACGGCACGCGCAGTCGCCTTCGTCAGCGCTTGCCGCCGCGCGCCGGAGTGACAGTCGCCGTTCTGGAGACCGACGCCCTGGGGTCGGTCTCCGATGACGCTGTGAACGTCAGCGTCGTCGGACCTTGTCGACGCCCGTCGGCGGGCACCGTCACGTAGACGGGGACGGTCACAGTGGAGCCGGCCGGGACGTCGAGCACGTTCGGCGCCCAGGGTGGTGGTCCAGCCTCCCGCGGTCGTCGCCTTGACACGGATCAGGTCCTCGGCGGCGCCCGTGTTGGTCACGCGGAACCGGTGGATCGCGACCCGGCCGGGACGCGCCGGGCTGGCGCCCGCCTCCGAGGCCGCGACGCCGCGGGTGGCGGGCCCGGCACCGTCCAGCGACCGTACGGCGACGCGGTAGGACAGCACGCCCGTCCGCATCGCGCTTCGTTACCCAGGACGTAGAAGTGCAGGCGGTTCGCCGCGTCCTCGTACTCGCTGACGACGCCCGGGCCGGTGCCCGCGTGGAAGAGCGCGTCGGAGAGCTGGCGGTAGTCGCCCTTGGTCACCTTCACGGGCGTGCCGTCGGGGCGGAGGAAGTCGACCTTGTCGATGTCCTCGGGGTGGGCGTCGATGACCCACTTCCATGGAGCGAGCTCGGCGGTCTTGTTCTTGGCGATCAGGACCCCGTGGTCCGGCGTGAACGAGTCGGTGCCCATGCGGTCCACGACCTCGAGGGTGTAGTTCTCGTAATCGCCGCCGTCGCAGCGCCAGTCCTCCTCGACGGTGCACGGACGGGGTCTTGTCGCCGCCGACCAGCGTGAGCATGAGTCCGTGCAGCCCAGTGCGGCCGGTCCCCGGGCCCGAGCGGAATCTCGCGCGCCCACACGTCGGCGAACACGGGGCCGGTCGCGGCGAGGGCGTTTCGGTCGATGAACTGCACCTCGCCAGGCTTCAGGAAGCCCATGCGCAGCTTGTCGCGCAGCATGTGCTGCGATCCCATGGTCGCGCCGAGCGTGGGCGGGACCTGCCAGCGGTTGTGGCTGCCGCCCGGGCCGTTGAACGAGCCGCGCGACATCATGTCCCACGGGCCCGAGTACTCCCGCTGCGGCGGGTTCGCGAACGAGTTGTTGTAGTTGTCGAGCACGCCGAGGATGTGGCTGAATTCGTGCGCGTAGACGGACGCGCCGTCGTTCTCGCCCTCGGTGGCCTGGACACCCGGGATGGCGTGCGACCAGATCCCGCGGGCCGCATAGAAAGACGTCCACGGCACGTACCGCGTCGGGGACCAGTTCGGCTTGCTCGGGTCGGGGTTCCCGAACGGCTCGGTCACGTCCTCCCTGTTCTGGAAGCGCATCTCGCCGAGCTCCTGCCACACGCCGGACTCGTCGTAGCCGGCGTGCAGGAGGAAGCGGAAGTCGTAGTCGCGCCCGCCGCGCGTGACCTGGGCCGCCTCGACGTCGGGCGCGGACTTCGCCAGCAGCTCGGTGTCGAAGTCGCCGTCGCAGGTCTCGCCGCTCGGGCACGCCGACTCCTGGCCGAACTCGGCCAGGCCGTACTGGTACTCGGGCCGGTCCGCCCGGTATGGACCGAACGCGTCCATGTCGATGCCGACCAGGCCGTAGGAGTCCTCGAGCCAGTACTCGTTGATCGTGTGCCGGTGGTTGAGCGCCTGCGGCGTGTTGAGCAGATCCCTGTAGAAGTCGCCGACCTTGGCGGCGCGGAACGCCGCCCGCGCCGATCGGATTGCCGGCCACGTCCGACGCCCTTGGGCGCGTGACCAGGAACTCGCCGGTCGGGGAAGTCGCCCAGGATCAGCGCCGCGCGGAGCTTCTTCGGCGGCTGGCGCTTACCGTCTGCCCAGTTGAAGCCCGGGATCGGCCGGTAGTCGCGCCACGTCATGTCCGGCGGGCAGGACCCATGACTGCGGATCGATGGGCCTGGGCACCTCCGTGAGGCCCTGCGCGGTGGCCGCCGGCGCGTGCAAGGCGGGAAGGAAAAGCAGCGAGGCAAGCACCACGGCGGCGCGTCCGTGAAAAGAGATCGTCATCGACAGCTCAAACGACCGGCGCGCTGGTTTCTTGCGGTCCGAAATCCCGTCGCCGCGGACCTCGAGCGGCGCATCACGTCACGTTGCATACGCCGGGGGTGCGGCCGGCCGGTAGACCTGGATGATCACCTCGCCCGGCGTGGTTTTGGGATTCGATCAGTTCGAACGCTCTGGCGACCGCGGCCGCGACGTCGCCGGAGAGATTTCGAGAGCACCCGACATCACGCCGAGCCCGATCGTAAAGGCCTCCATCGTCTCCTCCAACAGGCGCTCGTCCACCTCGTCCGGCTCGAGCAACTGCCACAGCTCCCAGCCGTCGCAGATGGCGATCACCATCCGCACGATCCGGTCCATACCGATCGCGGGCTCGATCCCGTAGGCCTGAGCCCGCCGCGTGTAGGCCTCCTCCAGGCGCTCGCGCAACCGGGCGAACCTGGTCACGAGCTCCGCGCGGAACTGCTCGTCCCGGATGGCGTGGGCGCAAAACTCCAGGAACAGGCGCGGCGCCTCGGGGTCCGCGCGAATGGCTCGAGCGAAGTTGGCGGCGGAGCTACGGGCCTGCTCGGGCGGTGAGTCGTCGTCCTCGGCCCACACGCGCTCGACCTCCTCGGTGCGGCGGTCGATGCGATCCTCGAGGATGCTCAGGAACAGCTCGTCCTTGCTCTCGAAATTGGCGTAGAACGCGCCCTTGGTGTAGCCGGCGGCCGCGGCGATCGCGTCGATCGACGCCCCATCGAGGCCCTCCTCCGAGAAGACCCGCATCGCCGACTCCATCAGCCGCTGCCGCGTTTGAGCCTGCTGCTGCTTGCGGGTGAGGCGCGTGGTCACGCCACCGCTGCGGCGGCCGGCTCGCGCTCGAGCGGCTCGACCACGACCTGGGCGCCACGCGAGGGGGCCATCGTGATCGGCGTGCGGCGGGAGACCCGCTCCGACGCCGCCTCGGCGGGCCGCATGCGCAGGCGGGTCACCAGCGTGGAGAGCACGACCCTCATCTCGAACAGCGCGAAGGTGGCGCCCAGGCAGCGGCGCACCCCGCCCCCGAACGGGATCCAGGTGTAGGTGCCGGCCGGGCGATCCAGGAAGCGCTCGGGCAAGAAGCGCGCCGGGTCCGGGTAGACGTCGGGACGGCGGTGCATGAGGTAGATCGACGGGGCCGCCGCGACACCCTCGGGAAGCAGCCGGCCGCCGATCTCCATCGGCTCCTTGAGCTTGCGCACCACCATGGGGATCACCGGTCGCAGCCGCAGCGTCTCCTTCGCCACCGCGTCGGCGTAGGTGTCCTCCCCGGCCGCCGCCTCCTCGGTGAGTCGCGCCAGCTTCTCGGGGTGTCGCACCAGCCGCTCGATCGCCCAGGCGAGTGCCGTGGCGGTCGTCTCGTGGCCGGCCACGAGCAGCGTCATCAGCTCGTCGCGCAACTCGGCGTCGGACATCTGCCGCCCGTCCTCATGCTTCGCGCCGAGCAGCATCGAGAGCACGTCGTCGCGCTGCTCCAGGTCGGTCTCGGACCTGCGCCGGCGGATCTCGTCGAGCACAAGCTCGTTGACCGGGTCGAGCTCGCGCTGGAAGTAGCGCCACTTGAATATGCGTTCCGGGCCCAATGCCAGCAGCGCGAGGACCGAGCGCGGGTCGCCGGTCATGTCGAGCGTCTCCCGCAGGCGCTCGCGCATCTCCGCCTGGCGCGTCTCACCGCGCACGCCGAACACGGCCTCGACGATCACCTCGAGCGTGATCGACTGCATGCGCTCCATGAGCGAGATCGGCTCGCGGGCGGGCCAGCGCTCGATCTCGCGCTCGGTGGCGGCCACGATCAGCTCCTCGTAGCGCGCGACGCGCTTGCCGTGGAAGGCGGGCAGCATCAGCTTGCGCTGGGTCATGTGCGGGCCTTCGTCGAGAAGGAGCACCGAGTGGCGCCCGAGCAGCGGCAGCAGCACCACGTTCGCCTCACCGGCGTGGAGCAGCCGCGGATCGCCGGTGAACACCTGCTGCACGGCGTCCGGGTGGGAGAGGACCACGACCGTCTCCCGCGGGATCGGGTGCAGCGTGAACATGTCGCCGTAGCGGCGCTGGCAGCGCTCGAGCAGCGGGCCGGGTCGTAGGCGCCAGCCGGCCATCTGGAGGGCACGGGGCATGCGGGGGCCGGGTGGGAGTGAGGGAGTCGCCGCGGTCATTCGCATACCGTACAGTATCTGACTTGCACGGGCGCCGGTCCTCCGTCAGTACTCGTCGTGGCGGCGGAGCCAGAGCGCGCCGCCTTCGCTCTCGCTGCGCCCGAGCGGCGTGCGGTCGAGCAGCCCGTAGTAGGCCATCGCCGGCTCGAGTCCCCGCGACGTGGTGACGTAGGTCCGGTAGACCGTGCCGTCCGAGAGCGCGTACGCGCTTAGGCCCGGCCCCTCCATGACGTAGGGGCCGGGATCCGCCCTCGAGGAAGGGGCGCAGCTCCTCCTCGGTGTAGGTGAATCCCAGGTCGCGATTGAAGTGGCTGCCGGCAGTCGAGACCCAGTCGATGTTCCAGCCCATTCGCTTCTTGAACGCCTGGAGCGGAGCCCTCGCCGCTTTCGCGCGAGCTCATCGCTGCGCCGGGTGAGCTCCTTCTCCTCCGCAAGCAGCTCGTCGCGTGCGGCCTGCCACTCCTCCTGGGATCCGACCCTGTGGTTCGTCATCAGATTGCTCCTTTACCCGAGCCAGCGGTTGCTCTTGAATCGCAGCGCTCGCTCGATGGCGGCTGCGAGGGCGGCGAGGCCCAGCAGGAGGTTGGCCGCTCCCGGCAGCACGATCGGGGATTCGAAGTCGGCGCCTATGGCCTTGGCGATCAGGGCGATCAGCTGGGGCACCTCGTAGACAAGCGCGAACACCAGCACGATCCACGAGACGACGCCGATCAGACGGCTGGCTTGGGGACGCTCGCGCTCGAGCTGGAGGCGCCATGCCTCGGCCGTCCCGTCGACCGGCGTCAACACCGTCGTCTCCACCTCGAGCCCGTCGCGGTACAGGTGGAGCTTCTCACCGAAATCGAAGTAGTCCAGGTCGACGGTCCACACGTGACCGTTGTGGCGCGCCTCGAACCTGCCGCGTGAGACGAGGTCCCAGCCGCCGAGCGGCCTGAGCCTAGAGGTCGTGGAAGGCCCGGGCATAACGGAAGCCGCCACGCAGCTCAGGTGTGTACGCGCTGAGCGCACGCACCTGAAAGTGCGAGGCCCATTCCTCCACCGGCGGGCCGATCCCCAGCTCGGCGGCGGGGCGAAAGCCGAACCTGGGGTAGTACTCGGTGTGCCCCATCAACGCCACAAGCGGTTCCTCGAGCGCGTCGGCCGCGCCGAGCACGGCGTGCATCAGGGCAGAGCCCGCCCCCCTGCCCTGGACATCGGGTAGGACCGCGAGCGGCCCAAGACCCAGCGCGGGCACGTCGTCCACCCACCCGCGGGTGCAGACGACGTACCCGGCGACCTCTCCCCCATCCGCCTCCGCGACCATCGAGAGCTGCGGAATCCACTCGGAGCCGGCGCGCAGCGCATCGACCAGGGCGATTTCCACCGGCGCCTCGCCCGGCGCGGCCTCCTCGGCGAAGGCCGCGGCGAGCACGGCTCGGATTGCTGGATGGTCTTCGGGGCGGTCGCGCCGAATCAGCATGCCGGGCTAGCGCGGTGCCTCCATGCGCTGGTCGAGCGGATCGGTGTCCGCACCCGCGCGCAGCGCCCGGCCGATCACGAGGCGCTGGATCTCGCTCGTGCCTTCGAAGATCGTGTAGAGCTTGGCGTCGCGGTACCACTTCTCCACCGGGAAGTCCTTGATGTAGCCCCAGCCGCCCAGGGTCTGGACCGCCTGCTCGCAGGCTCGCACCGCCACCTCGGACGCCTTCAGCTTCGACATCGAGCCCTCGGCGCGCTCGAACGGCATTCGCTGCGCGGCCATCCAGGCGGCGCGCCATGTGAGCAGCCGCGCGGCGTCGATGTCAGCGGCCAGGTCCGCGAGCGGGAACGAGATCCCCTGGTTCTCGATGATCGGCTCGCCGAAGGCCTCGCGCTCGGTCGCGTAGTCGCGGGCGAACTCGAGCGCGGCTCTCGCGATCCCGACCGCCTGGGCGGCCACCATCGGCCGCGTGCGCTCGAAGGCGCCGAGCGCTGCCGAGCTGCGGCGCTGCACCGCGGCCGCCGGGCCGCCCTCCTCCGAGGGCTTCACGGGCGGCGGCGTGTCCCGCTCGGCCTCGCGGCCCTTCGCGATCCGGGCCTGGAGCCGCTCCTCGCCGCCGAGCAGCTGGTCGCCCGGCACGCGGCAGTCCTCGAAGACGATCTCGCCCGTGTGCGAGGCGCGGCAGCCCAGCTTGTCGAGCTTGCGCAGCATCGTCAGGCCGGGCGTTCCCTTGGGCACGATGAACACCCCCTGGCCGCGGTGGCCCGCCTCGGGGTCGACGGTGGCCACGACCACGTGCACGTCGGCGATGCCCCCGTTCCCGATGAAGACCTTCTGGCCCTGGATCACCCAGTCGCCGCCGTCCTTGCGGGCGCGGGTCTGGATCGAGCGGATGTCGCTGCCGCCGCTCGGCTCGGTCACGGCCAGGGCTGCGAGCTTGATGTCGTCGGGCGTGCCGAAGCACTCCGGAGCCCAGCGCACGAGCTGCTCGTCCGTGGCCGCCTGGCGGATCGCGGCGAGCGCCAGGGCCGGCATCACGATCGAGAGCCCGATTCCGGCGCAGCCCCAGAAGAGCTCCTCCATCAGGATCGGAAGCGAGAGGCCTGTGGGGTCGACCGACAGCTCGGCGTAGAGCTCCCACTTGTAGAGGTCCTGGCGGGCGGCCTCCTGGAGGATCGGCCAGGGGAGCTCCTGGGCGCGGTCGTACTCGGCAGCCGCCGGGCGAATCACGTCACGCGCGAACGCGTGCGTCTTCGCGCGCAGCGCCTCCTGCTCGTCGGTCAATTCGAGTGTGAAGCTCATCCGGGCGGCGCCCACGCGTCGCGGATCGCGGACACGTGGCGCTGGTCGGTGCCGCAGCAGCCGCCGACCACGTTCAGCCGCGGCAGGCGTGACCTGAGCGCCGCGTAGCGGGCGCCGAGGTCGTCCGGATCGCCGTCGTCCAGCTCCTCCGCCTCGTCCAGCTCGTCGTGGCTCATCGTCGAGGCGTTCGCCCGCAGCCCGCGGATGCGGTCGCGCCACGCGTCGTCGGTAGCGAGCACGTCGGCGAAATGCGTGGGATGGGCGCAGTTGATCATGTAGAAGGCGGGTGCTCCGCCCGTGGCCTCGTCGACCGCCTCGATCGCGTCGCCGAGGTTCTGGCCGTTCGGCAGCCGGCCGTCCGTTTCGAGCGTGAACGAGATCGCGGCTGGCAGGCCAGCGTCCTGCGCCGCCTGCGCCACGCCGATCGCCTCGTCCGCGTAGGTCATGGTGATCGCTGTGACCATGTCCGCCGCCGTGTCGGCGAAGGTGCCGATCTGCGTGGAGTGGTAGTCGCGTGCGGCGTCCGCGCTCAGCAGCACGGCCGGGCGATAGCCGTCTCCCTGCGGGCCCACGCAGCCGCTGATCACCACGGGCCCCTCCCCCGCGCGCTCGCGCAGCTCCTCCATCAGCCCGATGGCCCGGCGGTTGAGCGCGTCGAGCTTCTCCGCGGACACTCCGAGTCGCGCAGCCCAGCCCGGGCTGGCGCGCCAGGTCGGGCTCTCGAGCACGAAGCCGGTGCCACTCTCCCTCGCGAGCGCGAGGTACGGCTCGTAGTAGCGGCGCAGTTGGTCGAGTCCCTCGTCGTCGCCCAGGAGGACGAACGCGGCGAACTCCGGCAGGTCGAGCCCCTGGTGGAAGATGAGGCTCGTCTCGATCCCGCCATCGGTTAGGAAGAGGTCGCCCTCGAGCTGTGGAAGCGACGTTCGATAGCTCATCGGCCGCAGTATCTCCCACCTCCGGGGTGGCCGTCGGCGCGCTCGCGGGCGGGCCGATCGAGAGCCGGGGCGAGCTGCGCGAGAGCCGCGCATGGTCGACGATGAAAGTGCCGGTGGTCGTGGCGGCGATCGCGTCCGGCCGGGCGGACTGGGATGCGATCGAGGCCGCCATCACGCGGTCGGACAACGACGCGGCGCTGCGGCTCTGGGACCGGCTCGACGACGGCGCCGCCGAGGTCGAGGCGGTGCTGCGCCGGGCGGGTGACGACCACACGATGCTCGAACGTGAGCCCGACCCGCGCGGCTACAGCTCCTTCGGGCGCACCGTGTGGTCCCTCACCGCGGCCGTGACGGTCTACGCGGCGCTCGCGCGCGGAGAGCTGCTGCCCGACGAGGACACCGTCCGCGTCCTCGACGCCATGGAACGGATCGTGCCCGACCAGCGCTGGGGCCTCGGACAGGTCCCGGGAATCCGCTTCAAGGGCGGTTGGGGGCCGAGCGAGGCGCCCGAAGGCGGCTACGAGGTGATCCAGGTCGGCATCGCGGGCCCGACCGTGATCGCGATCGCGGCACGAGCGGAGGACTTCGAGGCCGCGAAGCGGCTAGCCTCGAAGCATGTGCCGCAACATCCGAACACTCCATAACTTCGAGCCCCCGGCCACCGAGGACGAGATCCACGCGTCCGCGCTTCAGTACGTCCGCAAGATCAGCGGCTTCACGAAGCCCTCGCAGGCGAACACCGAGGCGTTCGAGCGTGCCGTCGAAGAGGTGACCGCCGTGAGTGCGCGCCTGCTCGGCGAGCTCGTCACGAACGCCCCGCCGAAGGACCGCGAGGTCGAGGCCGCGAAGGCCAAGGCCCGCAGTGCCGCGCGCTACGCCGCGTAGCGCGCGGGGGCTAACGGGATGGGGTAACCCGAAGCTCCAGATCAGCTGCCGGCGCGAGCAGCATCGTCAGGCCGCGACGCGGGTCGCGCGGCGAGCGGCGCTGCTCGCGCAGCACGAGCGCCGACCACGGCTTGCCCGCGTCCAGCTCGGGCGCGAGCTCTGCGGCCAGCTCGCGCGGTACCCAGCCCACCTGCTCGCCCCCGCCCGCGGGATCAACCGCGATGGCGTTGGGATCGTGCGGATTGGCGGGGTCTCGGCGCAGCGCGAGCGGCTTGCCGGGCTCCACGGCTTCGCTCGCCAGCGCGTCGGCATGGTGGACCCCGGCACCCGCCACAGCCACCACGTGCAGTCCGCGAGCGGCAAGCTCGGGCGCGTCGCGGGCGAGATAGCGGCCCGAATCAGGATCCACGAGCTGGTATCCAGCGAGCCAGACCTCGCCGCCGTCGTCGGGGTACCAGTAGCGCTCTTCGTAGCCGGCGTCGATCAACACGGTTGAAGCCTTCAGGCGATCGGGTACGGGTCCTGTATCCGAGCAGGAGGAAACGGAAGTGTCTACGACGATGCCGCACACCGCCGAGGTCCCGGCGCCAAGCCCGCCGGAGCAGCCGCAGCCGAGCCCTCCGGACGCTCCGCAGCCGGACCCCAAGGGGCCCGAGATCCCCGACGATCCGGGGCAGCCGGAGCCCGCGATGCCGCCAGGCGAGACGGGCTGATGCGCCTCGAGACGCCCAGCCCCGGCCCTGGGCCCTCTCCGGGCCCCGACCCCGCGCCGCCCGACCCCACGCCACCGGCCCCCAGCCCGGACCCGGGAGGTCCGCCGTCCGACCCGGTGCCGCAGATCTAAGCGGCCCCGACTCAAGGGGTCTGACCCCTTAGGCCAGCGCCTCGTCCAGGGCTTCGTTCACGAGTTCGTCCGCGCGTGCGTTCTGCTCGCGGCGTACCGGGCGGACCGCCCATTTGTGGAAGCCCCGCAGCTCCTGCATCGTCTCGATGAAGAGCGGCTTCAGCCCGGCGTGCTTGACCTTGTACTCGCCGCCGATCTGGCGCGCGATCAGCTCGGAGTCGTTCACGACCTCGACCTCCTCCGCCCCGAGCTCGCGCGCCAGCTCGAGCCCGAGCATGACGGCCCGGTACTCGGCCACGTTGTTGGTGGCCTCGCCGATGTACGCCTTGCGCTCCGCGAGCGTGTCCCCCTCGGAGCTCGTGGCCACGGCAGCCACGGCGGCCGGGCCGGGGTTTCCACGCGAGCCGCCGTCCACGTGGACGACGACCCTCACGCGTTGGCGGGCGGCTCGATGTCCGGGAAGGTGCCCTTGGCCCGTTGCCGGCGCCGGTTCTCGTACGAGGGGTGATCGCCCGGCTTCCCACCCTGGGCGCGCCGGTCGATGATCACCTCGACGTGCGGGTCGTCGCTGTAGTAGTCGGCCAGCTTGTCGTACAGCTCATCCGCCAGCGCCTGCGGCACCACGCAGTAGATCACTCCTCAGAACCTCCGTCGCTCTCTCCAGGGCCGGGCACCAGACGCCCATCCGTGTCGAGCACAGCATTCCAGGCGCGCAGGGACTCGTCGATCTGATCGAGCTCCTCGCCCTTGTCGAGCATCATCACCGGATCGGCCTCATCGCCCAGGTCCACGCGATAGCGATACCACGAAAGCTCCCACGCGACGAGCACCGACACCGCGCTTGCCTGCGCCGGATCGGGCATGGCGCTCACGAACGGCTGCCCGAGCGTGCGCGCCAGCCCGGCGACCGTGCGCTGGTGGCCTGAGCTGTTGAAGAGGTCGAGAGCGCGCTCCACCTTCACCTCCGCGGTGGTCGGCACCGCCCGGACGTGCCGGGGGCTCTGGGGCTGCGAGCGCGGCCTGGGCGGCGGCGCCGGCGCTTCGTCGGGCTCCGAGGACTCGGGGTCAGGCCTGGGCCTGACCGCGTCGCTGCCGTTGCCGGTCCCGAACAGGGCGTCGCGCTCGGCCAGGCGCGCCTCGTCGTCCGCGGAGCGCCCGACGGGGCGGCGCTTGCGCAACCGGCCCAGCACGCCACGGCGCGGCTCGTTGCGAGGCACTCGCGCCGGGAGGTCGCCGGCGCCCGATTCGCGGATCCAGCCGTGATGCTGCGCGCGCGTCGCGCACAGGTCGCAGACCTGGTGCCGGTGGCCGCCGGGTGCGAGATACCACTCGGCGCGCTCACCCTTGAGGATGGTGCGCCCGCAGACATCACAGCTGACGGCGTCGTGAACGGGCCGAAGCTCCTTCTTCACCCCGGCAAGGATAGTCAGGCCTTGACGGCCTCCTTCTCCCGCTGCGCCTCTTGCACGACCTGTTGCGCCACGTGGCTCGGGACCTCCTCGTAGCGGGCGAGGTCCATCGAGTACTCGCCCTGCCCGCCCGTGATCGCGCGCAGGTCGGGGGCGTAGTCGAGCATCTCGGCCATCGGCACCTCGGCCTTGATCTCGGTCACCGAGCCCGTCGGCTCCATCCCGAGCGGCCGCCCCCGGCGTGAGTTGAGATCCCCGATCACGTCCCCCACGTACTCCTCCGGCACCACGACCGTCACGGTCATGATCGGCTCCATGAGCGTCGGGTGGGCGTTCTCCATGGCGTCCTTGAAGGCCATCGAGCCGGCGATCTTGAACGCCATCTCGGAGGAGTCGACCGAGTGGTGCTGGCCGTCGTAGAGCGTGACCTTCACGTCCTGGACGGGATAGCCGGCCACGGTGCCCGTGCGCATCGCCTCGACTACGCCCTTCTGCACCGCCGGGATGAACCCGCCGGGGATCACGCCGCCCTTGATGGCGTTCACGAACTCGAGCCCCTCGCCGTCGGCGCCGGGCGCGATCTCGATGTGGCAGTCGGCGAACTGGCCGCGGCCGCCGGTCTGCTTCTTGTAGCGCGCGTGGGCCTTCGCGGAGCCCTTGATGGCCTCGCGGTAGGGCACGTGCGGCGCGTGCAGCTCGACCTCGGCGCCGAAGCGCTCCTTCATGCGGTCCACGATCACCTCCACGTGGATCTGCGTGATCCCGGCGAGGATCTGCTCCCCGGTCTCGGTGTCGCGGTGGAAGTCGATCGTCGGGTCCTCCTCCTGGAGGCGGCGTAGCGCCTGGCCCATCTTCTCCTCGTCGCCCTTCGCCTTGGCCTCGATCGCGAACGCCATCACCGGCCGCGGCATCGGCGGCAGCTTCAGCGGGATGTCCATCTCCTTCGAGGCGAGCACGTCCCCAGCGTGGGTCTCCTTCAGCTTGGCCACCGCGCCGATGTCGCCCGGGCCGAACTCGTCGGCGTGCTCGGTGTCCTTGCCCTGCGGCACGAGCAGCTGGCCGATCCGCTCCTTGGTATGGGCGCGGCAGTTGTGCGCCTGCGAGTCGTGCTTGAGGACGCCCTGGTAGACGCGGAACAGGTTCACGCGCCCGGCATACGGGTCCGCGAGCGTCTTGAACACGAACGCGACCATGTCCTTCGACTCGTCCGGCTCGAGCGTCACGCCGTCCAGCTCGATCGGACCGTGCTTCGCCGGCGAGGGCAGGTCCTCCACGAAGGCGTCCAGCAGCCGGTTGATCCCCAGGTTGCGCGTGGCGGCGCCGCAGGTGACGGGGAACAGGTGGCCCTCGGTGACGCCCTTCTTGAGAGCGGCCACCGTCTCCTCGTGCGAGATCTCCTCGCCCTCGAGGTAGCGCTCCATGAGCGCGTCGGAGACCTCTGCCACCTCGTCCATCAGCTTCTCGCGGTACTCCTCGGCCTGCGCGCGCAGGTCCTCGGGGATCTCGATCTCCGAGCAGTTGTCGCGGCTGTCGCCGTCGTAGCGGTAGGCCTTCATGTCGATCAGGTCGACCACGCCCTGGAGCTCGTGCTCCCGGCCGATCGGAATCTCGGTGGCCACCACGTGCTGGCCGAAGGCCTGCTTCAGCGACTCGAGCGCACGGAAGAAGTCGGCCCGTTCGCGGTCCAGCATGTTCACGAAGATGGTGCGCGCCAGCCCGAGCTCGGTCGCGCGCTCCCACAGGCGGCTGGTGGTGACCTCCACGCCCATCACGCCGTTCACCACGAACACGGCGCCCTCCACCACGCGCAGCGTCGCGAGCGCGTCGGCGATGAAGCTCGGCTCACCCGGCGTGTCGACGAGGTTGATCTTGCGGTCGTCCCAGCGGAACGAGGAGAGGCTCGCGGAGATCGACATCTCGCGCGCCTTCTCGTCGGACGCCGAGTCCGAGACCGTGCTTCCGTCTGCCACCGAGCCAAGCCGGTTGATGGCGCCCGCTTCGAACAGAAGTGCCTCGTTCACGGACGTCTTGCCGCTGCCCCGGTGGCCAACCAACGCCACATTGCGGATCCTCTTCGGCGATTCGTGCGCCATCAGACTCCTTCCCTCGCGGTGCGGTGCGTGCGCTTGGCAGGTTACTGCGAGAGGGCGGAGTCGAGCGACTCGTACACCGGCGCGGCCGTTCCGATCTCGGTCAGCTCGATCACGCGCTTGAGCGGCGAGCTGGCCGGCACCACGAGCCGCAGGTCCTGGCGGCGGCGCGCGAGCCGCCTCGACAGGTCGAACAGCACCTCGATCGCAGCCGAGTCGAGATAGCGGCAGCCGCCGATGTCGATCACGAGCATGAGTGCGTCGTTCGGCGTCGAGTCCACCAGCTGCTCGCGCAGGTACGCGGCATTCGTCATGTCGATCTCTCCGCTCACGTGGGCGATCACGCTCCCGCCGCGGCGCTCTATGGCGATCTCCGCCGGCGAGCTCATGCCGCCCTCGCGGCGGTGAGTCGCCTGCGCATGGTCACCACGGTGCCGCCCTCCTCCGCCTCGACGTCAACGTGGTCCATCAGCTGCTTGATGATGCTGAGGCCGCGCCCGCGGTTCTCCCCGCGCTTGTCGCGCCAGGTGCCGCTGTCGCGCACGGTGGCCACGAGCTCCCCGCTCGCGAAGGTCAGCTCAACCTCGTAGGTCGCGTCGCCGGGACCGTACGCGTGCTCGATCGCGTTGCCGGCCGCCTCGCAAATCGTGAGCGTGAGCTCGTACTGCTCTGCCTCCGAGGCGCCCGTGGCGTGGAGGAAGCGCGCCAGGCGCCGCCTCAGCCCGGCGAGCGACGCGGGCTCGGCGGGCAGCGTCAGGCTGATCTGCTCGGATGCGGCCGGGAGCGGGCGCACCGCCAGGAGCGCCACGTCGTCGCCCGGCTCGCCCTCGCCGAGCACCACCTTGATCACCCGGTCGCAGAGCTCATCGAGGTCCTCGCCCCCCGCACCCGCGACCTCGGCGAGCTGCCCCAGGCGCTCCTCGAGCCCCACATCGCGGCGCTCCACAAGGCCGTCCGTGTAGAGCAGCAGGGTGGAGCCCGGCGGAAGTACGGCAGTCGCCTCGCGGAACACCGCGGGGTCGGACGCCCCGATCGGCACCGAGCGCCCGCCCTCGAGGAAATGTGGCCCGTCCGGGGCGAGCACGAGCGGCGGCGGGTGTCCGGCGGCGCTGAAGGAGACCTCACCGGTCTCCCGGTCGAGCACGAGGTAGACCACGGTGGCCATGGCGTCCTCGACGCCGCTCATCACCAGTCGGTTGATGCGCGCCACCACCTCCGCCGGCGACGACTCCACCAGGCCGTAGGCCCGGAAGGCGTTACGAAGCTGGCCCATGGTCGCCGCGGCGCGCAGGCCGTGGCCGACCACGTCGCCCACCACGAGCGCCACGCGGCCGTCGGGGCGCTCGAGCACGTCGTACCAGTCGCCGCCGACCGCGGCCCCGCGGGCGCCGGGCAGGTAGCGCGCGGCCAGCTCCACGCCATCGATCTGAGGGAGGCGCTCCGGCAGCAGGCTCCGCTGGAGCGTCTCGGCGATCTTGTGCTCGCGCTGGTAGATCTCGAGCAGCCGGCCCTCCATCGTCTTGCGCTCGTGAATGTCGATCGCGGTGCCCACGTATCCCGCGTAGCGCCCTCCCTCGTAGCGCGGCACCCCGCGGTCCACGATCCAGCGGTACTCGCCCGAGTGGTGAAGCAGGCGGTACTCGCGCTCCCAGGAACGGAGCTCGGCGCGGTCCTCGTCCCACGTCCTGAGCACCGCGTCCGCATCTTCGGGGTGCACTCCGAGCTGCCAGCTCGCGCCGAGCTCGTCGGCGAGGCTCGTGCCCGTGAAGCGCAGCCAGCCCGCGTTCACGAACGTCACGAGCCCCTCCTCGTCCGTCGTCCACATCATCGCCGGCGCGGTATCCGCCAGGTCGCGGAAGCTCGCCTCGGACTCGCGCAGCGCCTCCTCCATCGTGCGGCGCTCGTGAATGTCGGTGGCCGTGCCGACGTAGCCCACGAACTCGCCCTCGGAGTAGCGCGGAGTGCCCACCTCGATCACCCAGCGGTAGTCGCGGGACGCCGCGTGGCGCAGGCGGTACTCCCACCGAAACTCCTCACCCCGGCGCAGGGCCTCCTCCCAGTGCTGCAGCGCCTCCTCCTGGTCGTCCGGGTGGGCGGTCTGCTCGAACGTAACGCCCATGTCCGAGCTGCCGCCCGTGAAGCGGAGCCAGGCCTTGTTCACGAACGTCACGTCGCCCTCGGCGTCGGTCATCCACATCAGCGCCGGAGTGTTGTCGGCCAGCTGGCGGAAGCGGGCCTCGCTGTCACTCACGACGTCGTCCAGACGCGCTCGCTCGGCCGCGGCGCCGAGCACGCTCGCAACGGCGTGGAGGAAGCCGTCCTCGTCGGCCGTGAAGTCGCGTGGCGCGCGACAGTGGGTCTCGAGCCAGCCAACCTGCCGCCCGCCCGTCTCGACCGGGAAGTGGCCCGAGCTGGCCGCAGCCGAGGTCGTCTCCGAGCGCCGACGGCCCCGGCGGATCACCCGGGCCGACCGGCAGCACGCCGCCGAGCACCCCGTCAGGCAGCCCCACGCCCGCGAGGCAGAGCAGGCCGTGACCGTCGCCCGTGAGCTCGAGGAGCGCAACCTGCTCCACGTCCAGCTCGCGGGCGACCCCAGCCACCGCGGCCTCGCGCAGCTCGTCGAGGGCCATTCCCTCCAGCGCCTGCTGGGCGAGTTCGGCCACGGACGCGTGCAGCCCCATGCGGGTTGGCCGCCGCTAGCCGGTTTCGCTGATGGGATCGCCCTGGAGGCGCGACTTCAGCCGCAGCACGGCCTTGGTGTGGAGCTGTGACACGCGCGACTCGGTCACGCCCAGCACCTCGCCGATCTCCCGCAGGGTGAGGTTCTCGTAGTAGTAGAGGGCCACGACGAGCTTCTCGCGCTCCGGCAGCCGCGCGATCGCGTCCGCCAGGCGGTCCTTCATCTCGGTCGTGTCCATCTCCATGGCGGGGTCGAGCGCCTGGGGATCCTGGATCGTGTCCAGGAGCGAGACCTGGTCGCCGGAGGCGTCCGAGACCGTCCACAGCTCGTCGAGCGCCACGACCGAGGAGTTGGAGATGCGCACCAGCGACTCCTGGAAGTCCTCCACCGACACCTCGAGCGTGTCCGCCATCTCCTGGTCGGTCGGCGCTCGGTGCAGCTGGTGCTCGAGCTTGGCGTTCGCCCTCTCGATCTCGCGGGCCTTCGTGCGCACCGAGCGAGGCACCCAGTCGAGCGAGCGCAGCTCGTCGATGATCGAGCCCTTGATGCGGGTGATCGCGAAGGTCTCGAACTTGATCTCGCGCTCGGGCTCGAAGCGCTCGATCGCCGAGATCAGACCGAGCAGGCCATAGGAGATCAGGTCCGCCTCCTCCACGTGGGAGGGCAGACCGCTCGACATCCGGCCGGCTACGTACTTGACGAGTGGGGCATACGCGAGCACCAGTCGCTCGCGGGCCTTCTCGTCCTTCTCATCCTTGTAGCGGCGCCAGAGGTCCCGGAGCTCGATCGCCTTGAGGTTTGTCTCCATATGTGTCTTAGGTCACGCGCGGGGGTGAGAGCGCGCGTACGCCTTCTTGAGGCGTTTCGACTCTACCCGAGTGTATGTCTGGGTCGTACTGATACTTGAGTGTCCCAGCAGCTCCTGAATTGCGCGAATGTCCGCTCCGCCCTCGAGCAGGTGGGTCGCGAAGGAATGCCGGAGGGTGTGCGGCGATATTCCGGCCCGGCGCGTCTGCAGGCGCATCCGCCGGCGGACGTCCGAGGTTGACAGGCGCCGGCCGCTCTTCGAGAGAAAGAGAGCCTCGCTCTCTCCGGAATTGAGCACCGTGCGGCCACGAGCCAGGTAGCGGTCGAGCGCCAGCCAGGCGTGCTCTCCGACCGGAACCACGCGCGTGCGGCCGCCCTTGCCCTCCACGCGTACCTCCTCGCCATCCGCGTTCAGGCTCCGCACGTCGAGGTTGACCAGCTCCTCCACGCGCAGGCCGGCCGCGTAGGCCAGCTCGAGCAGGGCGCGGTCGCGCAGCTCGAGTGGCGTCGAGCCCGGGATCCGCTCGAGCATCTGCGCCACCTCCTCGGGCTTCAGCACCTTGGGGAGGTAGGAGTCCTTCTTGGGGCTCGACACGAGATCGGCCGGGTTGGCCTCCAGCTCGCCGCGCTCGACGAGCTGCCGGTAGAAGGTCCGGATCGCCGCCAGCTTGCGCGCCACCGTCGACTTCATCGCGCCTCGCTCCGAGACGACGCCGGCGAAGTGGCGCAGCTCCTTGTGGGTCACCGACAGGGGGTCGAGGTCGCGCGCGGCCGCCCAGTCGGCGAGCTGCCCGAGGTCCACCCCGTACGCGCTGCGCGTCTTGTCCCCCATCCCACGGGCGCGCTGCCAGTCGTCGAAGCGGGCGAGCGCGTGCTGCCAGCTAGCCTCGATCGGAGTGGGTTCTTTCTTCGTCAACACTGAGGATGGTCGGGTTGCCACGCGGAATCAGCTCGCCGATGCGGAGCTCGTGGACGAGCACGACAAGCCCATCAAGCCCTGGCATCCCATCCAGGGTCCGAGCGACGCGTCGACCATGTGGTACTCCGTCCTTCGCAAGCAGGAACGAGGGATCTTCATCGGCACGCTCTGCATTCGACACACCGGGCGCCAGAACCTGCTTGCAGAGCAGGGTTGGGAGGAGATTCCTGTGGAGCGCATCGGCGTTTGAGCGCCGAACCACGGCATTGAAGGGTGGCCCGACCGAAGCTCAACACGACAGCGACCACATTTGTCGCCAACGTGTTGAGCTTCCAGCGGCGCAGCCGTCAGTGCTGTCTTTTGAGCCCGGAACGGCTACGCGATGTAGATCGGCGCGCCGACCGGGACCTGGTCGTAGAGCTCGATCACGTCAGGAATCGCCATTCGGATGCAGCCGTGCGAGGCTGCGCTGCCGAGCGAGTAGGTCTGGTCGGTGCCGTGGATGCCGGCGCCGTCGTAGATGCCGAGCCAGCGCGCCTTGAGCGGGTTCTCCGCCGTTCCGCCCGGAACGATCGTGCCGGCGAGGTCGCCGGCCCAGTCCCTTTCTGGCACGTGCCAGGCGGGGTCCACCGCCTTGTTCTGGATGTGGTAGAGCCCGGCCGGGGTGTCGAACCCGAGCGCGCCCACCGCGACGGTGTACTCCTTCTGGATGTTCAGGTTCTTGTACAGGCGGAGCTTGAAGTTGTAACGGTCGGCGACGAGCACGACGGGGTACTTGCCGGCGAGCTGCTCCTGGGTGACCTTGGGCTTGAGGATCCGCACCGGCGCCCGCACGGTCCGCTCCACGCCCGGCACCGTGAGCGCCTGCGCGATCCGCTGCTGGAGCGCGGCGGCCCTCACCTTGCGGCCCTTCTGCTCCTTCACCTTCTCGAGCGTGGGGAAATCAACCTCCGCGTCGCGCGCGGGGCGGTTGAGCTTGTTCTCGACCCGCTCGACCAGCTGCTCGACGGCTTCGGTCGAGTAGGTGACCCGGGCGGAGACCTGGGCGTTCTCCTCCCCGCCGGTGATGTCCCGGGCAACGCGGCTGAAGATGCTGCCGTCGCGGCTCTCGCTCAGCGCCTCGTCGACCATGCCGCCCACGTCGGCCTTCACCCCGGCGTCGTGGGCGGAGAGCGTGAAGCGCTGCTCCCCGCGCTTCACCGCGATCGGGCGCTCGAGCGGCCTCTGGAGCTCGCGGCGGACGAGGATGCGGGCCTCCGCGCTCGTCATGCCGCCCACGTCGACGCCGGCGATGGTCACGCCCTCGGCGATCAGGTCGTCCCGCGAGCTGTCGTACGCGAATGCGGCGACCGCGCCTCCGATCATGACCAGCAGGAGGACGGCCACGAGGATGAACCAGCGGTGCCTCATGGGGGAACGCTGAGGGTACCGCCGGAAGCGGCGGTCGCCCAGCGTTGAAAGCGCCGTTGCGCGAACAGCATCGCGGCGCACGGGGCCGAGCCCCGCGCTTGCGCCCTACACCCGGGAGCCGCCCCGGGCTAGCACGGACTCGATCGCGCTCAGCACCCGCGTGCGATTGGCGTGATCGCGCTCGTACTCGCGAAGCGTCTCGAGGTCTTCGTGCTCCAGTGAGGCCAGCAGGGCGATCACCTCCTCGGCTGCGAGGTCGTCGTAGTGCTCCACCGGCCGCCCGGACGGCTTGGGCCGGGCCTCGGCCTCGTGCTGCTCCGCGCGCATTGCCCGCTCGGCGGCCTCGAGCGCGGCCTCCTCGGCCAGCTCGGCTCGCCGCTCCGCCTCCGCGGTGCGGTCGGCTCCCGGCTCGGCGTCCAGGTCCATCCCGGCGGTGTCGGCAAAGCTCGTGAGCAGCCTCTGGAGCTCCGCCAGCTGGTCGCGGCTGAGCGCGGTCACGCCCTTGTCGCGCGTGTTCTTCACGTGCGGGCTCCAGCGCAGGAACTCCTCGACCTCGCGCTCATAGCGGTAGGGCTCCTGCGCGCCTCGAACCACGGGGTGGATGCGCAGATGCTCCCCTAGCTTGATCACGGTCTCGCGGCTCGTGTGCT
The DNA here is from genome assembly GCA_963837445.1 of uncultured Thermoleophilaceae bacterium. Taxonomy (GTDB): domain Bacteria; phylum Actinomycetota; class Thermoleophilia; order Solirubrobacterales; family Thermoleophilaceae; genus JACVRW01. Next base: position 297,318 of record CAWINK010000016.1, on the reverse strand, counting down.
GGTAGTGGAAGCCGGAGGCCTTGAAGCGGCGGTTGTCCACGCCGCGCCCGAAGCGCAGCTGCTCGAGCGCCTCGGGCGGGATCTCCACCCCCAGCCGCTTGATCACCGAGGTCGCGAGGCCGGTGCCCCACGGCGGCAGCACGGGCGCGTAGGGCTTCCCCAGCAGGCCGGCCACCTCGCTGAGCGCCAGCACGCCGTCGCCTGCAACGTTGAAGGTGCCCGGGGCGCGGTGCTTCACGGCGTGTTCGAGCGCGTGCACCACGTCGTCCTCGTGGACGAACTGGTAGCGCGGATCGAAGCCCAGGATCATCGGCACCATCGGCAGCGAGAACAGCTTCGTGTGCGAGGTGTTGACGTCCGGCCCCAGCACGTTCGCGAAGCGCAGGATCGAGACCGCGGTGTCCGGGTGGCGCTCGGCGAACTCGTTCACCGACGCCTCCGCCTCCACGATGTCCCTCTCGATCCCGCTGCGCGGCGGCTGCGCCCTGCGCATGGTCTCGTCGAAGAAGGCCGGGTCGTCCTGGTGGCAGCCGTAGAAGTGGGTCGAGGACTTGAAGACGACCTTGCGCACCGGCGAGTCCGCGCCGGTGCAGGCGGCGAGGATGTTCATCGTCCCCATCACGTTGTTCTCGTGAGCCTTGGACGTCGAGGTGACGGCGGAGTCCACGACCAGGCGGGTGTCCACCACGGTGTCGATCTCGGCCGCCTCGACCACGCGCCGGAGCAGGGCGTGCTGGGCGCCCACCTTCACGTACTCGGTGCGCTCGAGCTCGACACTCGGCTCCTCGTTGTCCACGCCGATCACGGCCTCGACCTCGTCGAAGCGCTCCAAAGCTTGGGCGAGGCGCCCGCCCCAGTAGTGCGAGATGCCGGTTACGAGGATGCGCTTCGAGTCCACGCCGCTACCCGAACCAGACCGACTTGCGCTTGGCCAGCATGTCCCAGAGGTTCTCCTGGATCCGGGCGCGCACCTCATGGGCGACCGTCTGGACCAGCGCCTTGTCCTCGTGCATGCCCTCCTCCTCGAACTCGATGGGCTCGAGGAAGCGCAGCTTGAACTTCGCGGGCAGGTAGCCCGCCATCCCGAGCAGGCCGAAGTGCGGGAACGTGGGCGTGATCGGGAAGTAGAGGAGCCCGGTCAGGCGCTTCATCAGCCCGACCTGCGCGAACACCGGCGCGGCCTCCTCGGCGCCCACCACGCACACCGGCACGATCGGCGCCCGGGCGCGCATGGCGGCCTCGACGAACCCGCCGCGGCCGAAGCGGCGCAGGCGGTAGCGGTCCTTGTAGAGCTTCTCGGTGGCCTTGCGGCCCTCGGGGAACACCAGCACGAGCTGCTCCTCGTCGTAGAGGAGCCGGTGCACGTTGGCCGGATGGGCGGGCACGCAGCCGATCTTCGGCAGCAGGGTGCTGAAGCCGGGATAGCCCTTGAAGAAGTGCTCGACCGTGATGTTCAACGGGCGCGGATGGGCGTGCTCCTCGCGGATCGACTTGGCGATCATCGCGGCGTCAGGGGGCAGGGCCCCGGAGTGGTTCGAGACGAGCAGGGCGCCGCCGGCGGCCGGCACGTTCTCGATCCCCTCGACCTCGGCGCGGAACCAGTAGCGGTAGAAGAACTCGGCGACCGTGCGGTCGTAGATGCCCTCGATCCGCTCCGAGCGTCCCCAGTCGTTGAGCCGGCGCTCCGGCTCGACGCCGGGCAGGTGCGCCTTCAGCTGCTCCGCGGGCACGAGCGCCGTGGTCTCGGGCTCTCGCTCGCGCATCGACAGGGTGGTGCGTTGTGACTCCGCCACGCGGGCGATTCAAGCAGGCTCGGGTCCGAGGCGATCCAGCAGCGGTTCGAGCGCCTGCGCCAAGCCGCGCCACTCGCGGGCTCCGATCACGCCGTCCGTCTCCACCATCTCCTCGTTCCAGGGATGGATGATCGTGGCGGCCACGATGCCCTCGGCGCGGGCCTTGGCGATGTTCACGGGGCTGTCGTCCACGAGCACGTGGATACCGAGCTCGACGCAGCGGGGGACCTTGTCGAAGGAGCAGTGGAGGTCGTCATACGGCATCCCGATCCGGTCGAGCCATGCCGCCGTGGCCTCGTAGGTGCTCGTCCGGCGGTGGCTCGTCACGTGGATCCAGTGCCCCTGCTCGTGCCACTCGCGCACCGTCTCCACCGCGTCCGGGTAGGGCACGCCGGCGGCGATGTTCTCGTCCGAGTGCGTCTCCTCCACGCAATGGACGATCGCGTCGCGCTCCAGCACCGTTATCCCCCAGTCGCGCTGCTCCTCGTAGGGCAGGTCCACGCCGTAGCGGTCGCGGGCGATCCGCTGGAGCAGGTCCCAGTAGTGGTGGAGTGTCGAGTCGATGTCCAGCGCGATCCGGGCCACGGCCTCGTACAGTAAGGGCATGGCACGCAGACTTATGCGTCCCGGCGCCGCACCGGCGCCGCCGTGGCGCGACAGCGACGCTGACGACGGCTACGGCGCCACCGCCTCCCCGGACTGGCGCAAGACCGACTGGCTGAGCGAGCTCGAACAGATCGAGGTCGACGGCACGCCGATCAACTACGTGGACGTCGGCAGCGGCGACGAGGAACCGCTCGTGTTCGTGCACGGCCTCGGCGGCCAGTGGCAGAACTGGCTCGAGAACATCCCGCGGCTGGCCCAGGAGCGCCGCGTGCTCGCGCTCGACCTGCCCGGCTTCGGGCTCACCCCGGAGCCGCGCGACGGCGAGATCAGCATCCCCGGCTACGGCCGCTGCGTGGACGCGTTCTGCGACAAGCTCGGCCTCGGCAAGGTCGACATGGTCGGCAACTCGATGGGCGGCTTCGTGGTAGCCGAGGTGGCGATCCAGTTTCCAGAGCGGGTGTCGCGGCTCGTGCTCGTGTCCGCCGCGGGGATCACCTCGGCGGACTCGCTCCAGGCGCCGATCCTCACCTTCGGCCGCGTGGCCACCGCGCTCGCCACGAACACCGCCGCGCGCCACCGCCGGGTCGCGGCACGGCCGCTCGGCCGGCACGCGGCGCTCGCCCTGGTGGCCCGCCACCCGCGCCTCCTGAAGGCGGACCTGGCGTACGAGGGCTTCTTCAAGGGAGCCGGCAAGGGCGGGTTCGACGACGCCCTGCGCGCCTGCCTCGAGTACGACTTCCGCGACCGGCTGCCCGACGTGAAGGTGCCGACGCTGATCATCTGGGGGGAGAAGGACTCGATCATCCCGGTGCGCGACGCCCACGAGTTCGAGCGCCTGATCGCGGACAGCCGCAAGCTCGTTATGAAGGACACCGGCCACATCCCGATGGCCGAGCGCCCGGAGGCCTTCAACGACGTGCTGGTGGAGTTCCTGGCCGAGACAGGCGCCGCGGAGGACAAGGAGTCCGTCGACGGCGAGTCGCAGGCCGCCTAGCGCGGGCCGCAGACGCCGTCCATCCGCCTCTTCACTGCATCGATCCTGCGCGCGTTGTTGGCCACCGCCGACCGCCAGGTCGTGAGCCTCGCCGCGTAGTCGGCAAGCTGCTGATCGGTGGCCCCGTCGCCGGGGCGCGTCGGCTTCTGGAGCTGGAGTGCCTGTTGGATCTGGCGCAGCGCGTCCAGGTCCCGGGTGAGCATCTCGCACTCGGAGAACACCTGCTCGGGATCGGTCGGCGTGACGGGCGAGGTCGTCCCGATGCCGGGGCCGGTGGGTGTCGAGCCGTTCTGCGACGTGCCGGCCGTGCTCGTGCGGCCACGCACGCGCCCGTCCGGAAGCACGATCCAGCCGGAGCGGTAGGAGGCGCCGTCCACTCGGTCGGTCCGATCGAGCAGCCCGCCGCGGCGCTTCACCAGGACCGCGCGGAAAGCGGGCTGGCGGTCGTCCGGGAGCAGGACGGTCCCGATTGCCGCGCGCGGATACACGGTGGCCTCGAGGCGGACGCCCGCGGTCACGACACGGAACGCGGCGTTGCTGAGGCGATCCTGGAACCAGACCGAGAGGGTCGTTCGATTCGGCTTGCCGTCGCAGACGTAGGCCCGCACGCGGTTGCCCTTCTTCACGATTCCGATGAAGGCGTCCGAGCCCTTCAGCTTGCCCACGTAGTGCTGCGCCGCGGGCGCGGCGCCGGCCGAGCCTGCCGGAACCAGAAACAGCGCGAGTACCGCGATCGCCAGCAGCCGCCGGGGCATCGGCCCACCCTAACCGCGGGCGATGCGCCGCGCTACCCGGTGATCGCGCCCTGCGCGGCCGAGCCGACCAGCTTCCTGTACTTGCCGAGCACGCCGTTCGTGTAGGCGGGCGCGAGCGGCTCGTAGTCCGCGAGGCGCGCCGCGAGCTCCTCCGCCGGGATGTCCACGTTGAGCTCGCGCTTGGCCACGTCGAAGACGATCGTGTCCCCGTCCCGCACGCCGGCGATCGGGCCGCCGTCGGGCGCCTCCGGTGCCACGTGGCCGGCCATGAAGCCGTGGGTGGCGCCCGAGAAGCGGCCGTCGGTCATGAGCGCCACGCTGTCGCCCAGGCCCTCGCCCACGAGCGCCGCGGTCACGTGCAGCATCTCGCGCATCCCGGGACCGCCCTTCGGGCCCTCGTTGCGGATCACGACCACGTCGCCGGGCTGGATGTCCTTCGCCATCACGGCCGCGAAGGCGTCCTCCTCGCGCTCGAACACGCGCGCGGGCCCGCTGTGCTCCATGCGGTCGTGCCCCGAGAGCTTCACCACGCAGCCCTCCGGCGCCAGGTTGCCGCGCAGGATCGCGAAGCCGCCGTTCGGTTTCAGCGGCTGGTCCACCGGCAGCACCACGTCCTGGCCCTCCGTCTCCTCCGCGGCGTCGGCCACAGCGCCGATCGTCTGCCCGGTCACCGTCAGCTCGTCCTCGTGCAGCGCGCCCAGCTCCTTCAGCCGCCTGATCACGAGTGGCACGCCGCCGGCCCGGTAGAGGTCGGTGGCCACGTAGCGGCCGCCGGGCTTGAGGTCGCACAGCAGCGGGGTCTGCCAGGCGATCCGGTCGAAGTCCTCGAGCTCGAGCGGAACTCCCGCCTCGTGCGCCACCGCGAGCAGGTGCAGCACCAGGTTCGTGGAGCCCCCGGACATCGCGCCGGCGGCGATCGCGTTCTCCAGCGAGCGCTTCGTGATGATGCTGCTGGGGCGGCGGTCCTCGGCGAGCACCTCCATGACGAGCCGGCCGCACTCCTCGGCAACCTTGCCCTTCTTGCCGTCCTCCGCGGGCACCATCGAGCTGCCCATCGGCGAGATGCCGAGCACCTCGAAGGCCATCGCCATCGTGTTGGCGGTGAACTGCCCGCCGCAGGCGCCCGCGCCGGGCGAGGCATGGTTCTCGAGGTCGGTGAGCTCGTCGTCCGTGAGGTCGCCGGCCGCGTGGGCCCCGATGCCCTCGAAGACATCCTGGATCGTCACGTCCTTGCCGCGCCAGCGGCCGGGCGCGATCGAGCCGCCGTAGAGCATCAGGCTCGGCACGTCGAGCCGGGCGAGCGCCATCACGCAGCCGGGGATCGTCTTGTCGCACCCGGAGAGCGCCACCACGGCGTCGAACATGTGCCCGCGCGCCACTAGCTCGATCGAGTCCGCGATCACCTCGCGGCTGACCAGCGAGGTCTTCATGCCCTCGGTGCCCATGGTGATGCCGTCCGAGATCGCGACCGTGTTGAACTCCATCGGCGTGCCGCCCGCCGCGCGCACGCCCTCCTTCACCTTCTCGGCCAGGCGGCGCAGGTGGAAGTTGCACGGCATCGTCTCGGTCCAGGTGTTCGCGATGCCGATGATCGGGCGCTTCAGGGCGTCGTCGTCGAACCCGATTCCCTTCAGGTACGCGCGCGCCTGTGCGCGATCCGGGCCGTCCAAGATGACCCGGCTGCGACTGCGGAGGTCGCCGTGTCCGAGGTCGCCGGCTTGGCCGGCGACGGAGGATCTGTTTCCCGTCACCGCTGGCTCTGCGGTACCTGGTGCCTGTCGCCGCGCCGGCGCTCCCACTCGGCCAGGCGCCAGAGGTCGCGGCGCACGCGCGCCGGGTCGAGCTGCCGGCCGATCAGGTGCATGTTGGCGCGCCGGATCACGCGGTCCTCGTCGGAGGTGAGGGCCATCCACTTCGCCAGCACGTCGTCGGAGGCGGGCAGGCGGTGGCGCCCGCCGCCGCCCGTGAGGTCCGGGAACTCTACGCAGTACTCGGAGAGCAGCTGCCCGCTCTCCGGCACGTAGGCCACGATCGGCTTGTGCGGGTAGACGAGGTACGCGTAGGCGGCCCGGGCGCCTCGGTCGACCTCACGCCGGGCGTGCCTGCCGGCCACGCGGATGAAGCCGAGGTCGCGGTACATCCCCCACTCCTCCGCGTTCACGCACGAGCGCAGGAGCTCGCGGGCCCGCTGCTCCGCGCGGCGCTCCCTGCCGGGGTCGTAGAGCTCCTCCAGTGGGTGCGCGGCGCCCCGCCGCTCGCGCTGGGGGCGCCGTGCGCGCCACTCCTCGAGGCGCCGCAGGGCGAGCGGCGCCGCGAGCACGAGGGCGATCAGGGCGAGTGCGAGGAGCGCGAGCAGCATCGGCCCGGGCGCGGTCAGCCGCCGGAGGCGCGCGGGAAGAAGATCACGCGCTCGGACTCGGGCGGGATGTCGGCGTACTCCTTGACCATCTGGGCCTCACGCCGGCCGCTCCCGGAGTTCGTGACCGGCACGGCCGCCCACATGCCCTCGTCGAGCTGGCGGCGGAACTCCTCCACGAGGCGCTCCTCGTCCTCGTGCACGCGCGGATCGCCCTCGGCAAGCAGCACCTCGCCATGCCCGGGCTTCATACGCAGGAACTTCATCACCGCCACCTTGGTGATTATGTCACGCAGGGCCGGGGCGCCGGTCGGTTTGGCGCCTGGCCTCGTGGGTAGCGCTCTAGTCATGCGCCCAGCGGAAGCCGAAGGTCCCCCGCCCACCCTCTTCGAGGTCGTGCACCGCGGCGTCGAGGTGGCAGACCCCGCCGGCCGCCATGGCGTGGCCGACCTGCTGCCGCCGGTCGAGGACGCCGACGAGCCGGTCACCGCCCATCGCGACATCGAGCAGGAGCTCGCCGAGCTGAAGGGCCGGATCGACCCCCAGGACGAGGATCCGGCGGTGATGATGGCGATCGCGGTCGCTACCTACCTGGCCTTTCGCCGTGACGAGATCGACGAGGACCCTCACGACCTGCTGCGCCTCGCGGCGCGCGCCGAGTACGACGGCAACCCGCCGGACAACGTCCGCGCCTGGCTCGAACAGCAGGGCGTGACGATCTAGGGCCGCTCGCCGTCGGCGCCGCGAGGCTCCAGCCCGAAGACGTCCACGGGCCCGGGCCCGGCGCCGACGCTTCGCAACCCGTCACGTACCGCCTCTGACGCGATCTGCTTGGCCGCCTTCGCAGCCTCGAGCGGCTCGAGACCTAGCGCCAGGTGCGCTGCAAGCGCCGACGAATGGGTGCAGCCGGATCCGTGCGCCCCGCCGCCCATGTAGCGCTCCCCCGTGATCTCCACCAGCTGCTCGCCGTCGTAGAAGACATCGACGGCCTCGTCGCGATGCCCCCCGGTGACCACCACCGCGGCCGGGCCGAGGCCGTGCACTGCCCGGGCCAGCGCCTCTGGGTCCACGTCGGGTCCCGCGCCAGCCAGCACGCGCGCCTCCGGCACGTTCGGGGTCACGACCGCCGCCCGCGGCACCAGCAGCGTTCTGAGCGCCTCCTGTGCGTCCTCGTCGAGCAGCCTGGCGCCGCTCTCGGCCACCATCACCGGGTCGAGCACCACCGGGGCGCCCGGAACGAGGTCAAGCGCCCGGCCCACGGCCTCGATCGTCTCCACCGTCCCGAGCATCCCGATCTTGACGGCGTCGACGCCGATGTCGTCCGCAACCGCGCGCACCTGCTCGACGATCAGCTCGCCCGGGAGCGGGTGCACGGCCGTCACGGCCACGGTGTTCTGCGCCGTGATCGCGGTGATGGCGGTCATCCCGTGCACACCGCAGCGGGCGAACGCCTTGAGGTCGGCCTGGATGCCGGCGCCACCGCCGGAATCCGAGCCGGCGATCGACAGCACTCGGGGGATGCGACGGTCAGGGGCCACGCGCAGGGCAGGATAGGCGGGCCGCCCGCGCTCGCCTCAGCACGCGGCCCGCTCCCAGCCTCCGAGGTCGCGCCGCACGAGGTAGCCGTCGGCCTCCAGGCGGCCGAGCGCGGCGCGAGTCTGGGCGGCCGAGCGACCGGTCGCCCGGGCGATCGCCTCCACCGACGAGCAGCGGTCCGCGGCGTCGAGGACGGCGAGCAGCAGCGGGTCGTCCGGCGCCGCGTGCGCAGCGCGGACCCGGGGCGCCCGGCGCACGCCGACGCCGAACAGCTCGTCGAGCACGTCGTCGGTGCCCGTGATGGCGGCCGCGCCCTGCTTGAGCAGGGCGTTCGTGCCCCGCGCGACGTGCGAGGTCACCCGGCCCGGCACCGCCGCCACGCAGCGGCCCAGGTCCTTCGCGAAGTCGGCGGTGATCAGGCTGCCGCTCGGGTCGGCGGCCTCGACCACCAGCGTGAGGCTCGCCAGCCCGGCCATGATGCGGTTGCGCGCGGGGAAGCTCCAGCGGAAGGGCGAGCTGCCGGGCGGCAGCTCGGACAGCACGAGGCCGGTCTCGCGCACGCGCTGGTGCAGGCCGCGGTGACGGCGCGGGTAGACGACATCGGGGCCGCAGGCCACCACCGCCACCGGAACGCCGTGCGCGTCGAGACAGCCGCGGTGGGCGGTGCCGTCGATGCCGAGGGCAAGGCCGCTCACGACCGGCACGCCGGACGACCCGAGTCCGCGGCCGATGGCGTACGCCACCTCGGTGCCGTATGGGCTCGCCCGCCGGGTGCCGACGACGGCGACCGAGGGCTCGTCCCGCAGGACGGCGAACGTCTCGGGGCGGCCGGCCGCGAACAGTACGGCGGGCGGGTCGGACAGCTCGCGCAGGAGCGGCGGGTAGGCGGGCGCGTGGGTGCACAGCGCCGAGAAGCCGCCCGCGTCGAGGCGCTCCCGCTCGACATCCGCGTCGAGGCTCTCCAGGAACTCGAGCGCCTGCTCCACTCGCTCGCCGGCAGTGGCAGCGAGCAGCTCCTCCTCCGGAAGCGCGAGCAGCCCGGAGGCTCTGCGATCGCGGCCGCCGAGCAGCCCGGCGATGCGCGGCGCGAGGTGTGCGACCAGGAACGCCCGGCGCAGACAGGATGCACAGCTCTCGATCACGCCGCGATCCGCTCCCAGCTGTCGAGCCTGTAGGAGAGCGCCTCATCGACGTCGCTCTCCTCCAGCAGCTCGCGTCCGTCGAGGTCGGCGATCGTTCGCGCAACCCGCAGCACCCGGTCGTGGCCGCGCCCGCTCAGCTGGATGCGATCGCGAACGTCGAGCAGCCGCGCCGTAAGGCTCGGCTCGAGCGGCACCTGGCGACGCGTGAGCCGCCCGTCCATATCGCCGTTGCATAGAACACCCGTGCCGGCCAGGCGGGCGAGCTGTCGCATTCGTGCCGCGACCACGCGGGCGCGCACCTCTGCGGAGCGCTCATGGCGTTCGTCCGGGCCGCCCACCAGCTGCACGGCCGGCACGGGCTCCACCTGGCAGACCAGGTCGATGCGGTCCACCAGGGGGCCGCTCAGCCGCCGCTGATAGCGAGCCAGCTCGATCGCGGTGCAGCTGCAGCCGTCGGGCGGGCGCGCGCACGGGCAGCGGTTGCACGCCGCCACGACGATCGCGTTCGCCGGGAACTCCAGCGTGCGCTGCCCGCGCATGATCTCCACCCGCCCCTCCTCGAGCGGCTGGCGCAGCGCGTCCACCGCCACCCGGGCGAACTCGGGCAGCTCGTCCAGGAAGAGGACACCCCGGTGGGCGAGCGTCATCTCACCCGGCATCGGGCGCGCCCCGCCTCCAACGAGCCCCTGAGGAGAGATCGTGTGGTGCGGGGCGCGGAAGGGCCGCTCGGTGGCGAGCCGCCCGCTTCCGATGCCCGCAGCGCTGTGCACCTGCGTGATCTCCAGCGCCTCCTCGAAGCTCGGCGCAGGGAGGATGCCCGGCAGCCGCCGGGCGAGCATGGTCTTGCCGGCGCCGGGGGGGCCGATCATCAGCAGGTTGTGGCCGCCGGCCGCGGCTATCTCGATGGCGCGCTTGGCGTCCTCCTGCCCGCGGACATCGGCCAGGTCCGGCCCGTCCGGCCTCGCCTCGTCCGGGTCCGCAACAGCAGGACGGGCCGGCTCGGGCGACCAGCGTCCATGCAGCAGATCCGCCAGCCGCCCCAGCGTCGGGATCGCGCTCACCTCGAGTCCGTCCACGAGCGCCGCCTCGGCCGCGTTCGCGTCCGGGACGAGCAGGCGGCGGTAGCCGGCCCGGCGGGCGCCGAGCGCCGCGGTGAGGGTTCCGCGAACGGGGCGCAGCTCGCCGCTCAGCGAGAGCTCGCCCACGAGCGCGCAGTCCTCGAACTGCTCCGGGGGCACCTGCGAGCTGGCGGCCAGCAGTCCCACCGCGATGGCGAGGTCGAAGCTCGGCCCAGCCTTCCGCACGTGCGCGGGTGCGAGGTTCACCGTCAGCCGCTTCTGCGGGAAGTCGAGCCCGGAGTTGAGCAGCGCCGCGCGCACGCGCTCACGCGACTCCCGGATCGCCCGGTCGGGCAGCCCCACAAGCGTGAAGGTGGGCAACCCGCGCCGCACGTCGACCTCGACCGTCACCTCCTGGGCATGGACCCCGTCAAGCGTGAAGGTGGCGACCGCGGCGAGCACCCCGTGGAGGCTCCCGCGATCCGAGCGACGCGTGGGCACGCCGACGCGACAACTGCGCAACGTCGAGGCCGGGGAATGTCAGCGAAGCTCCGCGAGCCGCTCCGCAACGACATTCGCACAGAGGAGCTCCGCTTCCATACCCTCGTGCATGAGCGCCAGAACGGATGCGGCGAGTGCTGCCCGGAGCGCCGCAGGCTCGACCGCGCGCACGTGGGTGGCCTCGAATCGAGCAAGGGTCTCAGGGGGCAGGTCGTCGTAACGACGGCCCTGCGCTGCGGGTAGTCCGTGTCGCAGGCACGCAAGCGAGAGCCCGTGGTCGCGCACCGCACCAACGTAATGCTCGGCCTGCCAGAGACGCCGACGCTCGATGCACGCACGGGCGTGGAGCGCGTAGATGACGCCCCACCCGAAGAGGTCCCCCGCGACCGTCGGCGTGGGAATGAACAGGTCCCCCGGCCGCGTCGGACCCTCGGGCTCGCCCGCACCTGTCTCGCCAAAGAGGAGCCGGAAGCGTGGACCGGCGGGACGAAACAGAGCCGCCGGTGTCATCGAAACGTCTAGCTGAAGCGCATCCGGCAGCAGGAACACGCGGTAGATGGTCGGACCGCGCTCGAGATCGGCGAGCCGGACGGCGCCGAGTTCATCGACGAGCCTGGCCGTCCAATCATCGAGGACCTCATCGACCGGGACGTGGTCGGCGATGCCGAAGGTGAGGTCCAAATCGGAGAAGCGATCGCCGTCGTCGACAGCGAGCGAACCCACGGCGGCTCCGGCTACGACGCGGTCATCCTCCTCCGCGAGCCGTAGCGCGCGCTCCCGGAGGGCATCCCGCTGCTCGACGGTGAACACCTTCGGCACCTTAAGGTCTCCGCGTGGTCTCGCTTCGTCCGCTGACCGAATCGAACCGCCAGGCGGTCGAGGCTCTGCGCGTATCGCCGAGCCAAGAGCAATTCGTGAGCAGCGTGGCCGACTCGTTGCTCGAAGCCGCCGAACACCCAGACGCTCACGCCTTGTACTGGGCGGTATACGCCGAAGACACGCCGGTCGGGTTCGTGATGATCGCCGACGAGGTCGGAAATCCCGACTACATACCGCAGTACCTGTGGAAGCTCCTCATTGACGAGCGCTACCAGCGGCGGGGCTTCGGCACCGCAACACTCGACCTGATCGTCGAGTACTTCCGTGGCCGACCCGGCGTCGAGGTGCTGAACACGAGCGCCGGCCAGGGCGACGGCAGCCCGCTCACCTTCTACGAGCACTACGGCTTCGAGCGCACCGGTGAGATCCGCTTTGACGAGGTGATGCTTCGGCTCAAGCTCCGCTAGTCGGCCTCGGCCGGCTCGGGTCGGTGCCCGCGTCGTATGCTGAAACGGTGCAGGCGCTTCTGGAGGACGGGCCTCTCAAAGGCAAGACGGTCGAGATCGAGTCCGTGGAGGGTCGACCCCCGATGACGGTCGACGTTCCTGACGAGGAGGGCGGGACCTGCCGCTATTGCCTGGGAGAGCTGACCCAGGAGGGCCACACGGCGATCTACACGTTTCTCTACGCCGTCTAGTTCGCGACGAGCCGCTCGAGCTTGTCTGACGCAGTCGCTGCCACGAGTTTGGTCTCACTATGCGACCTTTCTCGTGGCACCGAGGTCTTCGGCCAACAGCGAGAGCATCCTAATCGTCACGCTCGTAACCCACCCGTGCGGCGCTCCGTCCTAGCGTCGCCGGGGTGGCCGATGACCCACGACGGAGGCTTGGACAGAAGGGTGAGCGGCTCGCCGCGCGGCACCTCGAGGCGCGTGGCTGCGAGGTGATCGCTCGGAACTTCCGTACGCGCTTCGGGGAGCTCGACCTGGTGGCGCGGGACGAGCGCTTTCTGGTGTTCTGCGAGGTGAAGACTCGCATCGTGCGCGGCGTCCGCGGGCCGCCGGGCCTGGCCGGTCCCGCCAACCCGCTGGGGCCGTTCGCCTCGATCGGCGCGCGCAAGCAGCGACAGGTGCGCGCCATGGCGCGCGAGTGGCTCGCTCAGGGCGTGCTGGAGGGCGCGCGCCCTCCCGAGATCCGCTTCGACGCCATCGGAATCAGCTTCGACGGCAGCGGCCGGCTGCTCTCACTGGAGCACCTGGAGGCGGCGTTCTGAGCTTCTCGGTACACATTGGTAGATGGAGCCCGAGACCGACCTCGCCGTGCACGCTCGGGAGATCATCGATTCCAGCCAGTACATGACACTGGCCACGGCGGACGCGGATGGGCGTCCATGGGCATCGCCGGTCTGGTTCGCGCACGAGCGCTACACCGAGTTCGTGTGGGTGTCAAAGCCGGGCGCCCGCCACTCCCGCAACCTCGCGGCCCGTCCCCAGGCCGGCATCGTGATCTTCGACTCGACGGTGCCGATGGGACACGGCCGAGCGGTCTACCTCGAGGCTGAGGTCGAGCTGGTCGAGGAGGACGAGGCGGAGCGCTGCATCGCCGTCTTCTCGCGCCGTTCTCAGGAGCTCGGCGGCCAGGCGTGGGGTGTCGAGGAGATAAGTGCCCCGGCACCGCTCCGCCTCTATCGCGCGAGCGCCTCGGCGCAATACGTCCTCGGCGAGAACGACGAGCGCATCGACGTCAGCCTCGGCTAGCCCTCCAGCGCCAGCTGTGTGTACGCGATCGACTGGAAGGACATCCGGTGGAGCGGTGAGACGCCGTTGGCCGCGATCGCTGCGCGGTGCTCCGGGGTGGAGTAGCCGACGTTCGTCTCGAAGTCCCAGCCCGGGTGGCGCTCGGCCGCCCGCCGCATGTAGCGGTCGCGACTCACCTTGGCCAGCACTGAGGCGGCGGCGATCGCGGCGCTGCGGCAGTCGCCGTCGATCACGGCCCGCTGCTCGAGGCCGAACTCGGGCACGTTGAAGCCGTCCACGAGGCACATGGTGCCGGGCAGCGCCACGCCGAGCAGCGCGGTGCGCAGGGCCTCGAGGTTCGTCTTGTGGAGGCCGCGACTGTCGATGCCGCGCACGCAGCGCGACACGATCACCGAGCGCGCCGCTGCCCTCATCACCAGCGGGTAGAGCTCCTCGCGCGCCTCGGCCGTGTGCTGCTTCGAGTCGTTCAGGCGGGTGAGCGCGCGGCGGTCCGACAGCGTGAGCTGCTCGAGGTCGAACAGGACCGCGGCGGCCACCAGTGGCCCGGCAAGCGAGCCGCGGCCCGCCTCGTCGGCACCCGCCACGAGGCGGCAGCCGAGCTCACGGTCGAATGCGAACAGCCGTCGTCCGTTGCCGCTGCGCGGCCGTCCCCTGCGCCGTCGTGCCTTCCCAGAGCCGGTAAGCGGCTGAGAACGCGTCTCGTCGTTGTCCGGCATCCCCACGGTTGGCGCCGATCATAGGCGGGGTCTCGGCGGAAGCGGACCCCTGCGTCCTAGAGTAAGCCGATTCGGCCCGGAGGCCAATAGGTCATGAAGGCCTTGCCGATGATCCATTTCTTCGGCACGGGCCCCCACTCACGGCTGTCGGCGGACTGACCGCGGTTGTCGCCCATCATGTAGTAGTGGTCCTCGGGAATCGTGATCTCCCGGGGCAGGTTGCAGGTGCCGCACTCCGGGTCGAGCCTGGCGAATGGCTCCTTCTGGCGCTGTCCGTTGATGTACACGGAACCCTCGAGGACCTTGAGGCGGTCCCCGGGCACGGCCACCACGCGCTTGATGAAGTTGGTGTCCGACCGCTCGGGCGTCTCCCTCGGGCACGCCTCGTCGCTCGGGTGCTCGACGCCGCACCTGTTCTCGTCCGCGCCCTGGGGCGGCTTGAAGACCACCACGTCGCCGCGGTCGGGGTCGCCGAAGCGGAAGCTCACACGGTCCACCAGGACGCGCTGGCCCACCTCGAGTGTGGGAACCATCGACTCGCTCGGGATGCGGAACGGCTTGACGAGGAAGGCCTGGATGCCGAGCGCGAGCCCCAGCGCGACCGCAACGATGATGACCAACTCAACGAGCGAGTTGTGCCCGCTCTTCTTCTTGATCTTCGCCACCTGGGCCGTCCCGGCCTCCGGCCTCGCCTAGGAGGCCTGGTCGTCGGCGGGCTTGGCCTCGACGTCCGGCTCGTCGCCCTCGGCCCCGGAGTCGGCCGGCGGATCCGGCTCGACGGCGGCCTCCTGGGTCTCTCCGGCGGCCTCCTGGGTCTCCCCGGCGGCCTCCTGGGTCTCGGCGGCTGGCTCGTCGGTCTCCGCGGCAGTCTCCTCGGCCGCCACCTGCTCGCCGAGCTCCTCCTCGCCGGGGCGCGGAGCGTCGTCCGCCGGCATCGCGCCGGCCTCCACCAGACCGGGCTCGATGACCTCGTCGGACTCGATACCCGTCCAGCGGCGCTCGCGGACTCGCGAGGCGCGGCCCACGCGCTCGCGCAGGTAGTAGAGCTTGGCGCGGCGCACGTCTCCGCGGGCCGCCACCTCGATGCGCTCGATCTTCGGTGAGTGGACCGGGAACGTCCGCTCCACACCCACGCCGAACGACTGCTTGCGCACCGTGAACGTCTCGCGAACGCCGCTGCCCTGGCGCTTCAGCACGACGCCCTCGAAGACCTGTGTGCGGCGGCGGGTGCCCTCCACGACCTGGAAGTGAACGCGCACGCGGTCCCCGGCCTGGAAGGACGGGACACGGCGCAGCTGGGCGCGCTCGATGCTGTCGATGACTCCGGACATAGGCACAAAAAACGCGACCGTGGAAGCCGTCGCGCGTGGACGGGCAATGGTAGCGAAGGTGTCGGGGGCTAAGTTTGGCCGCGCTGGCGGCTCTGCTCGAGCCGCCACGCGCGGATGCGCGCATGATCTCCCGACAGCAGGACGTCCGGCACGGTGTGGCCGCGCCAGTCGAACGGGCGCGTGTAGTGGGGGTACTCCGGCGCCCCCTCGAGCGCCTCGCTGAACGACTCCTCGACCGCGCTGTCCTCGTGCCCGAGCGCTCCCGGCAGCTTTCGCAAGCACCGCGTCCATCACCACCATCGCCGCAAGCTCGCCCCCCGACAGGACGTATGGACCGATGGACACGACATCGGTGGCGAGGTGCTCGTGAACGCGCTCGTCGAAGCCCTCGTAGCGCCCGCACAGGAGCGTGAGCGCGGGCTCCGCCGCCAGCTCGCCCGCGAGGGCGTCGTCGAACCGGCGTCCGCCCGCGGACAGGGCGATCGTCCTGTGCGGCGGCGGCGCCTCGCCGTAGCGCTCGCGCAGCGCGGCCTCGACCACGTCCACTCGGACCACCATGCCCGCCCCGCCGCCGTACGGGGTGTCGTCCACCTGCCCGGCCGTGAGCGGCGTCGAGGCGCGCAGATCCACGAAGTCGAGCTCGTGCCCGAGCGCCATTGCGTTGGCCACGTGGCGCTGCTCGCGGAACCAGTCGAACCAGGCCGGGAAGAGCGTGACGACGTCGATCCTCACCCGAGGAAGTCCCTGTTCACCTGGATCTCCCGCGCCTCGATGTCCACGCGCCGGATGGCGTCGGAGATGAACGGGACAAGCGTGCCGTCCTCGAGCTCCAGCACCGAGCACGAAGGTTCGTCGAGGATCCGCGCGACGACGCCATCGAGCTCAGGCACCCGGCAACCCACGAGATCCGAGGCGAGCCACTCCCCCTCCTCCAGCTCGTCCTCCACGAGCAGCAGCTCACCGCGCAGCGACCGGGGATCGTCGACTCCGGTGAGGCGCACCAGTGGCCGGTCGTCGGTGCCCGCGCGGCGCTCGACCGTGCGCGCCTGGGACTGAAGGAACACCGTGCAGCCCTCGGGCAGCGCGTGGCGCGGGCCCTCCACGTAGAAGCTCCCGTCCAGGCCGTGCGGCTTCCCCACCCGGCCGGCGGTCACGAGGGTCAATCCACGACGTCGACGAGTACCCGCTGGCCTTCGCGGACGGCGGATGCCTTGACCACCGTGCGGAGCGCGGCGACGGTGCGCCCGCCGCGGCCGATCACGTGCCCGGCGTCGTCATCGGCCACCTGCAGCTCCAGCACGATCGTGCCGTCGTCCTCCTCGAACGACTCCACGCTCACCTCGTCCGGACGGTCGACGAGCGACCGGGCGAGGTACTCGAGGAGCTCCTCCACTACTCCGTCGGAGCGTCCGGCTCCGGCTCCGCGACCGCGGTGGGCGCCTCGGCGGGCTCCGGCTCCGGCTCGGCGACCGCGACGGGCGGGGCACCCTTCGACTGCGCCCTCACGAGCTGCTTCACCGTGTTGGTCGGCTGGGCCCCGCGTGCGACCCAGTGCTGGAAGCGCTCCTCGTCGATCACGATCGTCGAGGGGTCCGTCTGCGGGTTGTAGTGCCCGATCGTCTCGATGAAGCGGCCATCGCGCGGTGAGCGCTGGTCGGAGACGACCACGCGCCAGATCGGATTCTTCTTGCTCCCCACGCGGGTGAGGCGGACTCGTACGGACATAGAGGTGGAGGAGGTTAGCGACCGCCGGCCAACTGCTGCAGCGAAGGCATCTTGCCGCCGGCGATCTGCTTCATGACCTTCTTCATCTGGGCGAACTGCTTCACGAGCTGCGCCACGGCCTGCACGGAGGTCCCCGAGCCGCGGGCGATTCTGCGCCGGCGTGACCCGTTGATGATCTTCGGGTTGGCGCGCTCCTCCGGCGTCATCGAGCGGATGATGGCCTCGAGCCGGTCGAGCTCCTTCTCGTCCACGTTCAGCGACCCCAGCTGGCTGCCCACCCCGGGCATCATCTTGAGCAGCGAGCCGAGCGGGCCCATGTTGCGCACCTGCTGCATCTGCTCGAGGAAGTCGTCGAGCGTGAACTGCTCCTTGCGGATCTTCTTCTCGAGCTCCTGCGCCTGGCGCTCGTCCATCTGGCGCTCGGCCTTCTCGACGAGGGTCATCACGTCGCCCATGCCGAGGATCCGCTGCGCCATGCGGTCCGGGTGGAAGCGCTCGAAGTCGCCGAGCTTCTCGCCCGTGGAGGCGTAGAGGATCGGCTTGCCGGTAACCGCCTTGACCGAGAGCGCCGCTCCGCCTCGGGAGTCGCCGTCCAGCTTCGACAGGATCACGCCGTCGAAGTTGGCGGTCTCGGCGAACTGCTCGGCCACGTTCACCGCGTCCTGGCCCGTCATCGCATCCACCACGAGCAGCACGTTGTGCGGCTTCGTGCGCTTCTTGATCTGCGCCAGCTCCTTCATCAGCTCCTCGTCGATGTGGAGCCGCCCGCTCGTGTCGACGATCAGGGCGTCGCGGCGGTCCTGCTTCGCCTGGTCGAGCGCCCACTCGGCGATGTCCACCGGGTCGCGGCCGGTGCCCTGCTCGTACACGTGCGCCCCCGCCTGAGCCCCGACCTTGATCAGCTGGTCCACGGCGGCGGGCCTGTACACGTCGCAGGCTGCCACGGCCACGTCCATCCCGTGCTCCTCGCGCAGGTGACGCGCAAGCTTGCCGGCAGCGGTGGTCTTGCCCGAGCCCTGAAGGCCGGCCATCAGGATCACGGTCGGCCCGGGCTTGGCGAAGGCAAGGTCTCTGCCGCTGCCGCCCATGAGCGACGTGAGCTCCTCGGAGACGATCTTCACGACCTGCTGGCCCGGGTTGAGCGACGAGAGCACGTCCTGCCCGAGCGCCCGCTCCTTGACCGCGGCCGTGAACTGCTTCACGACCTTGAAGTTCACGTCGGCCTCGAGCAGCGCCAGGCGCACCTGGCGCATCGCCTTGTTGATGTCCTCCTCGGTCAGCTTGCCGCGCGAGCGGACATCGCCCAGGGCGGCCTGAAGCCGGTCTGAGAGGGCGTCGAACACATTGGAGAGGCTAGCTGTACGGTGCCTCGCCGTGGACAAGCGCCGCATCTCCACGTTCTTCTCGGCGAGGGTGCTCAACCCGCTCGTGAACGCGGCCGCGCGCGCCGGCCTCCCGCTGCCCGTGGTCGTGATCCTCGAGACCACCGGGCGCCGCAGCGGGAAGCCGCGCCGGGTGCCGCTCGGGAAGGCCCTCGACGGCGACACGCTCTGGGTGGTCGCCGAGCACGGCCGCAAGGCGAGCTACGTGCGCAACATCGAGGCCAACCCACGCGTGCGCGTGCGCATCGGCCGCCGCTGGCGCACCGGCACCGCACACGTTCTCGCCGACGACGACTGGCGCGAGCGTCAGCGCCGTCTTCCGAACAAGCTGAACTCAGCCGTGGTGCGCGCGATGGCCACCGCGCCCGTCACGGTGCGGGTAGATCTCGATCCGGTGGTGGTGGCGCCGGATCCGGCTTCGGGATGATCGAGCCGATGTTCGCGAGCGCGGACGTGACCTCGCTCGGGATGATCCAGACCTTGTTCGACTCGCCCTGTGCGATCTGCGGCAGCACCTGGAGGTACTGGTAGGCGAGCAGCTTGGGATCGGCGTCGCCGCGGTGGATTGCCTCGAACACCGTTTCGATCGCCCTCGACTGGCCCTCTGCCTCCAGGATCTGCGCCTCGCGCCGGCCCTCGGCCTTCAGGATCGCGCTCTGCTTCTCGCCCTCGGCCGTGAGGATCTGCGACTGCTTCACGCCCTCGGCGGTGAGGATCGCGGCGCGGCGGTCGCGCTCGGCGCGCATCTGCTTCTCCATCGCCTCCTGGATCGAGGCGGGCGGGTCCACGGCCTTGAGCTCGACCCTGTTCACGCGGATGCCCCACTTGCCCGTCGCCTCGTCCAGCACGTGCCGGAGCGCGGCGCTCACCTTGTCGCGCGACGTGAGCGTGTCCTCGAGCGTCATCCCGCCGATCACGTTCCGCAGCGTCGTGACCGTGAGCTGCTCGATTCCGGCGATGAAGTCCTGGATCTCGTAGGTGGCGGCCTTGGGATCGGTGACCTGGAAATAGATGACCGTGTCGATGTTGATCACCAGGTTGTCCTCGGTGATCACGGGCTGCGGTGGGAACGAGACGACCGTCTCGCGCAGGTCGATCAGCGGCTTCACCCGGTCCACGTACGGGATGACGAGCGCCAGGCCCGCGTCCAGGGTGCGGTTGTAGCGGCCCAGCCGCTCGACGATCCCGGCGCGCGCCTGCGGCACGATCCGGATCGCGCGCGCAAGCGTGATCAGCACCACCAGCGCGACTACTCCCAGCACGATCAGCGTGGCCATATGCAGCCCATCCCTCTCATTCGGCGACGAGCGCTGTCGCGCCGTCGATCTCCATGACCTCCACGCGCGCACCAGGCTCGAACGCGTCGTCCTCGTCGTAGGCCCGCGCGCTCCAGACCTCTCCGCCGATCTTCACGCAGCCACCGCTTCGGTCCACGCGCTCCACCACCGTGGCCGGCCCGCCCACCAGCGCGGCCGTCCCCGTGCGGATGCTCGGCGGCGTGCGCAGGTGGCGCTGTGCGATCGGCCGGAGCACGACCAGGGACCCAAGCGAGGCCGCGATGAACACGATCCACTGGACGGGAAGCCCGACCCCGACGCCGGCCACCACGGCGGCCAGCACGGCCGCGACCGAGATCGGGCCCAGGAAGAAGCCCATCGTGAAGATCTCGCCCACGGCGAGCACTCCTGCGGCGACCATCCACCAGACCCAGTCTTCCATCCGCTTTCGATCCTACGCGGAGTGGAGCGCTTGTTCGATGTCTGCAAGAAGATCGGCCGTCTCCTCGCAGCCCGCAGAGAGCCGGATGAATCCCTCCGACACCGCGTCGCCGCCCCAGCGGGCGCGCCGCTCCGCGCACGTGTGCACGCTGCCGAAGCTGGTTGCGTCGGTGACCAACTTGGCGCGCGACAGGAAGCTCTCGGCGCGCTTTGCCGTGCCGAGATCGAACGAGACGACCATCCCGTAGCCGCGCATCTGGCGGCGGGCCACCTCGTGGCCCGGGTCGCTCGACAGGCCGGGGTAGCGCACGCCCTCCACGTCGTCGTGCGCGGCGAGCAGCCGCGCGATCGCGAGCGCGTTGGCGCATCCGCGCTCCAGCCGCAACGCGAGCGTGGGCAGCGAGCGGTGGGCGAGCCAGGTCTCGAAGGGACCGGGAATCGCCCCCGCGTCGCGGCGCCAGTTGCGCAGGGTCTCGGCTCGCTCCGCGTCGCGGGTGGTCACGTACCCGAGCACGATGTCCGCGTGGCCGCTCATCTGCTTCGTGGCGCTGGTGAGCGAGAAGAACGCTCCGAGATCGAGCGGGCGCTGAAGCAGCGGACCCGCCGTTGTGTTGTCCACGACCGTCCTCACGCCCAGCTCGGCCAGGGCGGCGATGTCATAGACCTCGAGCTTCGGGTTCGACGGTGTCTCGAGCCAGAGCAGGTCGGCGCCCTGCGCGACCTCGGCCAGCTCGGCGGACGGCGCGAGCCGCACCTCCACCCCACGCGGTTCGAGGTGCGTGCTGGCCAGGCGCCGCACGTTGAGGTAGCAGTTCTCGTCCACGGCCAGCACGGATCCGGGCGAGAGCTCCGTTAGAAGCAGGGCGGCGGCCGCCGCCATTCCGGACGAGAACAGCACCGCCTCCGCGTCCTCGAGGCTCCCGACGGCCTCCTCATACCGCGCCCACGTGGGGTTGCCGTAGCGCGTGTAGACCGCGGGCGAGTCCGCGGGATCGCCGCTCAGGTGGAAGGGCGCGGCGAACACCGGCCCGGGCAGGAACGGCTCGCCCTGCTCTGGCTCGGGAAGCCCGGCGCGAACCACGCGCGTGCTGTCGCCGTGCTCGCTCATGGCTCGAGTATCGCCTTCGCGAAGTCGTCCGGGTCGAACGGGCGCAGGTCCTCGAGCGCCTCGCCGATCCCGATCAGCTTCACCGGCACGCCGAGCTCCTGGGCGATCGCGAGCGCGATCCCACCCTTGGCGGTGCCGTCGAGCTTGGTGAGCGCGATGCCGGTCACGTCCACGGCCTCGCGGAACAGGAGCGCCTGGCGCAGCCCGTTCTGGCCGGTGGTGGCGTCGATCGTGAGTAGCGTCTCGTGCGGGGCGCCCGGCGCCTGGCGCGCGATCACATTCCGCACCTTGCGCAGCTCGTCCATCAGGTGCTGCTGGGTGTGGAGCCGGCCGGCGGTGTCCACGATCACCACGTCATTCCCGCGCGCCCGGGCCGCCTCGATGGCGTCGTAGACGACAGCGCCCGGATCCGAGCCCTCCTCCCCACGCACGATCTCGCAGCCGGCGCGCTCGGCCCAGAGCGTGAGCTGCTCGGCGGCGGCCGCGCGGAACGTGTCGGCGGCGGCGAGGAGCACCGACTTCCCGAGCTCCTTCTGGAGGTGCCAGGCCATCTTCCCGATCGTGGTGGTCTTGCCGCTGCCGTTCACGCCGGTCATGAGGATCACGGTCGGGTGCTCGTCGAGCGGGATCGTGTCGCCCTCGAGCCGCGCCGTGTCCGCGAGCAGCTCGCACAGCCGCCGCGAGAGCTCCTCGCCCCCGGTGAGCTCGCCGCTCTCGGCCTCGGTCTCGAGGCGCTCCACGATCTTCGCCGTGGTGGGGGCGCCCACGTCCGCGTAGATCAGCGTCTCCTCCAGGCGCTCGAACGCCTCGTCGTCGAGCGACTGGAAGACGGTGGTCTGAAGCTCCGCGCCGAACGCCTCACGCGTCTTCGCCATGTTGTCGCGCAGGCGCCTGAAGAAGCCTCCGCGCTGGGCCTCACCGTCGTCCGTGACCGTGGCGCTCGGCGGGGGGTCCTCGCCGGTGTCGAACAGCTCTTGCCAGGTGCGGGCCACGAGGACGCGGAGGATAGGGGCGCCCGGCTAGGGGGCGCCCCTACCTGCCGGTCCTAGTACTCGCCCGGCTCGTCCGGCGCCGGCTCTTCGACCGGCTCGTCCGGCTCGGGCATGACGACCTCGGGGTCGCCGCAGCGGGGCATGTAGCGCGCCGCGCACGGCTCCTTGATCGAGTCCTCGTCCTCGCACCCCTGCGAATTTGCGGCACACGTCTCGCGGTGCTTCTTGTGGTCCCGGCCCTTCGGCCGCCTGACCTTCTCGCAGCCGTCGTCGCCCTCGACGACGTCGCCTCTGCCGAGAACGGCCACGTCGTAGCCGTCGCCGCAGACGATGGCGTCGCCGTCGCGGCCGTCACCGCGACCATTGATGTAGTCGTCGCCCTCGCCGCCGTCCAGGTAGTCGTCGTCCTGACCACCCTTGAGGCGATCGTCGCCGCCGCCGCCGAAGAGCTCGTCGTCGCCGCGGCCACCGCGAATGCGGTCGTCGCCCGCGCCGCCGTCGACGCTGTCGTCGCCGCCGCGCGCGAAGACGCGGTCGTTGCCTTCCGACATCGTCAGCTCGTCCGAATCCTTCGTTCCCGGCAGACGGCCCTCGTGCGCAAGCGCAACGGCCGACACCAGGAGCATGGCCGCAATCGCGACCAGCGCCAAAACAATCTTGCTGCCCCTCATCCCCGCTCCTCCATGGTCTGGTCCTCCAACTTGAGAGATCGACCTGGAGGCAGGGTTTCTTTACGCGGCGGCCTCTTCTTTGGACGCCAGCGAGTGCTCCTCCGCCGGGCGCCCGGCGAGCTTCCGCGAGACCACGCGCGAGATTCCGTCGCCGCCCATGCTCACCCCGTAGAGCGTGTCGGCGGCATCCATCGTTCGCTTCTGGTGGGTGACGACGATGAACTGCGCGCGGTCCGAGTAGCGCTTCACGAGCTGGAGGAAGCGGTCGATGTTGATGTCGTCGAGCGCGGCCTCGACCTCGTCGAGGATGTAGAACGGGCACGGCCGGGCGAGGAAGACGGCGAACATGAAGGCGAGCGCGACGAGGGACTTCTCGCCACCCGAGAGGAGCGACAGGCGCTTGGTGGACTTGCCGGGCGGCGTGACCTCGATCTCGACGCCGGCCTCCGGCTGATCCTCGTCCTCGCCCTCAGGCTCGGGCGCCTCGCCGTCGGGGAGCGGCTCGCCTCCCACGACGGGCCGCGGGCCCATCTCCTCCTGGACGAGCCGCAGCTGGCCGCGACCGCCCGGGAACAGGTGCTGCACGACGTCCTCGAAGTTCTTCGCCGCCGCGTCGAAGGTCTGCTCGAACGCCTCGCGGATCCGGCGGTCGGTCTCCTTGATTAGCCCCTCGAGCTCGGCCAGCGCCGTCTCGAGGTCGCCGCGCTGCGCCTCGAGCTCCTCCACGTGCGCCACGGCCTCGTCGTACTCCTGCTTGGCGAGCGGGTTCACCGGGCCGAGCTGCTCGCGGCGGCGCATCAGGCGCTCGACCCTCGCCAGGAGCGACTCGCGCTCCTCGTCGGGAAGCGCCTCGGCGGCGGGCTCGGGCTCGAGCCCGAGGCGACCGGCCAGCTCGTTCAGGTCGCGCTCGGCGTCGGCGGCGGAGTCGCGCACCTGCTGCGCGGACACCTCGGCGGCGGTCACCGCCTCGCTCGCGCGCTTCAGCCGGCCCTGAAGCTCGGCCTCCTCCTGGGCGCAGGACTTCAGCGCGGCGGCCGTCTCCTCGCCCGCGGCGGCCCCCGCCTCGAGCTCTCGCTGGAGAGCGTCACGCCGAGTGGCCACCGACTCGCGCGCGCTCTCGAGAGCCTCGGCCGCGCGGTCGGCATCGGCGGCGAGGGCGAGGTCGTGCTCCGCGCCCGTCCGCAGGGCGGCCAGCGAGCGTGCGCGCTCCTCGCGTTCGCGCTCGATGCGCTCCGCGAGCCGTTGCTCGGCGCGCAGGTCTCCGAGCAGCTCCGCACGCCGCACGGCCTCGGGGCCGTCGTCGGGTGCCTCCCGGCGGCGCGCGATCACCCACTCGGAGCGGCTCACAACCTCCTCGGCCTCGGCCGCCTCGCGCAGCGCCGCGCGCAGTTCGCTCTCGGCGGCCTCGCGTGCGGAGTCCGAGTCGGCGACCGCGGCGGCCAGCCGCTCGAGCTCCACCCGCGACCGCGACTCCTCGGCGGCGGCGCGCTCGGAGGCGGCCACCAGCTCGTCGCGTTTTCCAAGCTCCTCCAGCAGCCGCTCGGCTCCGCCGGCTGGGGCCTGCGCCAGCTCGCCGGTGCGGGCGTCGAACAGGCGCCCTGTCTTCGTGACGGCGATCGCGCTGAAGCTCTCCGGGAGCGCCTCGAGCGAGTCGACCACCCAGACGTCGCGGAGCAGCCGGTCCGCCAGCGCCGCGACGTCCCGCTCGGGACGCACAAGTTGCCCAAGTTGTTGCCCGGTGGGCACCGAAGGGGAGGCCGGAACCGCCGCTGCGCTTGGACTGTCCTGACTAAGGCTTGCTGAGCCAGCCCTAAGCAGGACGCTTGCGCCGTTTTCGCCGGCGGCGTCCAGGACGCGCTCACCCTCAGTGCGGTCGTTCACCACGGTGGCGGTGAGGCGCGGGCCAAGGACCGCCGCGAGCGCAAGCTCGTAGCCGGGCTCGACGTGGAGGCGCTCCGCCAACGGTTGCCCCGCGGCGCCATCGCCGCCCGCCGCTCCGCGCACGAACTGGTTCACCGCAGCGAGCTCCGAGCCCACCTCTGCCGCCTTGGCGCGGGCGGCCTCGGCGGCGCGCTCGGCGTCGCGGCGGGCCGTGCGCGCTTCCTCGGCAGCCCGCTCGGCGGCATCGAGGGCGCTGCGGCGCTCGGCGGCCGCCTGCTCAAGCTCCGAAACCCGCGCCGCCGCGCCGGCCAGCTCCTGCTCGAGGCCCGCCAGCTCTCCCTCCAGGCGCTGCTCGCGTCCCACGTCGAGGGCGGCCAGCTCGCGCTCGATCGCGTCGATCCGGTCCTGCGGTCGCTCCTCGTCGGAGCTCAGGTCCGCGTCCGCGGCGGCCTGCTGTTCGAGCACCTCGAGCTGGCGGAGCCGTCGCTCGCGTCGCTCGCGCGCGGCGGCGGCCTGCTCGCGCACGCGCTCGAGGCGCATCGCGATCCGCTCGCTCGCGGAGCGCGCCGCGTAGAGCCGCCCCTGAAGGCGCTCGCGATCGCGCGCCTGGGCGGAAAACGCCTCCTCGGCCTGCTCGCGGCGCCTCGCGACCTCGCCGAGCAGCCGCTCGGCCTCGTCGCGCTCGGCGCGCACAACTCGCGCACGGTCCTCCGCCTCACTCAATGCAAGCCGTGCGCCCCGCGCGTCATCGCGTGCCAAGGCATACCGCGCCTCGAGCGTCTGGCGCTCGAGCCGCTCGTGCAGCTCGGCCGCCTCGGCCTGGCGCTTCAGCGGCCGCAGCCGCGAGCGTGCCTCGCGCTCCACGTCGAGCGCGCGCGACAGGTTCTCCTCCGTGCGCTCCAGCTTCAGCTGCGCGCGCCGGCGGCGTTTGCGGTGCTTGCCAAGGCCGGCGGCCTCCTCGATCAGGAGGCGGCGCTCGCGCGGCCGCGAGAGCACGATCTGCTCGACCTTGCCCTGCGAGACCACCGAGTGCATCTCCTTGCCGAGGCCCGAGTCGGACAGGACCTCGATTACGTCCACGAGCCGGCAGCGCGCGCCGTTCAGGCGGTACTCGCCCTCACCGTCGCGCTCCAGGCGGCGCACGATCGAAATCTCGGAGAAGTCGATCTCGAGGGCGCCGTCGTGGTTGTCGATCACGACCTCGACCTCGGCCGCGTTCGAGCCCTGAACGCCGTGCGCGCCCGCGAAGATCACGTCCTTCATCGACTGCCCGCGCACCGCGAGCGGCGACTGCTCGCCGAGCGCCCACAGCACGGCGTCTGTGATGTTCGACTTGCCGGAGCCGTTCGGGCCGACGATCACGGACACGCCGGTGCCGAACTCGAGCTTGGTCCGCTGCGGGAAGGACTTGAAGCCCTTCATCGATATCGAGCGCAGGTGCATTACGAGGCCGCCTCCTCGTCGAGCGCATCGAGGGCTTGCAGGGCCGCCTCCTGCTCAGCGGCCTTCTTCGTCTTTCCCTCTCCGCGCCCGAGCTCCTCTCCCGCGACCTCGGCAACGGCCACGAAGCTGCGGTCGTGCGCCGGACCCTCCTCGGAGATGGTTTGGTAGACCACCAGCTCGGCCCGCCGGGCGAGTCGCTCCTGGAGCAGCGACTTGTAGTCCACCGGGTGCTCGAGCGCCTGCTCGATCTCCTCGGCGAACGACGCCACCACCGCCGGGGCCGTGCGCTCGATCCCGTATGCGATGTAGGCGGCACCGATGATCGCCTCGCAGACCGAGGCGAGCACGCGCTCCGACTCCACGAGCATGTCGGCGCTGCGCCCGGTGGTGCCCTGCGGGGCCGTGGCGCGCAGCTCCTCGGGCACGCCGAGCGCGCGCGCAACCCGCGCGCACGACGAGCCGCTGACAGCCTGAGCGCGGACCTTCGTGAGCCGGCCGGCTCCATAGCGCTCGAAGCGCGGGAAGAGGTGGTCGGAGACGGCGAGGCTCAGCACCACGTCCCCCAGGAACGCAAGCCGCTCGTACGCGTCCGAGCGGTGCTCAACCCAGGATGCGTGCGTGAACGCCTGCCGCCGAAGGTCCTCGGGCAGCTCGGCAAGCAGCTCTGCGAGTGATTCAGTGTTCGAGCTCCGCGGCATGGGCGGCGACGAAGTCGGCGGCCTGGCCGACCGTCAGGATCTTGGCCGCCTCCTCGTCCGGGATGCGAACCCCGTAGCTGTCCTCGAGCTCGACGACCAGCTCCACCAGGTCGAGCGAGTCCGCCTCCAGATCCTCCCTGAAGCGGGTGGAGTCTTCGATGCGCCCCGGATCCACCTCCAACTCGGTGGCCAGGTGCTCGCGGATGCGGTCGAGAACCTCCTCTCGGGTCATCGCGAGGCGACGCTAGCAGCGGTCGCGGACCGCAACGCCCCGGCCGCCTCGAGGGCCGCTGTGGTGCGACCCACCATGTCCTCGTCGACCGCGCGCTGGGCAAGTTTGACCGCGTGCTCGATGCCGACCGGGCCGAAGCTTCCGTGCCCCACCACGACCGGCTTCCGGAGGCCCAGCAGGATCGCGCCGCCCACCTTCTCGGGGTCGAGGTCGTCGCGCAGCTTCCCGAGCTTGCCGCGGATCAGGAGCCCGCCGAGGCTCGAGGCGAGGCCGGAGCGGATCCGGTTGCGGATCTCCCCCGAGATCACCTTCACGGTTCCCTCCAGCACCTTCAGCGCGACGTTGCCCGTGAAGCCGTCGGCCACGATCACGTCCGCCCGCGCGCCGGGCAGGTCGAAGCCCTCCAGGTTCCCCACGAAGTTGAGGCCACCCTCGGATATGCGCTCGTGCGCCGTGAGCACGTCCGGGGTGCCCTTGCCGGACTCCTCGCCCACGGACAGGAGCCCGACCGAAGGCCGCTCGATTCCCACCACCGCCTCCATGAAGCCCGCACCCATGTAGGCGAACTGGACGAGGTGCTCGGGGCGCACCTCCACGCTCGCGCCCGCGTCGAGCAGGAGCACGGGACCGCCGGGGATCGGCATCAGCACCGCGAGCGCCGGGCGGTAGACGCCCTTGATGCGCTTGATCGACAGCGTGGCGGCCGCCAGCGTCGGGCCGGTGCTGCCGGCCGAGACGAGGGCGTCGGCCCGGCCGTCGCCGACGGCGGCCGCGGCCTGGACGATCGATGCGTCACGCCTGGAGCGGACGGCCGCCACGGCCTCCTCCCCAGCCTTCACGGTCTCCGGAGCGTCGACGACCTCGGCGTGCGGGCCGGCGGGTCCGCTGATCTCAGCCGCGGGACCGAACAGCAGCACGGGCAGCCCTGAGCGTGCGACTCCCTCGGCGACTGCGCGCGGCCCCTGGTCGGCGCCGTTCGCGTCGACCGCGATCACTCTTCGTCGGAGTCGACCCCGGCCTGCTGCACGACGACCTCGCGGCCGGCATAGGTGCCGCAGTTCGGGCAGACGCGGTGCGGGCGGCGCGGCGCGTGGCAGCGCGGGCAGTGCATGAGGCCCGGCGTCTCGATCTTGTGCTGCGAGCGGCGCTTGTGCGTCCGCGAGTGGGACTGTCTCTGCTTGGGGACGGCCATGAGGGCCGGAAGGATAGCTTGCCCACGCCACCCGACCGCGCTAGCGTCGCCCTATGTACGACTACGTGATCGTCGGAGCCGGCTCAGCCGGCTGTGTGCTTGCCAACCGCCTGTCCGAGGACCCGGACGTGAACGTGCTGCTGCTCGAGGCCGGCGGACCGGACACGAACGACCTCGTCCATCTGCCCGCCGCGTTCTCGGCTCTCTACCGGACGGCGCAGGACTGGGACCACTCGACGATCTACGAGCCGTTTGCGAACGACCGCCGCATCTACCTCCCGCGCGGGAAGGTGCTCGGCGGCTCGTCGTCGATCAACGCGATGGTCTACATCCGCGGCAACCCGCTCGACTACGACGAGTGGGGCCCGGGCTGGACCTGGGAGGAGATGCTCCCCTACTTCAAGCTGTCCGAGGACAACGAGCGCGGCGAGGACGACTACCACGGCGCCGGCGGGCCGCTCGCGGTGTCGGAGGGGCGCTCGCGCAACCCGCTGGCGCAGGCGTTCCTCGACTCGGCGACGGCACACGGCCTCCCCGCGAACGAGGACTTCAACGGTGCCGAGCAGGACGGCGTGGGCTGGTACCAGGTGACCCACAGAGGTGGCGCGCGGGCGAGCGCCGCCGTGGCGTACCTGCACCCCGTGATGGACCGGCCCAATCTCACCGTCGAGACCCACGTGCACGCGCTCTCGCTGCTGTTCGAGGGCGAGCGCGCGGCCGGCGTCGTGGGCATGCGGCTCTCAGAGATGCTCGTGCACCGCGCGGAGCGCGAGGTGATCGTCTGCGGGGGCGCCTACAACACGCCGCAGCTCCTGATGCTCTCCGGCCTCGGCCGTCCCGCAGAGCTGGAGGAGCTCCAGATCGAGGTCGTCGGCGAGCTGCCCGAGGTCGGGCTGAACCTGCACGACCACCCGAACGCCGGCGCGGTCTATTCGATCGACGAGGAGATCTCGCTGTTCGGCGCGCTGAACGAGGAGAACCTGGCGCTGTTCGAGGCCGAGGGCCGCGGGCCGCTCACCTCGAACGTGGCCGAGGCCGGCGGCTTCATGCGCACCCGCGACGGGCTCGAGGCGCCCGACATCCAGATGCACTTCGCGCCCGCCCGCTTCCAGTCGGAGGGGCTCGTGCCGGGCGACGGGCACGGGTTCGCCCTCGGTGCGTGCGCGCTCAAGCCGAAGAGCCGCGGGTTCGTGGCGCTCGGCTCACCGGACCCCACCGCCAAGCCGCTGATCGTGCACAACTACCTCGAGCACCCGGACGACGTTGCGTCGATGGTGGCCGGCGTGCGCACCTGCCTCGAGATCTGCGAGAGCGGACCGCTCGGCGAGCTCTCCACGGGAATGCTGATCGGCCCGGAGTCGCAGTCGGACGAGCACATCCTCGAGCACGTGCGGGCGCGCGTGCAGACGCTCTACCACCCGGTCGGCACCTGCCGCATGGGTGACGACCCGGGGGCCGTCGTGGACCGCCAGCTGCGGGTGAACGGCGTGGAGGGCCTGCGCGTGGTGGACGCCTCGGTGATGCCGACGGTGCCGCGCGGCAACACGAACGGCCCGGTGATCGCACTCGCGGAGCGGGCCGCCGACCTGATCCGCGGCCGCCCCCCGCGGGGCGCCCAGCAGGAACTCGAGGTCGCGTAGCTCCAGATACCGGGTTAGACTCGGCCGCGAAAAGGGTGATGAGGGGTCGGAGAAAGGGTGATCGGAATCGGCACGTCCGCGCGGCGCTTGTCGTCGCGCTCTGCGCCGGGGCGGTGCTCGTGGCCGGGGTCGGCGTGACGCTTGGCCAGGGCTCGACGGGCGACAGGCCAGTGCGCGCGTGCGTCGACTCGAGGACAGGCGCTCTGCGCCTGGTCGCGGCCGGCCGGAGCTGCGGTCGCCGTAGCCGTGCCCTCAGCTGGAACGTTCGCGGCGAGACGGGTAGGCCTGGACCGGACGGGGCCCCGGGTCCGCCCGGCGCCGCCGGCGCGACCGGCAACGCCGGGTCAGATGGCGCTCAGGGGAGCTTCAACTTCGACGACTTCGACGGCATGTCGTGCGATGCCGGCTCGGGGCCGGACACCGTGACCGTGAGCTACGACTCCAACGGCTTCGCCACGTTCCAATGCTAGGCGTGCGCTTTGAGCTGGAGCCCTCCGAGCCGGGCACCGGTGCGGGCGGCGCGGCCCGGCTGGTCACGGTCGGCGCCCTGGCAGCGCTGGCGACGGCGCTGGTGGTGGCCGGAGTCGCGCTGAGCGCCGGATCGAGCCAATCGAGCACGACGATCACGGCCTGTGTGAAGAAGAGCTCGGGTGCTGCGCGGATCGTCAGCCCCAGGAGCAAGTGCCGCTCGAATGAGCGTCGCGTGAGCTGGAAGCGCATCGGGCCCGCCGGAAAGCAGGGGCCGCCAGGCGCGCCAGGAGCGCCGGGCGCCCAGGGCGCCCAGGGCCAGCCCGGCGCAAACGGCGCCCCCGGCCAGCCCGGCATCGACGACTTCAACGACCTCGAGGGGATGCCGTGCACGCGCGGGGGCAACCCGGGGACCGTCGATCTCGTCTTCGGACCGGGCGCTGTCGCTCGCACGCGCTGCGTGCTGCCCGGCGACGGTCCCGTGTGCGGCGACGGCGTGACGGAGACCGGCGAGGCCTGCGACGACGGCAACGGCAACCCCACTGACGCCTGCACCAACACTTGCCAAGTGGCGATCTGCGGCGACGGTGTTCCCCGCCAGGGCACGGAGCAGTGCGACACGGGCAGCCAGTCCGCGACCTGTAACAGCGACTGCACGGTTTCGCAGTGCGGCGACGGAAAGACCAACAGCCAAGCCGGGGAGGTATGCGACGCCGGCGGCCCGTCGGCCTTCTGTACGCCATTCTGCACCGCGGCCCAATGCGGCGACGGCTACACAAGCAGCGGCGAGCAATGCGACGACGGCAACATGAACAACACCGATCAGTGCAGCAACAGCTGCACGGTCAACCCCTGAGCTGACGCCCTGAGCTTGCCCTCCGACGGCTCCGAAATCACGATCCGCCTGCGCCGGAGCCACCTCTGGGCGCTCGCCGGCGTCCTGATCGGCATCGGCATCGGCATCTTGATCGGGCGCGCGACGGCCGACGACCCGCAGACAGTGCTGTACGGCCTGCCCGCCACGCCGGGCGATGGAGGCGCGGCGACCTCCGAAGCAGGCCCGGTGCGCGTGGACGTGTCCGGGAGCCCCGCCCGGGGCCCGGAGGACGCGAAGGTCACGATGGTCGAGTTCGTGGACTTCGAGTGCCCCTTCTGCGGCCGCTACGCACGCGACACCCTCCCCCAGCTCAGGCGCGAGTACGGCGATCGCATCCGCTACGTCTCGCGCCAGTTCCCGCTCGACATCCATCCGCACGCGGCCGCGGCCGCCCGGGCGGCTGTGTGTGCCGACGAGCAGGGTCGCTACTGGCAGCTGCACGACATGCTCTTCGCCCACCAGGAGGCGCTCGCCAAGAGCGACCTGGCCGGCTACGCCCGCGAGCTGGGCCTCGACATGGGGCGGTACGCGACCTGCCTGCGTGCCCCGGCGACTCAGGCGCATGTCGAGCGCGACCTGGCGGATGGCCGGCGCTATGGCGTGACCGGCACCCCGGCCTTCTTCATCAACGGCCGACTGATCAGCGGCGCCCAGCCCTACCCCCAGTTCAAGGCCCAGCTCGACGCCGCGCTCAATCGCTAGGTCCCTACGCTGTCACAGGCTGGCTTCCTGTCTCGTCACAGAGGTAGACAACGACGAAAGGAGAGGCCATGAAGATCCTCGTTGCAGGTGCCACCGGAGCGCTCGGAAAGCAGCTCGTTCCCAAGCTGGTCGCGCGCGGCCACGAGGTCGTCGGCACCACGCGCAGCGAGTCCAAGCGCGAGGCCATCTTCGAGCTCGGCGCCACACCGGCGGTCGTCGACGCGCTCGACCCGGAGCAGGTCGCCCGGGTGGTGGCGGAGGCCGAGCCCGACGTGATCGTGCACGAGCTCACGGCGCTGTCGGGCGACTTCGACCTGCGCCACTTCGAGCGCACCTTCGCCGAGACGAACCGGCTTCGCACCGAGGCCACGGACCACCTGCTGGCCGCGGGCCGCGCCGTGGGAGTGAAGCGCTTCGTGGCCCAGAGCTACGCGGGCTGGCCGACCGAGCGCACGGGCGGGCCCGTGAAGACCGAGGACGATCCGCTCGACCAGACGCCCCCGGAGGCGGTGCGCTCCACGCTCGAGGCCATCTTCTACCTGGAGAGCGCCGTGACGGGCGCCGGCTGGACCGAGGGCGTGGTGCTCCGCTACGGCGGCTTCTACGGCCCGGGCACCAGCTTCAGCCCGGACGGCGGGGAGATGACGGAGGCGGTCCGCAAGCGGCAGTTCCCGGTGGTGGGCAACGGCGCCGGGGTCTGGTCCTTCATCCACATCGAGGACGCGGCGGACGCCACGGTGGAGGCCATCGAGCACGGTCACCGCGGGATCTACAACATCGTCGACGACGAGCCGGCGCGGGTGGCGGACTGGCTGCCGGCGGCGGCCAGTGCGATGGGCGCGCCGCAGCCCCGGCACGTGCCGCGCTGGGTCGGCCGGATACTCGCCGGCGAGGCCGTGACCGTCATGATGACCGAGGTGCGCGGAGCGTCGAATGCCAAGGCGAAGCGAGAGCTCGGCTGGGAGCCGAGGCATCCGAGCTGGAGGGACGGCTTCGCAGGGGTGGCCGCGTGAGCGAAACCCACGAGGAGCTGCTGGAAGAGCTGCGCCCGACCGCCTTCGCGATCGGCTACCGGATGCTCGGTAGCGTCGCGGAGGCGGAGGACGTGGTCCAAGAGGCGCTGCTGCGACTCCACGAGGCCCTCCAGCGGGGCGAGCGCATCGAGTCGCCGCGCGCCTACCTGGCAACGGTCGCAACCCGGCTCGCCATCGACCAGCTGCGCTCCGCGCGGGTTCGCCGCGAGACGTACGTGGGCGAGTGGCTGCCCGAGCCGCTCGTGACCGACAGCGACGACGATCCAGCGCGCCAGGCCGAGCTCGCCGACTCGCTCTCGCTCGCCTTTCTCGTCCTCCTGGAGAGCCTTTCCCCCGAGCAGCGCGCGGCGCTCCTGCTGCACGACGTGTTCGACTACAACTACGCGGAGATCGCCGAGATCGTCGGCAAGAGCGAGGACAACGCGCGCCAGCTCGCGACCCGCGCGCGCCGCCATGTCGAGGAGGGCAAGCCGCGTTTCGAGGCGTCACGCGAGCAACGCGAGGAGCTGGCGCGACGCTTCTTCGCGGCCGTCCGAGAGGGCGACGTGAGCGCGCTCGAGACGATGCTCGCGAAGGATGTCGTCCTCCACGGAGACGGTGGCGGCAAGGTGCCAGCCATCGCCCGCGCTCTCCACGGCAGCCGCCGCGTGGCCCGAACGCTCGGCGCGTGGATGCGGGCGGCCACCCGCATCCCCGGCGTGGAAATCCGCGAGGTGGGAGTCAACGGTCAGCCGGGCGCCCTGATGCTCACGGGCGATGGCGGGCTCATCGGCGTGTGGGCGCTGGACATCGCCGACGGCGAGATCCAGGGAATCAGGTCGGTCGTCAACCCGGAGAAGCTGGGCCACGTCGGCCAGGTCGCCGACGTGTGGGCGGTGCTCCAGGGGCGGGAGCGCTAGTCCAGCTTCAGTTCGCGCAGCGCGGCCCAGCGCGGGTCGGGCTCGCGCTCGTGCTCGTGGTCCGGTGAGCGGTTCAGGTTCTCGCCGCAGACCGCGCACAGGCCCGCGCAGTCCTGATCGCACACGATCTGGGTCGGCAGCGCGAGCGCGAGCGTGTCCCGCGCCCACGAGCGCACGTCGAGCTCGCCCTCGTCGTAGTAGGGCGAGCTGAGCTCGTCGCCGCCGTCGGGCTGGTCGATCTCGCGCGAGTCCACGTCCACGCCCTGGTCGGCGATCTCGAGGCAGCGCACGCACGGCCCCTCAAGGGCGGCGTCGAAGCGCAGCCGGAACGCATACCCATTCACCGTGTGCGAGATGTCGAGGCGCGCCGCGACGCTGCCGTCGCGGAGCTCGTAGCGCTGCCCGCCGAACTCGAACGGATCGACGGGCACCTCGAGGTCGAGACCGCGTCCCTCGCCGGACGAGAGCCCCAGCTTTCCTACGTTGAAGACATCCGTGCGCTGCGCCATGCCATCGAGGCTAGCGCCCCCGGTTCGCAGCCACGTAGCGCGCCCGATGTGCTCAACGCGGACTCACC
Source organism: uncultured Thermoleophilaceae bacterium (assembly GCA_963837445.1). Taxonomy (GTDB): domain Bacteria; phylum Actinomycetota; class Thermoleophilia; order Solirubrobacterales; family Thermoleophilaceae; genus JACVRW01. Next base: position 262,716 of record CAWINK010000016.1, on the reverse strand, counting down.
ACCAGGGGCTCAGCCTAATGAGATCCCGATCTTCTTCCGATGGTCAGTGGATCGGAAAATCTTGATCAATCGAGAGACATAAAGTATCTTCCCACTAACCCCTCAAGAGCGGAGGTTCAGATGGGCAAGAACACGCCAGTGTGCTTCGCGCGAGTCATCATCTTGGTCTGTTTCATGGCCGCCTCGACGGCGTCTGCCGCCGAGAACCCGGCTCGCCCTCCTGTGCAGGTGCCCGCCGAGGTGTCCGCAGTCGCGCCACCCGGGAGTTGCGCTGCGGACCCGACCGCCGAGCGGTGCCCGCCGGTCAAGCGGATAGTGAGCGTCGAGGAGCAGGCAGACGACGGCAGCACCTCATTTGCACCACTGCCGGATGATGAGAAGGCGTCGGCATCCCGCCGCCGCGCTCGCCGGAAAGTTACGGCCGCACAAGCGGTCGGCTTCGCGTGCGCAGTGCAGTCATGGGATCCCGTGAAGCTGTTCCATCCCGGGGGCGACGCCTTCATCCGGGCGAGCGGGGCGAACGATTGCCGGGCTGGCGTAGGCGTCACGTATCAGGAGCTCTACGTCAGCCTCCAGCGATGGCTCAACGACAGATGGGAGAACCTGGCCACTAACCGCGCTGTGCGTTACGGCTCCGGCAGAATTTCGGAGATCGCGGGCTTCAACTGTCACCATGAGCGGCTGATTGCATATCGCACTGAGGCATTCGCATACGCGGTCGTGAACGGGGTCGGATACACCGGCACCGACCGGGCGTATCAGAATCACACCTGCTGGCCGTAACAAGAACTGATGCATGAGATCTTCAGACCGCGAGGTTCGCTCGTTACGTTGATGAGCGAGTCGGCCGACGAGCGGACGACCGTGGCCCTGTGCCGCGACGAGACGTCCTCGGTGGTGTGGATCAACATCACTTCCGTCGGCGACGAGCCCCGGCTCTATTGCGTCTCAGGCGGGATGAAGACGGTCCCAGCGGGAGAGCACTTCGTTGCCGCGGGGGTGATCGATCCTCCGGGGTCCATCGGCGGGGTCGAGTTGCAGCTGCTCGGCGACGGCCGCTACGCAGCACGGATATGCCCCGAGGGTTGGTTGCTGATCCTGCCGCCTGGTACTGGCGGGTACAAACAGCAAGCCACCGTCCGCTACCGATCGGGCAAGAGTGTGGAGTCAGCGATCCTGCCGCCAGCGGGGATGAGCCTGGACTCGGGCGGGACGCGCTACGCGCCCCTGTAGTTCAGCGCATACCTAGCGGCGCACTGCGAGCCGCTTGGTCGCGGCTACGTAGCCGGTGCGCGTCGCGCGCGCCGTCACGGGCCTGCGGGACCTCAGCGACAGCGTCACGCGGCCGTTGCTGTCGGTCCTGCCGGAAGCGCCTGCGGCGCTGACCGTCGCTCCCTTCACCTCCTCGCCGGCGTCGAGGACGGTGAAGCGCACCTCGGTCGCCTCACCCCTGCGCACCCTCTGCGGGCGAGCCCGGAGCGTCAGGCCGGGCAGGATCCGCCGGTAGGAGGTGACCGCCGTCGTGGTGGTCCCGATGTTGAAGTTGCCGAGGACGTCGAGCGCGCCGCCCACCGCACTCGCGTCAAGCTTGTAGGCCTGTGCGGCGTCCCTCGGGTGGCCGGCGTTCACGACCGCGCCGAATTTCGTCGCGCCCTTGTTCGAGCGGCGGGCCAGCACGTCCGGGTCGCCGAAGCCCTTGGTCCACAGGACCCACAGCCGCCCGTCGCCGGCCGCGGCGATCGCCACGGCCGGGCTGCCGGAGCCAGCCACGCGGCCGAGGAGCTGGGTGCGGGAAGCCCCGACACGCCAGACGCGAATCCGGTTCGACGCCGGATAGCCCGTCGGGTACGCCACGTAGAGGCCGCCGCCGCTGCGTGCGGCGAGCGGCGTCCGCCCCAGCATCCCGACCTGCATGTCGCTCGTCCCGGGCATCGTGACCGCCGCCCCCACAGGGCTGCCGTCCGCGCCCGCCTGCTGGGCGAGCACGCCGAGACGGCCGCTCGCATTGGAGTACCAGGCCATGAGTGTCCGGCCGGCTGCGTCCGTGGCCAGGTTCGGGTCGTAGCCGTACTGTCCGATCGGCCCCTGGTAGTCGAAGTTGGGCGTGGCCGGCGAGAGACCCGCGTGGACCCACGTGCCGAGCGTTCCGGCGAAGGCCTGGAGCGTCGTGCCGTCGGGACGCACGGTGGCCGCCGTATTGCTCGCGTAGGACTGCGCACCGCCGGGCACGACCGAGCCGGGCTGGAGCGCCCAGCTCGCTCCGCCGTCCGGTGACAGCGCGGTATTGGTCTCCCGCTGCGGGTCGTTCGAGTCCGTGCTGCGGAAGCCGCCCCAGAAGACGCGCAGCCCGCCCGGGTCGACGACCAGCGCCGCGTTGGTGAACCCCGTCCAGCCGCTCTGCACCGGACTCGTGGCTCCGAGCCTGCCGTTGCGAGCGATCACGGTGTGGAGGAGGTCCTCCGTGTTTGGACCGGTGGGGTGCGACCAGGCGAGGTGGAGAGCTCCATCGCCCGTGCGCGCCAGCCCGACCTGGTCGGTGCTCGCGCCGTCCGGGGTCGTGATCCGCTTCCACGGCGCCGCGCTCGCCGACGGCGCCGCGCAGGCCGCCATCAGGACGGCGATGGCGGCCGCGCGAACGGTCACCGGCCGATGAGCTCGATGCGATAGCCGTCCGGATCGCGCACGAAGGCGATCATCGGGCCCTCGGTTCGGCCGCCTGGCCGGTACGGCGGCTTCTCCGGCTCGATGCCGTCGCCGGCCAGCTTCTCGAGCGTGCCGTCGAGGTCCTCGACCAGGATTGCGATGTGGTTGTAGCCCGTCCCGAGGTCGTAGGAGTCGACGCCGTGGTTGTAGGTCAGCTCGAGCACGGGATCCTCGTCCGGGAGGCCCATGAACACGTTCACGGCCTCGGTGCCGATGTCCATCCGCCGCCGCTCCTCGAAGCCGAGCTTCTCGTAGAACGAGACGGAGCGGTCGATGTCGCCGATTCGGTAGCAGGTGTGGAGGTAGGAGGGCATGCCTGCAAATCTAGTCCGCCTCGTGCTTGTGGCTCGGGATGCGCTCGTCCAACTCGTAGTAATCCCCAGCGCTGGCCACCCAGATCTGCCCCATCGTCCGAATGCCGGTCGGCTCGTCGAGGCAGCCTGGCGCGATGCTGATCCGATCCCGCCCGGGCGCCTGCCAGAACAGCCCGGACCCGCACTCGGTGCAGAACCCCCGCCGCGCGTCGTGGGCGCTGTCGGGACTGTCGATCCAGCGCAGCCCGCGATCCTCGACGAACGTCAGATCCTCGACGAGCGCCGCGGTGGCCGCCCACACGTGCCCGGCCCACCGGCGGCATTCGGTGCAATGACAGAGGAGAACGTCACGAAGCGGCCCGCGCACCTCAAACGCAACAGCCCCGCAAATGCAACGCCCGGAATGCATGCCCGAACGCTACCCGGGCGGGGGGCTCAGGGCACTTGCTGCGACGACGAGCTGCTGACCTCGGGCTCTTCGCGGCCCTGGAGGCGGTCGCGGCCGCGCTGCACTGCGGCGATGAACTTCGTGAGGTTGACCTCGAGGGTGTTGAGGATGTCGTCGGCGTAGTCCTCGGCGCCGAGGCGGATCTCGCGCTCGCGTGCGCGCGCGTCCTCGATGATCTCGTCGGCCTGGCGCTCGGCCTGCTTCACGATCTCCTCCTCGGAGATCAGGCGAATCTGCTCCTCGCGCGCCTCGCGGATGATGCGCTCGGCCTCGCGCTTCGCCTCGGCCAGCATCTCCTGGCGCTCCTTCACGATCCAGCGCGCCTGCTTGATCTCCTCGGGGATCGTCGCGCGCATCTGGTCGAGGATGTCGTAGATCTCCTCCTTGTCGACACGCACCTGGTCCGTAAGCGGAACGGGCTTAGCGTTGTGAATCGTGTCGTCCAGCTTGTCGATCAGGACTAGTACATCCATCCGCGCCTCAGTTTCTTCACCGCTTCAGTTCTTCCTGCAAGCGCGAGGCCACCCGATCAGGCACCAGGCCGCTCATATCGCCTCCGAACATGGCCAGCTCCTTCACTCCGCTGGAGCTTAGGAAGCTGAACTGTGGCGCCGCCATCATGTACATGCTCTCGATGTCGGGCGCCATCTTCCGGTTCAGCTGGTTCATCTCGAACTCGTATTCGAAGTCCGAGATCGCCCTCAATCCCTTGACGATCGCCTTCGCACCGTTGTCCCGGGCGAAGTCGACGAGGAGAGTATCAAAGGCTTTTACCTGCACATTGCCGTATTCCGCCACCTCTGACTCAATAAATGCAACGCGCTCCTCGGCGCTGAACACGGTCTTCCCCTTGCGCACTGCCTGGTTCACCACGCCAACAATGACGGTGTCGAACACGTTCGCGACGCGGGTGATGATGTCGATGTGGCCGAAGGTGACCGGGTCGTAGGACCCCGGCACGACCGCCGTTCCACCGTTCCGGGGAGCGTTCACGTCGAGTGAATCGCTATCCGAGTATCGCCGTAGGTTCGCTCGGCCAGGAGTGGCAGCGGGAGTATCAGCGGGTTGCGCTTGTCTGATTCGGTCACGATTCGAGCTTCGTCTCGGAGCAGGGCCGGCAGCGCCTCGGAGAGCGGGGTGGCCACGTGGGACGCCTCATCATATGGGGGGTCGCAGAAAACGAGGTCGAATACCCCTTCCGGATGGGCAATGAAACGCAGGGCGTCCTGGCTCCTGATCTCGGCGTCCACGCCCACCGCATCCAGATTGCGGCGAAGCGCGGCGAGTGCGCCACGGTCGCGCTCGACGAACACCACCGACTCGGCACCGCGCGAGAGTGCCTCGATCCCGAGCGCCCCGGAGCCCGCGTAGAGGTCGAGCACGCGCGCGCCCGACACGTCGCCGAGGATCGAGAAGAGCGCCTCGCGCACGCGGTCCGCGGTGGGCCGCGTGCCCGCACCGCGCGGCGCGTGCAGGCGCCGGCCCTTGAACTCGCCGGCCACGACCCTCACGGGGAGGGCGGATCGGCGCCCGCCGCGTTCCGGCCCTTGTCGCGGTCGGCGTAGAGCACCATGCGGGCGGGCACGTGGCCGCGAAAGGTCCACACCTGCGCGTAGCTGAGCTCGACCGGCACGCCGCTGGCCCGCCCGCGGCCGCGCGTCGTGACGAGCGCCAGGATCGTGTCCGGCCCGGTCTGCTCGAGCGACCAGTCCGTGTCCGGCTCGTGCCATTGCTCGATCCAGTCGCGGAAGAAGTCGGTGACCGCGTCGCGTCCGTGGAGAACCGGGCCGTCGGGGTGGCCGGGGAAGACCCACTCGAAGTCGTCCGGCAGCCCGGCGAGCGATCCTTCGAGGTCGTGCCCGCGCCACAGGCGCGCATACATGCCATCGAGCGTTTCCAGAATTTCGCTCATGCGGGAATCGGGTCGAGCTCGGACCCGAAGCGCGCCACGACGGCCTCGCGCAGGAGGGTGTGCTCCGGCTGCTCGAGGCGGGGGTCGTCGATCAGGATCTGGTCCGCGCGGTCGCGCGCGCGCACGAGCAGCTCCACGTCCTCGGGCAGCCGCGCGACCCGAAACTCGGGCAGGCCGTGCTGGCGCGTGCCGAGCACGTCGCCGGCACCGCGCAGCTCGAGGTCGACCTCGGCCAGGCGGAAGCCGTCGCGCTCGCGGGCGATCGCCTCGAGGCGCGGAAGCGCGGGGTCGCCGAAGAGGATGCAGAGCGAGGCGTGCTCCCCCCGCCCCACACGGCCACGCAGCTGATGGAGCTGCGAGAGCCCGTAGCGCTCGGCCGCCTCGATCAACATCACGGTGGCGTTGGGCACGTCGATGCCCACCTCGATCACGCTGGTGGCCACGAGCACGTCGACCTCCCCCGCGGCGAACTTCTTCATCGCCGCCGCCTTCTGCTTCGACGGCATCTGGCCATGGATCAGCTCCACGCGCACGTCCGCGAACTCCGTCGTGCGCAGGCGCTCGAACTCGGCGGTGGCCGCCTTCGCCTGGAGCGCCTCGGACTCCTCGACGAGCGGGCACACCACGAAGCACTGCCGGCCCTGCGCGATCTCCTCGCGGATGCGCTCGTATGCGCGGGCGCGTGCGCGAGCCCCGTCCACCACGTGGGTCTCCACGGGCTGGCGGCCGCTGGGCAGCTCCCTCAGCACCGTGGCGTCCAGGTCGCCGTACGCGCTCAGCGACAGCGTGCGCGGGATCGGCGTGGCAGTCATGTGGAGCGCGTGCGGCACGAGACCCTCCGGCGCCTTTGCGTCGAGCGCCGCCCGCTGGCGCACGCCGAAGCGGTGCTGCTCGTCCACCACCACCACCGCGAGGTCGCGGAACTCCACCGGCTCCTCGATCAGCGCGTGCGTGCCCACCACCAGCTGGAGCTGCCCGCTCGCCAGCCGGTCGAGCAGCTCCCGGCGCCGGGCGGCGCTCGTGGAGCCGGTCAGGAGCTCCACCGGCAGCGGCCCTCCGAGCAGCGAGTCGAGCGTGCGGTGGTGCTGCTCGGCGAGCGTCTCCGTGGGCGCCATCAGGGCGGCCTGGGCGCCGTTCTCGACGGCGCGCAGCATCGCGGCCAGGGCAACGCAGGTCTTGCCCGCTTCCCACCTCCCCCATCAACAGCCGCTGCATCGGCTGCTCGCTCCCGAGGTCGGTGTCGATCTCCTCGATGGCGCGCTGCTGGTCGCCCGTGAGCCCGAACGGGAGCGACCACCGCCAGCGATCCACCACCACGCCGCGCGCCGCCAGCGGCCGGGCACGCCGTCCCTCGCGGCGGGCGCGGCGGCGTCCCGCCACGGCGAGCTGGAGCAGGAACAGCTCCTCGAACGCGAGCCGGCGGCGGGCGTCGCGCTCGTCCTCCTCGCTGATGGGGAAGTGAACCGCCTCGATCGCGGCCGGCCGCTCGGGGAGGAGCTCCTCGATGCGGAGCCGCGCCGGCAACGGCTCGACCACGGCGAGCATGCGCGAGCGGGCCTCGCTCGCGAGCTGCCTCAGGCGCGCCGGACTGATGCCCTGCGTGGCGGGGTGCACGGGCACGAGCCCGAGCGTGTGGACCGGCGCCTCCCCGTTGCCGATCAGCTCGTGCTCGGTGACCCAGAACTGGTTTCGCTGGCGCAGCTTGCCGTGCAGCAGCACCATCGCGCCCGCCCCGAGCTGGCGCGCCACCCACGGCTGGTTGAACCACACCGCCACCAGCGGTCCGGTCTCGTCGAACACGCGCGCCTCCACGCGCTTCTGACGCCGGTTGCGCATCGGTTTCACCGAGGTGGTCCGAACGGCGACCGCGACCGTGGCCTCCTCGCCCACCATCAGCTCGGCGACTCGCCGCACCTCGCGGCGATCGCGGTGCGAATGAGGCAGGTGCTCGACTAGGTCGCCCCAGGTCCTTATCTCGAGCGCCTCGAGCCCCTCGACGGGCTCCGCGAGAACGCTCGGCCGGGGATAGGAGCGAATCGCCGCCGAGCGCAGCTCGCCGGCGCTCAGCTCGTCCTTGGATGCGAAGTGAACCGGCACCGGACACCAATGATGGACGCCGCGCCGGGCGTCACTCCGCGCAGAGGAGCCACCACCACGCGAGCTGGCCGCCCTCGTGGTACTCGACCTCCACTCCGTCCGGCACGCGCGCCTCCACGTCGTCCTGGCCGAGCGGCGGCTGGTCGCCGGCTATGCAGGTGAGCAGCTCGGCGCCGTCCACGATGCGGTCGAGCGTCGCGGCCAGGGTGGCGGCGGGATCTCCCCAGGCCACCAGCTCGCCACCGGCGTAGCCCACCGCGTCGCCGGCGGCGAAGCGTCCCTGGACGTCGTCTCGTGCCGCGGGCGCCACGCCGCCGATGCGAAGCGCGTCCGCGGCGCCTCGCACGGCGAGGGCGTTGTCCGCCGACGGACGCGCGGGATCGAACGCGAGCAGCGCGGCCAGGCCTTCCTGCTGCGCCGTCGTGGGCACCACGCTGGCCGGCTTCTCCGACAGCTCTGCCGCACGCTCGGCGGCGAGTATCACGTTCGGGCTGTTCGGCAGCACCACGACCTCGATGCCCGGGGCGGCGTGGATGCCCGCCAGCAGCTCGTAGGTCGACGGGTTCATCGTCGGGCCCCCTTCCACCACCAGCACACCGAGCTCGCGGAACAGCCGCTGTACGCCCTCGCCGCTCGCGACCGCCACGACCGCGCACATGGCCGGCTCGGTGCCCGGCGCCTCGGCGGCGAGCCGTGCGTTGCGCTCGGCCACCTGCTCGTGCATGTCGGCCACGTCGAAGCGCGACACCTCGCCGGCCGAGTCGAAGAGCGCCACCGCGCCGTCGGGATCGTCGGTGTGCACATGCACGCGCAGCGTCCGGTCGTCGCCCACCACGAGCACCGAGTCGCCCAGGCGTTCGAGCAGCGGCGTGAAGTGTCCGGCCTCGAGGCGCTCGCCCGTGACGGCGAAGTTGGTGCAGTAGCGAAAGCTCGACGACTCGTGCTCGGGGCGGTGGAGCGCCGCCGGCGCGTACTGGTGCTCGAGCTTCGGCGCCTCCACGCCGCGCAGACCGGCGAGGCATCCAGCGATGATCACGGTGAGCCCGTACGCGCCGGCGTCGACCACGCCGGACTCGCGCAGGATCGCGAGCTGCTCGGGGCTGCGCTCCACGGCCTCCTTGCCGGCTTCGAGGGCGTGCTCGAGCACCTCGGCGAGCAGCTCGTCCTGCTCCTCCGAGGTGGCCTCGGGACCGAGCCGCTGGGTGTCCATGTGCGCGAGGTCGTGAGCCACGCGGCTGGCCATCGCGCGCACCGCCGAGAGCATCGTGCCCTCCGCCGGGTCGCGCACCGACGCGTAGGCCGCGTCCGCCGCCCGCGCAAGCGCGGCCGACATCAGCACAGGGTCCACGAGCTCGCCCTGCCGCGACGCCAGCTCCTCCGCGGCCCCGCGCACGATCTGCGAGAGGATCACGCCGCTGTTGCCGCGCGCACCGAGCAGCGCGGCGCGCGCCACCGCGCTCACGATCTCGTCGCGGCCGATCTCGTCGATCGGCGCGCCGTCGAGCTCGTCGAGCGCGTCGAGCACCGCCCGCATCGTCAGCGCCATGTTGTCCCCCGTGTCACCGTCGGCGACCGGGAAGACGTTCAGGTCGTTGACCTCCTGACGGCGGTTCTCTAGTTCGTTGAGCGCTGATGCCACGACACGCTTGAAGCGGTCGAGGCTCTCGTCGGGAGACACGCGGGGGTTGTACACGATGTCGAGTCTCGCAACATCACGAGCCAGCGCCGGCCGGGCGCCCCCACGGCGCCCGGCGGCACTGGATGCGTTCAGGAAGGCTTAGTTGAACGCGTACTGCTCGTACTCGTCGACGTTGTCCTGGGTCACAACGGCGGCCGGCACGATGAGCTGGCGCGGAACCTCCGGCGGGACGAGCTCGGGGAAGCCCTCCTCGAGGCCGATCAGCCGGGCCATGTTCACCGCGGTCGCCGCCATGTTCGGGTTGTAGAGGAAGGTCGCCCGGTAGAGGCCACCCTGCTTGATCTGCTCCATCGCGTCCTGGGACCCGCCGACGCCCGTGAGGAACATGTCACCCTCGCGGCCTGCGTTGCGAATCGCCTGGACGACTCCCTGTGCCATGTCGTCGTCGTGCGTGTACACGGCGTCGATCTGATCCTCGGCCTGGAGGATGTTCTCCATCACCTTCAGCCCCTGGTCGGGATTGAAGTCACCGGGCTGGGACGCCACGATCTCGACGCCGCCGTCCGGGCACTTCTTCTTGAGCTGATCCGTGAACCCCTTGGTCCGGTCCTCGGTGACCGAGATGCCGGCGAGACCCTGGATCTCCACCACGTTGCCCTTGCACTTCAGCTCGTCCGCCACGTAATCGGCCGCGAGGATGCCGATCTGGTAGTTGTCGCCGAGCACCGTGGCCGTGGCGGCGTCGGGCGCGGTGAACAGCCGGTCCACGTTCACGACCCGGATGCCGGCCTTCTCAGCCTTCTGAGCGACAGGCGTGAGAGCCGCGCCGTCCTGCGGAAGGATCACGAGCACGTCCGGCTTCTGAGCGATCGCCTGCTCCACCTGCTGGGCCTGCGAATCGGCGTCCGCCGCCTGAAGCAACTCGAAGTCGACGTCGTCGTACTGCTCGGCCGCCGCCTTCGCGTTCTTCGAGATCGCCCCGAGCCAGCCGTGGTCGGTCGGTGGCACGCTCGCGATGATCTTGACCGTCTTACCGCTTTCGGTGCCGCCAGCCGGGCTCTCGCCCGCAGGCGCCTGCACGGTAACCGTCTCTGTGTCGCCGCCACATGCAGCGACACCCACCGCCAGCAACACTGCCGCGGCGGTCGTGATGCAAAGTCGCCTCAGCGACATGACATACCTCCTGTTGTGGTTTGTGCCCATCAGTAACGGGCCTCCGGCCGCTGAAGCAGAACGGCGCCGAGGACGATCAGGCCCTTGGTCACCTGCTGCACCTCCGTCTCGAGGTTCAGCTGCGTCATCAGGCTGAAAATGAGTGCGAACGCGATCACGCCGAGGAACGTCCCGACGATGCTCGCGCGGCCTCCTGCGAGGCTTGTGCCGCCGATCACGACGGCGCCGATTGCGTCCAGCTCGTAGAGGTTGCCGCTCACCGGCGAGGCGCTCCCGAGGCGCGCGCAGAGCAGCACCGTGGCCACGCCGGCGAGCACGCCCATCAGTACGTAGACGCTGAAGATGGTCCGTCGCACCGGCACGCCGGCGATGCGCGCGGCCTCCCTGTTACCGCCGACGGCGACGACGTAGCGCCCGTAGCGCGTCCGGTTCAGGAGCACCCACGCGCCGATCGTGATTGCGAGAAAGACGTAGACCGAGACGGGAATGCCGAGGATGCGCCCGTTGCCGAACCAGAGCAGCGAGAAGGTCGCAGGATCGCCGAAGTTGCCGCCGTTGAGGTCGAGCAGGCTGACCGGCAGCTTGTCGTTGAGCAGCAGCGCGATGCCTCTGCCGATCGAGAACATCGCCAGGGTGGCGATGAACGGCACGACGCGCCCGTAGGCCACCGCGATCGCGTTGATCGACCCGAGGAGCGTGGCGAACCCAAGGGCCGTCACGACGAAGACGAGCGTGCTCGTGCCGGTGTCGCCGAGCATCACGCCGCCGAAGACCCCCGCCGCGGCCACCATGGAGCCGACCGACAGGTCGATCCCCGCGGTGGCGATCACGAACGTCATCCCCATGGCGAGGACGCCGATGACGCTCGCCTGGGTGAGCATGTTGCGGATGTTGGCCCAGGTCGGGAAGGTGTCCGGCTCGAGGATCGCGCCCGTCACGAACAGCAGCACCACGACGATCGCGAGGGCGTACTCCTGGAACTCGAGCTGCTTCAGCCGGCCAATGGCCGCGGTCGTCATACGACCTCCTCCGCAAGATCGGGGGCATCGGTGGGTGCCACTGCGTGCCGAAGGAGCTCGCGCTCCGTGGCGGCCTTTCCGTCGACCTCGGCCACGATCTCTCCCTCGCGCATCACGAGGATGCGCGAGCAGATGCCGATCAGCTCTTCGAGCTCCGACGAGACGACGAGCACTCCCACGCCCGCCTTGGCCAGGTCGCAGATGATCCTGTAGAGCTCTGCCTTGGTTGCCACGTCCACGCCGCGCGTGGGCTCGTCGAGCAGCAGCACGCGGCACTCGCGCAGCAGCCAGCGCGCGAGCACGACCTTCTGCTGGTTCCCGCCCGAGAGCAGCCGCACGATGCGATCTGGGTCATCCGGCACCGTGCTCAGCGCGCGCAGCTGCTCGCGCGTCTGCTCGCGCTCCTCGCGGATGTTGAGCAGCGGGTGGGTGAACCGGCGCAGGGTGGCGAGGCTCACGTTCTTCGCCGAGCTCCAGTCGAGCACGAGCGCCTGGGACTTGCGGTCCTCCGGCGCGAGGCCGAGGCCGGCCGCGATCGCGGCAGCGGGATTGGTCGGGAGCCGCTTCCCCTCGAGCCAGACCTCCCCCTCCTCGGGCAGGTCGAGGCCGTAGATGAGCCGGAGCAGCTCGGTGCGCCCCGAGCCGACGAGCCCGCCGAGGCCGAGCACCTCTCCCGCGTGCACCTGGAGGCTCACGCCCCTCACCGCCGGGAGGCGCCTCACGTCGCGGACGTCGAGCAGGACGTCGTGGCTGCCCACGGGGCGCTCGGGATAGAGCTGGTCCACCTTGTGGCCGACCATCAGCTCGACGAGCTCCTCGGTCGGCGTGGTCGACGCGATCCCGGTGGCCGTTGTGCGGCCGTCCGCGAGCACGGTCACGCGGTTGCCGATCCGGCGGATCTCGTCCAGGCGGTGGGAGATGTAGACCACGCCGACGCCGTCGGCCGTGAGCCGGCGCACGACCTCGAAGAGCGTCTCGATCTCGCCCTCGTCGAGGATCGCCGACGGCTCGTCCATGACCAGCAGGCGGACGTCGACGGAGAGCGCCCTTGCGATCGACACGATCTGCTGGGCGGCGGGCCGCAGCGCTCTGACCTTCGTGCGCGGCGAGATCGATTCGTGGCCCAGCCGCGTGAGCAGCGCGGTCGAGTCGCTGTGCATCCGGTCGAAGTCGAGCAGCGGCCCGCGGCGCGGCTCGTGGGCGAGGAAGATGCTCTCCGCGACCGTCAGGTCCTCGACCAGGTCGAGCTCCTGGTAGATCGTCGCAACACCGCGCGCCAGCGACGCCGCCGGGTCTCCCACGGGCAGCGGCTGGCCCTTGAAGAGGATCTCGCCGCTCGTGGGCTCGTGGACGCCGGAGATGCACTTGATCAGCGTCGACTTGCCGGCCCCGTTGGGGCCGAGCAGGCAGTGCACCTCGCCCTCGAGGACCTCGAGGTTGACCCCCTGGAGCGCCTTGACGCCGGGGAACTCCTTGACCAGGTCGCGTACCTCGAGGACGGTGCTCACGCGACCACCAGCCCGCGGAGGTTGCGGTGGGCGATCACGAGGCCCGCCTCGATCCGCTCCGGGCTTCCACCCCACACCGGGTCCTCGTGCTCGACCGACAGGACGCCGTCGAAGCCGCCCTCGTAGAGCGCATCCACGTAGTGGGGGAAGTCCACCTGGCCGAGACCCGGGATCCGGTAGCGCCACCAGCCCATGTCCCAGGGGTCCTCGTCGCGCGTCGAGGTGCGGCCGAAGAACCCGTAGCGGTTGCGCTCGGCCGGAAACGTCTCCGCGTCCTTGGCATGCGCGTGCGCAACCCGATCGACGTACGGCCGGAGCGCGGCCACGGGATCGATGCCGAGCCAGAGGAGATGCGACGGGTCGAAGTTGAGATACAGCCCGAGCTCGAACATCCACTCCCACAGCTCGGGCGAATAGGCGAGGTTGCCCGGGTAGCCGTCGGGGTGCCAGCCCTCCATCACGCAGTTCTCGATCATCAGGCGAACGTCCCGCTCGCCGGCGTAGTCCACGAGCGGAGGGAAGATCCGCTCCGCCTCGCGCAGGTTGTCCGCGACGCTGCGGCCGGGGTCGCGGCCGATGAAGGTGCCGACGGGGACACCGCCGAGCGCGGCGGCGGCGTCGATGCAGGCGCGCAGGTGCGCGTGGTTCGCCTCGCGCGCCGACGGGTCGGGATCCAGGTTGTTGTCGTAGTACGCGAGCGCCGACAGGACGAGTCCGTTGTCGTCCAGGGCCGCCCGTACCCGGTCGGCCTCCGCGTCGTCGAATGCGTCGGCCGCCACGTGGCTGGCGGTGAAGGGGCGGTCGCCAAGCCGCGGCCACGCGGCGAGCTCGAGCGCCTCGTACCCGTTGGCCCCGGCCCAGGCGGCGATGTCCTCGAGGCTGCGCTCGGGCATGCACGCGCTGAGGAAGCCGAGCTTCACGTGGCCACCGCCTCGTGGGCGGCCGCCACGTCGACCCACTCCCCGCTCGCCGCCGACGCCAGCACGGCCTCGGTGATACGCGCGGAGCGGAGGCCGTCGGCGAACACGGGCAGGCCGTCGGGCGCCCGGCCGGTGTCGATGGCCTCGTAGAAGTCCGCGACAAAGGCGTCGAAGCAGTCCGCGTAGCCCTGGGGGTGCCCGCCGGGGAGGGTCGCATAGCGGGCAGCCGCGCCAGACAGGGATTCGGGATCGCGCCTGACGATCGTCTCCGCGTCCCGGCGCCCCGCCCACAGCTCCTCGGGGTGCTCCTGGTCGAAGGCGAGCGCCTCCTCCGAGCCGTCGATCTCGATCCACAGCCTGTTCTTGCGGCCGGCCGACACCTGGCTGATCACGACCGAGCCGAGCGCCCCGGCGTCCGTCTCGAACTGCACGACGGCCACGTCCTCAGTGCTCACCGCTCGCACCTCCCCGCCGCCGTCGCCGGCGGCGAAGGCGTGCCTGTTCGAGCCGCTGACCCGCTCGGGCACGGCGGTGAGGGTTCGGGCCGAGAGCCGGGTGAGGCGGTGGCCGCTCACGAACTCCGCGAGGTCGCACCAGTGCGAGCCGATGTCGGCGAAGGCGCGCGACGCGCCACCGAGGGTCTCGTCCACACGCCAGTTCCCATCTGAAGAGCGAAGGAGCCAGTCCTGGAGATAGGTCCCGTGCAGCAGGTGAACGACACCCGTCTCACCCGCGCGGACCCGTTCCCGCGCCTCACGAACGTTGGGGTAGAAGCGGTAGACGAACGGGACCGCGGCCTGGCGGCTCGCCTCGGCGGCTGCCGCCACGAGCGTCTCCGCCCCCGCGGCGTCCAGGGCGAGCGGCTTCTCACAGACCACGTGCTTGCCGGCGGCGAGGGCTGCCGCCGCGAGCTGCTGGTGGAGGTGGTTCGGCGTGCAGATGTGCACCACATCGAGCTCCGGGTCCTGCACCAGCTCCTCCGCAGAGGCGGCCGCCCGATCGGCGCCGAGCGCGGAGGCGGCAGCCTCGGCGCTCGTCGAAGACGAGGCGGCTACGGACACAAGGCGGGCGCCCGCCAAGCGGGCGGAGCGGGCGTGAACGCCGCCGATGAAGCCGGTCCCGGCGATTCCGACCCGAAGCTGCTCGGATGCCATCGACGGGCAACCTATTGCCTACTTAGTCCAGATGTCAAGCAAAAGTAATCTGATCTCTATGCAAAGTGGCCCGTCTTCGTCCAACATCCGTGATTTACTAGGTCGTGTGAACACGCCCGGCGAGCTGCTCAGCCTGATCCGCGGCGGGATCGCGGTGACCCGCGCGGACCTGGCGCGGCACACGGGCCTTGCGCGCTCGACGGTGGCGCAGCGCGTGGACGCTCTGCTTGACAGCGGCCTCGTGCTCGAGGCCGGCGGCAGCCCGTCCACCGGCGGGCGCCCGGCGACGATGCTCGCGTTCAACGACCAGGCCGGCGTGGTGCTCGTAGCCGACCTGGGGGCAACCCATGCCCGTGTGGCCGTGACCGACCTGGCCGGCACGCCGCTCGCCGAGCGCGCCGGGGACCTCGACATCGCGCTGGGCCCCGACGAGGTGCTCACGTGGGTGTCGGCGCGCTTCCACGAGCTGCTTCAGACAACCGCGGCCGCGCCCGACGGACGTACGCGGGATCGGGATCGGCGTGCCGGGCCCCGTGGAGTTCGACACAGGGCGACCCGTGAACCCCCCGATCATGCCCGGCTGGGACGGCTTCGACATCCCGGCGTGGTTCGCGGACCGCTACGGCGCCCCGGTGCTGGTGGACAACGACGTGAACATCATGGCCCGCGGCGAGCACTGGGTGCACTGGCGCACCACCCCCCACCTCCTCTTCGTGAAGGTCGGAACCGGCATCGGCTGCGGGATCGTCGCCGACGGGCACATCCACCGGGGCGCGCGCGGAGCGGCCGGCGACATCGGTCACATTCGAGCCACGGGCGAGGAGGCGATCTGCCCCTGCGGCAACATCGGGTGCCTCGAGGCGGTTGCCGGGGGTCACGCCCTCGCGATGCGGCTCGCGGCCAGCGGAATCGAGGCATCCAACAGCCGCGACGTGGTCCGGCTGGTGCACGAGGGCAATGCCACCGCGACCCAGATGGTGCGCGCGGCCGGGCGCACGCTGGGCGAGGTTCTCGCCGGCACGGTGAACTTCTTCAACCCCGCCGTGATCGTGATCGGCGGCGACATCGCGGAGGCACACGCTCAGCTCCTCGCCGGCGTGCGCGAGGGAATCTTCAGCCGTTCGCTGCCACTCGCCACGCGCGACCTGCGGATCGTCCCGTGCCGCCTGGGCGACCGGGCCGGCGTGAGCGGAGCCGCGATAACGGCGATCGAGCAGGTGCTGTCACCGGCGGCCGTGGACCGGACACTTCAGGCAGCAGCAGCCTAAAGCCGCGGGCTAAACCGCTTTGAGGACCTTGCCGGCTTTGAGGCAGCGAGTGCAGACGTACTCGCGCCGGGGAGCGCCCTCGACGAGGATGCGGACCTTCTGGAGGTTCGGGTTGAAACGCCGCCTGGTGGCCACCATGGAGTGGCTGCGGTTATTCCCGAACGCCGGGCCCTTTTTGCACGAGTAACAGACCTTTGCCACGGCGCGTCAGGCTAGCAGGGCCCGTGCGGCCTCGAGAGCGGAATCGACGCCCGCGCGGTCCACGTCGAGATGCGTCACGGCGCGCACGCGGCCGTCGGGCGTGCCGCTCAACTCCACCCCGCGCTCGGCCATGCTCTGCACGAATCCGTCGGGCGCTTCGAAGATCACGATGTTCGTCTCCGGCGCGATCACCTCGCAGCCGAGCTCGCTGAGCCCGTCCGCCAGAACGCGCGCGTGCTCGTGGTCGTCGGCCAGGCGCTCGACGTGATGGTCGAGCGCGTGCAGGCAGCCGGCGGCGACGATCCCGGACTGCCGGAACGCTCCCCCCATCTGCTGCTTCCAGCGCCACGCCTCGGTCATCAGCTCGCTCGAGCCGGCCAGGACCGCGCCGACCGGCGCGCCGAGCCCCTTTGTGAAGTCGAGCCAGGCGGTGTCGAACCCGCCGGCGAAGTCCGCGGCGCTCGTGCCGGAGGCCACCACGGCGTTCATGAGCCGCGCGCCGTCCATGTGCGCGCGCAGGCCGTGTTCGCGGGCCACGTCGAGCACCTCGCGCACGCGCTCGAGCGGCCACACCCGCCCGCCGCCCATGTTGGTCGTCTGCTCCACCGACACCACCCGCGAGCGCGGCAGGTAGCGGCTCTCCGGCCGGATCGCGGCTGCGAGCTGCTCGCCGCTGAAGATGCCGCCGTCGCCGTCGATCGCGTTGATCATCAGATGCGCGTTCGAGGCCGGCCCGCCCGCCTCGGCGATGATCGGGTGCGCGCTGCGGTCGAGGATCAGCTCGTCGCCCCCGGGGCGCGCGTGCAGCCGGAAGGAGATCTGGTTGCACATCGTGCCGCTCGGCAGGAACAGCGCCGCCTCCTGCCCGAGCAACTCCGCCACGCGCTCCTGGAGCAGGTTGGTGGTCGGGTCGGCGCCACGCTGTTCGTCGGCAACCTCGGCCGAGGCGATCGCCTGCCGCATCGCCTCGGTCGGGCGCGTCTGGGTGTCGCTGTAGAGGTTGATCACCGGGCGCCGCAGCCTAGCGGCGCACAACCAAGCGCCGCCCTCTACATCACCTGGTGGTCCTCGACATTGCCCCTGGGGCTCTCGATGTAGATGTCGAGGAAGTCACCGCGCTCGAGCGGTGGGTCGGTCGTGATGCCGTAGGAGCGGTCCTCGAACGGCGCGAGGGGGAAGGGGAAGACCGCCTTGCCGTCCTGGATCGTGCAGTCATGACCCGCTGAGTCGGTACATCGGATCGGCATGTGGTCCGGGATGGCGAACGTGATCCCGGTTAGCGGCGAGTCGCAGCGAATCGCGATGTTGACGAGAGGCTGGGTCAGGACGTTCCCCTGTTCGTCGGTCGCCGACCCGACGTAGGTGGTGAGGATTCCGCAGTCGGGACCCGGCGGCCGTGCGCCAAGGCTCCTGATGAAGTCGTTGTACGAGCTCTGAACGCCGGGGGCGAAGCTGTCGGTCTCACCGCACCCGATCCCGTAGGTCACCTCGAGGATCCTGAGCAGCTCCGCACCGTTGTAGCGCTCCACGGCCGGCTCGCTGAAGTCGACCAGCCGATCCCAGTCGTTGTAGTAGATGCCGAAGCTCCAGTTGCCGGGTGGCAGCGCGTCTCCCGTCATCAACGAGAACAGCCCGGTCTCGCCGCATGCCGTCGGCGCATTCGCCTGCTCGCCGGACGCCCGCGCCCTCTCGCGCCGCAGGTCCGCGATCGCGTTTCGCTCCACCGTCACGGACGCGGCGGGCGCGCTCGCGGCCACGTGAGCCACCGCTGCGCGCGGCGTTCGAGCCGTACGCCCCCTCCCGAGCGCCCGCATCAACAGGACCGAGCCGACAACCTGCCCGCGGCTGATCCGGACCGAGCCGCCGATCACCGCGACGTGGAGGCGCCGCAGCAGCCGCTTGCTCCGAGATGCGAGCCCAAAGCGCGGGAGGCGCTGGGACTGCGCCACGCTTCGCTTGAACTTCACGTGCACCAGGGTGATGTCGCCCGCACTCGGGAGGCCGGCCTTCAGTGCGCGTGCCTGGGCGGGCTGCGCCAGAGCGGCGGTTGCCGCTAGCGCGGCCAAGAGCAGGATCACGGTGCGCATGCGAGCCATCGGCGAGCCGCAGCCATCCTGCACCCGTCTCCGGGCCCTGTCAATGTCAGCCGAGCAGCTCGCGCCGTAGCGCCGCCATGCGCAGCACAGCGCGCGCCGCGTCCTCACCCTGGTGGCGCTTGTCGCCGCCGCTGCGTGCGAGCGCCTGCTCCATGTTCTCCACCGTGAGCACACCGAACGCGCACGGCACGCCCGTGTCGAGCGACACGCGCGCGATCCCGCTGGCCGCCTCGGCGCAGACGAAGTCGTAGTGGTCTGTCTCGCCGCGGATCACGGCACCGAGGCACGCCACGCCGGCATAGCGGCCGGTGTCGGCGCAGTAGCGCGCGGCGAGCGGCAGCTCGAAGGCGCCGGGCACGTCGTGCACCTCCATCGGTGG
Organism: uncultured Thermoleophilaceae bacterium; assembly: GCA_963837445.1. GTDB lineage: Bacteria > Actinomycetota > Thermoleophilia > Solirubrobacterales > Thermoleophilaceae > JACVRW01. The sequence goes on along the minus strand of CAWINK010000016.1, from coordinate 243,885 downwards.
CCCCGGCCTCCTCGAACACCCGCTGCGCGCCCTCCACCAGCCGCTCGGCCAGCTCCTCGTAGAAGCGGCCGACACAGGCCGCGTAGACGTCAGGCATGGACGTCAGGCATTCTCCGGGCGGCGCGGCGCCGGGCCCTGGCCGTACGGGTCGGCGTCCTCGGCGCGCGCCCGCTGGCGGTCCTGCACGCGCTCCTCGTGGATCATCTCCTCGTCGAGCGCGAGGCCCTGGTGGTGCAGCATGTGGCCGAGGCGCTCCTTCTTCGCGCGCAGGTAGTCGCGGTTGTGCTCGCCGGGCGCGTGCTCGATCGGCACCTGGTCGGTCACGGTCAGGCCGTAGCCCTCGAGGCCCACGATCTTCCTCGGGTTGTTCGTGAGCAGGCGGATCGAGCTGAGCCCGAGGTCCACGAGGATCTGAGCGCCGATCCCGTAGTCGCGAAGATCGGCGGGCAGGCCGAGCTTCATGTTGGCGTCGACGGTGTCGAGCCCCTCCTCCTGCAGCCTGTAGGCGCGCAGCTTGTTGAGCAGGCCGATCCCGCGCCCCTCCTGGGAGAGATAGAGCAGCACGCCGCGGCCCTCGCTCTCGATGCGGGCGAGCGCGTCCTCGAGCTGCTGGCCGCAGTCGCAGCGCAGCGAGTGGAACACGTCGCCCGTGAGGCACTCGGAGTGCACCCGCACGAGCACGTCCTCCTGGCCGTCGATCGCTCCCTTGACCATCGCCACGTGGTGCTTGTCGTCCACGAGCGAGCGGAAGCCGACCACGTCGAAGTCGCCGAACGTGGTCGGGAGGCGGGCCTCGACGACGCGCTCGATCAGCTTGTCGTTCTGGCGCCGGTAGGCGATCAGGTCGGCCACCGTGACCATCTTCAGCCCGTGCTTCTGGCAGTAGACCTCGAGGTCCGGCACACGCGCCATCGTGCCGTCGTCGTTCATCACCTCGCAGATCACGCCCGAGGGGTTGAGGCCCGCGAGCCGGGCGAGGTCGATGGCGGCCTCCGTCTGGCCGGTGCGCTCGAGCACCCCTCCGTCCTTCGCCTTCAGGGGGAAGATGTGCCCCGGCTGGACGAGGTCATGCGGACGCGAGCTCGGGTCGATCGCCACCTGAACCGTGTGCGCGCGGTCGTGCGCGGAGATTCCGGTTGTGATCCCCTCGCGCGCCTCGATCGAGACCGTGAAGGCGGTCTGGAAGGGCGACTCGTTCTTTGCGGCCATCAGGTCGAGCCCGAGCTCGTCGCAGCGGTCGCCGGTCAGCGCGAGGCAGATCAGCCCGCGGCCGTGGGTGGCCATGAAGTTGATCGCGTCCGGCGTGCAGAACTGGGCGGCCATCGTGAGGTCGCCCTCGTTCTCGCGGTCCTCCGCGTCGCAGACCACGACCATCTTGCCGTCGCGGATGTCCTCGATGGCCTCCTCGATCGTGCTGAACGGGGGATTCGTCATGCCCTCAGCTTCTCCACGTACTTGGCGAGCACGTCGACCTCGAGGTTCACCGGGCGGCCGGGGGCCGCCGCTCCGAGCGTCGTGCGCTCGAGCGTCTCGGGGATGAGCGACACCTCGAACGCCTCGTCGTCCACAGCGGAAACGGTAAGGGACACCCCGTCCATGCCGATCGATCCCTTCTCGACCACGTAGCGCAGCAGCTCCGCCGTGGCGCTCACGCGCACGACGCGCGAGACGCCGTCCTCGCGCACGGACTCGACCGTGCCGGTGCCGTCCACGTGCCCCTGGAGGAAGTGCCCGCCGAGGCGGTCGCCGGCGCGCAGCGGCAGCTCGATGTTCACCTCGTCGCCCTCGCCGAGCGGGGCGAGCGAGGTGCGGCGCAGCGTCTCCGGCATCACGTCGGCGGCGAACGACCCGCCGTTCGGCTCGACCGCGGTCAGACAGACGCCGTTCACGGCGATCGAGTCGCCGGGCGAGAGCTCGGTGGCGAGCGGCGTCTCCACCTCGAGCCGGCCGTCGCGGAGCATGCGGATCACGCCCTTTCCGGCTACGAGCCCCGTGAACACCTCACCACTCCTTGAAGCGGGCCACGATCAGCACGTCGTCCTCGATCCGCTCGGCCTCGATGGCGAGCGCTCGCGGCGCGGCGGCGATCTCATCGAGCCCGATGCCCTCGACGGCCGTCTTCGCCTTCGCGCCGCCGAGCATCAGCGGTGCCAGGAAGATGCGCGCCTCGTCGATCTCACCGGCCTCGAGGAAGGCGCCGGCCAGGTGGGGGCCGCCCTCGAGCAGCAGCGATTGGATGTCGCGCGCGCCCAGCTCGTCGAGCGCGTGCTCCACGCGCGCGCCCTCGTTCTCGCCGCTGGCCACGATCACGTCCACTCCGGCCGACTCGAGCCCCTGCATGGACGTCCGCGAGGCCGCGCGCGAGCAGACCACGATCAGCGGCACGTCGGCAACCTCGCGCACGAGCTGCGAGTCGAGCGGCAGGCGCGCCTCCGAGTCGAACACCACCCGGCGCGGCTGGCGCGCCACGCCCTCGATGCGGGCGGTGAGCCGGGGGTCGTCCACCAGCGCGGTGCCGATGCCCACGGCCACGGCGTCGGACTCGGCGCGCCAGCGGTGTGTGCGCGCGCGGCTGGCCTGGCCGGAGATCCACTGGGAGTCGCCGGTGCGGGTGGCCACCTTGCCGTCGAGCGTCATCGCCGACTTGAAGACCACCAGCGGGCGGCCAGTGCGGGCGTGCTTGCGGAAGGGCTGGTTCAGCATGCGCGCCGCGTCGGCGATGGCGCCGTCCACGAAGTCCACGCGCACACCCTCGTCGCGAAGGATGCCGGGGCCGCGCCCGGCGGCCTTCGGAGTCGGGTCGTCCGAAGCGATCACCACCCGGGTGATGCCGGCGCTGATGATCGCGTCCGTGCACGGCGGCGTGCGGCCCTCATGGCAGCAGGGCTCGAGCGAGACGTACAGGGTGGCCCCGGCCGTGTTCCCCTGAGCGGCATCGAGCGCCACCGCCTCCGCGTGTTGCTCGCCCGGCGGCTGGGTGATGCCCTCGCCGATCACGCGCTCGTTCTTCACCACCACGGCGCCCACGATCGGGTTCGGGCTCGTCTGCCCGCGCGCCCGGGTGGCCAGCTCGATGGCCCTCTCAAGATGTCGCGCGTCGCGCTCTGTGGCCGTGGTCTCTGGCATTCCGAGGCACTTTCTGAGCCGGATTGACTCGCGAGTCAACGATACCAGCGGTGTTTCCGCGGCCGACACGGCTGGGCGGCGTCTAACGTCCGGCCGCGTGCACCGCCTCGTGCTTGCGCTGATCCTGGTCGCCGGTCTCGGCCTGCGCCTCTGGAACATCGACTACGGCCTGCCGTTCGTCTACTCGATCGACGAGGGCTCGCACTTCACGAGCCGCGCCGTGGAGATGTTCTGGGAGGACCTCGACCCGGGCTACTACCAGAACCCGTCGGCGTACACCTACCTGATCTACGTCCTGTTCCGGGTGCTGTACGGGCCGCTCGGCTTCCTCTTCGATCTGCCGTTCGGCAACGTCACCGATCAGTTCGACAAGAACCCGACGGAGATGTGGATCGCGGCCCGGGCGCTCGCCGCGCTCCTCTGCACGGCCGGCGTCGCGGCCACGTACTGGGCCGCGCGGCGGCTCTGGGGCGTGCGCGAGGGGCTGGTGGCCGCCGCGCTGCTCGCCTTCGCGTTCCTCCCGGTCGCGTACTCGCGCGTGGCCGTCACCGACGTGGGAGCGCTCGTGGGCGTGTCGCTCGCGCTCGGCTTCGCCGTGTGGGCGTACGAGGACGGGCGCACCCGCTTCTTCGCTGCCGCCGGCGCGGCGGCCGGCCTGGCCCTGTCGTTCAAGTACACGGCGGGCCTGGCGCTCGTGCCGCTCGCGCTCGCGGCGCTCGCGCAGCTGCGAGACGACCCCCTGCGCGCCGTAGGTGGCCTGGCGCTCGGGACCGCCCTCGCAGGGCTCGTCTTCGTGGCGCTCAACCCGTATGTGTTCGGCTCGCTTGACGCGTGGTGGAGCGACCTCCGCGACCAGGCCGAGGTGGCGGCGGACCAGCCGAAGCCGGGTCAGGAGTCGGGCGGCGTCTCGTACTACCTCGACAGCCTCACCTGGGGCCTCGGATGGGCCGCGGCGATCGCGGCAGTGTTCGGCGCTGCCGTCGAGCTGCGTCGCAATCTGGTGCGCGGGCTGATGCTCCTGGCGGTGCCGGTGGCGCTGTTCGTGTACCTCAGCGTCCAGTCGCGCTACTTCGGGCGTTGGCTGCTCCCCGCCTATCCGGCGCTCGCGATGCTCGCCGCGCTGGCGCTCACCCGGATGTCCGAACTGATCGCGGCACGCGTGCAGACGCACCGCGCGCACGGGCGCCGCTTCCGCGCCCGCACCGCCGCCGCGGTGCTGGCCGGCCTGACCGCGCTCGTGCTCGTGCAGCCGCTCGCCGCGGACATCCGCAGCGCGCAGGTGCTCGGCCGTGACGACACCCGCCAGCAGGCGCGCGACTGGATCGAGGCGAACTACCCGCCCGCGCTGCGCCTCGCCGTCGAGCCCGCGGTACCCGGCCGCTGGTTCCGCTCGAACCCGGAGGGCGACCCACCGAGCTGGCTCAGCCGTTGTGAACGACGCAGCGGCTGGACCGAGCCGGGTTGGTCATACGTGGCCGACGGCGGCAGGCGCATCTGCGCGCAATACAAGCCCGGCCTCGTGGCGCGCCCGGACGGTGGCGTGCGCGCGTCCTCCTATCACGCCGTGCTCGGGCCGGAGGTGATCGACGACTACCGCCTCTACGGCTACTGCCTCGTCATGACGGTGGACGTGGTGCGCGACCGCGCGCTTCAGACGGGCGACCCGGGGGCGCGCGCCTACTACGAGCGCATCGAGGACGAAGCGCGGCTCGTGCGCGAGTTCAGCCCGTACGACGAGGGCGCCGACCCCGTGCCGTTCAGCTTCGACCTCTCCTACAACTACTACCCGCCCGGGTACCACCGTCCGGGCCCGACGGTGCGGGTCTACCGGCTGGACGACTGCGAGCAGGCCTCAGGGCCGCCGGTGATCCGCGTGCCCCAGGCGAAGGAGCCCGCGCCGGTGTTCTAGCGCCCGAAGGCGCCGAGGGCCCTGAGCGAGTAGCGCTTGAAGTGGCCGTGCACAGTGCCCTTGGGCGGCGACTCCCAGTCGGTCGCATACTCGGCGTACATCAGGCCGCGGTCGGCCCACCAGGTGCCCACCGGAAGCGGACCGCCGTTGCACGATCCAGCCGAGTAGCCCGGCCGGTTGATGTACATGTAGGCGTCCACCAGCGGGTGCGAGGTGGCCGTGGTCGGAGCCGGCCCCAGGCCGCGCAGGCCGGGATGGCACCACACGTTGATGCGGCGCCACTTGTGCTGGGCCTTGTTGAGCCACTTCTTGTAGTGAAGCGGGCCGCGGCCGTTGTAGGACGTGTTGATGATGAAGTGCTTGCCGCCCACCATGCGCGAAATCTCGAGCCCGTGCTGGATGTTGTTGCGCGTCCAGTCGTGGTGGGTCACGTTGAGCATGAAGCCGCGCACCTTGCGGATGCCGATGTAGCGCAGCTGATTGGCGGTGCGCGTGGCGGCCTCCCAGTCGGAGGCGCCGGCCTCGAGGTAGATGGTGGCGTTCGGAAGCTCCGAGAGCCTGTCCACGCCGTAGCGCAGCACGTCCAGGCGGTCCTGGCGGCGGTCGCGTGCCAGGCAGTCCACGGTCCCGAGCGAGTCCGGCTCGAAGCCGATCACGACGCGGGCGTCGCCGACCGAGTCGGCGAAGTCGTCGTACCAACTCATGGTGCGCCGGTCCTCGGCCTCGCCGCCCGCGCGATAGGTGCCGCTGCAGCCCTTGCCCTGGTGGCGCATCACGATCATCAGCGGCACGGTGCCGGGCTGGTCGCACTGCACGCGGTCCAGGAAGCCGCGGATCTTCTTCTGCATGCGCGGGCGCGTGAACTTGCCGAACCAGCGGAAGCGAGGCTCACGCGCGAGCTTCCAGATCGTGTCGGCCCTGAAGTTCTCTCCCGCGCGCTTCCACCTCGCCCACTGCATGTAGGCGGGCTCCATGCGGTCCATGAAGAAGCGCTGCCCGAGCAGCGGATTGGGGAGCGCCGGGTCAACCCCCTTGGGGTCGATGCCAAGGGGTGCGGTCGGCCAGGCCGGATTGGTCTCGGACACGCACTTGGCCCAGTCCTCGGGGTACTCGCCGACAGGACCGCGCGGGACGCTCGCGGGCGGCGCATCCATCGCTGGATCGACCAGCCGGCCGGCGGGATAGTCCTGGGCTGACACGGCGGCCGGGAAGGCGGCGGCGAGAGCGAGGACAAGGAAGAGGAAGCGAATGCGTGACATCTCTCTTCCTTTTCGGCAAAACAGCCGCTGCGTTTAGCCCCGTCGCTACTCTCCGGCCGCGTGGACACGCGCCTGAGCCGCCGGCGGTTGCTGCAGGCCGGTGCTGCTGGCGCCGCCGGCGCGGCCATTTTCCCGGCGCTCGGGTGCAGTGCGGACGGCGGCGATTCTGGGGACGGCGAGCAGCTGAACGTCCTGTTCGTCATCGTGGACACGCTGCGGCCGGACCACGTCGGCGCATACGGGTCGCAGGTGCAGACGCCGAACATCGACGCGCTCGCTCGTCGTGGGCTGCGCTTCACGCGCGCCTTCCCCGAGGCGATGGTCACGGTGCCGGCGCGCCGCTCGATCTTCAGCTCCCGTCGGATCTTCCCGTACCGCGACTGGACGCCGAACAAGGAGATCGGAACGAGCCCTGGCTGGCTGCCGATCGACGACCCGAAGCACACGTTCACGACGGCGCTGCGCGACGCCGGCTATTGGTCGGCGCAGATCAGCGACAACCCGTTCCTGGCGTTCATGAAGGCCTACGAGCCGTTCCGCGAGACCTTCCACTCGTGGAAGACGATCGTGGGACAGTCCGGCTTCAGGCAGCCGCCCGAGAACGTGTCGCTCGAGACCGTCAACCACTGGCTGCCGCCATTCCTGCGCGACGAGCGCTACATCCCCGGCATGCGCAAGTACCTCGCCAACACGGGCGAGGGCCGCGACGAGGAGGAGACCTGCGCCGCGCGCATCTTCAAGGGCGCCGCCGACATGCTCGATGATGCGCGCCGCCGCCAGCCCTTCGCGCTGACCATCGACTGCTTCGACCCTCACGAACCCTGGAGCCCGCCCCCCAAGTACCTCGAGATGTACGGCGATCCCACCTATGAGGGTCCCGAGGTGGGCGTCACGGACTACGGCTTCGCCCGCAACTACACGCCGGATCTGGTGCGACGGCTGAGGGCGGTGTACGCCGCCGAGGTGACCATGACCGACCGCTGGTTCGGCCACTTCATGGAACGCTTCCGCGAGCTCGGACTGCACGAGAACACGGTCATCGTGTTGATGAGCGACCACGGCTATCTGCTCGGCGAGCGCGGCTACACCGGCAAGGTGCCCTCGCAACTCCATCCCGAGCTGGCCCAGGTGCCGTTCGTCATCGTGCATCCGGATGGGCGCGCGGCCGGCCGAACCAACGACTACTTCGCATCCACCCACGACGTGGGCCCAACGCTGCTCTCGATGGTCGGCATCGACCGGCCCGAGTGGGCGGGCGGAACCGACCTCTCCCCCCTCCTCGACGGCGGCCGCCCGACCGAGACGCGCGACTTCCACTACGGCGGCATGTACAACCGCTTCTTCATCCGCACCGACGACTGGGTGCTGATCGGCGACAACCAGGGCAACGAGCGCACGCTCTGCGACCTGCGCGCGGACCCACAGGAGTTCACCAACGTGGTGAAGCAGAACCCGAAGGTGAGCGAGGAGCTCTACCAGACGGTGCTCGACGCGGCCGGCGGGCCGCTGCCGTACTACGAGTAGGCGATCGCGGCCACGCCGGCCACGACGCATACCGCCCCGGCGATTCTCCTTGGGCTCACCGCTTCGTGGAGAAAGACAGCAGCGAAGAGGGTGGCGATTACAACGCTGCTCTCTCTCACCGCGGCCACCGGCGCCGCCGGGGCAAGCCGGAACGCGGCGAGCACCATGAGGAAGGCGCCGAAGGTGGCGGCGGCGGTGAGCGCCGTCCTGGGGCTCAGATCGGGCCGCGTCCTCGCGACGAAGGGATAGACGAGCGCACACGGCGCAACGACGAGCGCGAGGTAAGCGATCGGATCCGCGTGCTCAACCGCCTCGGAATCCACCAGCGTGTAAGACGCGATAACGGCCCCGATCGCCAGCCCAAACCACACGTCCCGCAGGGGTCTGGCGCTTTCCGTTGCGAAACGGAAACGTAAAGCGCCAAACCCAACCAAGAGGACCCCGGCGGCGATGGCGAGGACGCCCACGGTGGCGCCCAAAGACACGCTCTCACTCAATGCAATCGCGCCGAAAACCAGGACCACGACCGGGGCCGACCCACGAGCGATCGGATAGATGACCGACACCTCACCGCCGTCGTAGGCGCGGGCGAGCAGAACGAAATACGCCAGCTCCAGCGCCGCCGACCCGGCGATGAAGGGCACCGCCTCCGACGAAACGCCGCCGGTGAGCAGCGCCGGCACCGCCAGCAGCGCGACGCCGAAGATGAGGACGCCGGCGGTCGAGGCGGCCGTGTCCCGCGACCCCGCGAGCAGCACGTTCCAGCCGGCGTGCAATACCGCGGCGCCTAGCGCCAGGGCGAGCGCGCCGCCGCTCAGGAGTGCAGCGGCTCCTTCATCGAGTCCGTCTCAGGAGCTTCGATGTAGGGCTGCTGGTCGTCCTGCTTCCCCTCTTCGTGGTACACGGACTCGGCATTGACCGCCCAGATGTCGTGGTCGGCCCCGTCCACGAGGTTGTCCACGGCGCGCATGGCCGTGAGCATCGAGTGGTCCGAGTTGTTGTACCGGTGCAGCCCGTTGCGGCCCACCTGGATGTAGTTGTCGAGGCCGTCGAGCCAGGTGCGGATCGTGGATACGCGCTCGGAGTACTCCGCGTCGTAGATCGGGTAGGCCTTCGGCACCCGCTCGACGAAGCCGAACTCGAGCTGCTCGCGTCGCGCCAGGCCGAGCTGCTCGAGCTCGCGCATGCCCAGCGCCACGAGCTTGTCGTCGTCTGTCTCCCACAGCTCGTCGCCGGCGAAGCAGAAGAACTCGAGGCCCACGCAGGCCTTCGACGGGTCGGGCACCATCCACGGGCTCCACGAGCGGAAGTTCTGGATGCGGCCGACGTTCACGCTCGGGTCGTGGATGTAGATCCAGTTGTCCGGGAAGATGTCGTCGCCGTTCAGCACCACCGCGACGGTGAGGAAGTCGCGGTAGCGCATCCCCTTCGCGGCTGCCACGACCTCCGACCGCGGGTGCGGGTTCGCGATGCCGACCGCATTGCGCAGCGGCAGCGACGAGATCACGGCTGAGGGCTCGAACACCTTGTCGTCGCCGACGTGCACGCGCACGCAGCGCTCGCCCTCGAAGTCCAGCTTCGTGACCTTGTGCTCGAGCAGCACCTGGCCGCCGAGCTTGCGGATGTCGTCGGTCATCGTCTCCCACATCTGGCCCGGGCCATAGCGGGGGTAGTTGAACTCGGAGATGAGCGACTTGATCTTGTCGCCCTTGTTGCCGAAGAACGCCGACTTGGCGGCGCTGAAGAAGGACAGGCCCTTGATGCGCTGGGCAGCCCAGTCCGCGCGGATCTCAGTGGTGGGTACGCCCCAGACCTTCTCGGTGTAGGACTTGAAGAACTCGTTGAAGAGCCAGCGGCCGAAGCGGTTCACGACCCACTGCTCGAACGTGTCCTCCCTGCCCTTGGGCGTCACCTTCGCCCACAGGTACGAGAGGAACGCCTTGGTCAGGTCCACCGGCCCCAGCTTCTTGATCACGTCCGGGCCGCGCAGCGGATAGTCCAGGAACTTGTGGTGCCAGTAGATCCGCGACATGCGCGGGCGCTTCAGGAAGTCCTCGCGCATGATCTCGTGCCAGAGGTCGTCCACCTCCTTCACCTTCGTGAAGAAGCGGTGGCCTCCGAGGTCGAAGCGGTAGCCGTCCCGCACCGCGGTCTTGGCGATGCCGCCCACCTGGTCCTCGGCCTCTAGCACCACCACGGGCAGGCCCTTCTTCGCGAGCAGATAGCCCGCCGTCAGCCCGGCGGGGCCGGCGCCGAGGATCACGGTCGGCTTATCGCGCATGTCGGGGCGCGCGAGGTTTGCAGGGGGCTGTGGCTTGGTCTCGTTCTCGTTCATCCGGTCTTCTCGTACATGACGCCACGCACTCCGATGCGCGTGGCTCGGCGGTAGGTGCGGGGAACGGCCCCGCGCCGGAAAGCGGCCACCCGCTCGAGGCGTGGATCGGTCGCAAGCGCCGCGCCCCATTGGGCGGCCCGGCGCCTGACAAGCTCCGTCCAGGGCGCGTCCCAGTCATCCGCACGTGAGGTCACGGGGTGAACGATGAGGACGCGCCCGCCGGGCGGCAGACTAGCAATCAGCGGTTCGAGGTTCTTCGATGGGGTCGCCGCCTTGAGCTTGTCGTAGGCGTCTGTCCAGTCCATGACGCGATCGTTCTCGACCGGGCCCATCGGGTTGCCGTAGCGCAGCTCGGGTGCTCCGCCGAGCTGCTCGAGGTGGTACGCGAGCAGCGGCTCCTGCTCCGGCTGCATCGACAGCACGAGGTCGCCCTGACGAAGTTCGGGCACCGCGTTGTCGCGCAGGTCCGAGGCGTTCGACTTGTTCTCGAGCCCGTAGCTCTTGGGGATCGCCCAGATCCCGATGATGATCGCGAGCGCCACCAGGCCGAGGGTCCCCGCGCGTGCCAGGCCGAGCGCGCCGAGGAGCAGCATCGGCCCGAGCAGCACGCCCAGGTAGCGCGTGGTCCACGCGGGCGAGACCTGCGAGACGATCCAGGCCACGCACAGCGTGCCGAGCACGATCACCGCGCCGGCAAGCAGCGCCGTGCGCTCCTTGTCCTCCACGCGGCGGGCCAGGATCAGCGCCATGCCGGAACCGCCCGCGAGCACGAGCGCCACGGTCGGCGTGCCGCCACCGAGCAGCGCCTTCGAGATCTGCACGGGTGCGCCGAAGTTCGGCGAGTTGAGCCAGGGCGCGCCGGTGTGCTCCACCTGGTGGAGAAGCGTGGGAACCCAGGGCAGGTAGAGGAGGCCGGCCCCGCCGAACCCGAGCAGCGCGTCCTTCCAGAAGCTCGAGCGGTTCTCGGACACGTACCAGCAGGGGATCAGTCCCAGGGCTAGCCCCGCGCCGAGGAAGAGGCCCCAGTTGTGGGTGTAGAGCATCCCCGCGAGCAGGATCATGAAGAGCGGCAGGTAACGCCGGCGCCCGAACGCGAACACGTGCAGGAAGGCCGCCGTGGCGAGCAGCGACATGACCAGCATGAGTGCGTACATGCGGGTCTCCTGCGCGTAGGCGGTCAGGAACGGATTGACCGCGCACATCGCTGCGCAGAAGAGGCCGGCGCGGCGCCCGAAGAGGCTCCAGCCTGCCCACAGTCCGCCGGGGATCGCGAGCAGCGCGACCGCCACCGACAGCGCCTGGGTCTCGGCGGGGCCGTCGCCCACGAGGTCCATCCACGCGGACAGGAGCATGTAGTAGAGCGGCGGCGAGCCATCCATCCGCAGGATCGACGGGATGTCGAACAGCGGCTGCGACGCGATCCCGATCGAGAGCCCCTCGTCCATCCAGAGCGACTCGCCCAGCGAGTTCGTGCGCAGGTACGCCGACACGGCGAACAGCCCGAGCAGCACGAGGCCGGGCAGCACGAAGCTGTGGGGGAGTGAGCCGAGCCGGGGCAGGGCTCGTGGACGAGAAGCGACGCTTGCCACCCGGCGATCCTAGTGAGCGCTCACCACGTCAGCGGCCGATTACTTCCACCGGGCGGTTGCCGGCAGAGGACCCCGGCGCGGGCGGTGCCGTGGGTGTGTCGGGCCCGGACGGCGGACACTCGCCGCGCCTGTTGCCGTCTGGGGGAACCGTGAGGAGGCGCCACTTGCCCTGCTGGTCCACCAGCCTGAAGCGGTCGTCGGTTGGCTTGGTCACGAGCGGGCCGTCCGGCACCGTGCGCGTGCGGAAGGCCACTCCCGGGGCGGGCGTGACCTTCCAGCCGACGTTGATGCCGTGCACGCCGAGCTCGTAGGCCACCATCTGGGTCTGGAACGGGCCGCTGAAGACGCCGCCGCAGGCGAGCAGGCGCTCCTTCCCCCCGTTCGCGTCGATCAGGGCCTTCAGGTCGTGCCACAGGAACGCCTCGTGCTCGATACCGCCCTGGACGCGGCCGGTGTTGTCGGCCTTGGCCACGATCGTCGGGGACGCGATCGCGACCCCGGCCAAGAGCGCGATCGCGGCCGTGACCGCGCCGGCACGCGGACCGCGGGCGCCGAACCAGCGGTCGCCGAGTCTCTCCATGCCCTGGAGCACGCGCACCGCGCCCACGCCCCCGAGCACCGAGACCGCTGCGGTGGTGACCATCAGGTAGCGCTGGTTGCCCGCGAAGCCCTCCTGAGTCATCACCGCGACGAGCGCGAACCAGAGGAAGCCGAGCGCCGCCAGCGCGAGTACATCGCCCTGGGCCCGTCTTCGCACCCACGCCACCGCGGCGACCCCGACGGCCACCAGCGTGCCCGCTTCGACCGGCGCGACCGTGCTCTCCGCGAAGCGCTTGAACAGCTCGTAGGCCGGGAAGTCCGCGAAGGCAGCGCTGCCGGGGTTCGGCGCGTTGGCGCGCGAGCCGGCCCGGAATGGGTCGCCCGCTCCCCACCACTCCGGCAGGATCCAGCACGCGGGCACGAGCACGGCAAAGGCGACGAGCCGCTTGCGCAGATGCGGCTCGTAGACCCAGAGCCAGAGGCCGTAGAGCCCGAGGAACGGCCACGCCTCAGGCCTGAGCAGCGCAGCGGCGACGCCGAGGTAGAGCGCGTGGTCGCGCCGGCCGTCGAGATGGCGCTCGAAGGCCCACAGCACCACCGCGGCGAGGATCGGCTCCGAGTTCCCGAGCGCCGCGTCGCGCACGTACTTGTTGGACGACATGAGAGCGGCGAAGGCCGACACGCCGGCGAGCGCGCCGTAGATGCGGCCGCCGCTCAGCCGGTACGCGATCCGGAAGGCCATCACGCAGCCGAACAGGCCGCCCGCACGCGCCACCCAGAGCCAGAGGTACGGCGCCAGGTCCTGGCCGAAGAACGAGAACGGGACGGTGAAGAGGATCGGGAACGGCTTCCACGAGGGGCCGCCCTCGGTCACGAGGTCGAGGTGCGCGATCTCGCGTCCCCAGAGGATCCAGGCCCACGGGTCGTACGTGGGCGTGGACGGGTAGATCAGCGTGAGCGCAGAGATCGCCAGGCAGCCCACGATGATGAGCGCCATCTGGGCGCCATGGCTGTCCAGCACGCGGCCGACGATGATGCTCTTGCCCCGGCGCGCCCCGGTCGAAATGGCTGACATCGCCGCTTACGCGCGCGAGGCCTCGAGCCGCGCCGCCGACCGCAGCCGCGACCAGCCGCCGTAGCGAGTGACCAGCACGACGAGCCCGAACACCGTGATCGGCACGTACAGGACGAAGCGCAGCAGGATCACGTACGACAACGCGGCTGAGCCACTGGCACCGAGAGCCTTGGCGCCGAACGCCACCGCGGCGTCGAACGTCCCGATCGAGCCGGGCGCAGCGGGCAGCGCGGCCACGAAGTTCGTGAGCGCCACGAGGTAGAGCGCGCCGCTCACCGAGAAGTCCAGGTCGATGGCGTGGGCCACGGCCAGGTACACGGTTGCCTCGAGCGACCACAGCACGAACGTGCCCGCGAGCAGGATCAGGCCCCAGCGGTTGAGCAGCGCTCGCGGTGCGTCGGCCAGCGGGCGCAGCCAGTCGCGCACGCGCTCGAAGACGTGGTGAGCACGCAGGACCCAGACCGCGATTGCCGCGGTCACCAGGAGCCCCACGCCTACGCCGGTGACTACCAGCGGATGGTCCGTGGGCAGCACCTTGGAGGTGCTCAGCACGCCGTAGACGGTGACGACGAAAATGGTGATGAGCGCGATCAGGTCGAGCATGCGCTCCGCGACCACGGACCCGAGCAGGGTGCGCTTGCTGCCGTCCGAGCGCTGGGCGAGCAGCACGACGCGCAGCGCCTCACCCGCGCGCGCCGGCAGCACGTTGTTGCCCATGTATCCGACCGTGGTGAGGGCGTAGCAATCGATGCGCCGGGCGTGGACCTTGGCCAGCTCGAGGATCTTGTGCCAGCGCTCGGCGCGCACGAGCGTGGCGAGGGCGTACAGCCCGACTGCCGCACAGAGCCACGCAATCGCGGCCCCGTCGGTGGGGATATGGGGCGAGTCCTGTCGACTCGCCCACCAGACGACCGCCGCCAACGCGACGAGCGATACCAGCGCTTGAATGATCGCGAAACGACGGTTCATGGCGAGAGAGGCGGCGCGGCTGACCGTAGCAGTTGCACTTACCCCCAGACGGGTGTCTTGAAGCGCCGCTACTCTCCGACGCTTCCCCTCTCGTGGCCGCCCCTAAGCTCACCATTCTCGCCTGCCTGGCCGTCATGGCAGCCTCCCCACTCCCCGCGTTCGCGCAGGGCGGCGGCGAGGCGCCCCCAGGCGGGACCCAGACTCCGCCGCCGGTGGCGCCGGAGCTGCTCGTTGAGGCACCGGGAGGCAAGCCGCTCATCCGCGAGGGGCAGACCGACCGCCAGCTGCTCGGCGGCACGTGGTACTTCCGCCAGGACCACGCCCTCGTGGGCGAGGACGAGCGCTGGTTCGACCAGGACGACCTCACTGGCTGGAACATGATCACGGTCCCCCACAACTGGAACGCCACGGACACGACCGAGAACCGTCCCTCCATCGGCTGGTACCGCAAGGAGTTCACGCTGCCGCGCTCCCCGAAGAAGGCGCTGCACTTCTGGAAGGTGCGCTTCGAGGGCGGGAACTACCGGACGAAGGTCTGGCTGAACGGGCAGGAGCTCGCCCTCGTCACCGGCTACTTCCCGTTCGAGGTGCTGCTGAAGAACCTGCGCAAGGGACGCAACACGCTCGTGGCCGAGGTCTCCTCACTGCGAAGCAACACCGACCTCACGCACTGGCGGCCGGCCGCCTTCAACGGCTTCGGCACGGGTGGCTGGTGGAACTTCGGCGGGCTGTTGCGCGAGGTGTACGTGAGGCGCGTGGACACGGTCGACGTGGAGCACGTGACCGCGCTGCCACGGCTCAAGCGCGTGGGCGGTCGGGCGAGGGTGGAGCTGCGAACGACGCTGCGCAACTTCACGAAGAAGGACCGCGACGTGTCGCTCATCATCAGCATCTCCGGCGAGCGCTTCAAGATCGAGCCCGAGACGGTCCCCGCGCTCAGCCGGCGCGAGCTCTCAGAGACGTTCATCATCAAGAACCCGCGGCTCTGGGCGCCGCGCTCGCCGGAGCTCTACAACGCGTCCGTGACCGCCGTGACCCAGCGCGAGCGGCGCGGCACCTACCGGTTCTCGTTCGGCGTGCGCAAGATCGAGACGCTGCCGGGCGGGATCATCGAGCTCAACGGCAAGCGGCTCAACCTCAGGGGCGCGAGCGTCCACGAGGACGATGCCCAGGAGGGCGGCGCGCTCTCGCAGCGCACCCGCACGCAGCTCATCAACCGGCTGAAGAACCTCGGCGCCACGATCACGCGCTCGCACTATCCGCTCCACCCCGCCTTCATCGAGGCGCTCGACCGCGCGGGGATCATGTACTGGGTCGACGTGCCGGTCTACCAGGTACCCACCTCGAACTGGGTGAAGTCCGGCGTCCGCAAGCTCGCGCTGCGCGCGGCGGAGCTCACGGTGCGGAACAACAGCAACCACCCCTCGATCCTCACGTGGGCGCTCGCCAACGAGCCATCCGAGGCGGGACCGAACCTCGGCGCCTACGGGCCGGCCCTCGTGCGCTACATCCGCGACGCGGCAGCCGCCGTGCGCGAGCTCGACGACACGCGACTGGTCGGCCTCGACCGCCAGTCGCGTGTGGGTGAGCCGCTGACCACGGACGCTCACCAGTACCTCGACGTGCTCGGGGTGAACGAGTACTTCGGCTGGTACCGCTCGGTGGCGGAGAACCTGCCCGACCAGCCGTCCACCACAACCGCGGACTTCAGCGGCTACCTCGACGCGCTGCACGCCGAGAACCCGGACCTGCCGCTCATGATCACGGAGTTCGGCGCGGAGGCCACGCGCTCCGGGCCCGTCGAGCAGAAGGGCACCTACGAGTTCCAGCGCAAGTTTGCGACGGAGCATCTGGCGATCCACGCGTCGAAGCCATTCGTGAACGGCTCGATCTACTGGGCGCTGCGCGACTTCCGCGTGCACCAGACCTGGCAGGGCGGCGCGCCGGACCTCTACGCCACTCCGCCCTGGCACAACAAGAGCCTGCTCGAGGAGAACAACCACCGCAAGCCGGCGTTCCTCGCCGTCGCGAGAGCGTTCCGCCGCGCAAAGCCGCTCCGCTAGCCTGCGCCGCCTCGTGAAGCGCCCGCTGGTCCTCCCGCTCCTCGTGCTCGCCGTGGCCCTCGCAGGCTGCGGCTCCGACGACGCCGCACCCGCGGTCGACGAGTCGGACAAGCCCGGCAGCACGGTCGCGTGCCTGGAGGCGCAGGGGGTCGCGGCGCACGTGGAGGGCGAGGACGACGAGGAGGTCGTGCTCGACGCCGGGCCGCGCGTGAAGTTCTACCTCACCGCAGCCGAGGCGGAGGCCGCCCAGTTCCGCGGCGCGGGTGAGGGCGCGGAGCAGATCGGCAGCGCCCTGCTCTTCGTCGATCCCGAGGTGGACCCGAGGACCGAGGAGCTCCTGAAGGACGTCGAGGGCTGCCTCGCGGACCTCTAGGGCGCCGCGAAGACCTGCACCCGGTTGCGGCCCTCTTGGAAGGCCGACTCCGGCACCATCACCGACACCAGCTCACCCTCGTCCCCCACCGCGAGCTTGAAGGTGTTGCCGACCGCGCGGATCGTCCCGTTCACGGCCACGGCGATGTCGCGCGGCTGGCGATCGGGACCGTTCACCCGCCCCACCACGTGCACCGGTACGTAGAGCGGGTCGGCGCCCACGTCCCCGTAGTCGGGCTGGTAGGAGAGGTCCACGTCGAGCTCCTCGCCCGCGGCCGAGGCCGGCTGGCCGATCAGCTCCGGGTTCGGTCCGATCTCGTACACGCGACCCGGCCCGTCGGCGCCTGAGCCGAACAGGCGCTGGTTACGGTCGATGATCGCGCGGCGCTCGCGCGTGAACGTGTCCGCCGGGATGCGCAGCACCTCGAAGCTGTTGCGGATCAGGATGCGCAGCTCGTCGCGGTTCTGCACCTCGTCGCTGAACGCTGAGGCGCCGTCCATCTTCACGCGCGGGTCGAGGTTCAGGATGTCGAAGATCGTCGGCAGGATGTCGATCGTCTCGACCCAAGCGTCGTCCGTCTTCCCGTTCGTCTGCCCGGGGGCCTTGATGAACAGGGGCACCGGCGCGATCTCGTCTGCGGTCTCACGGCTCATCCGCCGGCGCTCGCGCGCGTGCGGGAACGCCACGCCGTGGTCGGCGGCCACGACGATCAGCGCGTCGTCCCACAGCCCGTCGTCCTTCAGGTGCTTCCACAGGTGCTGGAGCTCGAGGTCGGCGAACTCTGTCTGCAGGAAATGGCGCTGAAGCAGGACGTTCAGCTGGCCCGCGTCCTCGAAGGACTGGTTCGACAGGCCGGGGATCGCGTCGTTCGGCGCCTTGCGGTAGCGCTTCCCCGAGGGCAGGTACTGCCACGGAACGTGCGGCATCAGCGTGTGCTTGAAGTTCAGCGCGGGGCGGCGTCCGGGCACGATGTCGTCGATCCACTCCTGGAACCGCACGGCGCGCCCGCCGTTGAGGTTCGAGCGCGTGTTCACCTCCGCGGCGGACGGGCTCTCCTCCACCTCGTCGCCGCCCCCGCCGAAGTTGCCCCAGTTCTCGGACACGCTCGCCAGGTCGTTCTCGATGTCCGGGGGCGAGACCACGTGCAGCCAGACGAGCCCGAGGTCCTCCGACATCGACGAGAGCCGGCTGCCGTACGACTCCTCGGGGTGGGTGTCCTCGCAGAGGTCGCGCGAGCAGACCGAGGTGGCCTCCTCGCTCACGTTCATCCGGTGGCTCTTCGCGAACAGGCTGAAGATGCTGTTCGGGTGGTCCGAGGAGATCGGCTGCTTGTCCTTCTCGGGCAGGTTGCCGTCCATGATCGCCGGCTGTGCGCGCTCGGTCGAGTCGTACACGGTGTAGGCGTTCTTGAACCAGGTGGCGTCCTTCGCGAGCTCCGCGAAACCCGGGTAGCGCTCGGTGTCGAGCTCGTCGTTCGCGTCGACGAGCGTGTTCGAGGGCAGCTCGTCGAGCAGCACCATCACGATCGGCGCGCGCGACACGCCCCCGATCGAGCGCGCCTTGGCCTCGTCCGGAAACGCGAGCTCCGAGATCTGCCCGCTCAGCAGGAACAGCAGCAAAAAGACGAGCGGTGCCGGCGAGAGCACGTTCAGGAACGAGCGGACGGGCTCGGCGCGCGCCCAGAGCGCCGCGATCGCCGCGCCCACCAGCACCGACACCACGATCAGCACCGTGTCGGAGGAGTCGATCGACTTCTTCAGGGCCTGTGCGGCGATCAGGGCCACGAGCGCGCCCAGGAAGACGATGTGCGCACCCTTGCGGACCTCGGGGCGGATCAGCCCGAGCAGCAGCTCGATCCCCAGGAGCACCGCCGGCGGGAGCACCACCAGCAGCACGGAGAAGCTGACGATGTCGAAGCCGGTCGAGCCGCGCGCGGCGAAGAACTCCGGGTTGTCCTTCAGGAGGTCGAAGAGCGGCTGGGCGACCGCGAAGGTCCAGAGGACGGCAAGGTTGAGATACGCCCAGCCGGCCTCCTTCGCTGAGTCGCGGCTCACTTCGGGCGGGCGTAGTAGAGCACCCGCGTACCGGACTCCAGGCGCTCGCTGCGCTCGACCTCAAAGGCCTCGTTCAGCGTGCGCTCGAAGAAGCCAAGCTCGTAGTCCGGGTGCAGGCCGTCGCGCTTCGGCGCGAGCAGCTTCTTGACCATCGGGTCCTCGCGCGTGGGGAACTCGATCACGAGAGCCGCCTCGAGCGAGGCGAGCCAGTCGATGAACTCCTTGATGGGCACGTTGGCGCTGATGGCCACGTGATGCACGAGCGCGAGCGCGAGCACGAGATCCGGCTTCCCGCGATCGGGCAGGGACCTGCGCTCGACGCCACGCCAGCCGAGGCCCGGCGACGGATCGGCGAGGTTCATCGTGAGCGTGAGGATCTGCTCGTTTCGCTCGTCGCGCAGGTCGCGGTAGAGCAGCTCGACCGGACCCTGGTCGGCGTCCACGGCCAGGACCGTGCGCGCGCCCTCGGCGGCGATCCGCGAGTAGCGGCCGTTGTTGCAGCCGATGTCCCAGACGAGGTTCCAGTCGCGGCTCGTGGCCACCTCGCGGACGAAATCGTCCTTGCGCCGCGCGTCGTCGTCGGTGTAGCTGTTGCGCTCCCCGTAGGCGGTCCAGACGCCCTTGGGCGGGTCCCACTCGAGCCGCTGCACGAGCTTGCGCATCTTGCGCACGTTCGCCACGAACAGCTCCTTCTTGAAGACGCGCTTCACCTCGTCCTTCACCTGCTGCGGCTTGTCGGAGTAACGCTCCTCGAGCTTCGCGTGCAGGATCACGTTGGTGAAGACGCCCTTCCGGAAGCGGTCCCGGAAGTTCATCAGCGGGCGCATCTCGCTCGGCCGGATGCCGTCGATCGAGCCGCGCAGCCAGGGCTGGAAGGGCACCCGCTTCGCCGACTGGAGCAGCAGCGGATACAGGTAGAGCATGCAGAACTGCCGGTAGCCCACCCACGGCTCGCCCTCGCGTATGCGCTCGAATGAGCCCACGTCCACGAACGTGGGGAGCGCGCCCTTGAACTGCACGTTGTAGGGCGTCGAGTCCTTCAGGACCATGTCGTGCTCGAGGGCGGCCAGCAGCAGGTCGAGCTGCAGCAGCGCCGCGTCCTTCAGCATCGAGAACGTCCACTCGTACGGATGGGAGACGAATGGGATGCGCTCGTGACGGAGCACCCCGGCCGGTTCGTGCACGAGCAGGTCGCGCAGCGCTGCAACTTCGGTTGCACGCTCGGTGCGCACGATGCGCGCGCCTGTGCCCCGAGGGGCGTCAGTCCCGACTTGGGTATCGTCGAGCAGGCCCGTGGCCTCGAGCGCCTCGAAGTCGCTCAGGCCGTCCGCCGAGAGCGCCCTGTACACGTCATCGCCCGAGTAGAACACCCGGCTCTCGGGGTCACGAAAGGAGCCGGGCTCGAGGCCGGCGCGCGCTGAAGTGGTGGGCGTTTCAGGCGTGGACATGAAGGGAAGCCGGGCGGCTCCCGCGTCCGCCCTGCCGGAAAACTAGCTAGGCCGCGTCGGTGCTGCGCGCGGTGTCCGGCTCGGGCGCTTCCGGCTCATCCTTGCGGATGCGGAGGAACTTCAGGATGCGATGCCAGTACAGCTTGGCGGTAACTGCGACCGCAGCCAGGCCACCCGCGATGATCTGCAGGATCATGCTCCCGCTGCCGGGATCCAGATACGCGAGAACGGTGGTCATTTGGGGTCGGTGCTCCGAACGTCTCGGGGGATTGCGAAGGTTGCGCAGGCTAGCAGAGGAAAGGCTTGTGAATCAGGTGTTAATTCACTCTCCAACTACGCTACGGACCCGCGCATGAAGTTGATCATCCAGATCCCCTGTTTCAACGAGGAGCTAACGCTTCCCTCCACGCTCGCTGACCTCCCGCGCGAGATTGAGGGCATCGAGCGGGTCGAGTGGCTCGTGATCGACGACGGCTCCACCGACCGGACCGTGGAGGTGGCGCGCGAGCACGGGGTGCACCACGTGGTGCGGCTCACGAACAACAGGGGACTGGCCGCGGCGTTCCAGGCCGGCCTCGACGCCTCGCTGAAGCTCGGCGCCGACATCATCGTCAACACGGACGCCGACAACCAGTACTTCGGCGGCGACATCCCCAAGCTCGTCGGGCCGATCCTCGCGGGCGAGGCCGACATGGTGATCGGCGACCGCGAGACCGACCAGATCGAGCACTTCTCGCCGCTGAAGAAGCGTCTCCAGCGGCTCGGCAGCGCCGTCGTGCGGCGGGCCTCCGGCACCAACGTGCCCGACACCACCTCCGGCTTCCGGGCCTACAACCGCGAGGCCGCGCTACAGATGCAGGTGGTGTCCAAGTTCACCTACACGCTCGAGTCGATCATCCAGGCGGGCAAGATGCTCGTGGCGGTCGACCACGTGCCGATCCGGACGAACGAGAAGACGCGCGAGTCGCGCCTGTTCCCCTCGACCGCGGCCTACGTGCGGCGCAACAGCGTCTCGATCTTCCGCATCTACGCGATGTACGAGCCGCTGCGGGTGTTCCTCGCGGCGGCCGCCGTCGTGGCGCTGGTCGGGGCCGTGATCTGGGCGCGCTTCCTCTACTTCTACTTCTTCTCTGACGACCCCGGCCAGCACATCCAGTCGCTCATCTTGGGAGCGACGCTGTTCATAGTGGCCGTGCAGCTCGCCGCCCTGGGCGTGATCGGCGACATCCTCGCCGGCACCCGCGTGCTCCAGCAGCGCGTACTCGAACGGGTCCGCCGTGTGGAGCTCCACCTCGGCGTGGCGCCGTCGCACTACGAGCCGGGCGCCACCGACACCGGGCAGGCCGCCACCACCGGTGCGCACGCTGGACGCGCCACCGGTAAGACCGAGGACCGGGAGGCCCTGAAGCTGTGAGCGGCGGCGTGACGGCGGCCGAGGTCCCCACCGGAAACACCTTCGACAAGTACGGCTCGTCGAACCCGGTGGTGAAGCGCCTGATGGGCGGCTTCCACGCGACCCTCGACGACCTGTGGGCGAAGGCAGCGCCGGCGTCCGTGCTCGACGTGGGCTGCGGCGAGGGCGTGCTCACGCTCGAGTGGGCCGATCGGCTCGGCTCGGGACGGATCGTGGGGATCGACCTCGAGGATCCGAAGCTGCGTGCGGAGTGGGAGAAGCGCGAGCGCCCCAATCTGGAGTTCCGCGCCGAGGAGGCCACGCGGCTTTCCTTCTCGGACGACGAGTTCGACCTCGCCAGCGCGATCGAGGTGCTCGAGCACGTGCCCGAGCCGGAGGCGACGCTCGCGGAGATGGCGCGCGTGGCGCGCGGCAACCTGCTCGTGTCCGTGCCGCGCGAGCCGCTCTGGCGCGGGCTCAACATGGCGCGCGGCGCCTACTGGCGCGACCTCGGCAACACGCCGGGCCACGTGAACCACTGGTCCAAGCGCGGGTTCGTATCGCTGCTCTCGCGCTACGGCACGGTCGAGGAGGCCCGCTCGCCCTTCCCCTGGACCATGCTGCTTGTCCGGGTTTAGCGGCAAGCACCCGGCTCGGCCGGGTGCGCACCGTCGGACTTCGTCGTACGGCCGCGGGGCCGCGGTCCTGTCGGTGGGGATAGGCGCCACCGGAATCATCACGTTCGCCTACTTCTCCCTGGCGAGCTACTCGCTGTCGGAGGAGGAGTACGGCCACATCACGCTGCTGTGGTCGGCGGTGTTCATCACGGTGTCCGTGCTCTACCGGCCGGTGGAGCAGCTGCTCTCGCGCACGATCGCCGACCGCGACGCCCGCGGCGTGCACGGCAGCGAGCACCTGCGCATCGCGGCCACGATCCAGCTGGCGCTGGGGGCGCTGTTCGCTCTGGTTGCGCTCGTGCTGCGCGACCCGATCGAGAACGACCTGTTCGGCGGCTCCTCGACGCTCTACTGGGTGCTGCTCGTGAGCGTGCTCGCGTACGCCGCGAGTTACTTCGCGCGCGGCTACCTCGCGGGCCATCGCCACTTCCCTCTCTACGGCGGGCTGGTGCTGATGGAGGCCAGCTCGCGCTGCCTGTTCGCGCTCGCGGTGGCGATCGGGATCGCCGAGGGCCAGTCGGCGGTGGCGCTCGGAATGGCCGCTGCGCCGATCGTGTCGCTGGCGGTGGTACCGCTGGCGCTGGCGCGCGGGCTGGCGCCGCGCGCTGATGGCGCGGAGGATCCCGACCCCGCGCTCCTCGACGCGGCCGCGCGCGACGAGCCCGCGGCCCGGGAGCCTGCCCTTCAGGGTGACGCCTCCGGCACCACCCTTCGGGGGACGGCCGAGGACTCGGCCTTTACCCTCGGCCACGGCGCCGGCTTCGCGTCAGCGGTCCTCTTGATCATGCTCTGCGAGCAGACCTTCCTGAACGCCGGCCCGCTGCTCGTGAAGGCCACCGAGGACAACGGCGGCGCGGCGCTCGCCGGCTTCACCTTCAACGTCCTCCTGATCGCGCGCGCGCCGCTCCAGCTCTTCCAGGCGATCCAGACTTCGATCCTCCCCCACCTCACCCGCCTGCGCGCGAGCGGAGAGTCGGACCCGTTCCGGCGCAGCGTGAATCTCACGCTCACCGCGATCGCCGGCTTCGCGGGCTGCGTGGCGCTCGTGATGCTGGTGGCTGGGCCGGCGCTCATGGACCTGCTCTTCGGCGGCGACTTCGACTACGAGCGCGGCGGCCTCGTGCTCGTGGCGATCGGCATGGGCCTCTACCTCGCGGCGGCCACCCTGAACCAGGCGCTGCTCGCCCACGGACTCGCGGCGAGGGCCTCGGCGTGCTGGGCCGGCGGCGCCGCGGGCTTCGTCCTGTTCCTGCTGCTCGCGGACTTCGACGACCGCGTGCTCCAGGTGGAGCTGGCGTTCGTGGCCGCGGCCGCAGTTCTGAGCGCGGCGCTGTACGGGCTGTACCGGCGCGCGTAGGACGGCAGCATCGAGGGTGCGCCGGCGTGGGCGCCCATCCGCGGCGGCCGGACGTGGGTGTGGCGCTTTCCGTTTCCATCTCGCAACGGAAAGCGCCATACCCTCCGTATCCTCCGCTCATGGCAAAGCCCCAGGTAGGCGACCCCGCGCCCGACTTCCAACTCGACGGCACCGGGGGCAGCTTCCGGCTCTCGGACCACCGTGGCGAGCGCGTCGTCCTGCTCTTCTATCCGGGCGACAACACGGCCGTCTGCACCAAGCAGTTCTGCTCGTACCGCGACAACGCTGACGCGTTCGGCTCGCTCGAGGCCACGGTTGTGGGCATCTCGTCGCAGAGCGTTGACTCTCATCAGGGGTGGGCCGAGAAGCACGGGCTCAATGTGCCCCTGCTCGCCGACGAGGGCGGCGCCGTGGCCAAGCAGTACGGCGCACACGCGCCGATAGTCGGCACGAAGCGCGCGGTGATCGTGATCGACGAGGACGGGATCGTGCGCTACCGGCATGACCACCGCCTGGGCCTCGACTACCAGTCCGTGGACGATCTCCGCGAAGCGCTAGCCACCCTGCCCGCGCGTGCGTGACGCCGTCCCTGCCTGAGATGCTCACGATCCCGGCGCGCTTCAACGGCCCGCCTGGATCCGCGAACGGCGGCTACACGTGCGGGCGGCTCGCGCAGCTCGTGGGCGCGGAGGAGGTGGAGGTGTCGCTACGCAAGCCGCCGCCGCTCGAGCACCCGCTCGAGGTCGTCCGCGACGGCGAGCGCGTGGAGCTTCGCGACGGTGACACGCTGGTTGCCGAGGGTCAGCCGACCGAGCTGCGCTTCGACGTGCCCGATGCGGTGCCGCGCGGCGAGGTGGCCGCCGCGGAGGAGGCCGGGCGCGAGATCTGGACCGCGGAACATCCCTTCCCGACCTGTGTGGTCTGCGGCCCGGCCCGCGAGGCCGGCGACGGGATGCGCATCTTCCCCGCCGCGCTGCCCGACCGCGAGGGGCTCTTCGGCGCGTGCTGGACTCCCGGCGAGGCGGAGGGCGACGGCCACGGCTGGGTGCGGCCCGAACTGGTGTGGGCGGCGCTCGACTGCCCCACGAGCGCGCCCGTCGCGAACTTCGGGGAGGGCCCGCCGATGGTGCTCGCCAGCCTCTCCGCCCGGCTCGGCTGCGCGGTGCGCGTGGGCGAGCCCCACACGATCCTGTCGTGGGGCCTCGAGGTGGACGGTCGCAAGCGCCGCGCCGCCGCCGCGCTGTACGACTCGGACGGCGTACTCACCTGCACATCGCGCGCACTCTGGATCGAGCTGCGCCAGTAACGGGAGTAGATTGCGCGAATGGCCACGCACTACCGGACCTGCCCCTTCTGCGAAGCCACCTGCGGTCTCGAGATCGAGACCGAGGGACGGGAGGTGGTGTCGGTTCGAGGCGACGCGGACGACGTCTTCAGCCGCGGCTTCATCTGCCCGAAGGCGTTCGGGGTCAAGCAGCTCCACGAGGACCCCGACCGTCTCACGACTCCCCTGGTCCGCCGCGACGGCGAGCTGGTGGAGGCCAGCTGGGACGAGGCCTTCGAGGAGATCGACAGCCGGCTCACGCCGCTGATCGCCGAGCACGGCAAGAACGCCGTGGCCGTGTACCTCGGCAACCCGAACGCCCACAACCTGTCGGCGCTCATCCACGGACCGGCGTGGCTGCGCGTGCTGGGCTCCCAGAACGTGTACTCGGCGTCGACGGTGGACCAGATGCCGAAGCAGGTGTCCGCCGGACTGATGTTCGGCGCGATGCTGTCGGTACCGGTCCCGGACGTGGACAACTGCGACCACCTGCTGCTGCTGGGCGCGAACCCGCTCGTGTCGAACGGCAGCCTGCTCACCGCGCCCGACATGCGCGGGCGGCTGCGCCGCATCCGCGAGCGCGGCGGCAAGGTCGCGGTCGTGGACCCGCGCCGCACCCGCACCGCGGAGGAGGCGGACGAGCACCACTTCATTCGGCCCGGCACCGACGCGCTGCTGCTCGCGGCAATGGCCTGCACGATCGTCGAGGAGGAACTCGACGCGCCGGGCGCGCTCACCGAGCACCTGAACGGTCTCGACGAGGTGCGCACCCTCGTGCGCGACTTCACGCCGGAAGCGGTGGCCGGCGCGTGCGGGATCGACGCCGAGGAGATCCGCCGCATGGCGCGCGAGCTGGCCGCCGCCGAGCGCGGCTGCGTGTACGCGCGCATCGGGACCTGCACGCAGGAGTTCGGCACGCACGCGAGCTGGCTCGTGGACGTGCTGAACGCGCTCACCGGCAACCTCGACCGCGAGGGCGGCGCGATGTTCACGCGTGCGGCGGCCGGCCAGAAGAACTCGTCCTGGGGCGGCGCCCGGCGGGGCGTGCGGTT
Source organism: uncultured Thermoleophilaceae bacterium (assembly GCA_963837445.1). Taxonomy (GTDB): domain Bacteria; phylum Actinomycetota; class Thermoleophilia; order Solirubrobacterales; family Thermoleophilaceae; genus JACVRW01. Next base: position 217,818 of record CAWINK010000016.1, on the reverse strand, counting down.
CGGCCGCTGGAGCAGCCGGGTGCGCGGCCTGCCGGAGGTCTTCGGCGAGCTGCCGGTGTCGGCCCTGGCCGAGGAGATCGACACGCCCGGCGAGGGCCAGGTGCGTGCGCTGATCACGGTGGCCGGCAACCCGATCCTGTCCACCCCGAACAGCGATCGTCTCGAGGGCGCGGTCGAGGGCCTCGACTTCATGCTCTCGATCGACATCTACGTGAACGAGACGACCCGCCACGCGGACGTGGTCCTGCCCGCGCCGGAGCCGCTCGAGAAGGCCCACTACGACCTCGCCCTCTACCAGCTGGCCACGCGCAACGTGGCGAACTACTCGCCGCCGGTATTCGAGCGCGAGGGCCCCGCCGAGTGGGAGGTGTTCATGCGGCTCGCCGGCGTGATCGCCGGCCAGGGGCCGAACGCGGACGCCGGGGTGTTCGACGACATGGTGATCCAGACCCTGATCCAGCGCGAGATCGGCAACGAGGCCTCGCCCGTCGCAGGCCGCGAGCCCGCCGAGCTGCTGGAGGCGCTCGAGCCGCGGCACGGCCCGGAGCGGGTGCTCGACTTCATGCTGCGCTCGGGCCCCTACGGCGACGGCTTCGGGAGCGACCCCGAGGGCCTCACGCTCGACCGGCTCGAGCAGAACCCGCACGGGATCGACCTGGGACCGCTCCAGCCGCGGCTGCCCGAGGTGCTGCGCACGGAATCGGGCAAGGTCGAGCTGGCGCCGGAGCCGATCGTGGCGGACCTCGACCGCATGCGCGCCGCAATGGCCCGGGAGCGGAACGGCGGGATGGTGCTCATCGGCCGCCGCCAGCTGCGCTCGAACAACTCCTGGATGCACAATCTTCCGGCCCTGGTGAAGGGCAAGGAGCGCTGCACGCTCCACATCCATCCGGATGACGCGGAGCGGCTCGGCCTTGCCGACGGCGAGCCGGCTCGGGTCAGCTCGGCGGCGGGCTCACTCGAGGCGCCGGTCGAGACCACCGAGGACATCATGCCGGGCGTGGTGTCGATCCCACACGGCTGGGGGCACGGCGCCAGCGGGGTCCGCATGGGCGTGGCCGCGGCGCACGCCGGTGTGAACAGCAACGTGCTTTCAGACGAGTCGATGGTCGAGCCGCTGTCCGGGAACGCCGTTCTGAACGGGATACCGGTCGAGGTCAGCGCGCTAGATGGCCTGGAGCATCGAGCCGCCGCAGTTGCGGCAGACGACGTCGGCGGTGTCTGACATTCGCGCGATCGTCGAGTGAGCACCGCAGTTCGGGCACTCTGACCGAAGCTCGAACCGATGCAGGCAGTAGACGCAGCGGTAGCGCCCTGGGAGGTTCGTACCGCGGAGCCAGGGCTCGCCGCATGATGGGCAGTCGGGTCCCGTTTGGGTGGTGTTCTCACCTGCCGTGGCCAAAGGAATCTCCCTTAACGAACCGCCACCAACGCTAGCGGCTCACCCGGCCAGGCGTCCGCCGTAGCCGCGAATCCAGGCCTCGGCGTCCATCGGGCGCTTGCCGGCGGGATGCACCTCCTGGAGCTCGAGCGCGCCAGTGGCGGCGCCGTACAGCAGGCGACCGTCGCGCACGGCGAGCTCGCCGGGAGGCGGGCCGTCACCGCGTGCGAGCGCAGCGCGCGTCACGCCGAGGCGCTCGTCCCACGGGAGGTCGACGTAGGCGCCGATGTGCGGCGTGAGCGCCCGCGCGCGCCGCTCGAGCAGGTCGGCGCCGAGCCCTGGGTCGAGCCGGCGATCGTCGGGGCCGATCTTCTCCGCGTAGGTCAGCCCGGTGTCGGGCTGGTCGCGGAAGGAGGGCTGGAGATCGAGCGCCTCCACGAGGAGCTCACCGCCGAGCGCCGAGAGGCGCGACGACAGGGTGCCGTAGTTGTCGTCGGGCCGAATCGCCTCCGCGCGCTGCACCCCGACCGGGCCTGCGTCGAACTCCGCCGTGGGGCGCATGATCGACACGCCGGTTTCCTCGTCCCCAGCTTCGATGGCGCGCTCCACCGGCGCGGCCCCGCGCCAGCGCGGGAGCAGCGACGGGTGCACATTCAGCATCTCGTGCTGTGAGAGCAGCGGTTCCTTGATGAGCGCCCCGTAGGCGCAGATCGCGATCACCGCCGGCTCCAGCCCGGCGATCCGCTCCCGAGCCTCCTCGCTGTTCACGTCCTTCGGCTGGAAGACCTCGATGCCGAGCAGCCCCGCGGTGTCCGCCACGGGAGGGGCGGTGAGCTTGCGGCCGCGGCCACGCGGAGCGTCGGGCCGGGTGACCACGAGCTGCGGCCGGTGCGGACTGGCGGCCAGACGGTCGAGGACCGTCGCCGCGAACTCGGACGTGCCCAGGTACACGGTGCGCATCAGGCCACGAGCACCACGTGCAGCACGCGCGGGCCATGCACGCCCTCGACGCGATCCAACTCGATGTCCGACGTCGCGGACGGGCCCGACACGAACGTGAGCGCACGACCCGCCCGCACCGCGTCCTCGAGTTCCCTGACGGCCTCCGGCACGAGCCCCACCACCTGATCCTCTCGCACGACGCAGATGTGAAGGTCCGGCACAAGCGTGAGCGCGCGCCGCCCCTGTCCCGGACCGCCGTCGAGAACGAACGTGCCCGTCTCCGCGACGGCCACGGCGCAGCCCGTGAGGGCGCCGTCGAGCTCGTCGAGCTCTTGCACCGAGAGGGTCGCGTCCTCGATGAGCTGCGGCGCAGCCGAGCGCTCGGCCTCTGCCGCCGGCCGGTCGCCATCGGCCGCGCTGGGCCGCCACTCCTCCGGCAGATCCGCCGGGATTCCGATCCGGCGCGCACCGGCATCCCCGGCGATGCGCCTAACGGTCTCCCCCACCTCCGCCGCGCCCACCCGATGCACCGTCGCGCGGTACTCAGCCACGCGTTCGGCGAACATCGTTACGACCTCGTCACGCGGCCGTTCGTCCTCGGTGCGGTAGTTGCGTGGGATGTCGGGCGCCGAGGCGCCGCCGAGGGCCGAACGGATGCTCCGAAGGATGTGGGTCCGCGCGTCGCCGGCCGGCCCCCCGTCCGCGGCGGCACCTCTGTCGCATTTACCCCGGCTACCCGGGGCAAACCTGGATGGAGTGGGCGCTCGGGGCGGAGGAGCGGCCGAGCGGGTGGGGTCGCTCGGCTCGCGGGTTCGGCGCCACCATTCGCGGAAGGTCTCGGGTGCGGGCGCCGGCAGCTCGCGCGACTTCGTCCAGGCCGCGAGCGGGCCGGGTGCTCTGGAGATCGTGCGGCCACCCTTCGCGTCCGGGCCGCCGCGCGCCAGCGGGCGGCTCGCCGTTCGAGCCAGCTTCTGTGCGCGTTCGTAGCGCTCGCGTGAGGAGAAGGTGTGGAAGAGAGCCTTCATGGTGAGGTTCTCGGGGTCGAAGCGCGACCGGGATGCGACCTCGCGGGCGCGCAGATGGGTCAGGAGGCGCGGGATCTCGATCTTCACCGGGCAGACCTCGCCGCACGCGCCGCAGAGCGACGACGCGTACGGGAGCGAGCCCGCGTCGCCCTCGACGCCCTTGAGCTGAGGCGTCAGGATCGCCCCGATCGGACCTGGGTAGACCGAGCCGTAGGCGTGGCCGCCCACCCGCGCGTACACCGGGCACACGTTCAGGCACGCGCTGCAGCGGATGCAGCGCAGCGCCTGGCGCCCGACCTCGTCGGCGAGCGTGCGCACGCGGCCGTTGTCGAGCAGCACGAGGTGGAACTCGCGCGGGCCGTCGTGGCCCGCGGCGTCCGGCGAGCCGCCGCCGGCCGCGCCGCTCCACACCGACGTGTAGGGATTCATGCGCTCGCCCGTCGAGGAGCGCGGCAGCAGCTGCAGGAACACCTCCATGTCGCGCCATGACGGCACCACCTTCTCCACGCCCATCACCGTCACGAGCACATCCGGGAGCGTCGTGCACATGCGGCCGTTGCCCTCGGACTCGAACACGCAGACGCTGCCGGTCTCCGCCACCGCGAAGTTCGCCCCGCTCACCCCCATCCGCGCCGACAGGAACTTCGCCCGAAGGTGCAGGCGCGCCGCCTCGGCCAGCGCCTCGGGTTCGTCGGTGAGCTCCTCGAGGCCCAGCTCGCGCCGGAAGATGTCGCGGATCTCGGCGCGGTTGCGGTGGATCGCCGGCACCAGGATGTGGGAGGGAAAGTCGTCGTCGAGCTGGATGATCAGCTCGGCGAGGTCCGTCTCCACCGCGAGGATGCCGTCGGCGGCGAGCCGCGCGTTCAGCGAGATCTCGTCCGTCGCGATCGACTTCACCTTCACCACCTCGTCGACGCCGTGCGAGTGGGCGATGGCCGCGACGATGGAGCACGCCTCGTCGCCGTCGCTCGCCCAATGAACGTGGCCGCCGGCGGCGTGAACTGCGGATTCGAGCTGCGTGAGGCGGTCGGCCAGCGCCAGCAGCGCCGCGTCCTTGATGGCCGAGCCCGAGGCCCGCAGCTCCTCCCAGTCCGGCAGCTCCGCCACCACACGGGCGCGCTTGTCGCGGATCGTGGACGTGGCCCGCCCGAGGTTGGCGCGCAGCTGGCTGTCGCCGAGCGAGCGCCGGGCCGCCGCCGGGAAGCCGCTCAGGGCCATGGCTCCTCCTCGGTCGAGGCGAGGATCTCGGCAAGGTGGACGGTGCGGACGCCCGTCCTCCCCCGCGCCAGCCCGCCGCCGATGTGCATCAGGCACGACGAGTCGACGGCGCACAAGACCTCCGCCCTCGTGTCGAGGACATCGCGCACCTTGTCCGACATCATCGCCGTCGAGACATCAGCGTTCTTGACCGCGAACGTCCCGCCGAAGCCGCAGCACTCGAGCGGATCGCCCAGCTCCGCGAGGTCGAGTCCGCGCACCGAACGCAGTAGCCGTTGCGGCTTCTCGCCCACCCGCAGGGCACGCAGCGAGTGGCAGGTCGGGTGGTAGGTCACCCGGTGCGGGTAGTAGGCGCCAACATCGTCGACCGCCAGCACGTCCACCAGGAACTCGGACAGCTCGTAGAGCGGCGGCGCCTCCTCGCCGAGCTGCTCACGCACCATGCCGGCACAGGACGCGGACGGGGTCACGACCGCCTCGTACCCGTCGAACACGCCCGCGAGCCGGCGCGCGAGCGCCAAACCCTCGTCTGCGTAGCCGCTGTTCAGGTGCATCTGGCCGCAGCAGGTCTGCTCTTCGGGGAACTCCACCTCGTGCCCCAGGCGCTCCAGTAGCCGGACCACGGCCTGGCCGGTGGAGGGAAAGAGCGTGTCGCCCAGACAGGTGACGAAGAGGCCGACTCGCACGGATGTGGAGTTTCCCCGATGCAGGCGTCGGGCAAGCCTCAAGGGGGCACAGGGCAACGAGGGAGGCACGGTGTACACGCAGGACTTCAACCCGATCTCGGACTCGCTCGGCGTGACCGCGATCTTCGCGGCTCTTCCGATTCTGGCGCTGTTCGTGTTGCTCGGTGGCCTGAAGATGAAGGCGCAGTGGGCCGCGCTGATCGCACTCGGCATCGCGATGGCGGTGGCCATGATCGTCTACGGCATGCCGGTCGACCAGACGGGCCTGTCGGCACTCGAGGGGGCCGCGTTCGGCCTCTTCCCGATCATGTGGATCGTCGTGATGGCGATCTGGGTCTACAACATGACCGTCGAGACGGGCCACTTCGCTGTGCTGCGCAGATCCTTCGGCCGGATCTCGGAGGACCAGCGCATCCAGGCCGTGATCATCGCCTTCTGCTTCGGTGCGCTGCTGGAAGCGCTCGCCGGCTTCGGTACCCCTGTGGCGATCACCGCCGTGATGATGATCGCCGTCGGCTTCAAGCCGATCAAGGCTGCCGCGATCGCCCTCGTGGCGAACACCGCGCCGGTCGCTTTCGGCGCGATCGCCACGCCGATCATCACGCTCTCCGAGATCACGAGCATCGACAAGGGCGACCTCGGCGCCATGGTCGGTCGCCAGACCCCGTTCCTCGCCCTCATCGTGCCGCTGATCCTGATCGGCATGGTCGACGGGCGCCGCGGCATCAAGCAGACCTGGCCCGTCGCCGTGATCGGCGGCCTCACGTTCGCGGTCGGCCAGTTCGCATGCGCGAACTACATCTCGGTCGAGCTCACGGACATCGTGGCCTCGCTGCTGTCGACCGCCGCGATCGTGGCCTTCCTGCGCATCTGGTCGCCGGGGGAGCCGCTGCGCGCCGAGGTCGCAGGCGGCCGTTTCGCGCGGCCGGCTGCTGCGGGCGGCGCGGTGCACGACGCCGTGATGGAGCGCGAGGTACAGCGCCGGGACGACACTCGCAAGGATCCGGCGGCGGACGTCGTCCGCGCGTACTCGCCGTACATGATCATCATCGCCGTCTTCTCCATCGCGCAGATACCGGCGGTGAAGGACTGGCTGGCCGAGTCACCGTGGACCACCACGTTCCAGTGGCCGGGTCTCGACGTGCGCAGTCCGGACGGAGAGGCGCTCAGCAGCATGACGTTCAACTTCAACTGGCTGCCCGCCACCGGCACGCTGATGCTGATCGCCGGCATCATCACGATGGCGGTGATCGGGCTGACGCCGGGACGCTCGGTGCGTGTGCTCGGGAAGACGCTCGATCAGCTCAAGTGGGCGATCGTCACGGTCGCCTCGGTGCTGGCGCTGGCGTACGTGATGAACCAGGCAGGGCTCACGATCACGCTCGGGCTCTGGGCCGCCGGCGCGGGCTCGTTCTTCGCGTTCCTGTCGGCCATGATCGGATGGCTGGGCGTGGCGGTGACCGGATCGGACACCTCTTCGAACGCGCTGTTCGGGGCGCTTCAGGTGACCGCCGCGAACGACGCGGGGATCTCGCCCACGCTGCTCGCCGCGGCGAACAGCTCCGGTGGCGTGCTCGGGAAGATGATCTCGCCGCAGAACCTGGCGATCGGCGCGGCCGCCGTGGGCCTCGCGGGCCAGGAGGGCGACCTCTTCCGTAAGGTGCTCGGCTGGAGCCTCGTGCTGATGATCTTGATGTGCGGAATCGTGTACCTGCAGTCGACAGCGGTGCTGGACTGGATGGTCGTGAAGTGACCCACGGCCCCCTGGTCGAGCGGCTGAGGGGCATCGTCGGCGCGGAGCACGTCGTCACACACCAGAGGCAGCTCGCCACATACGAGTCCGATGGGCTGCTGCAGTACGCGGTGACCCCCGCCGCCGTCGTGCTCCCCGCCACGGCCGCCGAGGTGGCCGCGGTGGTGCGCGCCTGCCACGAGGCCGAGGTGCCGTGGGTGGCCCGCGGCGCCGGCTCCGGGCTCTCGGGCGGCGCGCTGCCCGTCGAGGAGGGCATCCTGATCGCGCTCTCGCGGCTGCGGCGCATCCTCGAGGTCGACATCCCGAACGGGCGCGTGCTCGTGGAGCCCGGGGTCACGAACATCGCGGTCTCGCAGGCGGTTGCGCCCACGCACTTCTTCCCGCCCGACCCGTCGAGCCAGATCGTCTGCACGATCGGGGGCAACGTGGCCGAGAACTCCGGCGGCGCGCACTGCTTCAAGTACGGGTTCACCACGAACTACGTGACCGGGCTCGAGCTGGTGCTTCCGGACGGCTCGGAGGTCACCCTCGGCGGCCCCGAGCTGGACCATCCCGGATACGACCTGCTCGGCGCCTTCGTCGGCTCGGAGGGCACGCTCGGGATCGCCACGAAGATCTGGCTGCGGGTGGTGCCGAAGCCAGAGGCGGTCCGCACGCTGGTGGCGTTCTTCGGCTCGACCGTCGAGGCGGGCGAGGTGGTGTCGCGGATCGTCTCCGAGGGGATCGTGCCCGGCGCGATCGAGATGATGGACAACCTCTCGATCCGCGCCGCCGAGGGCGCGACCGGAGCCGGCTACCCGGTGGACGCCGGCGCGGCGCTCGTGGTGGAGCTGGACGGCTCGGAAGCCGAGTGCGAGACGCGCTTCGAGCACGTGATCGAGATGTGCCAGGGCGCGGACAGCGTCCGCGTGGCGCAGGACGAGGCCGAGCGCGAGCTGATCTGGCGCACTCGCAAGGCGGCCTTCGCCGCGATGGGCCGCATCGCGCCGAACTACTACGTGCAGGACAGCGTGATCCCGCGCACGTGCCTGACCGAGGTGCTCGCCAAGATCGATGAGCTCGCGAAGGAGCACGATCTCCAGGTGGCCAACGTGTTCCACGCGGGCGACGGCAACCTGCACCCGCTCGTCTGCTACGACGGCGCGAAGCCCGGCGAGGCAGAGCGCGCCGAGGAGCTGGCCGGGCTGATCGTGAAGGCGTGCGTGGATGCCGGTGGCTCGATCACGGGTGAGCACGGCGTGGGCGTGGACAAGAAGCGCTACATGCCCTCGATGTTCGGGGAGCCGGACCTCGCCACCTTCCAGCGCCTGCGCTGCGCGTTCGACCCCGACGGGCGGGCGAATCCGGGCAAGGTGATGCCCACGCCGCGACTCTGCGGGGAGGTGCCGGGCCCCTACCGCCGCCACCCGCTCGAGCAGGCGGGCGTCGCGGAGCGCTTCTGATGCACGTGGCGGAGGCCCCCGCCACACGCGAGGAGCTCGGCGCCGCGCTCAGCGCCGCGGCCGAGGCCGGCACACCGGTCCGCCTCCGCGGGGCCGGCACCAAGATCGGCTGGACGCGACCGGCGCCCCCGGGGACGATCGAGCTCTCCACGGCGGGGCTGAACGCGATCGTGGAGCACAACGCGGGCGACCTCACCGCCGTGCTCGAGCCCGGCGTGCGGCTCGCCGACGCTCAGGCCACGTTCGCCAAGGCGGGCCAGATGCTCGCCCTCGACCCGCCCGACGGCGGCGCCACGGTCGGCGGCGTGGTGGCCGCCGCGGACACCGGACCGCTCCGCGCCCGCTACGGCGGCCCGCGCGACCTGGTCGTGGGCATGCGCGTGGCGCTCTCCGACGGCACGCTCGCGAAGAGCGGCGGCAAGGTGATCAAGAACGTGGCCGGCTACGACATCGCAAAGCTGTTCACCGGCTCGTTCGGCACGCTCGGCGCCATCGTCGAGCTGTCCGTGCGGCTGCACCCGCTCGCGCCCGAGACCGCAACCGCCACGGGCGCCTCGGGCGACGCCGACGAGCTGGCGCGCGGCGCGGCGGCACTCGGGCAGTCGGCGCTCGAGCACCACGGGCTCGACGTGCGCTGGCACGCCGGGCGCGGCACGGTGCTCGCCCGCTTCGCCGGAGCGGCGCCGCGCCCGCAGGCCGAGGCGGCCGAGGTGCTGCTCCGCCGGGAGGGTCTCTCCACCGAGATCGTCGACGAGGACAAGGCGCTCTGGGACGAGCAGCGCGCCGCGCAGCGTGGGCCGCTGGTGGTGAAGGTCTCCGGCCTCGTCACGCGCCTGCCCGACCTGCTCCGCACGGCCGACGACCTGGGCGCCTCGCTGGTGGGCCGCGCCGCGCTCGGGGTCTCGTGGCTGAGGTTCGAGGAGCCGTCGGCCACGGCGGTCGAGCGCCTGCGGCACGGCTGGATCGCCGCGGTCCAGGACCGGCCGGCTGAGCTCGGCCTGGATCCCTGGGGCGAGATCGATCCCGCCGCGCAGGCGCTCATGCAGCGCGTGAAGGAGCGCTTCGACCCAGCGGGGGTCTGCGTGTGAGCGGCTACGACGACACGCGCGCACCGCAGCTCGACCTGATCGACGACTGCGTGCACTGCGGCTTCTGCCTGCCCACCTGCCCGACGTACGTGCTCTGGGGTGAGGAGATGGACTCGCCGCGGGGGCGCATCGTCCTGATGAAGGAGGGGCACGAGGAGATCTCCGCGCCGCTCGTGACCCACCTCGACCGCTGCCTCGGCTGCATGGCCTGCGTGACCGCCTGCCCGTCCGGCGTGCAGTACGACAAGCTGATCGAGGACGCGCGGCCGCAGCTCGAGCGCAACTTCGAGCGCCCGCCGCTCGAGCGCGCGCACCGGCGCCTGATCTTCGAGCTGTTCACGAGGCCGGGCCGCCTGCGCGCGCTCGCGCCCGGGGCCGCGCTCGCGCAGAAGCTCGGCCTCCCCCGCCTCGCGCGCCGGCCGCGCGTGCGCCGGCTGGCGCCGCGGCTCGCGGCGATGGTGGCGATGACTCCGGAGGCGTCGATGCGGCGCTCGCTCTCGCGACTGCCCGAGCGCTTCGAGGCCCGTGGCGAGAAGCGCGGAACCGTGGCTCTGCTCCAGGGCTGTGTCCAGCGCGTGTTCTTCGCGCACGTGAACGAGGCCACCGCCCGGGTGCTCGCGGCGGAGGGCTTCGAGGTGCACATGCCGCGCCTGCCGCGCTGCTGCGGGGCCCTGCCGATGCACGCCGGCGAGGATCACGAGGCCACGGCGCTGGCCAGGGCGACGATCGAGGCGCTCGGGGGCTACGACACGGTGATCGTGAATGCCGCCGGCTGCGGCTCGGCGATGAAGGACTACGACCACCTGCTGCGCGACGAGCCGGAATGGGCGGAGCGGGCGGCCGCGTTCAGCGCGCGCGTCCGCGACGTGAGCGAGTTCCTCGCGGAGGCCGGCCCGCGCGCCGAGCGCCGCCCGGTCGGGATCAAGGTTGCCTACCACGACGCCTGCCACCTCGCCCACGCCCAGGGCGTGCGCGCCCAGCCGCGAGAGCTGCTGCGCGGGATCCCGGGCCTCGAGCTGGTCGAGCCGGCCGACTGGGAGCTGTGCTGCGGCTCGGCAGGGATCTACAACCTGGTGCAGCCCGAGCCCGCGGCCCAGCTTGGCGAGCGCAAGGCGCGCAACCTCCTGGATACGGGAGCCGAGGCCGTCGTGGCGGGGAACCCGGGATGCGCGCTGCAGATCACCGCGCACACCGAGCGCCTCGGACGCCCGCTCCCAGTCCTGCACCCGATGGAGCTGCTGGCCCGCTCGATCGGCTAAGGGGTCAGACCCGTCCGGGAGCTCGGCTCGTTCATCGAGCCAGCGGCCTCGACCACTGGCGCCCCTCGAGACCGCGGGGTGTACGTTTCGGTGCGATGGAAGCGTCGAACCGGGGAGCTTCCGGGCGGGGTGCTGGGGGCGGAGCCGGGACGGCGGCCGTGGAGCCGAGCGACGAGCCCCTGGTCGACCGTGCCGAGCAAGAGGCCGAGCACCCCAAGCTGCCGCATCTGTGGGCATCGCGGCCGTGGCCGCTTCGGATTGTCCTAGCCACTGTCCCCTCCGCCGCGTACGGCGCGCTCTGCGGCTGGGTGCTCGGCGAAAGCGAGGTCGCCTACATCATCCTGGCGATCCCGCTGGCGATCCTGCTTCAGCTGTTGGTCGGTTTGGAGCACCGCAACCGGGGGGAGGCAGCCGCGCGCGGCTTCGTGGCGGGCGCCTTCTTCGGCGGCTTCATCCTCATCGTCAACCAGCTGCTGATCGACACCGAGCCGAAGTTCCACATCGAGGATCCCAAGTGGACGCTGGCGATCGTCACTGCCGTCTTCGGGGCCGGGCTCGCCTGGCTGGGCGCGGGGCTCCGCGGCCAGATCGAGCAGCGCGGTCGCTACCTCGACCCGTCGCAGGTCTCGCCGGCGGAGCTTGTAGGCATGGCCTCATCGCTCGCCCTCCTCGGGTCCCTGTGGCTGCCCTGGTACTCGACGGGCGATAACCCGAATTCGGTGATCGACTCGTCCGGGACGGGCCCGAACAGCGACGCCAGCGCGTGGGAGGTCTTCGCGACGTTCGACTGGCTTCTTCTCTCGGCCTGCGCGGCGCCCTTCATCCTCACCTGGATCATCATGCGCGGGCACGAGCTGACCTGGAGCCCCGGTGAGGTCACGATGATCGTCGGCATCACCTGCTTCGTGCTAATCCTCTGCAACGGGGTGATCTTGGGCAAGCCGGAGTCGGGCATCGAGATCTCGCTCACCTACGGCTGGTTCGTCGGGCTGCTGGCCACGGTCGGGATGATGCTCGGCGGCTACCTGCGGCAGGCGGTCTACACCAACGCCCGCAAGCCCCCGGGGACGCTGTAGCCGGTGGCCCAGCGAGCGGCGCTCGCGGCCGCTCACTGGATCGGCGCCAAGAACGGCGTCCCAGCGCCGACGACGACCGGTTAGATCAGCACGGGCTTCACGGCCGCATGATGCTATTGCTGGGGCATGGCGGGCAAGGCATCGGAGCGGTTCGTCTGGGCGGTCGACACTCTGGAGGTCCGCCCGGCCGACCGCCTGCTCGAGGTCGGCTGCGGCCACGGCGTCGCGGTCTCCCTGGTCTGCGAGAGGCTGACGACGGGAACGATCACCGCGATCGACCGCTCGCCCAAGATGATCGAGCTGGCCACGCGGCGCAACCGCGAGCAGGTCGACGCGGGCAGGGCTGTGCTCGAGGCCGTCGCGCTGGAGGACGCGGACCTCGGCGATCGGCGCTTCGACAAGGTCTTCGCCTTCAACGTCGCTCCCTTCTGGCAGCGGCCGGAGGCGGCGCTCGGCGCCGTCCGCGAGCACCTCGCCCGCGATGGGGCCGTCTACCTCTTCTGGGACGCGCGCCACTCCGCGCCGGGGCGAGTCCGGGACCTCGGGAATGAGCTGGCCGACCGGCTACGCGAGGGCGGATTCTCCGTCGACAGGGTGCTGGTCGAGGACCTGCGCCCGGTCCCCGCGGCCTGCGCGATCGGGCTGCCCTAGGGCAATGGCCACTCGTGCACGGGCTCGTTCGCGTGCATGTGCTCGCGGTACAGCACGGTCATCCGGCGCAGCGCCTCGGCACGGTCCAGCTTCCGGTCCTCGTAGAGGCGGTGGAAGCTGGCCGCCTGCCAGGCGGCGCCGTTCTGCATTGTCACGCAGCGACGCTCGATGATTCCCAGCAGGCGGTCGCGGTCGGCCGCGTCGACGCCGGCGTCCTCGAGTCCCTCGTGCGCGGCCGGCAGGAGGCGACGCAGCACGAGCTCGGCCACCGGCACCTCCCCGACGCCCGGCCAGTAGACGCGCGCCTCGATCCCGTCGCGCGCGCCCGTGTGGAAGTTCTCCTCGGCGGCCGAAAACGACATCTGCGACCAGAGTGGCCGCTCCTCCGCCACCAGTGTGCGCACGAGCCCGTAGTAGAAGGCGGCGTTCGCGCAGGTGTCGACCACAGTCGGGCCCGCGGGCAGGAGCCGGTTCTCCACGCGCAGGTGCGGCCGGTCGCGCGCGGTGTCGTAGATCGGCCGGTTCCAGCGGTAGATCGTGCCGTTGTGGAGGCGAAGCTCCGGCAGCTGCGGGATGCCGCCGCGCTCGAGCACCTCCACAGGGTCCTCGTCGTCGCAGACCGGCAGCAGCGCCGGGAAGAAGCGCACATTCTCTTCGAACAGGTCGAAGATCGAGTTGATCCAGCGCTCGCCAAACCAGACCCGGGGGCGCACGCCCTGCGCCTTCAGTTCCTCGGGTCGGGTGTCGGTGGCCTGCTCGAAGAGCGCTATGCGCGTCTCGCGCCACAGCTCCCTGCCGAAGAAGAACGGGGAGTTGGCCGCCACGGCAACCTGCGCCCCGGCGATCGCCTGGGCCGCGTTCCAGTGGCTCGCGAAGCCCTCGGGCTCGACCTGCTGGTGGAGCTGGACGCTCGTGCAGGCGGCCTCGGGCGCAATCGTGTCCACGAAGGTGGCGACGCGCTCCACACCCGTGATCGAGATCTCGAGGTCCTCGCCGCGAGCGGCGAAGATCTGCTCGTTCAGAAGGCTGTAGCGGTGTCCTTCGCTGAACACCTCGGCCGTCATGTGCCGCTCCGCGACGGTCGGCAGGATGCCGATGATCATCATGTGAGCGCCCACGGTCCGTGCTCGCTCCTCAGCGCGGTTGAGGCTCAGCCGGATCGCGTCCTCGAGCTCGGTGAAGACGTTGCCCTCGAGCAGGCCCGGCGGCACGTTGATCTCGACGTTGAACTGACCGATCTCGGTCTGGAAGTCAGCGTCCGCGATCGCCTCCAGCGCGCGGGCATTGACCATTGCCGGGTCGCCCGCGTCGTCCGTCAGGTTGAGCTCGATCTCGAGCCCGAATGAGCGCCGGTCGGCGTCGAAGCGCGCCTCGCTGAGCATGCGCGCGAACACGTCGAGGCACGTGCGCACCTTTTGCCGGTAGCGCTGACGGTCCTCACGGGAGTAGACCGCGGCAGAGACCTCCTGTCCCACGGCGTGACTCTATCCTCGACCGCTCATGTCAACTCAATACATCTTCACGATGTACAAGCTGTCCCGCGTCCACCCACCCGACAAGAAGGTGTTGGAGGACATCTCGCTGAGCTTCCTGCCGGGAGCCAAGATCGGCGTGCTCGGCCCGAACGGCTCGGGCAAGTCCACCCTCCTGCGCATCATGGCCGGGCAGGACACCGAGTTCCGCGGCGACGCCCAGCTCGCCCCCGGCGCCACCGTCGGCCTGCTCGAGCAGGAGCCGCAGCTCGATCCGAGCAAGGACGTGCGCGGCAACGTCGAGGACGGCGTGCGCGAGCTGCGCGACCTGCTCGACCGCTTCAACGAGCTCGCGGCCAACTACTCCGACGAGACGGCCGGCGAGTTCTCCCGGCTTCAGGAGGCGATCGACGCCGCCGACGCCTGGAACCTCGACACCACGCTCGAGATCGCCATGGACGCGCTGCGGCTCCCGCCCGGCGACGCCGACGTGGAGACGCTTTCGGGCGGCGAGCGCCGCCGGGTGGCCCTATGCAGGCTGCTGCTGGCCGCGCCCGACCTGCTCCTGCTCGACGAGCCGACGAACCATCTCGACGCGGAGTCGGTGGCCTGGCTCGAGAAGCATCTGGAGGACTACAGGGGCACCGTCGTCGCCGTGACCCACGACCGCTACTTCCTCGACAACGTGGCCGGCTGGATCCTCGAGCTCGACCGCGGCCGCGGCCTGCCCTTCAAGGGCAACTACACGGCCTGGCTCGAGCAGAAGCAGGAGCGCCTCGCGCACGAGGATCGGCGCGACAACGCTCGCCAGCGCACGATCGCACGGGAGCTCGAGTGGGTGCGCGAGTCGCCGAAGGGCCGGCGCACGAAGGCGCGTGCCCGGCTGAAGCGCTACGAGGCGCTGCTCGCGGAGGAGCGCAACGTCAAGCTCGACCAGGTGCAGATCCACATCCCCGCCGGGCCGCGGCTCGGCGACGTGGTGCTCGAGACCGAGGACCTGCGCAAGGGCTTCGGCGACCGGCTGCTGATCGAGGACCTCTCGTTCACGCTCCCCCCGGCGGGCATCGTGGGCGTGATCGGCCCCAACGGGGCCGGCAAGACGACGCTGTTCCGGATGATCGTCGGCGACGAGGAGCCCGACGACGGCGAGTTGCGCGTCGGCGAGTCGGTGGAGCTGGCGTACGTGGATCAGTCGCGCGACGCGCTCGATCCGGACAAGACGGTCTGGGAGGAGATCTCGGACGGCAATGACCAGATCAAGGTCGGCGAGCGCGAGATGAACTCGCGCGCGTACGCGGCCGGGTTCAACTTCAAGGGCTCGGACCAGCAGCGCAAGGTGGGCGCCCTGTCGGGCGGCGAGCGCAACCGCGTCCACCTCGCCAAGCTGCTGCGGCGAGGCGGCAATCTGCTGCTGCTCGACGAGCCCACGAACGACCTCGACGTCGACACGCTCCGCGCCCTCGAGGAGGCGCTGCTCTCGTTCGCCGGGTGCGCTGTGATCATCTCGCACGACCGTTGGTTCCTCGACCGCGTTGCGACGCACGTGCTGGCGTTCGAGGGCGACTCCCAGGTCGCGTGGTTCGAGGGCAACTTCGAGGCATATGAGGAGAACCGAAGGGCTCGCCTGGGTACAGAGGCAGACAGGCCCCATCGGATCACCTACAAGAAGCTGACGAGAACCTGATGAACATCCACGCGCCGCGCCAAGAAGTACTCACCGACGAAGCCCTCGCCCTGGTGGGTCGGCTCCACGAGGAACTGGACGGTCGCCGGCGCAAGTTGCTGGACGCCCGCCAGGAGCTCCAGCGGCGACTGGACGCCGGCGAGACGCTCGACTTCGTGACGGCACCCGAGGACTTCCAGGTGGCTCCTGTGCCCGGCGCCCTGCAGGACCGCCGCGTAGAGATCACGGGCCCGACGAGCCGCAAGATGGTCATCAATGCCCTCAACTCCGGTGCACGCGGGTTCATGGCGGACTTCGAGGACTCGAACTCCCCGACCTGGAGCAACATGGTCGAGGGCCAGCTGAATCTCACGGACGCAATCAACGACAGCATCGAGCACGACGAAAACGGCAAGCACTACGAGCTCGGCGACGACCCCGCGGTCCTCCACGTGCGTCCCCGCGGACTCCACCTGCCCGAGGCACACGTTCGGATCGAGGACCAGCCGGTGGCCGGGGCCTTCATGGACTTCGGGCTCTACGTCCACCGCAACTCCGAGGCATTGCTCGAGCGCGGCTGGGGCCCGTACTTCTACATCCCGAAGCTGGAGTCGCACCACGAGGCGGCGCTCTGGCGCGACGCGTTCGTGATCGCCGAGGAGGCGCTCGGGCTCGGGCGCGGGACGATCAAGGCCACGGTCCTGATCGAGACGATCCCGGCCGCGTTCGAGATGGACGCGATCCTCTACGAGCTCCGCGACCACATCGCCGGCCTCAACGCCGGCCGCTGGGACTACATCTTCTCGATGATCAAGCGCTTCCGCTCCCGGCCGGAGTTCGTGATGCCGGACCGCTCCGAGGTCACGATGACCGTCCCGTTCATGAAGGCCTACAGCGACCTGGTCGTGAAGACGTGCCACGCCCGCGGGGCGCATGCCATGGGAGGAATGGCGGCCGTGATTCCTTCTCGTACCGACGAGGAGGCCAACGAGCGGGCCTTCGAGTCCGTTAAAGCCGACAAGGAGCGCGAGGCGAACGACGGCTTTGACGGGACCTGGGTCGCTCATCCGGACTCGGTACCTGTCGCGATGGACGCGTTCGATGCGGTGCTTGGGGATCGGCCCAATCAGGTGGAAAAGCAGCGTGATGACGTCGAGCCGTCCCGGGATGCCCTCCTGGACGTGGCCTCCAGCCCGGGCGAGCGCACGGAGGAAGGGCTGCGCTCCAATGTGAATGTGGGGATCCAGTACCTGTCGTCGTGGCTGCGCGGCAACGGCGCGGCCGGGATCTACGGCCTGATGGAGGACGCCGCCACGGCCGAGATCGCCCGCGGCCAGGTGTGGCAATGGATCCGCCACGAAGCAACACTCGACGACGGCCGCCAGATCACGCCCGAGCTGGTCAGGGAGCTGGAGGACTCGGAGCTGGAGAAGATCCGCTCGGAGATCGGCGACGACGAGTGGTTCGAGAGGGAGGGCAGGCCTGACCTGTCGCGGTCACTGTTCGAGCGGGTAGCACTGAATGAGGAATTCATCGAGTTCCTCACCCTGCCCGCATACGAAGAACTTCAGCGCCTGGAGCACTGAAAGGCGGTCCGAGTTGCCAGGTGGCCACCCCTCGATGCTGCTGTTCTAAGCCGCCTGGTCCCGCGCCCGCTCCGCGTCGCGCAGCTCGCGCAGCGCTCGCTTGCGCTCCTCGCGCGTGGTGCGGTCCAGGATCAGGACGCCGTTCAGGTGGTCCATCTCGTGCTGGATCACACGGGCCTCGAGGCCGGAGGCCTCCACCATGCGGGTCTCGCCCTCCTCGTCGAGGGCCCGCACCCGCACGAAGACCGGGCGCTCCACGTCCACGGTGATGCCCGGGATCGAGAGGCAGCCCTCGTCGAGGATCTCCTGGTCGTCGCTCGTCCACTCGATCTCCGGGTTGGCGAGCGCCACCACGGGAGCGTCTGGGCCCACGCGGTACACGAGCAGCCGTTGCGAGAGCCCGAGCTGCGGCGCCGCGAGACCGACCCCGTAGGCGTCGCCCATGATCCCGGCCATGCGATTCACCTGCCTGCGCAGGGAATCGTCGAAGCGGTCGACGGGCGTGGCGCTCGACTTCAGGATCGGATCGCCGAGCCGGCGGATGAAGGACATGGCGGCCACCCGTCGCGCCTCGGCCTCAGGGTCGAGCGGCGGCGCGTCCTCTTCAGGCGGATCGGGCGCCTCGGCGAGCTGCCCAGCCTCGGCGGACTCCGCGACCTCGGCGGGCTCTTCCTCGGTGCTCTGCCGTTCCTCGGCCATGGAGCCCGAGTCTAACGCGGGACAACGCGGTGTAACACCGCGTGCACGGGGTCGCGCGGCCTACTGCGGATCCACGTCGACCGCGAAGCTCGCGACGGCGTGGGCGCGCTCCGCCGCCACCCGCTCCACCGCGTCCCGCACGGCGGTGATCGCCGGCGCTCGCTCGAGCGAGCGGACCACGAGCTGCGCCCGGTGGCGACCCTGTCTGCGGAACAGCGGCGCAGGTCCGAGCGCGGGCACGCCCGCCGCCGCGGTGAGCTCGCGGATGGCGGTAGCCGCCGCCAGCTCCGGTCCGGGCTCGACCGACGAGCACACCACCCTGATCAGATGGCCGTGGGGCGGGTAGCTCAGCAGCTCACGCCGGCGCAGCTCGGCCTCCAGGAAGCCCTCGGAGTCGTGGCGCGCGGCGAAGCGCAGCGACTCCGCCGATGGATCCAGCGCCTGCACGATCACGCGTCCCCCGCGCTCGCCGCGCCCGCTGCGGCCGGCGAGCTGTGCCACGAGCGCGAAGGTGCGCTCCTCCGAGCGGAAGTCCGGGAAGCGCAGCGTGGCATCGGCGTCGAGCACGACCCCGAGCGTCACATCCGGGAAGTCGTGGCCCTTGGCCACCATCTGCGTGCCGACGAGGATGCCGGCGGGCGCCTCGTCGAAGCGGCGCAGCACCGTTGCCACGCCCGCCGCAGCGGCGACATCGGAGTCGAGCCGGAACACCGGCAGCGGGGCGGCCAGCTCCTCCAGCTCGCGCTCCAGCTGCTCAGTCCCTGCCCCGTGGCGCGCCACCGACACGGACTCGCAGTCGGGGCAGACCCGGGGCGCAACCTCGCGGTGGCCGCAGTGGTGACAGGCCATCTCGTCGAGCGCGCGGTGGAGCACGAGCGTCACGTCGCAGTTCGGGCACTCCCACACGCGCGCGCACGAACGGCAGGAAAGGAAGTTCGACCAGCCCGCGCCGGTTGAGCAGGACGATCGCCTTCTCCTCGCGCCGCCGGACCTCGTCCAGCGCCTGGCGGGTGCGCTCGTGGAGCGGACCGGCGGTGCCCGCCATCCCGACTAGCTCGACGGGCGGCAGACTGCGGCCGTCGACGCGCGAGGACAGCACGATCCGCTCGTGGCGCAGCATGCTCTCCGGCCGCGGCGTGGCACTTCCGACCACGAGCAGCGCACCCTCCTCGGCGGCGCGGCGCTCCGCGACGGCGCGCGCGTCGTAGCGCGGATCGCCCTCCTGCTTGTACGAGCCGTCGTGTTCCTCGTCGACGATGATCAGGCCGAGGTCGTCGAACGGTGCGAACACCGCTGAGCGTGGCCCGACGCACACGCGTGCCTCGCCTCGCCGCATCCGCCACCACTCGTCGTAGCGCTCGCGCTGCGAGAGCCGCGAGTGCATCACCGCCACTCGGTCGCCGAATCGCTCGACGAAGCGACCCGCGGTCTGAGGGGTGAGCGCTATCTCCGGGACGAGCACCACGGCCGAGCGGCCGCGCTCGAGGGCGGCCGCGACCGAGCGCAGGTACACCTCGGTCTTGCCGCTGCCCGTGACCCCGTGCAGGAGCAGCGGGCGGCGCTCCGAGCTGGGCTCCCCGGGCTCGAGCCGGGACTCGATCAGCGCGAATGCGGCGGCCTGATCCTCGGTGAGCGTGACGCTGCCGGTTCGCGCCCCCACGCGCTCGACGCGGGGACGGCGCAGAGCATCGGCGGCGTTCTCGAGCCGCAGCAGCCCGCGCCGCTCCAGGCTGCGCAGCGTGGCGTGCGAGCAGCCCGTGCGCCGCGCGAGTGCCGCGGCGCCCAGCGGTGCGGCCGCGAGCGCCTCGAGCGCGCCGCGCTGGCGCGCACCCATCCGGGCACCCTCGGACAACGCCGCCTCGCCGGCCGGGGTGATCGCGGCGCGCAGCGAGCGCTTCGGGCGCAGGGGCCGCCCGGCGCCCGTGCCGGTACCGGGCGGGAGCACCAGTGCAAGCCCGCGCGCCGGAGTCGACACGTACTCCTGCGCCACCCAGAGCCCGAGCGCCACGAGCGACTGCGGCACGTCCGCCTCGAGCGCCGCGATCGGCTCGGCGAGCCGCTCCGGAGGCAGCTCGCTCTCGTCGGCCACGTCCACGACCACGCCCAGGAGGCGACGACGCCCGAACGGCACCACCAGCATGCTGCCCACGCCCACGTCCTCAAGCGCCCCGACCAACCGGTAGTCGAACGGCCCGCGCAGGCTGCGCGCAGGGGTCAGCGGCTCGACCTTGGCGATCACGCCCTCGAAGCTACGGGCCGGGCCGGACGACGGTCTGGTTCAGGCGGCCGAGCGGGCGCATCGGATACGGAGCGTGCCTTCTTAGGGCACCATGTGCGCGTGGCGATCGACTTCGAAGCCGAGGGAATGCTCGAGGGCGTGAGCGACCGCCAAGCCCGGCTAGAGCTGTTGCAGAGCCTGGAGCAGGAGGGATTCAGCCTCGAGGAGCTGCGCGAGGCGGCCGCCCAGAACCGGCTCGCCCTGCTGCCGGTGGAGCGCGTACTCGCCGGCGAGGGAAAGCTCTACACGCGAGAGGAGCTCGCGGAGGAGACGGGCCTCGACGTCGAGTTCCTCGCCGAGGCTGCCCGCGCGCTCGGCGTGCCGGTGCGCGAGCCGGGTGAGCGTGCGATCACGGAGGAGGAGGTCGAGCTGTCGCGTAACGCGAAGGTGCTCCTCGACGCCGGCATCAACCCGGAGTCCTTCCTCGAGCTCACCACCGTGATGAGCCGCTCCATGCAGACGATCGCCGCCTCGCTGACCTCGGTGTTCGGCGAGACGTTCCTCCAGGCCGGCGACACCGAGCGCGACCTCGGTCTGCGCTACGCGGAGGCCATGCGCAATCTCGGCCCGATGGCCGCGCCGACGCTCGAGCACATGCTCAACCTGCGCCTCCGCGAGCAGATGCGCGAGGCGGTGATCAGTCAGGCCGAGCTCCAGACCGGGCGCCTGGCGGGGTCGCAGCCGATCACGGTGGGCTTCGTGGACATCGTCGGCTTCACGAAGCTCGGCGAAGACGTGGCCCCGGAGGACCTCGGCCCAGTGGTCAGGAGCTTTGAACGAGCGATCGGGGAAGCGGCCGAGGCGCCCGTGCGGCTCGTGAAGACGATCGGCGACGCGGCAATGCTGGTGGCGCCGGAGCCCGGGCCCGTGGTCGACACCATCCTCGGCCTCGTGGAGCGCTCAAACGAGGAGGGACCGCTGCTGCGTGGCGGTGTGGCGTGCGGCGAGGGGCTCCCGCGAGCGGGCGACTGGTACGGGCACCCCGTGAACCTGGCGTCCCGGCTCACCGCCTTCGCGCGCCGCGGGACCGTGGTGACCTCCAAGGAGGTGCGTGACGCGGCCGGTGACGGCTACGACTGGTCCGCCGCCGGCAGCCGCCGCTTCAAGGGCGTCCGGGGAAGCGTTGACGTCTTCCGGGTGAGACCGGCCAGCTCAGCCGGCTAAACGGCCGAGGTCTCGCGCTCGCCGAGGCCGGCGGCCTCGCGCAGCGTGTCTGCCTTGTCCGTCTTCTCCCACGTGAAGTCGTGGTCCTCGCGGCCGAAGTGGCCGTAGGCCGCCGTCTTCTGGTAGATCGGACGGTGCAGGTCGAGGTACTGGCGGAAGGCGCCCGGGCGCAGGTCGAAGTGCTCTTCCACCAGCTGGACGATCTGCGAGCGCGCCACGCGCTCGGTGCCGAACGTCTCCACCATCACGGACACGGGGTGCGCAACGCCGATGGCGTAGGCCACCTGGACCTCGCACTTCTCAGCGAGCCCGGCGGCCACGACGTTCTTCGCCACGTAGCGCGCCGCGTACGCGGCCGAGCGGTCCACCTTCGACGGGTCCTTGCCCGAAAAGGCGCCACCGCCGTGGCGAGCCATGCCGCCGTAGGTGTCGACGATGATCTTGCGGCCGGTCAGGCCGGCGTCGCCTACCGGCCCGCCGATCACGAACTTGCCGGTCGGGTTCACGAGGAAGTTGTGCCCCTTCGAGTCGAGCAGCTTCTTCTCGTCGTAGAGCTCGCTCGGCAGCATTGGGTGCACCACGTGCTCCCAGAGGTCCGGCCTGATCAGCGTGTCGGCGTCCACGCCTTCCTTGTGCTGCGTCGAGATCAGGACGCGCTCGATCTCGATCGGGCGGCCGTTCTCGTAGCGGATCGTGACCTGGGTCTTGCCGTCGGGGCCGAGGTACGGCACCAGCTCGGCGCGGCGCACCTCCGCAAGGCGGTGGGCGAGCTTGTGAGCCAGCGAGATCGGGAGCGGCATGAGCTCCTTGGTCTCACGCGAGGCGTAGCCGAACATCATGCCCTGGTCGCCTGCGCCGGCCACGTCCAGCTCGTCGTCGTCGGCGGGATCGGTGCGGGCCTCGTAGGCCGTGTCCACTCCCTGGGCGATGTCGGGCGACTGCTCGTCGATCGCGGTGATTACGGCGCAGCTGTCGCAGTCGAAGCCGTAGCGCCCGCCGCTGTAGCCGATCTTGCGAATCGTCTCGCGCGCGATCTTCGGGATGTCCACGTACACGTCGGTCGTGATCTCGCCGGAGACCACCACGAGCCCTGTGTTCACGAGCGTCTCGCAGGCCACGCGGCCACCGGGATCCTCGGCCATCACGGCGTCGAGGACGCCGTCCGAGATCTGGTCGGCCATCTTGTCCGGATGGCCCTCGGTGACCGACTCGGACGTGAACAGGAACTCGTTGTCTGAAAGCGGCTGCGTCGTCATGAGGCCGGGAAGGGTACACATGGCACTGTGGACAACCAGTGGGTAACGATCATCGAGCCGTTCCGGATCCATTCGGTGGAGCCGGTAAGGATGACAACGCGCGAGGAGCGCCAGCAGGAGCTCGAGCGCGCGGGGTACAACCTGTTCAACGTGCCGGGGCCGCTCGTGTTGGTGGACCTGCTCACGGACTCGGGCACCGGTGCGATGTCCTCGGAGCAGTGGGCGGGCCTCCAGCGCGGTGACGAGAGCTACGCCGGTTCAGCCTCCTGGTTCCGCTTCCGGGACGCCGTACAGGAGCTCTTTCCCTTCGAGCACGTGATCCCGACGCACCAGGGACGGGCGGCCGAGAAGATCCTGTTCAGCACGCTCGGCGGTCCCGGCAAGACGATCCCGAACAACACCCACTTCGACACCACGCGCGCGAACGTGGAGTTCACCGGTGCTGAGGCGCTCGACCTGCCGGTTCCCGAGGCGCTCGTGCCCTCCTCGCGCCATCCCTTCAAGGGCGATATGGACGTGGAGGCGCTGCGGCGCGTGCTCGCCGAGCGGGACGTGCCGGTGGTGTTCATGACGCTCACGAACAACTCCGGCGGCGGGCAGCCCGTCTCGATGGCGAACCTGCGCGCCGTGCGCGAGGCCTGCGACGCGGCCGAGGTGCCGCTGTTCCTCGACGCCTGCCGCTTCGCCGAGAACGCCTGGTTCGTGAAGCTGCGCGAGGACGGGTACTCGGACACGTCCGTCCCGGACATCGTCCGCGAGGCCGCGGCGCTGGCCGACGGCATGACGATGTCCGCCAAGAAGGACCCGCTGGCCAACATCGGCGGCTGGCTCGCCGTGAACGACGACGCGCTCGCCGAGCAGTGCCGCACCCTCCTCATCCTCACCGAGGGGTTCCCCACCTACGGCGGCATGACCGGACGCGACATGGACGCGATCGCCCAGGGCCTGCGCGAGGCGGTGGACGAGGACTACCTGCGCTATCGAATCACCTCGACCGCCTACCTGGGCGATGCGCTCGACAAGGCCGGCATCCCGGTGGTGCAGCCGCCGGGCGGTCACGCGATCTACATCGACGCCCGCGCGTTCCTCTCCCACATTCCGGCGCTCGAGTACCCCGGGCAGGCGCTGGCGGTCGCTCTTTACCTGGAGGGCGGCATCCGCGGCTGCGAGATCGGCACGGTGATGTTCGGACGCCAGCCCGACGGCTCAGAGCAGCCCGCGCCCATGGACCTCGTGCGGCTGGCGATCCCGCGCCGCACCTACACGCAGTCGCACGTGGACTACGTGATCGAGGTCTGCGAATACGTCGCGAAGCGCGCGCCCGAGCTGCGCGGCCTGCGGATCGTCGAGGAGCCGGCCGCGCTGCGGCACTTCACGGCGCGCTTCGAGCCGCTCTAGTCCTTCGATCGGCCTCGGCTCGTCTTGAAGTCGATCACCAGTGGAACTCCCTGGAGGCCGTAGCGCCCTCGCAGCTGGTTCTCGAGGAAGTAGGCGTAGTCGCGCGTGACCTGGCCGCGGTTGTTCACCTGGATGGCGAAGCGCGGCGGGTTCATGTCGAACTGGGTCATGTAGTACATCCGCAGGCGCTTGCCGCGCACGGACGGGGGCTCGCGGAGCGCCTGAAGGTCGCCCAGGAAGCGGTTCAGCTCGGGGGTCGGGATCTGCTCGGCCGAGCGGTCGGCCAACGACAGCGCCTCGGCTACGAGCCGCTTCATCCCGCGGCCGCTGGTGGCCGACACGGCCATCACCTGCGGGCGCTGGCGCAGCTTGCGCGCGACCTTCCCCTTGGCGTCCTCGAGGTCGGTCTTGGTGATGTCCCACTTGTTGAGCGCGATCACCGTGGCGCACTTCTGCTTCATGGCCATCTCGGCCACGCGCAGGTCGTCGCTCGTCACGCCCTCGCTCGCGTCGCAGACCACGATCGCCACGTCCGCGCGCCCGGCGGCCTGCTCGGAGCGCAGCTGCGCGTAGTAGTCCACGGTCCCGGCGACCTTCGTGCGCCTGCGCAGGCCGGCGGTGTCCACCAGCACCACCTCGCGGTCGTCGAACTTGATGCGCGTGTCGATCGCGTCGCGGGTCGTGCCGGCCACGTCGGTCACGATCACGCGCTCCTCGCCGAGCAGCCTGTTCACGAGCGAGGACTTCCCCACGTTCGGGCGGCCGATCACTGCGAGCCGGGTGGCGGTCTCCTCCTCGCCCTGGGTGCTTTCGGGCAGGCGCTCGACGATCAGGTCGAGCAGGTCGCCGGTGCCGAGTCCCTGCGTGGCCGACACCGCGAGCGGGTCGCCGAGGCCGAGGCCGTAGAACTCCGTCGCGAGGCCGGTCTGGCGGGCGTCGTCGACCTTGTTCGCCGCCACGATCACGGGCACCCCACCGCCCCGCAGCTCGCGCGCGAGCTCCGCGTCGCCCGGGCGCAGCCCGGCGCGGGCATCCACCACGAGCAGCGCGAGATCGGCCTCCTGAAGCGCGATCAGCGCCTGCCGGCGGATCTCCTCCGCCATCTGGTGCTCGCCCGCGAAGTCCACGCCACCGGTGTCCACGAGCAGGAAGCCCACGCCGTTCCAGTCGGCCTCGACCTCCTTGCGGTCGCGGGTCACCCCGGCGTCCTCGTGCACGACCGTCTCGCGGGTGCCGGACAGCCGGTTCACGAGCGTCGACTTGCCGACGTTCGGATAGCCGACCACCGCGACGGTGGGCCGGCTCATCGGCGGGCCTGCTCGACCAGCTCCACGATGCGAGCGACCACCTCGTCCACGTCGAGGCCGCTCGTGTCGATCTCGACCGCTCCGGGCGCGGCCCTCAGCGGCGAGTGCTCGCGCTCCATGTCCTGCGCGTCGCGGAGCGTCTGGTCCTTGAGCACGGTCTCGACGTCCGTGTCTAGTTCTTTTGCGCGCCGCCTTGCTCTTTCCTCAGGCGAGGCCGTCAGATAGACCTTCACCGAAGCATTGGGGGCGACCACGGTGCCGATGTCTCGTCCCTCGGCCACCCAGTCGCCCTGGTTCAGGAGCTCGCGCTGCTTCTGCACGAGCGCCTCGCGGACGCGCGGGTTGGTGGCAACCCTGGACGCCGCCTCCGACACCTCGGGAGCCCGGATCGCCTCGGTCACGTCCTCGCCGTTGACCAGCACACGCTCCCCGAGCTGGATGTCGAGCTCCTCGGCGCGGTCGGAGGCCGCACCGCCGTGGCGGAGCGCCATGAGTCCGACCGCCCGGTACATCGCACCGGAGTCCAGATACGGGAAGCCGAGCGCGCGCGCGGCAGCGCGCGCGACCGTGCTCTTGCCCGCCCCCGCGGGCCCATCGATGGCCACGACCATGGGGCCAAGGCTAGGGGGCGGCGGCTGGTGCCCGAACTACGGGCACTGAAGGGTTACCTCGCCAGGTGGGTCATCTCGGGTGCGATATCCGGAGCTGAGATGACCCACCCGCAATCGGGCCACCCTTCAATGCAAGGTAGTTCAGGTGGGCTTCGCGGACATCGCCCAGATCGCGAGCACGTACGCGAGCAGGGTGATGGACACCATCACGAGCGCGGCCGTGTTGAGGCCGCCGAAGGCGCGTCCTCCCTCACGGGCTCGGCGCGAGGCCACTCTGGCGCATACCGTGGCCGCGATCAGCAGGAGCAGCGTGGGCTCGGAGGTGAGGAAGCCGATGTCGATCCAGGCCGGCGGCTCGTCCAGGTCGGCGAGCCCCTCCTTGTCTGCGATCCACTGAGCACCCAGGCGCATGACGATCCAGGCGGGAATCGCGGCGAGGAGCAGCGAGCGATAGGCGAGCCGCAGTCCGGGCGCCGAGTCGCCCCCGCGCGCGGACGCGAGCGAGAGCACCACCAGGACGAGCGCGCCGACCAGCACCATCGCGCCCAGCACGTGCAGGAACAGCGGCAGGTTCCAGTCGTCCGGCCGGATCGCGCCGAGCACCGTCATGCGCCCGGCTTCCAGATCATCAGGACGAGCAGGCCCAACACCGCGAGGGTGCGCAGCCAGTGCATGGTCGAAACCGCCGCGGTCTCACCGTCTGCAAGCCGCCTGCGGACGCTGTCGCCCAGCCCCGTCGCGAGGATCCACAGGACGATCGCCCCCAGGATCCAGCCATCCCAGAAGTCGTACTGGTCGAGGTGGAGCGCCAGCCAGATGCCGAGCACCAGCGTGCCGAGCCCGCCGACGTCCCAGCACCTGTCCGCCACGAACAGGGTACGCCCGCTCGCCGGGG
The DNA here is from genome assembly GCA_963837445.1 of uncultured Thermoleophilaceae bacterium. Classification (GTDB taxonomy): domain Bacteria; phylum Actinomycetota; class Thermoleophilia; order Solirubrobacterales; family Thermoleophilaceae; genus JACVRW01. The sequence goes on along the minus strand of CAWINK010000016.1, from coordinate 190,968 downwards.
CGCCGAATGCCACGGCGGTGTAGGTGGCCAGCGTGACGAACAACATGAAGGCCGCGAGCAGGTGGAGGAAGAGGAGCGTGTCGTCCACGGGCGCGCAAGCTACAGCAGGGCGCGGAGGTCACCCTCGAAGCCGGGATAGGACACCGCGGCGGCGTCCATGCCCTCGACCTCGACCCCCTCCGCCGACGCGAGGCCGGCAACGGCGCCGAGCATCGCCATGCGGTGATCGCCCTGGGCATTGATCGTGCCCCCGCGCAGCGGCGAGCCGTGGCCGCGGACGCTGAAGCCGTCGGGCGTTGCCTCGATGTCCGCGCCAAGGCCGCGCAGCCCCTCGACCACACCCGCGATCCGGTCCGACTCCTTCAGCCGCAGCTCCTCCGCACCACGCACGACGGTCTCCCCCTCGGCGTGCGCGCCGAGCAGCGCCACCAGCGTCAGCTCGTCGATCGCGAGCGGCACCTCGTCCGGCTCGACGACCGTGCCCTCGAGCGCCCCCGCGGCCACATCCAGCTCGCCCACCGGCTCATCGTCAGCATCCGCACCCGGCTCCTCCAGCGAGCCCACGATCACCGCCCCCATGCGCTCCGCGATCCGGTAGAAGCCCGTGCGGGTCCAGTTCAGGCCGACGTCCTTCACCACCACGCGCGAGCCGCCCACCAGAATCGCCGCCGCCACGATGAAGGCCGCCGACGACGGGTCGCCCGGCACGACCACGCGGTCGAGCTCGAGCTCGTCCACCTGCGCCACGGTGATGCGGAGCCCGTCGCGCTCGAACGGCACGCGCGCGCGGCGCATCATGCGCTCGGTGTGGTCCCGGCTCGTGGAGCCCTCGGTGACCGTGGTGGAACCGGAGGCGAGCATCCCCGCGATCAGCACGCACGACTTCACCTGGGCGCTGGGCACGGGCAGGTCGTACTCGATGCCGGTGAGCTCCGCACCGCGCACCGTGAATGGCGGAAAGCGGTCGTCGCGCGCGTCCACGGTCGCGCCCATCTGTTGCAGCGGCTCGGCGATGCGGTCGATCGGGCCTCCGGCGGATCGACTCGTCGCCGTCGAGCGTCCAGACGCCTCCCGGCTGCCCCGCGAGCCAGCCAGGCAGCAGCCGCATGAGCGTCCCGGCGTTGCCCACGTTCAGGAGCCCACCCGTGGCCTCGAGCGGCGCATGCAGCCCCACGCCCCGGATCAGCACGGAGTCGTCGCCCTCCTCCTCGATGCCTGCGCCCAGCGTTCTCACGGCGTTCAGGGTGGAGCGCGTGTCCTCTGAGTCGAGGTAGTTCACCACCGTCACGGGCTCGTCGGCCATCGCCGCGAACAGCGCCGCGCGGTGTGAGATCGACTTGTCGGGCGGAGGCGTGTAGCTGCCCCGGAGCGGGCCGGCAGGGTCGAAGCGGACGTTCGAGCTCACTCGCTGCCGACCGGGAAGCCGAGCGCGGCGATCAGCTCGCGTGCGCGGGCGGCCTGCGTGTCGCCGGCGATCCAGAGCGTCATGGCGCCGGTGCGCATGTCGGATGCCGGGGCGAGTGCCATGTCGACGATGTTCACGCCCGCCCTGCCGAGCTCGAGAGCCACCTGCGCGACGATACCTGGGCGGTTGGGCACGGTCAGCCGCAGCTCGTGGATCGGGCCCTCCGCGGAGCCGGCCTCGAGCAGGACGCGCCTGTCCTCCCGCGCACGGTCGTTCCAGTCCTCCACCCCGCCATCGCGGAGGCGGCTCTCCACCTCGTCGAGCTCGCGCCGGAAGGCGCTGATCTCCTCGATGATCGCCGCGCGGTTGGAGCGGTAGATGTCGGCCCACATCGTGGTGTTCGCGCCGGCCACGCGCGTCATGTCGCGGAAGCTCGGGCCCACCTGGCGGAGCGCCTCGCCGTGCTCGAGCAGGCGTCCGGCCGCCTGCGAGGCGAGCACGTTCGCCAGCACGTGCGGCAGGTGGCTGAACACGGCCACGAGGCGGTCGTGCGTCTCGGCGTCCACGGCCACGGGCCGCGCTCCCACGTCGACCACGAAACGGTGCAGGCGCTCGTAGAGGAGGCCGCCCGACTGCTCGTGCGGCGTCAGGTACCAGAGCGCACCCTGGAAGAGGTCGGCGCGCGCGTGCTCCACTCCCGCGGTCTCGGCGCCGGCGATCGGGTGGCCGCCCACGAAGCGCGGGTCGGGGGTGCGCTCCACGAGGTCCTGCTTGGTCGAGCCCACGTCGCTCACGACCGTGTCCGGCCCCGACGCGTCGAGCGCCGCGCGCACCAGCTCCGGGAGCACGCCCACCGGCGCGCAGGCGAAGCAGAGCTGGGCACCCTCCAAGGCCTCGTCTATCGAGGCGGCTGCGCGGTGTATGGCCCCGCGCTCGACCGCCGTGCGCAGCCGCTCGGGGTCACGGCCGAATCCCACGACCTCCGCATCCTCGACGTGCTCTCGCGCCGCCAGGCCGATCGAGCCCCCGATCAGCCCCACGCCGAGGACCGCTATGCGCACGGCTTCCGCCGTTGCGCAAGCACGCGGCGCGTGCGCAGCGATGTCATCCGACGGCCGTGAACTGCTTTCCGGCCAGCTCGGCCGCCGCCTCGAGCTTGCGCAGATAGGCCGCGAAGTCGTCCGCGTAGAGCGCCTGCGGGCCGTCGCAGACGGCCTCCTCGGGGTGCGGGTGGACCTCGACGATGATGCCGTCGGCCCCGGCCGCGGCTGCCGCGAGCGACAGCGGCTCGACCAGCGAGCGCTTCCCGGCCGCGTGGCTCGGGTCGATCACGATCGGCAGGTGCGTGAGCTCGCGCAGCACCGGCACAGCCATCAGGTCGAGCGTGAAGCGATAGCTCGGCTCGTACGTTCGGATGCCGCGCTCGCAGAGCATCACCTGCTCGTTGCCCTCCTTGAGGATGTACTCCGCGGCCATCAGCAGCTCCTCGAGCGTCGCCGAGAGGCCGCGCTTGAGGAGCACCGGCTTGCCGGCGCGGCCCACCTCGGTCAGCAGCGTGTAGTTCTGCATGTTGCGCGCCCCGAGCTGCACCACGTCGGCCACCTCGAGCACCGGCTCGAGGTCGCGCACGTCCAGCAGCTCGGTCACGATCGGCAGGCCTGTCTCGGCCTTGGCCTCCGCCAGCAGCCTGAGGCCGGCCTCGCCCAACCCCTGGAACGAGTAGGGCGAGGTGCGCGGTTTGTACGCGCCGCCGCGCAGGAACTGTGCGCCCGCGTCCCTCACGGTGCGCGCGGTGTCGAGCAGGACCTCGCGCGACTCGACCGTGCACGGACCCGCGATCGTGGCGAAGTGCTCGCCGCCGATGCGGCGCCCGTCGATCTCCAGCACGGTCCGCTCGTCGCGGCGGTACTGGAGCGACGCGAGCTTGTACGGCTTGAGTATCGGCACCAGGTGGTCGACTCCCGGTGCGCCCTCGAGACCGAGGTTCGCCACGTGCTCGCGGTCGCCGATCGCGCCGATCACGGTCACGAGCTCCCCGGCTGAGATGTGGGCATGGGCGCCGACGGATTCGACGCGCTTGACCACGGCGTCTACCTCCGCCTGGGTCGCCCCCTCTTTCATCACGATCATCATCTGTCCCTAAAGCCTCTCAAAGTTGGTCTGCGGTACAACGATTCGGACGGCGTCCGGCGGTCCTGGAATTCGGCACGGCGACGGCCGCGTGCCGGACGCCTAGCTAAATCGGTAGTACCAGCACGTGTGGGCACGCCGAGCGGAGCGCGGGGACGCGCTCGTGCAAGCAGTCGGCGTGGCCAAACGGGACATCAAGGACTTTGTACCACGTTCAGAGGGCCTGATCCAGCGCTGCCAGGAAGCGATCGTTCTCCTGGCGCGTGCCGTAGGTCACGCGCATCCAGCCCTCCTGGCCGAGCGCTTTCCCGGCGCGGACGATCACTCCGCGCTCCGCGAGAGCGCCGATCACGGCGTCCTCGTCGCGCTCGCCGACCGAAACCCAGGAGAAGTTGGCCTGGCTGTCGGTGGTCTCGAGGCCGCGCTCCTGGAGCTCCGATTCCACGTGCATCCGCTCGATCGCCGTCTGCTCCACGCGCCGCTCGAGCTCGTCCACGTGGTTGAGCGCCTCGGTGGCCGCGGCCTGCGCGAGCGCGTTCACGGAGAACGGCTGGCGCACGCGGTCGACGGCGAGCCGGAACTCCTCCGAGCCGAGCGCGTAGCCGACCCTGAGTCCGCAGAGCCCGTAGACCTTCGAGAACGTGCGCAGCAGGATCAGGTTCGGATGGCGGTCGAGGAGTGCGATCGACTCGTCAGGGTCCTGTAGCGAGGAGAACTCCACGTAGGCCTCGTCGAGGATCACCGCCACGTGGCGCGGCAGCGCACCGACGAACTCGTCGATCGCGGCGGGCGCGAGGGCGGTCGCGGTCGGATTGTTCGGGTTGCAGACGATCACGATCCGCGTGGCCGCGGTCACCTCGCGTGCCATCGCCTCGAGGTCGTGCTCGGCGGCGTCGTTCAACGGGACGACCGCGGCGCGGGCGCCCGACATCGCGGCCAGCTGCGGATACATCGAGAACGACGGCCAGGCGTAGACCAGCTCCGCCCCCGGCTCGAGCATCGCCTCGGCCGCCGCGAGCAGCAGCTCGCAGGAGCCGTTGCCCACGGAGATGCGCCCGGCGGGCACGCCGGTCCGCTCGGAGATTCGCCTGCGCAGCGCCGTCCGCTCGGGATCTGGATAGCGGTTCAGCGTGCGCAGGTGCGCCTCGACGGCCTCCAGCACCTGCGGGTGGGGCTGGAAGGGCGTCTCGTTGGACGCGAGCTTCACCAGCTCGCCGTCGAAGGCGTAGGTGGCGGCGGCGGGATACACGGGGATGTCCCGCACGCGGGCGTTGAACTCGAGGCCGGTCACTGCGCTCCCTGGAGGTCGCGGCGCAGCGACTCGGCGTCGCGCAGGTACACGTGGCGAGCCTCGGTGCCGGGCTCGGCGTAGCAGTGCAGAAGCAGCCTGATCACCCGCGGCAGGGCACCTTGCACGTCGATCTCACGGGCGCACAGGAGCGGCACGGCTGACAACCCGAGCCGGCGCGCCGCCACTGCGGGAAACTCCGCGTCGAGGTCGTTCGTGCAGGTGAAGATGCAGCTCACCATCTGGTCCGCCGCGAGCGAGTTGCGCTCCATCACCTCGCGCACGAGCTCCTCCGTGGCCGACAGGATGGCGTCGGCCTCGTTCTTCTCGACGGTGATTGCGCCTCTGAGCGCGCGCAGCTGCATGCGGCGGCGGATTGTGTCAGCCGCACGGCTCGGGTAGCCTGGGCGGCCGTGATCGCTCGTCGCCGAGTATCCGGCGCCACCGCGCCCTAGAGCCCGCCACGCGGCGGGTGCGGCGGTGGCATGGCCCCGCATTCGCGACGAGAGGAACGTCATGCAGCAGTTCGACGCGCGGGCCGTGATGGCAGCGCGGATCGCACAGGAATGCCGGCCGGATGAGCTCGCGCTTGGGCGGCCGGCGAGCCCCGACGTGGGCAAGCCGCCGGCGCTGACCGCTAGCGGCGAGGGGGGCGGCCCCGGGCGCGCGGCTTCCCCCGGCCGGCCGGGGCTCGCCCGCCGTGCTCGGCGCGCGGCTCTGAGAGCCGTCGCAGGCGCTCCACCTCCGCCTTCGTGAGGCGGCGGCTCTTGCCCGGCTCGAGACCCCGGAGGCCGAGTGGGCCGAATGCCACCCGCTCGAGCTCGACCACCCGGTGCCCCACCGCCTCCACCATGCGCCGCACCTGGCGCTTGCGGCCCTCTCGGATGGTCAGCTCGAGCACGCCCGGGGCGGGCTGGCGAGCCTGGGCCGGCGCGGTGCGCCCGTCGTCGAGCTCGACGCCCTCGCGAAGCGCGTCGAGCGCCCGCGGCGACACCCGCGCCGGCTGGATCCGCGCCCGGTACACCTTCTTCACCCCATAGCGCGGGTGCGTCAGCCGATCGGCGAGATCGCCGTCGTTGGTGAGCAGGATCAGGCCGGTGGTGTCGGCGTCGAGGCGTCCCACCGGATAGAGCCGGCGGGGCGAGCGCACCAGCTGAACCACCGTCGGCCGGCCATGCGTGTCGCGCGCCGTGGACACGACGCCGGCCGGCTTGTTGAGCGCATGCACCTCGTGCGGCTCCGGCGCCACCGCCCGCCCATCGAGCGCAACACCGCTCGTCTCATCAACGTCCCGAGCCGGATCCGTAACAACCTCGCCATCGACCGTAACGCGCCCCTCCGCCACGATCGCCTCGGCAGCCCGCCGCGAGGCAACACCCGCGTGAGCGAGAAACTTGGCGAGACGCATGCCTGGAGGCTACGCGGGGGAAACTGACGGCGGTCCCCCTTCAGTGCAAGCGACCGGCGCTCCGAAGGCCGCGCCGCTGGGGCGGAACGCCACCGCGCCGGCTAATCCACCGACCGCAGATGGCTCATCGGCCGGGTGCCCTCGGCCTTGTCCGCGTACATCGCGTCGTCCGCGCGGGAGAGCACCTCGTCCGAGGAGGTGGTTGCGTCCTCGAAGAGGGCGTAGCCGACGCTCGCGTCGAGGGGCCCCGCCGGCGTCGCGACCTCGTGGCGCACCGCGTTCACCACCAGGTTCGCCAGCTCGGCCGCCTCGGGGGCTCCGCCGTGCGGGATCAGGACGGCGAACTCGTCGCCGCCGAAGCGGGCCAGGATGTCGCTGTCGCGCAGGCGCTCGCGCAGGACTCTGGCCACGTCGGCGAGCACGCGGTCGCCGGCTCGGTGGCCGTACCCGTCGTTCACCTGCTTGAAGTGGTCGAGGTCGATCACGAGCAGCGCGCCGTCCATTCCGTACCGGCGCCCGTGCTTGACGTGGCGGTCGAGCTCCTGCTCGAAGCGGCGGCGGTTGAAGAGGCCCGTGAGCGCGTCATGGTCCGCGATGTGACGCAGACGCTCCTCGACCGCCGTGCGCTCGGCCGCCCATTCGCGCATCTCGGTCACGTCGATGCCGGTGCCGACGATGTGGGTCACGGAGCCGTTTGGGTCCGTCAGTGCGGTGTTCGACCACTCGATCAGCCGCAGCTTGCCGTCGCGTGTGCGCCAATGGAACTCGTTCCGCACGGACGACTCGCCCGCCGCGAGCGCCTCGAGCGCCGCCTTGGCGATGGGGCGCTCCTCCCGAGGCACGAGGTCGAGCAATCCGCCCTGCGCCTCGAGCTCGCGGGCCGTGTACCCGAGCAGCTCCTCGCAGGCCCGGTTCCAGCGCACGAGGGTGCCCTGAGGATCGGCAACGACTATCAGCGACGTCGCTGCGTCGAGAACCGCATCCAACATCTGACGGTCCCCGAAAACGGGGATCGTGTTTCGCGCAGGCGGCCCCACCGGTGACCGTATTGCCCAACTCCCCGAAATTGCATGCGTGATGCGCCACACTTTTTCCGCATGGACCTGCTTTTGCTCGAAGAGCGCCTGGCGGCCGGCGAGCAGCCCGACTTCCGCGCGCGCCAGGTCTGGGAATGGGCCGCCCGTGGCGCCGGCTCGTACGAGGAGATGACGAACCTCCCGCTCGACCTCCGGGAGCAGCTCGCCGACGAGGTGCCCTTCTCGTCACTGCGCCTGGTGCGCGACGCGCTCGCCGCGGACGGCACCGAGAAGGCTCTCTTCGAGACGCACGACGCCCGGCCGGTCGAGGCCGTGCTGATGCGATACCGCGACGGCCGGCGCTCGCTCTGCGTCTCGAGCCAGTCCGGCTGCCCGCTCACGTGCACCTTCTGCGCCACCGGCTCGATGCGCTTCGGGCGCAACCTCAGCGCGTCCGAGATCCTCGACCAGGCGCTCCACTTCCGCCGCAAGGAACCGGTGAACCACGCCGTGTTCATGGGGATGGGCGAGCCGCTCATGAACCTCGACGCCGTGCTCGCCGCGTGCGAGCGGCTCCCGGACGTGGGGATCGCGCACTCGCACATCGGGGTGTCCACAGTGGGCTGGATCCCGGGGATCGACCGGATGGCCGAGGAGGGGCCGCCGGTGCGCCTGGCGCTGTCGCTGCACGCGGCTGACGAGGCGCTGCGCTCCGAGCTCATGCCGGTGAACGACCGCTATCCCCTGCGCGACGTGCTCGACGCGTGCCTGCGCTGGCACGCGCGCCGCAAGCGCCAGGTGTTCGTGGAGTACCTGATGCTCGACGGCGTGAACGACCGTTACGAGCAGGCTCGTGCCCTGGCCGGGCTGCTGGAGCCGCGGCACGCGTTCAAGGTGAACCTGATCCCGTACAACCCGACCGACTCGGACTATCGCGGCTCAGGCCGCCACGCGATCGCCGCGTTCCGGGCCACCCTGGAGGAACGGGGCATCCGGACCACCGTGCGGGTCACCCGCGGCCGCGACATCGCGGCGGCGTGTGGGCAGCTCGCCGCCCGCGGCTAGCCACGAGCCGCCGAGGATCAGCACGAGCCCGGCAGCGGTGAAGACGCTGAAGCTCTCATCGAGCAGCACCACGCCGTAGAAGATCGAGAACACCGGCGCGATGTAGCCCACCAGCGACGCCCTCGCCGGCCCGTCGCTCGCCACCAGCGAGTGGAAGATCACGAACGCGAAGCCCGTGCAGACGACGCCGAGGGTGAGGAGCGAGGCGACCGCGTCGAGCCCGGGTGCGCTGTCCGGCACGTGAAGCAGTCCGAGCGGAAGAGTCACGAGCGCGGCCACAACCTGCGTGCCGGCCACCGTCGCGACGGGCTCGACGCCCTTGAGATTGCGCTTCAGGTACCAGGCGGCCAGGGCGTAGCCGAATGCCGCGAGGATGATGAACATTCCGCCCACGAGTGCCTCGGCCCCTCCGCCGGCATCCACACCGAGCAGCATCCCGACGCCGACGATGCCGATCGCCACGCCCACGAGGCTCGCCGTGTTCGCGCGCTGCTCACCGGTGAGGGCGAAGGCGAGCAGGAACGTGAAGATCGGAGCGCTCGCCACGAGGATCCCGGTGAGCGACGAGGAGATGCGCTCCTCGCCAAGACCGATCAGCGTCAGCGGGACGATCACCTGGACGAACGACAGCACGACGATCGGGCCGAAGTGCTCACGAACGCTGCCAAGGACGCCACGCTGAGCGGCGAGCGGGACCAGTACGAGCGCGGCGAGCGCTGTCCGGATGGAAACGATCGCCCACGGCGAGACGCCGTCCTCCAGCGCGACCTTGATGAACAGGTAGGAGGCGCCCCAGAACGCGCTGAGGAGGAGCAGCAGGACGAGTGAGCGGCGTGACACTGCCAACAGCTAACCAGATGGCTTCCATTAGTCCCAATGAAACCTGCTTGACACGGAGATAAGCTGTACTGATGCTCGACATTCGCAGGATGAAGGTGCTGCGCGAGGTGGCGGCCCGAGGCTCGTTCTCGGCCGCCGCCGAGGCACTCAACTTCACGCAGTCGGCCGTGAGCCAGCACATCGCCGCGCTGGAGCGCGAAACCGGCTCGCAGCTCGTGGAGCGGCTCTCGCGCGGCGTTCGGCTCACGGAGGCCGGCACCGTGCTGGTCACGCACGCGGACGCGATCCTGGCCCGGCTCGAGTCGGCGGAGGAGGACCTCGCGGCCATCGCCGGCCTGCGCGGCGGGCGGCTGCGACTGGTCTGCTTCCAGAGCGCAGGAGCCACGGTCGTGCCGAGGGCCGTAGCCACCTTCCACGGGCGCCACCCGGACGTGGAGCTGAGCCTCCGCGAGGCCGAGCCCGACGAGGCGGCCGCGCTGCTGAAGGCGGGGGACGTGGACCTTGCCCTCGTGTACGACCACCCCGCCACGATGCTGGTGCCGGAGCTCGAGCTGACGCACCTGCTGGACGACAGCTACGACGCGCTGCTCCCCGCAGGCCACAAGCTTGCCGACCGCCGCCGCCTATTGCTGTCCGACCTCTCCGAGGATCCGTGGATCCTCTCCACCAGCACCTGCGGCTGCCGCCAGATCACCCAATCCACGTGCCGCGACGCCGGCTTCGAGCCACGCGTGGCATTCGAGGCAGACGAGACGCTTGCCGCGCAGGCGCTCGTGGCGGCCGGCGTGGGCGTGACGCTGCTGCCCCGGATGGCGCTCACCGTGGTGCACCCCGGCACCGTGCCGCGCGCGGTCAAGGACGCCCCGGTCCGGCGGGTGCTCGCCGCGCGCATGGAGGGCGGCTTCCACTCGCCCGCGAGCGACGCGATGCTCCAGATCTTCCAGGACGTGGCCGGCGAGTTCAGCGGCCCGCGCCTGGAGCTCGCGGCGAGCTAGCCGGGCGGCGAGCTAGCCCGTGAGGTTCTTCGCGCGCTGCTCTCCCGCTCGCAGCAGGCGCTCGCGGATGTCCCCCTCGTCCTCCGGGCTCGGGTCGAAGCGCCCGGGGTCAGGCAGCGCCTCCAGGCCCGAGAGCCCGAACAGCTTCTCGAACAGCTCGGTGCTCCGGTACAAGACGGCGCCAAAGCGCGAGCGGCCCGACTCCTCGATGAGCCCCCGCTCGAGCAGCGTTCCCACCGCCGACTCCGACGCCACACCGCGGATGCGCGCAATCTCGGGCCGCGAGACCGGCTGGAGGTACGCCACGATCGCCAGGCACTCGGCTTGGGCCTGGGTGAGCGGCGGCGTGCGGGGGCGCGCCAGCAGGCGGCGAGCCGCTCGCTCCGCGACCGGGTCGGTGGCGAGCGTGAAGCCGCCGGCCACCTCGCGCAGGACAACCCCGCGGTAGCCCTCGGCATAGTGCTCGCGCAGGCGCGCGAGCGCCTCGACGATCTCGCCCTCGCTCACCTCGCAGGCGTCGGCCAGGCGGTCGACCGCCACCGGCTCCGGCGACAGGAAGAGGAGAGCCTCGACGATCCGCGCCAGGTCGTTCATGACGAGACGACCGTAATGGGGCCGAAGGGAACCTCCTGCTCCCACTTGGCCTCGCCGGCCTTGTAGAGCTCGAGCAGCGCGAACAGGGTCACGGCCTCGGTCAGGCGGTCGGCGCCCTCGACAGCCTCGTCGAACGAGAAGCGGCTGCGACTCGAGAGCAGGTCGCGCAGGTGGCGCAGGCGCTGCTCCACGGAGACCGCGGGGCGGCGCACGTGGCGAAGGTCGAGCGGCGGCGGCACCGTGAGCAGCCCGCCGAGCGCCTCCGCCAGCCGCTCGGGGTCGTACGCGGCCTCGGCCGCCTCGATCGAGATGCGGCGGAGCTCGGGTGGGAGCGGCGCGCTGCGATAGCGGTAGCCGTGCTCGGCCTCGAGCCGGTCGCGCAGGTGCTCGGCCGCCTGTCGGTAGCGGTGGTACTCGAGCATGCGGGCGAGCAGCTCCTCGGCGGCCTCCACCGGCTCGAGGTCGAGGCCCTCCTCATCGTCGGAGGGCAGCATCAGCCGCGACTTCAGCTCGAGCAGCGCGGCGATCAGGACCAGGAACTCGGTGGCCGCCTCCAGGTCGAGCTCGCCCGTCCGCTCGAGGTACTCGACGTAGGCGAGCACCACCTCCGCGAGGTCCACCTCGAGCAGGTCGATCTCCTCCTTCAGCACCAGCGTGAGAAGCAGGTCGAACGGCCCGTTGAAGACCTCTAGGTCAAGGTCGAGCGAGGCGATTGACATCGCCCGAGAGACTAGACGCGGACCCGGTCAGAGGGTCACGCCGAGGTCCGCCGCCCAGAGTGTCCACGCCACCGTGGCGAGGAGCACGATCAGGAGCGGCCGGACGAGCGGGCGGTCGAGCGCCTTCATATGTCTTGTGATCGGAATCACAAGATGACTTCTTTAGCGCGACAGGCGGACGTTAAGGGCGCGGGCCCAGTCCCATGGCGGAATGCACCTCCGCCATGGTCGGCACGGCGATCTCTCGCGCTCGCGCGGCGCCCGTGCTCAGGGTGCGCTCTAGAGCGTCCTCGTCCGCGCGCAGCTCCGCGTAGCGCTCGCGCACCGGCGCCAGCAGCTCGGCCACCGCCTCGCCCACCGACTGCTTGAACGCGCCGTAGCCCTGACCCTCGAACTCGCGCTCCACCTCCGCGGGCGCGATACCGCGCGCCACCGAGTAGATGTCGATCAGGTTCGTGATCCCGGCTTTGTCGGGGGCGCGCACCACGTCGCTCCCGGAGTCGGTCTGCGCGCGCTTGATCTTCTTGACGATCGCCTCGGGCTCGTCGTCGATGTACACGAGTCCGCTGTCGGTGCCATAGCTGGTGGACATCTTCGTGTCGGGGTCCTGAAGGTCCATGATCCGGGCGCCGATCTGTGGGATCACGTGGTCCGGCTCCACGAAGACCTCGCCATAGGTCGAGTTGAAGCGGCGCGCGATCTCGCGGGCGAGCTCGATGTGCTGGCGCTGGTCGTCGCCCACCGGCACCTGGTCGGTCTTGTAGAGCAGCACGTCGGCGGCCTGAAGCACCGGGTAGAGGAACAGGCTCGTCCGGACGAGCTCCTGCTCGCGCGCCGACTTGTCCTTGAACTGGTGCATGCGCTGGAGGTCGCCGTAGGGCGTGACCGCCGAGAGCGCCCAGCAGAGCTCCGAGTGCTCCCCCACGTCGGACTGGCGAAACAGGATGCAGCGCTCCGGGTCGAGGCCTGCGGCCATCATCATCGCGGTCGTATCGAGCACGTATCCGGGCAGCGCCCGCGCGTCGTACGACACGCTCGTGGCGTGCAGGTCGACGATGCAGTAGATGGCGGGATCGCCGCGCTCCTGGCCGTCGAGATACCCGCGGATGGCCCCGATGTAGTTGCCGAGGTGCTTGCGCCCGGTCGGCTGGATGCCGCTGAAGATGCGCACGGCCGGGCAGTCTAGGTCTTGGCTCTAGCGTCGCGGCCGGCGGAGCTTCAGCGTCACGGCCTTGGTGCGCGTTCTGGCGGTCCCGCCAGTGGGCGTGAAGGTGATGCGCGCACTCGTCTTGAGACGGCCCTTCCGCCTCAGGATGCGCATGGCCGCGCGCGAAGGCTTGAGCTTGACGCTCACGGCTCCGCTCGCGGCAACCGTCTTCGTGACCCGCCTCACCGTGAAGCGCTTGGACGCCCGGGGCTTCTTCGGTGCTCTGGCGGTCGCGACCACGACGAGCCGGCCGGGGCCGGGAAGCGTGACCCTCAGCGTGGCGGTGCCCTTTGCCGAGCTGCGCGCTCGGTCGATCGAGAAGAGATTGCTCGGGACCCCGGTCTGCGGCGTCACGCTGGGCTGCTGCTCCGCCGACGGAAAGGCCACCTCGACCTCGATCGCCCGCGTCCCTATGAACACGTCCCCCCACGTGTACGCGACCTGGCAGTCGATCTTTCGGTCCGGCGGAAGGTCCGAGCCCTGGATACCCGGCGGAACGGTCACCGTCTGCGTGTGCGAGAGCTCGCTGTCGCCCGCCACGTCGGTCCACGAGTCCTGGCTGAGCTCGACCTGGAGCGGGTCGCAGGAGGTCGTCGTCGTGACGGGGTAGCGCGCCGCCTGAAGGACGCCCAGGATGCCCGGCCGTCCGGGAACGCCGTTACCCGTCCAGAGCCCCGAGCCGTTCGAATTAACCATGGTCGCCCCGCCGCCGGTGTCGGCCGCGATCGCGGCCATGTCGGCGCCGACGGCGGCGCCGTTGCTGTCCGCCGCGATGACACGCACGTGCTGGGACGCAAGCGACGTCAGTGCATCCGCATAGGTGGGGGCCGTGAAGCTGTAGGCGTCCGCTCCGTCCTTGTCGTTGTGGAAGGAAGCGTCCGAGACGAGGGCGATGAAATGGGCGGCTCCGGGACGGAAGGAGATTCCCAGGCCGGCAGCGGTGGACCCGCCCTCGGGCCAGGTCAGGCCCGCGCCCGAGGACGCGGCGTAGAGCGCGGGCACCTGCGCTTCGGGGAGGTCGTCGCCAAAGCGAGCCGTGAGCTGGTTCACGGCGCTCTGAGCCGTTGTGACGTTTGACGTGAGGTCCGTCAGGCGTCGATATGGCTGATCGCCCTGGGCAACGCCCCCATACGTGAGGTACGGGTAGTCCTCGAAGCTGGCGACCGCGAAGCTCGAGTCGGGCGAGTCCGCTCTGACGGCGGGGATGAAGGTGGTCGACGCGCCGCTCTTCGCATTCTCGATCTCGCCGCCCATGCTGCCCGTCGTGTCCATCAGGAGCAGAAAGTCGAGCTTTGGCGGAAGTCCCGGTACGTCGAGGGTCTGCGAGGTCGCCGCCGACTCGCCGGGCCGCAGCGTGACTGCGAGCGCCGCCTGGGCCGTCGCCAGAACGCCCAAAGCCGCAACAGACGCGACGACACATGCGCGCGAGGCAATCAGAAGGTGAGACTAGGACAGGTTCACGCTGCTCGCCACCACCACGGGAATGCGGTCCACCGCGTTGTTCGCGTAGCCCTTCAGGTTCCAGGGCGGATCCAGGGGCTGCGCGCTGCCCTCCGAGTCGGTGGCGCGCGAGCATAGGACGTGCTCGCCCTCGGGCGCGTCCCAGTCGAAGCGCCAGCCGCACCAGGCGTGTTCCCCCAGGGCCTCCCCCAGCTCCGCCTCCGCCCAGCTCTCACCGCCATCCGTCGAGACCTGCACCGAGGTGATCGAGCCGTACCCCGACCATGCGCGGCCGCTCAGCGTCACGCGTCCGGGCTCGCAATGACGGGTGCGGGTCATGAAGTCCGGCACGCCGGGCGGCACCATCAGCGAGCGCGGGAGCATCCGCGTGACCGGCTCGCCAGGCTCTCCGTCCGCGCTGTACATCCGGTAGCCGACGGCGTTCTGGTAGCCGCCGAAGGGCTTCTCGAGGACGGTGATCCGGGTGAGCCACTTCACGTTCTGCATCCCATACCACCCGGGGACCACCAGCCGCAGCGGGAAGCCGTGCTGTGGCGGGAGCGGCGCGCCGTTCATCTCGTAGGCGAGCAGCGCGAACCCGGCCTGGTCCACCGCGACCGCCCGTTCATAGGCCTGCGCCACGCCGCCCTCGATGCCGTGGTCCAGGGCGGTGAAGAGGACTTCGATCGCCGTGTTGCTGACGCCGGCCTCCTCGAGCAGTGGGGCGAGCGGGGTGCCGCCCCATTCCGCGGTGCCCACGGCCTCCGTGAGCCAGGGCTGGCTGACGGGACGCGGCTCGAGCAGAGCCCGCCCATTCCCGGCGCACTCGAAGGTGATCGGCTTGTCGACGCGCTCTCGGGCCTGAAGGTCGTCGAGGGTGAGCGTGAGCGGCCGCTCCACGGCGCCGCCTATCTCCAGCTCGAAGGTCGCCGGGTCGACCGCCGGGATGTCGTAGTGGATCAGGAGGTAGTGCAGGCCCGCCGGGGTGATCGGGTGTCGCAGCGCCTCGAGCGGCAGCCCGTGGTTGCGAGCCGCGAGCCGTAGCTCTGCGGGCGTGATCCCCTCGTCGCCGACGGTGCCGGCGGGCGCGCCGTCCATGCGGCGACTCTAGCCCTGGAAGACGCCGCCGTCGAAGTCCGTGAGCCCGACGATCACCGACAACAGCCCGATGCAGACGATGACGAGCGCGGCCCAGAAGGCGCGGCGGGCGCCGGAGACGTGGGCGTACGCCATTGCGATCAGGCCGATCGCGAGACCGAGCGGGAAGAGGATGAGCATGGTCACCGCAGCCGTGGCGGCAAGCACGGCGGCCGCCTGGCGATCGCGGCGACGAGAGAGGTCACGTTCCTGGGGGGCGATGCCGCCGAGGCCGCTCATGTTTCCGCATTCCCCGCCAATGCTCGAATGCAAACGACCGGTGCCAAGGTAGGCTCGTTCCATGCTGAGGCTCGCAGCGCTCCTTCTGACCCTCGCTGCAGTGCTCACGAGCCCCGCCGCCCTGTGGGCGGCAGAGGCAGACTCAGCCCGTAAGCAGCGTCCGCGCGCGACGAAGGCCCAGCTGCAGCCGTTTCGCTCGTGCGCTGCTCTGGTCCGGTATGCGCACCGGAACGTGCGCCGCGGGCCCGGGCTCTTCCCGCCACCGGTCGGCGGGGTCGCGCCGCTTCCCCCGCGAAGGATCGACTCTCCTCCGGGCGAGCGCGGTGGAATGCCGCTCGCGGCCCCTCAGACGGAGTCGGAGCAGTCGCCGACCAACGTCCAGGAGCAGGGCGTCGACGAGCCTGACGTGGTGAAGGCCGCCGGCGGGCGGATCTTCGCCGTCGCGGGCGGCCAGCTTCACGCCATCGATGCCGCCGGACCCCGCCTGCTGGGCTCGCTCCCGCTCGACGGCTATGCGCACGAGCTGCTGCTGCGCGGCAAGCGCCTGCTCGTGATGTCGCAGGACGCAGCCAGCGGGGTGGGAATCCGGCCCGCGCTCTCGCAGCCCTACCAGCCCAACCCGGTGACGCTCCTCACGGAGATCGACGTGAGCGACCCCGCCAAGCTGACCGTGGTGCGCGCCCAACGAGTCCGGGGCCTGTTCGTGAGCGCGCGCCTGACGGGCGCAATTGCGCGCGTGGTGGTCACCAGCACGCCGCGCGCGACGGGACAGCCCGAGCTGCGCTCGCGCCTGCGGGGCTGGCTGGCTCACACCACCGTGGCGAACCGGCTCACAGGCAGCAAGCGAACGCGCCCCGCCACGCGCTGCCGGGCCGTGCGGAGGGCGCAGGTCTACTCCGGGCTCGACATGCTCACCGTGCTCACGATCGACATGGACAAGGGCCTGCCCGAGGTGGACTCCGACGCCGTCATGACGGGCGCGGAGACCGTGTACGCGTCACCGCGCCGGCTGTACGTGGCCACGCAGCGCTGGATCTCAGAGGACGTCCCTGAGCAAAATCTGCACGGGGGAACGACCATCCACGAGTTCGACGCCTCGGACTCCGGCGAGACGACCTACCGCGCCAGTGGCAGGGTGCCCGGCTTTCTGCTCAACCAATGGGCGATGTCCGAGCGCGGCGGCGTGCTGAGGGTCGCAAGCAGCGAGGCTCCTACCTGGCTCGCCGGCAACGAGCTCGAGCGTCAGAGCTTCGTGACGACGCTCGCCCGCCGGGACGGGAGGCTCGCCCAATTGGGCCAGGTCGGCGGCCTCGGCAAGGGCGAGCGCATCTACTCGGTGCGGTTCATCGACGACGTGGGCTACGTCGTGACCTTCCGCCAGGTCGACCCCCTCTACACCGTGGACCTCGCCGACCCGAGAAACCCGCGAGTGCGCGGAGAGCTGAAGATCCTCGGCTACTCCGCGTACCTCCACCCAGTGGCTGGCGACCTGCTGCTGGGCGTGGGCCAGGACGCCACCGAGGAGGGCCGCACCCTGGGCACGCAGCTCTCGCTGTTCGACGTCTCAGATCTCGCACAGCCGCGGCGCCTGCATCAGCGGACGGTGGCGCCCGGCTCGTTCTCTAGCGTGGAGTACGACCACCACGCGTTCCTGTGGTGGGCGCCCCGAAATCTTGCGGTCTTGCCGGTCTCGTACGCGACCGAGCAGGGCTACTTCAGCGGCGCCGCGGGCTTCCAGGTGGAGCGGTCATCCGGCATCGGCGAGGCCGGCAGCGCCTCCCACAAGGCCGGTGACTACATCGCGCCGATCCACCGTTCCTTCATCGTGGGCGGGCGCCTGTTCACGCTCTCCGACCTGGGGCTCGAGGAAAACAACCTCGCGGACCTGTCGGAGAAGGCCTGGCTCGAGCTCCCCGCCCGGTCGCCCTAGGCGTCGCCGGGGTTCTCGGCGTTCGGGCGCCAGCGGACCACGGGGCGCTTTGCCGCGCCCGCCTCGTCGAGGCGGCGCACAGGTGTGGTGTGCGGGGCGGTGCGGGCCACCTCCGGGTCCTCCTTCGCCTCCTCGAGGATCGCGCGGACCACCTCGGCGAAGTGGTCTAGGCGCTCCTTCGTCTCGGTCTCGGTGGGCTCGATCATCAGCGCCTCGTCCACCAGCAGCGGGAAGTACACGGTCGGCGGGTGGACGTTGTGGTCGAGCATGCGCTTCGCGATGTCGAGCGTCTTCACGCCGAGCTCGTCCTTTGCGCCCTGCCCCGAAAGCACGAACTCGTGCATGCACGTGCGGTCGAACGCAATCGGGAGGTACTCGGCGATACCGGGCTCCCCCATCAGCGCTTTCAGGTAGTTCGCGTTGAGCACCGCGACCTCGGAGGCCTCGCGCAGGCCATCCGCCCCAAGCGAGCAGATGTACGCATAGGAGCGCACGAACACGCCGAAGTTCCCCTGGAAGCCGCGCAGCTTGCCGATCGACCGCGGCTGGTCGAAGTCGAGCTCGAACCTCCCGTCGCGCTCCACCACCTGCGGCACCGGCAGGAACGGCTCGATCCGGTCCGAGCAGGCGATCGGGCCGGCGCCCGGGCCGCCGCCGCCGTGCGGCTGCGTGAAGGTCTTGTGCAGGTTGAAGTGGACGATGTCGAAGCCCATGTCGCCCGGTCGCGTGATGCCCATCACCGCGTTCAGGTTGGCGCCGTCGTAGTACAGCGTCGCGCCCGCGTCGTGCACGATGCGGGCGATCTCCTCGATGTTGCGGTCGAACAGGCCGAGCGTGTTCGGGTTGGTGAGCATCAGGCAGGCCACGTCGTCGCCCGCCTTCGAGCGCAGGTCGTCCACGTCGACCCCGCCGTCGGGTGCCGTTCCCACCTTCACGACCTCGTAGCCGGCCATCGTGACCGTGGCCGGGTTGGTGCCGTGGGCGGTGTCCGGGGTGAGCACCTTCGTGCGCTGCTCGCCGCGATCCTCGTGGTAGGCGCGGGTGAGCAGGAGGCCGGCCAGCTCGCCATGTGAGCCCGCGCTCGGCTGAAGCGACACGTGCGGCAGGCCCGCGATCTCGCCGAGCGCGCCCTGAAGGCGCCACATCAGCTCGAGCGCGCCCTGTGCGTACTCCGGGTCCTGGAGCGGGTGCAGGCGAGCGTGGCCGGGTAGCGCCGCCACCCGCTCGTGCAGCTTCGGGTTGTGCTTCATCGTGCACGAGCCGAGCGGGTAGAAGCCCTCGTCCAGATGGAAGTTCTTCGACGAGAGCGTGGTGTAGTGGCGCACCAGCTCGGGCTCCGAGATCTCCGGGAGCTCGGCCGGGCGCTCGCGGATCGCGTCGGCGGGCAGCAGCTCCTCGATCGACACCTCGGGCACGTCCGTGACGGGAGCGGTGAACGCGCGGCGGCCCGGACGCGAGTGCTCGAAGACCGTGAGTGCCTGTGCCCCGAGGGGCGGAAGCCCCGAAGTGGGTATGTCGGTCATGCGGTCGCCTCGGCAGGCACGGATGCGCCCACGAGCTCAGCCAGCCGATCGATCTGCTCCTTTGTGCGCCGTTCGGTAACGGCAACGAGAAGCCCGTCAGAAAACTCCGGGTAGTCGCGGCCGAGCCGGTAGCCGGGATTGACGCCCGCGGCACGCGCGCGCTCGAACAGGGCGTCGAGGTCGGGCACTCGGACGGCGAACTCGCGGACGATCGGACCCGGGTTGATCGCCTCGAGCCCGAGCGCCTCGCGTGCGTAGTGCGTGCGGCGCAGCATCAGCTCACCGAGCTCCACGAGCCCGCGCTTGCCGAGCCAGGACAGGTACACCACTCCGGCCAGCGCGTTCAGCGCCTGGGCGGTGCAGATGTTGTGCGTGGCCTTCTCGCGGCGGATGTGCTGCTCGCGCGTCTGGAGCGTGAGCACGAAGCCGCGGCGGCCGTCCACGTCGCGCGTCTCGCCGGCGATCCGGCCCGGCATCTTGCGGATGAAGCGCTGGTCGGCGGCGAAGAAGCCGAACGAAGGGCCGCCGAAGTCGAGTCGGTTGCCGAGCGACTGGCCCTCCCCCACGCACACGTCCACTCCGAGCTCGCCCGGGGGCTTGAGGATGCCAAGCGGGATCGGGTCGGCCGCGCACACGAGCAGCCCGCCCGTGCGTTTGCCCGCCTCTGACAGGGCGCCGAGGTCCTCCACCGTGCCGAGGAAGTTCGGCTGCTGCACGAACACCGCGGCCGTGTCGTCGTCCACCGCGGCGGCGAGCGCCTCCACGTCGGTCGCGCCGTCGTCGTCGAGCGGCACCTCCACGACCTCCATGCCGTATCCCGCCGCATGGGTCGCGAGCGCCGCGCGCGAGTGCGGGTGCAGCCCGCGGCTCGCCACGAGCCGCGTGCGCTTGGTCTCGAGCTTGGCGAGGTAGCCGGCCGCCGCCACGGCGCTCGGGCCCTCGTAGACCGAGGCATTCGACACCGGCAGCCCGGTGAGCTCCGAAATCGCGGTCTGGAACTCGAACATCACCTGGAGCCCGCCCTGCGAGATCTCCGGCTGGTACGGCGTGTATGGCGTGAGGAACTCGGACCGGCTCAGAAGCGTGTCGATCAGCGCCGGCACGTAGTGGTCGTACATGCCCGCGCCGAGGAAGCTGACCTCCTCGTCGGTGTGCCGGTTGCGCGCCGCCAGAGCGGCCAGGTGCTCGTACACCTCCTGCTCGGACCGGCCCTGGGGGAGATCCAGCTCACGGCCGAGCCGAACCGACTCCGGGATGTCCGCGAAGAGGGCCTCCAGAGAGCCGACGCCGATGGCATCGAGCATCTCCTGAAGATCTTCGTCTGTGACGCCCGTGTAGCGGCTCATGAGGCTCTATGACGTTAGCTACCCGTCTGGAGCGACTCCCTGTACTGGTTCACGTCCAAGAGCTGGTCCAGCTCGGACTGATCGGAGAGCCTCACCTTCACCATCCAGCCCTCTCCGTAGGGGTCCGAGTTGACCTTCTCGGGGCTCTCGGCGAGAGCCTCGTTCACCTCGACGATCTCGCCCGAAAGCGGCGCGACCACGTCCGACACCGCCTTCACCGACTCGACCTCGGCGTAGGCCCCGTCCTTGGAGACCGAGGTGCCGACCTCCGGTGGGTCGAAGAACACGACCTCCCCGAGCGCGTCCTGTGCGTACCAGGTGATCCCGAACGTGGCCGTGTCGCCCTCGATGCGCGCCCAGTCGTGTTCGGGGTGGTACTTCAGGTCCTCGGGGTAGCTGGCCTCAGCCACTGGTCTCCTTCCGGTAGAGCGGTTTCTCCCTCACCTCGGCGGCGCGCGGCTTGCCGCGCACGTCAACCTCCAACGCCGTGCCCGGCGCTGCGGCAGCCACCGGGACGTAGGCCATCCCGATGCCCATATCGAGGCACGGCGACAGCGAGCCGCTGGTCACGACCCCCTCGCCATGCTGCTCGCTGTGCACGGGGTTGCCCTGGCGCGGGATGCCGGCGCCCGTGAAGGCGAACGGCACGAGCGTCTGATCCGGCTCGACATCACGGAGCGCGTCCGCGCCGATGAACCCGGTATCGAGCTTGCAGCACCACGCGAGGCCTGCCTCGATCGGGTTGCGGTCCTCGGACAGGTCGTTGCCGTAGAGGTGGAAGCAGACCTCGAGCCGCAGCGTGTCGCGGGCGCCGAGCCCCGCGGGCACCACGCCCTGCTCGAGCAGCGCGTCCCAGACCGCGGCGGCGCCGTCGGGGATCATCAGCTCCACGCCGTCCTCGCCCGTGTAGCCCGTGCCGCAGGCGAGGCACTCCACGCCTGCGACGGAGATGCTCGTGGTCCGCATCCGGGCGGGAAGCTCGCCCTCAGACACGCGCTCAACGGCCGCGCGCGCGTCGGGTCCCTGCACCGCGAGCATCGCCCAGCGCTCGTGCGCGTCCGTGACCTCGGCGTCGAAGTCGCCGAGGTGCTCGCGAAACCAGGCGAGATCCTTCTCGTGGTTCGACGCGTTGGTCACGGTCAGGAAGTGATCCGGCCCAAGCCGGTAGGTGAAGAGGTCGTCGAGCACGCCGCCGTCCTCGCGGCAGAGCACCGAGTACTGGGCGCCGCGCTCGGCGATCTTCGTGACGTCATTGGAGAGCAGCCGCTGGAGGAGCTCCTCGGCCTGGGCCCCGCTCGTCTCGATCTCGCCCATGTGCGAGACGTCGAACATTCCCGCGCCGGTCCGCACCGCCACGTGCTCCTGGCGGATGCCCTCGTATTGAACCGGCATCTCCCACCCCGCGAACGGGACGAGCCTCGCACCGGCGCGTTCGTGGCGATCGAACAGCGGCGTGCGGCGGAGGGTGTCGGAGACGGGCGGCAACCGCCCGCAGGTTACCCCCTGTTGGTAACGGCCGGGCTGTCCGCCGCGCGGCGGCACTGATCCACCGCAACGGCCAACCCAAGCCATCCCGAGAACGGCAGATCCGGCGTATGCTGAGCGCGCAGGACGCCGCGGACGCCGTCGGGCTCGAGGACGAGCTCCACGTACGCGGTGACGTGTTCGGCTGGTGACATGCCGCCATGTTCGCGCCAATGGGGCGCCCATCGCGTCGGGAGCACCCCCGAACCGCACCCCGATATTGAGAATGGATTCGCCGCCGACAGCGCCAGACCCCCAGCTCCTCGAGCGGGAGTCAGAGCTGCTCGCCCTTGACCACGCGCTTGCTGAGGCGGTCGAGGGGCGCGGGAGCGTTGTGGCGATCGAGGGTCCGCCCGGCATCGGGAAGTCGACCCTCCTGACCCGCGGCATCGAGGGCGCCGGGAAGCGCGAGATGTACACGATCGCGGTGCGGGCGACCGAGCTCGAACGGAGCTATCCGTACGGCATCGTGCGCCAGACGGCTGACTCGGTGGCCCTCGACAAGTCGCCCGAGGAACGCTCGGCGCTGTTCACCGGGGCGGCGCGGCTGGCGCTGCCGATCCTGGATCCCGCCAGCGCGGAGGACACCGACAACCCCGAGCTGATGTACCAGCGCCTGCACGGGCTCTACTGGCTCACCGCGAATCTGGCCCGCGAGCGCCCGCTGCTAATCACCATCGACGACGCGCAGTGGGCCGACGAGGCGTCGATGGCGGCCGAGCGCTTCCTGAGCCTGCGGATCGCGGATCTGCCGATGGTGCTGCTCCTGGGAGTGCGCACCGTCGACGTGGGCCAGCTGCCGGTGCCGCTCGCCGAGATTCTCGCGGACCCGGCCACCGTCTCGATCCGGCCAGGCCCGCTGACTCCCGAGGGCGCGGGACAGCGCATAGAGGCTCTCCTCGGCTCGTCGGACCCCGAGTTTGCGGCCGCCTGCCACCACGCCACGGGCGGAAACCCGTTCCTGCTCGAGCAGCTGGTGAGCCAGGTGCGCGCCGAGGGGATCGAGCCCACCGCCGAGAGCGCCGGCGGGGTCTCCTCGCTCGGCCCGGACACGGTGCGCGCATCGGTGCTGCTTCGCCTCGAACGGCTGCCGGTGGCCGGGGCGCCGGTGGCGCGCGCGCTCGCGGTGCTCGGGGAGCACGACCTGTCGATCCGCGATGTGGCCACGATGGCCGACGTGCCCGAGGACGCGGCCGCGGACGCCCTCGCCGAGCTGGAGCGCGCCGGGCTCGTGACCGGGACGCCGCGCCTGCGCTATACCCACCCGATCCTGAGAGCGGCCATCGAGGACGACATGCCGGCCGTCGACCGCTCGCGGGCACACGAGCAGGCCGCGCGGATGCTGTTCGACCGCGATGCCGACCCGGTCGCGATCGCCGCCCACCTGCTCCTGTGCGACGCCGGCCAGGGCGCCTGGGCGCGCTCCGCGCTCCGCGCTGCCGCCCGCCGCGCGGAGGCAATGGGGGATCCCGCGGCCGCGGTGCGCTACCTGGAGCGGGCGGTGGTCGAGCGTCCCGACGACGGCGAGCTGGCCGAGGTTCTGTTCGAGCTCGGCCTCGCGGCCGCGCACGCCGGCGACCCCGACGCCGCGGCCCACCTCGAGCGCGCGGCCGCGGCGGGTGGGCCCACCAAGCTCCGCGCTCTCCATTGGACGGCCGTACTGCACCTCGTGGGCGGGCGCGTGAACGAGGCGGCGGAGGTGCTCGAGGGCGCCCTGGCCGACGTGCCCGAGGAGTCGGACGCCGCGAAGCCGCTGCTTGAAACGCTGCTAGCCGCGGGGCTCGAGAGCACCAGCGTGCGCACGCGACTCGGTGACCTCTTCGAGCTTGTGGAGGTGCCCTCCGGCGCGCCTCGGACCGACTTCGAGCGCTTCGCCCTGATCACACGCTCCTTCGTCGCGGTGACCGAGCAGGCCGACGCGGGCCGCGCCACCGAGCTGATCCACCAGGCGCTCAGCGTGGAGGAGCACGGCTACTACGAGTCCGTCATGCGCGCGAGCGTCGGCCGGCCGATGCCCGCGTTCGTGCTCACCCTGCTGGAGCGCTACGACGAGTCCCTCGCGATCCTCGACCGGCTCGTCCGCGCGGCGCGCGACTACGGCGACCGCTCGGCCGTCGGCGTCTTCCTCGCCGAGCGCGCCTGGGCGCGGTACCGCTCGGGAGCCGTCGAGAGTGCCGAGGCCGACGCTTCCGAGGCGCTCCTTATCGCAGGCGACGCCACACGCGCCCGCGGCCACGCTCCGATCGCCGCCTCGACCGCCGTGCTTGCGGGCCTCGAGCGCGAGCGCCCCCTCGAGGAGCTCGAGGCCGTGATGTCCAGCCTGCCGCCGGCCGGCGACCCCGACACGGTGGTGCAGGACGACCTCGCGCTGGCGCGCGCGTGGCTGCTGCTCGTGGGCGGCGACGCGCGCGGTGCCGCCGACGCCGCATTCAAGCTGGACCGGGCCGACTCATGGGGTTGCGACTCGCCGACACTCCTCCCGTGGCGCTCCGTGGCGTCGGTGGCCCTCGCGCAGCTCGGCGAGGAGGAGCGGGCGCTCGAGCTGGCCCGCGAGGAGCTGCGCCTCGCCGAGCGGCTGGGCACGCCGCGCGCAGTCGGGATCGCGCAGCGGGCGGTGGCCTTCGCCGGACCGACCGACGAGCGCCAGGCGGGCCTGGAGGCGGCGGTCGCCACGCTCGAGAACGGGCGGGCGCGGCTCGAGCTCGCGCGCGTGACCTGCGAGCTGGGCGCGGAGCTGCGCAGGAAGGGCGACCGCGGCGCGGCTCGTGACGCCCTGCGCCGCGCTCACACGCTCGCCTCGGAATGCGGCGCCACGCGCCTCACGAACCGTGCGCGCGACGAGCTCGGCCGCTCCGGCGCCCGCCTCATGCGCGAGGCGCCGAGCGGAGTCGGGGGACTCACGCCGAGTGAGGTCCGCGTGGCGGAGCTGGCGGCGGAGGGACTCACCAACCGCGAGGTAGCGCAGGCGCTGTTCGTCTCGGAGAAGACGGTGGAGACCCACCTCGGGCGCGTCTACCGCAAGCTCGACATCAAGTCGCGCCACGCCCTGCCGGGCGCGCTCGGCGAGCGCGACACCGCCGAGGTGGCCTCCTAAAGGCAGC
Organism: uncultured Thermoleophilaceae bacterium; assembly: GCA_963837445.1. Lineage (GTDB taxonomy): Bacteria > Actinomycetota > Thermoleophilia > Solirubrobacterales > Thermoleophilaceae > JACVRW01. The sequence goes on along the minus strand of CAWINK010000016.1, from coordinate 166,060 downwards.
GGTGAAGGGGTGGTCTCCTTCAGGTGGGGCATCAAAGGGGCGCTATGCGCAACCGAGATGCCCCACCTGGCATCGGCCACCCTTCAATGCTGTAGTTCGCCGCTCGGACCGCTCCTAGGCCCCGAGCAGCGCAGCCGTCACGGCCAGCGCCACCTCGGCGCGGGTCCGGAGCGACTCGGCGCTGACCCACTCGTGGGGCGCGTGCGCGCCGCCGCCGCGCGGGCCGAGTCCGTCGATCGTGAGCTCGATGCCGCCGGCGGCCATGTGGCTCGCGTCGCTTGCGCCGCCCCGCTCCGCGGCCACGATCGGACGCCCGAGCGACTCGGACGCGGCCGCGAGGACCGCTGCCGTGGCCGCGCGCGAGTCCATCCCCGGCCAGGCCCGGACCATGCTCGGCTCCAGCCGGACGTCCTCGTGCTCAGCTGGGATGGCCGCGAGCACCGGGTCGAAGGCCTCGAGACGGTCGGCGCGCAGGTCGCAGATCAGCTCGCCTGAGGGCGGGACGACGTTGAAGGCGTCGCCCGAGTGCAGGATCGTCGGCACCGCGGTGAGGCGGTCGGGCCCGGTGGGGTCGCTGCGCTCCGCCACGAGCTGGGCGACGCTCGCGAGCGCGAGCAGCGCGCTGCGGCCCTTCTCCGGCGCCGATCCCGAGTGGGACGAGCGCCCGTGGGCCTGCACCTGCAGCGTCGCCGCCGCCTTGCGCTTCACGATCACCGCCTCCTCGCCGGCCTGCGTGCGCTCGCCCGCCTCGAAGCAGAGGCAGGCATCGAAGTCGGCAAAGCGCTTGGCGTGCGCGAAGGGCGCGGTGCGCCACTCCTCGTCGTTCACCAGCAGGACCGCGGCCTCGGCGAACAGCTCGGGCCTCGCCGCCAGCTCGCGCATCACGCCCAGCGAGAGTGCCACGCCGCCCTTCATGTCCACCGTACCGGACCCTGTCAGGCGGTCGCCGTCCTCGCGCGTGAGGGGCCGGTGGGCCTGGTGCGAGACCACCGTGTCGAGGTGCCCGAGCAGCAGCACCCGCTGCGCGCCGGTCCCGCGCAGCCTGCCCACGAGATCGCCCGCGTGCCCGGGGGTTGAGCACTCCAGACGCTCGACCTCGGCTTCGGTGGGCAGGAAGGCGGTGGCGAGCGCCACGCATTCCTCGGCCCCCTCCACGTCGCCTGACGGCGATGACACTCCCACCAGCGCCTCGAGCTCGCGCTCGGCGGCGAGCGCCATCCGGGGTGCCGCGTCGATCATTCGAGCGGCGCGACGAAGTGGTAGGCCGTGATGCGCAGGCCGGCGTTGAAGTAGAGCCTGTGGGCGTCCTGGCGCTCGGGTCCCACGGCCGAGTCGAGGTGGAACTCCCCGCAACCCTCGCGGCGGCCCTCCTCCATGCACCACTCGAGCAGCGCGCGCCCATAGCCGCGACGGCGGCCGTCGGGGTGCGTGGACAGGTCATCCACGTAGAGGCTGTCCCCCCACGGGAGGTTGCGGACCACGCGGAAGCCCGCGACGGCGAGGCAGCGGTCGTTCTCGTCGAAGGCGCCCACGAGCCGGTAGCCCTGCGGGCGCTGGACCTCGTCCACGCGCCGGACGAACTCCGCCTCGTCGGTGTAGTGCGGGCGCAGCTCGCGCATGGCCTCGAAGGCCTCCGCCGTGTGCGGCGGGAGGAGCTCTCTCAGTCCTTCAGGAATGACGGAACGTCGATGTCGTCGTCCGTGATCTCGAGCGACGCGCGCTGACGCTCGTCGAGCGACACATCACGGCGCCGCGGCTCGCGCCGGCGGCCCGTGGAGTCCTCCTCGAACAGCGGCGTGCGGCTCGGGCGCTCGAAGCCGGTGGCAATCACGGTCACGCGCACGGAGTCAGCGAGCGTGTCGTCCACAACCGCGCCGAAGATGATGTTGGAGTTCTGGTCGGCGGCGCTCTGGATGATCTCGGCGGCCTCGTTCACCTCGAACAGGCCGAGGTCGGTGCCGCCGGTGATGTTCAGCAGGATGCCGGTGGCGCCCTCGACCGACTGCTCGAGCAGTGGGCTCGACACGGCGTTCTTGGCTGCCTCGGCCGCGCGGTTCTCGCCGGACGCCTCGCCGATGCCCATGAGCGCGGAGCCGGCGTCCTGCATGATCGTGCGGACGTCGGCGAAGTCGAGGTTGATCAGGCCCGGGGTCGTGATCAGGTCGGTGATGCCCTGGACGCCCTGGCCGAGGACCGCGTCGGCCTCACGGAAGGCGTCGAGGATGCTCGTGCGGCGCTCGACGACGGCGAGCAGCTTCTCGTTCGGGATCACGATCATCGTGTCCACCTGCTCGCGCAGGCGGTCGATGCCCTCCACGGCCTGGCGCATGCGCTGCGTGCCCTCGAAGTCGAACGGCTTCGTGACCACTCCAACGGTGAGCGCGCCGACCTCCTGCTTGGAGACCTCGGCGATGACCGGTGCGGCGCCGGTGCCGGTGCCGCCGCCCTCGCCCGCTGTCACGAAGACCATGTCCGCGCCCTTCAGCGCCTCCTTGATCTCGTCGCGGCTCTCGTTCGCCGCGCCGTACCCGACGTCCGGGTCCGCGCCCGCGCCGAGCCCGCGCGTGAGCTGATCGCCGATCTGAAGCTTGATGTCGGCATCGCACATCTGGAGCGCCTGGGCGTCCGTGTTCACGGCGATGAACTCCACGCCCTTGAGGCCCTGGTCCACCATGCGGTTGACGGCATTCGTGCCGCCGCCGCCGATGCCGACGACCTTGATGACAGCCAGGTAGCTACCCGTGTCCATGTCTGAAGTGGTGCCTCTCTACCGTCCGAAGCTCAAGCAAGAGTGGAGGGTTTACCTCTCCCGCAAACACCGCACTGTAGGCGGAGTTCGAGGGAAGTGTCAATCGACCTCGCAAGAAATCCTGCAACCAGACCCTCTAGCCACGGTTGAGGGTTGCCCTGAAGCTCAACCCACAGGTGAGGGTTATCCAGGGGGCGGCGAGACGCCTCCAGCCCCGGTGGAATCAGTGGGAGCGGGGGCTTGCTGGGCGGGTGGCGGCGCAGTCTGCGCAGCCGGCGGAGTGCTCTCTTCAGGGGCCGTGCCGTCGCCGGTCGGAGCGGGCGGCGCGAGCTCCTCCGTGGCCGGATCCACCCCCGGAGCCGTGGGTGCGGTGCCGGGCAGCGGGGCCAGCTCCGCGCTGCCCGCGGGCGCCACCGGGGCCACGGTCTCGGCGGGCAGCCCGCCCGCCGCGGGGCGGCCGGGGAGCCGCACGTCGATGTAGCTCGCGCCCGCGGCCTCGGGGTCAGCGAGGATGCGCACCGCCGCGATCCACTTCGCGCGCACGCGCGTGCCGTTTCCGAAATAGAGCTCGGGCCCGTCGCGGAGCTCCACCACGATGCCCTCCTCCGCGCGCGTGTCGATGCGCTCGAGCCGGCCCCTCAGCGGAGCGGGGGCGCCGCCGGCCACGCGGGCGGCGTGGAGCGCTGTCGGATCGGACAGGCGATCACCGCCCAGCTTGCCGCGCGCCTCGATCTCGGGCAGCCGGCCCTCGACGGGGAGGCCGCGCAGGATGGTGCCATCGCCGGCCACGGGGAGGCCGCCGACCATGGCGGCCGGGCGATGCTCGACCACGTGGATATCGAGCCGGTGCGGGAAGTCGGCCTGCACGTCGAGTGCCCGCACCACCGGGTAGGCAGCGATGGCGCGTTCGAGCTCCGCCTGGTCCACGTGCAGGGTGGTCATCGTGTGCGCGGCGGAGACGAGCGCGGCGCGCACCCGGGAAGCGTCCTTGGTCGTGAGGCCGGTGACCTTCACGTTCTCGACCGCCACGAGCGGCGAGTCGCGCAGCCAGAACTGGAAGCCGGCGGCGAGCACGAGGCACGCGGCCAGCAAGATGGCGACGTGGCGCCGCATGCGCGGCGGAAGCAGGCGCAGCGTGACGACTCGCAGCGCGAAGGTGCGGAGCGCCGCCGAGCGGGCGCTGCGCTTCCGTGGCTTGCGGCGCGCCGCACCCTTACGGGCCGGGCGCCGCCCGGCCACAGCGTGTCCGGAGCTCATGCCGAGCCCCACAGCGGCGCGGTGTCGACCTCGCCCAGGAACTGGACCTCGGGCTCCAGCTCCACGCCGAAGCGCTCACGCACTCGGCGCCGGCCCTCGCCCATGAGAGCGATCACGTCGGCCGTGGTGGCCTCGCCCATGTTCTCCACGAAGTTCGCGTGCTTCTCCGAGAAGCGCGCGCCGCCCACGGTGAGGCCGCGGCAACCGGCCTCGTCGAGCAGCACGCCCGCGCTGCGACCCTCCGCGCGCGGGTCGTCCGGATTCTTGAAGGTCGAGCCGAAGGTCTTGATGCCGGACGGCTGCGCCGCCCTGCGCGAGGCGCGCATGTCGGCGAGCGTGGCCTTCACCGCCTCGGGCTCCGCGGAGCTGAGGGCGAACGACGCGCGCGCCACGATCTCGCTCGCGGCGAGGTTCGAGCGGCGGTAGCTGAAGCCGAGCTCATCGGGGGCGCGGCGCTCGGTCCCCGTGGGGGTCGTGACCTCGACCCACTCGAGCACGCGCGCGAGGTCGCCGCCGTACGCGTTCGCGTTCATCTTCACGGCGCCGCCAACGGTCCCGGGGATGTTCACCCCGAACTCGAGGCCGCTGAGCCCGGCGCGGGCGGCGAAGGCAGCGGCCTGCGGAAGCCGAGCGCCGCCGCCACAGAGCAGGCGCTGCCCATCCTGCTCAATCGTTGCGAGCGAGCCGTCCAGCTTCACGACAAGTCCTCGGAATCCTTCATCCGCTACGAGGAGGTTCGAGCCGGACCCGACCACTCCTACCTTGACGCCCTCGCCGGTTGCCCAGGCCAACAGGGCGGCGAGCGCGTCCGGCGAGTCGGGTCTCGCAAAGAAGTCGCCGTGGCCGCCTGTTCTGATCGTTGTGAGGCGAGCGAGCGCGTAGTCGGCCTCGACGCCGGCCGGGGTGCTCACGCGGCCAGCCTCCGGGCCAGCTCGTCCACGTTGCCCGCGCCGAGCGTGAGCAGGAGGTCTCCCTCGCTCAGTTCGCTTTGGAGGCTCCGCTCGGCGTCCTCCATGCGGGGCATCCACCAGACCGGACGTCCCTCAGCCGCGTCCGCCGCGGACTGCGCAACGAGGAACCCGCTCACGTCCGGGAAGTCCTCGGGCCGCTCCCGCGCTCGGTACACGTCCAGCACGACGACGAGGTCCGCCAGTGCGAGCGCGTCGCCGAAGTCACGGGCGAGCATGCGCGTGCGCGAGTAGAGGTGCGGCTGGAATGCGGCGACCAGGCGGCGCGGCTCGAGCGTGCGCGCGGCCGCCAGCGTGGCACGCACCTCGGTCGGGTGGTGGGCGTAGTCGTCGTAGACCTGGGCGCCCGTGGGCGTTCGGCCGTGCTCCTCGAAGCGGCGGCCGGCGCCGGTGAACTTGGCGAGGCCCGGCGCCGCCTCTGCGGGCGACACGCCCGCCGCTGTGAGAGCGCTGATGGCCGCAAGGGCATTGAGGACGTTGTGCTCGCCGGGTACCTGGAGCTTCACCTCGACCCCATCCACCACGAACTGCGAGCCGCCGGCAGTGAGGGTCAGGCGCTCCGCGTTGGCGATGCCGAAGGTCACGGCGTCACCGTCGCCCGGCAGCTCCACTCCCGGGCCCAGCACGCGCACGGCCGCCGGCGCCGCAAACTCCTCGAAGGCCTCCTCGAGCTCGCGCAGGTTCGCGTAGGTGGCGTGGTGGTCCAGCTCGACGTTCGTGATCACCGCGATGTCGCGCCCCAGCGCCAGGAACGAGCGGTCCGACTCGTCGGCCTCGATCACAGCCCACTCCCCCGCCCCCCAGGCAGCGTTGGTGCCGGCCGCGCGCAGCTCGCCGCCGATCAGGAACGCGGGCTCGCGGCCCGACTCCAGGAGAGCCAGTGCCGCCATCGACGCGCTGGTCGTCTTGCCGTGGGTGCCGCCCACCGCGATCGTCCGCTTCATCCGCGACAGCTCGCCGAGCAGCTCCCCGCGGTGCAGCACGCTCGCGCCGGCCGCGCGCGCGGCCACGAGCTCCGGGTTGTCCTCCGGGATCGCTGTTGAGACCACGACCTCGGCGCCGGCGGGGAGGTTGGCCGCGTCGTGGCCGATGGCGGGCTCGATGCCGGCTTCTCTGAGTCGCACGCAGTAGCTCGACTCGGCCTGGTCGGAGCCCGTGACGGTGGCGCCAAGCTCGCGTGCCACGAGCGCCAGTCCGCTCATGCCGGCGCCGCCGATTCCTATGAAGTGGAGGGCGCGGCCGGAAAACGGCGCATTGAGAGGTTCAGCCATAGCCGCCCGGACCTTAAGCCACCGCCCCGCCGGACCGACCGTCCTGCTTAGGGCTTGGTATGCAGGCCTAGGGCAGGACAGTCGCCGGGTCAGGCGAGCGCCAGCAGCTCTTCGGCGATGCGGTCCGCCGCGTCGGGGCGGGCCACCGCCTTCGCTGCCTTCGCCATCGCTGCCGTGCGTTGGGGCGCTCCCAGCAGGGCGGCCACCTCGCGGGCCAGGCGGGGCCCGTCGAGCTCGCTGTCCGGGATCACCAGCGCCGCGCCGGCCTGCTCCATGTAGCGCGCGTTGGCGGTCTGGTGGTCGGCCGTCGCGTGCGGGTAGGGCACGAGGATCGCCGGGAGGCCGGCCGCCGCCAGCTCGAAGACCGAGCCGCCGGCGCGCGCGACAGCGATGTCCGCGGCGGCCAGGGCGTCCGCGAACGGCTCGATGAAGCGGAACAGCCGGTAGTGCTGCGGCGAGCCGAGTTCGTCGAGCCGCCTGCGCAGGTCGTCGTAGTCACGCTCGCCGGCGGCATGGACCACGGCGCCCGGTGCCGCACCCCCGAAGGCGTCCATGGCGGCCTCGTTCAACCGGCGCGCACCGAGGGAACCGCCGAAGACGAGCACGCACGGAACGTCCGTCGCAACGCCCAAGAGAGCCCGCGCAGCCTCGCGATCACCCCCGTCAGTGCCCGCTGGAACCGGCCGCCCGGTTACGAGGTATCTCGAGCCGCCCCGGTCATCAAGCGGGAACGCCAGGAAGACCCGGCGGGAGAAGGGCGCCAGCAAGCGGTTCGTGAGCCCGAGGTGGCTGTCGGCCTCGGTCAAGGCCAGCGGCAGCCGCAGCATGCGCGCCGCCAGTCCCACCGGCCCCGCGACGTAGCCGCCGCCGCCCAGCACGGCATCCGCGCCGATGGCGCGCAGCAGGCGCCGCGCCCGCCCGGTCGCGCGCGCCGCCAGCAACACCGCGCGCGTGGCGCGGAGCGGGTTCTGCCGGTCGATGCCCGCCACGCGCAGCCGGTGGAGCTCATAGCCGGCGGCCGGCACCAGCTCGGCCTCGGCCCGCTCGCCACCGATGAACTCCACTCGCGCGCCGCGCGCCCGAAGGGCGTCAGCTACTGCGAGCGCCGGCACGACGTGACCCGCCGTGCCTCCGGCGGCGATCACGATCGTTGGCATCGCCACCCCCGTCGATCGCGCGCAGCTCGGGGCGCTCGCCGCCGAGCTTCGGCTTGCCGGCCCGCTGCGCCCGGCCGCCGGTGGCCGCCACGTTCAGCAGCAGGCCCATCGCCCCCATCAGCACCACGAGGTTGCTGGCGCCGTACGAGATGAACGGCAGCGGCACGCCGGTGAGCGGCATCATCCCGAGCACCGCGAAGAAGTTGAGCGTGGCCTGGCAGAGGATCAGCGACGTGATCCCGGCGGCGAGCAGCTTCGCGTAGCGGTCGGCCGCGAGCTTCGCCGTACGCAGCCCGGCGTAGCCGATCATCCCGTACAGCGAGATCAGGCCGAGGATCCCGAACAGCCCCAGCTCCTCGCCGATGATGGCCAGGATCATGTCGGTGTGGGCCTCGGGGAGATAGAAGATCTTCTGCACCGACTCGCCGAGGCCGACTCCGAAGAAGCCGCCGGACCCGATCGCCGTGAGGGCCTGGACGGCCTGGAAGCCGCTGTCGCCGGCGTCGGCGAACGGGTCCAGGAACGAGAACAGGCGCTCGCGCCGGTAAGGCTCGGCGATCGCCAGCACGGTGGCAAGGAACACGAGCACGCCGCCGACCAGCGCGAGGTTGCGGATCGGCACACCGGCCGCCACCAGCAGCGCGCCGATCGAGAAGCAGATCACCATCGTGGTGCCCATGTCGGGCTGCTTCATCAGCAGCGCGGACGCGGCGCCAACCACGAGCAGCAGCGGCTTCGTGAGGCCACCCAGGGTGCGCGTGGACTCTGGCCGTGCGGCGAGCAGCTGTGCCGCGTACAGCACAAGCGACACCTTCAGGAGCTCCGAGGGCTGGAACTGGAGCGGCCCGGCCCCGAGCCAGCGCGTGGCGCCGTTCACGGTCACGCCCATGCCGGGCAGCATCACGGCCACGGTCAGCACGAACGACGACATCAGAAGCAGCGGCGTGAGGGCGCGGATCACCTTGAGGCCGTGCCGCGAGGCCAGGTGGAGGAGCACCATGCCGACCAGGGCGAACATCACGTAGCGCTTCAGGTAGTACGAGGCGTCGCCGGGGCCCGAGAGGAGCGACTCCGCCGAGCTGGCCGAGTACACCATCACCGCTCCGCCGGCGATCAGGCAGAGCGTGGCGGTGTAGAGGATCGAGTACTCGACCGGGCGTTTCCGGGCCATCAGGACGGTTTTCTACGGCCGGCCCCGGATTCATGCCCGCGGGACCAACAACCTGAAGGCCTCGCCACGCTCCTCGTAGTCGCGGAATTGGTCAAAGCTGGCGCAGGCGGGCGAGAGCAGCACCACGTCGCCCGGGCCGGCGGCGGCCACCGCTAGGCGCATCGCCGTGGCGAGGTCGCCGGCGCGGTGGAGCGGCACGCTGCCCGCGAGCTCCTGTTCGAGCTGGTCCGCCGCCTCGCCGATCAGGTATGCCGCCACGGCGCGCCCCTCAAGCGCCCGGCGGATCCGGCGGAAACTACCGCCCTTGAGACTGCCACCGAGGATCACGTGCAGGCCGCCGTCGAACGCCTCAATCCCGAACACGGCGGACGAGACGTTGGTCGCCTTCGAGTCGTTCACGTACAACACCTCGTCGATGGTGGCCACCTCCTCGAGCCGGTGCGGCACGCCCGCGAAGGTGCGGAGCGCGGCAGCGACCGCCTCCGGCGGCACGCCCGAGGCGATCGCCACGGCGGACGCGCCCCGGGCGTTCTCGAGGTTGTGCTCACCGCGCAGGCGGATGTCCTCGATCGGCAGCGGCAGCGCGCCGAACTCGACGCGCCGCGCGCGGCCCGGCACCTCCACGCCCGGCGGCACGACGGCCACCTGCTCCGGCGTCTGGTTCGCGAACACGCGCAGCTTCGCCTCGCGGTAGGCCTCGAAGTTCCCGTGACGGTCGAGGTGGTCCTCGGTCACGTTCAAGAGCAGCGCCGTGTCGGGGGCGAGGGCCTCCGAGTCCTCCGCCTGGAAGCTCGACACCTCGCAGACGATGGTGGTCGACTCGTCCACGTCCCCGACCAGCGCCGCGAGCGGCGTGCCGACGTTCCCGGCGAGCGCCACCGGCAGGTCTGCCTCCCGCCAGATCGCCCCGATCAGCTCCGTGGTGGTGGTCTTGCCGTTGGTGCCGGTGACCGCGACGAACGGGTTGGGCAGCAGCCGCCAGGCCAGCTCGAGCTCGCCGAGCACCGTCAGCCCGCGCTCGCGCGCCGCCACGATCACCGGTGCCTCGTTCGGCACGCCCGGGCTCTTCACGACGCAGGCCACCCGGTCGAGGAGCTCGACCCCGTCCACGCCCACGTGCGCGTCGAGGTCGCCGGGGACATCCGGCGCGCCCGAGTCTGTGCCGATCACCTCGCCGTGGGCGCGGAGCATGCGCGCCGCCGCGAGCCCGGAGCGGGCCAGCCCGACCACCAGGTACGGCCCCTCGGGGAGGGGCGGCCTCACGAGCCCGGTATCGACGCTTGGTAGAGCGTGAACCCGATCGCCGCGCAGATCGCAGCCACGATCCAGAAGCGCAGGATGATCTTCGTCTCCGACCAGCCCGCCAGCTCGAAGTGGTGGTGGATCGGCGCCATCAGGAAGATGCGGCGCCGGAAGCGCTGGAAGGCGATCACCTGGATCGCGACGGACAGGGCCTCGATCACGAAGATGCCACCGATCACGATCAGCAGCAGCTCCGTCTTGGTCACGACGGCGAGCGCGGCGATGGCGCCACCCAGGCCAAGCGAGCCGGTGTCCCCCATGAACACCGACGCTGGGAACGAGTTGAACCAGAGGAATCCCACGCACGCACCCACGAGCGATGCGCTCAGCAGCGCCAGGTCCTGCTCGCCCGGGGTGATGAAAGTCATCACCGTGTAGGTGAGGAACACGATCGCGCAGCAGCCCGCGGCGAGGCCGTCGAGCCCGTCGGTGAGGTTCACGCCGTTGGTGGCCCCCGCCAGTACCAGGAAGATCAGGAAGGGGTAGACGTAGCCGAGCTCCACCGATGCATCGACCACGCGCAGCCGCAGCGTGTCGTTGAGTCCCACGTACTCGGTCACCACGAGCCAGAGCGCGATCGCGGTGAGCGCCTGGATGAGGAGCTTCGTCCTCCCCGACACGCCCAGCGAGCGGCGCTTTCGCAGCTTGATGATGTCGTCGGCGAAGCCGAGCGCCGCCATCGCGAGTGCCGTGCCCAGCACCGCGATGCTCGCGGCGCGGTAGTCGGACAGGATCAGGAACGGGACCAGGATCGAGAGGAAGACCGCTAAGCCGCCGATCGTGGGCGTGCCGGCCTTGCCGTGATGGCCGGCGGGCCCCTCCTCGCGGATCTGCTGGCCGAACTCCTTGAGCCGCAGGTAGTCGATGAAGCGCGGCCCCAGGAACATGCAGATCAGCAGCGAGGCCGATCCGGCCATGACGATCTCGCCGAGCATCCTTACCGGAGCACCCGCTCCAGCCCGACCGAGCGCGAGCCCTTAACGAGCACGCGGTCGCCGGGACGGGCCACCTCCTCGAGCAGCGCGCCGGCCTCCTCGGGCGTGGCCACCGGCTGCGTCTCCCCGTCGAAGCCGTCGGTGTAGGCCAGGGCCTCCTCGCCCACCGGCACGAGCAGGTCCACCCCGCGCGCCGCCGCATGCTCGCCGATCTCGCGATGGTAGCCCGGCGAGTCCTCGCCCAGCTCGGCCATCGTGCCCAGCACGGCGATCCGGCGCTCAGCCGGGCTATCCGCCAGATGGTCGAGGGCCGCCCGCATGGACATGGGGTTGGCGTTGTAGCAGTCGTTCACCACCACCACGCCGCCCGGCAGCTCCACGACCTCGCCGCGGAGCGAGGAGAACTGAACATCCACGGCGCCCCCCACCCGCACGCCAAGGGCACGGGCGGCCGCCACCGCGGCCAGCGTGTTCAGCAGGTTGTGGGGCTCCCGGTAGGGCAGCTCGAGCTCGATGTGCTCCCCGCGCGCCTCGATCTCGGCGCGCTCGCCGTCCATCGCCAGCAGCTGCACCTGGCCGCCCGGTCCGAAGGTCCAGGTATCGAGATCCTCGCGCAGGTGAGCGTCGAGCAGCGGCTCGCTCGCGGGCACCACGCACGCGGCGCCGGGACGCAGGTCGCGGATCAGCTCGGCCTTCGCCGCAGCCACCCGCTCGACCGTGCCGAGGATCTCCAGGTGCACCGGACCCACGTTCACGATCACGCCCACGTCCGGCTCCGCGATCTCCGCGAGCTCGGCGATCTGGCCCTCGCCGCGCATCGCCATCTCGAGCACGAGCGCCTCGGTGCCGCGCCCGGCCTCGAGGATCGTCAGCGGCAGCCCGATCTCCGTGTTGAAGTTCTCCTGGCTCGCGTGGGTGCTCACGCGAGCGCTGAGCAGGGCCGAGAGGATGTCCTTGGTCGACGTCTTGCCCGTGGATCCGGTCACGCCGGCCACGCTGGCGCCGAGCTCGCGGCGCCAACCGCGCGCGAGCAGCTGGAGCGCGCGCAGCGGGTCCGGCGCCACGATCGCGGTCGAGGTCGCGCAGGCCGACTGGCCGGTGGAGCTATCGGCTGCGTCCACGGCGGCGGCGCGGTGCTGCGGCCCCACCAGCACGCCCCAGGCGCCCGCCTCGATCGCCTGGGCGGCGAAGCGCCCGCCGTCCGCGCTCACGCCGCGCAGCCCCACGAACAGGTCCCCGGGTCCCACCTCGCGCGAGTCGATCACGGCGCGCTCCGGTCCCGCGCGCTCGGCGTCGCCCGCGGCCAGCTCTCCCTCCGCCAGGGCGGCGAGCCGGCCGGCCGACAGGTCGATCACGCGCGCACCCCGGGTCGCGAGCGCAGCGCCTCGCGCGCCACCGTCACATCGTCGAACGGCTCCTTCCGGCCCTTCTCGAACTCCTGGCCCTGCTCGTGGCCCTTCCCCGCGATCACCACCACGTCACCCGGCTCGGCCTCCTCGATCACCTGCGTGATCGCGCGGCGGCGGTCCACCTCGCGCCCTGCGTCCGACCCCGCGCCCTCCATCACCTCGTCGATGATCGCCTCCGGCTGCTCGCTGCGCGGGTTGTCCGAGGTCACGAGCACGCGATCGGCCAGCCGCCGAGCAGCATCGCCCATCAGCGGGCGCTTGCCGCGGTCGCGGTCGCCGCCCGCGCCGAAGACCACGTGCAGGCGGCCTCGCGTGAGCTCGCGCGCCGCGCGCAGCACGTTCTCGAGCGAGTCGGGCGTGTGGGCATAGTCCACGAGCACGCCGAAGTCCTGGCCCTCGTCCACGGCCTCGAAGCGGCCCGGCACCCGCCCGAACCCCTCCAGCGAGATCTGCTCCACCCCCAGCGAGCGCACGGCGGCCACCGCAGCGAGCACGTTCTGCACGTTGAAGAGCCCGGGGAGCGGCGAATCGATCCGCAGCTCCCCCTCCGGCGACTCGAGCAGGAAGCGCGACCCCATCACGTCGAACTCGATCTCGCGTGCGCGGTAGTCCGCCTCGTGCTCGATCCCGAAGGTCACCGCGTCCAGCTCGGCGGCCAAGCGCCTGCCGTAGTCGTCGTCCACGTTCACCACCGACATCCCCGGCTCCTCGAACAGCGTGCGCTTCGCCGCGAAGTAGGCGTCCATCGTCTCGTGGAAGTCCAGGTGGTCCTGGGTGAGGTTGGTGAACACGCGGCAGGCGAAGCTGATACCCGCCACGCGGCCGAGCTCGAGGGCGTGCGAGGAGACCTCCATTGCCGCGGCGCGGTCGCCGCCGTCGCGCATGCGCCTGAAGGTCTCCTGGAGGTCGATCGCCTCGGGCGTCGTGCGCTCGACGTCCTCCTCCACCCCACCCACCACCCGCTTGACCGTGCCGAGCAGGCCGGTCTGCCGTCCGGCCGCCTCGAGCAGGTGCCGCACGAGGAAGGCCGTGGTGGTCTTCCCGTTCGTGCCGGTGATGCCGACCACGTCCAGGTGCGCGGTCGGATCGCCGTAGAAACGTGCCGCCGCCGGGCCCATCGCGGCCCTAACGTCATCCACCACCACCTCCGGCACGCCCAGGTCGAGCCGGCGCTCCGTAACGAGCGCGGCGGCACCGCGCTCGACCGCATCAGGAGCGAAGTCATGGCCGTCCGAGCGGAAGCCGGGCACGCAAAAAAAGAGCGCCCCCGGGGTGACGCTCTGGCTCGAGTAGGCCAGGCCCGAGATCTCGACCTCGGGCGCCCCAGGGCCCATCAGGTCGCGAAGGGTCATGGATGCAGGTGAGATTACCCGCTGCGTAAGATGCTTCAAGAACCCTCCATCCCTCACACTTTTCCGCTGGGAGCCGATAGGTATCACGTGAGCGGCACCGCCCTGAGTTCGCTCGCTCGCCTCGCGGAACGCCGATTCACCAGCTTCTCCGAGGCAGCCGACACGGTCCTCGATTTACTCGAGGCCGAGCTCCCGCCTGGCTCAGTGCTGCTGGGCCGCGTGGACTGGGACGAAGGCGAGCTGCATCTGATCGACGTGCGTGGCGAAGCGGCCTCGCAGCTTCAGGCCGGCGGCACGCTTCCGCTTGCCCCCGGCGCGAGCAGCGCCGGCACCGGGCTGCTCGATCCGGCCGCGCTTCAGGGCCTCTCGGTCCGCTCCTACCTCGCCTTGCCGCTCGAGACGAGCTCGGGCGCGGGAGCGCTCACCGTGTGCGCCCTCGCCTCCGGCACAGACGTCTTCACCGAGACCCACCTCGAGCTGCTCACCGTGGCCGGGCGCCTGCTCACCTACGAGTGGGAGAGCGTGAAGTGGCGCGCCGACCTTCGCAGGATGGCCGAGCGCCTGCGCGACCCCGAGCGCACCGATGCGCTCACCGGCCTGCTCAACCGCGTCGCCTTCGTGGAGGCGTCCGAGCGCGAGTGGCGCCTGGCCGAGCGCGGCACGCTCGAGACCTACGTGCTCGCGTGCAGGATCACGAACCTCGGCCAGATCTCGAAGCGACATGGCAACGCCGTCGGCGACCTCCTCCTGAAGGACGCCGCCGACGTGATGCAGACCGCTATCCGCCGCACCGACCACGCCGGCCGCCTCGCGGACGACGTGTACGGCGCCGTGCTCGTGGGCTGCAAGGGGCTCGAGGGCGCCGCCGCGTTCGTCGGGCGCTACGGCCAGGCGCTCCAGCGCGTGACTCACGAGCGTCCGGCCCAGCTCGAGGTCACCTACGCGATGTGCTCGCTCGGCGATGCCGAGTCGCCGGAGGCGGCCCTCGACCGGGTCGAGACCGAGGCCAGGGATGCCCCGGCGCCGGCCACCGAGGAGGTCGCATGAGCCCGGACGCGGGAACGGCGACGCCGCCGCCTCCCAGGGGAGTCGTCCCGCCCCAGGAGCCCGGCGGCCGCTCGGGCTTCCTCAGCGACGTGATCGTCGAGCTTGGCTTCGCCACCTCGGATGCGGTCGAGGAGGCGGTGCGAGAGGCGCGCAGCGGAAGCACCGTGGCGCAGGTCCTGGTGGAGTCCGGCGCGATCACCGAGGAGCAGCTCGCGCGCGCGACCGCCGAGCGCTACGGGATCGCCTACATCGATCTGGAGAGCTACGAGGTGGACTCGAGCGCCGCCGCCATGATCAAGCCGTCGGCGGCAAAGCGCTATCAGGCCGTGCCGGTGGGGTTCGTCGGCGGGGGGCTGCTGGTGGCGATGGCCGATCCGGCGGACGCCCTCGGCGTGAACGACATCGCCGTGATGACCAAGCTCGAGGTGCAGCCGGCGGTGGCGCCGCGGCCGGCCCTCGAGGCGCTGCTCGACAAGCTGTCGCTGGACGACGAGACCGACGAGGCGGCCGAGGACGAGCAGGGCGAGACCAAGTCAAAGCCCGCGCCGTCCACAGCGGTGTTCTGGCAGGCGGACGAGGCCGACGGCGCGGGACAGGAACAGGACCTGCCGGCGGCCCAGCGCACGCCGGTCGTGCGCTCCGTGGACCCCGGCGAGGCCGAGCACATGCGTGCCGAGCTCGTGGAGTTGCGCCGCAAGCTGGTGGGCGCGGAGACGGAGCTGGTCAAGGCGCGCGCCGAGCTCGGCGCCACCCAGGACGAGCTCACGGAGGCCCGCGACGCCGGCCCGAGCGCCCAGCAGGAGCAGCTCCAGGCCGAGCTCGCGGAGGCCCGCAAGACGGCGGAGAGCGCGTCCGCGGAGGTTCAGGAGTTGCGAGACCGGATCGCCTCCATGGAGTCCGAGCTCACCGAGCAGCGCGAAAGCGCCGAGAAGCTGGCCGCGGCCAGGATCGAGCTGGCCGAGGAGCGCGACACGGCCGGCGCCAAGCTGGCCGAGACCGAGGCGGAGCTGGCCCGCGAGCGCGAGGCCGCCGCCGCCAAGCTTGCGGAGATCGAGGCAGAGCTCGCTCGGGCTCGCGACCACGCGGCAGCGCCGCAGGCCGAGGTCGAGGCGCTGCGCGGGCAGCTCGGCATCGCACAGGTCGAGCTCGAAGCCGCCCTCGCCGCCGCCCAGCAGGCCGACGCCAGCGAGGAGCAGCTCAGGGAGCTTCGCGACTCGCTCGCCACGGCCGAGGCCGAGCTCGAGAGCCTGCGCGGACGAAGCGGCGAACTCGAGGGACAGCTGAAGGACGCCGAGGAGAGGGCACGGACGCTCAGCGAGAACGCCGGAGTCGCACAGGCCCGCGTCGACGAGCTGGGGCGCCTGCTCGACAGCACGCGCACCGAGAGCGAGAGCGTCGAGGCCAAGTTGAAGGAGGCGCTGGCCGCCCGCGAGAGCCACGAGGCGGAGCTCGCGGACGCGCGCTCCGCGGCCGAGCAGGCTCAGGCGAAGCTCGAGGAGGCCCGCGCGCAGGCGGAGCGGCTGAAGGCCGAGCTGACCGAGGCGCGCAGCAGCGTCGAGAACGAGCTGGGGCAGCAGCTGGCCGAGGCCCAGGCGGCAATGGAACGCCTGAAGGCCGAGCTCGCGCGCTCGCTCGCCGAGAACGAGACATTCGGTGCGCAGCTGCGCGAGGCCGTGGCGGCCTCCGAGGGCCACGAGGAGGAGCTGGGCACGGCCCGCAGCGAGGCCGAGCGGCTCGCCACCGAGCTCGCCGAGGCACGGGCCGAGACGAAGACGCTCGCCGACGAGCTCGCGCTCACCCGCAGCGCGGCAGAGGGATTCGACGCCAGCTTGGGCGAGGCGCGCGACCAGGCCGAGGAGCTTCGCGTCGAGCTGGCCGATGCCCGCTCACAGGTCGAGCGGCTCGAAACCGAGCTCGCGCAGGACGGCTCCGCCGAGGACGAGCTCGAGGCGGAGCGCGATCGCACGCGCGCCGAGCTCGAGGCCGTCGAGACGGAGCTGACCCAGGCACGGGCCGCGAGCGACGGGCTCAGCGCCCAGCTCAGCGGCGCCCGGGCGAAGAGCGAGGGCCTGATCGTCGAACTGCGCGGGGCGCGCGGAGCGGCCGAGGCCCTCGAGGAGCAGCTCAGCGAGGCGCGGGCAGCGACGGAGGCGGCGGAGGCCGAGCTTGCCGAGGAGCGCGGGGCGAAGGAGAAGCTTGCAGCCGACCTCTCAAAGGCGCGCGCCAAGGCCGAGAAGCTCACCGAACTAAAGCCGCGGCTCGACGAGGCGGAGGCCGAGCTCGCGAAGCTGCGCGACGGGGCCGGTGTCCTCGAGGATCTGCGCGCCGAGCTGGAGAGCGCGAACTCAGGGCTCGAGAACGCGAGCGCCGAGGCAAAGAAGCAGGGCGACGAGCTCCTGATCACGCAGAAGGCACTCGATCGCGTCGGCGCTCAGGCCGCGGAGCTCCGCAGCGAGCTGGCGGAGACCCAGACGGAGCTAGACCGCGCACGGCTCGAGACCCAGGAGCTGGACACGCTGCGCACCAAGCTGTCGGACGCGGAGCTCGCACTCCGCGAGGCCGAGCAGGGGCACGAGCAGACGAGAAAGCGCATGGGGCGCGTGGAGGACCGGCTGGCCGAGGCCCAGGGCGCTGCCTTCGCCTCCGAGCGCGCCGCAGAGCAGCTGCGCACGGCGCAGGAGCGCATGCGCGAGGCGCTCCGCCCGCTGGACGAAGACGACAACCCCGCCTAGGGAGTCACAGGGCAGCACACGGCCGAGCCCGACCCATAGGGACAGGGCGCGGCGCCCACGACGGCCGGCACTGAGGGCAGCCGGTCGAAAACCTCGGTCTCGAGTGTCAGGTTTGTCGACGTCCGATGGGTGCTCGAACCCGAGCCCGCCGGCCCTCAGAGCTAGCCCGGCGGGATCTTCAGGTACGGCAGCGCGAACTCCATGATGCGCTCGAAGGCGGGCGCTGCCACGGTGCCGCCGTAGATGTCGCCGCGCGGTGTGTCCACCATCACCGCCACCAGCAGGCGCGGGTTCTTCGCGGGCGCGAAGCCGATGAAGGACGCGATGAAGTCCGTCTTCGAGTACCCGCCCTCGATCGCCTTCTCCGCCGTGCCGGTCTTGCCGGCGAGCGTGTAGCCGTCGACCTGGGCCTCCTCTGCCGTACCACCGGCGGCGAGGACTCCCTCGAGCATGTGCGAGACCTGCTCCGCCGTGTGGCGTGAGAGCACTCGCTTGGGCGGCGGCGCCTCGCCCTGGACGATGTACGGGCGGCGCATCACGCCGTGATTCGCGATCGCCGTGTACGCGGTGGCCATCTGCATCGGCGTGACCGCGATGCCCTGGCCGATCGGCATGTTCCCCATGGAGGAGCCCGAATAGTTCTCGGGCCGGAGGACGATGCCGCCCTCCTCGCCGGGCAGGTCGACGCCGGTGGGGCGTCCGAAGCCGAAGCGCCGCACCCACTTGTCGAAGCGCTTGGCCCCCAGCTTGAGGCCGATCATCACCGAGCCGACGTTCGACGACTCGGACAGGATCCGCGCCACCGTCTTGGTCCCGCCCCCGCCCTCGTGCGCCTCGCCCACGGTGCGGTCGGCCACGGTGATCTCGTACGGGACCTCAAGCGTGGTGCCGGGCTCCACGAGCTTCTCCTCGAGCGCACCCGAGACGGTGAAGGCCTTGAACGTGGAACCGGGCTCGAAGTTGGCCTGGATAGCGCGGTTCTGGCGCGCGTACTCGGGCGCGCCGTCCACGTTGTTCGCGTCCACGCGCGGCCAGTTCGCGAGAGCGAGCACCTGCCCGGTGCGCGGATCCATCACGACCGCCGTGGCACCAACCGGCGTGTAGGTCTGCCCGACGTCTGCGAGCACCGCCTCGGTGCGCTCCTGGATGCGGGCGTCGAGAGTGAGCGCGAGGTCGTCGCCCGGCTCGGAGCGCTTCGTCTCGATCATGCTGATCGGCTCGCCGAGCGCGTCCTTCACGAGCCGCCGCTCGCCGTCCTCGCCGGCCAGCGACTCGTCCTGCGAATACTCGAGCCCGGACAGACCCTCGTTGTCGGTCCCGACGAAGCCCAGCACCTGCGAGGCGAGGAAGCCCTGCGGGTAGGTGCGCTTCGGCTCCGTGAGCGTGCCGATGCCCTCGATCCCCAGCTTCTCGATCTCCTCGCCGCGCGTGGCGTCCATCTTGCGGCTCAGGAAGATGTAGCCCTTCTCCCTGTCGGAGAGCTTGCGCAGCAGCTCGTCCTCGGGCCGTTCGGTGAGCGGCGCGAGCGTGGCCGCCACCTTCACCGGGTCCTTGATCAGGAACGGGTTGGCGAAGACCGTCACGGAGTCCTCCGAGACGGCCAGCTGAACGCCGTTGCGATCGACGATCGTGCCGCGGCGCGCCGGGTCGGGCACGTCCTCGATCTGCTGGCTCACCGCACGCTCGGACAGCGAGCCGGCCCTTACCGTGCCCAGCCAGGTGGCACGCAGGGCCGCCAGCCCGAGCAGCAGCAGGAAGAGTGCGAACAGCAGGCCGATGCGCCGCTCGACCAGACGCACGGGCGGACGCCCCGGCCCCCGCTGGCGGCGCCGGGTCGGAGGACGTCGCTGCGTCGCGGGCATGGCTAGCCCGCCGGCGCCGGGGTAGTGGTGGCGGCCGGGTCGGCCGCGGCCGGATCCGTGGTGGCCGGGTCCGTGGCGGCCGGGTCCGTGGCGGCTGGGTCGGTTGCAGCAGGGTCGGTGACCGCTGGATCGGTGCTCGGCACCACCGGCTCGGGTGCCACCGGCTCGGGAGCCACGTACGTGAGGTTCGGCGCGGTGATCTGCTTCACCGCCAGGCCGGCGTCGCGCGTGGGCCGCGCCTTCAGGTAGCGCACCTCACCCGGTGCCGGCAGCACCAGCCCGAGCAGCGCGGCCGACTCCTGGATGCGCTCACTCGACGCGAGCCTGGCCTCGTCGAGCAGCAGCCGCGCGTTCTCGCGCTTCAGCGCAGAGATCCGGTCGGCGTCGCGCGCGATGTCGCGGTTCATCTGAAGCAGGTCCACGTTGAAGAAGACGATCCCGGCGAGCAGCACGAACACGAGTGCGATCCAGCCGCGGCCGGAGAGCAAGGCGTCGAGCATGCTGGCGGTGCGCGCGCGGGCGGCCCGGGCAAACGGGGCGTTCAGGACGCGGACGGGAAGCGCGACGGCGGGCGCGCCCGCGGACGGCCCCGACACGCGCCGGTGCGTTGCCGCGCCGCGCTTCGGCGCCGTGCGGCGCCGCGTGGGATGGCGGGCGGGCGCGCGGCGAGCGGGCGCGCGCTGCGGCGCGGCCTGTGACCGTGAAGCGGGCGCGCGGCGCGGCGCCGGGCGCGTTGCTGTGGCCGCTGCCGCGCGTGCCATCAGGGGGCCTCTCTCAGCTTGCGGGCCGAGCGCAGGCGGCCCGACTTGGCGCGCGGGTTGTCGGCGATCTCCCCGGCGGTGGGCACGACCGCCCGGCCGCTGATCAGCTCGGCCTCGGGCTCGCGCCCGCACACGCACACCGGGAAGTCGGGCGGGCAGACGCAGCCGCGTGCCCGCTCGGCAAGGAAGCGCTTCACGCGCCGGTCCTCGAGCGAGTGGAAGGAGATGGCGGCCAGGCGGCCGTTCTCGCGCAGCAGCTCCCACGCGAGCGGGAGGGCGCGCTCGAGCGAGTCGAGCTCGGAGTTCACCGCGATCCGAATCGCCTGGAACACGCGCTTCGCCGGGCTGCCGCCGCCGAAGCTGCGGCGCACCGCGGCGGGCAGCGCGCCCTCGATCGCCGCGACCAGCTCGCCGGTCGTCTGAATCGGCGTGCGCTCGCGGCGGCGCACGATCTCGCGCGCGATCCGGTTGGAGTTCGGGTCCTCGCCGAGGCGCCGGAACAGCTGTGCCAGCTGGCGCTCGTCCCAGGTGTTCACGATCTCGCGCGCGTCGAGCCGCTGGCCCGGATCCATGCGCATGTCGAGTGGTGCGTCGTACGAGTAGGAGAAGCCACGCTCGCGCGCGTCGACCTGCATCGACGAGATGCCGAGGTCGAGGTAGACCACGTCCACGGACAGGCCCTCCTCGCGCAGGAGCGCGAGCCCCTCGGCGTAGTCCATGCGGAGGAAGCGCGTCTCGCAGGCGACCTCGCGCGCGAGCTCCTCGAAGTGGTCCTCGGCCGCGGGGTCGCGATCGATGCAGACGAGCGTCCCGGAGGAACCGATCCGGTCCGCAATCAGGCGCGCGTGACCGCCCGCACCGAAGGTGCAGTCGACCACCGTCTCGCCCGCTGCCGGCGCGGTCAGCTCGATCAGCTCACCCGCCAGCACAGGTACGTGCACGCGGTTCATGTCAAGAAGGATGGCCAAGGCGCTCCGTCACCTCCCCGATCTCGGCGTCGAGAGCCTCCTGCTGCTCCTGCCAGCGATCCTGGGACCAGACCTCGAGGTGGTCGCCCACGCCCACAACCACGACCTCCTTCTCGATCCCGGTGTGGGTGATCAGCGGCGGCGGCAGCGTCACGCGGCCGCTCGCGTCCAGCTCGATCTCGAAGGAGTTCCCCTGGTAGAAGCGCGACAGCTTGCGGTACTCGGAGCCCATCGGGTTCAGGCCGCCGAGCGCGCGCTCGATGATCGCCTCGTGCGTCTCGGGAGTCCACACCGCTACGCAGGGCTCCGGGTCCTTGGCGAGAACGGTGCCACTGGCGAAGGACGCACGAAAGCGGGCCGGAATGCTGAGCCGGTTCTTCGCATCCAACGAGTGCTCGAAGTGGCCGCGAAATGCCAATTGACTTGACCAGGGAGTTCAGACCGGAGTGGCGGAGTGGGAGGAGCCCCGCCACTCCGGTCGATTTGGTCTAGCCACCGTACCCCACTATCTCCCACTCCGCAACACGATTCCCCACCTTTCCGTCCGATGGTTGCTGGCAGTCGCGCGAGCTCTCGCCGTTTTTGGCTCTAGAAAGCGGGATTCGGCGGGTGGCGGCAGGTGGGGTGAGGGCCCTCCGAAGCCGCCTCTGCGGGGCGACGAAGGCGATTTGGGCGCAATCCTGCGTGCGAACCGGCCGATTGGTGGGCTTCTTGCAGCTTGCCGCAACCCACCCCCTCGCAGCCTTGTTGCAAGGGACATGAACCGAATGCGCACTCCCTCACCAGCACTGGTCATCGCCTGCCTGGCGCTCTTCGTCGCACTCAGCGGCGTGGCGTACGCGGCGGCAACGATCGGATCAGACGACATCATCAACGGCTCGATCCGGAACCGCGACTTCAAGGACGGCACGCTGCGCGGCAACGAGGCCAAGCCCAACGGCTTCGGCGGCGGAGCGATCAAGGAGCGTTCGCTGGCGGCCGGCGAGTTCGGCAAGGTGAACAGCGCCGCGACTGCCGACGGCCTGGCCCGTCACGGCGTGATCTCGAACATCGGCACGCTCGTGCGCGGGCGCGGCATCACGGCCGCAAGCAAGACCGGCGACGGCCAGTACCTGGCGGTCTTCGACGTTGACGTGCGCAACTGCACGTACTTCGCGACGCTCGGTGACGAATCGGCCTCGGGTCCGGGAACCGGCCAGATCGCGGTGACATCCGCAGCGAGCAGCGTCAATGGCGTACGCGTGGTCACGCGCAACAGCACAGGGGACCTCGCGGACCGCTCGTTCCATTTGATCGTTTCGTGCTGACGAAGCCCTAGAGCGGCAAGGCGCCGGCGCTGCCATCGAGCAGCGCCGACGCCAGCGCCGCGGCCACCAGCAGCAGGACCGAGGGCACGAGCAGCAGCGCCACCACGAGCTGGATCTTGGGCCCGGCGCGGGCGGCATCGTCGCGGATCCGCCGCGCCAGCGCGAAGCGTGCCGCGCGGGCCTGTGCCGCGAGCGTCTCGGCGAGCGGCGCGCCGTGGCGCCTCGCCCGCTCGAGCGCGCCCACGAGGGCGCGGATCTCCGGCAGCGGCAGTCGCTCCTCCATGCCGCGGAGAGACTCGGCGAGCGGGACGCCCAGCGCCAGCTCCCGCCCCACCGCAGCCCACTCGCGGGCGAGCGGGCCGTCGGAGCGCTCCCCCACCGAGCGCAGCGCATCGGGCAGCGACCCGCCGGCCTCCACGCTCACGCGCAGGATGTCGAGCAGGGCCGGCAGCTCACGGCGCACACGCCTGGCGCGCTCGGCGGCCACGCGTGCCAGCCAGAGGTCCGGAGCCAGAAAGCCGGCCGCCGGCGCGCTGAGAGCGACGAGCAGCCCGAGCCGCCCGGGCGCCAGCGCCGCGAACGGCAGCGACGCCACTCCCATGAGGACCGCTGCGGCAACCTTCGCCGCCATCGCCTCGCGCACGCCGAGCCCAGCAGGGCGTCCGGCCGCCTCGATGCGACCGCGAAGGTCGTGCGGCGCGCCGGCGGGGCGGGCCCGACGTCCCACGGACGCGAGCACGAGCAGCAGGCCGAGGCCACGGTCCCGGGCGCGCGGAGCGCGCGGCTCCGGGACGAGCAGCACGAGCCCGGCGGCTCCGCACGCGCCCGCGGCAAAGGCGAGCAGCGTGCTCACCAGCGGACCCTTCCGAGCCGCCGCGTCAGCACCGCGGCGGTGAGCTGGAGCACCAGCGCGATGCCCACGAGCCACGCCGTCAGGAACGAGCTCCACAGGCCCAGGAACCACCCGGGACTAGCCAACTCGGCCAGCAGCCCCCCGCCGACCGGCATGAGCACCACGAGCGTCGCCGTGAAGCGGGCCTGCGCGGTGGCTGACCTCACCTCGTCCTCGAGCCGCGCCTGATCCTCCATGGCTCGGGCGCTCTCGCGGAGCAGCCCGGCGAGGTCGCCCCCGGCGCGGCGCTGGAGGACGCATGCCGCCACGAGCGTGTCCATGCGCGGCGAGCGCACGCGCACGCGCATGGCCTCCAGCGCGTCGTCGGTGGCCGCACCCGCGTCGAGCTCCGCCCGCGTGCGGCGCAGCTCATGCCCGGCCGCGCCCTCAAGCCCGGCGGCAGCCTCGCCGAGCGCCGCGCGCAGCGAGCGCCCGCCGCCGATGGCGTCCCCGATCGCCACCGCCGCCTGCGCCACGCCGGCGTCCACGGCGGCGCGGTAGCGCTCGCGGCGCGCGCGCAGCAGGCGGGCGAGGGCCCAGGGCCCCGCGGCGCTCAGCGCCAGCCCGGCCACGGGACCAACCGTGATCGTGCCCGCGGCGAGCGCCCCCACCGACACGCCGAGTAGCAGCCGCCGACGCTCGGCCACGCCGGGCGCGCGCCCCTCGCGCCCGGCGCGCACCAGCACGTCCACGAGCCCGGCACCGGCGCCCGCCCACCGCGGCGCGCGCGCCATGACCAGCCCGAGCGCGAGCCCGCCGAGCTCGAGCAGCGCCGCTCCCGCCGCCGCGCCGCCGACGAAGGTGAGCACCGTGGCCGCGCTCACGCCGGCGCGCCGCCCGGTGTGCGCGCGCTCGCGTCGCCGCGCCCGCCAGCTCGGCCCGCCGCGCGCACGCTCGCCCCTCCCCCGCGCAGCCGCTCGAGGCGCGCCGCGAGCTGCCCGGGGCCGGGCGGGCGCGGGCGTCCGCCGCGCGCCCACAGCTCCCGCGTGCCCGCGCCGCCCGCCACCCGCACCACCTCGGTCACCGACTCCACCACCCGCGATCCATCCGGAAGCCGCGCCTGGTGGACCACCACGTCGAGGGCGCTCGCCACCTGATCCCTCACCGCGGCGTGCGGCAGCCCCACGCCGGCCATCAGGGCGAGCGTCTCGACCCGTCGCAGCGCGTCGGCCGGCGAGTTCGCATGCACCGTCGTGAGCGAGCCGTCGTGACCGGTGTTGAGCGCCTGGAGCATGTCGAGCGCCTCCCCGCCCCTCACCTCCCCCACGACGATGCGGTCGGGCCGCATGCGCAGCGCGTTCACCACGAGCTGCCTGATCGTGACCTCGCCGCGACCCTCGAGGTTGGGCGGGCGCGACTCCAGCCGCACCACGTGGCGCTGGCGCAGCCGCAGCTCGGCCGCGTCCTCGATCGTCACGATCCGCTCCTCGCCCGGGATCGCTCCCGAGAGCGCGTTCAGCGTGGTCGTCTTCCCGGAGCCCGTGCCGCCGCTCACGAGCACGGACGCCCGCGCCGCCACGCACAGCGCGAGCAGCTCGGCCAGCTCGCCCGGGAGCGTGCCGCCGGCCACCAGCTCGCGCAGCGAGAAGCCCTGCCGCCGGAAGCGCCGAACGGTCAGGCACGGCCCCGACAGCGACAGCGGCGGGATCACCACGTTCACGCGTGAGCCGTCAGCGAGCCGGGCGTCGCACAGCGGCGACGCCTCGTCCACCCTCCGCCCCAGCGGGGCCAGCACACGCTCGATGGCGTGCATCAGCTCCGCCTCGCTTGCGAACGATACGCCCGTCCGCTCGAGCTTGCCACGGCGTTCCACGTACACGGACTCCGGCCCGTTCACCATCACCTCGTCCACCGCCGGATCCGACAGCAGCGGCTCGAGCGGCCCGAGGCCGGTCGCGAGCAGCAGCACCCGCCGGCGCAGCGCGTCCCGCTCCTCCTCCGGCAGCGCACCCGCCTCGCGCTCCACCAGCTCGCGCACCTCGGCATCGAGCCCGGCCGTGCCCGTCTCGCCCGCGCGCGCCCGCTCGATCAGCCGCGCGCGCAGCGCGACGGCGAGGTCGTCGAGAGCCTCCATGGCAGGAGAAGGCGCAAACGCGACAGACTCTCCCCATGGACCTCACGCTTCTCAATCTGGACAGCCCCACCGAGACCCGCACGTTCGACAGAGGGCGCTTCGAGCTGTACTCGGTCGGGCCGATGACGATCGGCCGCGCCACCTACGAGCCGGGCTGGCGATGGTCGGAGCACGTGGGCGCCCCGGCTGGCGCGAGCTCGTGCATGGTCGAGCACGTCGGGCTGGTGGTGAGCGGGCGCGCCGCCGTGAAGATGGACGACGGCGAGGAGCGCGTGATGGAGCCGGGAGACTTCTTCTACGTGCCGCCCGGCCACGACAGCTGGGTGGTCGGCAACGAGCCGTACATATCTCTTCACGTCATGGGCAGCGAGAATTACGCCACATGACGCGCCGCGAGATCCGCTCCTGGCTGATGGACATGGATGGCGTGCTGGTGAGCGAGCAGAATGCGATCCCTGGAGCCCAGGAGTTCCTGGCGCGGCTGCGCGAGCTCGGCCTCCCCTTTCTCGTGCTCACGAACAACTCGATCTACACCCAGCGCGACCTCACCGCCCGCCTGCTCCGCACGGGGCTCGACGTGCCCGAGGAGTCGATCTGGACATCGGCGCTCGCCACCGCCCAGTTCCTGAATGACCAGCGCCCGGGCGGATCCGCGTTCGTGATCGGCGAGTCCGGCCTCACGACGGCTCTTCACAGCGTCGGCTACACCCTCACCGAGCGCGACCCCGACTACGTCGTGCTCGGCGAGACGCGCACCTACAGCTTCGAGCGCATCACGCAGGCGATCCGGCTGATCGCGACGGGCTCGCGCTTCATCGCCACGAACCCGGACAACGTGGGGCCTACGCCGGAGGGCCCTCTGCCGGCCACCGGCTCCGTGGCGGCACTGGTGAGCCGCGCCACGGGTGTCGAGCCCTACTACGTGGGCAAGCCCAACCCGCTCATGATGCGCTCCGCCCTCAACGCCATCGAGGCGCACTCCGAGACCACCGCGATGATCGGCGATCGCATGGACACTGACGTGGTGTCCGGGCTCGAGGCGGGCCTCGAGACGATCCTCGTCTTGACGGGGGTGACCACGGAGGGAGAGACCGAGCGCTACTCGTACAGGCCCTCGCGCATCGTCAACTCCGTCGCCGACCTCCTCCCAGAGCTGGACGGCCGAGGTGGCTGAGCTCGACGGCAGGGTCGCGCTCGTGACCGGCGCCAGCGGCGGCATCGGCGCCGCGGTGGCGCGCTCGCTGCACGAGGCCGGGGCGTCGGTCGGCCTGCTGTCGCGCCGCGGCGAGGACCTCGGCCTCGAGCGCGCGCTCGGGATCGCCTGCGACGTCCGCGACCGCGCCGCGGTTGCACGAGCCACCGAGCAGGTCGTGGAGCGCTTCGGCCGGCTCGACATCGCCGTGGCGAACGCGGGCGTGGGCGCCTACGGCCCGTTCCTGGAGCTCGACGCCGAGGATCTCGAGGCAATGATCGACGTGAACCTGAAGGGCACGCTCTACACGGCCGCGGCCGCCCTCCCCCACCTGATTGCGTCCGGGGCCGGCGACTTCGTGTCGCTCGCAAGCGTGGCCGGCGTGCGGGCGTTCCTCGGCGAGGCCGTCTACAACGCCTCGAAGTTCGGCCAGGTCGGGTTCACGCGCGCGCTCGACCTCGAGCTGCGCGAGCAGGGCGTGCGCGCCACGAGCATCGCCCCCGGCGGCGTGAACACCGAGTTCGCGATCGGCACGGGCCGCGAGCACGGCGACCCGGCGCTCGCCGAGATGATGAGCGCCGACGACGTGGCCGAGGTGGTGCTCTTCGCCGTGACCCGCCCGCGCAACATGCGCATCCTCACCACCACGTTCCGCCCCATGAGCGAGGGCTCGGCCGGCTGAGCAGTCTCAGAGCCGCGCCGAGCGCAGCGCGTCGCGCGCCTCTTCCGCCAGCCGGCGCACGAGTTCGCCGGCCGGCACGTCGGCCGCCAGCGGGTGCGCCTGCCCGGCCCACAGGTGGAAGCCGTCCGCGTCGGCGGTCTCGCGCGCGGCCGCGCGGACCGGCGCCGTCAGGTGGTGCACCTCCGGATAGCCGTGCGGGGCGTCGGGCTCGTGCTCGCGCATGAAGCGGTTCTCGATCCCGCGGGCCGTGCGGCCGGTGAACGCTCGTGTGAGGGCCGTTGGCCCGCGCTCGCGCAGCGCCTCGCGGTGCGCGGGTGACGTGGCCGCCTCCGGCGCGAGCATGAACGCGGTGCCGAGCTGCGCCGCCGAGGCGCCTGCCGCCAGCACCGCGGCCACGCCGTGGCCCGTGGCGATGCCGCCGGTGGCCACGAGCGGCAGATCGGTCACGGCGCGCACGAGCTGGAGGAGCGCCAGCAGCCCGAGGTCGCCGGGTGCCCGCTCGTCGAAAGAGCCGCGGTGGCCGCCGGCCTCCACGCCCTGCACCACGAGCGCGTCCGCGCCCGCCTCCTGCGCGGTCAACGCCTCCGCGGCGGTGGTCACCGTGACCCACAGCGCACAGCCGGCGGCGTGCAGCGCGTCCGCTTCGGACCGGGACGGGCAGCCGAAGGTCACCGACACCACGGGCACGCGCTCGTCCGCCACCAGGGCCAGCTTCTCGTCCCAGCCGTCGTCGTCGTGACGCGGCTCGCCCAGCTCGACGCCGTAGCGCTCCGACTCGCTGGCGAGCGTCGAGGCATAGCTCGCGAGCGCTGCGCTGTCCCCCAGCGCGGGTCCCGGCGCGAACAGGTTGATGCCGAAGGGGCGTTCCGTGAGCCCCCTGAGCTCGCCGATCTCCCCTCTCACCGCATCCGCGGCGCGGTATCCCGCGGCGAGGAACCCGAGCCCGCCGGCCTCGGACACGGCCGCGGCGAGGGCCGGCGTCGACGGCCCACCGCCCATCGGCGCCAGGACGATTGGGTGCTCGAGCTGTGAGGGCGAGAAGCGCACCACCCAGAAGATAAGGTCATCGCGATGCGAGTCGGTGTCGTGGGCGGAGGGCTGATGGGGTCCGGGATTGCCGAGGTCTGCGCACGCTCGGGCGTGGACGTGACCGTGGTCGAGGCCGACGACGCCGGCGTCGCTCGCGCCGAGGCGGCGATCGGACGCTCGCTCGACCGCGCCGTCAAAGCCGGAAAGCTCGAAGCCGCCGAGCGGGAGATGGCGGCGGAGCGGCTCGCCTACACGACCGCCTTGTCGGACCTCGAAGGCGCGGACGCCGCGATCGAGGCCGTCATCGAGGACGAGGACCTGAAGCGCGAGGTCTTCAAGCGACTCGATGCGACGCTGCCGGACGCGCAGTTCCTCGCATCGAACACCTCGTCGGTGCCGATCATGAAGCTCGGCGCCGAGACATCGCAGCCGGGCCGGGTCATCGGCCTGCACTTCTTCAACCCCGTGCCGGTGCTGCCGCTGGTGGAGGTGGTGCGCTCGATCATGACCTCCGAGGAGACGCTGGAGAGGGCCACGGCGTTCGCGGAGCAGACGCTCGGCAAGACCACCATCCACTCGCAGGACCGCGCTGGATTCGTGGTCAACGCCCTGCTCATCCCGTACCTGCTCTCCTCGATCCGGATGTACGAGTCCGGCTTCGCCTCCAAGGAGGACATCGACGAGGGCATGATGAAGGGCTGTGCTCACCCGATGGGCCCGCTCCAGCTCTCCGACCTGATCGGGCTCGACACGCTGCTGGCCGTCTCGGAGTCGCTCTACGAGGAGTTCCGCGACCCGGCGTCCGTGGCGCCCGCGCTGCTGAACCGGATGGTCGAGGCGGGACTGCTCGGCCGCAAGTCGGGGCGCGGCTTCTACGACTACTCGTCCTAGTCGGGGAAGCTCTCCGGCTCCTCCACCGCGCGCCGGTGGAGGTCGTCGTCGATGTTGCGGCCGGTCACGATCAGGACGGTCGGGTCGTGCTCGGGCCTGCGAAACGGCGGGGCGTCGGATCCGGCGGTGCGCGTCCAACCGGTCTTGCGGAACGCCGCGAGGGCTGAGGCCGCGGCGCCCTCCACGCGGATCCCCGCGGCCGCGTAATCACCGACCGCGCGGGCGATCTCTCGCTCGGACACCATCATCATCGGGTAGCCGCCACGACTCAGCTCCGTCGACCGCTGATGGGATCGCCACCCGAACGGCCATGCCGTCGGCAAACGTCGCGCAGCGATCGCACTCAACCGGCCGCCGGGCCTCGACGCTCAGCGCCATCACCGGCGCCTCCTTGGCGACGACGCCGAGCACGCGCCCGATCCCGCGGAAAACGCCGATGATGAGCGCACCGTTTCCGACCGGCACGATCACCCGCGCCGGCGCCCGCCCGAGCTGCCTGAGAATCTCCTCCCCGATGGCCGCGTAGCCGTCGAACTGCGCCGGCTCGGCGCCGTCCTCGAAGAACGGCAGCTCGTTCGCCGCCGCGTGCTCGCGTGCCAGCTCCTTCGACTCGTCGAGGTCGGCGCCCACCGTGTGCAGCTCGGCGCCGAGCTGCTCGAGCAGGCCCAGTTTGGCCTGGCTCGCCTCCTCGGGCACGAACACGACCGCCCGCATGCCGAGGCGCTCACCCGCCCAGGCGGTCGCGGCGCCGTGGTTGCCGGTGGAAGCCGTCACGACGCCATCGGCGCCGCGAGAGCGGAACGCCTCGAGCGCCGGCAGCGCCCCGCGCCACTTGAACGCGCCGAGCTCGTGCACGTCCTCGCGCTTCAGGAACAGCGGCCGCCCGCCCGAGAGCGAGGGCGGCGCCTCCTCGAGTGGAGTCGGCAGGTCGGCCATTCCGGAGATACTGCCAGGCACCCGGGAACAGCCCGGCGAGTCGCTTCTCGACCCAGGTGGGGCATCTCGGTTGCGCTATCCGCTACTCAGATGCCCCACCTGAGCAGAGGCCCGAGATCCTGACGCCTCGTGACCGGCCTGGAATATCGGCGACCGCTCAACGGCTGAGGCGGAGCCTCCGTGACAGCGTGGTCGTGCCGCTCCGCCTCACGGTCAGCGTCACGGTCGCCCTGCGCAGGCGGCTGAAGGGGCGCCGTGCCTTCCTGGCGACCTTCAGGGTGAGGGTGGTCGTCCCGGCCGACCGCAGCGTCTTGCGCGCTGCCGCCAGCTGGCGCGAGCGCCCCAGCCGCAGTTGGCGTGCGAGTGCCCGGTTGGTAATGAGGCTGGCCCTGATCGTGCACCTGGCCGGGCAGGCGACCCTGATCCTCAGCCCGCGTCGCGCGATCTGGCGGATGGAGCGCCTCGACAGCACGGTGAGCGCCCCGCGGTCGGGCGGAACATCGACGCTCTCGCAGTTGGCATGCGTGTCGATCGCGTCGACGACGGCCCCGTCAGCCCCGACGCCGCAGTCGATCGTGTCGGCTTCGCCGTCGCGAGCGTTGACCGTGTCGTTCCCGAACGGGACCGTGCACGTGTAGAACCCGCAGTAGGAGCCGGTCGCGTCAGAGAAGATCGTGTCGCGCCCCGGGCCGCCGGTGACGTTGTCGTTGTCGAACCCGGTCACGAGGCGGTCGTCGCCGGCTCCGCCGTTGACCTGGTCCGAGCCGTTGAGCGTCGTGATCGTGTCGTTGCCGCCCCCGCCGCTCACGC
This sequence comes from uncultured Thermoleophilaceae bacterium, assembly GCA_963837445.1. GTDB lineage: Bacteria > Actinomycetota > Thermoleophilia > Solirubrobacterales > Thermoleophilaceae > JACVRW01. Next base: position 135,306 of record CAWINK010000016.1, on the reverse strand, counting down.
TCGACGTCTGCCCGGCGGCGCCGACGGTGAACGTCTCGGCGGCGTCGCTGCCGACGTAGGTGCCCGGCGGTCCCTCGATCTGCTCGATGCCGATGAGGTTGTCGTTCTCCCCCGCGCGCCCGTCGTTGGCGACGTTGTCCAGCGTGACGGTGACGGGGCCCTCGCCGACGGGGTAGTCGTCGATGATGCGGTCGAAGCCGGGCCCGCCGTCGACCACGTCGGAGCCCGGCGCCTTGAAGTGGTCGCCGAAGAGCTTGTCGTCGCCGCCGCCGCCGGACACGCTGTCGTTGCCGCCCTCGCCGTCGACCTCGTCGTTGCCGTTGCCGCCGTTCATCGTGTCGTTGCCGTCCGACCCGAACATCACGTCATTGCCTTCACCGCCGTCGAGCGTGCGGGGAGCCGAGCTGAAGTCCTGCAGCTTGTCGTTGCCGCCTCCGCCGTTGAGCGTCGCCGGCACCGGGTTGAGGTCCGGGTCGTCGGAGATCGACAAGGTGTCGGTGCCGCCGCCGCCCTGGAACAGGAAGCTGTCGGCCCCACTGCAGACGATGTACCCGGGGTCGAGGGTGGCGGAGCACTCGTCGCTCGGCTCCCAGGTGGTCGGGCCGCCAGTCGTGAACGCCGGCAAGACGACGGTATTCATGTTGACGACGTACGAACGCGTGTACAGGCTGACGACGTCGCCCGCCCCGTCGGTGGTCACCGTGAGCCGCTCCGGCGTCCACGTGATATGCGAGCCGGCCTGCGCGGCGGCGGGCGCGAGCAGCGTGAAGGCGGCGGCGAGTGCGGCTACGAGCATCCTGCGTGTCATTGCTTGACCCCCGGCGATTACGGGTTCCAGTACAGCCGACCATCCCCCGAACTCGCGGTGCTGTCAAGCGCGTCCGGAACGCCGATCACGAGCTCGGAGATACTGACGCCTCGTGACCGGCCTCGAATACATGAAGGCGATCGTTGACGGCTCGCAGCCGCGGGCGCCGATCCAGGACCTGATGGGCTTCGACATCGTCGAGGCAGAGGAGGGCCGCACCGTCTTCTCGTCCGTGCCGGGGCCCCAGCACCTGAACCCGATCGGCGTGGTGCACGGCGGTTTTGCCGGCCTCCTGCTCGACTCGTGCATGGGCGCGGCGGTCCACACCACATGCGGCGAGGGCGAGGCCTACTCCACGCTCGAGACCAAGTTCAACCTCGTCCGGGCGATCACCCCCGACGCCGGCGAGGTGCTCGCCGAGGGGCGGGTGCTCCACCGCGGACGGCGGGTGGCCACGGCCGAGGGCTCGGTGCGCCGCGCGAGCGACGGCAAGCTGCTCGCGCACGGCACGTCCACCTGCATGATCCTCTGAGCGGGCGCTGGCTAACCTCGGCCGGGTGAGCGCCACCGCAGACGAACAGCTGGAAGCCGCCTCCTGGGACCTCGAGCCGCTGGTCGAGGGCCGCGGCCCCGAAGCAGTGGAGGCGATGCTGACCGAGTCCCGCGAGCGCGCCGAGGCGTTCGCCGAGCGCTACCGGGGCCGGGTCGCCGAGCTGGAGGTGGCGGAGCTGGCGGAGGCGATGCAGGAGCTGGCCGCGATCCAAGACCTCGGCGGACGCGCGGGCTCGTACGCCGTGCTGAGCTACTCGCTCGACACGGCGGACCCTGCGCGCGGGGCGCTCCTTCAGAAGGCGCACGAGCTCGGCGCCGCGATCGAGACCCAGCTGCTGTTCTTCGACCTCGAGTGGAACACGGCGCCTGACGAGCGCGCCGAGGAGCTGCTCGAGGCGCCCGGAGCTCGCCTTCGCCGCGCACCACCTCCGGACGCTGCGCCGCTACCGCCCGCACCAGCTCTCCGAGCCCGAGGAGCGGGTGCTCACCGAGACCAACGTCACGGGCGGCTCCGCGTTCCAGCGGCTGTTCACCGAGCAGACCTCCGCCCTTCAGGTGCCGCTCCCCGGCCGCGACGAGCCGGCCTCGCTCGAGGAGGGCCTGTCGCGCCTGCAGGACCCCGACCGCGAGCGCCGCGCCGAGGCGGCCGCGGCGGTCACGGAGTCGCTCCGGCCGAACCTGGGCACGCGCGCGTTCGTCTTCAACACGCTGCTCCAGGACAAGGCCACCAAGGACCGCCTCCGCGGCTATTCCCACTGGCTCGCGTCGCGCAACCTCGCGAACGAGGCGAGCGACGAGTCGGTCCAGGCGCTCATCGAGGCGGTCCAGGGCCGCTACGACCTGGCGCGGCGCTGGTACTCGCTGAAGGCGCGCCTCCTGGGCCTCGACACGCTGGCCTACTACGACCGCATGGCCCCCGTGTCGGACAGCGACGACCGCATTCCCTACGCGGACGCCGAGGAGATCGTGCTCGACTGCTACCGGACCTTCTCGCCGGAGCTCGGCGAGGTGGCCACGGAGTTCTTCACGGGCGGCTACATCGACGGCCCGCCGCGCCCGAGCAAGCGCGGCGGCGCCTTCTGCTCGTACACGGTGCCCTCGGCGCACCCGTACGTGATGCTGAACTACACGTCGCGCCCGCACGACGTGCTCGTGATGGCTCACGAGCTGGGGCACGGCGTGCACGCCTCGCTGGCCCGGCCGCAGGGCATCTACCACTTCACCACCCCGCTGACGCTGGCGGAGACCGCTTCGATCTTCGGCGAGAACATCGTTCTCGAGCGGCTGCTCGAGCGTGCGCCCGGTCCGGCGGAGCGGCTCGACCTGCTCGCGGGCGCACTCGACGGCGCGGTGGCGGCGGTGTTCCGCCAGGTCGCGATGAACCGCTTCGAAGACGCGATCCACACGGAGCGCCGCCAGGCCGGCGAGCTGTCGGTGGATCGCTTCGGCGAGCTCTGGCTCGCCACGCAGCGCGACCTGCTCGGCGACGAGCGTGGAGCTGGATGACGACTACGCGCTCTGGTGGTCCTACATCTGGCACTTCGTGGACGCGCCGGGCTACGTGTACGCCTATGCCTACGGCCACCTGCTCGCGCTGTCGGTGTACAGGCGCTACGAGGAGGAGGGCGACGAGTTCGTGTCCTCCTACCTGGACCTGCTGAAGGCCGGGGGGTCGCGGCCGCCGGAGGAGCTTGGCGCGATCGTCGGCGTGGACCTGTCCGATCCGGGCTTCTGGAGCTCGGGGCTCGAGCTGATCGAGCGTCAGCTCGACGCGGCCGAAGCGGCCGCGCGGGAGGCCGGGCGGCTTGAAAACGGGGCTGCGCCGGCACCGCCGGCTCCGCAAGGGCAGTGATAATCGCCGAGCGCATCCCGCTGCCGGGCGGCGAGGTGGAGCTGATGCGGCCGCCCGACGCCGAGGCGCTGATCAGCGAGGAGTCGTTCGAGCACGAGGAGTTCCTGCCTTACTGGGCGGAGCTGTGGGCGAGTGCGGTTGCGCTCGCCCACGACGTGTCGATCCGGTCGCTGCGCGGCAGGCGGACGCTCGAGCTTGGCTGCGGACTCGGGCTCCCGAGCATCGCGGCGGCGCGGGCCGGCGGGCGCGTGCTCGCCACCGACTGGTCGCTCGACGCCGTACGCGCCACGGCCGCCAACGCGGAGCGGAACGAGGTGGAGGTCGAGACGCTGCGCTGCGCCTGGGGAGATCCGGATGAGATCGTCGCCCGGGCGCCGTGGCAGCTCGTGATCGCGTCCGACGTGCTCTACGAGCGCCGCAACGCCGACGAGCTGCTTGGCACTGCTTCCACGGCTGGTGGACGAGCGCGGCCTGGTGCTGCTCGCCGACCCCGGCCGCGTGCACGCAGAGGGGTTCCTGGCGCGGGCCTCAGAGCAGGGCTGGATCATCCACAGCACCACGAGCCCGCGGGCGAGCCGCGTCTCGATTCACCGCATGCGGCGCGGCTAGACGAGCTGGATCGCGTCGCCGCCGCGTGCGCTCACGGCGTCGGCCGCCTCGAGCGCGGCCTGAAGCAGTGCGGCCGGGCGACGCTGCCCCGCGGCGGAGCAGGTGGCGCCCACGCTCGGGATCAGCGGGAGCCCGCCCGCGCCAAGCGGGCGAGCGGCCACCTCGCGGATGCGCTCGGCGATGCGGACGACGGTCGTCTCCTCGTCCACGCCGGCGCAGACGGCGGCGAGGCGATCGTCGTCGAGCTGCCCGACCAGGTCGAGCGGCCGCAGAACGGAGTTCACGTGCCTGCCGAGCTCCCGCAGCACGAGGCTCGTGGCCGGACGGCCGCGGTCCTCCACGAGCCGCTCCATGCCATCAAGCTTGATCACGATCACCGCAGCGGCGCCCGAGCCGGCGGGATGAAGCGCCCAAGCCAGGCGATCGAGCAGCGAATAGCGGGTGGGAAGGCCGGTGGCGGGATCGATCTCTGCGGTGGTCTGCGGCTCGGCCCCGACCACGTCCAGGCGGCGGGTGACCCACTGCACCTCGGCCCCTTCCCCGGCCACGAACGTCGTCTCGACGGGGCACCAGCCACCGCCGCAGGCGAGCACTCGGTATTCCACGGTCTTGGCGCCCGGGCCCCGCACCCACGCACGGTGCACGGACATCACCCGGTCACAGTCCTCCGGGTGGATCAGCGCCTGCATCGGGCTGCCGATCAGGGTGTCGCGCGGGACGCCCGTGAGCTCGGACAGGAGCGGCGACGCGTAGATGAAAGATCCGGCCGCATCATGGAGCGAGATCAGCGCACGCACGTTGCCCGCGAGCAGCCGAAAACGCTGCTCCCACGGGTCTGTGACTGCGCCGTCCAATTCGACGGCCTTGAGATGGCGGTTGGGCGGGACCACTCCCGGTGTTATCGGCGCCCGGCGGGCGAGCCTTAGCCCCGCGCCTAGCGCGGGAGGTCGGCCAGGGAGCGATACAGCTCGCGCGCCGTGAGCTCGCCCAGCCTGAGACTCTCGAGCCGGTAGCTCTCATTGGGCGCGTGAAAGGCGTCTGCGCCCAGTGCGAAGCCGCTCACGATCGTCGGCGTGCCCTGCTCCGCCAGCACGGCGAGGAGCGGCAAGGTTCCGCCCAGCCGAACGAACGCCGGTGGCGTTCCGCACGCGCGCTCGAACGCTCCGGCAGCGAGTTGGAGTGCTGGCTCGCCGGCGTCGAACAGCGCGGGGTCTGACAGGTCGAGGTCGATCGAGACCTCGGCGCCGTCCGGCGTGGCGGCACGCAGCAGCCGCTCGAGCTCCGCGCCGATCTGCTCCGCACGCTGCCCGGGCGCGAGCCGCACGCTCACCTGCGCGCGGGCCACCGACGGGATGACGGTGCGCGGCTCGCCGCTCGCGAGCATGTTCACGTCCACAGCAGGCTCGGCGCCGGTGCGCTCCCAGAACTCATCGGCCGCGCCGGCCGTGACCTCCGCGGCGCCCGCCTCGGCGATCATCTCCGCGCCGCTCGGAAGGCGGCCCCATGACTCGCGCTCCTCCGCGCTCGGGCTCGCCACCCCGGCGCGGAGCTCCTCGCGAACGCGGCCGGCTGGGTCGGGGAGCAGCTCCCGCAGGATGCCCATGAGCACGTGGGTCGCGTTCAGCACGGCGCCGCCATAGAGGCCCGAGTGCAGGTCGCGACGCCCGGTGCGGACCTCCACGGGCCCCTGCACGAGGCCGCGTGCGCCGGTGTTGATCGCGGGCGTGCGTTCGTCGGCCATAAGCGAGTCGAAGACGATCACGCAGTCGGCGTCCTGAGGCTGGTCGCGCAGGTAGGTGAGGAGCGAGACGCTCCCCACCTCCTCCTCGCCCTCGACCAGGAAGCGCACGTTCACCGGTAGCTCACCGGCGCGGGCAAGCTCGCAGGCCACGTGCAGCAGCGGCAGGAAGTTGCCCTTGTCGTCGGCGGCGCCGCGCGCGTAGAGGCGGCCCTCGCGCTCGGTCGGCTCGAACGGCGGCGACTCCCACGCATCGAGCGGCCCGGGGTCCTGGACGTCGTAGTGCCCATAGGAGAGAACGGTGGGCGCATCGGGGCGCGAGGCGCGCAGCTCCCCCACCGCCATCGGGTTGCTGCCGTTCACAACCACCCGCTCCGCGCTGCCCCCGGCGGCCTCGATGCGCTCCAGAACCCAGTCGCACGCGCGGCCGAGGGCATCGGCATCCCCCTCGCCTGTCGAGACCGACGGGATGCGCAACCAGTCTTCGAGCTCTTCGCGAATCGGCGGCATCACTCACGTAGCATCGTAAGGATGCGCCGGCTCTTCTGGCTCGTCGCCGCGGTGGTGCTCGTGGACACGATGTTCTTCGCCGCGGTCGCACCGCTGCTCCCGCACTACTCCGACGAGCTGGACCTGTCGAAGACCGGCGCGGGGATCCTGACCGCCGCCTACCCGGCGGGCACGTTCGCCGGCGCGCTGCCCGCCGGCTGGCTCGCGATCCGCTGGGGCGTCAAGCCGACCCTGATGGCCGGGCTCGCCATGCTCGGCCTCTCGAGCTTGGCCTTCGCCTTCGCGGGGCACATCGTGCTGCTTGACGGCGCGCGCTTCGTCCAGGGGATCGGCGGGGCCTGCATGTGGGCCGCCGGCATGGCGTGGCTCGTGTCCGCCGCGCCGCCCGAGCGGCGCGGCGAGCTGATCGGCGCGGCGCTCAGCGCAGCGATCGTGGGCGTGCTGCTCGGCCCGGTGCTCGGCGGGGCGGCCACGGTGCTCAGCCCCGAGGCAGTGTTCAGCGCCGTGTCGGTGCTCGCGGCGGCGCTCGGGGTCTGGGCATGGTCGATGCCGGGTGTGGAGCCAGAGGCGAGCCCCGGTATCCGCGCGATGCTGCGCACGCTGCGGCGGCCCGCCGTGCTGGCGGGCTTCTGGCTGTTCACCATCCCGGCGCTCTTTGCCGGCGTGATCGAGGTCCTGGTGCCGCTTCGGATGGACGACCTGGGCGCCTCCGGAGCCGCCATCGGGGCGCTGTTCCTCGTGGCGGCGGCCGTCGAGGCGACCATCAGCCCGGTCGCCGGGCGCTGGTCGGACCGCGCCGGCCGGCTGACGCCGATCCGCGCTGGCCTGATGGGGGCGGCCGTCATGGCGGTGGTGCTGCCACTGCCGGGAACCGCTGTCCTTCTCGGCCTGGCCGTCGTGCTCGCCATCGCATGCCTCGCCGTGTTCTGGGCGCCTGGGATGGCGATGCTGTCGGACGCGGCCGAGGACGCCGGGTTGGACCAGGCGCTCGCATTCTCGCTCTCGAACCTCGCGTGGGCCGTGGGCCACATCGTCGGCGCGGGCAGCGGTGGCGCGATCGCTGACGCCACTGCCGACGCGGTGCCCTATACCGCGCTGGCCGTCGCATGCGTCGTGACCCTGCTCGGGCTGACCGCGAACCGGCGGCGGCAGGCCGCCGCTGCTCGTCTAGGCGCCTAGCCGCAGTTCGGCCAGGGCGCGGTGCCGCTGCGGCGGTACAGCTTCAGCGCGATCCGGTCCTGCAGCCACTCCGGTGCGTCAGCCGGGTCACCGCTGCCGCCGAGGGCGCGCCAGGTCGATCGGCTGAACTGGTACTTGCCGCGGTACTGGCCGCCGGGTGAGACGGCGCGCGGGTTGCCGCCCGACTCGCACCGGGCGATCCGCTGAAGGACGGCGGGGATGTTCACGCTGCGACCGCTCGTGCGGCGCACGGAGCGGCTGCTGAACGGCCTGAGTCCGAGTGCGCCGCGCGTCAGCGGTCCGACGATGCCGTCGGGCACGAGGTCGTGCTGGCGCTGGAAGCGCTTCACGGCCCGCTCGGTCTGCGGCCCGAAGACGCCATCGGCGGGGATCCCGAGCTGCTGCTGGATGCTCCGCACGGCAGAGCCGCGATCGCCGCGCTTGACCACGACCTCGCTGGAGGCACTGGCGCCGCCCGAGGCCGAGGCGCCGGGGTCCGCGAGTGCCGGCACGGCCGCCACGGCGAGCGCGGCCAGCACTAGCAGCACCGCGAAATGCGGACCACGCACGGCGTCGAAGATCCTTGCCACCTGACGTTTCCCCTTTCCTGTGCCTACGAGGTGAGCTGACGGGCTCGCGCCGGAAAGTGGCGCTACGCGACACGGCTGTCGCGATTCGCCCCAGCGGCCTCAACGGCCGCAATGGGTCCCCCGTTCCTCGCCATCGGGACGGCGAGAACTCGGCAGTTCGAATCAGAAGTCGTACATCCAAGCACATCGGAGCAGTAGTCGCTCCGGCCTATCACCCGAATGGGGTACTAGCGCCCGACGTTCAGAAGATCGTCAACCACGCTCACGATGTCGATCTGCGGCACCGGGGGCGGCGGTTCGAGGGCCACGGGCTGAGGGCGCCGGCGCTGGAGCCAGACCGCGGTGGCCAGCGCCCCGACCAGGAAGGGCGCCATTCGCAGGAGTAGCCGTAGGCCGGGCATCGGCGCGACCTTACACCCGCTCACGGATAATCTGCGCCTCATGGATCTTGGCCTCGAGGGCAGGGTCGCGCTCGTGACGGGCGCCTCGCAGGGCATCGGCTTGGGCATCGCCCGTGAGCTGGCTCGTGAGGGCGCGCGGGTGGCGGTCAGCTCCCGGACGCGCGAGAAGATCGAGGCGGCGGCCGGCGAGATCGGCGCCCAGCCGTACGTGCACGACACGCTCGACCTCGACGCGGCACCCGAGCTGCTCGAGCAGGTCGAGCGCGACCTCGGTCCGATCGACGTTCTCGTGACCAACACCGGCGGCCCGGCGGGCGCCGATCCGCTCGAGTTCAGCCGCGATCAGTGGGAGGCCGCGCACCGTGAGCTGGTCATCGCGCCGATCGAGATGATCGAGCGGGTCGTTCCGGGGATGCGCGAGCGCCGCTTCGGCCGCATCGTGAGCGTGTCCTCGTCCGCCGCGCGCGAGCCGATCCCGACGCTGATGCTGTCGAACTCGCACCGCCCCGGCCTCCTGGGTGCGTTCAAGACCCTCGCCCGCAAGCTCGCCGGCGACGGCATCACGCTCAACACGATCCTGCCGGGGCGGATCGCCACGGACCGCATCGCTCACCTGCACGGCTCGATCGAGGAGGCCGAGAAGGTCGCACGCGACGAGATTCCGGCCGGCCGGCTCGGAACCGCCGACGAGATCGCCGCGGCCGCGGCCTTCCTCTGCTCCGAGCGGGCGAGCTACATCACCGGAGTCGCGCTGCTGGTGGACGGCGGCCTCACGAGGAGCATCTGATCGCGGTGTCCCCGGAGTCCACGTCCCCTCCCAGCCCGGTCGCCCCAGGAGTGGCCTTCGAAGTCCAGCGCTTCGAGTGGACCTCGCGCGATCGCCTCGAGCTCGTCGGGCGCTGGTCCGGGCTGCGGGGCCACCGCTTCCTCAGGCCGACGCTCGACGTTCAGGTGGACGGCGAGCGGCGGCGGATGCTGGCGGTGCTCGACCACAAGCCGTGGGCGCCCGCGGAGGCGCAGGACTGGGTGGCCGCCTTCACATGGAGGGGCGAGCCCGCAAACTTCGACGACGCGGAGCTCACGGTTAGCCCGGACCTCGCGGTGCAGCTGCCGGCGCCGGGTGGCTCCGCGGCGCACGGCGAGGTGAAGGACGCGACCCCGTCCGCGGATCGCCTGCCCGCCCGACGCCCCCGCAGCGCGGTCCTCGAGGGCGAGCTTGCCGCCGCCCTTGCCGAGGTCGAGCGGGTGGGCGAGGAGCTGGAACGCACGCGGGCCGCGCACTCGGAGGCGGCGAAGGAGCTGCGCGAGCGCCTGAGGGGCGAGCACACGAAGATCCGCGAGCTCGAGGCGGAGCTCGAGCAGGCGCGCGCCGCGATCGCCCTGACCGAGGAGGCCGCCGCCGAGGACTCCGACCGCCTGCGCGACGAGCGCGACGCCGCCGGGGCCGAGCGTGACGCCGCCGTGGTCGCGCGCGATGCTGCGCTCGCCGAGGCCGAGGAGGCGCGCGGCGCGCGCGACGAGGTGCTTCAGAAGCTCAGCGCAGCCGAGGGCGAGCGCGACGCCCTCGCCGAGGCACGCGACAGGGCCCGCCTGGAGCGCAACGCGTGGATGTCGCGGGCCCGGGCCGCGGCCACCGGCCGGCCGAGCGCCGATGCCCGGGCCGTGCCCAAGCCGCTCGCCGACCGCGGGACCGCCTCGCTCGATGACGACGTCGATCCCGCCGAGGAACCCGCACCGCCGTCCGATCTCGCCGCCCCACCGCTCCCGCCCTCCGAGCGGCGGACCATCCAGATCGGCGAGCGACCGGGGCCGACTCCGCAGATACCCCCGGTCTCGCCTGTGCAAGACCGGGGGCCGGCGTCCTATCTGCGGGCCTGGGGCCCGCGGCTTGCCGTCGCCGTGGCCCTGGCCCTCTTCGTCGTGATCGTCGTGATCGTGCTGCTGGCGGGCGTCGCCTAGGAGATCTCTAGGCGGCGATGGCCGGCGTCTGAGCCGGCTCCAGCGCCACGTCGAGTACCTCGTCGATGGTCATCACCGGATGGAAGGTCATCGCGTCGCGGACCTCCTCCGGCACGTCGTCGAGGTCGGCGCGGTTGCGCTCCGGCAGGATCACGTCCGTGAGCCCCGCCGCGTGCGCGGCCAGCACCTTCTGCTTGAGGCCGCCGATCGGCAGCACGCGGCCCTGGAGCGTGACCTCGCCGGTCATGCCCACCGTGTGCCTCACCGGCCGGCCGCTCAGGAGCGACGCAAGCGCGGTCGTCATCGTGATGCCCGCGCTCGGACCGTCCTTCGGGATCGCGCCCGCCGGCACGTGGAGGTGGAACTCCCGTCCGTCGAACGCGTCCTCGTCGATGTCGAGCGACTCCGAGTGGCCGCGGACATACGAGAGCGCGATCCGCGCGGACTCCTTCATGACGTCGCCAAGCTGCCCGGTGAGCACCAGGCTGTCCTTGCCCTTCATCGAGGTCGCCTCGATGAACAGCACGTCGCCGCCGGCGCCTGTCACTGACAGGCCCGTGGCCACGCCGGGGATCGCCGTGCGCTCGGCCGACTCCTGGAAGAAGCGCTGGCGCCCGAGGGCCTCGCGCACCTCCTCCTCCCCGATCTCCACCGGGGGCTCGACCGTGCTCGACGCGATGCGCGTCGCGGTCTTTCGGAGCAGCGTGCCGAGCTCGCGCTCGAGCTGGCGCACGCCCGCCTCGCGGGTGTACTCGGTCACCACGGTGCGCAGCACCGCGTCGCCGATCGCGACCTCGTCCTCGCGCAGGCCGTTGCGGTCGCGCTGACGCGGCCACAGGTAGCCCCTTGCGATCGCGACCTTCTCGTCGGTGGTGTAGCCGTCGAAGCGCACGACCTCCATGCGGTCGAGCAGCGGCGCGGGGATCGTCTCGGCCAGGTTGGCCGTGGCGATGAACACGACCTCGGAGAGGTCGAGCTCCACGTCGAGGTAGTGGTCGCGGAACGAGTGGTTCTGGGCCGGGTCGAGCACCTCGAGCAGGGCCGCGCTGGGGTCGCCGCGCCAGTCGGCGCCGACCTTGTCGACCTCGTCGAGCATGATCACCGGGTTCATCGTGCCGGCGTCGCGCAGGGCGCGGACGAGCCGGCCCGGCAGCGCGCCGATGTACGTGCGCCGGTGTCCGCGGATCTCGGCCTCGTCGCGCACGCCGCCGAGCGACATGCGCACGAACTCGCGTCCGGTGGCGCGGGCGATCGACTCCCCGATGGAGGTCTTGCCCGTGCCGGGCGGTCCGATCAGCGTGAGGATCGCCCCGCTGCGCTTGTCGTTGTTCGCGATGCCGCGCTCCTGGCGGAGCTTGCGCACGGCGATGTACTCCACGATGCGGTCCTTCACGTCCTCGAGGCCCGCGTGGTCGGCATCCAGCACCTCGCGCGCGTGCGTGGGATCGAGCCGCTCGTCCGAGCGCTGCGACCACGGCACGGCGATCAGCCAGTCGAGGTAGGAGCGGATCATCGAGCTCTCGCCCGACTGCTCGCCCATGCGCTCGAAGCGGGCCAGCTCGCGCTCGGCCTGCTCGCGCACCTCGTCCGGCATGCCTGCTTCCTCGATCTTCGTGCGGTACTCCTCGATCACGGAGCCGTCGTCGTCGCCGAGCTCCTTCTGGATCGACTCCATCTGCTTGCGCAGGAAGTACTCGCGCTGCTGCTTGTCCGCGCCCGACTGCACGTCGTCGCGGATCTGGCGCCGCACCTGCCACTCCGTGAGCCGCTCGCGCTGAAGCTCGAGCGCCCGTGCGAGCCGCTCGGTCACGTCGAGCAGCTCCAGCAGCTCGACCTTCTGGTCGTAGGTCAGGTCCGGCGAGTAGCCGGCGGTGTCGGCGAGCGCGCCGGGCTCGATGATCGAGCGCACGAAGGCTGCGACGCGGCCGTCGTCGCCACGGAGCTCGAGAAGCTCCTCGACCACGGCGCGGTACTCGCGCTCGAGGTCGCGGGTGCGACCGTCGACCGGCTCGTCGTCCGGGTGCGCCTCGACCTCCACGCGCAGGTTGCCGTCGGCGCCGGTGCTGGCAGCGCCGATCCGGCCTCGATGCTGGCCCTCGAGAGCCACCGCGCGGCCCCCGCCGGGGAGTCGCACGCGGTCAACGACATCGGCCACCGTGCCCACGGAGGCAAAGTCCTCGCCCTTGCGCGGAACGAGCACGACGCGCTCCTCGGTCCCGGCATCGATCGCCAGGGTCACGGTCATGGTTGGGAAGACGACCGAATCGTCTACAGGAACCAGCAGCATCGTTTCAGTTTGCTTACTCATAGTTAGTGAGTATAGACATGATAAGTCCGCCCGCCGCACATGCGAAGCTGCGCCGGTGGAACCCCGCGAGGCAGCTGCGGCGGCCGCTGCAGAGCTTGTCCAGCCTGGCATGACCATCGGCCTGGGCTCCGGCCGTGCGGTCTGGGCGACGGTCGACCGCCTTCCACGCGGGACGCGCGCCGTGGTCGCTTCAGAACTGACCCGGGAGCGGGCGCTTACTGCCGGCATCGAGGTTGTGGAGCTCGATGGGAGCTTCGAGCTGGACCTTGCCTTGGACGGGGCGGACGAGGTGGATCCGCAGCTCGGCCTGATCAAGGGCGGCGGCGGTGCCCTGCTGCGCGAGAAGATCGTGATCTCGGCCGCGCGCCGCTTCGTTGTGGTCGCCGAGGCATCGAAGAAGGTCGACCGTCTCGGGCAGGGCTTCCGCCTGCCCGTCGAGGTCGTGCGCTTCGGGTGGGCTGACACGCGCCGGCGGCTGGCTCATTTGCTGCCGGAGACCGAATTGCGGAGCACTGAGGATGGGTCCGAGCCGTACGTCACGGACGAGGGCCACCACATCCTGGACGCCGCCATCCCGCCCGACGCCTCGCCGGCCACGCTCGCGGACGCTCTGCTCCGCGTGCCCGGCGTGGTGGAGCACGGCCTCTTCCTCGACATGGCCGACCTCGCCCTGCTGGGCCGCCCGGACGGCACCGTCGAGCGCCTCGAACGCCCCTAGCGGCGAAGCTCAACACGAAAGCGACCACATTTGTCGCCAATGTGTTGAGCTTCCGGCGGCGCGGCCTTCAGAGCTGTCCTTGGGAGACTGCGGCGCCCGCGCGCGAGTGGTCGCCGGGCGGGCGGGCCAGCAGGCGGATCTCGCGTGCGAAGTTGTCGGCCGCGGTGAGGTAGACCGCTTGGCGGAGGGTCACGCGCAGGGTGGCGAGCGCCGTTGGGCCCGCGGCGCCGGTGCCGTCGGGCGGCACCGCTCCGCCCGGGCCGGGCTCGAGACGCAGCAGCTCGGCTCCCACGAGTGCCACCAGGGTCCGGCCGCCGCCGGCTCCCGACTCGGTCGACACGAGCACGTCCACCCGCGAGCCCACCGCCAGCCCCACCGCTCCGCTCACCTCCACGGTCACAGCGCGCCAACCACGCCCCACACCTCCACCCCCTCGCTGCTCGCTGTTAGAGCCCTCGAACAGGCCGGCTCCGATGTAGGCGCCGGCGGCGATCGGAACCGCCGGCCGCGCCCCCGCCACGCCCGCGGCCGATGCCAGCGCGTCCGGCGGCACGAACCGCGCCGGCACCCTCCTGACCGCCAGGGCACGCGGCGAGACCCGCGCGCCCGCGCGCAGATCGCGCGCCGCCACCAGCACCGGCACCGTGGGGCCGACCTGCGCCGCCACGCTTCGCTCCCGCTCGTGCACCTGTGAGGCAGCGAGGCCCCCGCTCGCCAGGGCCACCGAGAGCAGCAACAGCCCGCGCCTCCGGCGGGCCTTCACGCGTCCGGTAGGTCGAGCGTGGCCACGGCGCTGTCGCCGACGATCTCGAAGCTCAGCCGGCCGCCGAGCTCCTCGGCGGCGCGCTTGGCGATCTGGAGGCCGCGCCCCCGGTTGTGAACTTCCACTCGGACCCCGCCGTCATGCGGGCGCCCGATCACGCGCACTGGCCCGGAGCCGTGCTCCGCCGCGTTCGCGAGCACGTTCCCGAGGGCCTGCGCGAAGCGGTGGCGGTCGAGCTGGGCCGTGACCGGGCCTCCCTCCCACTCGACCGCGGTGTCGCCCCACGGGCGTGCCGCGGCTCTTGTGAGCGCCGACAGCTCCACCTCCTCGCGTTCGGCGGCGCTCGGTCGCCCGCGGCGCGCCGCAGCGAGATCTGACAGCCCGGCACGCAGACGGTCCAGCTGGGCTTCGATCACCCCCGCGTGGTGGCTGGCGGCCGGATCGCGGCGCAGCGCCTCGCAGACCAGGGCGAGCGCCGTGGCGGCTCCCCGGAGTTCGTGCTCGGCGGTGGCGATCTGCTCGGCGCGGCTCACAGCGCCTCGGTCAGCTTGTAGCCGACACCGCGCACGTTCACCACCCACGGCCGCGACGAAGGCCGCAGCTTCTTGCGCAACCGGCATGCGTGCGCATCGAGCGTGCGGGTGTTCCCGATGCTCAGGTAGCCCCACACGTCTCGCAGCAGCTCCTGCTTGCCGTACACGCGCGTGGGCTCCTCGGCGAGCGCGTGCAGCAGCGCGAACTCCTTGGCCGCCAGCTCCACCTTCTTTCCGCCCAGCCGGACCGCGCGGGTGCTCGGGTCGACGGTGAGCTCCCCCACCCGCAGCAGCCCCTGGCGGCGCCGCCCCTCCGCGCGTCGCAGCACCGCCCGCACCCGGCCGAGCAGCTCGGCGTACAGGAACGGCTTGCAGACGTGGTCGTCGGCGCCGCGCGCGAAGCTGCGCACCCTGTCGGCCTCCGCCACCCGCCCGGTGAGCACGATCACGGGAAGGTCGGGGTCGATCCGCGACGCCAGGCCGTCAGAGGAGCGCACGCGGTCGAGCAGGTCGAGCCCGCTGCCGCCCTCGAGCGCGAGGTCGAGCAGCACGAGGCTCGGCCTCCTCACCTCGATGGCGCGCAGCCCCTCGGCGGCGCTCGTGGCGCTCGCCACACGGAACCCGTCCGCCGCGATGTTCTCCGCCAGGAAGGCCAGCGTGGCCTCGTCGTCCTCCACGATCAGGATCAGGCGCTGCTCGTCCACATCCCAAGAAAGGACCGCGAGCGAGAATCTCGCCCCGGCCGCCCTTACTCCGGCCGCTGGCCGCCGTCCGGGGTTGTTGGGGGGAACCAGCCGCCTTGCGGCATCCGGTACTGGCCGACGCCACCTGCCATCGCCATCGCCCCGAGCAGCGCCAGGAAGACGCCGACCTCGCTGGAAGCGCCCGCCGGGAAGTCGAAGAGGATCAGCCAGGTGAGGAGCATCGTCGACACGACTCCGAGCAGGTCGGTGGCTCCGTTCACCGACATATCGGAGCGAAAGACCCCGACGTGCCCACCGGTGATCGCCGCCAAGAGCGCGAAGCACCCACCGATCAGAAAGAGCCCGTCGGCCATCGTCCATAGCTCCCAGCCACTGCGGCTGACGCCATCCATGTCTGCCCACGGCAGGAACAAAGAGATGATCAGGAGCGCTCCTCCCGCGCCCGCGATCAGCTGCCCGGTGCGGCTTCGGGTCAAAACCATCGTGCTCTCCCTCCATTTCGTCTGCGGTGCTGGAACGCTGCGGCGGTCGCCCGATCGGCCGGGAAGAGCAACTCCATGGCCAGCTCAGACGTCGTGACCTCGAACGGCGTGTCGAACGTCGCGAACATGCCGAAGAAGGAGAGCTCGCCGCCGTCGGGAGCGCGGACCCTGACCGGCCCGAGGATCTCGTGGGCACCGGGGTCCGAGGCCCGATCGTGCTCTTCCTCCGGGACGGGGTAGGCGGCGATCTCCTCGAGCAGGGCGGCGAGATCGTCGTCGCCGGTGAGCGCGACCTGTCGCTCGAGGCGCTCGAGAAAATGCGCCTTCCACTCGCCGAGATTGACGTACAGAGGCCCCAGCCCTCGCGGATGCAGGCCGACCCGCAGCACGTTGACCGGCGGCTCGAGCAGGGCAGGGTCGACGTCCACGCCCTCCGCCAGCGCCCACATCGCTGAGTTGGCGGCCACCAGGTTCCAGGCGCGGTCGACGACGACCGCCGGGTAGGGCTCGTGACCGGTGAGGATCAGGTCGAGCGCCTCGCGAACCGGCGCCAGCTCGGGGTCGTCCAGCGGGCGCTCGGGGAAGCCCGGAGCATGGCCGGCGCAGAGCAGCATTCGGTTCTGCTCGCGGAAGGGCACATCGAGCTGGTCGAGGACCCGAAGCAGCATCTCGCGACCCGGCTTCGAGCGACCGGTCTCGACGAAGCTCAGATGGCGGGTCGAGATCCCCGCGCCGAGCGCCAGTTCGAGCTGGGTCAGCCGCCGCCGCTCGCGCCACTCGCGGAGCAGCGGACCGACCGCAGCCTGAGCGCCGAGCGTCGTCATCCGGCGGCGACTGTAACCGCCCGACATCCACGCGTCGATTACCCCGAGGTAATCGCGCCTGGGCGACCCCGGACATTTTCTCGTCCCGGGGGCATGCAACCTGCATTGCACAGCCCGCGCTCGGGAAGGAAACAGCCTTATGATCGCGACGCCGGGGCACCCGTGCCGCCGGCAATTTCAACCATCATGGACACTGCGCGGAGAGGCAATTACGAGTCCGGCTCGGACTACGTGCTCGAGTATGGCGAGCTTCGATTCACGTTCAACGAACGTGACTTCACCGAGCGCGTGGAGCAGGCGGCGTCCAAGCTCGGCTTCGTGGACGGGCCACTCGGCGACGACGAGCGCGAGGACCTCGTGAACCTGGCGGTGAACGGCGAGGTCAACGAGCCCCACTCCGAGCTCGGCGAGCACATCAACGAGTGCTGGGGCGACCTCAACGGCCCCTCGGAGCGCTCGCTCGTGCATTGGATCCGGCGACTCGTGTTTCGCGGCGCCTGGCTGGACCAGCGCGTGATGGAGGGTGAGCTCGAGGTGGTCTTCAACGAGACGGACAACTCCTTCGGCTACGCCCAGCCGGACCGCAACTTCGAGCTCATCGAGCTCTCGCCCGAGCCGTCCTGGCGCCGGGTGGCGTACCGCCGCTGAGGCGGTCTCGCGCGCTAGGAGAGCGCGTCGGCGCGCACGGTGCCGCTGTCGGCGGCCACCTTGCCGCCCGGCTCGAGCACCACACGCGTGGTGGCCCAGCGGAGGGCGTCGGGCTCGCCACCGGTCACTGCGATCACGGTGAGCGTGCCGCCCTCCTCCGTCGCGCGGCCCGCTCCGAAGATCCGGCGGCGCGCGCTTGGCGGCAGCGCCTCGAGCGAGTCGATCAGGACCGCGGCGTGGCCGCCGCGCTCAGCGCTTCGCTTGGCGCGCTCCACGGCCAGCTCGGCGGCCTGCGCCTGGGCGTCGGGTGAGAGGTCGAAGCTGCCACCCGCCACGTTCAGGCCCTCGGACAGACGCCACTCGGTGACCTCCTCGGGCCGCACGCCGGCCAGCACCACCTGGACCGCGAGCTCGGAGTCTCCGCCAAGCTGGGTCGCCAGCTCGCGCAGCAGGGTCGTGGCGCCCGCTCCCGGAGGCCCGGAGATCGCGACCCGCGAGCCGCGCCCGAACGGAACGTCCTTCAGCGTCTTCGGCGCGTTCAGCTTCTGGGACGGGAATACCGGGGTCAGGTCGCTGAACCAGGGGCGCTCCTCGGCGGGCTCGGCGGCCGCGCCGTTCACGGTCTCGATGCGGACCAGCGATGGGTGGCGCTCGTTGCGGCGGGCGCTGCGGGCGGGCCCGCTCACCTCGTCGCCGGCGCGCAGCTCGCAGCGGCGGATCTGCGCCGGCGACACGTACACGTCGTCGCGCGACTGGCCGGCAGGATCCACGCGCACGAAGCCGCTGCCGTTGCCGAGGACATCGAGCACGCCGGTGGCGGTCGCCTCCTCGGAGCTCTCGTCCTCCACGGCCTCAGGCTCCTGCTCGGCGGCCGGCTGGCGGCGTCCGCGCCCGCCACGACGACCGCGCCTCGCGGGCCGCTCGAGTGCCTCCCTGGCGGGAACCTCATCGGGCTCATCGGGCTCATCGGGCTCGTCGGGCTCGTCGGGCTCGTCCTCTGACGTCCCCTCAGACGTGTCCTCGGACGTCCCCTCAGAGGTGCTCTCGGACGTGTCCTCCGAGGCCGCCTCGTCCTCCTCGTCGGGCTCGACACCCGTGGCAGGCGCGCTGTCGCCGCCGCCGGTCTCGCCGAGGATCGCCCCGATCAGGTCGGCCTTGCGCTTCGAGCGGTAGCCCTCGAGGCCGAGCTCCGACGCGATCTGATGGAGATCGGCGAGCGGGCTGTCTTCCAGCTCTTTTCTGTTCAGGACGGACATAGCGGCGCCGAACCCTATCGGGCTGGGCGGGCGCGAACGAAGTGGGGCCTAGCGGGTGGCCGCGGCGCTCTGGTCGACGAGCCCGCGCAGCCAGTCCCCGAACTCGGGGCGGCTCTTCCAGTCGTCCGAGAAGCGGGCGATCCCCGCCTCGGTGAGTGGGTGGGCCAGCATCGCCTTCAGCACCTTGCCGGGCACCGTCGAGACCTCGCAGCCCAGCTTCGCCGCTATCACCGCGTGCATCGGGTGGCGAATGGACGCCGCCAGCACCTGCGCGTCGCGGTGTGGGCCGAGCGCCTCGACGATCTCCTCCACCACGGCCACGGAGTCGACTGAGATGTCATCCAGCCGGCCCATGAAGCAGGACACGTAGCTCGCCCCGGCCTCGGCGGTGAGCAGGGCCTGGGCGGCGGAGAACACGAGCGTCATGTTCACCGGGATGCCGTTGGAGACCAGCTCGCGGGTCGCGGCGAGGCCCTCTGACGAGAACGGGACCTTCACCACCACGCGGTCGTCGAGCCCCGCCAGCGCGCGGCCCTCCGCCACCATCGCGCTCGCGTCCTCGGAGACGACCTCGGCTGAGACCGGCCCGTCGACCAGCTCGCAGATGCGGCGGATGCTGTCGCCCGGCTCGCCGTCCTCCTTCGCGAGCAGCGATGGGTTGGTGGTGGCGCCCGACAGCACGCCCCAGGCCGCGATCTCCTCGACCTCGGCTACCGATCCTGTGTCGATGAACAGCTTCATTGGACCTCCTGGACGGCATCGAGCACGAGCTGCATTAGCTGCGCGAGCGTGTCGTCGACGTTCTCGTTGTCTATGACTGCGACCCCTTCGGAGCGTGCCCGCTCCCAGAGGTGATCCTGGAGCCGGCGTATGTCCTCGAAACTAGCGAGGTATCGCTCGGCCGGCCGGGTGCCGGGGCGGGCGGAGAAGTGTCCGCGGTGCAGGTCGCGGTCCCCGACCACCACGAGCGCCTCCACGAGCACGCACTGTTCGCGCGTGCGCGGGTGCACCCCGCCGGGCACCACATGGACGCCCTCGACCACGACCGGCTTCGCCTCGTTGGCCGCGCGGTCGACGATCGCGGTGATCCCGGTGCCCACCCGCTCGGCCTGATCCCGGTAGCCGGCAATGCCGCCCGCCTCGAAGGCGGAGTAGTGGACCGTGGGCATCGCCTCATGGGTGAAGAATGCCCGGAGGACCTGTCGGATCACGTCCGTCGCGATAACGCGATTGACCCCGAGCCGGGCGGCGAGCATGGTCGCAATCGTCGACTTGCCGACGCCGGTGGTCCCGCCGAGCAGCACCACTAGTGGCCGGTCCAGGCGGTCGAGCCGGCGCCAGTTGGCGTAGCGGCGCGCGGTGACCTCGCCCTCCTCGCCGAGCAGCACCTCCTCGGCCAGCGCGTGCAATGAGGCGATGTCGATCTCACCAGCTCCGTTCGCGTCCAGCCGCTGCTCGATCTTACGAGCGAGCTCGAAGGCGCGTCCCTGCGGCAGCCCGGTGGCCGAGATGGTCTGGGCCATCAGCCCCTTCGAGTAAGGGAGCCCGTGGCCCTTGTGGACGACGATCGTCTCGCGGGAGGGCGCGGGCTGGCCCGCGCCGGACCGATCACTTTCAGTTGACATCTCGGTACAGCTTGACGAGGGCGTCGTCGATGCCGATCGGCCGGTTGCGGATGAACACCACACGGGCGCCCTCGGCGCGGGCGCGCATCGCCACCGTGTCGATGGCGGCGGCCTTCAGCTCGGTGAGGTAGACGTCGCAGCGCTCGGCAGCCGCCCGGTCGAGTTCGGCGGCCAGCGCCGCGCGGCGAGCAAGGTTCGTGGACACGAGCACCGGGTCGGGAACGCCGTGCACGCTGGTGGCGCCGGTGGTGAAGACCGCCACGCGCGCGCCCTCGTGGAGCGGCTCGAACGGTTCGGAATTGAGAACGAACGGCACGGCGCCCGCAGGGGGGTCGGGTGTGCCCTCGGCCGCCAGCACCAGGTCGGCTCGCGCGAGCCGGTACTCCGCGAACGGCTCGGGCGTGCCCGCGCCGAGGATGCAGACCGTGCGGTCCACCTCCACCGGCGGAATGCATGCACCCGAGCCCTCGAAGACGATCGCGCCCGGATCGAGCGCCACGGCCATGGCCGCCCCGGCGCTCACGTTCGACTCGAAGGGAGCGCCGGCGAAGCCACCGCCGATGCGCCGGCAGCCCACCGTCCGGACGCCGGCGATCACGGCGTCCTCCAGGAAGTCGGACGCCGCGTGCGACCCCGACTCCGAGATCGCGATCAGCTCGTCGAGCGTCGGGTCCGCCTCGGCCACGCGCGGCTCCGCCGGCCCGCCTCGCCCCATGCACACGATCACTGGGTCCGCGCCCGCGTCGCGCAGCAGGGCGGCCCAGTGCCCGGCCACCGCGGTCTTGCCGGTGCGCTTGCCGGTGGCGATCACCGCGAGCTTCGGGCCCGCGAACGGCACGGGCTCGTAGCGCGGCGGGTCGAGCCGCGCCCCCGGCGCCTCGTAGGCGAGGCCGAGGCTCAGCGCGAGCCCGGCGAGGCGCAGCTTCGCCGACGCCGGAAGGACGGGCTCGTCCGCGAGGTCGACCACGGCGTCGGCCTGGGGCGCCAGCCGGCGCAGCGCCTCCTCCGGCTCGGTCTCGACCGGCATGCCGTAGTGCTGCTCGAGCGACCCCGGGCCGAGCTTCTCCTCGCCCCCGCAGAACACGACTCCGGCCAGATCGAGCCCGGCCAGCGCGTCGCGGACGGCGGACGGGTGGTGCTCCCCATCGATGAGGGCGATCACGGGCACGGCGACATTCTCACCGGAGCGTGACGATCGAGACTTCCGGGGGCGCCCCAAGCCGCAACCGCGGCGCCTGGCCGCGCTCCACACCCACACCACGGCTCACGTAGACCCTGCGGCCCTCGAGGGTGTGCAGCCCGCCGGCGCCCACCTCGCGCGGGACCCGCGAGGCGATCGTCGGCGGCCCGTACAGGGGTACCTGGACCTGGCCGCCGTGCGTGTGCCCGGCCACGACGAGATCGACGCGCGAGCGGGGCCGAAGCAAGAAGACGGAGTCGGGCCGGTGCGCGAGCAGGATCCGCACGTCGCGGCTGCCGGGCGCGCCCTCGAGCGAGCGCGCCGCCCCCGACGCGCCCGCCGACCAGTAGTCCCGCTCGAGCCCCGCGATGGTGACCCTGCGACCGCGTACCTGGGCGTGCGCAGTGTCGTTCACGAGCAGCTGCACCCCGGTGCCGGCCATCACCCGACCGGCCTCCTCCACTCCCTCGCAGTCGCCGTGGACGGCGAACACGCCGCCAGGCGCGCGGAGCTGCCCGAGCAGGCGCCGCAGCCCGGGCAGCTCGCGCGCGAAGCTTGACCCGCGGCCCTGGTGATAGTCCCCTGCGAGCAGGATCACGTCGGGCCGCTCCGCCATCAGGCGCCGCACCGCCTCGCGCTCGTGGTCTCCGAGCCGCTCGAACTGGAGGTCGGCAAGGATGCCGACTCGCAGTGGCCGCTTGCCTGAGCGCTCGCCGGGCAGCTCGACCTCGGCCCGCTCGAGGACGAGGCGCTCCGGCTCCACGAAGCTCGCGTATGCGCCGACCGGCGCGAGGCAGCATGCCGCGACCGCGGTCGTGCGCACCGCTGTCGTCCCTGCGCGGCGGTGGACCCGCCCGAGTACGAGCAGCGCGGCCAGCGGAAGAACGACCACCAGGTCGAGCCAGATCACGTGCATCACGCCGAACGGCATGGCCAGGCCCTGCGCGAGCATCACGGAGCCCTTGACGGCCAGCAGGCAGGCAACCGCCGCGGCGGCCGCCGCGAGACGGAGCCCGATGCGCCCACCGCGCGTGGCCCACGCCACGGCCGCGCAGGCCAGCAACGCGTCGAATGCCGCCGACACCGCGAACACCAGGTTGCCGGGGTCCGCCGCGATCACCGCGGCGAGCCTCCCCGTCCGGGCTAAACGAGCTCTAAAACCGCGCGCTACGGATGCAGCGGGCGCGCCCAGTGACCGCGTAGGCCGTGAAGGCAGCCGCCACGATCGCCGCGCCGACTGCGAGCCAGGCGACTGGCTCCTCAGCGCTCCAGGCGACCAGCCAGCAGAACAGGCCGGGTCCGGCCGCGGCGCCGATCGCCTCGAGACCCTTTGGGAGCGACCAGGCGACCAGCGCGCAGACGGCGAGGATCGCGAGCCCGAAGCCGGAGAAGGCGTATATAGCCCCGTAGCTCGCCACCATGCCGAGCACGGCCCAGGCCATGAACAGGGTCGCGCGTCTGGTCATTACCGCCGTCGGCGCAGCACGCGGAAGTTGATCCGCTCGGTGCGGGAGACGTTCCCGGCGCTGTCGGTGATCACGAGCAGAGCGCGATAGCGCCCCGGCCGCAGCCTGCGCCCGGCGATCCGGCCGTTGAAGTTGATCGTGTTGCGGCCCGGCGAAACGGTCTGCCGGATCGACCCGATCCGCTTGTAGGCCTTGCAGCGCCGCTGGCGCAGCAGGCGCCTGAAGGCCGCCCGGCTGCCGGCGCTCCTGCGCAGGGCGCGCAGCCGCCGTCCGGTCTGAGGAACGCAGCGGCGCCTGCCCCTGATCCTCACCTTCAGGCCCTTCACCTGCTTCTGGACCGTCAGCACGGCCACTCCGGCCTCGCTCGAGTTGAAGCTGAAGCTCGTGCCGGCGCCGGGGAAGAGCGTCCGGTCGCCCATGCTGAAGCCGCCCGCGGTCGGGCGCGTGGTGTCGGGGGCGCCGGGGCCGCCGGGTCCACCGGGTCCACCGGGGCCGCCCGACTCGGCCTGCGGATCGATCGGCACCACGCGGACCGCACTGCCGCTGCTGCGCCACACCGCAAACCCGTTTCCATCGGTACCCGCCTCGACCATCGGGTCGCCGAACGTCTCCCGCGTGGCGAGGGTGGCCGCGACGCTGAAGTTCGCGCCCGTCGTGTCGGAGCGCGTGTAGCGCAGCCGGTTGCCGTCGTGGAGCGACCGCCACACCACGTGGAGGCGGCCCGAGGCGTCCTGTGAGTGCATGGACTCGCCGATGCCGTTGTTCTCGATCAAGTCCGGGCCCTCGACGGCGGTGGGCGCGCCGAACGCGTTGGTGTCGGCGTCGAACCGGCGCACGCGGACGCTGTTGTCTCCGGGCTGGTTGTGCAGGTACGAAAGCCAGATGCCGTTGGGGCCGGAGTCCAGTCTGGTCTCGTTGTTGTTGCCCTCAGGCGCTGACAACGAGAGGATTCCGGTCCAGTTGTTGGGCACCCCCATGGTGTTCGCGTTGAGCTCCGCCGCAGTGAAGCTCACCGTCCCGCTCGGATCCGTGAAGACGCGGTACTGCACGTTGCCGAACGCTCCCTCGTTCACCGCGTAGACGGCCTTGAGCCCGCCCCCAATGAAAGCGGTCGACGCGCCCGAGGACGCCCCACCCGTACTCATCACCAGCTCCGTAGTCGACGCCGGATCGTCCTGGCCCTGGAACACCGAACCCTGGACCGCGAGCGCGATGTCGCCGTTGTTCACGTACGAGGCCTGGCCGTTGAGCTGGAGGCTTCCGACGTGGGTGCCGGCAGCGAAGCTGTCTCCGTTGGTCGTCAGCGGAGATGAAGCGGAAGGTCTTTTGGTCGCTAGCGCCGGTAGGGCACTGGGTGCAGTGGGCGAGGACCACGACCTTGCCGGCGGCGGGTGCGAACACCTGCACGTGAGGGCTCTGGCTGTCCGCATTGGGGCTCGTGCCCGGGAAAATGAGGGTCCGCTCGATCTCGCACGCACTGCCACCGGCGGGCACCCGGCAGTAACGAACCGTGTCGGGCGATCCTTCCGCGAGCCAGACGACATGGCCCTTGCCGTCGCTGCCCACGGCCACGTCGTGACCGCTGCCCGTGCCAGCCGTGAACGGCGTGGCGGCCTGCGTGGCAGGCGCGAGCGCCAGCAGCGCTCCGAGGGCCAGGAGTGCGAGTAGCGGCGTGCGAGCCTTCATGGGTTCCCCAGTCGTAGCGATTGCGTCCATTGTCGACACGAACGCCGATAACGCAAGCGAATTACGGACTGACCGGTGCCTCGTACGCGTACGTGCGCGGGTCGAACGAGAGGATCGCGTCCTGCTCGTGGAAGGGGTACTTGCGGAACACGGTAACCCGGTCCGGCCGCGCCTCGACCACGTTGTAACAGGGCTTCGTCTTTCCTCGCAGACGGGTGGTCGAGACCGTGCCGGCATTCACCACGAACAGGTTCTCGAGCCGCCACGCGTACGGCACGTGCTTGTGGCCCGACAGGACCAGATGGGCATCGGCTCGCTGGAGGCACTCCAGCGTGTCGCCGGCGTCGTGGACCACGTTGCGCTCGCGTCCGGTGCCCGGCACCGGCAGCAGGTGGTGGTGGAGCACGAACATGCGCAGGAACGCCTCGTGCGCGCCGAAGCGCTCCTCGATCCACTCGTAGCGGCCGCGGCCGATCAGTCCGTTGTCGAGGTCCGGCTCGGTGGAGTCCACCGCGAGGATCGAGACTCCGTTCATGTGCAGCTCGGACCTGCGCTCGCCGAACAGCTCCTCGAAGTGCACGTACCCGACGTTGCGCGAGTCATGGTTGCCCGGGATCACGATCATGCGATCGCAGGCGATCTTGTCGAGGTACTCCCGCGCGAGCTCGTACTCGGCGCGGTAGCCGTCGCCGGTGAGGTCTCCGGAGACGACCACCACATCTGGGTGCAGCTCGTTGACCTCGACGATCGCCCGGTCGAGCAGGCTTGGCACGAAGTGCGGCGAGCCGCAGTGGAGGTCGGACAGCTGCGCGATCGTAAGGCCCTCGCTCACACTGCCTCCCTCTTCAGCTCGGATGGAAGCACGAGCGTGTCGTCGGCGCCGTCGGTGAGTGCCTCGTGCACGCGCAGGTAGTCGCGCGCGCCGGCCACGTCGTGCACGCGGATGATGCGGGCGCCACCGCGCACGGCCGCCCCCACCGCGGCGAGCGTGCCGGCGTCGCGGGCCGCCGGCGGGCGCTCGGTGAGCGCGCCCACGAAGTCCTTGCGGGACACCGCCAGCAGCAGCGGCCGGCCGAGCGGGGCGAACTCGGGAAGCCGGCGCAGCAGCTCGATCGACTCGGCGGGCGTCTTGGCGAGGTCGATGCCGGGATCGAGCACGATCTGGTCGGGCGCCACGCCCAGCGCATCGGCGGCGCGCATCCGCTCGTCGAGGAAGTCGCACGCGTCGCGGACCACGTCGTCGTACTCGGGGAACGCCTTGGTCTTCGGCGCCACGCGCGTGTGTGTGATCACGAGCGCGGCGCCCGTGTCCGCGCATGCGCTGGCGACGCTCTCGTCGGACAGGCCGCTCACGTCGTTGATCATCGCCGCACCGGCCGCGAGTGCCGCGCGCGCCACGGGCCCGCGCCAGGTGTCCACCGACACGAGCATGCCGTGAGCGGCGAGGCGCTCGACCAGCGGAACAACCCGCGCGATCTCCTCCTCCACCGACACCGCCTCGGTGTCCGTGCGGCTGGATTCGCCGCCCACGTCCACGATCGCCGCGCCGTCCTCGACCGCTCCGAGCGCGCGCTCGACCAGCTCGTCGAGATCCTTGGGTCCCTGGCGGTCCGAGAAGGAGTCGGGCGTGGCGTTCACGATTCCCATCAGCACCGGCCGGGAGAGGCCGAGCTCGTGGCCGCGCAGCAGCACTCTCGGCGTCACGCGGCCTCCTCCGGCGCCGCGCCCGGCGCCGCGGGCGAGGGCTCCTCCGGTTCCTGCCGAGGCGCGGGCACCCCATTCAACTCCGGAACCACGCCCTCCGCCCGCGCCAGCTCTTGCCACGCCTCGACCTCCCGCTTCACCTGGGCAGCATCCCAGCCGAGCTCGCCAGCCATCGCCTGAGCCACCGCCAGCGGGCCATCCGCGTCCGGCTCGCAGAGCCGGCGCGCGTCCAGAAGCCCGAGCCGCGTGCGGCGCAGCAGCACGTCGCCGACCGTGTGGGCCTGCTCGTGCCCGGCCGCATAGGCAGCCTCGGCGGCGATGTCCGGCAGCTCGGGGCTGATCCTCCGGGCGAGCTTGGGATCGACCTCCGCGAGCCGCAGCACGAGCTGCGCGGCGTGGCCATAGCGCCCTGCGAGGTGCTCGCGGGTCTCGTCGTCCACTCCCTCGACCACCGGCAGCGAATCCTGCTCCACCGGCGCGCCCAGCGGGATCTCGTCTGTCCGGCAGGGCGCCTCGCGGCCGTCGCGCTCCACGATCCGGTCCACGGCCATCTTCGCCATCCGCCGCCAGGTGGTGAGCTTGCCGCCCGTGATCGTCACGAGCCCGGAGCTCGTCTCGTAGAGCTCGGCCTTGCGTGAGATGTCCACCGACTTCTTGGGGTCGCCCGTGGAGATCAATGGACGCACGCCCGCGTACGCGCCCGTCAGGTCGCCCGCCCCGAGCTCGGTGCCGAAGAAGCCGTTGACCGCCTCGAGCAGATAGGAGACGTCGTCGCCCGAGGGTGGCACGTGCTCCACCGAGCCCTCGTAGTCGTTGTCTGTCGTCCCGATGAGCGTGCGCCCCAGCCAGGGCAGCACGAACACGGTGCGGCCGCCGCCCGCGGGCACGATCGCACCGGCCCTCACGTCGAGCAGCTCGCGGGGAAGGATCAGGTGCGTGCCGCGGCTCGGCCGAATGCGGGGCACCTCCTCCTCGTCGTAGAGCTCCTCCGGGCGCAGCCGGTCGGCCCAGACCCCGGTGGCGTTGACCACGTTGTCGCCGCACAGCTCGAACTCACCGCCCCCCGCGCACGTCGTGCACGAGTACGCCTGAGGCGCGGCCGCTGCGCTCCACGAGGCCGGTCACGTGGCATGCGTTGGCGATCACCGCGCCGAAGCGCTCGGCCTCGGTAAGCACGGTGAGTACCAGCCGGGCGTCGTCGGTCTGGCAGTCGTAGAAGAGGTATCCCGCCGTGGGGTCCCGCCCCGCCAGGGCCGGCACGAGGTCGAGCACCTCGGCGCCGTCGATCACGCGGTGACGCTCGGGGCTCCAGTCCTCGGCCTCGTCGCGCCCGCGGCGCCACGACATCACGTCGTACATGTTGAGCCCCATGCCCAGCACCCGGTCCGGGCGCTTGCCGCCGAACGTCGGGACGATGAACGGCAGCGGCTTCACGATGTGCGGCGCGAGCTTCACGAGCAGCGAGCGCTCGAGCAGCGCCTCGCGGACGAGCCCGAGGTCGAAGTTCTGGAGGTAGCGAAGCCCGCCGTGGATGAGCTTCGACGAGCGGCTCGACGTGCCGGCGGCGAAGTCCGACTTCTCCACGAGCGCCACGCTGTACCCGCGTGAAGCGGCGTCCAGGGCGACGCCCGCTCCCGTGATGCCGCCGCCCACCACCACGAGGTCGAAGTTGTCCCGCTCGAGTGAGGCGAGGGCGTCGGCTCGCGGGATCACGGCAGGTACGTTACGAAGTCTCCGGGCGGCAGCCGCTCCGGGGGCTCCTTCTCCTGGCGCGGGGGGCCCAGATGGAGCAGGCCGATCGCGCGCTCGCCGTCTGGCACGCCCGCCGCGGAGCAGCCGCCGGGAGTCCGCAGAACCTCCGGCGTGCGCCAGTAGCCCGCCAGACCGCGCGCGTGCGCGGCGAGCAGCACGATGTAGGCCGCCACCGCCGCAGCCGCGTGGTCCTCCTCGTCCTGGACCGGGTCGCCGCTCTCGACCACCGACGCCACCACGAGCGTCGGGGCGCGCTCGAGCTTCCCCGCGGCGTCCTCGCCGGCCGCCTCCTTGAGCCGCGCCACCGACTCGGGGCCGAGCACGCGGAAGCGCCACGGGTTCGTGAGGTTGTGGTTCGGCGCCCAGCGGGCCAGGTCGAACAGCTCGTCGAGCGTCTCCCGCGGAACCGGCTCGGACCCGTACGCCTTGTGCGTTCGGCGCGTCCTGATGGCGTCGTCGACGTCCACGCTGGCGAAGCTAGCGGATAGTCTCGCCCGCCATGACCACCGGAACCGTGCTCGTGACCGGCGCCTCCACAGGCATCGGCGAGGCCACCGTCCTGCACCTGCGCGAACTCGGGTTCGACCCGATCGCGGCCGTCCGCAAGGACGAGGATGCCGAGCGGCTGGAGGGGCGGGGGCTGCGCACCGCCCGCATCGACGTGACGGACGCGGGTCAGATCGCGGCCGCGCGCGAGGCGCTGGGCGAGGAGCCGCTCGCCGGGCTGGTGAACAACGCGGGCATCGCGGTCGCGGCGCCGCTCGAGTTCCTTCCGATCGACAGGCTCCGCCAGCAGCTCGAGATCAACCTGATCGGGCAGGCAGCCGTGATCCAGGCGTTCCTGCCCGCGCTGCGGCGGGTGCGCGGCCGGATCGTGAACGTGAGCTCGATCGGCGGCCGGGTGGCGCTGCCGCTCGTGAGCCCGTACAACGCGTCGAAGTTCGGCCTCGAGGGGCTGAGCGACTCGCTGCGCCGCGAGCTGCGCCCGCAGGGCATCGACGTGATCCTGATCGAGCCGGGTGGCGTGAAGACCCCGATCTGGAACAAGGCAGGGAAGCTCGCGGACGAGATGCTGGCCGAGGGCATGCCGCCCGAGGCGGAGCAGCTGTACGGCCCCATGATCGAGGCGGTGCGCGCCGAGACCGCGAAGATCGCGCAGAAGAGCGGCATGGAGCCTCGCGAGGTGGCCGAGGTGATCGGCACGGCGCTGAGCTCGAACCGCCCGCGCACCCGCTACCTCGTGGGACGCGACGCGAAGATCCGCGGCCCGATGGCGAAGCTGCTGCCCGACCGGGTGATGGACCGGCTGATCGGCCGGGCGCTCGGCGGCTAGCTAGCGAGCCGCTTCGCCAGCGCCTCGCGCTCGCGTTCCTCGACCTGCTCGAGCGTCAGCTCGGGGTTGCGCTGGTGCGCGAGGCTCACCTCCGCCGAGGTCGGCAGGGTCGCGGGGTCCGGCCAGCTGTCCGGGTCCCACAGCTTCGAGCGCACGAACGCCTTCGGGCAGTGCGTGTAGACCTCCTCCGCCTCCACCACGATCGCTGTCTTCGGCGGCTTGCCCACCGGCGTCAGGCGTTCGAGCAGCTCGGGCTCCCCGGTCACGGCGGCGCGGCCGTTCACGCGTAGCGTGGTGTCGCGGCCCGGGATCAGGAAGATCAGCCCCACCCGGCCGCTCGAGACGATGTTCTCCAGCGTGTCGAGCCGCCTGTTGCCGGTGGCGTCCGGGATCGCGAGGTGCTGGTCGTCGAGCACGGTCACGAACCCGGGCTGGCCTCCGCGCGGGCTCACGTCGGCGTGGCCCTCGGGCGAGAACGTGGCCACGAACAGCATCGGCGCAGCGTCGATCAGCCTCCGGCAGAGCTCGTCGATGTGGCCGATGTCCTTGCGGATGGCCGCCTCCATCGGCGAGTCGTAGAACTCGCGCAGCTGCTCCGGCCGGTCGAACGCGCCGCTGAACGGGTCGCTGTCGCTCATGCCCTGACTATCCCATGCCGGGCCAGCGCCCAGGCAGGACGTACCTGTGCAGCACCCACAGCAGCGCGAGCAGGGCCGCGGCCGCGAGCAACCCGGCCCACACGGGCACGGGCTTCGGCTTCGTCGCGCCGCTCTTCGCGGCGGCCTCGAGCGCGGTGGTGGCCTCCGGGTTCGTCGGGGCGGGCTCCGTGCCGGCCGGGGCGGCGCCCACGGCCCTGCGGCGGCGCCCCCGGCCGCGGCCGAGCCTGCGCCCCGGCCGCCGCGCCGGCGCCCTTGCCCTCCTTCGACTTGCCGCCGCCGCCCGGAGCGGATGCTCCGCCGCCGCCGCCCCGCCGTCACCCGCCGCCC
The DNA here is from genome assembly GCA_963837445.1 of uncultured Thermoleophilaceae bacterium. Classification (GTDB taxonomy): domain Bacteria; phylum Actinomycetota; class Thermoleophilia; order Solirubrobacterales; family Thermoleophilaceae; genus JACVRW01. Next base: position 105,140 of record CAWINK010000016.1, on the reverse strand, counting down.
TCGCCCGCGGCCGCTCACTCCGCGCCACGGGCGCCAGCGGCAGCGGCTTTCCGCTCAGCGCCATGAGCGCCTGGGCGGTGACCCACACGGGCGTCTGCGTGCTCGTCGAGGAGTAGGCGACGCTGCCGTTGCTGCGCTGCAGGCGCACGAGGTAGGTCCGCGCGCGCGAGGCCGTGGCGCCGCCCCCGCCCGCCGCGAGCAGGCCCTGGATCGCGTAGGAGGTGGACTGGGCGTTGGAGTCGCGCCCCTTGAACTGCCCGAAGCCGCCGTCGTCGTTCTGGTTCGCGCGCAGCCAGCTCACGGCGCGCTGCGCGGCACCGCCGCCGCCTCGCCCGACGGCGGCCAGCGCCTGAAGCGCCGCGCCGGTCATGTCCGAGTCGCTCGCCGACGAGCGCGCAACGCCGAAGCCGCCATCGCCGTTCTGCGAGGCCACGAGCCAGCGGACGGTGGCCGATCCGGCGGGCGCTCCGGACGCGCGCAGCGCCATCACGCCGAATGCCGTGTAGCTCACGAAGCCGGAGATCGACCCGTCTCGCGCGGCGGCGCTTCTCGATCTCCGCCAGCAGGTTGCGTCCCCCGAAGCGCCGCGGGTCCATCCCGGCCGCCCGGGCCAGCAGCACGGTCCGCTCGATCTCCCCGATGTCCCTGAGCGAGGCGCTCCCGCGCAGCACGTAGGCGGCGGCCGAGCGCCCGCCGCTGCGCTTCACGTCGCGGGGATTGAGGCCGGCCGAGCCCAGCCCGAGCCCGGCCCAGCCGCTGTACAGGGGGCTCGAGCCCTGCTTCGGCGCGGCGCCGAAGCCGCCGTCCTTGTTCTGCGCGCCCAGCAGGTAGCGCTCGGCGCGCTTCGCCGGCGTGGCGGCAGCCGGCCGCGGCGGGCACGGCCAGCACGAGCGCCAGCGGCCACCACGCTGGCCACGATCGGTGCGGGCGAGCGATCCCAGCGCACCTCGAGCCGGCGCCGGTAGCGGGCGAGCGCGCGCAGGAACGCCGGGCCGATCAGGAGGCAGAACACCACGTTTCCGACCGCGTGGGCGACGTTGTAGGGCAGCGAGGTGCCCGCCACCGCCAGGTAGGTGTCGAGGTCCTGCCGCGCGGCGAGGGTCCACTGGTAGATGTCCATCCAGGCACCGAACAGCAGACCCGGCCAGCCCGCACACGCGCTGCCAGCACGAACCGGTTCGGCTCGCGGCCGCGAAGCACGCTGCGCGAGCACGCGCGCCGCCCACGCCCACCGCTCCCCAGCCGGCCATCTGCCACACGCGTCCAGGGGCCCTGGGAGAGGAAGATGTTCGAGACGATCGCGGTCACCGCGCCCACGGCGAAGCCGGGGATCGCGCCGAGCGCGTAGCCGGCGAAGAGCACGATGTCGGTGGTGGGCTTCACGTTGGGGATGGCCGCGAAGGCGAGCCGTCCGACCACCGCGAGCGCGGCCAGCGCGGCCACGAGCGCCAGCACGCGCGCGGGCGGCTCCTCGCGCTCGTACCAGGCGAAGCCGACCGCGAGCGCGAACGCGAGCAGGGCAAGTGAGGCCAGCTGCCAGCTCATGGCGCCACCTCCACCCGCTGGCTCGCCAGCAGCTCGCGCGCCCTCGCTCCGGCAGCAGCGCGGCCCCGCCGGTCACCCGCGCGACCTCGGTCGAGAAGTGCCAGCCGCCGGCCAGCACCTCGTGCGGCGAGCCGTCCGCGATCACCACGCCCTGGCCGAGCAGCACGACGCGATCGGCGAGCGCGGCGGCGAACTCGGTGTCGTGGGTGGCCACCATCACCGCCGCTCCCGCCCGCGGCGAGCTCCGCGGGTGCGTGCCGCGAGCGCGTCCTTGTGGATGCGGTCCATCCCGCGCGTGGGCTCGTCGAGCAGCACCACCGCGGCGGGCTCGCCGGCGAGCACCACCTCGAGCGCGAGCCGCTGGCGCTCGCCGCCCGAGAGGTCGCGCGGGTTGGCCGCCTCGCGGCCGGCCAGGCCGGCGCTCGCCACGCCCGCCACGCCCGGCGTCGTCGACCGCGTGGTCGTGCACGAGGTAGTCGCCCGGGTTCTGGAGCAGCAGCGCCACCTCGCCCGCGCGCTCCACGCGCCCGCGCGTGGGCTCGGCGAGGCCCTTGGCGAGCCGCAGCAGCGTGCTCTTGCCCGCGCCGTTGCGGCCCATCAGCGCCACGCGCTCGCCGGGCTGGAGCTCGAGCTCGATGCCGCGCAGGATCGGCCGGCCCGTCCTCGAGCTCGAACCAGAGGTCCTTCAGCGCGAGCGCCGGGGCCGAGCCGCTCTTGCGGTGACGGAAGCGGCGCGCCAGCGCGCGGCGCCCGCTTGGTCTGCCTTTGCCGCGCGTATCGGCGGTCACGCGATGGAGTCGTCGGCCGGGCGGTCCGGCGGCGCGCAGCGCGGCGTGGGCCTCCTTCACCGATGCCGGCAGCGGGCCTGCAGCCCGGCGAGCGAGAACAGCCGCGCCGCCGGCGTCGCGAGCGCCGGCGCCGCGCTGCACCGCCCACGTCGAGGAACTCGCCCGGCGCCGCGTCGCACGCGACCGCGCCGTCCACCATCGCGATCACGCGGTCCGCGGCCGGCAGGCAGCGCTCCAGCCGGTGCTCGGCCACCACCACCGCGGTGCCCCAGTCCTCGTTCAGGCGCCGCAGCAGCCAGACCAGCTCGTCGCCCGCCACCGGGTCGAGCTGCGAGGTCGGCTCGTCGAGCACGCAGCAGCGCGGGGTCGTGCACCATCGCCGCGGCGATCGCCACGCGCTGGAGCTCGCCGCCGGAGAGCGTGTCCGTGCGGCGCTCGAGCAGGTGCGCCACGCCGAGGCCGAGCGCCGTCTCCTCCACCGCGCGCGCCACGGTCGCGGCCGGCTCGCCGCGGTGCTCCAGCGGCAGCTCCAGCTCGGCGCGGACGCCGCCCATCACCACCTGCGTCTCCGGCTCCTGGAAGACCGTGCCGCAGACCGCGGCCAGCTCGCCCGGGCCCGTGGTCGCGCACGTCGAGGCCGCCCACGCTGCAGCTCGCCGGTCGCCTCGCCGCCGTGGAAGTGCGGCACGAGCCCGCAGAGCGCGCGCAGCAGCGTCGACTTGCCCGAGCCGGACACCCCCGCCAGCACGGTGAACGTGCCCGGGCTCGAGCTCGAGCGTCAGCGTCGCGCAGCGACGGCCTCGTCGCCTCCGGATAGCGGTAGCTGAAGCGCTCGGCCACGACGAGCGGCTCAGGCATGGGCCACCCCCATCCGCGCCGCGCGCCCGGCGAACGGCGCGAGCGGCGAGCAGCACCACGCCGCGCGCTCAGCGCGAGCTCCGGCGGCCCGGTCTCGATCTGGAGCGGCGGGTAGGCCTCCACCGAGCCCAGCCCGGCGATCGCTCCCGCCACGGCGGCGACCGCGATCGCAGCGGCCGCGCCGCCCACGCGCCAGTCGTGGCGCGACCACGGCTGCCGGCGGCGCGCCGTGCGGCCGCCGAGCGAGTAGCCGCGCACCTCGAGCGCGGCCGCGACGTCCACCGCGCGGTCGAGCGCGCCCGACAGCGCCGCCCGCGCCACCGCGAGCCGGCCGGGCGGGTGCGGGCGGCAGCGTGCGGCGTCGCCCATGCGCGCGGCGTCGCGGGCCAGCACCGGCACGAGCCGCGTGGCGAGCGTCGCGGTGAGCGCCGAGCGGTACGACACGCGCCGGAACATGCGCAGCAGCTCGTCCGGGTCGACGGCCGCGGACAGCAGGCCGAACGCCATCACGATCACGATCACGCGCATGCCGCTCAGGGCGCCCGCGGCCGTCGCCTCGAGCGTGATGTCGATCCGCCGGCCGAGGACCTCGCCGCCGCGGAACAGCAGGGTGTCGCCCTCGGGATACACGAGCGGGTTGATCAGCGTGATCAGCAGCGCGAACGGCAGCGCGAAGCGCAGCGACGCGGCCGATCTCGCGCCCCACGCCGGCGGCGACCCCGGCGAGCACGATCGCCGCGAGCGCCGCCGCCAGCACGAGCGGGTGCAGGAAGAGCGCGCCGGCGAGCGCCAGGGCGCCGCAGTAGGCCGCGCCGGCGCCGGCGCGCGCCGTGTGCAGCGCGCTCGGGCGGCTGCGGTAGACGGGGATCAGGCTCATCGGCGCCACCAGCGGCAGCTTCTCCACCCTGTCGCCGGTCACGGCGACCGCGAAGGCGTCGCGCAGCTTGCGCTCGTCGAGCGCGCGCACGCCGGCCGCCAGGCCCTCGTCGTCGAGGGCCGGTCACGATCCAGACCAGCTCCTCGGCGCGCGGCTGCATGGCGAGCACGAGCCCCACGCCGTCGCCACGCCGCACGCGCCGCGCCGTCTCGCCCTCCTCGTCGAGCAGCTCGAGCGTCCTTCCGTCGCTCGTGAAGCGGGCGAACACGCCGGTGGCCTCGGGCCCGTCCTCGAGCCCGGACGCGCCGCGCACGATGCGGGCCGCCGGCCAGCGTGCCACCACGAGCCGCGTCACGGCCTCGGTGCCCGGCGCGCCGAGCGACGCCCCCGACGTGGACACGCCCTCGTCGTTGAGCCGCTCGCGCGCATCGGTGCAGGCGGATGAGCCCGCCTCGCTCGCACTCCACCCGCACCGGGCCGCCGCTTGCCCTCGAGGCCGTTGGCGAACGGCTCGGGGTAGGCGCCGACGATCGCCGGGATGCGCATGGTCGGCGCTCCAGTCGCGGTGGTCCCACTGGACGCGGTCGCCGGGCAGAGACCTCCCACTCGGCCGCGCCCTTGTCGGCCTCGAGCCCGTTCACCCAGTAGAACCAGTCCACCTGCCCGCCCGCGCCCTGGCCCTCGATGCCGTCGATCGACTGCACGAAGCGGCCGCCGAAGCGGGTCGTCACGTCGAAGTCCGAGCGCAGCATGCGCATCACGGTCTGGCCCTCGCGGACGCTGTCGAGCTCGACCGAGCCCAGCTCCCTGTGGCCGAAGTCGCGCGTGACCCGCAGCGTCGCGCCGCCGCCTGGACGCTCGTCCCCCTCGCCCGAAGCCGCAGCCCGCGGCCGCCGGCGCGAGTGCGGCGACCAGGAGGGCTGCAAGTAGGGCGCGGGCACGGCTCACGGCACCTCGACCCGCTCGGTGAACGAGCGCACGAGCCCATCCTTGCGTGCGACGAGCCGCTGAAAGCCGGGGCGCAGCGTCCAGCTGCACGCGTCCCTCCGCGTCGGTCACGCCGCTCACGCCGGCGGCCGTGACCGTCGCGCCCCGCGATCGGGACGCCCTCGCCCGCGTCGTCGTAGCCGCGCACCTCCGCGGCGACCCCGCCCCGGCACACCGAGGCCGTCAGCCCGAGCGTGCGCTGGCAGTCGGCCGCGCGCAGGCAGTAGAACCAGGTGACGCGCTGCCCGCGCGCAGCCGCCCGCGGCCGAACGGACCGCCCGTGTCGCCGGCGCCGGCGGTGGCGGCGCGGTGGCCGACCTTGTAGACCCAGCCGCGCTGCCCGCGGTTGCGGTCGCGCGCGCGATCGCCGGTCACGAACAGGCCGGCCGCCGTCGCGCGGCGCGCGTCGAGCAGGAGCCGAAGTCGCGCAGCCGCAGCGCGCCCGGCCTCGCTGCGCACGAGCGCGGCCAGCGCGGTGCCGTCGCCGGCCGCGCAGCGCCGGCCGGCCGACGGTCACGCTTGCGTCGCCGCGGTGGCCACCGTCTTCTGACGCGCTCGCCGTCGCGGAACACCACCAGCTGCTCGACCTTCGGAGCGGCCGCGCCGGCGGCCGGCGGCGCGGCCAGAGCCAGCGCCGCCAGGCCGCCGAGATCAGCGCCGCGCGCCGCTCATGGCGAGCGGCGCCACCGCGTCGAGCTCCACCGGCCCGCCGCCCAGCGAGCGCAGGCGCAGCGTGTGCGCGCCGGCCGCGAGCTTCCCGCTCACCCAGAGCACGCTCGCGGTGACCGGTGCGGCCGCGCAGCGCGCAGCGTCCGGCTCTTGCCGTCGACCGTCACGCGCAGCCGTGCCGCCCTTGGCGAGCTTGCGGCCGATCAGCGCGACCTGCGTGCCGCGGAAGCGCATGCGCGCCGGTCGCGCCGGCCTGCTCGCGCGCACGACGGTGCGGCCCCACGCGTTATTCGCCCGCGTGCGCTTCCAGCCGCGCGAGAGGTGCAGGAGGCCGCGGTCGCGGTCGTCCACCGGGATCACCACCGGGTCGGTCGACGATGTCGGCCGAGTTCAGCGCGCGGTCGGTCGCGGTGATCCGGAACCGGTAGGCGTCGCCGGACTCGCCGCGGAAGTGGAGCCCGTGCCTCGGCTCCTTGTCGACGCAGCGTCCTCCACTCGGGCTCGGCCTGGCTCGCGCCCGCACCGTCGGCCACGCTCGCTCACCTCGACCGTGTAGTGCGACACGCCGCTGCCGGCGCCGTCCTGGCGCCGCCAGGACACGAGCATCGTGCGCGAGCGCCCGTCGCGGCTGGCGAGCCGCCGGCCGGGCAGTCGGCTCGGCGCGCCGAAGCGGACTCGAGACCGGCGCCGTGTTGTCGGTCGAACTGCAGGGCGCCGCACCGGGCGGGTCGACGCACAGCACGAGCGTGTTGGAGCGGACCGCGTCGGCGCTTCTCGGCCTTGAGGCGATAGATGCCCGCGTACGGCGAACTGAGCGTCGGCGCCGTCCGGCGGCGCCGGTGGTGGCGCCGCCGACGGTCGCGCCGGCCGCGGGTCGCCGTTCGAGCCGTCGGCCACCTTGACGTGGACGGCTGGCCGGTGGTGGCCGTGCCGGGCCCGGAGCTTCAGCGGCGATGCTCACCGAGAACGTCGATAGACGACAGAGCACCTCGTCGCCCTGCTGACCTGCTTCGTGCAGCCGCCGGTTGGCGAGAAGCCGTGGTTGAGGAAGAGCGACCAGTACTGCGCTGTTCGGATCGATCTGCGTCGGCCACGCGCTCGAAGGAGTAGTCGTTGAACCCGAATTCCGTACGGCCGTCCCAGGTGAAGCCGGCGAGCTTGGCGCGCGTCGTCGAGCGCGCCCGTTGCGGTCGGGCCCGGCTCCGGCTAGGCGGCGCCGTTCGTGCCGTCGCAGGTGTGCGTGCCGCCGGTCGGCGTGGTCACTCGTGAGCGTCGGTGGTGACGGGTCCGTCGAAGATCGTCTGGGTCGGGCCCTCCACGCGGAGGTTCACGGTCACGGGAACGCATGCGCGGCGGGAGCCGCGACCAGCGCGGGCAGGACCAGCGCCAGGGAGAGCGCTGTCGGCGGAAGCGATAGGTCATGGAGCCACCCCTTCCTCGAGGGTCGTATGGGCTTCGGCCGGAGTCAGGTCTCCTGGCTTCGGGCTCCGCGCCGCGCCTTCCCGGAGAGCAGTGGCTCCCCAGTGGCTACATGCGACGCATCAGCGCCCGTTCACAGTGGCGGGACCGCGCCGGCTTTACACCGGACTTCCCTCGACCACCGGCCGTTGAACGCGGCAGCATATCCCACCGCCCGCAGAGCCCACCAGCGGCCGCTAGAATCGCTCGCCGCTACGCGCCGCCATCGTCTAGGGGACTAGGACGCCGCCCTCTCACGGCGGAAACCGGGGTTCGAATCCCCGTGGCGGTACTGCCGGAGCCGGCTCCCCCTTCCACATCTGGCACATCGCCCTGTCGCCCTGCGCGCCCGCACACCACCGTCATGATGGCGGCCCGCGATTCGCACGCGACGGTGCGCGAGAGCGTCGAGAGCGTTCTCGCACAGACGCTTCCGCACTCGAGCTGATCGTGGTGGACGATCGCTCTTCGCCGCCGATCGCGGAGGCGCTCCGCGGGATTGACGACCCGCGGCTGCGGGTTGTTCGCCACGAGGGGAAGGCGGGCCCCAGCGCGGCACGCAACACGGCGCTCCGCCTCGCACGGACGCCCTTCGTCTCGCAGCTCGACGCCGACGACATCTGGCATCCGGAGTACCTCGAGTCGGTCCTGCCCCGGTTCGATGACCCGCGCGTCGGCCTCGTGTATGCGAACGTCGGCATCCGCTTCCATCCGGATGGGCGGGACATCGCGATTACCGATACCCGGGCTCATCCGGTCTTCCGCTTTCCACGGATGTGCGACTCGTGCGGGATCCCCTCCGCAACCCCGACCATGCGTCGCGAGGCCGTCCTCTCAGTCGGCGGCTATGCCGAGTGGCTGCTCATGGCCGGGGACTACCACCTCTACCTGAAACTCGCCCGCGCGGGTTGGCGCTTCGACTACGTGCACCGTCCGCTCGCCACCTACAGCTGGCCCACCCCGGAGCGCGGTCTGAGCTTCGATCGCGAGAAGGCGAGGCGCGATGAACTCAAAATGTGGCTCGCTTTCACGCTGCGTCACCCACTCACGCCGGGTCCTAGGCGGCAGGCGCGCCGACGGCTTGCGCGGCATGTGCGAGCGCTCGCTCGGCGTCGAGGATGATGTCCATCCGCTCCAGGAAGCAATCCTCCGAGTAACCCGTGACGGCGGCGCGGCACGCCTGAGGATCCGGAGCGAGTGTCTCCACGGCCTCCACGGCCTTTATCACCGCACCAAAGTCGACGCTCTCCAGGAAAACGCCGTTCACCCCTTCGTCCACCATTTCGAGGGCCCCGCCGGCACGCTGTGCGATCACCGGCGTGCCGCAGGCGAGAGCCTCCGCGATCACGAGTCCGAACGTCTCGAGCGAGGGCACGATGAGCCCCCACGCCGAGCGGTAGAGCTCGCGCAGCGACGCGTCATCGGCGAACCCGACGAAGCTCACGTTGGGGGACGCGGCCGCACGCAGTCGGTCGAGGCCCGCCCCCGTGCCGGCCACCACAAGTTGCGCGTCGAGCTTCTCGAAGGCGGCGACCACGACGTCGAAGCGTTTTTGAGAGGTCAAACGCCCGACGACCAGCCAGTGCCGACGCTCCCGCGGCGAGGGTGTGAAGAACTGCGTCCGCACCGGCGGATGAAGCACCTCCGATGCAAGGCCGTACGCCGCCTCCAGGTAGCGCGCGGAGTAGTGCGAGTTCGCGATGAGCCGGTCCGGACGGCGCATGAGTCGGGCATGGCAGGCCTGCAACGCTGGCAGCGCCGCGCGCACGGCCGGGCGCAGGACAGGGCGCTCGTCCGCGAGCGCGAGCTCACTCTGGCCGTAGAGCGTGGGTGGACCCGAGCTGTAGGCCACGTGGCGGGTCGCGTCGCGCGTGCGCGCTCCGACGCTCGAGCCTCCCTGGGTGAGCGAGAGCACCACATCCGCGCGGCTTGAGCGAGCCAGCCCCACGCGGCCCGCGTACAGCGGCATCAGGAGCGAACGCCGCGTGCCCACCATGCGCAACCGTCGCACGCGCTCGGATCCGCGCAGGCGGCGGCCCTCGTCGCCTCGGCCTCGGCGAAAGCCCAGTGCCAGTGCGTCCGCGCCCGGATACCGCTCGAGGACCGATTCGAGGACGCGCTCCTGGCCCCCAAAGGTCCCGACCTGGTCACCTACGATGAGCATTCCCGAGCCGTTCCACCCCACGGATCGGGCAGTCTATGGGCGCTGGTAGGGTCGGCGCGCGTGCGAGTTCTCGACGTGGTCCCGCGCCCGGTCTTTCCGCCGCGTCGGGGGATAACCGTCCGGATTGCCGCTCTCGGGCGTGAGCTCAGCGCTCGCCACGAGGTTCGCCACCTCACACTGGCGACCGGGGCCCGGCGGCGGCGCTCCCTCACAACGGTCGCGGTCACGCCTTCACAGGTGGAGCTGCGCCGCGAACACCCGATCAGCGCGCCGCTGATGCACGCCAGCGGCCGTTTCTGGCATAGCGCTCCGCTGCTGGCCGGGCTTGCGACGAGGATGTCCGGCCTCGCCGCGGTGGCCAACCTGTTCCGATGGGCCGACGTGGTGGTGGTTGAGTACCCCTGGCAGTTCGAGATCTGCCGTCGCCTCACCCCGCCCGGCACGCCCGTGGTCCTATCGTCGGTCAACGTCGAGACCGACAAGTTCGCCTCCTGGGCTGAGGCGGTGAACGTGTCGCCCGCCGTCGCGGCGCCATGGTTGTGCTACGTGGAGCGAGCCGAGCGGAACGCGGTCGCCCAAGCGGATCTGGTGACAACCGTAAGCGAGCTCGACCGCCAGGCCTTCGTCGATCGGTTCTCGGCAGACCCGGGTCGGACGATCGTCGTCCCGAACGGCGTCGCTACGCACCATTTCCGGCCCGCGTCACCTGAGCAGCGCGCGTCGGCGAGGCGCGAGCTTGGGCTGCCGCTGGAGCGCCCTGTGATGCTCTTCCAGGGAGCCGACATGCCCGCGAACCGGGCCGGGCTCGAGTGGATCCGGCGGCTCGCCGCCGCGGACGAGCGGTTCACCTTTCTCGTGGTTGGAAGCGTCGCCGCGGCCGAGCGCGTGGGCAGCCTCGTGGCCATGGGCAGCGTGCCGGACATGCGCCCGTTTCTCGCGGCCGCCGATTTCGGCATCTGCCCAATCGCACATGGCGGCGGCACCAAGTTGAAGCTCCTCGAGTGCATGGCCGCCGGCCTACCGACGGTCGCGTTCGCGGAGGCAATCCGCGGCACCGCCGTCCGTCCCGGCGAGGAGGCACTGGTGGTCGCGGAGGACGAGCACGAGATCCTGAACGCGCTCGGCTCGCTGGCAGCCGATGCTCGCCTCGCGCGGCGCCTTTCGGATGCAGCGCGCGAGCTCGTCGAGCGGCGCTACGACTGGACGGGGATCGCCGCCGTCCTGGAAGACGCTCTTCTGGCACTCACTCCACCGACCACGCCACCTCCCAGGGCAGCACGAGCGGATGCTCCAGCAGCCCAATCGGTCCCTGATTGAGCAGCCAGAACTGTGTCCGGTAGCGCTTCATCGCCGCGAGCTTTGCCGACATCCGCGCAGTGTCGAGCCGGTGCACCCGCGGCGTGAGGGCGGAGCGCTCCACCGCCGCCGAGCCGAGGGCAAGCTCCCAGTCCGCGTCGACCACCACGCCGGGCTCGGTCGGCGCGCCGGTGACCCAACTCGGCCAGCCGAACCGGGCCGCGTAGGGCAGTTCGGCGTAGAGGCGGAGCGGTGGCCCCCCGTTGCGGCTCAGCTTGATCGCGACATCCCGGACGAGCACGTGATCTCTATGACGGCCGATGCCGGCGGGGGCGTACAGCGTGGAGGCAGCGGCCACAGCTTCGCGGATCCGGGTGACGAGCTCGTCCGTCGACGGATCGGTGGTTCGGTAGTGCCAATCGAGGAACGAAAGGTACGTGCCCGCAGCGCCCGCAGCGGCCAGCGCGGCGCGGTCCTCGTCGAGTCGAGCCTGCATGTGCACCCGGCTGTCCCGCGCGCCGGCGAGGAGATCCCAACGCGGAGGAGAGCCCGACTCGGGGATGCCGGCGAACACGTTCACGACGACAACGTCGCGAGCGTCCGCAATCACCGACCAGGTGCTGAGCACGGCGTCGTCGAGGTGAGGGGACAGCACCACGACGGGGCCGCTGGCGACATGCTCCACGCTGCCGTTATATGCGAACTACGCTCCCCACGCAGATGGCGCTCCAGGCAGAGCTGCTCGAGAGCATCGCGGCGCTTGAGCGGCACCTACCCGCGTGGGACTCCCTGTCCGTCACGCGCGGCCGCCCGTACTGCGCCCCCGGGTGGATGCTCAGTTGGCTTCGCGCGGTGGCGCCGCCGCGGGCTGCGCTGCGCGTCTGCGCCGTGTATGACGGTGACGAGCTCGTGGGCATCGCACCGTTCTGGACCCTGGACGACGGGCACGGGCGCTACGGGCTGCTCGCCGAGGGGAACTCGTACCCGGTGGAGCCGCTCTGCGCACAGGGCCGCGACGCCGAAACGGCAGCCGCCTTCGCCGACCTGCTGGCCGCAGCCAGGCCGCTCCCCCGAGAGCTCAGGCTCACAGGAGTGCCGAGCGGTTCGCCGTGGCCGCGGCTGCTCGCCGAACGGCGGCCCGGTCCGTCGCCGGTCTCCATCGTGTGCTCCCGCACAGAGCCGGTCCCGAAGGTCGGGCTTGGACACCCAGACATGAAGGCATGGCTTGCCGCGAGAAGCCGCAATTTTCGACAGCAGCTGGCCCGTGGCCGACGGGAGCTCGAGGACGCTGGTGCGGAGCTTCGGGTGTCCACGGCTGCCGAGCTCGATTCAGATATCGACTCGCTGGCGAGGCTGCACCATGGGCGCTGGACGGCAAGGGGCGGCTCGCGCGCGCTCGATGAGCGAGTGGAGGCGATGCTGAAGCTCGCAGGCCGCGAGCTCGGCCCGGATCGGTTCCGGCTGCTCTCGATCGACGTGGACGGTGCTTCCATCAGCGCGCACCTGTTCGTCCGCGCGGGCACGACCAGCGCGTACTGGCTGGGCGGGTTCGACGATCGCTGGGCAGCGGCCCGGCCCGCGATACAGGTACTCGTGGCGGCCGTCGAGCAAGGGATCGAGCGCCGAGACGAGTGGCTCGAACTCGGCCCGGGAGGCCAGCACTACAAGTATCGGCTGGCCGACTCCGAGGACGCCGTCGCCTGGGTCACGCTCAGCCCGGCGTAGCGGCTCACCGGCTCCTGAAAGCGTGCATATGCGTCCTGCGCCGCGGCGATCTGACGCGCTGTGGCGGCCAATAGCTCCGGCCGAAGCTTGTCGGCGCCTTCCCATGCCTCGTCGATCGCCGCGCTCAGCCGAGCGGCCACATCGCCATCGGACGCTGAGAGCACCCAGCAGCCGCCCGGGAACATGTCCGCGAGACCCTCCAGCTTCGCCTCGTAGTACGGACTCGCCGTGAGCCCCACCACCGGGACCCCCTGCGCGAGCGCGAACACGGCGGCGTGATAGCTCCCGGCGACCACGACACGGCACCCGCCCGCCTGCGCGATCGCTTGCGACGGAGTGGTCACCTCGCCGTTCTGGGTCCCGAACAGCCGGCCGAGGCTGCCGTTGTCGTCCTCGTGCGGATAGAGCGAGACCGGGACCGGTCGCAGCTCGGCGCCCCGCCGCGCGGCTCCCTCCCGAAGTACGCGAGCGATCGTTCTCGCCATCGGCTGCGTCGTACCCGAGTAGGGCGCAAGCCGCAGGCCCACGCCGATCGCCTCGCGGGCGGCGCCGTTGGACCTGAGGCGATAGGCGAGCTCGAGGGCGTCATCACCGGTCACGGTCACGCGCTCGGGGCTCACGCCAAGCCCACTAAGGAGCGGCATGGCCGAGTGGCGCTCGCGAACCGTGAGCGCCTCCAGTCGGGGCAGCACCTCGTTCGCCAGGGCGCGAAGCTGCTCGTCGTTCATCGGGCCGAGCCCCTGGCCGAACATCGCCGTCGGGATCCCGAGCGCGATAGCGGTGTCCAGCAGCTCCAGAACCTCCACCCCGTCTTCCAAGAACACGTCAGTGGTGCCGCCACGGCCACTCACGACCACACCGTCGGCGCCCAGAAGCCAGCTGACGAACTCCCGAAGGTGGTCACTCGCCGGCTCGCGCGCGAGCAGCTCGGCGCGAAGCGCGAGCCGAGCCGCGCGCGGGCTTGCGCGGCCGAGGCGCCGCGCGCGCCACTCGAGGTGCGTGCGCATGTCCTGCCCCAGTAGCGGCCAGTAGGCGCCCCCGCTCCAGCGGCCCTTGAACCACTCGTGCTGCCCCGGCGCGGGAACCGCTTGGACACCCGGACAGTGCTGCGCGAGCCGGTCGGGCGCTTCGGTGACGACGCCGATGGTCGCATCCGGCCAGAGCGCTCGCAGGCGCTCGATGCAGACCTGGACCATGGCGATGTCGCCGAGGTTGAGCATCGCGTAGCTGCCGGGTTCGACGAGCAGCCGTGGCCGCCCGCCCCGCCGCGGGGATAGCCGGCGGCTTGCGACCGTGAGCGCCTTGTCCAGCTCGCGGCGCGCGCGCACCCGGACCTGCCGGCGAGGGCCCGGCGTGCGCGGGTGACGGGCCACGAACGAACCGAACATCGCGTGCTCCCAGACCTCGTGCCGCCGCGAGTCGTAGCTCATCCCGCGCCCGGGTTGCGGCCATCGGTAGCGGGCGAGCTGCCGATCTATGTAGTCGAACCTCCACCCCGCCTGGGCAAGCTTCATGTAGAGGTGGTAGTCCTCGCACTGCCGCAGCCACCACGCGTAGCCGCCGACCGCGCGCACCGCGGCGGTCCGCATTGTCGCGGTCGGGCAGGGCACCGGGTTCTGCTCGGCGATCTTCGGAAAGTCGTGCATCGGGTGCACCGACGGATCGCCGATGTAGTCCTCGTGGCCGGCGGGATGACCGAGGATCGTGCAGTTGGTGTAGACGAGCCCAACCCCCGGGTCGTCGAAGTGGGGCAGCACCGATTCGAGGTAGTCGGGCTCCCACATGTCGTCGGCGTCGAGTTGGGACACGAGCGGGGCGCGGGCCGCCCTCAGGGCCGTGTTACGGGCGGCGGACAACCCGCGGTTCTGGGGATGCCCGATGATTAGGAGACGCGGGTCGCTGAGGTCCCCGAGAACCTCGGCGACCGGCGTGCTCGAGGCATCGTCGACCACGATCAGCTCCAGGTCGGCCAGCGTCTGGTCGAGCACCGAGGCCACGGCCTCCCGGAGCGTCGCCTCGGCTTCGAACGAGGGCATCATCACGGTGGTTCGAGGCGCCGCGGATCGGGCCGGCCGGCCCGCCAACCGCCGCCTGGCGGCGCGCCTGCGGAAGGCCGGTGAATCGTCGGGGAGCACGCCGTCGGGCGGCCGGGCGACGGTGCGTGCGAGCCCGTCCGCGACGAGGCGGGCCAGCGTCGTCGCTTCCGCCCCGTGCAACGAGGGCGCGCTCCACCTCGGCGAATTCCGCCTCGGCCTGGGGCCCGCGCATGCGTAGCGCAGCGAGAGCCTCGCGGTCGATCTCCGCAGGGAAGCCGGTCGCCTGGCCGCGCAAGCCCGTGGCCTCGAGGGCGAGCATCGTCGAGGAGGCACTTCGAGCAGCGCCCGCAATTGTCCGGGCGGTCCTCGAAATAACAGACCTTCAGGTAGGGAAGAACTTCGGGGTGCTCGCGAGCGAGCCATGCGACCTTCGCAGGACGCGTGCCGGGAGCATCGTGCTCGATCTCGACCTCGGCGGTCGAGAACAGCGGGTCCAGCAACGGACTCGTGCCGCACGGCCCGATGGTCTCCGGCCCGTCGCTCGACGGAATGATCACGTGTCCGAGGCCGCCGGACATCGAGGTGGCGAGAAACGAGAGGCCCGCACCCACCATGTCCTCCCAGTCGCGCACGATGGGGTCGGTGAGCTGCCGGATGTTGCTCTCGATCAGCACGAGCGGCAGCCCAAGGAGCGCGGCCGTCTCCGTGGCGAGGCGCACCTCCTCGGCCCTGACGCCCGGGCTGTGGATCGGCTCGAGCCGATCGCAGAACACGAGTTCCGTGAGGTCGCCTGGCAACCCTCGGGGCACTGTTGCGGAATACAGCGAGTCCACCCCGCGCGAGAGAAAACAGGCGATCCCATCGGCTCGCCGAGCCGGCTCCAGCTCGTCCGTCGCGGTCACGTGGCTGCGGAACAGCCTCGGATCCCAGCTCGCGTAGAGGTCGACGATTCGCCCCACCCGGCCCAGCAGGGGAGCGGAAACCGGGCCGCGCACCTCGACGTTCTCGCCGAGCCGCATCGCGAGGAGCACGCTCGCGCACAGAAACGGAGAGGCGTCCTGGCGGCGGGAGGCGAACTCTGCGGGCATGCTCACCTCGAGCCGAAACTCACCGCGAGCCCAGCTCAAGCGCGCCGACCTGGTCGTACGGTCCTGCCGGTGCGTGGACTGAAACTCGTCGATGATCATGCGCCTGCGCCCATTCTCACACCCCCGTAGCGCTACTGAAGAACCTCGCTTAGGGTGGATCGCGGCTTGGCTTCTCCAGGGACTCGCGCCCGCGTACTGCTCGCGGTAGTCATCGCTCTGCTGATCCCGGCGCTCTCCGCGGCCCCCTCCTCGGCGCAGAAGCTGGAGCAGCGCGGCGCTGGCGCGTCGCTCAGGATCCTCGTTCGCCAGACGAATGCGCTTCCGCCCGCGGCCGCGCCGGCGGCGAAGCGGCGCCAGCTCAGGCGGGCGGCGCTTGCGGCCAGGCGCTCGGCGCGCAAGCGTCCCTGCGCGTCGATCAGGCAGCTCGCGCGCTACCGCAGGGTCCTCCGCGGGATCCGGGTGAAGAAGGCCCGGCGGCAGCGCCGTGCCTCGAACCGGCTCACGGCGCTCGCACCAGCCGCGATGAACGCCAGCCGCGCGCTGCTCGCGAAGCGGAAGACACGCGCCGCTGCGGCGGCGGCGTGAAGCCGAGCAAGCTCGAGTCGGCCCGCTTCAGGATCCTCAAGAACGACACGAGTGGGATGCGCCTCCGCGTCCAGCTCCCGGCGCTGCGCTTCGTGAACCGCGTGGGCGGCGGGCGCACGTGGACGAAGCTCATGCTGCCGAAGACGGACTCACCGGGGCGCGCGGGCACGCCCGGAATCCCGATGGTCAGCGAGATCCTCGGCGTCCCGGCAGGCGCGGCGCTCACCGTGGACGCGACACGCGCGACCTCGTACACGATCCAGCAGGTCGACGTGTTCCCGAACCAGCGTGAATCGGTGGACCAGGGCGCGCCGGCACCCGGCCGGGCGCGCTTCGCCAGTCCGCCCTTCAGGCTCAACCCCGCTGCGTACAGCCGACCCGGCAAGGTCCCCGCCAACGCGGCCGACGGAAGGATCCTCGGACAGTCGCGCGACATCACCCTGGGCAACCTGCGCGTCCCGGCCGCCCAGTACGACGCGCGGAGGAAGACGCTGAAGGTTCTGAACTCGGTCGACGTGACGATCACGTTCGAGGGCGGGTCGCACCGCTTCAGCGACCAGCTCGGCTCGCCCTGGGAGCAGCCGCAGCGGCGGCTGGCCGGGTCGCTGCTCAACGGGGAGATCGTGCGCCGCGGTCCGCCGGGCGTCATCGAGCGCTGCGGCGAAGAGATGATGGTCATCACCAACCCGTCCACAGTGGCCGCCGCCAACCAGTTCGCAGTCGCGCGGCGGGCGGCGGGCATCCGCACGAACGTCTTCCAGACGGGCAGCGCTCCCGGCCAGATCGGGACGACTCCCGCGGAGATTCAGACGGCCATCCGCAGCAGGCTGACCTTGGCCGACTGCATCCATCCCAGCTACGTGACGATCATGGGCGACGACGAGCTCGTGCCCACCTTCCCGGGCATCGGCGGCATCGAATCCGACCTCGAGTACTCGCTCCGCGACAACGCCGACGAGCTCCCGGACGTGGCCCTCGGCCGCATCATCGGCGACGACGGCGCGGCGCTCACGACCGCCGTGACCAAGATCGTGAACTACGAGACCTCGCCGCCGGACGGCGTCTGGCTGCGGCGCGCGAGCATCGCCGCGGAGTTCCAGGACGACGAAGCACCGGACAGCCAGGAGGACCGGACCTTCATCACGTTCGCCGAGACCGTCCGCACCGGCATCCTCACCACGCCGGGCGGCTTCGGGCTCTCGGTCGACAGGTTCTACGCCACCTACCCCCACGTGGGCGTGGACCCGCTGAGGTTCAACGACGGCACCGCCCTGCCGCCCGAGCTCAGGAAGCCGACGTTCGCCTGGGACGCGTCCACGCCCGACATATCGGCCGCGTGGAACGAGGGCCGCTTCCTGGTCGCGCACCGCGGCCACGGCTCGACCTCCGCTTGGGACACGCCGTCTTTCCACGACCGCAACGTGGACGCGCTCGTGAACGGGGCCATGTTGCCGGTGGTCCTCAGCATCAACTGCTCGAGCGGCGCGTTCCAGGACAACGACCGCTCGTGGTCCACGCAGGCCCTGGTCAACCCGAACGGCGGTGCCGTCGGCATCTTCGGCGACACCGAGGTTTCGCCGAGCTGGCACAACACGCAGATCGCGTTCGGGTTCGTGGACGCCCTGCTCCCGCGGGTGCTGCCGGGCGAGGGACCGGCGGACAGGCAGCGTGTCGGCGACGCCCTGGTCCACGGCAAGAACAGGCTCGCCGGCATCTCACCCCCGACGGCCGACGGGAACACGCGCAACGAGCTCTACCTGTGGCACTACTTCGGCGACCCATCGATGCAGATGTGGGGCGGCGAACCGGTCGAGCTCCCGGACCTCACGCGATTCCGGGCGGTCTTCCGCAGAGACTTCATCCCGCCCCGGCCGGACCCGCCGCCGTACGTGGTCGTCCTCACGCTGCCGAGCGAGTTCAACGGCCAGGCGGCGAGCCTGATCCGAGACGGCCAGGTGATCGGCAAGGCACCCGTCGCGGGCGGCCAGGCGGCGATCCCCGCCCACTTCGGCGACGCCCAGCCCGCCGACGGCGAGCTGCGGGTGGCCATGGAGGCCGACGGCGCCGTGCCGGTGTCCGTTCCGGTCGAGGGGCTGCCCGGGACCACGCTGAGCGCGACCTGCCCGGGCTCCCCGCACGGCTCCGAGAAGGTGATGACCACGAGCGGCAAGCTCAATCCCGGACTCGCGGGCGCGAATATCGTCGTGCGCTACACGCCACCCTCCGGCACGGGGCAGCCGTTCGAGCGGACGGTCACAACCGACGCGAACGGCAACTGGAGCGACTCGATCGTGCCGAGCGATGACGGCAGCCCGAACGGCCGGCCGAACCGAGGCGCGGGCGACTGGCTCATCGAGCCCCGCTTCGAGGGCGACGCCGGACACGCCGGCTCGACCGCACAGGCCTGCACGGTCACGGTCTTCGACAGCAGCTAGCCGGCGCGGTGCCAGCCCGGCTCGGCTACTCTGCCCAGCGATGCCCGCACGGGACCAGCGCGTGCTCCTCCTCGCAGCCGTCGGAACCTCGACGCTGGTCCTGCTCGCTGCGCTCGCTGGGCACGTGGAGCTTGCGGCCTACGCCGCGCCTCTCTGCGTCGTTGTCATCCCGCTGCTGGCGGGTCGCTACGTCGGCGAGGACGCCCTTGACCGGCTGAGCCGGCGCCGCGTTCGCACGCACCGTCGCGTCGCCGTCGCGCTGTTGGGAGCCGTGCGCCGCTCTGCGGGGTCGTTCCCGCGTGGCGGTCGCCTGATCGCGCACGCGCTCGCCGAGCGCGGGCCTCCCGCTCCTGCTCTGACCTAGCTTCCGCGCCGGCACTCGCTCGCGGCGCGGACGCTCAACGTCCGAGCCGGGAGGTCCGGTGCTTCGTTTCCGAGGCGCGGTCGCCACGGCGCTGGTAGCGCTGTGTGCGCTCGCACCCACAGCCCTCGCCCACGAGGGCAACCCGAATTACAGCTCAGAGGTCCGCGCCATCGTGCCCGCCATCGACGGGCTTGAGGCCCAGATCCTCAACAACGACGACCGGATCCAGCTGCGCAACGGCAGCGACCGCGTCGTGATCGTCGAGGGCTACCGCAACGAGCCCTACCTGCGCTTCCGGCCCGACGGGACGGTGCAGGTGAACCGGCGCTCGCCGGCCTTCTACCTGAACCAGGACCGCTTCGCCCAGGTGCAGGTCCCGCGCAGCGCAACACCGCAAGCCAAGCCGGTGTGGCGGCAGGTCGCCGCGAACGGCCGCTACGACTGGCACGACCATCGCATCCATTGGATGTCGAACGAGCCGCCGAAGCCCGTGCGCGAGGACGAGTCGAGGCGGGCGAAGATCTTCGACTGGAAGTTGCCGGTCTCCGTGGCGAGGCAGGCGGCCGTAATCAACGGCACGCTCACCTGGCTCGGCAAGGACAGCGGCGGGTTCCCGGTCGCCGCTGCGATCTCGCTGGCGGCCGCCGTAGTGGCAGGCGGCGCGCTCGTCGTGTTTGTGCGCCGTCGCCGCCAACGAGGTGGGCGCGGACCGACGGAGGCGTGGTGAGGCGCACAGCTCTCCTTGCAGTCGGCCTCGCGGTCCTTGCGCTGCCGTCGGCGGCGAGCGCGCACGCGGTGCTCGAGGCATCCCAGCCCAGCCGAGGCGATCAGGTGCCCCGAGCCCCCGAGCGGGTCGTGTTGCGCTTCGACGAGCCGGTGGAGGTGGCCTTCGGCGCGGTGCGCGTCTACGACTCGCGGGGCACGCGGGTGGACAGCGGCCCGACCGAGCATCCGGACGGTCGCGGCGACTCGGTGGCGGTGGACCTGCGCCGCGGCCTCGGCGACGGCATCTACACGGCCACCTACCGGGTGATCTCAGGCGACTCGCATCCCGTCTCGGGCGGCTTCACATTCACGGTTGGGGCAGGCGGCGCCGCGCCCACGTCGAGCGTCGCCGACCTGATCGACGCGGGCGGCGCCGGCCCCGTCACGGAAACCGCCTTCGGCGCTGTGCGCGCCCTGGGTTACTTCGCCATCGCACTTCTGGCGGGAGGACTGGCGTTCGCGCTGGTCGTCTGGCGCCCCGCGCTAAGCCACCGTGCCCAGGCCGGCGAACGCTGGGACGCCGCAAGCGACGCCTTCGCCGCGCGCGCACGCGCATTGGCGCTGGCCGCCGCGGGCGCGGGCGTCGTGGCGTCGGCAGCGGGACTCGTCCTGCAGGGCGCGACCGCCGGCGCGACCTCGTTCTGGGGCGCCCTGGACCTGAACGTGCTGGGCGACGTGATCGGCACGCGCTTCGGCACGGTCTGGTGCCTGCGGCTCGCCGCGTTCGCCGTCCTCGGCACGCTGATCGCCCTGCCGGCCCTTGGCACGGAGCCCGTGCTGCGCCTAGCCGCCGTCGCGCTCGCGGCGTTCCTCTGCCTCACGCCTGCCCTGGCCGGCCACGCCTCGGCGGTTGACCCGACCGTCCTCCTCGTACCGGCCAACTTCCTTCACGTCAGCGCCATGTCGATCTGGGTCGGAGGAGTGATCACCCTGCTGATCGCGGTGCCGGCAGCCACGCGGCGGCTCTCCCCGCCGGAGCGGACTCCGCTGCTGGCCGAAGCGGTCGCCCGCTTCTCGACCGTGGCGATCTTCGCTGTCGCGGCGCTCGTGGCCAGCGGCATCGCTCAGGCCATACCGGAGCTGGAATCGCTCTCGGACCTGACCGACACGGCGTTCGGGCGCGCCCTGCTGGTGAAGGGCGTCCTCCTGGCGCTGCTGCTCACGTTGGGCGCATGGAACCGCCAGCGCGCCCGGCCCCGCCTCGCCCAGCTCTCAGCGCGCGGCGAGCCGCCGGGCGAGACGGGGGCGCTTCTGCGCAGGTCGCTGCGGGCGGAGGCGCTGCTGATGGTCTCGGTTCTCGGCGTGACGGCCGCGCTGGTCTCGTACCCACCGCCGTCCACGGCGAGAGGACCCTTCGCCGAAACGGCGGATCTGGGCCCGGCGCGCATGGAGCTGACCGTCGACCCGGCTCGCCCTGGCACGAACGAACTGCACATCTACCTGTTCCGCCGCAGCGACGGCGCGCAGTACGACCGGGTGAAGGAGCTGCGCATCAGAGCGTCGCTGCCCGAGAAGCAGATCGGCCCGCTGGACCTGCGCCCGCACAAGGCAGGACCGGGCCACTACGTGGTCCGGCGAGCAGCCATCACGCCCGCGGGCGATTGGCAGCTCGAGTTCGACGCGCGCGTCAGCAAGTTCGACGCCTACCGCGCAGAAGTGAAGGCGCCCATCAAATGAACCAAGGAGGAACACTCATGAAGACGACGATCCCGCTCGCAGTGCTGGCCACAACGCTGGTCCTCGCAAGCGCTGCATCCGCCCACGTGACCCTTCAGCCCTCGGAGGCACCCGCGAGCGACTTCACGCGGCTCGACGTGCGCGTACCCAACGAGCGCGACGACGCCGGCACCACCAAGGTCGAGGTGAGGTTCCCACCCGGCTTCATCTTCGTGTCGACCGAGCCGGTTCCCGGCTGGACGGCCAAGGTCGCGAAGCGCAAGCTCGCCAAGCCCGTCGAGGTCTTCGGCGAGCAGCAGACAGAGGAAGTCGGCACGATCACCTGGACCGGCGACGGCACCACCGGCATCGTCAAGCCGGGCCAGTTCCAGGACTTCGGCCTCTCCGTGGCGACACCGGACGAGCCCGGCAAGAAGCTGACCTTCAAGGCGCTTCAGACCTACGACAACGACGAGATCGTCCGCTGGATCGGACCGCCGGACGCCGAGGAGCCCGCGCCGCAGGTGGCCTTGACCTCAGCCAGCGAGACGGAGCCCGCCGCGGACGTTCAGCAGGCGAGTGCCACCGACGACGAGGACGATGACGGCGCGCCCATGTGGCTCGCAATCGTGGCGCTCGCTGTGGGTGCGCTCGGGCTGCTCGCGGGTATCGCCGGCGTCATGGCGGGTCGCCGTCGGGCCACATGACAACGCCGCCGAGCTGACCGCCGGGTCCCGCGGGATACTGCGGGCATGCGACGCCTGCCCCTCATCACGCTGCTCGCGTTGGCGGTCTGGCCGAACGTGTCCGCCGCCGATCTGAGGGTCGCGAACACGGTCTCCTTGGAGCGGCCCGACGGCTCCGCCATCCCGGTCGCGCAGAACCTGCGCGTGTGGTGCGGGCCCTGGGAGCGCGACGTGCCGCGCCGGACCCTGCACATCAGGGCCGGCGGGCGCGAGGCACCCGTCTGGCAGCTCCGCGCGGTGGTCGCGGACATCAAGCGGCGCCCGGTCGTTCGCTTTCCTCACTTTTTCGTCTTTGACAAGCCGACCGGCGCACAGCTCTTTGCGGCGGCCGGCAACAACGAGGCTTCCACCGCGGAGGAGGAGGCGAGCGGCCGGATCACCTTCTCCAAGATCCGCTGCGGGCCACGACTCGCGGTCCGATTTCGCGTGCGCGCGGTGCTTGGCAGCGAGTTCTTCGAGGGCGAGGAGCTGACGATGCGCGGGTCGTTCAGCGCCTCGAGGTAGTCACAGCGGCAGTAGCGCGAGCCGGCCCCGCCGCGTCACGATCTCGAACACGCGCGCCTCCATGGCCCCGCGGCGGAACGCCTCCTCCGGCACGATCAGCTCGAAGTTCTCAACGACCGATCCCTCCATCGAGAACGTGCGGCCCACCGCCACGATCGTGCCGTCGAGCGCAAGGGCGATCGGGCGCCCGCCGCCCGTGCGCCCGTTCGGCACCTCGCCCGTGATCTCGCCCGGGACGAAGCCCGAGGTGGGGTCGACGCGCCGCAGCTCCTCGGACTGGTGGAAGGTGGCCGTGGCTACCCCCTCGATAAAAGGAAGCGCCGCCACGGCCTGCCCCACGAGCTCCGGGTGCGGACCGATCCGGTAGAGCCGCTCGAGGTCCGCCCCGCTCCCGAACAGCGCCAGCTTGCGGCGGACGGCCGCCTGGCGTCGCCGCCGCAGGTCGTCCGGGTCGAAGCTGTATTTGCCGCCGATGGTGTTGAGCTCGATCCCGACACGGTGGAAGATCGTCACGCGGTCGGCCTGCGAGCCCCCGGGGCGGAGCAGCGAGCGGCCGTCCATCGTCCTGGTCGTACGCACGCGCGCGACATCAAGGATCGTGGGGAGCACGTCGATCGTCTCGACGTGCTCGTCGGTGACACGGCCGCGGCGCTGGCCGGGCAGCTTCACGAGCAGCGGGACCGGCGCCAGGTCCTCCACGTTCCCCGGCGTGACCGTGCGCCGCTCCACGCCCACGTGGAAGCCGATGCCGTGGTCGGCCACGACCACCACCAGCGCGTCGCGGAACAGTCCGAGCCGCCGCACGCGCCCGAGCAGCTCGCCGAGCAGGCGATCCGCCAGGCCGAGCTGAAGGAGATGGCGCTGGTAGGAGACCTTCACGAGCCACGGGTCCCCGAATCCGAGCGGCCCGTTGAGCCCCGCGATCGGCTCGGGCGCGTGGCGCCTGTAGTGGCGGCCCGACGGATAGAACTGCCACGGCACGTGCGGGAGCAGCACATGCTTGAACCAGAGCGTGGGCCGCTCGCGGGGCTGGATCGAGCGCACGAACTCACGGAACCGCCTGATCTTGCCGCCCCCCAGGTGGCTCGACGCCGTACCCGGCAGCGGCTCGCAGAGGCTCGTCGGACAGAGCCCCGTCGCCTCCTCCGAGGCGTTCACCTCGAACTCGTCCGCCAGCAGCGTGAACAGGTTGGCCGGATGGGAGATCACGTCGGAGCGCAGGCCGGGTCGCGGATAGCGGCCGTCGAGCATCGCGGGAACGGCCAGGGCGGTGCTGTCGTGCACGGCGGTGGCGCCCCGGTACCACGTCGACGTGCGAGCGAGCGCGGCGAAGGCCGGGTAGCGCCCGGCGTCGATCCGTTCGCCCGGACCCATGAGCGACGTGAGCGGAAGCTCGTCGAACACGACCACGAAGATCGTGCGCGGGCGGGCGACGCCGCCCGGCGAGGCACCGGACTCCGGGCGTGCCCGCTGCTCGGCCGTCCTCGAGGGCTCGGGGTCAAGCAGCGCCAGCCCGAGGCCGAGCGCGACGGCTGTAACCGCCACGACGGCAACGACGCGAACAACCGGGCGCTTCTCCACGAAGGCCAGCGTAGGT
Organism: uncultured Thermoleophilaceae bacterium; assembly: GCA_963837445.1. GTDB lineage: Bacteria > Actinomycetota > Thermoleophilia > Solirubrobacterales > Thermoleophilaceae > JACVRW01. The sequence continues at coordinate 80,997 of CAWINK010000016.1, read as the reverse complement.
GACGAACGCTCAGCGCGAAGGCTGTGAGAATGCCCGCCCGTGCTCCCGCGCCTGTTGATCCTGGGCAGCCACATCTACGCCGAGGAGGTGGCGGACCTTGTCATGCAGGCTGCGTCACACGAGCTGGCGGGGTTCGTAGAGAACATGGATCGGTCCCGCTGCGACAGCGAGCTGCTCGGGCTCCCGGTGCACTGGATCGACGACGTCGCGCCGCTTGCCGCAAGCCACGAGGTCGTATGTGCGCTCGGGACGACTGCGCGGCGCGGCTTCATAGAGCAGGTCGAGGAACTCGGGTTCGACTTCGCGACCGTGGTTCACCCCGCCGCCACGATCGCGCCCAGCGCGAACCTGGGCGCGGGCACGATCGCCGCCCCGGGCGTGGTCGTCGGCGCGGTCACGACGATCGGCGACCACGTGATCCTGAACCGCGGGGTCCTCGTCGGCCACCACACGACGATCGGTCGCTTCGTGACCGTCTCGCCCGGTGCGAATGTCGCGGGCAAGGTCAGCGTGGGTGACGGCGCCTACATCGGGATGGGTGCCACCGTGCTGGACAGAATTTCCGTCGGCGACGGCGCCGTGATCGGCGCGGGCGCGGTCGTGACGCGCGATGTCCCGCACAACACCCAGGTGCTCGGCGTTCCGGCCCGGCCCGTGAAGGCGGGGGTCGAGGGCCGGTGAGCCGCGACGAGTTCCTGATCTTCGGCCGTCCGCTGATCGACGAGGCCGAGATCGCGGAGGTGGTGGACTCTCTGCGCTCGGGCTGGGTGGGGTCCGGTCCGAAGGTCGCCCGCTTCGAGCGCATGCTCGAGGAATACGTCGGCGCCCCGCACGTGCGCTGCGTCTCGTCCTGCACCGCGGCGCTCACGCTCGGCATGCAGGCGCTTGGCATCGGTCCCGGGGACGAGGTAATCGTGCCGTCGATGACGTTCGTGGCGTCGGCGAACGCCGTGGTTCACACGGGCGCCGACGTCGTGCTCGTGGACTGCGAGCCCGGCACCGGGCTGATCGACCTCGACGCGGCCGAGGCGGCGATCAATGAGCGTACACGCGCTCTTCTCATCGTCCACCTGGCCGGCGCGCCGCTCGACATGGACCGCGTGAACTCGATTCGCGACAGGAACGGGCTGCTGATCGTGGAGGACGCGGCGCATGCACTCGGCGCGGCTTGGAAGGGCGTCAAGATCGGCGCCCACGGCAACCTCACGGCCTACTCCTTCTACGTGACCAAGAACATCACGACCGTGGAGGGCGGCGCGGTCGTGACCGCCGATCCCGCGATAGCCGGCGAGGTCGAGCGCCTGGCGCTCCACGGGCTGAGCGCTGGCGCGTGGCGGCGCTACAGCGACAGCGGCTTCGTGCACTACGAGGTCGAGCGGCCCGGCTACAAGCACAACATGACCGATGTCCAGGCGGCGCTCGGCCTTCACCAGCTTCCACGCCTCGATGGCTGGATCGAGCGCCGCGCCGAGCTATGGCGGCGCTACGACGAGCTGCTCGCCGGGCTGCCGCTGGAGCTGCCGCCCGGGCCCGCCCCGGACACGCGCCACGCGCGCCACCTCTATCGGGTGCTCGTCTCCGCCAGGCTCGGCGCAGGCCGCGACGAGGTGCTCGCGAGCCTCACCGAGCAGGGGATCGGCGCCGGGGTCCATTACCGAGGCGTGCACCTCCACCCGTACTACCGCGATCGCTGCGGGCTCGAGCCGTCAAGCCTGCCTGTGACGCTCGACATGTCCGAACGGACAATCAGCCTTCCGCTCGGCCCTGCGCTGACCGAGCGCGACCAGGAAGCCGTGGCCGCCGCACTCGCGACAGCTCTCGGCGCAGGCGCATCCTCACCTGGCGCCGCGGCCCAGGCGTGAGCGGGTGGCGCAGCGCGAACGCGCTCCACATCTGTAGCTCGGCCAGCTGGACCCGGCGCACCTGCGCGCTCTTCGCGCTGCTGCTCGGCCAGCGATAGCGCGCGAGCCTGCGGTCCACGTACGCGAAGCGCCAGCCGGCGGCGATCAACCTGCCGTACAGGAGGTAATCCGACGCCGCCCAGATCCACTCCGCCCACCCGCCGACGCGCCGGACCGCGTCGGTTCGCATCGTTGCGGTCAATGCCGGCACCGGGTTCTGCTCCGCGAACTTCGGAAAGCGGTCCATCGGGTGAACCGACGGATCGCCGATGTAGTCGTCATGTCCCTCGGGGTGCCCGACGATCGTGGCGTTCGAGTAGGCGAGGCCGACCGCCGGGTCCGTGAACGAGGGCAGGATCGTCTCGAGGTAGTCAGGCTCCCATTGGTCGTCCGCGTCGAGCTGAGACACAAGCGGGGCACGGGCGACCTTCAGGGCGGTGTTCCGCGCTCCGGAGGTATTCCGGTTGCGCAAGTGCCTGATGATGCCGATCCGCGGGTCATCGACATCACGCAGGGCGTCCGCTGCCGGCTCCGGGGAGCAGTCGTCGACCACGATCAGCTCCCAGTCCTCGATGCTCTGGGCGAGCACGCTCGCCACCGACTCGTAGATCGTGGCGTTCGAGTTGTACGCCGCCATCAACACCGTCGTCCGCGGATGCACCGGGGTGCTCGGCCGGCGCACCCACGCCGCGCGGCCGGAGGGCCGCCAGAGAGTCGGACTGCGCATGGGCGGATCCTAGGGCGATCCGCGATCCGCGATTCCGGGCCAGGACTAGCGAGAGCGCAGAATCCAGCGGCTCACCGGGTCCAGCAGCGACAGCATCGGCGGCAGCGGGAGCGCGCTCACGCGCAGTAGCGTGGCCGCGCGGTCGCCCCGGCGCCGTCGCGCCAGGCGAGGGCCGATCCCGGTGAGGAACGTCGCCACGCCGGAGAGCGGCCTGCCCAGGACGGTGATCTCCCGGACCTTGCCGTCCGGGTCGAGACGGATGCGGTCGGCGCCGGCCACGTAGCGGCCCTCGATCCGACCCTCCCAGAAGAACGCGTGCGTGTCGCCGCTCTCGAACTCGTCCACCACGCGCAGCTCCTCGAACGACTCGAGGACGCTGCGGTAGGTGTCCGCCACCACCTCGCGCCCCTCGAAGGGCGTATGGGTCACGGCGGAATGGAGCACGACGTCCGGGGCGAGCGTGTCGATGAGTGCGTCGGCGTCGTGGGCGGCGATGGCTGCGGTGAAGGCGTGGCTCATGATCAGTTCTATTCCCGGTGCGGGCGCAATCCGATCCCGTCTGTGCCCGATCTCACGTACTAGTCGAAGAACTTCGCCGTGAGCTGCTCGACGGTCCCCTTCGTGCGCATCGTCGTCGGGCCGAGCAGCTTGTCGATCGCCTTCCGGTCGAGCCCGGACTCGAGCGTGCCACCACTCGGGAGCCAGTAGAGCTCGCGCTTGCCGAAGGCGAGCAGGTCGTCGTCCGTGGCGCACGCGAGCACCTGCTTGCGGTTCGCAGCCGACGGGTTCTTCGACAGCAGCGAGACCTGGAGCTTGCCCTTCGACGCCTCAACCTGGGCGGGCTTGAACGGCTCGCTCTCCGCGATCTCCGCGAGCTCGCGGGCGGTTCGCGTGAAGACGCCGACGTCGTATCCGAGCGCGCCCCCCAGCGCCTTCTCGATCTTGGCGGTCATGTCGCGCGGCGCCTCGTAGACGACGTTGCCGCTCGTCCGAAAGGTCGACACCTCCTCCACCCCGACGCCCTCGAAGATCTCGCGCAACTCGGCGCTCGTCACGCGACGGTTTCGCCCGAGGTTGATCGCCCGCAGGAACGCCGCGTACCTCACGCGACCATTGTGTCGAACAGGTGGTCGAGCGTCGCGGCGGGATCCTCGGTGAGGCCGGTGTGCACCTCGGAGGGCTGGATCACCGTCGAGGACGGCGCCGTGAGCCAGCCGAAGCGATCGGACGCGGGCAGCCCGGCCAGAACGCCCCCGTGGCCCTTGCCGGACGCTACGACGGTCAGTGCGGCGAGCTGGGCTCTGATCGGCTCCGGGTCACAGTCCGGGTCGAGCGCCAGCAGACGTCCCTCGTGGAGCCGCACCTTCAGTCCGAGGTAGTCGTGCTGGCGCGAGAAGAGCACAACGCCCACATTCATCACCTCGCCGCGCTCGACCCTCGGTACCACCCGCAGGACGGCGTAGCTGAAGGCGGCCTCAGACACGCTGGAGCTCCTCCACGAACGGCCGCGGCGGCGCGAGGCGCTCCCGCAGGAAGGCGGCGAGGTCCGCCCGGCGCGCCGCCGGATCCGGACCGAGCCACGACTCGGGCGCGAGCGCGACCGTCGCGTCGATGGCGCCGAGCGCGCGCTCGGCCAGACGCTCGTCCGCCGCCTCGAGCGAACCGGCCACCGGCCGCAGCACGTGCTCTGCAAGCGTGGGCACGCCCTCGCGCGCCGTGTCGGCCAGCGGGCGCTCACCGTGCTGGCGAAAGAAGGCCGCGCCGTGGTCGATCAGGAACAGCCGGCCGTGCCAGACGAGGAGGTTCGGGTTGCGGGGTGTGCGGTCGACGTTGGTCACGAGAGCGTCGAACCAGACCACATCGGCGGCCAGGTCTGCGTTCACGGCCGGGTCCGACGGCACGGCCATCGGGAGCGCACCCGGCAGGAAGTCCATCCCGAGGTTCGCCCCCGGACTGCCCACGATCAGGTCCTGGATCTCGGGATCCGGCTCGGCAAGCCCGAGCGCCGGCGCCACCTCCACGATCGCGAGGTCGGGCACCGGCAGCCCGATCGCGCGCGCAAGCTCGCCGGCCACGACCTCGGCCACGAGCGCCCTCTCCCCCTGCCCGGCCGCGCGGAACTTCGTCACGTACAGGCCCTCGTCGTCGGCCTCCATCAGCCCGGGCAGGGAGCCGCCCTCCCGAAGCGGGGCCACATAGCGCGTGGCGGTCACGTGACGCAGGCCCTTGGGCACCGCGACAGGTTCGCAGGCAACGGGACGTTCACGCCTGCTTCACCCGACGGTCACAGGCAGCCGCCCGCGCGAGCCGACACTTCCACGCATGGAGATCACCGGGAGGCTGCTCTTCATCGCGGCCGTCACGTGCTACCTGCTGGGGCGAGTTTTCTCGGGCGAGGCCTCGCATCCCGAGACCGTCGTGTACGGCATCACGGCAGCCTTCGGGCTCGAGTTCCTGATCGCGAACTGGGGCGCTCTCTGGGCACCTAGTTAGGGAACCCGAATTCGGAGCTTGACCTGCCCGAAAGGTGCGCTAGATTCGGGTCCGTGGATGCTCGGCGGACAGATGCTTTGAAGGCTTCGCCTCGGATGTTCGACTCGGACATCCTCGATCGCCTCTCGCGCGTCCATCCGGTGGTCCCGCTGGTCATCTTCGTCCCGGCGATCATGGTGGCCTTCACCGTGGGTGCTCGCGGCGAGCCCACGACGCTTCAGGTAGTGGGCCTGGTGCTCGCCGGCTACGTCTTCTGGACGCTCACCGAGTACTGGATGCACCGGCTGATCTTCCACTTCGAGCCCGAGGACGGGCTCGGCGCCCGGCTCCACTGGATCATCCACGGCGTCCACCACGACCATCCGAACGACCCGCTCCGCCTCGTGATGCCGCCGTCGGTGAGCATCCCCCTCGCGCTCGGTTTCTGGGGGCTGTTCGTGCTGGTGCTCGGCACCCCCTGGGCATACGTCTTCACGGCGGGCTTCCTTGCCGGCTACCTGATGTACGACATGACGCATTACCACGTGCATCACCACCGCCCGCGCACGCGCCTCGGCAAGCTCGTGCGCGAGCTGCACATGCGCCACCACTTCCAGGACGACACCAGGGGCTTCGGCGTGAGCGCCCCGTTCTGGGATTACGTGTTCGGCACGCCGCAGCGCCGCGCTGCCGGGCCTAGCCGCTAGCCCGGCCCGACCGGTCGAAGCGCCGAAGCCGCAGGGCGTTCCCCACCACCGACACGCTCGAGAAGGCCATCGCCGCACTGGCGATCACCGGGTTCAGCAGGCCGATCGCCGCGAGCGGTATGGCCGCGACGTTGTAGCCGAACGCCCAGCCCAGGTTCTGCTTGATCGTGCGGAGGGTCGCTCGGCTGAGCCGGATCGCGTCGGCCGCCGCGCGGAGGTCTCCGCTCACGAGTGTGAGGTCGGAGGCCTCGATGGCGACGTCGGTGCCCGTGCCGATCGAGAGCCCCAGGTCCGCCTGCGCGAGCGCGGGCGCGTCGTTCACGCCGTCCCCCACCATGGCCACGACGCGGCCCTCGGCCTGGAGGCGACGCACCACGTCGGCCTTGCCCGACGGGAGCACCTCCGCGATCACATCGTCGATGCCGACCTCGGCGGCCATCGCGCGCGCAGTCGTCTCGTTGTCGCCTGTGAGCAGAACGGGTCTGAGGCCGAGCGCCTTCAGCGAGGCGATCGCCTCAGCCGAGGTCGGCTTCACCGTGTCGGCGACAGCGAACACGGCGCGGGCCTGCCGGTCCCAGGCGGCCACCACAGCGGTCTGGCCGAGCGACTCGGCCGCCGTTCGGGCGGCCTCGAGCTCGGCGGACAGCTCGTAGCCCCACTCCGCCATGAGCGCCGGGCGGCCGACCACCACGTCCACGCCCTCGACCATCCCCTCCACGCCGAGGCCCTCGCGGTTCGCGAACGCCTCGACCGCGGGCAGCGCACCGTGCTCGTGCTCGGCCGCCATCGCGATCGCGCGCCCCACCGGGTGCTCTGACGCGTTCTCGAGCGCCCCGGCAAGCCGCAGGGCGTCAGCCCGCTCGGCTCCCTCTCCGGCGGTCACACCGACGAGGCTCATGCTGCCCGTGGTGACGGTGCCGGTCTTGTCGAGCACGACCGTGTCGATCGTCCGGGTCGACTCCAGCACCTCCGGGCCCTTGATCAGCAGCCCTAGCTGGGCGCCGCGGCCGGTGCCGACCATCAGTGCCGTGGGCGTGGCGAGCCCGAGCGCACATGGGCAGGCGATGATGAGCACCGCGACGGCGGCGGTGAACGCGAATGTCGCGCTCTCCCCCGTGCCGAGCCAGAACCCCAGCGTGGCGACGGCCAGGCCGATGACGATCGGGACGAAGATGCCCGACACGCGGTCAGCGAGCCGCTGCACCGGCGCCTTGCCGGTCTGGGCGTCGGTGACCAGGCGAGCGATCTGCGCCAGCGCCGTGTCGGCACCCACGCGCGTGGCCCGCACGATGAGCCGCCCGCCGGCGTTCACCGTGGCCCCCGCGACCTCCGATCCGGGGCTCACCTCGAAGGGCACGGACTCGCCCGTGAGCAGGCTCATGTCGACCGCGGAGGAGCCCTCCTCGACGACACCGTCAGTGGCGACCTTCTCACCGGGCCGCACAACGAAGAGGGCGCCGGGCTGCAGCTCCTCGACCGGCACGCGACGCTCGGCTCCGGTCGAGTCGATCACCGCAACGTCCTTGGCGCCGAGCTCGAGCAGCGCCGTGAGCGCCGCGCCGGCGCGGCGCTTCGCCCGCGCCTCGAAGTAGCGGCCGGTCAGGGCGAAGGTGGTCACGATCGCGGCCGTCTCGAGATAGATCTCGTCGGCGCCGCCGCCCTGCTGCGGAATGAGATCGAAGCCCATCCGCATGTCCGGCATGCCCGCGTCACCGAGGAAGAGGGCGTAGAGCGACCAGAGCCACGCGGCCAGCACGCCGACCGAGATCAGCGTGTCCATGGTCGCCGTGGCGTGCTTCAGGTTCGCCCAGGCGGCCTTGTGGAACGGCCAGGCGCCCCAGAGCACCACCGGGGTGGCGAGGTTCAACGAGAGCCACTGCCAGTTGTCGAACTGGAGCGCCGGAATCATCGCCATCAAGAGCACTGGCAGCGCAAGCAGCCCGGAGATGATCAGTCGGCGGCGCAGCGGCGCCGTGGGGTCCTCGGCCGCGTCGGCCTGGTCCGCCGCCCGGTCGGCCGAGGGAAGCCGGGCGCTGTAGCCCGCCGCCTCGACCGCGCCAAGCAGCTGCTCGGGCTCCACCGCGGCCGGGTCGTAGTGCACCGCCGCGCGCTCGGTGGCGTAGTTGACCGTGGCGGTCACGCCATCGACCTCGTTGAGCCGGCGCTCGATCCGGTTCGCGCACGACGCGCAGGTCATGCCCTCGATCGGCAGCTCCACGTGCTCGGTGACCACGCTCATCGCGACACCTCCTGCGTGAACTCGGCCGTGTGCACACGCCCCTCGTGCTTGAACTGCTGGTAGAGCCGATAGCGGCCCGCGCTCGGGAACTCGGCCATGAAGGCGAGCGCATCCTCGTCCGGGTGGACGTGGAGGAAGGCCATGTCGCCCTCGCGCAGGGCCACGAGGTGCCCGCGTGCCCCGAGGTACGGCTCGGTCTCGACCGCGCGCCCGTCACGGGTCACGGTGAAGTCAAGGTCCACCTCGCGTCCGGCGCGGACGCGACCGGCGTTCAGCCGGGCCTCGTACCCATCACCGGCGTCCGCAACGACGGCGGGCTCGGGCAGCGGTCCGTAGTGGGCTTCTCCGTCCACGCTGAGGTCCGCGGCGAGCGTCCGTGCCTCGCCGTCGTGCTTGAAGTCCGCGAACACGCGGTAGGCGCCGGCCTCGGTGAGAGTGAGACGGACGCTCCAGGTGCCGCGTGCATCGAGCGTTGGGTGAAGGTGCTGGAAGCCGCGACCGTCACGGCGTACCACGATCAGGTGCATGCGCTTCTCGTGCTCGACCTCGAAGTCGCGCACCGGCCTTCCGCCGGCTCCGCGGATGCTGAAGCGCAGCTCGCCCGGGCGGCCGCGCTCGAACCTTGTGCTCTCGAGGGCGAGCGTCAGGCCGGCGTCCGAGACGGCGAGACCCCGAACCGGCGCAGGAGTGGCCGCCCCACCGGCGTGGCCCTCGGCCTCGGCCATGTGACCGCCGGCGTCAGCACCGGTGTCCGCGCGCTTCTCGCCGCTGCGGTCGGGGCCGACCGTGCCGCCCGCGAGCGCGGCCGCGCCGAAGACCAGCGCAAGCACCAGCGCGAAGGCAGCAAGCTTGGTTCCCACGTTCATCTGGCGACAACTTAGCATACCCCCGAGGGGTATACGGTATAGTCACCGCATGAGCACGACGACAGCAGGCGAGAGCCGCGGCTACACGGCAACCAAGGACCAGCTGCTGAAGCGGCTGAAACGCATCCAGGGCCAGGTGGGCGGCATCGAGCGGATGATCGAGGACGACCGCTACTGCATCGACGTCCTGACGCAGATCACCGCCGTTCAGGCCGCGCTGGACAAGGTGGCCCTGGGCCTGCTCGACGACCACGCCCACCACTGCGTCGTGGGCGGCCCGGACTCGAAGAAGGACGAGCGCACCGAGGAGCTGATGGCAGCCGTGGGCCGGATGATGCGCCGCGGCTAGGGCGCCGCGCTAAGCCCTCCGTCGGGAGCCCGCCGCTCCGCAACGGGTGGGGCATCCCGGTAGCGGATATAGCAACCAAGATGCCCCACCTGAGCAAGGTCCACCTCAACGCCCACGAAAAATGCGGCTGAGAGGATTCGAACCTCCACGGGCGTTAGCCCACCGCCACCTGAAGACGGCGTGTCTGCCTGATTCCACCACAGCCGCGCGGAGGCCAATCCTAGCGGCGGGTTGACAGGGCACCGCATAGAGTCCTGGCGAACGAAACGAAGGAGAGACCCATGCCGTTCGAAGTACCGCCCCTCCCCTACGACTACGACGCTCTCGAGCCCCATATCGACGAGGCGACGATGCGCGTTCACCACGACAAGCACCACCAGGCCTACGTGGACAAGGTGAACGCCGCCCTCGAGGGGACCGAATGGGCAGACAAGCCGATCGAGGACGTGGTCGCGAACCTCTCGCAGATCCCGGACGACAAGCGCACCGCGGTTCGCAACAACGGTGGCGGCCACTACAACCACTCGCTGTTCTGGGAGTGGATGTCACCGGACGGCGGCGGCGAGCCCGATGGCGAGCTGGCGTCGGCCATCGAGTCGGCGTTCGGCTCGTTCAGCGACTTCCAGGGCAAGTTCAAGGACGCGGGCGTGGGCCAGTTCGGGTCCGGCTGGTCCTGGCTCGTGCATGACGGCTCCGGGCTCGCCGTGGTCTCGAGCGCGAACCAGGACAACCCGCTGACCGACGGCAAGACCCCTCTGCTCGGCGTGGACGTGTGGGAGCACTCCTACTACCTCAAGTACCAGAACCAGCGGCCCGCCTACATCGACGCGTGGTGGAACGTGGTGAACTGGGACAAGGTGGCCGAGCGCCTCAGCGCCGCCGGCGGCTAGCGGCCGGCTCCTATGCTTGACATGTGAGCGACTGGGTTGGACACGCGCAGCGCGAGCTCGAGCGCGAGGGCTATCGCCTGAGCGGCCCTCGTTCCGCCGTGGTCGAGACGCTTGCCGACCTTGGCTGCAGCGTGACCGCCAAGGAGATCGCCGACAGCCTGCACCGGCGCGGCGAGGACGTGGGCGTGGCGAGCATCTACCGGACGCTCGAGCTGCTGGACAAGCTGCGGCTGACCCGTCGCGTGGACGCGGCGGAGGGCGTTGCCCGCTACGAGCCGGTGGGCCCGAAGGGCGAGCACCATCACCACATCGTCTGCGAGAGCTGCGGCCAGGTCTCAGCCTTCGAGGACCCCGGCCTCGAGCGCGCGATCGAGAAGCTCGCCGGACGCGTCGACTATTCGATCGACGCCCACGACGTGACCCTGCGGGGCCAGTGCCCCGCCTGTCGCCGCGGCTAGCAGCTCACGCGCCCGCCGGACATGCCGCGCACCAGCACGTCAGCGTCCGCGGCGAGCGCGCCCGTGTAGGTGTCGCCGGCGCTCCCCTCCGGGCCCAGCGAGTCCGCGTAGAGCGGATCGCCGATGGTCGCCCCTGCCTCGCGCGCGATCGCCTTCTCGATGTCGGGGTTCACGGAGCTCTCCGGGAAGACCGCCTGCACGCGCTCGCTGCGGATCTGCTGGACCAGGCGCTGAACGTCGCCGGCGGACGCCTGCGCGTGCGTCGAGAGCGAGGGGATCACCGCCCCCACCACCTCCACGCCGTAGCGGCGCGCGAAGTAGCCGAGCGCGTCGTGGGTCGTGACGATCTTGCGCCTCGCCGGCGGCACGCGCTCGACACAGGCGGCGATGCGACGGTCCAGGGTCTCGAGCGTCCTGATGGTCCGCCCGGCGTTGCGCGCGAACGTGGCGCGGCCGGCCGGGTCGGCGCTCGTGAGCTCCGCGCGCACGGCCTCCACCGCACGCACCCCGTTGCGAGCGTCCTGCCACCAGTGGGGATCGTCGTCCTCGCGCTTCACCGAGTCGATCAGGCTCACGACCCGCGCGTCGCCGCCCGCGCTGTCGATCACGTCGGCTAGCCAGTCGTCCACCTCGCCGCCGGACCGAAACACCACGGTCGCATCCGCCACGGCGGCCACGTCGCTCGGCCTCGGCTCGTAGTCGTGAGGATCGCCGCCCGGGCGCAGCAGGCCCTCGACGCGGACCCGACCTCCGCCAACCTGGCGCACCAGGTCGGCCACCTGCGTGGTGGTGGCCACGACCGTGACGCTGCTGCCGGAGCGGGAGTCGTCCCCGCAGGCCACAACGAACGGCGACGAGCATCGCGAGTAGCGAGACGAGGACCCTGCGCACGCCTTCCATCGTAGTGAGAACGATTCTCACTCGCTGCCTGGGAGACTTCCGCGCCTCGTGGATCCGCTCGAGCTGATCGCCTTCTGCGCGTGGTGCTTCGCGGTCGCCCTCGCGGGCGGGGTCGTGGGCCTGGTGCTCGGCAACATCCGCCTTCCCGCCGTGCTGCTGGTGGCGTCCCACCCCGCCGCCGGCGCTGGGGCGAACATCGGCATCTCGGGGGTCGCCGCACTCGCCGCTGCGATCGTGCACGTGCGGGCCGGGCGCGTCAACTGGCGGCTATTCGCCTGGATGGCCCCGCCGTCGATGGTCGGCGCCGTGGTCGGCGGCTACCTGTCCGGACTGCTCCCCGACGACGCGCTGCTCGTGGCGATCGGCGCAGTGCTCCTCTACTTCGGGATCGACCTCCTGCGCGAGCGAGACAAGGCGCCCCGCCGAAGCGGGCCGGCCGGCGAGGACCTCGACATCCGTGCCGCGGTCCTCACGGGCGCCGTGGTCGGCGTACTCGGCGGCCTTGTTGGCCTGATCCTGGGCGCCCTGCGAATGCCGGCCCTCCTGCGCTACGTCGGGGAAGTGCCGGCGCGGGCGGTCGGGACGAACCTCACGGTGGGGGTGTGCGTGGGCATCGCCGGCGTGATCGGACACACACCGGACGGCGTGGACTGGGACCTGCTCGCGATCGGCTCGGCGGCCTCAGTGCCCGGCGCGCTCCTGGGTGCCCGGCTGACGGGCAGGCTCAGCGAGCGTCAGCTGCTGCGCGCGATCGGCGCGGTGCTCGTGGTCGCCGGCGCCACCACCGCGTTGCAGGCTCTTCTATGACGTCGCGCGCGAGGCCGCGCACGGTGCGCCAGTCGTCGAGCGACCAGCCCACGGGCACGTCGCATTCCATGTGCGCCACGGCCTGATCACGTACCAGCGACGTCGTGTCGTCCCGCTCTCCGAGCATCCTGCTCCCCCGATTCGGTTCCCTTCGGCACGCTCGTTTTACCCGTTTGGCGCGCGTGCTACGCGTCCTCGGCGTCGTAGGCCTGCTCGGCGACCATCTCCTGAAGCTGCTCATCCGTCAGGTCCAGCTCCGGATGCTCCTCGTTCACGTGGTCGCGAACCACGGTCACGAGGTCCTCGTCATTGGCCGCCTTCAGGGTGGTGCCGCACTGGCAGTCGATCACACGCATGCGTTCAGGCTACTACCGAACAGGAAGCGTTCCAGCGCCTGACCGCGGGCGGAGAGCGCCTCCACAAATGCGGATGCTTACATCCTCTCCCTAGCGGGTATCACCGTGTCGGACCGGGAGGGAGCCCGGTCGGTTATGGGAGGTGCCGGGTGCTGGCAGCCGGGATGGCTGCGACCGGTGTCCCGATGATCCACTCGGGACACCGGCCACTGCACCCGCCCCGTGCGCCCGCGCTAGGATCGCCGCCCCGTGGGCGCTGCCGAGATCGCCGCGATCGCCGCGGCCGGCATGGCGGCCGGCGCGATCAACACCCTGGTCGGCAGCGGCACGCTGATCACGTTCCCGGTCCTGCTCGCCTTCGGTTACTCGCCCGTCACGGCGAACGTCTCGAACACGATCGGCCTGGTGCCGGGCTCGGTGGCGGGCGCGATCGGCTACCGCCGCGAGCTCGCTGGCCAGCGCACGCGCGTGCTGCGCTTCGGTGCCGCCTCGCTGGTCGGCGGCATCAGCGGCGCGGTGCTCCTGCTCGTGCTGCCGCAGTCGGCCTTCGAGGCGATCGTGCCGGTGTTCATCGGCATCGCGCTCGCGTCGATCGTGTTCCAGCGCCAGCTCGACCGCCTCGTGGCGGAGCACCGGCCGCCCCCAGAGGCGCACGGCACGGGAACGCCACGGGTGTTCGTGTACCTCGCGGGCGTGTACGGCGGCTACTTCGGCGCCGCGCAGGGCATTCTGCTGCTGGCCATCCTCGGACTCGCCCTGCCCGACGACCTCCAGCGCGTGAACGCCCTGAAGAACGTGCTCGCCGGGATCGTGAACGCCGTGGCGGGGCTCGTCTTCATCGCGGTCGCCGACGTGGCCTGGGGGCCGGCCGCGCTGATCGCGGCCGGCTCCGTCGTGGGCGCCCAGCTGGCCGCCCGCTACGGCCGGCGGCTATCGCCACAGGCCCTGCGGGCGGTGATCGTGGCGGTGGGCATCGCCGCGATCGTCCAGCTTGTGACCTAGAGCCCTCTGAAGATCTCCCTCGCGGCCCAGGCCGTGTCCGGGAAGTCCGAGAACACGCCGTCGATACCCAGCCTGTAGAAGGCGAGGTACTCCTCGACGGGCCCGCCGGGGTAGCCGGTCGGGAACGCGTCGTCCCGGAACGTCCACGTGTGGACCAGAAGGCGACGCGCGTGAGCGCGGGCGATCAGGTCGGTTGGCGGGAAGACGGCTCCGCCCCCGCCGCCGGCGGTCGGGATGATGTAGACCTTCCACGGGCCGATGCCGTCCGCGTAGGTCTTGATCTCGTCGAGGCCCGCGTTCGTGGCGAAATAGCTGAAGAAGTCCGAGCGCCCCGACACGGTCCAGTCATACGGACGGTCGAACGGCGGTGCGAAGGTCGGGTTCCCGTTGGCGTCGGTGTCGTTCGCATCGACGAGCTGGACGAGGCGAACCGGGGTCATCGTGTTCAGCTGCTTGAGGTTCGCCTGTTCGAACGACTGGATGAAGACGGGCGAGTGGCGCTTGTTCAGCCCGTTCCGCTTCAGGACCTGCACGAGCCGGCCCTCGAGCGGCAGCCCGAGGTCCTGGTGGAAGGTCGGGTGCTTCGTCTCGGGATAGATGCCGATCCTCTGCCCGTGCTTCCCGTGTCCGTGCTTCCTGTGCCCGTGCTTCCGCGACCCGCGCTTCGCCAGGTCGATGACCTCCTGGAGCGTCGGGATCTTGAACTTCCCGTCGAACTCCGTCGGGCGCCCGCCCCGCGTCTGCTTCGCGCCGAGCGTCTTGATCTCGGCGAGCGTGAAGTCGGACGCGAAGTAGCCGGTCGTCGAGACGCCGTCGAGCACCTTGGTCGTCAGCCTGCTGTCGAACTCGGGATGGTCGGCGACGTTCGTCGAATCGCGGGTGGTCGGGTCCTCGTCGCCGATGAACGGCTCGTGGCGCGCGATCAGGACGCCGTCCTTGGTCGCAACGATGTCGGGCTCGATGTAGTCCGCGCCGAGCCGGATCGCCAGCCGGTAGGCCTGAAGGGTGTGCTCGGGCAAGAAACCGCTCGCGCCGCGGTGCCCGATCACAAGCGGGCTGTTCTCCTTCTTCGGACCGTGCCGCTTGTGCTTCTTCTTGGCAAGGGCCGAGACCGGCACAAGGAGCGAAATCACGGCAAGGACGAGGAGGGCGATGCGGAGGGACGGCGCGCGAGTCTTCATCGGCCGAACCTAACCGAACGGCTCGTGGGGTGCCAGTGGCGGGATCGCGCGCATGGGTTAGCTTGCGACCATGCTGGTGCGACACTGGACAGAGGGTCGGCCGCGGATCCTTGTTGCAGACGCCTGGCTCGCGAATGCTGGGGACGGCTCGATCGCGCTCGCCACGCAACTCCGGCTGCAGCGCCTGGCTCCCGAAGCGGCAATCGTCCACGCGGCGTATCAGGGGGACTTGCTGTCGCGCTTCTACCCGGAGCTCATGATCGTCCCCCCGCTCGCTGGGCTCGTCGGTGTGACCCGGCTGATACCCGAGATGGACGACTGGGACCCGTCGGACTCCGAGCGGCTTCTTGCGAGCGCCGATGTGGTGTTGAGTCAGGGCGGCGGCTTCGCGATGGAGCAATATGACCCTTGGGAGCGACTGCGGGCGTGGGAGCTCGTGGTCGAGCGCGGCCTGCCGCTTGCGTTCTGCGCTCAGAGCGTGAGCTCCTTTAGCCGTCCCCGCGAGCGGGCCATTCTGCGGCGCGTCTACGAGTCCGCCGTTGCCATCGGTCTGCGCGAGACGGACTCTGTGGCGAACGTCGCGGACTTGGGGGCACCGGCGGGACGGGTCGTCCTGGGTGCCGATGAGGCGTTCAGCCTCCTTCCGCCGCAGCCGGCGCCGACTGGTGCGCGTAGCGGCCTCGCGTGCGTCCTCTCCGAGCACCCTTGGCTGCGTGCCGACGGCGCCGGGGAACAGCCTGGCGAGTCATTCGACGCGCTCCGCGGACTGGTGCAAGAGCTCATTCGGCTGGGCAACGGAGAGCACGTCACGTTGCTGTCGACCCAACAGGGCCTGGGCAGCCTTGGTCGTGGCCTGGAGGACGACGGAGAGATTGCCGACCGCATCGTCGCCTCGCTGCCGCGACGGCACGCCAGGCGAATACGGCGCGTCCCGGGCTATCTCGCGCCGCGCACGTGCGCGCGACTGATCTCGGACCATCGCGGGCTTGTCTCGATGCGCATGCACCCTGCGATCTTCGGTCTCTGCACCGGCGTGCCAACCGTCTTGTTGAACGGGGCTTTCAAGGCAACGGCGATGTTCGCGATGCTCGGCGTCGATGGCGCGATCGCGAGTGACTCAGCCACCGCGGCCGAGCAGCTGCGGGCGCTGATCCAACGACCTGCGGGTGATCAGGTCGACCTCGACGCCGTGCGTCAAAGGGCGGCGAGAAATGACTTAGTTGTGGAGCGGCTTCTCGCGGCGTCCCGCGCGCTTCCGCAGTGACTCGAGCGATCCGGTGACCGCAAGGGTCGCGCGCACCGCCTTCCTGTTGCGAACTGCGCTGAGCTCAGCGCAGCGCGCGTCGGTCGCGGCGACGTGCGCCTCGAGCGTGGCAACCCCACGGGAGGCCGGGGACTCCTCCTTGATACCGCCCGGCGGGCTTGCGTGGCTCTGAACTTCGCCGTCCGCGTCCTCATACCAGGACGGGCTTGTAGAGCCGGGGTGGAACCAGGTCACGATGACACTGCGGCGGGGCACTGGCGGATTCGCCACCGGTGACACCGAATGCCACGATCGCTCCGAGCGGACCAGGATCGACGAGTTGCCCAATCGCGGCGGAATTTCGGCGAAGAGGTCGCTGTCCTCCCGCGAGTTCAGGATACGAAGGCAGCCGCCCCACCAGGGGTTCCAGCCACCATTGAGATAGAAGACCTGAGTCAGAAGTTTCTGCTGCATGTCGAGGTGAGGACCGAGCTCGGCGTCGTCGTCCCAACGCCAGACCGCCGCCTCCATCAGCGCATCGTCGAGCGACTGCCCCACCACCTGGGCAAGCGACTCGCGGTACCGGGGCGACAGCAAGTCCGCCACCAGCTCCGCCCAGGAACCCGGCAGCGGCGCCAGGTTGGCGGGACGCTCGGCGCCCAGAATTACCAACGGGCGCGCGGCGTACGTGTAGCTCTTCTCTCCGTCGTCGTGTGAGAGGCGCCAGAAGTCGTCGACCGGAAATGTGTCGATCAGCGCCGCCGCTCCCGTGGAGTCGATCGCCTCGTCGACGAGCGCCCATTCGTAAGGCGCCCGCTGCAGGTCGGTGGAGGAAAGCGTCTCGAAATTGATCATTACGTCACGGTGCTGCGAGTCGGGGCGACTGGATTTGAACCAGCGACCGTTCGGCCCCCAGCCGAATGCGCTACCAGACTGCGCCACGCCCCGTTCGGGGGTCCACGATATCGTGCGCAAATGCGAAGCGTCTGCGTAGCGGCTGCCACCGCTGCCCTGCTGATTCTCCTGCCCGCGGCCCCTGCCTCGGCCCAGGCCCGCCACTCATGCGGCAACTACGGCCACACCGCCGGCGGCGGCGACGAGCCGGTCTTCACCAGGGGTCCGATCGTGGGCGCCGGCGTCGAGGACATCAGGACGCGCGTGATCGGCTGCCCCAAGGCTCGCCGGATGGTGAAGGCGTTCTGGAACGGCCGCTTCGACTGCAACCGCAGCGGCCTGCGCTGCAGCTTCGGCTCGTTCCGCTGTCACAACCGCCGCCTCGGCGACGAGCACTGGCTGATGCGCTGCTTCGCGTCCGGCGAGCGGATGCTGAAGTTCCGCTTCGGCGCCTAGGAGGGGCCCGCAAAAAGCGGAAGGCGAGACCTGAGCCTCGCCTTCCTGTACGCCGGATTTGGGAGTCGAACCCTACCGCTGACTATGCGAAAACCAGTTAAACGGAACACAAACTCACGAACTTAGTGCCGTGAAGAACCATCGCTCTGACCAAACTCAACAGCGGCCTACCAATAGTTGCCGCACGCGTGACATAGGGTCTCGCTGCGCGGGCCTCATGTCAAGCGAAATTGTCGGCGAGGCCGCGCACCCTCTGGCGAACGGCCGCGGGGTCCGTGACCCCCGGCCGGCCCGGCGCCTTTCCGGGCACATCCACCTTCGTCGTCGAGAACTCCATCACGTTCTCGGTGATGATCCACAGCGGCTGGACGGGCAGCGGCAGGTTCAGCGGCGCAAACGTCACGCCGACCGCCATCCCGCCGGTGATGTGGTTGTGCCGGACGATCACGCGGCGGCCCATCGTGCCGAAGATCCGGACTCCCTCCACGGGCAGGGTCTGCGTCCTCTGGGAGCGCGTCGCGCTCACGAAGTTGCCGTCCACGATCACGCTGTTCGCGCTCGTTATCGAGATGCCGTGGCGGGCGCGCGTGGCGCTCGTGGTGAGGTTGAGGCCGATCGTGTTCCCCTCGATCACGAGCACGCCCGCGGCGGTCGGCGCGTCCGCCCGGCCGAGGCCGACGTGGACGCCCTGTAGCGCGCGCTCGACCGTGTTGCCCACGATCCTCACGTCGTCAGCCTGTTCGCCGCCGATCACGATCGCCTGCTCCGCCGTCGCAGTGTCCTGAGCCAGCAGCGACGCGATCACGTTCCTGAACGCCTGCGAGCCGCCGGACCCGAATCCGCCCTGGCTCAGCACGCTGCTGGCGAACCTGGCCAGGAACCGCTCGAGCGCCGTTGGGCTCGAGATCCCACCGGGGGCGAGCGTGTTGATCGCGGTCTGCCAGTCGTTCGCGTTGCGGTTCCCGCGGATCAGCTCGGGCGGGGTGCGGAAGTGCACGACCTGACCGTTGAACGTGACCGTGGCGTTGGTGTTGGCCGGCGGCGCACCGCCGCGGCGCAGGCTCGCAATCAGGTTCTTGCGCTGGAGCCCGCGGTATCGGGCGTCGGCGAGCAGCTGCTGGTCCGGCGGGCGCCCGACGCCGCGAACGACGTTGTCGCGGACGCTGCTCCGGTCGACGTTCACCAGCAGCACACCCACCTGGAGGTGGCCGACGCGCACGTCGCAGCCGGCAATGGTCGCGGCCGTGCTGGACGCCGCCGGGGCGTTGCGGACGGTGATGCAACTGCCCGCTCGGTGCGCCGCCCCCGCGCAGGTGACCTCGGCCCCCTCGACGGTCGCCGACCCGCAGTCCACGAAGGTGACCGCACCGTTCAGCCGATTCAGGTCCTGCCCGCTCTCGCCAACCAGGCCCGCCGTCACCGAGAGGTTCTCCACGGTCGCGCTGACACAGCGCTCGAACCGCAGCGCGACCTCCGAGTTCGGGGCCTGCACGCGCGTACCGCGCCCCGCGCCGACGATCTGCACGTGGCGGCGGTCCTGGAGCCGCAGCGGCGCGGTCAGGGTGTAGGTGCCGGCACGCAGGCAGATCAGTGCGTCCTGCGTGCTGCCGAGCTGGGACAGCGCCGCGTTCAGGTCGTCGCCGGGGCCGAGCAGCAGCGTGCAGATCGAGCCCGAGCGCTGGCACAGCACGTCCAGCGCCTCCTGCACGTTGCGCGAGTTGCCCAGGTTGCAGGTGGCGTTCGAGAACGACACGTCGGTCGCGGCGATCGCCGTGAGCGGCGGGAAGCTCTCTCTACAGTCGCCGTCCGTGACGAGGCTGAACGCCCCGCCGCTCCGGCGCACCAGGGCCAGGCGTGCGAAGTGGTGCTGCGTGCCGTCCGCCAGCCGCGCGGCCGGCGCTCCGCTCTCCTGGGGCCATTCGACCGTGCCGGTCCCAAAGCCGATCGCGGTGCGCGCCGGCACGAGCCAGAAGTCGCCGGTCCGGTACGTGCCCTCCTCGAACAGGACCTCCACGCCGTCCTCGAGCGCCTGCCAGTCGCCCGTCATCGGCACTCCGGTGGAGGCGGCGTCCGCTCCGGACTGGTCCCACCTCCGCACCACGGGGTGCTCGTCGGGATCGAGCGTGGGTAGCGAACCGGCAACGAAGGTGATCGTCCTGGCCGCCGGGTCGACGCCCTGCACCTGGGCCAGCTCGCCGCGCTGGTCGAGCAGCTCGTAGCGGTCGTCGGTGAGCTCGAGCCACGTGGGAAGCGGCTCGGACGCGAACGTCAGCACGCCGTCGCGCCCCATCTCGGCAACGCGGATCTCGGTGCCGCTCACGACCACCCCGTTCTCGTCCGGCTCGATCCGGCTGGCCACGGTGCCGTTGTCGCGCGACCACTTGAAGGTGGCCTCCGAGCGGCTGCCGCCCTCGTGGATCTCCACGCGGTAGAGCTGGTTCTCGAGCCGGCGATAGCCGGCGCTCGGCGGCAGCACGCACAGCGGGTCCGGGCTGGGCTCCTCGAGCTGGGACTGCGCCCGCATCCGGCCCTTTGCGCTTGGATCGGCGCCCTGCTCGGCGAGCAGGTCGGTCCATTCCCCGAACGTCGTGGCGCAGTTGACCGTGCCGCCCGGGTCCGTGACCGGCAGGAGCTTGACCTGCCAGACCGTCTTGGTGCGCGTGGCCGTGTCCACGCCGCCGAGCGCAGTCTCCTTCACCGCCTCGTCCTCGAGGCCGGTCACATGGCGGTCCCACGCCTCCAGATAGGCGACGTAGAGGCCGTCGTCGCTCGGCAGCAGGGCGCCGCCGGTCGAGCGGAGGTCGGGCTGCTCGGAGAAGTCGACCGCGGCGTCGTTCTCGCAGAGAACCCCGTCGACGTAGAAATGGCCGGCGCCGATCGTCAGATCGTCGCCGGTGGCCGTCGGCTCGATGCCGAAGCCCGGCGAGGTCTGGGGCGCGCCGCTCGGACCGATCACGTCGGCGGCCGCCGTATCGGCGTGGTAGCGGAGGATCTCGTGCTGCTCGTTCCAGTCCGCGTCCACCTGGACCCGTCCCTGCTGCATCAGCACGCCGCTGTAGTGCTTGTTGGGCCGGAACGTCTTTCGTGAAAAGTCGCCTCTCACAAGCTCCTCCTAACTAGCTGGCGAAGATCAGGCCCGCATCGAGCCCGAAGCGCAGGTACTCGTCCAGGCGTGCCGACAACCCCGCCACGCGCTGAGGCGCGTAGAGGTGGTGGTACGCCCCCATCTCTCCTCCATCCGCCGCGCCGCACAAGAGCTCGCGCGGGCAGGCGCCATGGAGCTGGCAATAGGCGGGCTCGCCGTATTCCGTCGTCGTGAACACGGGAGTCATCCCCGCCTCGGCGCTTCCGCGTGGGCGCGACTCGTAGCGGGGTGGAAGCTGTGAATCGAGCGGCGCATACGAGTAGCGCACGTACCCGGTCTGTCCGCGCTCGGCGATCACCGCGGCCGGCCACGTATCCCCCGCAGCTCGCGCCGCGTGCAGGATCGAGTCCGACACGGTCAGCGTGGTCGTGCGGACCTTGCCGATCACCGTGCAGGAGTCGAGCGCCACCGGCCCGGCCGTCCCGCCGCCCGGGGCCTCCAGTGCCACCTCCGTCGGGTCGCCGGCATCGACGATGGAGTCGGAGATCGAGATCTCGGACCCCTCCGCGAGCCGCAGCGCGCCGACGATGCTTCGCTCGATCTCCACGACGACGTTGGGCGCATCCACCTCGAGGCTCTCCGCGCTGCCCGGGACCAGCGTGCAGTGCACGAGGCGCAGCCGCTGAAGTTCGTTCGAGCCGCCCGGAACCACGAGGCGGCCGCCCGTGATCAAGAGCCCGTCAAGCGTGACCTCGCCGCTGTCTCCCCCGGTCACGACCAGGTCGCCCGACAGTCGCAGCAGCGGACGGCTCCCCGTTCCGGCACGAATCGCGAGGCGAGCGTCGGCGGCCACCTGCGGCTGAGGCGTCTCGTCGAAGATGTCGTTGCCGGTGATCTCCACGGCCCCGGCGCCGCCGAGGTCGGCGAGCGCAAGCGAGATCGTCTCGCGGTCGCGGGGGACCTCGCGCTCGAGCGCCGAGGGATCGGTGCCGGTGGGCGTGCGGTCGTACTCGCCCCCGCCGATGTCGGCGGCACCGCCGTAGTGGAACGTGACCCTGACCGGCTCCTGGACGTCCTCGGGGAAGGCGATACGGCCCAGGACGGGGTCGATCGCGACCTTCTCCTGGCCCGGGTGCGCCCATCCACCGTCCAGGTCCGAGAGGTCGCACGCCTCCACGTCGTCGAGCTCCATCAGGTCGTCACCGAGGTGCACGGAGAGGCTTCGCCCGGGACCGTAGAGCGCGTCGAGCTGTCGCCGCAGCGCTCTTCTCGTGATCGGCAACGGGACCACCAGCGGATCCGCCAGGCGGGTGATCTCGGGCTCGCGCTCGGCGGCCGTGTAGAGCTGGATGTCGCGACCCAGCGGGTCGAACCGAAAACGGCGAGCGTCGACAGGGGAGGCTGGCGAGTCCGTCAGGCGGCGCGAGCCGACGCGCCACAGGAAGATGCCGACGTTGGGGATGTTGGGCCGCGCGGCGCCGCCGATGCGGCGCACGTCCGCGCTGCGAGCGCTGCGCCCGAACGGCGTGGCGAGCAGCTCCAGCTCGGCGCTACGGCGCATGTCGGGCGTGCCGGGGTGGTCGAGCCGCAGATGGTTCAGGTACTGGGTCGTGGCGAGCGTCAGGAACAGCTCCACCACGGCCGCGTCCCAGTCCGTGAGGTCGAGCGCGAGCTGTTCGAGTGTCGCGGCCGTGCCCTTGCGGCGCCGCGACCGCACGGCGTTCGCCACCTCGGCACGGCCGCTCCCGAGGAGGCTCTGGAGCTGCGGGTCGAGCGGCCGGTGGCCCACGAGGTCCGCGATGTAGGGCACGGCCCAGTCCGCGCACGTCTCGATGAAGTGGTCGTCGTAGAGCTGCTCGATGCTCTCCTCGAGGCCCGCCACCTGCTCGGCCACGATCGAGAGCAGCGTCTTGAGCGGGCCCCGCAGCCGCTTCTCCTCGAGTCGCTCGAGGTCGCGCTGCTGCGTCTCGTCCAGAGGCTCGCCGGCCGCCAGAGCGGCGCGAAGCGCGTCGAGCTCGGTCTGCTCGGCGGGGGTCAACAGGTCCTCGCGGGACTCGGCGATGGTGGCGTCGCGCGTGCGATAGACCTCGGGCAGCAGCGCGTAGATCTCCTCGAGGTCGAAGCTCATGCGCCGATCTCCCCCAGCTCCACGGGCCGCGGGTCGAGCATCAGGAGCTCGGCCGGAACCGTCACGTTGGTGCCCGCGCGCGGCGTTGCGGCGATCAGCCGCTCCGCCAGCGGCAGCTCGTCCTCGTCGGCATCGGTCCGCTGGAACAGGTTGAGGTCCACCGACACGACGCCCGGCACCGCCTGCATTGCGGCCACGACCTCGCTCTTCGACACGGACTGCCCGAACTCGCGCGCGTCGAACGAGAACGCCGACACGAGAGCGGCCTCGACCGCGGGAACGACGAGCTCCCTGCGGTACGCCTGGTGCACGCGCACATCCGCGGCCACGCGGAAGAAGGCGGGGATGTAGCTCTGGACGCGCAGCAGCACGGCCTCCTCGGCCGCCGCCCTGGCCACGGACAGCAGGTTGGCGTGCGTGAGGCCGCCCTCCTCCACGGCCTTGCCGCCCACGCCGGCCACGGTCACGAAGACACCGCGCTGGTACCCGTCCCATGTCCACGTGGCCAGCGCCTTGGCGATCCCCGTGAACGCGCGCGCGAAGTCCTCGTAGTCCTTGAGCGACACGATCCGGTCGAGCGTGCGGATCGGCAGCGCGGCGTTGCGGCGGATGTCGTCACGCCCGTCGCGGTCCGCCGCGTCGCCGGCGGCCACCGGGTTCACCACGTCGCGCACGCCGAGCGGCTTGGTCGAGAGGAGAGTGAGCTGGC
The DNA here is from genome assembly GCA_963837445.1 of uncultured Thermoleophilaceae bacterium. GTDB lineage: Bacteria > Actinomycetota > Thermoleophilia > Solirubrobacterales > Thermoleophilaceae > JACVRW01. Next base: position 57,627 of record CAWINK010000016.1, on the reverse strand, counting down.
GCTCGCGCACGAGGCCCTCGGCCCCCATCCCCACGCGGTAGCTCACCCGCACGTTCTCCTGCCCGGTTGGTACCCGGGAACCCGTGCGCCCGTCTCCGAAGACCACGCGGGTGCGCCCCTCGTCGTCGTCGCGCGTGATGTACACGTGCTCGTCCGGACCGTGGCCGTAGAGGAAGTCCACCTGCTCCCAGAGCAGCTCGTTCACGCGCACCTCGAGCGTGGACGCCGCGCCGGTCAGGCTGCGGGCCGGGACGTAGGTGAGCGGCGCCTGCGCCAGCGCGAACGCCTGGAAGGGGCGATCCGAGTCGCCGCTGCCGAGCGCCTCGCTCTTTCCCTCGCCGTGGGTGGCGAACGCCACGTTCGCGTTCACCGTGACCGTCGTGCGCTCGTACTCGTTGGCCAGGCTCGTGGAGAACACGAGCTCCGTCCGCCCCTCGTTGAAGATCACGTCGGCGAGCGTGAGGACCTCGCTGTCGGTCACGCCGTCCAGATCGGTGCGGACGCCGGTCACGGCCACCGGGCGTCCCACCGTCAGGCCGATGTAGGCGCGGTCCAGAACGAGCCGGTTGCCCTTGACCACATCCGTGACCGGAAGCTCGGCCAGCTGGAGCGCCTCGCTCTCGGCCAGTACTGACGTCTTCCGAAGCGTGTACGAGCTGAAGTTCGCGTTCGAGCTCAGCTTGAGCCGCGAGACCTTGCCCGAGATCGTGAAGTTGGCGCGGCTCAGCTGCGAGTTGTCCTCGACCTTGAAGACGTCCCGGCGGTTCGGGTCCTCGAGCACGAGCCAGCTGCCCTTGACGATTCCGGGATAGCTGGCGTCGAGGTCGATCTCGCGGTTGGATGCCCCGGGCTCGTCGCTCAGGGTGCGGCCCTCCCAGTTGGCCGGCTTCGGCGTGGGCAGGTCGTTCCACGGGGGCGCGTTGTGGCCAAAGACCCCGGCGCGCTGGCGGAAGGCGAACACGCCCTTCTCCGCAGGCAAAGCGTCGAAGATCAGGTGCCTGAGCCGAACGAGGTTCAGCGCGAGCTTGCGCACCGGCCAGCGCTGCACGCGGGTGTAGGCCTTGAGGTCCGCCTGGCGCCACGAGCCGCTCAGCACGTTGCTCTGCACGGCGGCCGACGTGAGCTTGCGCGGCGTCGGATCCCAATGGATCCGCGGCAGGTGGATGAAGTGGAACAGAGGCGGCGACGGGGGGTCCTCGGCAAGGTCGAGCCGCGTGGTGTCCCTCTCCGTGTCGACGACCACGGCGAGCACGCGCTTGACGACGCGGTTCGACGACCCCGCGCCTGCCACCACCAGCAGGCTGTCGCCGCGCCGCACGTTCAGAGCCGTTCCGCGGACGCTCACCACCTCGGTCGAGGGCGTGAGCTCGGGATGGCGCTGGGTGAGGACCGGCCTCATGGCGTTCCAGTCCGGGTGGCCGGTGATCGGCTCGACGGTCTCGAAGGTCTGCGGCAGTTCGCCGGGGGCCGGGATGCTCTGCACGCGCGTGCCGAGCGGCACCGGCACGTCGTCCTCCTCGCCCGCCCGCTCGATCGAGAAGGCGAGGTACGCGCTTGCCGCCACGCCCGGGCGCGGCACGTACCCGATCAGGTTCGCGAGCTCCACGACCGAACGACGCTCGGTCGCCGTGCGCATGTACGCCTCGTTTGCGAGCCGCTCCTGGTAGAAGGCCACGATCTCCGAGACGGTGGCCCACGCGTCCAGGATGGCCACGCCGAAGTCGCTGTCGGCCCGGGTCGACAGGCCGTTCAGCGCCGGCAGGTCGGCTGCGGAGAGGCGCGCCAGCATGCTCCTCTTGAAGCGGCTGTGCGTGCCCGGGCGGTATGCGATCGCCGCCAGGCCGGGGCGGTTGTCGATGAGCTGCGGCGCCTCCTTGCCGATGCCCTCGCAGCCCTGGAGGTCGAGCGTCATCGGCCACCCGCCAGTGTCAGCGTGAGCGTGCCGCGCTCGGGGAAGCTCGGGTCATTGTCGAGCCGCGCGATCTCCAGGCGGTTCAAGAGGACACGACCGGCCTCGAGGCCGGTGGTCCCCGGCTGGTCACGGCGCTGGAAGGTCGTGATGTCCACCGACTCGACCCCGTCCACCGCCTGCGCCTCGGCATAGAGAGGGCTCAGGTAGACCGTCTGGCCGAACGTGAGCCGGTCGGGATGGAAGACGCCTCGGCGCCCGTCCGGGAGGACGCGGTTGGACAGCACGGCGAGCAGTGCGCTGCGCACCTGGTCGGCGAAGTAGCCCGGCTTCACGCGCACGTGCATCGCCACCTCGAGCGCCACCAGTCGCGGTGGGTCGATCTCGAGGTCGTGGCCCGCGAGCCGGTAGCGCTCCAGATGCGCGCGCAGCTCCTCCTCGAAGTCCGCGTCCACCGTGCCACCGCCGAACCGGTCCGCGGTCAGGGAGACCGTGCGCCAGCTGCCCGTCCAGCGCAGGGTCGCCGTGGCCCGTTGAACCTCGGAGTGAGCCTCGGCCACCGCGGCATAGTCCGCCGGGGTCACGGCCCGCGCGAGCGTCCGGCCGTCCGGCCGACCGGGCTCGCCGGCGACCGTCTGCGGCCGGAAGGCCACGGGTGCGTACTGGCGCACCTCCTCGATCGTCTCGGGGTCCACGCCCCCGCCGGCCGGGAGCGGGTTGGTGGCGCCGGTGATGCTGCCCTCGGGGCTCGCCACGTGGAGCAGCGTGTCGGCGCCCACGTTTCCAGATCCGCCGTTGCCGACCCTGAAGCGCGCGCTGAACGGCCGCCCTGCCACGGGCCGCGCTCCGTGACTGCCGTCGCCGAACCGCAGCCGCCCGCGGCCATCGGCCTCCAGCTCGACCACGAAGTGCTTGTCGAGCGTCCGGCTGGTGAGCAGGTCGAGCCTGGGCTCCCACTCCTCGGAGGTCCCGTCGTCGAGGGCGATCGCGGGCACCGCGTCGGCCGGCCGGTAACGGAGCGCCGCCGCGGCGGGCGCGTCGGTGTCGTCAGGCGCCTGCTGGGTCAGGGGGCCGTGGCGCAGCTGGGGCCGGAAGCGCGCCGCAGCCATGAACGGCTCGCCGTCACTGCTGATCTGTTCGACCGTGTCCTCGGGCGCCCGGCCGAAGTCCTCCTCGACCTCAGCTCCGTGGTCGGCCAGCACGATGTTCCCAAGGGCCACCGACACGTCGTCCACGAAGCCGGCTCCGAACTGCTCCGCTGCCTCGGCAGAGATGCAGAGCGGGAACGGGAGGGCGTCCTCGTCCGCCCAGCCGATCTCGGTGACCGGAAGCGCATCGTCCGTGGGCGGATCGTCGAACCGGCCCCCCACGGGGTCGCTGCGGTGGTGCACGCTCGTCAGGCGCACCGCGTGGCGATGGCTCAGCTCGGCGTCGTCGGGATCGCCCGTGCGCGGGCTGCGCTCCTCCTTGAAGACGAGCACCATTCCCTCCTCGAGCTCGGGCAGCGCGCCCCGCAAGGTGGCGCGCACGGAGCCCTTTGGCAGCACGCACTCCCTCGCGCCCCACGCGTGGAAGCGGATCCGGTCGTGCTCGGGCACGACCTTGACCGGGCGCAGCAGGCGGAAGACGGTGGCGGCCGCCACCTCGGCGCGGTCGTGCTCGCGCGAGCCGAGCAGCATCGCCTCTGGCAGCCCGGGTACCGCGCTGTAGAAGGTGGCCTCGTCGAGCTCGAAGGCCGGGGTGCCCGGCTCGACCCGAACCTGCACCCAGGCGCGCGCGTTGGAGCCGTCGTGCATGGGGTAGTCGACCAGCCGGGCGTGGCGGCGGGCCGACGCGCGCAGCCGGCACGTGCCCAGGTAGCCCTCGGTCGAGACGGCGTCCTGGCGGTAGCTCAGCTGGTCGCCCAGGTAGGCGAGCAGCTCCACGAGCGCGACGCCCATGTCGGCGGGATTGCGTTCCTGCCAGTCGGGGGCGAGCACGGCGAGGCGATCGAGCAGCACCCGGCGGAGGCTCGGGTAGTCGCGCGCGAGGTAGTCGAGCGCCGGCTCGGTCCTGGGTGCCTCGACCCGCGGGCGCGGGTGCAGCGGGTCGAACTTCGTCTCGCAATGGACCTTGAAGGAGAAGTCCACCGACTGGAGCACCTCGTCGAGGCCCGTGAGTGGGCTCGACTCGGTGGGTTCGAGCACCAGCGTGTAGATCGAGAAGTCACCCGGTCTGTCGAGCTCGACGACGAGTACGGGATCCGGGGAGCCGCTGCGAGGGTCGACGGCGACCGTGGCCTCGACGACGCGGACGCCGCGGATGCGCTCGCCGCCCTCGATGCGCACGTTGTCGCGCACGATCCCGAGGGTCCCCGGGTCGTGCACGAAGTGGACGAAGAGCGTGCGCTGGCGCTCCTCGAGCGCCACCGCGGGGCCGTCGAAGACCTCGAGGAACTCGATGCCGTTGACGTCGGTGCGCTCGGCGATCTCGTTGCGCCGGCGGCGCTCGTCGCTACAGGCGAAGAACTGGGCGCTCGTCATCCCAACCGCCTGCTGAAGGTCTCGGTCCGGCGCTCGTCGGTGAGCCGGATGACGTAGCGAATGGTCACGTCGATCGCCGACTCGTCAGCGCTCGCCTCCACCGCCTCGACGGTGATGAGCTCGCCGAGCCACTGCTGGAGGCTGCCCTGGACGAGGAACTGGACCGCGGTCGCCAGCTCGTCGCTGTTCGGCTGGAATACCAGCTGCATGAGGCCCGATCCGAAGTCGGGGCGCATCACGCGCTCGCCCGGCATCGTGAAGAGGAGCTGCTCCACGAGGTCGCGGATGTGCGCCGCTCCTTCCGTGGTCGCCGTGCGGCCGCCGGGTTCGATCCGATAGGGGAAGTCGAGCTCCATCAGGTGCCCTTCACCCGCATCTGCGTCATCTGGATGTTCGGCTTGCCCTGCGGAATCTGCTCGGCGCTCTGGCACAGGCCGCTGCTGGTCTTCAGAAGCACCGCCTGCCCCATGACCTTCACGCGCACGGCCCCCATCAGCCACTTCGCCGTCACGCACGGCTGCGGCTTGGTGCTCGGGCCGGCGGGAACCTGGAACGAGCAGCCGGAGATCGAGGTGGAGTCCGCCAGCACCGCCACGGACGCTCCGCCGGCCTTCACGCGCTGGTTGGACGGCGTGATCGTGGCCTGCCCGGCGTGCGGGCACTGGATGGTCGCGCCGATCTGTACGAGCTCCGAGGACATCACGTGACCTCGAGCGCCTGGCCGTTGATCGACACCGTCGGTCCCTGGAGCTTGATCGACGCCGACCCGTTCGTGATCTCGATCCCGGTGGAGGTGAGCGTGACCTTCATCCCGGCCTTGGTCTCGAGCGTCACGCCCCCGAGCGGGCCCGGCAGCTCGCTGAGCGTGAGCGTGCAGGTCGTGGTCTTCACCACCATGAGGTCCGCCAGCGCCGGCGACGCCGGGGCCTGCCCGAGCCCCCAGAAGCAACCCGTCCAGATCGGCTGGTTGGGATTTCCGCCCTCGTACTCGACCCAGACGTTCGCGCCCGCCGGTGGGATTGCCCACAGGCCGACCCCGTCTCCGGCGAACGGCGCCGAGGGCATCGCCCAGTTGAGGGTGCCGCTGCCCGTGACGGCGGGCACCGAGACCAGCAGGCGGCCGCGCTGCTCGGGGTCGAGGTTCTGCTCGACCTTCCCGCGGTACTTGCCGAAGTACTCGCTCACGGGATCACCGCCGGTGTCGTGGACACGGTGCCCTCGCGGGTCAGCGTGAACTTCTGCTTGTACTTCCCCTTGCTGATCGAGTGCGCGACCGTCTTGACGTAGTAGAAGCCGTCGTAGGTGAGGCCGGCGCCGCGGAGGCCCACGACCCCGCGTGGCTGGAGCATCCCGCCGTAGCGCAGCGCGTCGAGCTCGCCCTGCGCGGTCACGACGTTGTCGACCGACTTGTCGGTGAGGGCCTGCGCGCGCGCGAACGCCTGCATTGCGTTCAGCCCTTCGCCACCCTGCTCGAGGAGGCTCGTGCGGACGTTCGGCAGGTTGAACGGGAGCGCGGGCATCGCGGCCAGGGGCGGCATGCGCGTGCCCATGAAGGTGATGACCGGCATCTTCTGGTTGGTCAGCCGGTCGATGATCTCGTCCTTGACGATGGTGGGCGCCATCGCGTTGTTGCTGAAGCTGACCGAGTCCACGTTGGTCTCCGGCCCGACATTCACCGAGAGGGCGCGCTGCGGGAACATCGAGCGCTTCGGCGGCCCCCAGTAGGCGAAGTTCGTGCCGGGCGCCGGGCCGGGTTCCACGTAGAAGACGTGCCCGAAGCGCTTCGCCATCTTCTTGAGGTACTCGAGGTCCGTGTCCTGCTGGACCGGCGTGCGCTCGGTCGGGAGCGGCTGGTCCACGCTCACCGGCGGGATCACCATCGGGATCAACCCGTACTGCGCGTAGCTCGCGATCAGCTTCAGCGCGATCAGCGACTCGCTCTGGCAAGGGTGCTCCGCGCGCTTTTTCTCGAGGTCCATCATCAGGCTCACGTCCTCGCCGGTGAGCGTGAGCGTGGCCGCGCCGGGCTGGTTTCCGGGCGCGAACTGGTGGTTCGTGATCACCCCGTCCATCAGCACGCGCGGCACCGGCCCGAAGAGCACCATCAGGATCACCCGGTTGAACGGGCGCAGGAGCGGGTTCATCATCAGCCGGTAGTCGAGGAGATCCGTGGGGCCCGCGCGGCCGACCCGCAGCACCACCTGGAATCCAGACCGTCCCTCGTCGTTGTGCGTCACCGAGACGCTCTGGACGGCCTCCGAGATGTCGGGCGTGGCGGGGACGGGCACCGTCGGGCCGATCAGCATGGTGAGGTTCACGCCTAGGAGCACCTCATTCGCTCCCCGTTTGCGGCATGGGAACACGCAGCGGACGACCCGGCTCGCCGGTCAGCTCGGTCGGATCCATCGCGTCGTTGGCGTCGCAGACGCGCCAGTACGCCTCCGGGTCGCCGAGGGTGCGGTGGGCGATCAGGTCGATCCGCTCGTCCTGGGCCACGGTCACCTCGGCGAGCAGCGGAAGCGCGCGGCCCTGGGGCAGGAAGCGGCGGCTCACGTACGACACCGTCCGGCCGCCCGGCAGCTCGACCGTGACCACCGGGAGGCTGTAGTAGCGGCTGGTGTGCTCGAACATGGCTAGAGCCCCAGCTCGCTTCCGGCCACTGCGGCCACGCTGCCGACACTGCCCACCACGCCCAGCGCCTCCTTGACCACCTGGTGCGCGAGGAACATGTAGTAGGCCGGGTCGGTGAGCGACAGGTCGTTGTAGCTCAGCACCCTCAGCCCGAGGCTCGCCTTCGCCCGGATCGGGTTCAGAGCGGTGTCGTAGGCCTCCTCCGTGATGCTGAACTCGGCGATCCTCACGGGGAGGATGCGCTGGGGCCCCCAGATGAACAGCGTCAGCGGCGCCGTGGGCGGCACGATCTCGATCGTGCCCGCGGCGAGCAGGACGGTGTTGGCGATCACCAGGGCGCTCTGCGGGTAGACGAGCGTCTCGAGCGCCGACAGCTGCGGGTAGAGGCCGAGCGCGGTGGTGACGCCGTCCGCCTTCTCGAGCTGGTCGGCGGCGTCGATCTCCACGTCCACCTTGATGGTCTCCTCGGGCGCCCCCGTGAGCCGAAGCGCCTCCGAGCGCGCGCCCTCGCCACCCGGGGCGCGCGGCTTCAGCGTGCGGGTGAGCGTGTCCGGGTTGTATTGAAAGACGATCACCTTCGGGATCGGCACCGTGGGATCGATCCCCACGAGCGCGCCCTTGAGCACGCGCGGGCTCCCCGGGAAGGTGGTCACGAGCCGCTCCCCTGGCGCTGCGCGAGGTACTCCGGCACGACCTCGGGCGGTTGGAACTCGCTGTAGCTGCCGTCGGTCAGGCCGATCTCCTCCGCCTCCTCCTCGGTCAGGTCACGGCGCTCGCCGGACGGCGTCTCGGCGGAGCCGAACTCCCCGGCCTCGGGCTCCACGTCCGGCATCAGCGGAGCGCCGCGGAACACCTCGGGCTCACTCGGGAACAGCTCGAGCAGCCCCTCGTCGTGACCGACGACGGGCCAGCTGCCGTCGTTCACGAGCTCGTCGCCCGAGTAGATCGGGTGCGGCATCACTGGCGGCGGGGAGGACGACGACACCGGCTCCGCTTCGCGAGTTCCCTCGAACACGCCGTATGCGGTCCCCGCCTGGTTCTTGGTCACCACGACGGCCGTGAAGTAACCGCCACCCGGGGCGGGGATGGCCACGATGTCGCCCGGCTTGGTGGACCCTCCACCCTGTTCGCGGACCTCGGGTTCGATCGCGACGATGTCCTCCGGCTGTGCGCCGGAGATGACGTCCGCTCCGCAGCGGTGGAGCGCCTCGACGATCAGATCGCAGAGGGTTTGCAGCTTGGGCTTGTCGCCCGTCTCGCCGTGGTAGCCGCGGACAAGGTCCGTGACCAGCCCATTCGCCTGCGAGAAGACGTTGTCATCCAGCTCGTCGAGCGCGCCCTTCGGAGACCCGTCTCCGTTACCACGCAGCTTCGGCCGGAGGGCCGTAACCGCGTTCGCCGGCACGTCGTCGAACAGCTCTTCGCGCGAGGACTGGATCCCGTAGGCGATCAGCTCGCACAGCTCGGCGGGCGTGGGCTTGCGCTCGACCGCCTCGGCGAAGTCCTCGCTGATCTCGCCCAGGCCCTCGCAGGCGAGTTGGGCGAGGCGTTCGGTTAGATCACCGCTCATCCGGTCAGCTCCTCAACATGCCTTCGGCTGGTAGTACTTGGCGAACTTGCGCGGGCTCATCGGGTAGTCGCGGTTGCCGCGCCAGCTTGCTCCGCGCCCCTTGTAGGTGTTGGCCTTCACGCAGACCTCGTGCTCCAGGCGCCGCGCCTCGGCATAGGTGAGGTTGCGCTGAAGCACGCGGATCTGGTCCTGACCCGGCACAAACCGGCGTTCCACACCGGGTGGCAGGATCTTCGGCGTGCGGCTGTGGCGAGCCATCACGCTCGCGATCGACTCGTTCGGGCCGAAGCGGCCGACGTAGTAGATGCGCCCGTTGCGCGCGAGCACGTAGACGTTGTGGCCAGGCTGTCCGAGTGGCGTGCCGTTGTGCACGAGCACGAACCGGTCGCCGGCGAAGTAGGTGCTCGCGCGATCCACGATCAGGTTGAAGGTCGACTCCGCTCGGGAGAGCGGCCGCACGGCCACCCGACCCACCGCAGCCAGGGTGCCGTCGCGCAGGCGCACGGTCATTCCCGCCACGAGGGCGAGCGCGTCGAGCCACGCCCCCTTGGACTCGACCCACACCGGGTGGTGGCGCGTCGCGCGCAGGGTCCCCGTGTCGAGCACGACGTCCACCCAGCAGGTCGTCTCCCCGCGTGGCGCGTCGAGCACCGTGCGGCGGACCACCGCGCGCGCACCGTTGTCGTACGCGTAGATCTCCGTGCCGGGCACGATCGACTCGATCGGCCTGGGGCCCGCCGGGGTCGCGACGAGAGTGCCCGCCGCGAAGCAGGGAATCTGGCCCCGCCCGCGGCCAATGCTGGGGTTGTTGGCGGGGCCGGTGGCTCGGTGCCCCACGTTCGGCCCGGTGCGTCCGGGCGCGGCGCCGGGCTGAACGGTCTGGGGGGCGGCGGGCGGCCTCCTGCGTGCCGGGGGTGCCGCGGCGGGCTGCCCTGCTCGCCGGGCCGGCGCCGGTGCCGCCTGGCCGCCGCGGCGTCCGGGGGCCTGCGCCGGCTGCGCGGGTCGGGCGGGCCCGCCGGGCGCGGCCCCGCGAGTGGTCCCGCCCTGTCCCCCGGCCTGTCGCGCCCCGGGCCCGCCCTGCCCGGCACCGGCTCCCCCACGCGGGCCGCCGCGCGCGGCGACTGGACCGGCCGGTGCTGTCCCGCCCGCCTGCACCGGGGAGCGGCCGCCGATCGGCGGGGGCCCGCCTGCGGTGCGACCGGGCGGCGTGCCGGTTGTGGCGGGTTGGCCCGCCTGCGCCGGCCGGGCGCCCCGCACGGGGCCGCCAGGCGCGGGCGCCGGCCGCGGCTGGGCGGCCCGTGCGCCCTCGCGACCGAAACCGATCCGCGGCTCCGCCGGCCGCGGCGCCCCCGGCGGACGCGGCTGCGCCGCGCGGGCACCCTCACGACCGAACCCGATGCGCGGCTCCGAGGGACGCGGCGCGCCCGGCGGACGCGGCTGCGCCGCCCGCGCGCCCTCGCGGCCGAACCCAATCCGCGGCTCGGAGGGCCGCGGCGCGCCCGGCGGACGCGGCTGCGCGGCACGCGCGCCCTCGCGACCGAACCCGATCCGCGGCTCCGCCGGCCGCGGCGCGCCCGGCGGGCGTGGCTGCGCGGCACGGGCGCCCTCGCGACCGAACCCGATCCGCGGCTCCGCCGGCCGCGGCGCGCCCGGCGGGCGTGGCTGCGCGGCACGGGCGCCCTCGCGACCAAACCCGATCCGCGGCTCCGAGGGACGCGGCGCGGGTGGTCTCGGCGCCGGGGGAGCAGGCGCGCGCGGCGCGGGCGGGCCAGCCGGGGCTCGCGGCGCGGCCGCGACGGGCGCCGGGGCGGGCGGCCTGGGCGCCGCGGGCGCGGGCGGCCTGGGTCCCGCGGGCGCGGGCGCGCGTGGGGCCGCCGGAGCGGGCGCACGCGGAGTTGCCGCCCGGCCCTCCGGCCGGGCGCACGCGGAGCCGCCCCCGGGGCACCCGCCCCTCCGGCCGGCGCACGCGGAGCGGCCCCCGGAGCGCCTGCTCCTCCGGCCGGAGCGCGCGGAGCCGCGCCGGCGCCACCCGGCACGCGCGGAGCGCGCGCCCCGCCCGGGCTGATGCCCCTGAGCCGCATGCGGGCCAGCCGCCCGGCGGCCGCCGGGTTGGCCAGCGACGGTGGGAGGCGCGAGTTGATGCGGCCGCTGATGCGGCGCCCGAAGAGCGTGGCGACCAGCGTTGCCGCGCCACGTCCGAAGTAGAAGCCGCGGTCGAACGGACTGAGTCCCTCCTCACTGAAGGCACGGCGCATGTCCGTGACGCCCACCACGTCGGCGGCGCCGCCCCCGAGCGCCTCCCAGAACCCGGCACCCTGCGCCCGCCGCGCCTGATAGCCCTGGTACACGGCGTACGCCGTCAGCCCGAGGCCGACCACAGCGAGCGTGATCAGGACGATCTTGCCCACGATCGCCGCGGTCGCGGCCGTCACGCCGAGGATCACGAGTCCGGCCACGAGCAGCTTCACTGCCACGATCACCACGACGATGAGCGCGATCACGGCGAGGATCCCGACGATCACGCCCGCCACGACCAGACCGATGTCGCGAATCGTGGAGAGGATCGGATGGTCGTAGTCCCATGCCGCGTCGTCGGCCGCTTCGGTCATCGCCTCGCCCAGCTCTGCGACTGCCTCGTCGCTCTTGGCCATCCCGTCCCGGAGCGCTTCCGCGCTCTTCGAGTCGGCTTCGCGCAGGGTCGTGGCGAACTTGCCCTGGAGCTCGGTTACGGCCGGCGCGAGCTTGTCCCTCGTCTCCGTCTCGGTCGCGGTGATGCCCGTCTCGAAGGTGGTCAGAGGCGCCTCGAGCTCCTCGACAACCTTGCCCTCGAAGTCGGATAGCCGGCGCTTGTACTGCGCGTCGGCCGTGGTGAGCTGCGTGGTGGCCTGCCGGTGAGCGGTCTGAAGGGCGCCGTTCGTGGAGGCCTCGGCCTGCTGGAACTGCTCGCTCACGGCCTCGCCGGCTTCGCTCACCGCGGCCCCGCCCTCGTCGGCTGCGCCGCTGATGAAGGCCAGCACCGAATCGGTGAACGCACGCGCGCGCTCCGGATCGGCCTCCTCGGTACTCGCGAGGATCTCGACCGCCTCGTCGGCGATCGGCTGCACGTTCTCCATCGCCTGCGGGACGCCCGCGTCGATCTCACTCCGTGCGGAGCGCGAGGCGATGTTGATCTGGGCCACCGAACGCGGTCCCAGCTCCTCGACTCGCGCCGCCGCAGCAGTCTCGGCGGCCTCGAGCTCGCTCATCATCGCCGTCGACATCGCCTCGAGGTGGGCCCGCGCCGACTCCGCGGCCCGATCCAGCTCCTGCCCGGCGGTGGTGATCTGGTTGTCGACCTCGGCGAGGAGCTGCGGCAGGGGCTCGTCGTAGCCCTGGAGGGTCTTCTCGCCCTCGTCCACGAACTTGTCCGGGATCTCCGCGACCACCTCGTCGATCGCCTCGACGGTCTCCGGCTCCTTCTCCTCGATGTCGCGTGCCGTCCGGTCCGCCACCGCACGAACGGCGTCCTTCTGCACCCAGCCGCGCTCCGTCGACGGGTAGCGCGCGGCCTGGGCCTCGCCGCGCTGCCTGGCGCTGCTCGCCTTCGCCGCCGTCTGGTCGTGCGCGCGCGTTGCGTAGGTGTTTCGCAGCGCTTCGCTCGCGGTGATGCTCGCCTCGATCGTCTGCTCGATGGTGGCCCGGTGGTCCTCGAAGACCCCCTCGATGCGCCCGCGGGCCTCTGTTCCCTTGGTCTCCAGCTGGGCCTGCTGACCGGTGAGGCCGGTGTCGATCTGTGTGCGGGCGGCGGACACGGCCGCCTCCAGCTCCGAGCGCTTGGCCGCATACTCCTGATGGACCTGGCCCGCGGTACGCGCCACCTGCGAGTTGACCGTGCCGATCAGCGCCGAGCTGCGCTGCTGGATGCCCGCCTTGACTCCCTCGGCGTCGGCCTGGAGACGAGCCTCGGTCTCAGCCGGCGCAGCGGTGATCTCCGCGATCATCCCCTCCAGGTCGACGGGCGCCTCAACGCCGGGCTCCTCAACGCCGAGCTCCTCCGCGCCGGGCTCCGCGGTCTCCTCGATGATCTCCTCCGGCGCGGGCGGCTCCAGGAACGTGGGGGCCGCTGGCGCGCCGGCGTCCGGCGTCTCGCCAACGGGCGCCTCGACCCCGGCTGTATCGGCCCCAGCGCCGGCCATATCCGCCCCGGGCGCCTCGAAGCTGGGCATCTCGAAGCTCGGGGTCGCGACGCCCTCCTCCGCCAGCGGCTCCGGCGGCTCCTCCGGCTCGGGGAGCGGCTCAATCAGGTCTGCGAGCCGCGGCGGTCCCTCCGTCTCCTCGCCCGCGGCGGCCGCCTCGCCCTCCGCGCCCTCTGCCTCGGCCACCGAGGCCTCTGTGGCCCCGGCCGCCTCGCCGGCCGCCTCCTGCGCGGTGTCGCCGGCCTTGGCCGCCTCCTCGCCCGCATCGGCGCTGGACTTCTCCGCGCCCTTGGCCGAATCGGCCGCCTGCGGCGGGGCCGCGCTGGGAACGGACGGACGCGTGGGCTCGGCGACTGAGGGGGCACTCGGCACGGGCGGCAGCGCCGGAGGAGCGACTGCCGCCGAGGCGCGCGGGCGCGTTGGCTGGGCCGACTCCTCCGGTGTGGCGGGCGCGGGCGGAGCCGCCGCGCCTGCCGGCGCTGACTCGCCACCCTCGGCGGACTCCGCCACCGCCGCGTCGAGGCTCGCACGCCGCGGCGGACTCAGCTGCCCGCGCACCCGCGAGATCACGGCGCGGCGCTGCGGCGCCTCGAGCGAGACGAGCTGGTCGCGCACGCGACGCGAGGTGTCGCCGCGATCGCCCTCGAGCGCGTCGAGGATCTGTGTCGTTTGCGCGTCCGTCCCTCCGGCGGCGTCGGTCTCGTCGGGCGCGGGACCGGCCGGCGCCTCGGGGCTGGCGACCGGTTGACGCGAGACCACGCCCGGGCGCTGCTGGAGCGTGTGCGCCAGCTCGTGTGCCATCAGCCAGCGCCCAGAGTCGGTGTCGGGGCGGTAGTGGTTCTCGCCGAAGTAGATCGACCGCCCACGGGTGAACGCCTGCGCTCCTACCGAGCCTGCCGCCGTTGCAGCGCGTGGGCCGGAGTGAATGCGCACGTCGCCGAGGTCGCGACCGAATCGCTGCTCGTAGAACTGGCGCTGATCGCCCGGGAGCGGCCGGCCCTCGGAGGCGGCGCCCTCGATCTGCCCGCCGAGCGCCGCAGGGGCCTGGGGCGCCTTCCCCTGTAGCGGCTTGGCCTGCACCTTCTCCTCGGGCTCCTCGTCCTCGTCCTCCTCGTCCTCGAGGGCCGCCTCCTCGCTCGCCTGCCGCCGAACCGCTTCGCCTGAGTCGCGCGAGAGCTGCGGTCCACCCCGGCCGGAACCGACCACAGCGTCGGCAGCGCGGTCGGCCTCGAGCTCGAAGGGGTCGTCCGGGGCCCCGACCTCGAGACGCGCCTGGATGCCCTCGGGCCGCTCCTGCTCGATCTCGACCTCCCACGGTCGCGTGCTCTCGAGCTCGGAGTCGCGCGCGGCCGGGGCCGGCTGCGGCGGCGCCACCAGGAGGCCGGCGCTCTCGCTCATCGGCGCCCGCCCTCCGGCATGCCGAGGCCTCGACCGATCGCGCCGGCGATGCTCGCGCCCACCACCGCCGGAGCGGCCCCGTGAGCGAGCTCGAACGATCCTCCGTCGAGTCGCGGACCCCCGGCATTCCAGCGCTCGACCGGCACTCCGGAGCGAATCAGCGACGCCAGCTCACGCTCGACCGCGCCGGCTATCGCCAGCCTGTGCCGGGGGTCGAACCCGTGCAGGACGAGCTCCTCGATGTGCACCTCCACCCCGGGTGCGCGCTCCATCACACCCACCCCGCGGTCTCGACGCCGGTCATCGGGCGCTCGAGCTTCCTGTACTCGGCGCGCGCGGCCCGCAGGACGTGCTCCATCCCGACCGGAGAGGCCTGGTCGGCGGCGAGGAACGCCGCCCCCATGGCGATGTTGCGGATGTTCCCTCCGGCCACGTTGAGGCGGGCGAGCAGGCCGGGCTCCAACCCCGCCGTCGGCGTCTCGGCCGGGAAGATCCGCCGCCAGATCTCCGCGCGGTGCTCCTCGTCGGGAAACGGGAACTGGACGACGAAGCGAATCCGGCGCGTGAACGCCTGGTCCAGCGCCTCCTTCATGTTCGTGGTGAGAATCGCCAGGCCGCGATAGGACTCCATGCGCTGAAGCAGGTAGCTGACCTCGATGTTGGCGTAGCGGTCGTGGCTGTCCTTGATCTCGCTGCGCTTGCCGAACAGCGCGTCGGCCTCGTCGAACAGGAGAACGGCGCCCGCCTCCTCCGCGGCGTCGAAGACCCGGCGCAGGTTCTTCTCCGTCTCGCCGATGTACTTGCTGACCACCTGGCTGAGGTCGATCCGGTAGAGGTCGAGCCGCAGCTCGCCGGCCATGATCTCCGCGGCGAGCGTCTTGCCCGTCCCGCTCGCGCCGAAGAACAGGGCGCTGATGCCGAGGCCGCGACTGCTCTTGGCGGCAAAGCCCCAGTCGTCGTAGACGTGGCTGCGCTTGCGCACATGGGTCACGACCTCGCGCAGCGTCCCGTGCGCCTGCTCCGGCAGCACGAGGTCGTCCCAGGTGGCGTCGGTTTCGATCCGCTGAGCGAGATCGTCGAGGCGCGCCCGCGACTGGCCACGGCAGGTCTCCCAGAGGCGTGCCGCCGCCACGTGAAGGTCGCCGTCAGCCTCCTTCAGCACGAGCTCGCTCGCCGCCGCGATCGCCGGGCGGCCCATGTCGAACTGGTTGACGAGGCCCCCGACCGCGCTGTCGAGAGCGCCGTTCGAGGACCCCAGCGCCTGGCGCCACAGCTGCGCCTGCTCCGGTCCGCTCGGCTTGTGGACGTCGAAGCGCGGAAGCGTGTGGCCGGCCAGCCGCAACGGCTCCCGTCCGGCCGTGAGCACGGGCGTCTGGGCGCGCTCCACGATCACGGCCGCCGCCGACGCGGCGGCGTTGTCATCGTCCTCGTCCACCACCACGAGCAGCGCGCTCCCCGACAAAACCGCCTCGCGGTCCAGCAGCCGAACGAGAAGCTCCCGATCCTTGGCCCCGGCGGGGATGTCCGCGGCGCGCAGAACGTGAAGGTCGAGGCCGCAGAGCGCGGCGGCGGTGGCGGCCACGTCGCGAAGGCCGCCGGCGTCCTCCCCGCAGAGCTGGACCGGACCCCAGCGTCCGCGGTCGCCGTCCCAGAGCGCCGCGATGCGGTCGGCGATCTCGTGATGGGTCGGCGGCATCTTGTCCGGCGCCTGGAAGGGTTGGGCCAGCCCCTCGATCCGCTCGTCCGGGTACGACACGCCGGCCACGTTGTGCAGGATCCGCTCGTCGATCCGGATCGGGCTGCTCACGAGGCCCTCACCCGGACCGACCTCGATCATGCGCCAGTAGCGCAGCGGAGCGTTCGGCGCCAGCGCACTCCAGTGCGCGTCCGCCAGCGTGTCGAGCGCGAGGCCGAACGTGGGTGCGGTGCGCTTCCCCTGCACCCGCCGGCAGGCCGCGGCGAAGTCTGCGTCGAGCTCGACCCCGGCGCACAGGAGCAGCACGTCGCGCTCGAACGACGACAGGCCGAAGGCCTCGACCACCTGCTCGAGTCCGGCCGGGCCGGACGTGGGCTCGGCCTCGGCCTCGGACCGCTTGCCGCCATCGGTGGGCCGCCCCGTGATCGCCGCGCGAATCCTGGCCAGCTCGGCCATCAGGTGGCTCCGGTTCTCGGCCGCCCAGCTGTCCGGCCCGGTCATGGGATCGTGTCCTCCGGTCCGATGGGTGTGCCGTCGGCATCGGTTTCGAGCGGGCTCTCGGCCCCGTCGACCCGGACCCGGAAGAGGTAGTCCGCTGCCGCCACCCCCTCGACCGCGAAGACGATGTCGTCGCTGTCCTCGGTGCGCGGAGGCGCCATCGTCATGTGCACGACCTCGTCCGCGAGGAGGAGCTCCAGCGCCACCATCTGGTCTGCGCCGACGGTGGGCCCGACGCCGATCGTGACGGTTGCCGACCGCGGGGCCGAGCCGCTGCCCTGCACGTCCTCGATCTGGATGTCCGGCACCCCGCCGGTCTCCGTGATGCGCGGATGAAGGATGAACGGCGCGGAGTTGGAGGCGAACACGAGGTGCGGCTCGCCGGGCGCGCCGATGTGCGCGCCGTGCCGGATCTGCACGGTGTGCGCGCCGGCGGCCAGATCCGGTGGCGGCGTCACCACCAGGCCATCCGGCCTGACTTCGGCCACGGTCCCCTCAGCGCCGTCCACCTCGACGCGCATCACCTCGGCGCGCAGCTCCTCGCCCTCGATGAGTATGTCCGCCCCCGCCAGGATCGGCTCCCGCTCGCCGGCCGCGGCGACGACGCGGCGGATGATCGCTCTGCGCAGCGGCAGCGCCGTCAGGGCGAACGACCGCGGCGGCGGCACCGGCTCGACCACGACCTCCTGCTCGAGCAGGACGACCGACGCGCGGAACGCCACGGACAGCACGTACCTGATCTGGAAGAAGATCGACCACAGCCGGGAGAGCTCCTCGAGCGAGAGCGACAGGGGCGCGAACCGGATCAGGTCGATCTGCTCGGCGAGGTCCGACGTGGCCAGGAACGGTCTGGACGTGTCGCCAACGGCGGCCTGGATCTGAGCGCGGGTGAGCAGCGGCTGCGCGTGCAGGAACGCCACCGTGCTCCCGAGGAGCCGCTGGGGCTCGAGTGCCACCTCGCCGCCGTAGAAGGAGAACAGGTAGTGCAGGTCGACCGCGGCCTGGGGGCGCTGCACGGGCTCGCCGTTCGTGCGCCTGGTAGGAAGGTCCTCGTTGCGCCAGTGGGGGTTCTGGCTCACCTGGTAGAGGAAGACGTTGACGCCGGTGGTGGGCAGGTTCGTGTTCTCGCCCTCCGCGGGGCGCACGGTGCTGACGGTGGCTCCGGACACGTCGGCCTGGACCGCCTCCTGGAGAGTCGACTGGAGCGTCGCGGTCACTGCGGCGATGGCTGTGAAGTCGCTCATCCGCCTGCGTCTCGCTGCTCGAGGTAGTCGTCGAGCGACAGGGCTGCGGCCGGCGGCGGCTGCGCCGGCTCCGCGGGCGGCGGCGCGAACACGGCGCGCACCTCCACCCGCCCGATGCTCACCTGCACGGGCGAGGCAGCCTTATCGGCGCGCTCGCCCAGGGGCGACCGCGGCGGAGGAGCCAGCGCCAGCTCGCGCTCCCTGCGGCGCAGCGGCGCCACCGGCGCCTCCGGCGCCCGCTCCGGCGCGGGCACAAGCGCGGCGGGTGCGCGCTCCGCCGCGGGCGGTTCCGGGATGGCGCGACGGGCGCTGCGCCCCGGACGCTGCGGAGGCTCGGCGGGCGAAGGCTCGGGCGCGCGGGCGGCACGGCCGCGCTCCTCCTCAGCCGCATTCGAGCGGTCGCGGTCGAGCGCGGGCTCGGCGTGCTCCCGGCGCTCCGCAGGCCGCGGCTCGCCGACCAGCGGCCCGGCCGGTGCGCGTGGCACGACCGGCGGAGCCGGCGCGGCCGGCACGTCGCCGTCGGGCACGCGCGGGTCGCGTTCCGGCCTCGTAGTCACGCTGAAGTGGCCGTGGCGCGGGCGTGGGCTCGGCCGGGCCGGAGGGCGGCTCTGCCCGCTCTGCCGCGGCGCGAGCGCGCCCACCTACGACGGGCGGGAGCGTGGGCAGCGAGCGCTCGCCACCCTCGCCCGGCGCGGCCGCGGGCGGCGCATCGGCCGGCGGACGCGGCGGGCCGGCCTCACGCTCCTCGACCTGCTCGAGGTCGAGTGCCCCATCGGGCCTCGCCACCGGCTCGAAGACCTCCGGCAGGCGAGGCCTCAGCGGCTCCGGTCCGATGCCGCGGCTGCGCTCCAGCAGCTGACGCGCGAAGCCGCTCATCCGCCTGCGAGCCCCACGTAGCACGCGCGTCGCCACGCGCTCATGGACAGGACCTCGCGCTCACTCCAGCCGAAGGCGGCGGCGAGCATCCCCACCTCCCCGAGCAGGCGGGTGGCCTGCGCATCGACCTCCTGCCAGAGGAAGCTCACGATGTCGAAGCGCGAGCTGAACGCGTCGCCGCAGGCCGGACAGTCGAGCGAGACCTCCATCTCGGCCTGGGGGTCAGCGCTCGCCATCGCGGACGCCACCGCCTCGAGCACGGGGTCGGGGAGCTCGGAGGCCTGGCGTGCGACGCCGGACTCGCTCGCCTCCACGATGCAGCGCTCGAGCAGCCAGCGCTCGTCAACGGTCTCCGGATCCGCCGCCCCGAGCGTGGCGAGGTCGCCAGCGCTGGGGAGCCTGAACGTGACCCGGTACGAGCCCTCGGACACGCTGAGCGGCGCCGGCGGTGCGTCGGCACCGGGCACCACCATCTCCGCCACCGGTACGTCGAGCTCGAGCGACTCGCCGCAGGACCGGCACGAGGTCAACATCGAGAGGCTCGGCCCGAACACCTGCTCGCGCAGCTGGAGCAGCGAGGCGTCGCGATGCCCAGCGCTCCACTCGCCGAGCGCGCCCTGCTCGGCCGAGGGCTGCGCCAGCCGGAGCAACAGCAGCCCTCGTTCCCCGGGGGAAGCGCTCTGGCCACGCTCCCACACGGTCAGGAGATCGGCGGCGGTCACGCTGCTCATAGCCCTCTGCGCTAGGCCGGCTCAGTGAACGTCGGCTCGCTGGGCTCGGGCACCTCGTAGTCGCGCTCCCAGCCCTCGTTCTCGAGCTTCAGGGTCTGGATCAGGACCGCGTTCGCGTTGGCGTCGAGGTCGGCGGACGCCTGGAACTCGGACACCCAGCAGCGGAACGCCTTGTACGCGATCGCGAGCTGCCCGGCCTCGTTGTAGACCTCCACGATGATGTCCTTGCGGAAGTCCTTCAGCGAGACCTCCGCGCCCAGACCCGAGCCGAAGTTCCAGACCTTGTTGGCCCATTGCTCGAAGTCCTTGTCGTGCGTGACCCCGCGCTCGAGCGTGATCGGCTCGAACTCGGTGCGCCCCGGCGCCTTGCGACTGCTTGAAGGATCGCCGCCATCGCGGTGGCGGACCACCTCGGTCGTGCGTTTGAGCGCGCTGACCTTGCTGACGCCGGCCACGTAGCGACCGTCCCACCTGACCCGGAACTTGAAGTTCTTGTACGGGTCGAAGCGCTGCGCGTTCACGGTGAACTGTGCCATGGATTCGCCCCCTTAGGCCTGGGCCTGGCCGGCCATCTGCTGCAACTTGATGATCACGAACTCGGCGGGCTTCAAAGGCGCGAACCCGACGATGATGTTCACGATCCCGAGGTTCACGTCCGCGGGAGTCGTGGTCTCGCTGTCGCACTTCACGAGGTAGGCCTCGCGCGGCGTGGCGCCGGCGAAGGCGCCCTGCCGGAACAGGCCCTGCATGAACGCGCCGACGTTCAACCGGATCTGCGACCAGAGCGGCAGGTCGTTGGGCTCGAACACGGCCCACTTCAGTCCCTGGTAGAGGCTCTCCTCTATGAACAGCGCGGTGCGCCGCACGGGGATGTACTTCCACTCGCTCGCCTGCTGGTCGGCACCCTCGAGCGTGCGCGCGCCCCACGCCACGTTCCCGTAGATCGGGAAGCTGCGCAGGGTGTTCGCGCCAATCGGGTTGAGCGCCCCGTTCTCGAGGTCCGTCAGCTTCACCGGCAGGGTCGTGCCGCGGAGCCCCGCCTCGATCCCGGCGGGGGCCTTCCACACCCCCCGCTCGCCGTCGGTGCGCGCGTAGACGCCGGCCATGGTCCCACTCGGTCCCACCGACCTCAGCTCGTTGTCCTTGAGCGGGTCGGGAATCTGGATCCGCGGGAAGTAGACCGCGGCCGAGTTTGACTGCGGCTTGGCGTCGCTCGACATCCACTCGACCATCTGCGCGGGCGTCCTCACGCCCTCCGGAATGTCCACGAGCAGGAAGGCGCGCTGGTCCTCGCACAGGGTGGCCGCGGCCGCCAGCACCGCCTGCATGCTCGTGTCGCTCAGGTTCGCCGCCGCCGGGATGCAGAGCAGGTTGAAGATGCTCGGCGCGAGCCGCTCGAGCTCGAAGATCCCGGCGTTGAGCGGGTCTGAGCCGGCGGACGTGCCGAGCAGTGCGCTCGCGCCCTCCGACTGCCTCCAGTCGTCGGTGTCCGGCGTGGTGCCGTCGTCGCCTGCGTCGAACTCGACGGTGCCCCACTCGGCACGGGCCTCCTCGAGCTCGTCGCCCTCCTGGTAGCCGTCCTGGCCGAGGATCAGCCAGAGCGCGCCGGCGGGGTCGGTGGTCACGTCGGGGCCCGTCGGGCCCGGCAGCGCACCGCCGCCGGCGTAGGAGACGCGAATCAAGCGCGAGTCGCGGTTGATCACCGTCTCGACGAAGCGCGAGCTGAGCGCGTCGCCGCTGAGGTTGCGGTAGGTCTCGGAGGCCTGGACCACGCGGTCGCCGCCCTCCTCGGTGACCTCTCGCACCACGAGGTTGAACCCCGCCGGCGACCCCGCGGACTGCGGAACGCCGCTGTAGTCGATCGCCACCTGGAGGCTGTTGCCCCAGGCTCCCGGGTTCGCCGCGGTGACGGTCAGGATGTCCGCGTCCGGCCCCCCGCCGCTGCCAGGGATGCCCGACATGCCGGGATAGACCTGCGCACTGCCCAGGACTCGGGAAGCGGCGACGGCATCGGCTGCGGCGATGCGAACCACCCAGGCCACGCTGCCGCCGTTCAGGTAGTACTGCCGCAAGGCGTAGCTCGCCTCGCTGTTCAGGTGGAGCCCGCCGAATTCGCGCTCGAAGTCCGACAGGCTCGTGATACGGACCGCGCGGTCGATGGTCCCACGCGGGAACCAGTCCACGAACGCGGTGTCCGAGACGGCCGCGCCCGCGATCGGGCGCACCCCGCTCGGGATCTCCTCGACGTAGACGCCTGGATAGAGATACGGACCCGGCATTGCCTCTCCTTTTCGCTCCGAATGCCTTAGGTGGACACCGTGCGCCAAAGCGCGTCGTGAACAGCCGCCACGCGCGGCCAGTCCCAGGCCGCGCAGATCTCCCGGGCCGCGACCGCCGTCGCGGCTCGCTGCCCCCTTCGGTCGAGGGACTCGAGGACGGCCTGCGCCACGTCGTCGCGACGCAGCGTCACCTCCTCGAGCCCGTCGGCGGCCGCGACGCGCGACATCACGACGGGCACGCCGCTCGCGACCGCGACCCGGGCGATGTACATCCCCGTGCCGTCGTTCGTGCCGCCCCGCCAGACCACCACCACGTCGGCCAGCCTGTTGACGCTGGCCCCGAGCTGATCGCTGGACGACGGCAACTCAACCTGCCTCAACTCGTGGATCTCGCTCCCGCACGCCTCAAGCTCGCGTAGCGACGCGAGGTCGGCCCTCTCTGCGCGGCTGGGCCTTCCGATCATCGCCACCACCCGGCCGCTGCCGTCCCGGCTCGGCGGCCGCCACGCCGGACACCCGGGCGGAATGAGCTCGATCCGCTTCGTGGGCCAGCGCTCGCGGAGTCGCGCGGCGCTCGACTCGTCGAGGGCCACGAGCACGTCGGCGCGCTGCTCCCAGGCCGCGGCCGTGGCTCCCACCGCATGCTCGCTCACAACCACACCCACGTCGGCAGCGCGCGCGGCCGACACCTCGTCGGAGAGAAGGGCGTCCTCGAACAGGCCCGGTGCGTGCTGGACGTGAAGCGACTGGCTGCGCCATGCGCGCGGCGGAACCTCGTAGCGGTGCGCCTGGCGAAGCGCCCGCGTGAGGTCCTGCGCGTAGTAGCGGAAGGCGGCGGGGCCGCCCAAGGGCGCCCACACCGCCGAGCGGCGCCGCAGCGGACGCGAGGTTCGCGCGTGCCGCTCCAAGCCGGCGAGCACCGACGGGCCCATGTCCCAGACGTTGCGGCGCGCATGCGCCCAGCGCGATGCCCTGCGGCCCATGGCGCGCGCCTCGGTGCGGTGCTCGGCGACCCAGCGCAGCTGGCGCGCGGCCGCCTCGACGTCCGGTAGCGCGCGCACGCCGCTCGGCCCGAAGAGGGAGTGATTCACCGGCGCCCAGTCGCGCGGCGGCACCGCCAGGAGCATCCCGTCGGCTTCGCCGCACACGTCGCGCTGGGCCTCGGCGTCCAGGGCCACCGCGGGAAGCCCGGTCGCCATGCCCTCCACCAGGGGGAGCCCGAACCCCTCGTTTCCGAGCGCGAGGAGTATGTCCGCCTGCTCGTACCAGTGCGCTATTCCGCGGGTGGCCTCGTTCGTGTCCACGACCGTGATGCGCGGGTCGTCCGGCACGTAGCTGTCCACCTGGAAGCGCGCCTTGAGGATGAGACGGGCGTCGGCGTCGTCGGCAAAGGCGAGCTTCCACGCAGCCACCGCGTCGCGGAAGTTCTTCCGGGGCGCGAGAACTCCGACCACGAGCGTGGTGATCCCGGGGCGCTCCGGACGCGCAATGTACGGATAGATGTCGGGGTCCACGCCCTCGTGCACCACCTCGACCGGCACCCGGACGCCGGAGTCGCGGAACACCTTTGCGGCGAAGCGCGACGGCACGAACACGCCACGGGTCCCGTTCAGGCGCGCCGGCCAGTCCGCCGGCAAACGGCTGGACTCCCACGCGGTCTTCACGAACAGGTCGCGCGCGGCTCCAAAGCGAGCGAGGTTCTCGCCCCACCACGCGTGGCACAGCACCACTCCGGAGGGCTCCCCGCACGAGCTCGCCCAGAGCGCGCGGAACTCCGGTGACATTCCCGCCGGGTCGATTCGGAACGGCGCAACGTTCACGTTCGCGCCGGCCCGCGCCATCCCGAGCGCCAGGTACTCGGCCATGCTCCCGTAGCCGTCGTAGACCACGAACGTGGCCGCCAGCGTGATCGGCGTCAGGGCGGAGCGGCCAGCGCCCGGAGCGCGGTTGCCATGCAGGCCGGCGTAGAAGCTCGCGTCGTGTGCGAGCAGTGCCCCGAGATCGGTGTATGGGCGTGCGCGCCAGCGCGCATCGGCCGGATTCACGGGGCCGGTGCCGGTGCCCTTGAGCACGATGACCGCCATGTCCGCGCCCTCACCCACGGCCAGGTCGCGCTCCGGTATCGCGCCGATGAAGGCGGCCACGTCGTTCCGCGACCCCGCGTCAAAGGGGTGCGCCTCCCAGACCGAGCGCCGGTGGACCAGCGTCGCGCCGTGGAGGCCCCGCGTGCCGGCCGGGGGCTGGTAGCGCCACAGGCGGCCCGTTAGCGGCTGGTAGTGGAGCACGCCGCTGAGGGCGGCCGCCTGGCGCCCCTCGAGCTGCCGCACCTGGACCGAGAGGCGCTCCGGTCCGTACCAGGCGTCCTCGCTCCAGTGGGCGATGATGTCGCCCCGTGCGAGTCGACATCCCGCGTTGCGCTTCTCGCCCTGGGTCACCTGCGCCGGGAGCCGTTCGTAGCGGATTCGCGGGTCGCGTGGAACAAGCTCGTCATCCACCGGCTCCGGGCCGTCGTCCACGACGACGAGCTCGCGCGGCTCGTAGTCCTGGCGGAGGAAGTTCCAGATCGCCTGGTTAAGCCATCGCCCACGACTGCGCGTGGGCATCACGCAGCTCACCAATCCGGCCATGCGCCGAGCCTCGTCAGCGCGGAGCGTCGAGTCAATATTTGTACGGCGCGCTAACCGCTCAACGCGACCTCAGGTGCGCGCCACGAGGAGGAGAAGTCGCTCGCCCAGTGACGTGGGCCGCCCCAGGTGCTCGGAGCGTCGACGTGCTGAACGAGCGACGGACGGTGGTAGTAGATCGGGCCCGCCGCAGCGGCCAGCCGGGAGATCTTGATGTCCTGCATGCCCGGCACGCTGTCCCAGCCCGCGAGCACATCCAGCACCGTCGCGCGCGACAGCAGGAAGGCCTGGCTGCCGTAGACCAGCTCCGGGTCCGCGATCGAGAAGGCTCGATCGTGGTCCCACGAGAGCGCGCGGACGCCCGGGTCGTAGAGCGAGCCGAGCAGCTGGCCGTCAGGGCCCGCGCTGAGGAGCGGGGTCCAGTGCGTGAGGTTGTGCCGCAGGTGCTCGTTGAAGTCGAGGTCGTCCTCGAGAAACAGGACGAAACCGACCCCCTCCGCCGCCGCTATTTCGAGCAGCCGGCGCGACGTGCGCTCCTGGCGCTCCTGGGCCCGCTCGGCCTGCACCTCGTCGAGCACCACCGCGACTTCGCCCAGCCAGTCCGTGGCTGCCAGCCGCTCGAGCGTGCCGGCCCGCACGGAATCGCGCGCCTGGCAGCTGACCATGTACGCGACGATCTCGTCCGACACGCGGCCAACGTACTCGCGCCGGCCGGGGCGTGTCGAGAAATCTCCCGACGCCAGGAGACTTGCCCCGCGATGGAGCTTCGGCGCAGTCTCGGGGGAGCGAGCCTGTGCGGATTTCGCCATGTCGAACCCGCCGCGAAATCTGCCCTTGAAGTCGTGCGGAACGCGGGTGTACGTTGCCAACGACTTGGACACTCGGCACCGGGATGCTTGCCGATCGCCACCTCTCTGGACACACGGACCCTTCGTTCAGACGCCCCGCGACCAGTCCCCGCGGTGCGGTCGCCCGCTGGCCTCACCACCAAGTCCTGGTCTCCGCGCGCGGCGCTCACGGTGGCCGATTGGGTGCGGCAGGGACGCTGGCTCGGGGCCCTCGGCCGCGCGAGCAGCTGGTGGATCGGCGACTGGCTCCGGTACGGAAACGCGCGCTACGGCGAGCGCTACGGAGCCGCCGCCCGCGTCACCGGCTACGACGTCCAGAGCCTCATGAACATGGCCTACGTGGCAGGTCGGTTCGACGTGAGCCGGCGCCACGAGCACCTGTCGTTCAGCCATCACGCCGAGGTGGCGAGCCTCCCCGCCGAGGAGCAGGACCGCTGGCTCGACCGCGCCGCGGCGGAGTCACTCTCCGTCCGCTCGCTGCGGTCCGAGCTACGCAAGACGCGCGAGCGGCCGGAGCCGGAGTCCGCGCCGGCCCCACCCCCACGGGACCGTCACGAGCTTGTGTGCCCGGAGTGTGGGCATCAGTTCTCGGCGCGCGGAGCCTGAGCAGCGCGGGCCACGGAGATCGGACCCGCTCGCAACCGTGCGGGCAGGACGATCGGCACCTCCACGCCGCCGGCGCGCCCGCGCGGCCGGCATGTGACCGGAAGCGGAACACGGCCGGCGCGACCGCGTGTGTGGGCGCGGGCAGGCTCGCCTGTGTGCACCACGGGCGCCGGGCCATGCCGGCGCGCCGTAGGTAAGCCCCAGGTGATCGGCAGCGCAGCGGCGCCCGAGCCGGTGGCCCCCGCGCCCGCGGTGGCCGGCCCGAGGTTCGGGGTGCGGCGAGCGCTCACGGTCGACCAGGCGACGCCTTGCTCGCGCCGGCGGACGATCGCACCCGCGTCGCGCCACATTCCGATCACTATCCACAGCGCCACCAGCAGGGCCGGCGCGCCGATCAGGGCCATCCGGAACTGCTTCACGCCGAGGACGGCGAAGAGGTAGCCGGCGTAGGGCAGGCTGAACACGACCTTGTCCTGCTCGGCCGCAGGGAGCCTGAAGCGCCACCGGTCGGCGGTCTTGTTGGCGTCGCCCTTGGTCTTGTAGACGCGTCGGCTTCCGCGGCCGGGCGAGATTCGCGCGATCCGGTGGGTGACCAGTTTGTGGTTCGGGGACATGCCGGGCGGCGGGGCATAGGTGATCACGTCCCCGACCTCCAGCGACGAGGTCGGAACCTGCTCGTCGAAGACGATCGAGCCCGGGTCGTAGGTCCCGGTCATCGACCCGGTCAGGATTACGTAGCGGTGCAGGCCGAGCGCTGCCGGGACGACCATGAGCGCGGCGATGGCGAACATCGCCGCGAGGAAGAGGTTGAGGGCGACCTTCCGGAGCATGAGCGCGCCAGCTAGGCCGCTCCGACCGGTTGCGCGCCGTTCTCGGTGGCGGCGGCCAGGCTGGGTGCTTCGAACCACTGCATGAGAGCTTCGAGACCCACCGGACGGCTGAAGTAGTACCCCTGGGCGTGGTCGCAGCCGAGCTCGGCCAGGCGCGCAAGCGTGTCCTCGTCCTCGACACCCTCGGCCACGGCGATCACGTCAAAGTCGTGCGCCAGCCCGATCATCGAGCGCACGAGCCGCTCGTCGGCGGAGCTGTTCACGAGGCCGCTGATGAACGACCTATCGATCTTCAACTCGCGGATCGGCAGGTCGCGCAGCACCGTCAGCGACGAGTAGCCGGTACCGAAGTCGTCGATCGCGAGCCGCACGCCCATGTCGGCGAGGTGGCGCAGGACCGCCAGGGCCCCATCGAGATCGGCCGCGAGCGCCGTCTCAGTCAGCTCCAGTCCCAGCGCGCTTGCCGGGAGCTTCCACTTCTCCAGCAGGCGCTGCACCTCTCCTGGCAGCAGGGGATCGAGCACGTTGGCCGCGGCGAGGTTGAGGTCCATCCCCGCCGTCATGCCCTGGGCACGCCATGCGCTGCAGTCGCGCATTCCCTGATCCAGCAGGTGGATGGTCAGCGGCCCGATCAGGTCGCTGTCGGCGACCGCGGGCAGGAACTCGGCCGGGCTCATCATTCCGTTGCGAGGGTGGTCCCAGCGGAGCAGGGCCTCGACGGAGTCGACCTCGCCCGTGCGCAGATTGACCTTGGGCTGATAATTGAGGTGGAGCCCACCCTCGTCGATCGCTTGACCGAGCTCGCGCACGAGCAGCCGGGACGCGGGGTCGGACTGGGAGCGCAGCGCGCGCGAGGCGCTCAGCAGCCGTGGAAAGACTGCCGCGAAGAACAGCGCGGCGGCCGCGAGGAGGATGAGGTTGATACGGCGGCTGCGCTGGGAGATCTCGGTGGCGACAGGCCCGTAGGGCACGTGCAGCTCGAACGCCGCGCGAGTGCGGCCCTTGCCATCGCGGCCGTTCAGCGGCACGGCAACCTGGATCTGCTTGCCCTTTGTCTTGTCCACCGGGCTGGTGGCGCCCTCGGCGACCTCCACGACGGTCTTGCCTGCGAGGGCCGCCCTCACCGCCGCCGGGGCGGAGTAGACCTTGCCGATCTGACGGTGGTCGCTCGCGTACACGATGTGCGAGTCGCGATCCCAGACCGCAAGCGAGGACAGGTTGTCCGAGCGCTGAGCCGCGACGGCCGCTTCATCCAGGGCGCGCAGCTTCCGGGCGCTGTGGTCGTGGAGCGGGCCCTGCAAGCGCGGAGCGAAGCTGGCCTGGGCCAGCAGCTCCGCGCGCTCGCGCGCGCCGTCGATCTGCTCCTTGCGGATGTCGTTGGACATGACCGCGCCGACCACGTAGACCAGCGCAGCGACGGCCAGCACGCCGAGCAGCGTGAATGTGACCAGGAACTGTGGGCGCAGACGCGAGGGGGCGTCGCGCACTGTTGAGAGCCCGCGATGCACGGGCGACTCGGGATTCGTCATCTCGTTCCCATCGCCGTCCCGGAGCACCAGCGAGATACCTCAAATGGACGATCCCGCTGGGGGCCTGGCGGTTCGATAGGTAGGCGAAGGCCTATTACTCAGCTAAGGAGCACCGAATGTCACGATTCAAGGCCCTGTGGGCCAATTCACCGCGAAAGATCATGGCCGCGCTGTTTGCGGTACTCGCCGCGTCCGCACTGGCCGTTGGATCGGGCGCGAACTTCAACTCGACCAGCGCCAACCCGAGCAACGTGTTGAGCGCCGGGTCGATGTCGCAGAGCAACAGCAAGGACGGAGCCGCGATTCTGACGGCCGACGCAATGAGGCCCGGCGATACCGCGACCGGCACTGTCGACATCGCGAACACGGGCGATGTGGACGGCACGTTCACGCTGCTCCAGTCGGGCGTCGTCGACGTTCCGCTGCTGCCGGCGTTCTCCAAGCTCTTGACCCTCGAGGTCGAGGACCTGGGCGACCCCGCCTGCGTCAGCTCCTGCCCCCCGGTAGAGACGATCTACTCGGGCGTCGTGTTCGACATGGCGACACTGCCGCTCGGCAACTACGCCCCGGGCGACACACACCGCTACAGGTTCACGGCCACGTTCCCGGACGGAGCGCCTGAGGTCGACAACACCTACGCAGGCGCCGAGACGACGGTCGACTACAGCTTCGAGTCAACGAGCTAGTCGACGCCTCTCGCCCCCACGGCTCGCTGAGGCGGGCCGTGGGACCGCTGGGCACCATGAACATGAACCGTGCGCTGGGGCTGCGCAGATCGCTGTGGAGGCTCATGCTGGCGTTCGGCATGGTGGCCTTCGCCGGCACGCTTTACATCGCCCTGAGCTGGGCCCAGCCGGCGCCCCAGGCCACTGCCGTGAGTACCACCGGGCCCATTGAGATTCGCAACTCCCGGGATGGCGCGGCCGTCTTCTCCGCCGAGCGCCTCGTGCCCGGCTGGAGCGCCGACGGCGAGGTGAGCATCTCCAACTCGGGCGCCGCGCCTGGACAGTTCAGGCTCGCGCTCACCCATCTCCGCGATACGCCCGGCCCTCTCGGCGGCCACCTGTCACGCCGGCTGTGGCTCGTGGTGACCGAGATCGACGGCGGGCGCAGCACGCTGGTCTACTCCGGAAGCCTGTCGGACCTCGGCGTGCGCGACGTGAGCGTGCTGGAGCCAGACGAGCGGCGCGGCTATCACTTCACGATGTCCTTCCCCGACGCCGGCCCAAACGGTGCCGACAACCCGGTGCAGGCCGGCAGGGTAAAGGCCGGCTTCCTGTGGACGGCCGCTCCGGCCCCCTAGAGGGTTAAATTCGCGGCATGCGGCCACGCTTGTTCGCTGCCTGCCTCGGAGTCGCGTCGGCCGTCTGCTTCGTCGTGGCCTACCTCAACCGCGAGCCGAACCGGACGGTTCACATTGACGAGACTGGAAACCTCAGCTCGCTCTTTGAGCGGCCGTTCGACCCATGGGAGCCGTATCTCTGGCTCGGGGCTGGCATTGCCCTCGTCCTGGTAGCCCTCGCGGTTCTCATGCTCGGGCGTTCAAAAGGCCCGCCTCCTCGTCGAGTGTCCTAACTGGACTACCCATTCGGTGGTCTAAGCAGGATGCTCGGAGGGTTGGCCCCCGGGTGGGCGGCGGGTCACTGCCTTCCCGCATGTCGACTGCTTCGGGGTTAGTGTGGCTCCATGAATAGAACCCTCAGCCACACCGCCGTCGCCGCAAGCGCGCTGGTAGCCGCTGGCGGCACCACGGCAGTAGCGGCCGATCTGATCACCGGAAAGCGAGTCAAGGACGGCTCGCTCGGCGTGAAGGATCTGTCGAGCAAGGCACGCAAGGCGCTGAAGGGAAACACGGGCAGGACCGGGCCCCCCGGCGCCACCGGGCAGCCAGGCGCCACCGGGCAGACCGGCGTGGCCGGCAGGGACGGGACCGACGGCGCGCCAGGAGCAGCCGCGGCCTCATTCCTCATGGGCTCGGCGGATCTCGTGGGTAGCGAGAGCACGTTCATCCGCATTGGGGCGGACGGGAAGGACCTGACAGAAGCCAACGTTCAGGTCCCCGCAGCGCGATCCGGCACCGCACGCAACCTGCAAGTGAAGCTCACCGCGGATCCTGGGGGTGTGGGCGGCTCCTCATCGCGAACCTTCACACTCAACGTCAACGGCACTGCTACGGCCGTCGCCTGCACGGTCGACGGCTTCGACACCTCGTGCTCGTCCGAGCCGGGAATGCAGGCTCCGCTCGCCGCCGGGGATCTGCTCTCCATGCGGGAAGACGCCGCGTCCGGGAAGGGCGGCGTGAACTCCGCCCGGGCAAGCTTCAGCTTCGAGGTGGCGCCGTAGACCGACTCCCTCGGCGTCAGGGACCTCTGTCGATGGGGGCCTACGACGAGGTGCCGTACCCCACGCTCCCGTACCTTTGGGCTCACCCGGAACGAATGCTCTCGGTGGCGCGGCTGTACGGATTGCAGGTGAGGGGTACCAGCACCGCGAACGTTCTCGACCTCGGCTGCGGTGACGGCGGCCACCTGCTGGCAGTCGCGAGTGCGCTGCCTCAGGCCACGTGCGTGGGGCTCGACTCGAGCACGCACGCCCTCGCGCGAGGCCGAGAGCTCGCGGCGGCGGCCGAGCTGAGCAACGTTGAGCTGATCGAAGCCGACCTGCTCGACCCGGGCATGGACCTCGAGGGCTTTGACGTGGTCATCGCGCATGGCCTGCTGTCATGGGTGCCGGACGACGTTGGGGACGCGGCGCTGGAACTGATTGCTCGGGCGCTGGCGCCTGCCGGGGTGGCGTTCGTGTCCTACTACGCCGAGCCCGGGTGGAGCCTGCGGGCGGCGGCGCGGGCCATCGCCCGGCGCGGCGCTGGACGGGAGACGGATCCGGCGCGCAGGCAGCAGGCGGCGCTGGCCGCCTTGGAGCGGGCTCGCGACCTGCACGTGGCTGATGATGCCTACGGTCGCCTGCTCGAGCTGGAGCTGACCCACTATCGAGACCGGGCGGCTGAGGTGCTCCATCACGACGAGTTGTCAGAGCGCTGCGTCGGTTTCTCGCTTGAGGATGTCGCCGCCCGCGCAGCCCGGCATGGCCTGACCTTTCTGGCGGAGTGCGATCCGCGGCGCTGGCCTGACCTGCGGCTGGGCCGGCCCGCGGCCGGGCGCATTGCCGAGGCGGCAGGACCCGACCCGGTGGCACGGCAGCAGCTTGCCGACGACGCCTCCGGCATCCCGTTCAACCGCACGCTGCTGGTGCGCGACTCCGCTTCGTTCGAGCTCGAGCCCGACGCTAAGCGGGCGGCGGAGCTCTGGGCAAGCGCGCGAACGGAGGCAGCCAAGCCGGCGCACGACGCAGCACCCGCCGTTCGGGCCGTTGCTGGGGAGCTCGAGCGTGCCGCGCCGGCGGCCGTATCGGTCGAGGAGCTCGCGGACCGCACGAACCTCAGCCCGCAGACGACCGCTGGAGCGGTGCTACGAAGGGCCGCCGACGGGGCGGCGCGGTTGCACACATCGCCACCGCCGATCGCGTCGACGGCGGCAGCGGCACCCCTAGCGCCCGCACTCACACGCGAGCTGGCCGCCCGCGGCTCATGGGTTCCCAGCCTCCACGTCGAGCCTGTGAACCTCGCCGATCAACTCGGCCGCAGGCTTGTCACCCTGCTCGACGGGAGCCGCGACCGAGAAGCCTTGGCGCGCGAGCTTGCGCGGGGTGAGAATGAGATCAGCGAAGGTTCGATTCGCGGCGCGATGGACGCCAACCTCGAGAAGCTCGCGAAGCTGGCACTCCTGCGCCAAGACTAGGTGGGCCGTCAGGTGGCACGTCGCCGATCACACGAGCCGTGTCAACTCTCGACTGGGGTCGTCGAGCCGGCCGTGGTCGACCTGCCACTCGCCGCGCCCTTCCTGATAGCGCCATACGCCCTTCCTCAGCGCGTCGATCCACCACAAGACCATCTGTCCAAACGACTCGGTGACGGGCTCTGCAAAGCTCTCTCTCCCGGCCCACCAGACCATGCGGATGGGCGTCGGCCGACCATTCGCGACGGAGCAGTCGCATGCCACGGTGCCCCCGTAACCGGTCAACGTGATCGGGAACCAATGTGGCGCCCACCAGTAGTTCGGCTCGCTCAACGGCGACTCTTGTCCCGGCGTGCTTGCCACTTGTGCCGCCGCCTCGCGACACAGCCGATATTGCTCAACCGCCTCGGCGAGCGGCAGGTACTCAAAGCCAGCACCAATTGTGCGCCGTCGCGATAACCCCCCGTCGGTTCTCGCCCCGTCGTGCCAGCCCCACCAGGTGCGCGCCTCCACGGGGAGCCGAACGCCGAGGGGCTCGACTAGCGCATCCATCTCGTCGTCGGCCAGACCCGGCTGGAGGTGCTCGACCACCGGCGCGCGCTGAAGCCGCCACTGTCGATCAAGCTGATCGAGCAGTTCGGGGGAGAGCAGAGAACGCTTTGAATCCATCGCTACGGAGCAGGTTTGTTACAGAGGGCAAGGGTTGGAATTCCCCAGGACGGCGGCATGGGGATACCGAGAAACGGCCGACCGGTCTCGCGGTCCAAGCACGTGCCGCTGAAAGCACTGTACTTGCCGCCCTGACTCATGTTCTGGCTCCCGTTGATCGGTTTGAGGTGCGGCGTGGGGATCGCCGACCCGCCTCCCTGCAGCGTCGCAAAGAACGGGTATTCATCGCACTGCTGGCCTGGCTGCACGTCTGGACACGTCTGCCACCCGGCCCCTGGTTTCGTCTCCCCGAACTCGTAGTTCAGTTCCACCCACGGGAAGTGGAACGCGAGCGCTTCGAGATCGTGGTTGGTCGCCTCCGAGACATCGTCGCCTGAGGCGAAGATCGGCAGGCGCGAGCACTCCCGCAGCCCGTTCTTTCCGGCGCGTGCCATGAGGAAGAGACACTGGTTCGCGACGTTGTCGGCCCAGTCTTGGGGAAGGTCGCGATTGAGTAGTGTCAGCGTTTGGGCTAGCGAGTTGACGTCGGGAAGCCACGGCAACGGGACCGGACGTGGGGCCGTGGCGTCGTCCTCCGTCGGCGTGGTTTCGGGAGCGGGCGCCGTGCGCTGGGTATCGCTGCGCAGCCACCAAAGGTTCTCTAACCCGCCGGGGGTTTCGGCTACGGCCAGAAGGATCGCGAGGGTGGTGGCGCCAGCGGCGACCGCATCCGTACATGCTTCCCATTGGTCGCCGCCGCTCGTGGAGGGCGGGACCACGTTGGTCCTGTACGGGGAAAGTCCCAGCCTAATGCAGATGTCGATGCCTGTGGCGGCAGCTGCCAGCGCCGCAAGGTCGAGGTCCTCCACGGTCGCTGACTGCCAGCCGGAATCCGTCAAGGTCCAGGCGGCGCTCTGGCCAAAGTTTCGCCCTTGGCTGTCTTCGATGACGGCGCGGTAGGTGCCGCCGACCGTGACGACCGCGTCGCAGCCGACTTGCGGGGCCGAGCAGAGCTGGGTGCCGTCGGCTTTCTTGATCTTGATCTGGTAGCCGGTGCCGTAGAGGCTGGGGTCGGTCGAGACCGTCCTGGCGCTTGCCATTTGGTCGACGTTGCCGCCCGACCAGGTCTTAGTCCAGAACGACAGGGTGGGGGTGAAGATGAAGCGCCGGAATTGCCCGGACGCGTAGACGGTGCTGCTTGCGACGTCACCGCTCGAGCTGCGCACCTCGACGCGCACGTGGCCCGCCTTCGGGTTGGCGTTGTCGGCCCAGCTTCGGCTGACATGCCTGGCGCAGATGTACTGGTTGCAGATTGTGGGCGGCGAGGCGGCGTCGTCCTCGTCGTAGATGTAGATGCTGTAGGGCGTTCCGTAGGTGGTGTGGTCGAGCGTCGCGAAGAACTGGATCGAGCCCGGCACCACCCTGGCCTCGGGGTTCGCCGTGACGCTGAGCACGTTCCAGACGTGCTTGGCCACTCCGACGGTTACCTGACCGGAGCTTGCCACCGTGCCGCCGCCCGGACCACGCAGCTCCGCGTGGAAGTGCCGGTCCTGCGGGTCGGAATTGTCGGCCCACGAGGTAGTGCCGTACTTCGTACACGGCGTCTGGGGACACGCGGCCCCGATCGCGAGGCCGCTGTCGTCGTCGATCACCGCGACCGTGTAGCCCGTGCCGTATATGTGGCGATCCGCGCCGGCGGTGAGCTTGATCGACTCCGGGATTGTGACGGAGCTCTTCTCCGGGACGAGGGAGGCCCCCGACGGCGTACCTTGGTGATCAGCGAGGGCGGGCGCTGCAGCTGAGGCGAGGCTGGCGAGCGCAACGAGGGCTGCGAAAGCAGCGAGCCGCACCAAGCGCGGCAAGTGGACCTTCAAGGTGGACCTTCCATCGAGGGCGGGGAGCTAGCGAACCGTAGCCCGCCGCCAGACAGGCGACGATGGGACATCCGTCTAGTGACCGATCTGCTCGTGCCCGCAGAACTGACTATCGCGGCCAGAACACACGCTGCGTCCGACTGAACGCCCGTGATAGCCCCGTGACAACCTGCCGGACGGCTCGGGCTCAGCGAAAACCGAGGTCGGCTCCCCGCTGAAGCGTCGTCGCGACATCTACGGGCAGCCTTAGCGCCCGCGTCTCGTTAACGCCACCGTTACCTGAGAGCTGACGATGCAGGGTCAAAGAGCGCGTATTCCGCTCTGCTCCTTGAAGCGGGCGACGGGGATCGAACCCGTACTAAGAGCTTGGAAGGCTCTTGTGCAGCCATTACACCACGCCCGCGGAGCGACTTAGGCTAGCCCGTTGAGCGGAAGCGGGCTCGATAGTCGGACGGCCCGACGCCGAGCACGCGCAGGAAGGCGCGACGCATCGTCTCGGGGCTGCCGAAGCCGCACGCCGCCGCGATCGTCTCGATGGGCGTCGTGGTGCTCTCGAGCTGTTCGCGTGCTGCCTCCACTCGAATCCGCTCGACGAAGCGCGCGGGAGTCGTTCCCGTCTGCTCGACGAACAGGCGCCGCAGGTGCCGCTCCGAGATGGCGGCGCGCTTTGCGAGCCGTGCGAGGCGATGGTCGGCGGCCGGCTCCGCCACGATGGCGTCGAGGGTCTGGCGGATCGGCGAGGCGAGCGTGCCCGGCAGCGCCAGGCGCTCGGAGAACTGCGACTGGCCCCCGGGTCGTTGCAGGAACATGACCGTCCAGCGGGCGACGGTGCGGGCCAGCTCGGGTCCGTGGTCCTCCTCGATGAGCGCAAGGGCGAGATCCATCCCCGCGGTGGAACCGGCGGAGCTCATCACGGAACCGTCGCGAACGAAGATCCGGTCGGGCTCCACTCGGACGCGGGGATGGCGCCGGGCGAGCTCGCCGCAGAACGCCCAGTGCGTTGTCGCGGCCCTCCCGTCGAGGAGCCCAGCGCCCGCGAGCAGGAACGCTCCGGTGCATACCGAGCAGGTCCGGCGCGCCCCGGCGGAGATGCGCTGCAGGCCAGACGTGAGCCGCGGGTCGCCGACGACCTCGCCCACGCGCATGCCGCCGCCGGCGATCAGCGTGTCTACAGTGCGCGGACGGACGTGCCCCAGCGATCTGTCGGCGGCCAGCCTCAGACCGGCTGATCCGCGAACTGGCTTGCCGTCGGCCGTGGCGATCACCACGCGGTAGCCGCGTCCGCCTCCAAGCGCTTGCGTCGCTGCGTCGAACATCTCGGCGGGACCGACGAGGTTGAGCAGCTGCATGCCCTCGAAGCCCACGAGCACGACCTGACGTTTGGATGGCGCCACGACCAGATGGTGAACCGCCGACCCGATGTCCGCAAGGCCGCATATCCCTCGGATCCGGCCAAACGCCGTCCACCGCCCGCAGACCGCTGGTAGCCATCCCGCTGGTGAAGGTCGAGATGTTCAACGTCGGATGGTTCACCGCCCCCGCCGGACTCCTGCGCGCGGGCGACGACATGGATGAGCCGATGCGATATCCGGTCCCGGCCTATCTGATCGAGACCGACACCGAGCGGATCCTCGTCGACACCGGGCTCCACCCCGAGAGCCCCGAGGCGATCGGGCCGTTCGTGCTGGAGCAGGCGTTGAGCATCGCCGACCAGGTCGACTTGACGACGATCACCAAGGTGGTGCTCACGCATCTGCACTTCGACCACGCCAGCGCGCTGTCGCTGATCCCCGAGTCGGTGCCGCTCGTGGTCCAGCGCGCCGAGTGGGCAGCCGGGCACGACGACGCCGGGGTGGAGCGCAACTTCTATCGCCCGCGCGACTACGCCGGCACCGACCGCCCGGTCGAGCTCGTGGACGGCGACCACGACCTGCTCGGCGACGGCTCGGTCCTGCTGCTGCTCACGCCCGGTCACACCCCGGGACACCAGTCCGTCCAGGTCGGCGATCTCGTGCTCGGCATCGACGTCGCCCACTTCGCAAGCGGCCTCGACGATCACCGCTTCCCCCTATTCGGCGACGACCACGCCGCGCAGGGTCGCTCCGCCGAGCGCCTAGGGGCACTCCGGGACGCCGGGCACACCGTTCTGCCCGGGCACGATCCGGGCGTCCTGCGTCCCGGGCCGCAGGCGACCTAGGCCAGCCAGCGCTTCGGGTTCTCGACCATCATCTGGTCGAGCTGCTCGCCGGTCATCCCGCGCTCCTTCAGCTCGGGGATGACCTGCTCGAACAGGAACGTCATCGACCAGTTCGGCGCGGCCGTCGGCTTGATCTGCTCCTCGGCCTCGGGTGTGAACCAGTCGAGCGTCGAGCACCAGTCCTGGGAGAGGAACATGCGGTCGGCGTGGCCCTTCTCGAGCAGGGCGAGGACGGTCGCCTGGCGCTGCTCGGTCGGCAGGAAGATGTCCAGGCCGTAGCGGTCCATGCCGATCCAGCAGCCGGTGTCGAGGAGGCGCTCGATGTAGTCGAGATCGTCGGTGTCGCCGGTGTGGGCCACCTGGACCTTGGCCGGGTCAACGCCCTCCTCCGTGAAGATGCGCATCTGCTCGAGCCCGGTGCCGCTCGCCGGACGCGAGTGGGCCATGATCGGCCGGCCGGTCTGCTTCGACGCCCGCGCGGCCGCGCGGTGAACCTTCTCGACGTTTGGCGTGACCCCCGGCTCGTCGGCGGCGCACTTGATGAAGGCGGCCTTGATGTCGGTGCCCTGGATGCCCGACTCGATGTCGTGGACGAAGATCTCCGCGAGCTCGTCCTCGGTGCGGTTCTGGAGCGGCTGCGGGAGGTGGTCGTAGGTGTAGACCCCGGTGGCGAGGATCACCTGGAGGCCGCTCTCGTCGGCCACGCGCTTGCTGAACTCGGCGTCGCGGTGGAGGAACATCGCGCTCGGCTCGACGACCGTCCTGACCCCGTGCCCCTTGACCGCGTTGGCGTCGGAGAGCGCCGCGTCCCAGTCGGCCTGCTCGTCGTAGAGGTGCGGGAACTGAAAGCGCGTGGCCTCGTCGGTCGCGCGAAAGTGCTCGTGGATGAGGGTGAGCCCGAGCTCCTCGAGGTCGATGGGACCGTTGACGCTCTCGACTGTGGCCACTGCCCGGGGAGCCTACGCGTAGCGGGGGTGATCCGCGCTCGCCTCAGCGCGTGAGTCGATCATCATCCCGATGAAGACGCCGAGCGCGGTCACGATCAGCGCGATGACGAGACGGATGACGATCGTGCCGTCGAGGCCGTGGATGAAGATCGCCCCGAGCGCGAGTGCGAGCGGGAAGAGAACCGGAAGCCACTTCCAGCGCGTCGGCGCGGCGTAGCCGAAGCCGATGCCGGCGAGGAAGAAGAGAACGTACGCGGTGATCCCCACGGGCGGATCATTCCCGCTTCGGGCCGTACTCGAATCACACGATGTAAGCGGGGCAGCCAGGACTCGAACCTGGAATCACCGGTTTTGGAGACCGGGGCGTTAGCCAATTCTGCTACTGCCCCTCGCACCGTGATTCTAGGCGAGCCGGTATACACGGTTTCTCGTGGCCACCCCGACTACAGAGGTCGCGGTCGTTGGCGCTGGGATCGCCGGGCTCTCTGCGGCCTATGCGCTCAAGCGGCGAGGGATTGGGTTCGTTTGCTTCGAGGCGGCTGCGCCGGGGTCCGGGCAGTCCGCCGGGCGCACGCGGGTGTTTCGGCACGGGCATGACGACGAGCGGCTCGTTCGGCTCGCTGTTCGGGCGCGGGTCGAGTGGGAGCGGCTCGAGGAGGAGCTCGGTGCGCGGCTGCTCGGTCGCGAGGGCGTTCTCATCTGCGGGCCGAATGTCTCCGAGCGCGCGGCGGCGTTCGAGGCGGCCGGGGTGCCGGCTCGGATGGTTGGGCGTGACGAGCAGTCCAGCGCGCTCCCCGTCTTCGAGGCGCCCGAGGACGCGGCGCTCCTGGACGAGCTGGGCGGCTCGATCGACGTGCGGGCCGCCATCGACGGTCTCGCGGGCAGCCTCGCCGACGGGCTCGTGGCCGCACGCGTCTTCGGCGTGCGCGAGCGCGGCTCTGGCGTCGAGCTCCACACCTCCGAGGGCATCTGGGCCGCCGACCGGGCGATCCTGTGCCCGGGCGCTCAGCTGCACGAGCTCACGGCCGGCCTCGGTCTGGAGATCCCGCTCACCATCGAGCTCCACACGCGCGCCGCCTTCCAGGTGCGCGAGCCCGGCGCACGGCTCGCCTGCCTCCAGGACCGCTCGAACGTGCACGGCGAGACGGTCTACGCCGCCCCGATGCCGGACGGCCGCCACTACGCGATCGGCCTCGGCGGCGAGGAGGAGCCGCCGGTGGAGGAGGCGCTCGTCCGCCTCACCGCCTATGTGGAGCGTGGGATGCCTGGGCTCGACCCGGAGCCCGCAAGCGTTCGCCTCTGCCAGACCAGCATCCTCCCCTCGGGGCCGGATGCGTTCGCGGTCTGGCGAACCGGGAAGATCGCGGTGCTCGCGGGCGCGAACCTCTTCAAGTTCGGACCACTGCTCGGCGAGCTGCTCGCCGACGACGGCGACGACCTCAGGACGCTCGCGCCGGCCGCTGGCCCAGCAGGAACGTGAAGGAGAGATGCAGGACCACGAGCACGCCGAAGCCAAACGCGAGCGTGTGGGCGTCCGCCACCCAGAGGGCCACCACGCCAGAGACGAAAACCGCGAGCTCGAGCAGCAGCCGGACCGGGTCCGTCGTCGGGCGGGAGGCCTTCGGCGCAACGAACGTGCCCCACACGCCAGCGGCGAGAAGCGGCGCGCCCAGACCGAGCAGCCACTGAAGCGCGCCGTCATGTTCCGCAAAACCCCAGTAGCCGAGCGAAGCAAGCGCCGCCAGCTCGAGCGTGAACCTCAGACCGTGATTCGCAGATCCCATGGATGCGGGCGGAGGGATTCGAACCCCCACGGCCTTGCGGCCACCAGGACCTAAACCTGGACTGTCTTCCAGTTCCAGCACGCCCGCAGAACCGGCACCAAATCGCCGGGCTCAGGGTATTGTGCCTCGCGATGGCCGACACGGTCCTCCACCACCCCAACCGGGACAAGGCTGAGTCCAAGGCCACGCGGGCCATTGTGATCCTGCTGCTGCTCACGAGCGCGCTGCTGATCGCCGTTGTGACGTTCGGGGGCTGGTCACAGCTCCAGGGCGCGCAGATGATCTCGATCGGCTACATCATCGTGTACGTCGTGATGGCTTATTTCGTCACGAAGTGGAACCGCGGCGTGCTGCCGGTTGCCGCCGGGCTCGCGATCCTGTTCGCGGTCGTGGCGGCGGTCGCGGGACCCGCCTGGTTCGAGCGCGACAAGGCCGGCTTCGACGACCCAACGCTCGAGCCGTCGATCCTCGGCCTCTTGACGATCATCCTCGTGCCGGTGCAGCTCCTCCTGGTGGCCTTCGCGATGCGCGGCTTCCAGCAGCAGTGGAGCGTCGAGGTCGAGGTCAGGCGCGACGAGGCCGACCGCCACCGGGCGGACGACTCGCCCGGCGGCGCCGTCCAGCCTGCTTAGCCGACGTCCGCGACGGCCTACCATTCACCTGCGCCCGGGTGGCGGAATCTGGTCAGACGCGATGCCCTCAAAAGGCATTGTCCTAAAGGGCGTGTGGGTTCGAATCCCACCCCGGGTACTTCAGCCGCTGGCGTCCGGGCGGGGCATCAGAATACGAACGTGCGTTCGTACGACGAGCTGGTGCGTGTACGCGATCTGGTCGCGACGGGTTTCAACGACTGCCAGATCGCCCGCCTGACGGCAATCCCCCGCTCGACCGTCAGGGAGTGGAGATCGAAACAACGCTGGGTGAACGCCCCTGACGAGTCATGCCATTCGTGTGGCGCGGCCGCGCATGACTTCGACCGCCTGCCGCCGTCCTACGTCTATCTCCTGGGCATCTACCTCGGCGACGGCTGCCTTTCCAAGCACCGACGGGGCGTCTTCCGGCTGCGCGTCGTACTCGATAGCCGCTACCCAGGGATCGTGGCCGAGTGTGCAGCGGCAATGCAGGACTTACTTCCGGGCAACCGCCCCGGCCTGCAGCCCAAGCACAACGAAAACGCATGGGAGGTTTGGATCTGCTCCAAGCAACTGCCGTGCCTCTTTCCGCAGCACGCTGCTGGCAAGAAGCACAACCGCGTCATTCAGCTGGCGGACTGGCAGCGGCGAAGCGTCGAGCGCCATCCGGAGCTGCTGCTTCGCGGACTGATCCATTCGGACGGCTGCCGTGTCACGAATAAGATCCGGCACGGGCAGAAGACCTACGAGTATCCGCGCTACAACTTCTCGAATCGGTCAGATGACATCCGGCGGATCTTCTGCGACACGTGCGACCTGCTCGGTATCCAATGGCGCGTGATGAACGCCTACAACATCTCCGTTGCGCGGCGCGCATCAGTTGCCATGCTGGACGAATTCATCGGGCCGAAGACCTAGTGCGTTGCGGCTGACGCCTCCCGGGCATACTGCGCCCACGGCATGTCGACAACGGAGACAGAGGGACGCGGAGGCGATCAGATCGACACCTTCGCCGAGGCTGAGGCGCTCGTCGACGGCGTCGGGCCGCGGCCGGCTGGGTCGGATGCTGAGCGGCGGGCCGCTCGGCACCTCGCTGAGCGGCTCCAGGGGCTCGGCCGGGAGGTTGTGGTCGAGCCGTTCGCCGTGTGGCCGGCCTGGTCGGTCGGCTACGCCATCAACGCGATCGTCGCCGTGATCGGCA
Source organism: uncultured Thermoleophilaceae bacterium (assembly GCA_963837445.1). Classification (GTDB taxonomy): domain Bacteria; phylum Actinomycetota; class Thermoleophilia; order Solirubrobacterales; family Thermoleophilaceae; genus JACVRW01. The sequence goes on along the minus strand of CAWINK010000016.1, from coordinate 16,584 downwards.
GCGTGCTCGCGGTCTCGAGCGCCACGCTCGGCACCGGGCTCGTGCTGCTCGCGACCGTGCTCACCTTCCTTGACCTCTCGGGCATCACGCCCACCACCCGGCGGCTGCTCGGGAGGCGCGCGTCCCAGAATGTGGTCTCCTGGGGCGAACGCGAGCGGCCCGGCGCCCTGCTGCTCGTGGCCCACTACGACAGCGGGCCCACGCGCCAGTGGCCCCTGCGGCCGATGTTCCTGGCGATGCTCGTGCTGCTCGCATGCTGCGTACTGAGGGTCGGCGGCATGAGCGGCACCGCGCTCACCGTCCTCCAGTTCCTGCCCACCGTCGCATTGATCGTGTACGTGCCGCTGCTGCTCGACATCGCGCTCTCGCCCGCGGCGCCTGGAGAGAACGACAACGCATCGGGCGTGGCGCTCGTGCTGCGACTCGCCGAGCGGCTCGACTCGCTCGAGGGCTTCGGCGTGCACGTGGTCCTCACCGGCTCCCAGAAGGCGATGGCCCAGGGAATCCGCGCCTTCATCAAGAGCCACCGGAAGCGGTTCGTGCCCGACCGCAGCGCAGTGCTGAACGTGGACAGCGTGGGAAGCGGCGAGCTTCAGCTCACGAAGAAGGAGGGGCCGCTCCTCACGACCCGCTCGCATCCTCAGCTCGTGGGCTTGATGGACGTGCCCACGACCGTGAACCGCGAGCCGAGCGACGGCTACGCCGCGGCCTCGGCGCGGCTCCCCGCCGTCACGCTCACCTGCGACGGAACCCGGCTCGAGGAGGACACGCTCGCTGAGGTCGAGGAGTTCTGCGTCGAGTTCGCGGAGAGGCTCGACGAGGAGCTCAGCCCGCCCGAGCAGTGAAGTCGGAGAAGAAGTCGAGGGCGGCGGGATTGGCGAGCGAGTCGCGGCTTGCCGCGCTCTCGGGCGCCGCCCCGAGCAGGATCTTCTTGACCGGCACCTCGAGCTTCTTGTTCGACAGCGTGCGAGGCACCTCGTCGATCTGGACGATCCGGTCCGGGATGTGCCGTGGCGAGCAGTGCTCGCGCACGCGGCGCCGGATCTCCGCTGACAGCTCGTCCGTCAGCGACTCGCGTACGACCACGAACAGGAGCATCTGGTCCTCGACGTCCACCACCAGGCTGTCGAGCACCTCGGGTACGCCCTCCACCGCGCTGTAGATCTCGCTCGTCCCCATTCGGACGCCGCCGCGGTTGATCGTCGAGTCGGAGCGCCCGTAGATGACCGCGGTGCCGCGGTCGGTGATCTTGATCCAGTCGCCGTGGCGCCACACGCCCGGGAACATCTCGAAGTAGCTCGAGCGGTAGCGCTCGCCGTCCGCGTCGTTCCAGAAGTAGATCGGCATCGACGGCATCGGCTGCGTGATCACGAGCTCGCCCACCTCGTCGACGAGTGGCCGGCCATCCTCGCTCCAAGCCTCGACCGCCGCACCGAGACAGCGGGCCTGAAGCTCGCCCGAGTACACCGGAAGCAGCGGGCAGCCACCCACGAACGCGGTGCAGAGGTCCGTGCCGCCGCTGGTCGAGAAGAGCCACACCTCAGGGAAGTGCTCATAGACCCAGTCGAATCCCTCCACGGGGAGCGGCGAGCCGGTGGAGCCGATGCTGCGCAGCGAGGGCAGCTCCGGCGGCGTGACCCCCGCCTTCATCGACGCGGTGATGAAGCCCGCGCTCGTGCCGAACGTGGTCACGCCTGCCTCGCCGGCAAACGACCACAGCCGCTCCGGATCGGGCTGGCCGTCGTAGAGCACGATCGCCGCGCCCGACAGGAGACCGCCGACCAGGAAGTTCCACATCATCCAGCCGGTGGTGGTGAACCAGAAGAAACGGTCGCCGGGCCCGAGGTCGCTGTGGAGCCGCGATTTCTTCAGGTGCTCCAGCAGGATGCCGCCCTGTCCCTGGACGATCGCCTTCGGAAGGCCCGTCGTGCCGGATGAGTAGAGGACCCAGAGCGGGTGGTCGAAGGGCAGGGGCTCGAAGCTCAGCTCGGCCGGCTCGCCGAGCAGCTCGTGCCAACCGCTCGGCACCAGCACCGTGTGCTCGATCGACGGAATGCCGGCCACGATCTCGGCCACACGCTCGCGACGGTCGAAGTCCTTCCCGCCGTAGCGGTAGCCCTCCGTGGCGATCAGCACCTTCGGCTCGATCTGCTTGAAGCGATCGACGACGGTGGGCGTGCCGAACTCGGGCGCGCAGCTCGACCAGACCGCGCCGATGCTCGCGCAGGCCAGGAAGGCCACGACCGTCTCGGGCACGTTCGGCATGTAGGCCGCGACCCTGTCGCCACGCTCGACCCCGAGCCGCAAGAGGCCGGCTGCGCAGCGCGCCACCTGATCCGCGAGCTCGTCCCAGGTCAGCTCCCGCAGCGGCTCGGACTCCGAGGCGTGCACGATCGCCGTCTCCCCCGGCCGCGCCCCGCGGAACAGGTGCTCGGCATAGTTCAGCCGCGCGCCGGGGAACCACTCGGCCCCCGGCATCTCGCGCGTGCCGAGAACGCTGTCGTAGGAGGCGTCGATCTCGAACCACTCCCAGAGCGCGCCCCAGAAGCCATCGAGGTCCTCGACCGACCAGCGCCAGAGCTCGTCGTAGTCGGAGAACCCGCGCGCCCGCATGAAGCGGGCCAGCTCGCTCGCGTCAGGGTCCGACGGGGTCCACAGAAGTTGTCCCTCCGGCATGGCCGCGTGATTCTAGGCGCGCCTCGCGCTCGCGGCTGCGGCGCCGCTCATCCTCGACGAGCGGGCCGAGCAGCACCCGGGCGATCAGCGGGGTCACGCCCATGACGATGAATGCGGCCGACCAGGAGACGGCGCTCGCGAGGGCGCCCAGTCCGATCGGCACTCCGGCGGCGACCACGCGCATCGCGGTGTTCTGAATGCCCATCGCCTTTCCGGCCTGCCGCCTGCCCGAGATCTCGGCCGCCGCCGTGAACGACAGCCCGTTCCAGCTCATCGCCGCCACGCCGCCCGCCATCAACACCGGCGGGCCGAGCACGACGCCGCCCAGCAGCAGCACGCCGGCCAGCGTCGCGAGCCGCCGGAACGGCTCGACGCGCTCGCCGCGCAGATCGGACCAGCGGCCGGCGGACACGCGCGCTAGCGCGGCGCCCACCTGCACGCCCCCTAGCGCCAGCGCCGCGTGCGCGGCGGTCCAGTCGCGCTCGCTGTAGAGGTAGAGCACGAGCAGCGAGGTGATGCCCACCTGCCCGATGATCATCAGCGACGAGGCTGCGCTCAGCCGCCAGATACGCGGGTCGCGTGCGGCGTCGGGAGCCGGAGGCGCGGCGGACTCGATGCGCGGGCCGTCGCGGAGCCAGACCGCTGCCGCTACGGCGGCCACCAACATCACACCGGCGAGCGCGTAGAGCGCGGCATCGACGCCCGCCGCCGACGCGAGCGGCGGCAGCGCGAACGAGGCCAGCGCGGCACCGGCAGGCACGGCGGTCTGGCGCAATCCGAGCGCGAAGCCGCGCTCGTCGCGCGGGAACCAGCCGAACACGGCCCGCCCACTCGCCGCGACGGCGCTCGAGCTCGAACATGCCGGCGAGCGCCATCCAGGCGAGGAGAGCCGTGTAGCCGTCCGAGCCCGCCGCCGCGAACATCGCGACTGCGCCGGTGGCGAGTCCCCCGGCGATCACGTAGCGCTCCCCCGCGCGGTCTGACAGCACGCCCCAGGCGAGCAGGGTCAACACCGTGCCGAGCGCGAACGCCGTGAACACAGCGGTCACCTGGACGAGCGAGAGGTCGAACGTCTCCTGGATGGCCGGCGCCACCGCCGGCAGCCCGCCCTGAACCGCCGCGAGCGCTGCCGTGGCCAGCGATCCGACCGCAAGCACCACCCACCGGTAGGAGGAGGGCGGCGCGGTAGGGGTCACGCCTTGAGTCTAGGCGTGGCCCACTACGACGGACTCGTGAGCTGCGACCAGGTTTCGCCGCCATCGCGCGAGACCCGGATCACGCCGTCGACATCCGCGGCGTAGAGCGTGTTCGGCCCGGCCGCCGCCAGGGCGTGCGTCTCCCCCTCCACGCGGCCGACGACGTTCCACGTCTCGCCGGCGTCGGAGCTGCGGCGCACCACGCCGTCGGGATCGACCCGGACCAGCGAGCGACTCGCCGGCCACACGAGCCGGATGTTCGGCAGCGTTTCGCGGAGGCGCCAGCTTGCGCCGCCGTCGTCCGAGCTGAACAGACCGTTCTGTGTGCTCCCCATCCAGCGCGACGGTGAACCTGGGTCGATCTCCAGGTCCACCAGCGCAAGCGGCGTGGCTCGCGACTCGAAGCTGCGGCCGCCATCGTCCGTGGTGAACACGGTGGCCTCGGCGCCCTCGGCGGCGGCGATGGTGCCGCCCGAGACCGACAGCGAGTGGAAGTCCGACTCCCCCTGCCGGGCGACCGGCGTCCAGGTCCGGCCACCGTCGCTCGACCGGATCAGGCCGAGGACGGGGATGTCCGACCGCGCACGCCCGGGATGCCCGGACCCGACCAATTCGTCCGGGCCCGTGAAGCGCATAGCCAGTCCGGCCGACACGTCGTTCTTGCCCATGCGCGCGCGCACCGGCTGGGTCCGCCGACCGTTACGCGACACGCGCCAGAGCCCGGCGTTGGTGGCGAGCAGCAGCGAACCATCGCGCGGATTCACCTCGAGCGCGCCCACGTACGGCGGATCCGCACCCGCGTCGACCAGCCGGCCGTCACCGGTCGGCTCGGACGAAGAGGCGCCCCCGCCGCACCCCGCCAGGAAGGCGGCGGCGGCGAGGGCGCAGAGACCGTGTCTTAGGGCCGCTGGAAGCCTTCCTGCGTCTGCGGATTCGAGTACGCCCAGCGCTCCGATGTCCGGAACTTCTTCGAGTCGAGCGTGAACACGTCCACGCCGCGGTTGCCGGTCTCCCCACGACGGTTCAAGCCGCCGTTCACATACACGCGGCCGTTGTACCAGTAGGTGGACCACGAGTCGGCGAGGCCGGTCGTGTCGGCGAGATCCGACCATGCGATCTCACGGACGTTGTCGAGGTCCGTGAAGTCGATGACGGAGTTGCCGCCCTGGTAATAGCTCGTCACGGCCACGTCACGGCCGCGGAGCGGCAGCACGTTGCCGTTGTGCGAGACGCAGATCTCGGGCGTCTGCGCCCGCGGGATCGTGTAGCGCGCCTCGAGTCGAGGAGCGCGGTCGCCCGGCTTGACCATCTTGTAGAAGTAATAGAAGCCGTCCTGGCTCGCATCGCCGTCGCACTCGGCGGTCACGCCGCCGCCGGTCTCGTCCATCGTGCCGAACTTCTTGCCGTCCCAGCTGATGAACGCGCTGTGCATGAACTCGAACTGGTCAGCAGCGGACGGACTGCGGATGTGCGTGTGCCGCTCACCGTCGCTCGCGCTCGGGTTCGCCGGATTGTCGACGCTCCAGATCTGGGTGTCGCCCGCGCAGGAGGCCACGGCGACCTCCTTAGGCATGTAGACCTGAATGTCGTGACAGGCCTGCATGCCGCCGGCGTTCGGGGTCGTGTCGGAGCTGAGCGGCTCCTCGCGCAGCTTGGAGGCGAACTTTCCGCCGAACGCGCTGACCTCGATGATCGAGATCTTCCTGTGCGGAATGGTGCAGGCGCGGTAGTCGCCCGGGCCCACGGCGCCTGGCGGTGTGATGCCGGAGCCGAGTGGATAGGACGACACGTAGATGTACGCCTTCTTGCCGTCGGGCACGATCGTGTGCGTGTGCGAGCCGCAGGCGGTCTGGATCATGTCGATGAACTTGGGTGCTGCGGGGTTCGTGACATCGAAGACCCGCACCCCTTCATAGCCCACGCGCCCGCCGTTCACGATCGGCGAGTCCGTGCTCGTGCAGTCCTCCGCGGTCTGGCCGCTGTCAATCGACTGGAACAGGAAGCGCTTCCCGCCCATCTCGTAGACCGAGACGTCGTTCTGCGGTCCGCGGCACTTGTGGTCCACCACCACCTGCGGCTGTGAGCCGCGGATGTCGAAAATGCGGAAGCCGTCGTAGTTGCCCGCGTACGCCAGGTTGCCCCAGAACGCGAGGTCCGAGTTGACGGTGCCGTCCTTGTCGCTATTGCCGACCAGCGTCATGCCCGAGCCTCCGGGTGCGGACGGGGCGGCATTCGCTTGCAGCTGGGCGTCATCGCCCATGAAGCTCCGCACGAGGCGGTCCCCATCCACCCTGTCCGTCCAGGGCACGTACACCTCCCCCTCCTCAGGGTGCGCGACCGCCTGTCCAACGACGGCCAACGACATCGCGGCGGCCAAGAGCAACGCCAACCTGCGCATAAGAAACTCTCCCTGTCTGGGCTGTTCTAGGCGGACGGCGCCCGCCCGACACCCAAGGCCCTTCCCGGGTCTGAGTACCCCTAAACGGGCGTGACCGGGTTGTGCTTGGAGGGCCAGGAGCGCTCGCGTGACGCGTATGTGGCGAAGCGCCTCACGAGCTCCCGGCGCAGGTCGCCGGGTTGCACGACCGCGTCGATCACCAGTTCCGAGGCCAGGTGGAGGATGTCGATCTCCTCGCTGTACTCGGCGCGCAGCTCCTCTGTGCGGCGCGCGCGCTCGGCGTCGTCCTCGATCGCCTGGAGCTGGTTGTAGAAGACGGCGTTGATCGCAGCCTGCGGTCCCATCACCGCGATCTTCGCGTTCGGCAGGGCGATGCAGGCATCAGGGTCAAACGCGGGGCCGGCCATTGCGTACAGCCCGGCGCCGTAGGCCTTGCGGACGATCACCGAGATCTTCGGCACGGTGGCCTCGGACACGGCCGAGATCATCTTCGCGCCCGCGCGGATGATGCCCTGCCGCTCGACCTGCGTGCCGATCATGAACCCAGGCACGTCGGCCAGGAACAGCAGCGGAACGTTGAAGGCGTTGCACGTCCAGATGAAGCGCGCGGCCTTGTCCGAGGAGTCCACGAACAGGACGCCGCCCCTCTGCTTCGGCTGATTGGCCACGATGCCGACCACGCGGCCGTCGAGCCGCGCGTAGCCCACCACCAGCTCCTTCGCCCAGCGCTTCTGGACCTCGAGGAACGAGTCCGCGTCCACGAGGGCGTTCACCAGCTCGAGCATGTCGAAGGGCTTGTTCTCGTCGGCGGGGATCTCCGGGAACTCCGCCGCTGCCTCCTGTCCGACAGAGACCGGCGGCGCCTCACGCCAGTTCGACGGGAAGTACGCGAGGTACGCCTTCGCCAGGTCGATGCCCTCCTCATCGGACTTCACGAGGAAGTGCCCGCACCCGGAGACACCGGTGTGCATGCGCGCGCCGCCCATCTCCTCCAGCGAGACCGTCTCCCCGATCACCATCTCTGCCATCCGCGGTGAGCCGAGGTACATGGACGCGTTGCCGTCGCGCATGATCACCACGTCGCAGAACGCGGGAATGTAGGCGCCTCCGGCCGCGCTCGGCCCGAACAGCACGCACACCTGCGGCACCACGCCGGAGAGCTTCACCTCCGTGTGGAAGATTCGGCCCGCGCCGCGGCGACCCGGGAACATCTGCACCTGGTCGGTGATCCTCGCCCCGGCGGAGTCCACCAGGTAGATCATCGGCACCAGGTGCTCGAGCGCCTGCTCCTGGACGCGGATGATCTTCTCGACCGTCTTCGGCCCCCACGAGCCGGCCTTCACGGTCGGGTCGTTGGCCATCAGCGCCACGGGCCGGCCACCGACCGTTGCCATGCCGGTGACCACGCCGTCGGCGCCGAAGCCGTCCTGCTCCCAGTTCGCCAGCAGCGCGTCCTCGACGAAGGACTCCGAGTCCACCAGCCGGGCCACGCGCTCACGGACCGGCAGCTTGCCCTGGTCCTTCGACTTCTCGTGGTGTCGCTCCGGCCCGCCTCCGCGGGCGCGATCAAGCGCGTCCTTCAGGTCCGACATGGGCCTGAAGTTATCGGGCCGCGCGCAGCTGCGACCGGAGTGCCCGGCGGATCAGCTCCAGTCGGGCGCGCCGAATGCCGAAGCCGGCAGCGGCGCCGAGGAGGCCCACGCCGAGTGGCGCGAGCAGCGTCGTGCCCACGGCGAACAGGCCGATGATCAGCCCCACCTGGAGGCCGATCAAGATCGCGGCGATGTCGCGCGTCTCCATGCGGGCAGCGTTCGTCTTCACAGCTAGGGGTCCTTCCCACTGCAATACGCTCCTCAAACAATGGCTCTCGTAATGACAGAAGACCACGCCGCCGTCCGCCACATCGTGATCAACCGCCCCGACAAGCGCAACGCGCTCAACGGGGACACCATCCGCGAGCTCGGCGCGGCGATCGAGCAGGCCGCGGCGGACGAGTCTGTTCGCGTGGTCGTGGTGCGCGGAGAGGGTGCGATGTTCTCGTCGGGCATGGACCTGAACGACCTGCGCGAGCTATCGGAGAGCCCCGAGAACCTGCGCGCATACCGGCGCCCGCTCCTGAGCTGGTGGAACCTGCTCGAGGAGATGCCGAAGCCGACGATCTGCCAGATCCACGGCGCCGCGCTCGGCGGCGCCTTCGAGCTCGCGCTGGCCTGCGACTTCCGCACGATGGCCGAGGACGCCGTGGCGGGGATCATGGAGGTGCGGGTTGGGCTGATCCCGGACGTGGGCGGCTGCTCGCGGCTGCCGGCGGTGGTCGGCCTGGGCAACGCCAAGGAGCTGATCATGACCGGCAAGGTGATCGACGGCCGCGAGGCGCACCGGATCGGATTCGCGAACCGGATCGCGCCGGCAGCCGAGCTGTCCGCGACCACCGAGGCGCTCGCGAACGAGCTGCTCGCGTGTGCGCCGCGCGCCGTCGGGCTCGCGAAGCGGGTGATGGACGCGGCCGCGAAGCCGGCACTCGCGCTCACGCTGGAGCAGGAGGTCGCTGCCCAGGAGACGCTGGCGGCGTCCGAGGACTTCGCCGAGGGAGCCCGTGCCTTCTTCGAGAAGCGCGACCCGGATTTCGCGGGCCGCTGAGCGCCTGACCCCAGAAATGCGACGGGCCCGGATGCCGTGGTCCGAGCCCGTATCGCAAAAAGCCGGGGCAGGGTCGGGGGAACCCATATGTGCCGAAAACCGGCCCCGGCGGCTGAGTTTGGGTTATACCCGGACCAGAAAGGTCAAACCCCCCAATTCGGGGGATTCTCCCCAGAACGTGCCGCGAGCCACATCACACCCGCCGCGAGCAGCGTGCTCGCGGCCACCACGAGCCAGGCCGTGTCGTAGCCGTAGTGCGAATAGAGCGCACCGAAGCCGGCGGGGCCGCCGGCCGCACCAACGTAGATGCCGGTCTGGCTGATGCCGGTCGCCGCGCCCGGCGTCGCGCGGTGGCTCTGCACCACCGACAGGTTGAACAGGCCCGGCCAGCCCCATCCGAGCATGAAGGCCACAAGCGAGCCGACCACGAACGGCGCCACCGCGTCCAGGGCCATCAGTGCGAACCCGGCCGTGCCCGCCAGCAGGAGCAAGACCACCGTCGTGAGGCCGTAGTCGCGCCGACGGTCGGCGCGTGCGCCCAGCGAGATGCGGACGGCGAGGCTCAGGGCGCTCCCGAGCGCCGCCAGCAGGCCGGCGGTGCCCTCGGCCACGCCAACGTCGACCGCCGAGGCCACGAGGTAGGCACCGAGCGCGCACGGGCCGGCCGTGGCGAGCGCCGCGCCGACCGCCGTGAGCACGAGCGCGCGTGAGGGCCTGCCCGCTGCCACCCGACGTGAGCTCGCCGTTCTGCCGCGCAGAAGGAGCCCGACGCCCAGCGGGCCGAGCGCGCACAGCGCGAACGTCACGCGCCAGCCGAGCGGCAGCGCGAGCAGCGGCAGGGCGAGTCCGCTCACCACGATCGCCCCGGGAATTCCCGACTGCTTGATGCCGAAGCCAAGCCCCTGCCGATTGTCCGCCACCCGTTCTGAAACGAACAGATTCGTCGCCGGCTGGGCCACCGAGTTCGCAAGGCCCGCCACTGCAAGCATTGCCATGAGCACGGGGAGTGACCCGGCAAGCGCAGCCGCGAGCAGACACGCCGCCGTAACGAACATGCAGACGCGTAGCGCTCGGAGCGCTCCCACGCGGTCGGCAAGCCGGCCTCCGAGGCCCGCGCCGATCGCCCCGGCGAGGAAGAACACGGACACGCCGGCGGCGACCTCCTCCACGTCGACGTCCAGGTCCCCGCGGATCTGAAGGGCGAGCGCACCGACGAGGAAGCCGGGCAACACGGACGACGCGCCCGCGGCGACCGCCAGCGCGAGGGGACGCGCGAGGGCTACGCCCGCCCCATCAGCGCTTATCCCCACTCCACAGGTCCGGCGGTCAGGACATGGCTTCCCAGCGGCCGCCCCAGCACCCGCTGCGCCTCGCGGGCGGCTTCGAGCACCCGCTCGAGCTCGACCCCCGTGTCGTAGCCCATCTCGTGCAGCATCGAGACGAGGTCCTCCGTGGCGATGTTCCCGGTGGCCCCCGGCGGGACCGGGCAGCCGCCGAGCTCCCCAAACGAGCTCTCAAACGACCGAACGCCTGCCCTCATAGCCCCGACAACGTTCGCGAGCCCCTGACCGCGCGTGTTGTGGAAGTGCCCGGTCAGCTCAACACCAAGGTCCAGGCCGTCGAAGAACCGCTCCACCTGCACCGGATTCGCCATCCCGGTCGTATCGCCAAAGGCGATCTCCTCGCAGCCCGCGGCCGCGAGCCGCCGCGCGATCTCAAGCACCCGCTCGCGCGGGACCTCGCCCTCGTAGGGACAGCCGAAGGCCACCGAGATCACGCCCTCGCAGCGCAGACCCTCCTCGCGCGCGCGCGCGACAACGCCCTCCAGGCCGGAGAGCGACTCCTCGATCGAGCGGTTCACGTTCTTCTGGTTGTGGGTCTCCGAGGCGGAGAGGAACAGGTTGACCTCGTGGAAGTGCTCGCGCAGCTCGAGGGCGTTTTCGAGTCCACGCTCGTTCGGAATCAGCACCGTCACCGCCACGTCGTCCGGGATCTCGGCCCGGCGCAGCACCTCAGCGCCGTCGGCGAGCTGCGGGATCACGTCGGCGCGCACGAAGCTCGTGACCTCCAGCCGCCGAAGGCCCGTGCGGGCGAGCAGCTCCACGAGCCGGACCTTGTCGTCCGTCGAGATGATCTCGGGCTCGTTCTGAAAGCCGTCCCGCGGGCCGACCTCGCGAATTCGCACGTTGTCGGCCACGTCTAGATTCTGGCAAGGCCGCCGCTCACCCCGAGCGACTGGCCAGTCACATACGACGCGTCGTCCGAGGCGAGGAAGGCGATCGCCGCGGCCACCTCGTCGGGATGGCCGAGCCGGCGCAGGTTCGTCGAGCCGATCATGGTGTCGACGATGCGACGGCCCACGTCGCCGAGCTGCTCGGGCGCCGCCATCAGCAGAGGCGTCTCGATCGGGCCCGGCGCCACGGCGTTCGATGTGATCCCGTAGCGGCCGTTCTCGATCGCGATCGCCTTTGTGAACCCGAGCACGCCGCCCTTCGCTGCGGAGTACACGGCGGAGCCGCTCGACCCGACCCGGCCCGCTTCGGAGGAGACGTTCACGATCCGACCACGCCGGCGCTCCTGCATTCCGGGCAGGACCGCATGCGTGCACGCGATCACGCCGACGAGGTTCACCGCCAGGACGCGCTGCCAGAGCGCCTCGTCGGTGTTCGTGAACCAGGCCCACTCGTCGTAACCGGCGTTGTTCACGAGCACGTCCACCGGCCCGAGCTCCTGCTCGGCGCCCTGGACCGCGGCGCCCACCGACTCGGTCGAGCGCACGTCGAGCTCGAAGGCCGCGCCGTCGACCTCGTCGGCGATCGCGCGGGCGCCGTCCACGTTCACGTCCGTGACCGCCACGCGGGCGCCCTCGGCGGCGAGCCGGCGGCAGGTGGCGGCGCCGATCCCGGACGCGCCGCCGGTCACCAGAGCTGTTCGGTCAGCGAGTCGCATCGGGGCGGCTCGGCAGACTACTCGCAATGGATTCCGTGGTGGTGCTCTCAGGAGGAAGCGGCGGGGCGAAGCTCGCGCGCGGCCTGGCCGAGGAATGCGAGCAGCTCACCGTGGTGGCCAACACCGGGGATGACGTGGACATCTACGGCGTGCACGTGTCCCCGGACCCTGACCTCGTGACCTACTGGCTGGCGGACGAGATCCACGAGCGCGGCTGGGGCCTGAGGGGCGACACCTGGCAGGTGATGGACGCGTTCGAGCGCGCCGGGCGGCCGCACTGGTTCCGCCTCGGTGACCGCGACCTCGCGATGTGCCTGCTGCGCACGGAGCAGCTGCAAGCCGGTCACACGCTCACCGAGGCACACCAGGCGGTGGTGGACGCGATGGGCGTGGGTGCGCACGTGCTGCCGATGAGCGACCAGCCGGTATCGACCTGGGTGGGCGCGCGCGGGCGCAAGCTGCCGTTCCAGGAGTTCATGATCGTCGAGCGCGCCGAGGGACCGATCCAGGAGGTCGAGCTGCGCGGGCTGGAGCGGGCGCCGCCGTCCGACGCGGTGCTCCAGGCGATCGCGGGCGCCGATGCGATCGTGATCGGCCCGTCCAACCCGGTCATCTCGATCGGCCCCATCCTCGCGCTGCCCGGAATGCGCGAGACCCTGCGGGCTGCGCCGGCGCCCGTCGTGGCCGTGAGCCCCTTCATCGGCGGGCGCTCGGTGAAGGGACCGACCGAGGTGTTCTGCGAGCACGCCGGAATCGAGCCGAGCGCGGCCGGCGTGGCCACCGCGTACGCCGAGGTCCTCGACGGAATCGTGGCCGACGAACCACTGGAGGGCCTGCCGGCGCTCGTCACGGACACGCTCATGGAGGGCGCCGAGGACCGCGCCCGGCTGGCGCGCGAGCTGCTCGACTTCGCCACCTCCCTGAGCGGTTGAAGTTGTACGCTGCGCGCACGGCACGCACGATCGCCATCCTCCCCGTGAAGAGCTTCGGCGCTGCCAAGCAGCGCCTTGCCGACCTGCTGGGGGCCGGATCGCGCAAGGCGCTCGCTCAGGCGATGTTCGCCGACGTGCTCAGCACCCTCCGTCGAGTTTCCGAGCTGGACGAGATCGCTGTGGTGACCGCCGACAAGGCCGCCGGGTCGACCGCAGCCGCCGACCGCGTGACGGTTCTCCACGACAGTGCCCAGGCAGGCCAGTCGGAGGCCGCCCTGATCGGAATCCGTTACGCGCTCGGGAGAGGATACGACCGCGTGCTGCTCGTGCCTGGCGACACACCGCTGCTCCAGCCGCGCGAGGTGGCTGCGCTGATCGAGGAAGGCGCAGAGCTCATGATCGTCCCGGATCGCCACGGCACCGGCACGAACGCGCTCGTCCTCTCGCCGCCGGATGCGATCGAGCCGGCGTTCGGAGCGGGCAGCTTCGCGCGCCACGTGGCGGCCGCCGAGGCGGCGGGGCTGGGGCACCGCGTGGCGCAGGTGCCCGGCCTCGCGCTCGACGTGGACACGCCCGGCGACCTGGCCGCGCTCGCCGCGGCGCTCGAGACTCGCCTCGGCCAGGCTCCCTCCACGCGCGGGACGCTCCGCCAGCTCGAACGCGCCGGGGCGTGGACCGCCCCGCTGGCGCAGGCCCCGGCCTGACCGCGCTCAGCGTCAGCTCCCTCGCCCCGCTGCCGCCGGTCCGGCCCGGCGACGATCTCGCGGGCCTGATCGCGGCCGGGTCGCCGGACGAGCTCCGCGACGGCGACGTGCTGGTGATCGCGCACAAGGTCGTGTCGAAGGCCGAGGGCCGCGTCCGGCGCGTGGAGGAGATCGAGCCGGGCGAGCGGGCCCGTGCGCTCGCCGATGAGCACGGCAAGGACGCGCGCCTCGTGCAGGCCGTGCTCGACGAGTCGACGGACCTTCTGAGGGCCGTCCACGGCACGCTCATCTGCGTGACCCATCACGGCTTTGTATGCGCCAACGCCGGGGTCGACCAGTCGAACGCATCGGCCGAGGGCGGCGAGCTCGTGCTGCTGCCGGAAGATCCGGACCGCTCCGCGGCGCGCCTGCGGTCCGGCATCGCCGACGCGCTCGGCGTGCGGCCGGCGGTGGTGATCGCGGACTCCTTCGGCCGTGCCTGGAGGCTCGGGCAGACCGACGTGGCGATCGGCGCGGCGGGCCTCGTTCCCCTCGACCAGTGGATCGGGCGCCCGGACGCGTTCGGACGCGACCTCCGCGTGACGTCCATCGCCGTCGCCGACTCCGTTGCGGCCGCGGCCGACCTCGCACGGGCGAAGGACTCGCTCGAGCCAGTCGTGCTGGTACGCGGCCTCGACCGCTACGTCACGCGCGAGGACGGCCCGGGCGCGGCTGCACTGCGCCGCCCGGCCGGAGAGGACCTTTTCCGTTAGGGCAAGCCGCGGGCGTTGCCCGCGGCGCCGCCATGCCCTTCCCGCTAGGCGGCCCCTAAGGGCAGCCCGACGACACCACCACTCGCCACCACCGCATCAGCATGCCGAGCAGGCCCCAGCGCGGGCGGACGTGCCAGTGGGTGCAGCCCGGCTCGCCGATGTCCTCGCCCGAGACGTGCACCCAGTGGTGGCTGTCCGGGTCCAGCAGCATCTCCTCGATCAAGCGGCGGCTCTGCTCCTCGGCACGGGCGCGTTCGGCGAGCGCTTCGCGGCCGCGACGAACGTGCTCCACCAGCTCGTCGCGGAGCTCCTCCAGGTCGCCCAGGCTGAGCAGCCGAGGGCCAGTGCGTGGCGCCGGGGCGGGGAGCAGGTCGAGGCCCTTGCGCGGCCAGGCCGAAGTGAAGAGGCCGACCGACTCCTCCTCCAACCGCCGCACCTGGTCGAGCAGCGAGCGGCGCGCTGCACGCTCGTCCGGGCTCGTGCGCGGAGTGACCGGTGCAACGACCGGTGCAACGCGCGGCGTGAGCGTGCTAGCCGCCAATTGGAGCCCTCGGATTCGATCCCCAGAAGATCTGCGTCCCCACCATTCCCACCAGATGCACCATCACCGTGTTGAGCACCATCGATTTCGCCGTCGCGGTGCCGACCCCAACCGGCCCCCCGCCCGCGTTGTACCCGTAGTAGCACCCCACCAGCACGATCACCGTTGCCATCGACATGCCCTTGATCAGGCTGTAGAAGAGGTCGGGCGGGTTCTGGAACATCCAGAAGATCAGGAAGAAGCCGCCCGACGACACCTCGCCGATCTGCTGCACCACCGCCAAATAGCTCGCGAAGAATCCCGCCCCGATCGCGGCGATGTACATGAACGGCAGCACCATCCAGGCCGCGAGCAGACGCGTGGCGCAGAGGAAGACGAGCGAGTTGATGCCCATCACCTCGAGCGCGTCGATCTCGTCCGAGATCCGCATCGCGCCGATCTCGGCAACGAGCCCGGTGCCGACCTTCGCCGACATCATGTAGCCGAACGCGTACGGCATGATCTCGCGCAGGTCGCACCAGGCGGAGAAGACGCCCGAGTATGCGGGCGCGCCGATAGAGCGGCTGAAGTACGCGCCCTCGATGCCGCACTGGAGGCCGAGGATGAACGCCAGGCCCCAGATCACCAGCGCCGAGCCGAGGATCAGGATGCCCGCCTGGCGCAGCGCCTCGCCGAAGAAGTGGAACACGCGTCCGCTGAAGATCGAGCCCATCACGCGCGCGCAGAACTTGGCGATGTCCCCGAACGACGTGATCCAGCCGAGGGGCACGCTCGTCATGGCAGCGGGCTCAGCATCAGCTTGGCGAAGAAGAAGAACCAGATGGTCATGACGAGCAGGGCAGTGATCAGGGACACCGTCATGGCGATGTCGATCAGGGGGCGTCCGCCCTTGCGGCGGCGCTCGCTTGCACGTTCCTCGCTAAGGCTTGAGCGCCACGCGGGCGGGGACGGGCCGCGCGATTCCGATCCCCGCAGGCGCTCGTACTGGCCATTGCGCGGTAGAGCACCCAGCCGAACGCCACCATCGCGGTGGGTATCGCAAGCAGCGCGAATAGGACGGCGGTGAGCGCGTCGGTGGTGATTCGCCCCGCGACCCAGAACCCTGCGATGGGTATTCCGATCCACAGCAGCGCGCTGCCGAGCACGATGCCGACCGCGAGCACAGCCACGGCCACGCGCTCGCCCCACGCATGCGGTGTCCCTCCGGGGTTCACCACGCTCGCATTCATTTGATCACGCTGATCTCGGGGTGCGTGGCGAGCAGCGTCTGGGTGAAGACGTAATTGAACGCGAAGATCCCCAGGAACTCGATCACCACGCCCTGGTTGACCGCCCTCCCAACGCCCTCAGCACCTCCCGAAGCGGTCATCCCCTTGTAACAGGAGACGATCGCGATGATCGCGCCGAACAGCGCCGTCTTCACGACCGACCCCCAGAGGTCGGTGGTACTGGCGTTGTTGAGCAGGGTCGCGAAGAACGGGCCGAGCGGAGCGTCGAACGACAGCGTGGCCAGCACGCCCCCGGTCAGCCCGAAGATGATCGCGTAGATGTTGAACAGACCCGTGACGATCATCAGCGCCAGGAAGCGCGGCACGACGAGATTCTTGATCGGGTCCACGCCGAGCACCTGGAGGGCGTCGAGCTCCTCGCGGATCTTGCGGGCGCCGAGGTCGGCGGTGATCGCCGTGCCGCCCACCCCGGCGAGGATGATCGCGGTGACCAGCGGGGCGAACTCCCGGATCGAGGCGAGCACGAAGAAGCCGCCGAGGCGGTCGATAGCGCCGAACAGGATCAGG
>CAWINK010000015.1:0-18212 GCA_963837445.1 uncultured Thermoleophilaceae bacterium | reverse complement strand
CGGTCAGCACGTGGCTTCCCGAGCGGGCGCCCCAGCACGCGCTGGGCCTCGCGCGCGGCTTCGATGAGCAGCCCGAGATCGATCCCGGTCCCGTAGCCCATCTCGTGCAGCATCGATACGAGATCCTCGTCGCGATGTTCCCCGTCGCGCCCGGAGGGACCGGACAGCCGCCGAGCTCGCCGAACGAGCTCTCGAAACTGCGAACTCCGGCCCTGATCGCTCCGATCACATTCGCAAGCCCTTGCCCGCGCGTGTTGTGAAAGTGCCCGGTCAACTCCACTCCCAGCTCCAGGCCGTCGAAGAACCGCTCCACCTGCACCGGATTCGCCATCCCGGTCGTATCGCCAAAGGCGATCTCCTCGCACCCAGCCGCCGCCAGCCGCCGCGCGATCTCAAGCACCCGCTCGCGCGGGACCTCGCCCTCGTACGGGCAGCCGAAGGCCACCGAGATCACGCCCTCGCAGCGCAGTCCCTCCCCGCGCGCGCGCGCGACAACGCCCTCCAGGCCGGAGAGCGACTCCTCGATCGAGCGGTTCACGTTCTTCTGGTTGTGGGTCTCCGAGGCGGAGAGGAACAGGTTACCTCGTGGAAGCGCTCGCGCAGCTCGAGGGCGTTCTCGAGTCCGCGCTCGTTCGGAATCAGCACCGTCACCGCCACGTCGTCCGGGATCTCGGCCCGGCGCAGCACCTCAGCGCCGTCGGCGAGCTGCGGGATCACGTCGGCGCGCACGAAGCTCGTGACCTCCAGCCGCCGAAGGCCCGTGCGGGCGAGCATCTCCACGAGCCGGACCTTGTCGTCCGTCGAGATGATCTCGGGCTCGTTCTGAAAGCCGTCCCGCGGGCCGACCTCGCGAATCCGCACGTTGTCGGCCACGTCTAGATTCTGGCAAGGCCGCCGCTCACCCCGAGCGACTGGCCAGTCACATACGACGCGTCGTCCGAGGCGAGGAAGGCGATCGCCGCGGCCACCTCGTCGGGATGGCCGAGCCGGCGCAGGTTCGTCGAGCCGATCATCGTGTCGACGATGCGACGGCCCACGTCGCCGAGCTGCTCGGGCGCCGCCATCAGCAGAGGCGTCTCGATCGGGCCCGGCGCGACGGCGTTCGATGTGATCCCGTAGCGGCCGTTCTCGATCGCGATCGCCTTTGTGAACCCGAGCACGCCGCCCTTCGCTGCGGAGTACACGGCGGAGCCGCTCGACCCCACCCGGCCCGCTTCCGAGGAGACGTTCACGATCCGACCACGCCGGCGCTCCTGCATTCCGGGCAGGACCGCATGCGTGCACGCGATCACGCCGACGAGGTTCACCGCCAGGACGCGCTGCCAGAGCGCCTCGTCGGTGTCCGTGAACCAGGCCCACTCGTCGTAGCCGGCGTTGTTCACGAGCACGTCCACCGGCCCGAGCTCCTGCTCGGCGCCCTGGACC
Source organism: uncultured Thermoleophilaceae bacterium (assembly GCA_963837445.1). Taxonomy (GTDB): domain Bacteria; phylum Actinomycetota; class Thermoleophilia; order Solirubrobacterales; family Thermoleophilaceae; genus JACVRW01. The sequence goes on along the minus strand of CAWINK010000015.1, from coordinate 16,787 downwards.
GCGGCGCCCACCGACTCGGTCGAGCGCACGTCGAGCTCGAAGGCCGCGCCGTCGACCTCGTCGGCGATCGCGCGGGCGCCGTCCACGTTCACGTCCGTGACCGCCACGCGGGCGCCCTCGGCGGCGAGCCGGCGGCAGGTGGCGGCGCCGATCCCGGACGCGCCGCCGGTCACCAGAGCTGTTCGGTCAGCGAGTCGCATCGGGGCGGCTCGGCAGACTACTCGCAATGGATTCCGTGGTGGTGCTCTCAGGAGGAAGCGGCGGGGCGAAGCTCGCGCGCGGCCTGGCCGAGGAATGCGAGCAGCTCACCGTGGTGGCCAACACCGGGGATGACGTGGACATCTACGGCGTGCACGTGTCCCCGGACCCTGACCTCGTGACCTACTGGCTGGCGGACGAGATCGACGAGCGCGGCTGGGGCCTGAGGGGCGACACCTGGCAGGTGATGGACGCGTTCGAGCGCGCCGGGCGGCCGCACTGGTTCCGCCTCGGTGACCGCGACCTCGCGATGTGCCTGCTGCGCACGGAGCAGCTGCGAGCCGGTCACACGCTCACCGAGGCACACCAGGCGGTGGTGGACGCGATGGGCGTGGGTGCGCACGTGCTGCCGATGAGCGACCAGCCGGTATCGACCTGGGTGGGCGCGCGCGGGCGCAAGCTGCCGTTCCAGGAGTTCATGATCGTCGAGCGCGCCGAGGGACCGATCCAGGAGGTCGAGCTGCGCGGGCTGGAGCGGGCGCCGCCGTCCGACGCGGTGCTCCAGGCGATCGCGGGCGCCGATGCGATCGTGATCGGCCCGTCCAACCCGGTCATCTCGATCGGCCCCATCCTCGCGCTGCCCGGAATGCGCGAGACCCTGCGGGCTGCGCCGGCGCCCGTCGTGGCCGTGAGCCCCTTCATCGGCGGGCGCTCGGTGAAGGGACCGACCGAGGTGTTCTGCGAGCACGCCGGAATCGAGCCGAGCGCGGCCGGCGTGGCCACCGCGTACGCCGAGGTCCTCGACGGAATCGTGGCCGACGAACCACTGGAGGGCCTGCCGGCGCTCGTCACGGACACGCTCATGGAGGGCGCCGAGGACCGCGCCCGGCTGGCGCGCGAGCTGCTCGACTTCGCCACCTCCCTGAGCGGTTGAAGTTGTACGCTGCGCGCACGGCACGCACGATCGCCATCCTCCCCGTGAAGAGCTTCGGCGCTGCCAAGCAGCGCCTTGCCGACCTGCTGGGGGCCGGATCGCGCAAGGCGCTCGCTCAGGCGATGTTCGCCGACGTGCTCAGCACCCTCCGTCGAGTTTCCGAGCTGGACGAGATCGCTGTGGTGACCGCCGACAAGGCCGCCGGGTCGACCGCAGCCGCCGACCGCGTGACGGTTCTCCACGACAGTGCCCAGGCAGGCCAGTCGGAGGCCGCCCTGATCGGAATCCGTTACGCGCTCGGGAGAGGATACGACCGCGTGCTGCTCGTGCCTGGCGACACACCGCTGCTCCAGCCGCGCGAGGTGGCCGCGCTGATCGAGGGAGGCGCAGAGCTCATGATCGTCCCGGATCGCCACGGCACCGGCACGAACGCGCTCGTCCTCTCGCCGCCGGATGCGATCGAGCCGGCGTTCGGAGCGGGCAGCTTCGCGCGCCACGTGGCGGCCGCCGAGGCGGCGGGGCTGGGGCACCGCGTGGCGCAGGTGCCCGGCCTCGCGCTCGACGTGGACACGCCCGGCGACCTGGCCGCGCTCGCCGCGGCGCTCGAGACTCGCCTCGGCCAGGCTCCCTCCACGCGCGGGACGCTCCGCCAGCTCGAACGCGCCGGGGCGTGGACCGCCCCGCTGGCGCAGGCCCCGGCCTGACCGCGCTCAGCGTCAGCTCCCTCGCCCCGCTGCCGCCGGTCCGGCCCGGCGACGATCTCGCGGGCCTGATCGCGGCGGGGTCGCCGGACGAGCTCCGCGACGGCGACGTGCTGGTGATCGCGCACAAGGTCGTGTCGAAGGCCGAGGGCCGCGTCCGGCGCGTGGAGGAGATCGAGCCGGGCGAGCGGGCCCGTGCGCTCGCCGATGAGCACGGCAAGGACGCGCGCCTCGTGCAGGCCGTGCTCGACGAGTCGACGGACCTTCTGAGGGCCGTCCACGGCACGCTCATCTGCGTGACCCATCACGGCTTTGTATGCGCCAACGCCGGGGTCGACCAGTCGAACGCATCGGCCGAGGGCGGCGAGCTCGTGCTGCTGCCGGAAGATCCGGACCGCTCCGCGGCGCGCCTGCGGTCCGGCATCGCCGACGCGCTCGGCGTGCGGCCGGCGGTGGTGATCGCGGACTCCTTCGGCCGTGCCTGGAGGCTCGGGCAGACCGACGTGGCGATCGGCGCGGCGGGCCTCGTTCCCCTCGACCAGTGGATCGGGCGCCCGGACGCGTTCGGACGCGACCTCCGCGTGACGTCCATCGCCGTCGCCGACTCCGTTGCGGCCGCGGCCGACCTCGCACGGGCGAAGGACTCGCTCGAGCCAGTCGTGCTGGTACGCGGCCTCGACCGCTACGTCACGCGCGAGGACGGCCCGGGCGCGGCTGCACTGCGCCGCCCGGCCGGAGAGGACCTTTTCCGTTAGGGCAAGCCGCGGGCGTTGCCCGCGGCGCCGCCATGCCCTTCCCGCTAGGCGGCCCCTAAGGGCAGCCCGACGACACCACCACTCGCCACCACCGCATCAGCATGCCGAGCAGGCCCCAGCGCGGGCGGACGTGCCAGTGGGTGCAGCCCGGCTCGCCGATGTCCTCGCCCGAGACGTGCACCCAGCGGTGGCTGTCCGGGTCCAGCAGCATCTCCTCGATCAAGCGGCGGCTCTGCTCCTCGGCACGGGCGCGTTCGGCGAGCGCTTCGCGGCCGCGACGAACTTGCTCCACCAGCTCGTCGCGGAGCTCCTCCAGTTCGCCCAGGCTGAGCAGCCGAGGGCCAGTGCGTGGCGCCGGGGCGGGGAGCAGGTCGAGGCCCTTGCGCGGCCAGGCCGAAGTGAAGAGGCCGACCGACTCCTCCTCCAACCGCCGCACCTGGTCGAGCAGCGAGCGGCGCGCTGCACGCTCGTCCGGGCTCGTGCGCGGAGTGACCGGTGCAACGACCGGTGCAACGCGCGGCGTGAGCGTGCTAGCCGCCAATTGGAGCCCTCGGATTCGATCCCCAGAAGATCTGCGTCCCCACCATTCCCACCAGATGCACCATCACCGTGTTGAGCACCATCGACTTCGCCGTCGCGGTGCCGACCCCAACCGGTCCACCGCCGGCCGTGTATCCGTAGTAGCACCCCACCAGCACGACCACCGTTGCCATCGACATGCCCTTGATCAGGCTGTAGAGGAGGTCGGGCGGGTTCTGGAACATCCAGAAGATCAGGAAGAAGCCGCCCGACGACACCTCGCCGATCTGCTGCACCACCGCCAAATAGCTCGCGAAGAATCCCGCCCCGATCGCGGCGATGTACATGAACGGCAGCACCATCCAGGCCGCGAGCAGACGCGTGGCGCAGAGGAAGACGAGCGAGTTGATGCCCATCACCTCGAGCGCGTCGATCTCGTCCGAGATCCGCATCGCGCCGATCTCGGCCACGAGCCCGGTGCCCACCTTCGCCGACATCATGTAGCCGAACGCGTACGGCATGATCTCGCGCAGGTCGCACCAGGCGGCGAAGACGCCGGAATATGCCGGCGCGCCGGTGGAGCGGCTGAAGTAGGCGCCCTCGATGCCGCACTGGAGGCCGAGGATGAACGCCAGGCCCCAGATCACCAGCGCCGAACCGAGGATCAGGATGCCCGCCTGGCGCAGCGCCTCGCCGAAGAAGTGGAACACGCGTCCGCTGAAGATCGAGCCCATCACGCGCGCGCAGAACTTGGCGATGTCCCCGAACGACGTGATCCAGCCGAGGGGCACGCTCGTCATGGCAGCGGGCTCAGCATCAGCTTGGCGAAGAAGAAGAACCAGATGGTCATGACGAGCAGGGCAGTGATCAGGGACACCGTCATGGCGATGTCGATCAGGGGGCGTCCGCCCTTGCGGCGGCGCTCGCTTGCACGTTCCTCGCTAAGGCTCGAGCGCCACGCGGGCGGGGACGGGCCGCGCGATTCCGACCCCCGCAGGCGCTCGTACTGGCCGCCTGCGCGGTAGAGCACCCAGCCGAACGCCACCATCGCGGTGGGTATCGCAAGCAGCGCGAATAGGACGGCGGTGAGCGCGTCGGTGGTGATTCGCCCCGCGACCCAGAACCCTGCGATGGGTATTCCGATCCACAGCAGCGCGCTGCCGAGCACGATGCCGACCGCGAGCACAGCCACGGCCACGCGCTCGCCCCACGCATGCGGTGTCCCTCCGGGGTTCACCACGCTCGCATTCATTTGATCACGCTGATCTCGGGGTGCGTGGCGAGCAGCGTCTGGGTGAAGACGTAATTGAACGCGAAGATCCCCAGGAACTCGATCACCACGCCCTGGTTGACCGCCCTCCCAACGCCCTCAGCACCTCCCGAAGCGGTCATCCCCTTGTAACAGGAGACGATCGCGATGATCGCGCCGAACAGCGCCGTCTTCACGACCGACCCCCAGAGGTCGGTGGTACTGGCGTTGTTGAGCAGGGTCGCGAAGAACGGGCCGAGCGGAGCGTCGAACGACAGCGTGGCGAGCACGCCCCCGGTCAGCCCGAAGATGATCGCGTAGATGTTGAACAGACCCGTGACGATCATCAGCGCCAGGAAGCGCGGCACGACGAGATTCTTGATCGGGTCCACGCCCAGCACCTGGAGGGCGTCGAGCTCCTCGCGGATCTTGCGGGCGCCGAGGTCGGCGGTGATCGCCGTGCCGCCCACCCCGGCGAGGATGATCGCGGTGACCAGCGGGGCGAACTCCCGGATCGAGGCGAGCACGAAGAAGCCGCCGAGGCGGTCGATGGCGCCGAACAGGATCAGGAAATTGCCCGCCTGGAGCCCCGGGGCGCCGTAGCTCACGGCGAGCATCGAGATCGTGAGCGGCAGCCAGCAGAGGCGCAGCATGAACAGGAACTGCTGCACGAACTCGGTGCCGTACGGATACGGCGGCCGCAGCGCGGAGACCAGCGTCTTGCCGGTCAGGATCATCATGTCGCCGACCTGCTCAAGCAGGTTCTTCGTCGGCAGGAACACGCGATCTGCGGTGGCTCGGACCATCCGAACCCGGTGTGCTATCACAGTGCTGGCACTTTCGCAAGAATCCACGGGCGCCTGGGACGCGTCTGTGCTAGTACATCGGCACAGTGCGGTAGGATGTCGCGCATGCGCGGCCAGCTCGATCTCAGCGTCGACCGCGGGTCCGGGATTCCGCTCGGTGCGCAGCTAGCCGCCCGCATCCGGGCGGCGGTCGAGGACGGCACACTCGCCCCCGGCGACCGCGTGCCGAGCGTCCGGGAGTTCGCCGAGAGCGCGGCCGTGAACGTGAACACGGCGCGCGCGGTCTATGCCCGGCTCGAATCAGAGGGGCTCGTGCGCAGCGAGCAGGGCCGAGGCACATTCGTATCGGCGCGGAGGTCCGGCGGAACTGCCACGCGCCGTGAGCTGCACCGCCAGATCGCCGAGCTGGAGGCGGCGCTCGTGCGGCTGCCACCCCCTCCCCTCGGCCCGGACAACTCCAAGGCGGTCGCGCCGCCAGGGCGGGCCGCCCTGCTCTCCACCGAGGATCTCGAGGCTGTGCGCGATCGCCTCGTCGTCCGCCTCCGCGAGCTCGACGTGCAGCGCGCCGAGGTTCTCCAGCGGCTCGAGCAGCTCGGAGCCGAGGACCAGACGACGGCCGCAGCCGAGGCGATTCAGGGTGCGCCCCGCCGCGCCTCCACCAGCCTCGCCGGCGCGCGGGTCCGCTGGGTCGGCGCCTAGCTGCGCGTGAACGGGTCCGGAGCGCCGAGCTCGGTGAAGTCCGTGATCTTGTACGCCTCGCCGGGCACGCCGCCGACCACGAGCACGCGCATGCCCTCGTCGCCCGGGTAGAGCTTGCGCTTAGTGCCGGCCGAGACGCGGACCATCGTCTCGGGATCGAGCGGGACGCGCTCGCCCTCGATCTCGATCTCGCCGCCCCCGCGCATCGCCAGGTAGACCTCCTCCTGGCCGTCCTGCGCGTGGTCGTGCTCGGGGTAGGCATCGATGTTCGGCGGCATATCGATCACCTGGATGCCGAAGGAGCTCACGCCCAGCTCGGCGCGCGCCTTCTTGAAGGCGCCGCGGACGATGGCCTCCATCTCGTCGATCCGCTTGACCGCGTAATCCGCCATGCTGAGTTCTCCTTCGACAGTGAGTAGCGTGATGCAACCGTATCGGAGAAATGTGCTGAGAGGCCTCCTGGCCTTCAGCGTCCTGTCGACGGCGGCCCACTACTCGCACAACTTCGTGGAGATGGACAGCTACCCCGGCGGCGGACCCGTGGTTCAGGTCCTGATCGTCCTGTCCTGGCCGATTCTCACCGCCATCGGCCTCCACGGCTACAGGCTGCACGTGCAGGGCCGCCTTCGCGACGCGCACGTGCACCTGCTGATCTACTCGTTCACCGGGCTGATCACGCCGCTGCACTTCCTGTCCGGCTCGCCCGACATCGCGCCGTTCTGGTACGCCACGATCTTCACCGACTTCCTCGCCGGCGCCTCGATCGTCGCGTTCGTGGCGTGGTCGGCTAGCCGACCGGCTCCGCGCCCCCTACGCCCTTCTTCCCCGGCGCAATGAACAGGTTGAAGTAGACGAACCCGGCGGCCACGGCTCCGATCACCGGCGCCGTGACGTAGACGAGCAGGAAGTTGCCCACTCCGTTGAACTCGCCGGACACGATTGCCGGGCCGAAGCTGCGCGCCGGGTTGAACCCGGCGCCTGTGAGCGGCCCAAGCACCATCACGAGCATGCCGAGCGCGGCCCCGATTGCGAGCGCGGCCCACTCCTTCGTGGCGCGCGGGTTCACCGCCACGCCGACGATCACCCAGACCAGGAAGAAGGTGCCGAGCGCCTCGACGACCATCCCGGGGAAGATCGCCTCGTCGAGCCGCGAGGAAACCGCCGTGATCCCGTAGTCCACGCCCCTCCCCTCGTCCTCGAGCAGCAGCTTGGTGAGCAGCGCACCCGCCACGCCACCCGCGAGCTGGGCGACGACGTAGACCGCCGCGTCGGGGGGCTTGATCTGGCGCAGCACGGTCATCACGACCGTGACTGCGGGGTTGAAGTGCGCCCCGGAGATCACGGCGAGCGTCTGGATCAGCCCGAACAGCAGGAAGGCGTGCACCAGCCCGATCACCGAGAAGTCGACGAAGGGCGCAGGGTTCGCCTGGCTCGGAAGCGGCGACGTACAGCGAGACCACCGCCGTGATGAAGAAGACGAGCAACAGCGTGCCGATGAACTCGGCGATATAGGCCGCGGGGCCACGGTCCTGCACTTCGGTCACCTCCGGAGGGGAATTCATGCTGGTTCAGGCCTACTGTTCGCCGCCGTGCGCAGATTCCTTTCCCTGTTCGTGGTGCTCGCGTGCCTCGCGGGCTGCGGCGGAGACGACGGCGGAGCGGCCGCCGAGCGCGGCACGCTGGCGCTCGACTTCCAGCCGAACGCAGTGCACGCCGGGATCTACGCGGCGGACAGCATCCGGATTCGCGTGCCGTCCGCGAGCACGGATTCCCTGAAGCTGCTCGCCGCCGGCCGCGCGGACATGTCCGTGGTGGACATCCATGACCTGGGGCTGGCGCGCGAGCGCGGGAGCGACATCGTCGGAGTTGGAGCGCTGGTGCAGCGCCCGCTCGCGGCCGTGATCGCACGCGGCTCGGACGTGCGCCGCCCGCGCGACCTCGAGGGACGCCGGGTGGGCGTGACCGGGCTGCCGTCAGACGATGCCGTGCTCCGCGCGGTCGTCGAGCACGACGGCGGCCGGTTCGAGCGCGTGCGGCGCGTGACCATCGGTTTCTCGGCCGTGCCGAGCCTGATCGCCGGCCGCGTGGACGCCGTGGTGTCGTTCTGGAACGCCGAGGGTGTGGCGCTGCGAGAGCGTGGCGTGGACACGCGCGAGTTCCGCGTGGACGACTACGGGGCCCCGCGCTACCCGGAGCTCGTGCTCGCGGTCACCCGCGAGACGCTCGACGAGCGCGCCGACCTCGTCGACTCGATGCTCGCCGAGCTTCGGAAGGGCACTAGCGCAGCGCTCGGCGATCGAGCCGCGTCGACGGAAGAGCTGGTTCGCGTCTCGGGCGCTGACGAGCCGCTCGTGCGCGCGCAGCTCGAAGCCGTGGCACCCGCGCTGGTGCCGCCGCTGCGGCTCGACCGCGCCGCGCTCGAGGACTGGGCGCGCTTCGACGCGCGCTTCGGGATCCTGCGGGCGCCGCCGGACGTGGAGCAGGCATTCCGGCTGCCCTAGAGCATGGACTCCACGAGCGCCGCAGCCTCCCTCGCCATCCGCGAGCGCGGCACGACGCGCTCGAAGCCGGCCGCCTCCGCGCGCTGGCGCACGTCCTGCTCCACATGCGAATAGAACCCGAGCCGCGGCAGGCCGGCGCTCGCCGAGGCCTCGATGCGGGCGTCGACGTCGTCGGTCAGGTCGACCACGAGGAGCTCGGCGTCGTCACCGGGCGCGACGGGCTCATGGCCGGCCGCCCGCAGCGCCCCCTGGAGCTTCGAGCCGAACAGCAGGTCTGGGCAGAGGAGCAGCGACCCGGGTCACTGCGAGCGGCGGCGGTTGAACTCCTGGCGCACCGACTCGGGGCGGCCCCACATCTGGACCACCTCCACGCGCCCGGAGCGCGCCTCGCGCAGCGCGAGCTCGCCCTCGATCCCCTCCGCGTCCAGCAGCGCCAGCGTGCCGCGCACGGTCTCGGGCGCGGCCGCATGGCCGAAGGTGTGCGCCGAGCGCAGGCGCCAGTGCCAGTCGTGTTCCGAGTACGGCATCGCGTTGATCTGCACGAGCAGGGTGGCGGCGTCGATGTAGCGATCCTCGTCGCCGAGCCGGAGGTCCAGCTCCAGGTGCGTCCAGTCCGGCGGGAGCGAGTCGATCACTCCCTGGAAGTCGTCTGCGAGCGCCACGCCCGAAACGTTACTGCGCGGGCGCCACGCGCATCGCGCGCGCGAGCTGGTCGCCGAGCGCGTGCTCGTGCCCGTTCGCGCCCACGGTCAGCGGGCCGCCGAATGGCTCCTGGCCCACCAGCTCCAGCTCGTCCCCTGGCGCGATCCCGCGCTCGGAGAGGTAGCGCAGCATGTCCGGGTTCGAGTCGGAGACGCGCGCGAACACGCCGCGCTCGCCCGGGACGCAGATCCGCGAGCGCGCGGGTGGGCGCCTCGTCGATCTCGCCGTCGCGCGTGGGGATCGGGTCGCCGTGCGGGTCGTGGGTCGGGTTGCCGAGCTTCGCCGCGATCAGCTCAGAGAGCTCAGGTGAGATCGCGTGCTCGAGCTTCTCGGCCTCCTCGTGCACGCGGTCCCAGGGCATGCCGAGCGCCTCGGCGAGGTAGAGCTCCAGCAGCCGGTGGTGGCGCAGCACCTCGAGCGCCACGCGCTCGCCGGCACGCGTGAGCTGCACGCCGTGGTACGGCTCGCGTGACACGAGCCCGAGCGACTCGAGCCGCTTGACCATCGCCGACGCGGACGCCGGCGACACCTCCAGCCGCTCGGCGATCGCCGACGTGGACACGGGCGCGTCGGTGCGCTGGCCGATCGACCAGATCGCCTTTGCGTAGTCCTGGACGGCGTTCGAGATCGCGCTGGTGTCAGCGCGCGTGGCGGCCATCAGATCGACACCATCAGGCCGGTCACGTACATCACCGCGACACCGGTGAGCAGGCCGCCAACGGCGAGCGGATGGAGCAGGCGGCCGGCGCCGTCGCGGATGGCGGGCGCGATCTGGACCACCACCTGCGCGATCGCCCCCGCTCCGACCCCGAACATCAGCGCGGCGAGGCTCGGATTGAACGCCGACGCGCCGATCCATGCGCCGAGCACCGCCGGGGCGCCGGCCAGGAGCCCGAGCAAGGCCAGCCGAGGTAGCCGGGCCTGCCGTTCCTGCGCGACCGGCGCAACGATCGCGAGTCCCTCTGTCGTGTTGTGAAGCGCGAAGCCAACCACGAGCGTTGCCCCGAGCGCCAGCGACCCGACCGCGTACGCCGAGCCGATCGCAAGCCCCTCCCCCAGGTTGTGCAGGCCGATGCCGAGCGCAACCAGGAAGGCGGCACGGTAGCCGGCCGCCGCGGCCCCTCCGCCGCCGCCGTCGGCACCACGACGGCCGCGCAGCCACGCGTCCACACCGGCCAGCCCGAGGAACGCGCCGGCCGCGCCCAGCCAGACGAGCGCCGCACCGCCGAAGGCCTCGGCGCCGGTGCCGGCGATCTCGGTGCCCTCGAGCAGCGCCTCCACCCCGAGGAAGGCGAGCAGGCCGACGGTGAACGCCAGCAGGAAGCCGATCCAGCGCGTGTCCACGCCGCGGATCCACGGCAGCCAGAGCATCCCGATCGCCACCGGGATCACCCCCACGTAGATGCCGATCAGTGCCATCAGGCCATAGAAGTCGAGGTCCGCGTCTGGGGTCTCCACCGCCGCCTCGATCGAATGCGCGATCGTCGCGCCCGTGGCGGTGAGCAACAGAACTTCGTAGTTCTCGCCCTCGATCCACGGATAGTCGACGTCGATCTCCGACCCGCCGAGGCGCCCGATCTCGTCATCTGACTGGCTGAACGCCGTGAACGCGTCGTTCACGATCACCTGGCGCACCTGTACGGGGTCGGCTCCGTCGTTGCGCACGTGAAGCTGGATCTCGTCCGGCTTCAGCACGGTGCGCTCGATCGCAAGCTCCTCCTGCGGCGCGCCGATCCGGTCCAGCCCCGGCGCGTCGAGCAGCACGAACAGCCCGATCGCCACCGCGAGCACCGCGAGCGGCGCGAGTCCCGCGAGCCAGGCCGGCCGGCGCGTCTCCTGTGCGGTGGCCGACTCCATCAGTCCTCTACCTGGAAGAACCCCATCCAGCCGAGCTCGGCGAACTCGCTCACGTGCGCGTGGAACATGTACTTCCCGGTGTACGGGAAGCGCAGCTCGAGGATGCCGCGCTCGCCCTGGCCCAGGATCGACGGTGTCGGTGAAGTCGCGTGGCTCGAGCCGCGTGCCGGTCGGGTAGTAGTCGAAGAAGTTGGCGTGGACGTGGAACGAGTTGAGGAGGTCGAACTCGAGCGTGTTCACGAGGTAGATGCGCACGAGCTCGCCTCGCTTCACTCGCACCGGCCGGTTCAGGTACTCGAACGCGACGGTGTTCACCGCGTAGATCTCGTTCGAGTGGTCGAAGTTCGTGTCGAACCCGTTCATCACCATCACGAGCTCGTCGGCCTGCGGGCGCCCGTCCTTCGGGTCGATGATGAACGCGCCGTAGAGGCCCTTCGCGATGTGCTCGGCGAGCGGCATCGTGTGGCAGTGGTAGAGGTGCAGGCCGAACGGGGTTGCGTCGAACTCGTAGGTCGTCGACTTGCCCGGCGCGATGTTGCCCGGGCCGAGGCCCGCCACGCCGTCATGGGGGGCCGTATGGATGCCGTGGAAGTGGATCGTGTGCGGGTGCTTCGACCCGTTCGTGAAGCGGATGCGCAGGCGCTCGCCCTCGCGGGCGCGGAGCGTCGGGCCCGGCACTCGTCCGTTGTAGGCCCAGGCGACGTACTTCACGCCCGGCGCCACCTCGATCTCCTTCTCCTCGGCCACGAGCTCCCACTCGCGAACGCCGCCGACCACGCGGCCCTCGTCGAAGTCGCGCAGGATCTCCTGCGGGTCGAAGCCGTTCGTGCGCGGGTCGACGCTTCCCACCGCTGCCCAGGTGGGCAGCGGCGTGCCGCCCCGGCCATGTGCGGCTCCGCCGCGGAAGCGTCGAGGGCGTGATGCACGCCCCTGTGCGGGACCAGCTCGTGCAGCACGGGCAGGGCCGCGGATGCCGCCGCCGCACCGCCCAGCAGCCGCCTCCTGGAAAGTTTGCCTTGCCCGAACTTCATGATTAGCCTTGCCTAAAAGTACACTAGTTGCGTGATCGCCACCAGCGACTACGAGCTCGTCACGGAATCGGTCGGGCTTGTCGACCGCTCGGACCGCGCGAAGTTCCTCGTGCGCGGCTCCGAGGCGGCGGACTTCCTCCAGGGCCAGGTGTCGAACGACGTCGAGGCGCTCGAGCCGGGCAGCGGTTGCTACGCCACCGTCCTGACGCACAAGGGCAAGCTGCGCACCGACCTGCGCGTCCTGCGCGGCGACGACTGGTTCTGGCTCGACACGGAGGCCGATCGGCCACGCGGTGCTCGAGCACATGCTCAGGACCTACTCCCTCGGCCGCGACGTGCAGTACGAGGACGTGACCGCCGCGCGCGCGCTGCTCTCGCTGGTGGGCCCGGCGGCGCGCGAGCGGCTCGACGCGGCGCCGCCCGCCGAGGAGCACTCCTTCGTGACCGGCGAGCACGGCATCTACGTGGCGAGCCTGCTCGGCGTGGACGTGATCTGCGAGCCCGGCACGACGCTCGACGTCGAGCCCGTCTCCGAGGAAGCCGCCGAGTGCGTGCGCATCGAGGCGGGCCGCCCTCGGCTCGGCTACGACATGGACGCCGACACGATCCCGCAGGAGGCCGGCATCAACGAGCGCGCGGTGAGCTTCACGAAGGGCTGCTACGTCGGCCAGGAGACGGTCGCGCGCCTCCACTACAGGGGCAAGCCGAACCGCCACCTGCGCGGCCTGCGCCTCTCCGAGCCGGCCGAGCGCGGCAGCGAGATCCTGCTCGGCGAGAAGGTCGTCGGCAGGCTCGGCTCCACCTGCGTCTCCCCCAGGCTCGGCCCGATCGCACTCGCGCTCGTACGGCGCGAGGCCGAGCCCGGCGCCACGGTCCAGGTGGACGGCGCCCGGGCCGAGGTGGTTGACGTACCCTTCTCGCTTGGCTGAGCGCCGGACCCCCACCAGCCGGAGCGGCCTGTCGCGCGAGAGCCCGCTGCTCGGGTACGACGCCCAGACGGGTGTCCTCGACCTTCCGCGCGAGGGCGAGCAGCCGCCGCCGCTCGACCTCCGAGAGCTGCGCGAGCTCGTGCCCGCGGCCGAGGCCGGCCGAGAGGTCGACGACTGGGGCCGCTCGCAGCGCGTCTTCGACCTGGTGGAGCCGCTGCTCGACTTCTACTACCGGCACTGGTTCCGCGTGGAGGTCGAGGGCATCGAGAACGTGCCGTCGGAGGGCGGCGCTCTGATCGTGTCGAACCACTCCGGCGCGCTGCCGCCGGACGCGCCGATGATCATGCAGGCGATCCGCCACGAGCACCCGAGCCCGCGGCCGCTCTACATGCTCGGCGAGAACTGGTTCAAGGGCTACCCGGGCGTGGGCATGCTCGCCAACAAGATCGGGCTTGTGGGCGCGCACCCCGCGAATGCCCAGCGCCTGCTCGGCGACGAGGGGCGGCTCGTGCTCGTGTTCCCGGAGGGCCAGAAGGGCAGCCGCAAGCTGTTCTGGCAGCGCTACAGGCTGCGCCGCTTCGGCCGCGGCGGCTTCGTGCGCACCGCGATGCGCGCCGGCGTGCCGGTCGTGCCGACCGCCGTGATCGGCGCCGAGGAGGCCATGCCGATCTTCGCGCACGTGCCGCTGCTCCAGCGCCTCACCGGGCTCATCTACTTCCCGATCAACCACGCGTTCCCCCACTTCGGCGCGGCCGCCGGCCTCATGTACCTGCCGGCGAAGTTCAAGATCCGCTTCCTCGAACCGGTCGACCTGTCGGAGTACGACCCGGAGGACGCCGACGACATCGCGCTGGTCGGCCGGCTCTCGGAGCGCATCAGGCTGCGGATTCAGGAGGAGCTGGACGACCTGGTACTGGCGCGCAAGTCCGTCTGGTTCGGGTAAGTTGCGCTGTTGTGGGGACGAGGGTTCGAGCCTGCATCGGGCTGGCGATTGCCGCAGCATTGATCGCCGGCTGCGGTGACGACGACTTCAAGAACGAGGCGCGCGCTCCCGTGCGGCTGGCGCTCACGGGCGTGATTCAGGACGACAAGGTCACCGTCTCGCCCGCGAAGATCGGCGCGGGTCCGGTGGAGATCACGATCTCCAACCAGACCGACAGCGTGCGCACGGTCACCCTCGAGGGCGAGTCGATCACCGAGCGGCAGGGACCCGTGCAGCCGGGCGACACCACCACGATCCAGAAGACGCTCGAGCCGGGCAGCTACGAGGTGCGCGCCGGTTCCGAGAAGGCTGTGCGCAAGGAGATCCAGCCGGCGGTTCTCGAGATCGGCAAAGAGCGCCAGAACTCGAACAACGAGTTGCTCCAGCCTTAGAGCTCCATCTGGTCCACGGCGGGCGGGGCGGGGCCCTCGTCCGCGGGCCGCACCAGTGCGTCGATCTCCTGGAGGAGCGCGCGCACCCGCGCCGACATCTCCTCGACGAGCCCGTATGCCTTGTCGATCCCGGTCTTGGCGCCGGTGAGCTGGTTCTTGATCTTGCGCTCGTCGTTCAGCGCGGCGAGCGCCCGCTCGCCGGCGGCGCGGACGGCCTCCGCGTCGATCCCGTCCGCGTCCGAGCGCTTCATCAGCACCCGCGCCCGCGCGATCCGGTAGGCGTACTCGAGCGGGAGCGGCCCGGCATCGGGGTCGAGCGCGACCACCATCTTGTCGCCGTTGTACTCGCGCAGCGGCTCGAGCTTCGCCGGCAGCTCCTCGTTCGTGGGCACCACGAGGACCGCGAAGTCCGCGCTTCGCTCCGCGATGGCGCGGTCGAGCTCCTCGAGCGCCTTCGGCTTCGACAGGCGGCTGTCCTTGGCCTCGATCACGATGCGGCCGCGCGCCGGCCCGTTGCACGCGTCGATGGCCACCACGATGTCGCCGACCTTGCCGGTGGCCTCCTTCTGGTCGCCGACCGCCTCTGCGACATCGCCCTGAGTCAGCGCGATCGCGTCGACCGCGTCGGCCACGGCCTCCTCGAAGGTGCGCCCCTTCGCGGTGCCGCGCTCGCGCTCGGCCTCGACCTCCTCGAGCTTCTCCTTCTCGAGCCGCAGCGCCTGCATCTGCTTCTCGAGCTCGGCCATCTGACGCAGCATCTGCTGCTGCGTCTCGTGCTGGCGCTCCTCGGCGGCCTTCAGGACGCGGATGGTCCCGGCCTTGAAATCGGCGAGCGGGTTGGAGCCGTCGGCTGAGGAGAACTGCTTCATCAGATCCTCGCGCGAGCGCGCCATCGTCTCCTGAACCAGCTCGCGAACGCGGTTCTGCACGGACGCCGTGCTGCCGTCCGAGAAGAGCTTCTCGAGCTCCCGCGAGAGGTGCCCGTTCTCCGGCCCGAACACCTCCTCGACGCGCTCGTTGAAGTACTCGGCCACCTCGCGTGCCCGGTTGGTGAACTGCGAGTTGAGGTCCGTGGCGGCCTTCTCGAACTCCGTCTTGACGAACTCCGCGTTCGCGCCGGCCTGCTCGCGGTCGAGCACGCGCGCGCCGATCTCGACGGCATCGCGGACCGTCTTCGCCGGGTCGTCCCCGTTCTGCTCGCGCTCGCGAACGACGCGAACCGCGCACTCGTCGTCGACGACGAGGCCGTCGATCGCGACGACATCGCCGAGTACGCGGACGTGGGGCTGCCTGAGTGGAGTGGCTGCTTCCATGTGGACTGACGAGCGTACGCCCCGTACCCGACGGAACGGCGGCGTTCGTGCGTCAGACGGCGAACACGTGCGGCAGATGGCCCGGCTGGTGCGTCACGATCTCGCGTGCGAGCCTGCCCGCCGGCCGGCCCTCGATCATCGGACGCAGGTCGTCCATCGTCAGCAGAAGGCTGATGCTCGTGGCGATCTGGTAGTCGGCGGCGTTGCGCTCGGCGCCGCCGATCACGCCGCGCTCGATCAGCTCGTCGACGCGGTCGAGCATCCCCGGCAGCGCGGCGAGGTCGCGCTCGGCAGCCTCGTCGGTGGCCCGGTTCAGGCGGCGCGCGAGCCTCGCGATAGGCGGCGCCACGCGGATCGCGATCGGGACCGGGATCCCGAGCTTTGCGTCTTCGAGATAGGTCCCGAGCTCCGACCTGTCGCGGCCCATCCCGTTCCAGACGAGTCCGGCGCGGCACCGGCTGCAGCACCTCGTTCCCCCAGGCCTCGGCCTGTTCGACCTCGCGGCGCCGATCCGGGTCGCGCGGGAACAGCGGCCGGTCGGGATGAGCGCGTCGAGCGCGAGGGCGATCTCGGTCGTTCCCTGGACCTTGGCGCCGTCGAGCTTGATGGCGGGCACCGTCTTGCCCGGAAACCCGAGCACCCTCAGGATCACCCGGTGCAGACCCGGGATGAGATCGAAGCGGCGGACCTCGACGCCCTTGTGCTCGAGCATCAGCTGCCCCGCGAGCGACGGGTGCGAGGAGGCAATGCCGAACAGCGTGGCGCGCATCAGCCCCAGGCGCCGGGTGCGTTCCGCTGGTGCGCCTCGCGCGGATCGTCCGCCTGCGGGGGCTTGGGCTTGGCCTCGATCGTGGGAGTCAGCGGCTGCCGCCGGAGCCCCTCCGGCAGCGGCACCTGCACGACCGTCCAGCCTCCGTCCAGTCTCGCGCGCGAACCACTGGTTCTCCGCGCGGTCGGGATGCTCACGTGCGAGCTTGGCACAGAGGTCGCGTGCCTCGGCTTCGGTCATGTGCCCACCGTACCGTGCTGCTCAGGAGCTTGGCGACAGGAGGAACGGAACGCGGCGGCCGGTGCGGATCGTGTTCAGGGTGCGCCCATCGGCCATGTCGATGACATGCGCCGTCCGGGTGCGCCGGACCCATACGTATCCGAGCTTCCCGCGACTCCCGAGCAGCACCACCTGCCGGCCCCGGAAGCGCGTGTACGCCCGGCGTCCGGC
>CAWINK010000014.1:0-161943 GCA_963837445.1 uncultured Thermoleophilaceae bacterium | reverse complement strand
GCGCGCCGAGGATCTCGACTGCGATCTCGGACACCTGGGTGGGGTTGCGGCCCACCCGCACGCCCTTCGCCTCGAGCGCCTCCGCCTTCGCCGCGGCGGTGCCCTTCGTGCCCGACACGATCGCGCCGGCGTGTCCCATGGTCTTGCCGGGCGGCGCCGTGAAGCCGGCGATGTAGGCGAGCACGGGCTTGGAGACGTTCTCGGCGATGTAGTCGGCGGCCTCCTCCTCGGCGCTGCCGCCGATCTCGCCGCACATCACGATCAGCTCGGTCTCCGGGTCGGCCTCGAACAGCTCGATCATGTCGATGAAGCTCGAGCCCGGCACCGGGTCGCCGCCGATTCCCACGATCGAGGAGTTGCCGAACCCGCGCTGGGCCAGCTCGTTGCCGATCTGGTAGGTGAGCGTGCCGGAGCGCGAGACGAGCCCGACGTTGCCCTCCTTGAAGAACTGCGCGGGGATGATCCCCACGTTCGCCTTGCCGGGCGACAGGATCCCGGGGCAGTTCGGGCCCACGAGCCGCGAGCCGCCGCGCGCCAGGTGGTTGTAGACGCGCAGCTCGTCGTGTGCCGGGATGCCCTCGGTGATCGTGATGATCAGGGCGATGCCGGCGTCCTCGGCCTCGAGGATCGAGTCGGCCGCGAAGCGCGGCGGCACGAACACCATCGCCGTGTTGGCGCCGGTCTCGCCGACCGCGTCGTGGAAGGTGTTGAACACCGGGATGCCCTCCACGTCCTGGCCGCCCTTTCCGGGCGTCACACCCGCCACGACGTTCGTCCCGTACTCGCGGTTTCGAAGGCTGTGGAAGGTGCCCTCTCGCCCCGTTATTCCGGAGACCACCAGACGGGTATCGCTGTCCACCAGGATCGCCATTACTTAGCCAGCTCCACGACCTTCTCGGCCGCGCCGAGCATCGTCGCCTCGGTGTGCACGTTCGGCAGGTTGGCCTCGGCGAGCAGCGCGCGGCCCTCCTTGTCGTTCGTCCCGTCCAGGCGCACCACGAAGGGCACGTCGGGCTTGACCTGCTCGAACGCCTCGATCAGGCCCTTTGCCACCTCGTCGCAGCGCGTGATGCCGCCGAAGATGTTGAAGAGCACGGCGTTCACCTTGTCGTCGGAGAGGATCACCTCAACCGCGCTCGTGATCGCCTCCGCCTTGGAGCCGCCGCCCGCGTCGAGGAAGTTCGCCGGCTTGCCACCCGCCTGGGCCACCACGTCGAGCGTGGACATCACGAGGCCCGCGCCGTTGCCGAGGATGCCCACGTTGCCGTCGAGCTTCACGTAGGTGAGCCCGCGCTCCTTGGCCATGCGCTCCTGCGGGTCCTCCGCCGACAGATCGCGCAGCTCGGCCACGTCGGGATGGCGGTAGAGGGCGTTGTCGTCCACGGTGACCTTCGCGTCGAGCGCCACCACCTCGCGGCTCTTCGTGATCAGGAGCGGGTTCACCTCCACCAGCGTGGCGTCCTCGCGCACGAAGACGTCATAGAGCTTGGCGAGCATGGCCCCGACCGGGCGGATCACGTCCTCCGCGATGCCTGAGTCGAACGCCAGCCGGCGTGCGTGGAAGTCCTGGAGGCCCAGCAGCGGGTCCACGTGCAGCATCCGCATGGCCTCGGGGTCGGTCTCGACCACCTGCTCCACGTCCATGCCGCCCATACGCGAGAGCATCACCATCGGCTTCTTCGCCGAGCGGTCGAAGACGATCGCCGCGTAGTACTCCTCGTCGATCTCGGAGGCCCGCTCCACGTACAGCTCGTGCACGGTGTAGCCCTTGATGTCCATGCCGAGGATCGCGGTGGCGTGCTCCTCCGCCTCGTGGCGGTCGTTCGCCAGCTTGATGCCGCCGGCCTTGCCGCGGCCGCCGATCTGGACCTGGGCCTTGATCACGACCGGAAAGCCGAGCTCCTCGGCCGCCTTCACCGCCTCGGGCACCGTCGTGGCAGGCCTGCCGTCGGGCACGGGCACGCCGTGCTTCGCGAAGAGCTGCTTGCCCTGGTATTCGAGGAGGTCCATCGGGTAGGTACTATCCCCGGCCGCACTCAGCCGCCCGGCAGGGGGCGCAGGACCCTATCGAAAGCACTCACATGGCTCTTCCTAAAGACGTCAAATTCGTCACGTTCGACTGCTACGGCACGCTCATCGACTGGGAGAGCGGGGTCTACGACGCCTTCCAGAGGGAGGCGGACCGCGACGGGTTCACCATCGACCGCGATGTCCTGATCCCGCGCTTCGTCGATGTCCAGCGTGAGATCCAGCGGGGCTCCTATGAGCTCTACGCCGAGGTGCTGCGCCGCACGGCCGTGCGCGTGGCGTCCGAGCTGAGCTGGGAGCTCGAGCCGTCGCGCTCGAACTTCCTGCCGAACAGCGTGCCCGCCTGGGCGCCCTTCCGCGAGACCAACCCCCAGCTCGAGCGCTTCTCGAAGAAGTACGAGCTCGGGATCCTGTCGAACATCGACGACAAGCTCCTGGGCGCCACCCGGCGCCACTTCCGCGTGGACTTCGACCTCGTGGTCACCGCCCAGCAGGTGCGCAGCTACAAGCCTGACCCGGCTCACTTCAAGGAGTGCGCGCGCCGGATCGAGAAGCTGAAGCGGCACTGGGTGCACATCGCGGCCGGCTACCCGACGGACGTGGAGCCGTGCCTCAAGTCGAAGATCCCCGTGATCTGGGTGAACCGGCACGGGGAGGACCTCGAGGGACGCAAGAAGCCGGACGCCGAGGTCAAGACCTTCCGCGACGCCGGCAAGCTGTTGAAGGCCGCTTGAGAGCCGTCTCCGTCCACCCGGACGCCCTCGTCATCACAAGCCGGATGTGGCAGACCAACGCGGTCGCGCTGCGGGTGGGCGAGGAAGCCATGCTGATCGACTCGCCCTACTTCGCCGACGAGCTCGAGGCGCTGCCGGGGCTCCTCGCCGGCGCCGGGTTCGAGCCCGATGCCCTGCTCGCCACCCACGCGGACTTCGACCACCTGCTGGGAAGGCTCGCGTTCCCCGGGCTGGCGCTGGGTCTCGGCGAGCCGAGCGTGGAGCGCCTCCACCGCGAGCCGGGCGCGGCCCAGCGCTTGCTGCGCGACCACGACGATCAGTTCTACGTGGAGCGGCCGTCGCCGCTCGCACTCGGACAGGTGCAGAGCCTTCCGGTGCCGGGCAGCGTGGAGCTCGGCTCCGAGGAGCTCGAGCTGCACCCGGCGGACGGGCACACGGCCGACGGCCTGGCGGTGATGGCGCGCTGGTGCGGCGTGCTGTGCCCGGGCGACTACCTGTCCAGGGTGGAGATCCCGATGATCCACCCCGGTGGCTCGCTCGCCGGCTACCGCTCCACGCTCGCCAGGTTGGCGCCGCTCGTGGAGGCCGCCGACACGATCGTGCCCGGCCACGGCGCCCCGAACGACCGTGAGACCGCGCTCCGCATCCTCGACGAGGACGTTGACTACCTGGACGCACTGGAGCGCGGCGAGGAGAAGCCGGCTTGCCGAAGGGCCGCGACTCGGGCGAGCAGCGCGACATCCACGCCCGCAACCTGAAGGTGCTCGCGCCGAGCTAGCCGCCTCGTTTGGGGTCGCGCGGCTCCGGGCAACGCTTGAAGCGATGCGCAGGACGCTCATCGCGATGCTCGCTATCGGGCTTGTGCTCACCGCGCCGGGGGCGGCGGTTGCCGCCCCCGAGCTGTCCGTATCTGAGCGGCTTCAGGACCGCCGTTATGGGGTGGCCGGCGAGCGCGCCCGCCTGATCGGCTTCGAGGACGGCCGCTTTTACGCCAACGGCTGGCACATCACCGGCGAGATGGGCGGGCTCTGGACGGAGCCGCTCAAGCTCGTCGACGGCGTGTGGTTCGGCATCGACGGCGAATGGGTTGGCCGAGCCACGCGGTTCACGAGCGGCTGGGGCTACGCCAAGTTCAATCTTCCCTCCGCCGGCGGGCTGAGGCTGGAGCGCACCGACTTCGCCCCGGACGGGCGCCGGGCCGCGCTCTTCGGGCTCAAGATGACCAATCCGGGCGCGAGCACCCGCACGGTCACGGTCAAGGTCGATGCCCACTCAGAGCTCATGACCGAGTACCCGTGGGGCTTCACGGGCGTCACGCCCAACGCGGCCGACAACCTGCCGGACACGGCGCGATACGACGCGCGGGCCGGGGCGCTCGTGTTCCGGGACCAGGGGAAGCTGCCGCATCCGAACGCGCCCGTGCACGACTACGCGGCGATGGTGGCCTCCACCCTGAAGCCGGTCGCGGGTGAGACCGGCGCGTCTCCGAACGAGTACCGCGGGCCGCAGGGCGCGAACGTCTGCACGGCCGAGGAGCCCCCGAGCGCGTGCGACGACGGCCCGTTCGGCAAGGGCAAGGGCGGGCAGCTCCGCTACGAGGTGACCCTGCGCGGTGGCGCCTCGAAGACCCTGTGGGTCGCCGCGGCGGGCTCTGACAAGGGGCGCGCGGCGGCTCGGCGCGAGCTCGCAGGCTGCCCTTCGCAATCCTGACGCGCAGCTCGCGGCCAAGGTCGCCGAGCGCGAGCGCTGGGGCCGCTTCACGCGACTCTCGCTCCCCGGCGACCGGCGCCTCGAGGCGGCCGTCGACTGGGGCAAGCAGAACATCCTCGACCTCACCCGAGTGGCCGAGGACATGCAGATCCGCTGGACCGACCAGGGCAAGCAGTTCCCGCCGCCCGTGGGGTCGTACGCGCGCGCTCGCTGGGTGGGCGCCGGCTTCCCCGACTACCCATGGATGTTCGCCACGGACGGCGAGTACACCGCGTTCGCGAGCGTCGCGGTGGGCCAGTTCGAGGCGATCGAGGACCACCTGATCGCCCTCCGCGATATCTCGGACATGCTCAACGACCGCTCTGGGGTCGTGACGCACGAGGTGGTCTCGGACGGGTCGATCTGGTTCGGCAAGGACTCGCGCCGGACCGACCCCGCCACGGGCGAGGTCAAGTACGACTTCAACACTGACGAGACGGTCAAGTTCCCGAGCGCGGTCGCCCTCCTATGGCGATGGACGGGCCACAACAGGTTCCGCGACGCCATGTACGACTTCTCCAAGCGCAACCTGCGCTACACGGTGGACCGGCTCGACGAGGACGGGGACGGATGGCCGGAGGGATCCGGCAACGTCGAGCGCGGTGGCATGGGCGTCGAGAAGCTGGACAACTCGGTTTACCTGATC
This sequence comes from uncultured Thermoleophilaceae bacterium, assembly GCA_963837445.1. Classification (GTDB taxonomy): domain Bacteria; phylum Actinomycetota; class Thermoleophilia; order Solirubrobacterales; family Thermoleophilaceae; genus JACVRW01. The sequence goes on along the minus strand of CAWINK010000014.1, from coordinate 156,786 downwards.
CGCGGCCTGTACGACCTGGCCGACATGGCGCGCTCCAAGCACGACGGCCGCACCTACGCGTGGGCGAGGAACCTCGCGCGCAGGCTCCACGACCGCTTCGAGGCCACCTGGTGGATGGCGGCCGTGCCGCAGCACGCCGACTCGATCGACGACCATCCGGTCGGCGGCCCCAACAACCAGCAGCAGGACCAGCACTGGATCGGCGTGACGCCGATGGAGGCGGAGCTGACGATCGGAGAGGATGCCGCCCCGGGCCTCACCACCCGCGATCACGGCAACCAGGCCCTGAGCCTTCGCGAGACGGACTGCTACAGCGGCCAGCGCCCGTACAACCTCGGTCTGTTCCACACCGGGTGCACGGGCGGATCGGATGGGCTTGGCGAGCGCACGATCTTCGGCCTCAACACGGCCATTCAGGCGGTCGGGGAGGGGAACTACGGCCGTCTCGGCTCCGGCCAGCAGCAGCGCTACACCGACGCGGAGGCCGAGCCGATGTTCGGTCAGCCGTACACGGGCGGCACCCCTGACGAGCAGCCCGGGTCCCTACCAGAGATCCTGCCCTCGCCGGACTTCGACCGGCCGGGCCCGCGCGACGCCAACATCGACCGCTGCTGGACCTGCCGCGCGATGTTCGTGCAGGCCTGGGGGCACTACGGCACGGCCTGGCCGGTGGTGCACCAGCAGCTCGGCGTGCGGCCGGACATGGGCCGGCGCCGGCTCGAGCTCACGCCGCAGGTGCCGCAGGGACAGTCGCGCGTCGCCGGGTCGAACATCAGGCTCGGCGGAGGGGCGCTCGACGTGGCGGCCTCGCGGGACGGCAAGACGTATCGCACCGCTGCGCGAGCGCGCGTGGGGCTTTCCCGCTTCGTGATCGGCCACACGCTGCCGCGCGGCAGCCGGGTGAAGCGCGTGCGGCTCGACGGACGGCCCGCCAAGTACCGCACGCGACTCACCAACCGCGGCCTCGAGGTGCTGGTGGGCTCACCAGCCTCGGGCCGCCACGAACTCGTCGTGGAGTCGGGCTAGGTCGAAGCCAGCTCGCGTACCTGGGTCAGCCGGAAGCTGTTCCCCGACGGGTCCCGGAACCCCGAGTCGATGCCGTACGGGCGCTCCTCCGGGGCCTCCGTGAACTCCACGCCACGCCCCTTCAACTCCTCGTAGGAGCTGTGCACGTCGTCGGTGGTCAGGAAGACGGTGCCCGCGAAGCCCTTCGACATCAGGTTGCGGACTTCCGCGGCCGTGGCGTCGTCCATCACCGGCGGACCCGGGATTGCCATGAGGACGATCGACACGTCCTCCTGGCCGGGCGGGCCGACGGTGAGCCAGCGGAAGTTGCCCATCTCCGGGAGCGTCACGTCGCGGCGAACCTCCATGCCGAGCTTCTCCGTGTAGAAGGCGAGCGCCTCGTCCTGGTCGTGAACCCATAGCTGTGCGTGTGCGAGTGTGATCATGCGAAGCACGCTAGTCCGCGGTGGCTGCGCTGTCTTCTCGAAAAGTGCTGTGTTGCGGACGGCCGTAGAAGCGCACGACACACGCGGGCACGAGGGCGCTGTCGGCCGGGGAGGGGAAGCTGGCGCGGTAGGCGGTCGGCGTCACGCCGTAGGTGCGCTTGAAGCTGGTGGTGAAGGACCCGATGCTCTTCAGGCCGACGGAGAGGCAGACGTCGAGGATCGAGCGGTCGGTGCCCCGCAGGAGTGCGGCCGCGCGCTCCATCCGGCGCGTGAGCAGGTAGGCGTGGGGCGACTCGCCGAAGGCAGCGCGGAACTCGCGGCTGAAGTGCGCCCGTGACAGGCCCGCCGCGCGGGCGAGGTCCTCGACCCCCAGCGGCTCGAAGAAGCGGGCGTCGGCCAGGTCCCTGGCGCGCAGGAGGTGGCGGGCGGGCGGCACGAACTGCATGCCTTGAAGTTTTAGCCGTTCTTGCGCACGTGCCAGTCGACCTTCATGCGGGCGACCGTCTCGCCGCCCTCGTCCTTCATGTCGACCTCGATCGGGAACTCCACCCGCCCGTCTGACTCAAGCCGCTCGAGCAGCGCCGACCTGTCCTCGCTGAGTGTGGCCGTGGCGGTCACGGGGCCCGTGGCGATCTTCAGGTACTCGATGCTGCCGGCCTTGGCGAGCGGCGTGATCCCGCCGAGCTTGTCCACGAAGGCGCCCACGAACGCCGCGCCCGACGCGAACTCGCCCGCCGAGAACAGTCCGCCCGCGTGCTGCGAGCCCACGTGGTTCTTCAGGTGGGCCTCGTCCGGCAGCCGCACGCTGCCGCTGCCCTCCTTCACCTCGACCAGCTCGAGCCCCAGGTGCCCGTTGTAGGGGATCGCCTGGGCCAGCCCGGTGCGCACCGCTTCGTAGTCCATGGGCCGGGACCCTATTCGAGCCCTAGCTCCGGGAGATGCCGATTCGATCCGTGAACTCGGAGTTGAAGACGCCGCTCGCGTTGAAGCGCTCGTAGGCCTTCAGCCACGTGCCCCAGCGCGGGTAGAGCTGCTCGAGCCGCGCGCGGTCCGGGCCGAGCGTGTTGTACTGGCCCCAGTGCGGGTGGGCGTCGAACTCCGCGAGCCGCCGCTCGTACTCCTCCAGCAGCCTCCGGCCGTTCCTCGTCTCGGACACGAGGATCAGCTCGATCATCATCGTCCTCTGCTCGTGCATCATCGATGCGTAGGCGCGCGAGGGAGCCACGAACCGCAGCGCTACCGGCGAGGTGTGGAAGAGCTTCCGCTCGCGCGCGGACTCGGCCGCCACCTCGAGGATGCGGTCGACGGTGCGCAGGTGGTTGTCGCCCTTCACGGGCACCCCGAGCTCGCTCGAGTAGGCCGGCAGCTTGTTCGCCGCGCCGATGTTGAAGACGCGGTAGGAGATCTGCGTGTAGTTCTCGTCGCACATCCGGCGAAGCGTGCGCCCGAACTGCGTGCGCATGAGCGAGGGGGCGAAGCGCGCGGCAAGTCGCAGCCCCACCCAGAAGAGCGGGATCGACGCCTGGATCTCGATCAGCGGGTGGCGCTCGCCGTCGCCTTCCGAGACCGACTCCGGCTTCGGCACCTCGGTTCGGGTGGTCACGAGCAGCTCGTGCCGGCCGTCCTTGCGTGCGTACGGGTTCAGGAACAGCTCGTAGTGGTCGTGCTTGTCGAGCTCGCCCGCCGCGAGCTCCCCCCGCACCTCCTCCCATGTGCTGATCACGCGGCGCTCGCGCAGCCAGAACTCGCGCCGCACCTCCAGCACGAGCGAGTCCACGATGCCCATGCAGCCGATGCCGCAGACCGCGCCGTAGAACAGCTCGTCGTCCTGGATGAGCGTTCGTTCGCCCCCGAGGTGCCGGGCGAAGGCCTCAGCGTCGGTGATCCCCTTCTCGGGCTCCACGCGTACGAGCTGGCCGCCGGCCACGACCAGGTCGAGGGAGTGAACGGAGTCCGGGAACGGGCCGAACGTGATCCCCGAGCCGTGCGTTGAGGTGGACACCACGCCCGCGATCGACTGCGCGTCGTAGCCGCCCATGTTCGTGAGGCCGAGGCCCCTCGCATCGAGCAGCGCGTTCAGCTCCCGCACCCGCGTGCCACCCCGGACACGCACGAGCGGCCGATCCTCGGGCGGCGGCTCCCGGAGCGTGCCGTCGTCCGCGTCGCTCAGGCCGTTCAGCCGGTCCGTCTCCACCAGGATGCCGTCCGTGAGGGCCACGTCCGACCACGCGTGGCCGGCCCCGACGGCGCGGATGCTCGTGCCGCTCTGCTCGGCCCGGCGCACCAGCTGGACGAGCTCCTCGGTCGAGGACGGATGCTCGATCTGGCTCGGGTGGCACTCCTGGTCGCGCGAGTGGTTGCGCCAGGTGAGGCGTCGCTCCTTGCTCATCTCACGGGCGCAGCGTACACCGGCTCAGTTCGCTCCAGCCAACCCTTACTTGATGACGGCGATGGTGTCGCCGGTGGCCACCGAGCCACCCTCGGACACCCCGAGCTCCTCGACCGTGCCGGCGCTGGGAGCGGTGATCTCGTTCTCCATCTTCATGGCCTCGATCACGCAGATGAGAGCGCCCTCGTCCACCTCGGCGCCCTTCTCGACAGCCACCTTCAGCACGGTTCCCTGGATCGGCGACACCAGGGCGCCCGGCGCCCCGCCGCCCCCGCCGCTCTTGCGCTCGCGCCGCGGCGCCTTCTTCGCGGCGGCCGGCGCGGCCCCGTTCGCCGTCACCTCGCCGATCACGGTCACGTCGAAGCGCCGCCCCGACACCTCCACCGCGTACTCGCGCGAGACCTTCTCGGCCTCGTCCTCGTCGTCCGCCTTCTGCGGCGCGGGGAACGCGAGCTGCTTCAGCCAGCTCTTGTCCTCCACGAGGTCGCGGCAGGTCTCGCCGTTCGCCCACTGCTCGGTGGCCAGCAGCGCCTTGTGGAAGGGGATGAGCGTCTTCAGCCCGCCGATCTCGTACTCGCCGAGCGCGCGCAGCATGCGCTTGGTGGACGCCTCGCGGTCCACGTCCCACACGATCAGCTTCGCGATCATCGGGTCGTAGAGCGGCAGGACCTCGTAGCCCTCCTCGGCGCCCGAGTCCACGCGAACGAACGGCCCGGCGGGCTCGCGGTAGGAGCCGATCCTGCCGGGAGCGGGGGCGAAGTTCTTCGACGCGTCCTCGGCGTTGATGCGGCACTCGATCGCGTGCCCGCGCACCACCACGTCCTCCTGCGTGTAGCCGAGCGGCTCGCCCGCGGCGATCTTGATCTGCTCGCGCACGATGTCGATGCCGGTGACCATCTCCGTGACGCAGTGCTCCACCTGCACGCGCGTGTTCATCTCGAGGAAGAAGTACTCGCCGTCCTGGAGCAGCCCCTCGATCGTGCCCGCCGAGCGGTAGCCCACGGCGCGGGCGGCGTCGGTGCCGATCTTGCCGATCTTCTCGCGCAGCTCCGGATCGACCGCCGGCGCGGGGGACTCCTCGATCAGCTTCTGGTGGCGCCGCTGCACCGAGCAGTCGCGCTCGAACAGGTGAATCACGTTCCCCTCGCCGTCGGCGAGCACCTGCACCTCCACGTGACGCGGGTCCGGCAGGTAGCGCTCCACGTACACGGTGGGGTCGGAGAAGAACTTCTCGCCCTCGCGCGAGGCGCCCTCGAACGCCTTCTCGAGCTCGTCCTCCGATTCCGCCACGCGGAAGCCCTTGCCGCCGCCCCCGCCGGCCGCCTTGATCGCGACCGGGTAGCCGACCGAGTCCGCGATCACCTTGCGGGCGTCATCGACGCTGTCCACGGGCTCGGTGGTGCCCGGCACGATCGGCACGCCGGCCTCGGACATGATCTCGCGCGCACGGGTCTTCGAGCCCATCGCGTCGATCGCACTCGGCGGCGGGCCGATGAAGACGATCCCGGCCTTCTCGCAGGCGCGGGCGAAGTCCGCGTTCTCGGCGAGGAAGCCGTAGCCCGGATGGATCGCCTCGGCACCGGACTGCTTGGCGACCTCGATGATCTTGTCGACCACGAGGTAGCTCTCGGTGGCCGGGCCCGGGCCGAGCAGGTACGCCTCGTCGGCGCGCCGGACGTGCGGCGCGTCGCGATCTGGCTCGGAGTAGACGGCCACGCTGGCGATGCCGAGCTCCTCGAGCGTTCGCATCACGCGGATGGCGATCTCGCCGCGGTTTGCGACCAGGACCTTTTCGAACATCTGCGGGCCGGGAGGTTATCTGCCTTGCCTACCGCCGGAGCGCGACCGATAATTGCTCAGTGACTTGCGGCCGCTCTGCGCATTTGTTCGCGGCCGTCGGGCTGAGCTTGGCGATGCTCCTCGGAGCCGCGCCGGCAGCCGACGCGGCGCTCCCGTTCAAGCGCTGCAGCTTTGACTCGGACCTCAGGTGCGCTCGCCTGAGTGTGCCCCTCGATCGCACCGGCACGGTGCCCGGCAGGGTCTCGCTGTTCGTGATGAAGGTGCCCGCGCGTCGCCGCGGCGGCGCCACGAAGCCGCCGGTGATCGTGCTCGCGGGCGGACCTGGGCAGTCGGCGACGGACGCGTTCGGATTCGGGCCCAGCCTCATCGAGCCCGCCCACCGCGACCGCGATCTCGTCATCTACGACCAGCGCGGCACGGGCCAGCTCCGGGCTGCTTCGCTGCCGGCAGCTCGAGCGCTCGAACCTGCTGAGAGCGGGGTCCGCGGCGGCGGCCTGCGCACGGCAGCTGGGGCCCCGGCGAGCCTTTTACACGAGCCGTGACACGGCCGACGACCTCGATGCGCTGCGTGAGCAACTCGGCGAGGAGCGGCTGGCGCTGTACGGAACCTCCTACGGAACGAAGGTCGCGCTCGGTTATGCGCTGCGCTACCCCGCGCACGTCGACCGGCTCGTGCTCGACTCCGTCGTCGAGGCGGACGGCCCGGATCCGTACTACCTGGATAGCTTCGAGGCCGCTCCGCGCGCGCTCCGGTCGCTCTGTCGCAGGCGCTGCCCGTGGACCGCCGACGCCGTGGCTGACCTATCCGCACTGGTGAGGCGGATCGCGCGCGGGCCGCTACGCGGTCGGGTGATCAACCGGCACGGGCAACCGCTGACCCGGCGGCTGACGCGCCCGGACGTGTTCTCAATCCTGTTTGCCGGCGACTTCGACCCGGCGCTGCGGGCCGCGTTCCCCGGATCGGTGCGTGCGGCATTGAAGGGCGACCCCACGCCGATGCTGCGGCTCCGCCGGCGGGCCTTCGAGCTCGATGCCAAGCCCCCGCCTCCTGGCGTTCTCAGCAGCGCGCTGTACGCCGCCACCACCTGCGAGGAATCGCCGTTGCCATGGGCTCGAAGCACGCCGCCCGACCGCGCCGAGCGCCACCGGCAGGCCGAGGCCCGGGCCGCAACGATCCCGGAAGCCGAGTTCGAGCCGTTCGACCGGGCGACGGCCCTGGAAAGCGACGTGCTGAACCTCTGCGAGAGCTGGCCGAACGCCCTCGCCGCGCCGGACTTCGGGCAGGGCCCCCTGCCGGACGTTCCCGTGCTCCTGCTCGAGGGCGAGGACGACCTGCGCACGCCCGTGGAGAACGCCATGCGCGTGGCATCGATGTTCCCCCGTTCGAGCCTCGTGGTGGCACCCGCCACCGGGCACTCCGCCCTCGGTTCCGACTTCAGTGGATGCACCGACCGCGCCTTCAGGAGATTCTTCGAGGATCGGCCGGTGCCCACCCGCTGCACGCGCGGCGACCGCCTCTTCGAGCCGCCACCACCGCCACCGAGGCGTCTGGCCGAGGTGCGCCCGCTGCCCGGCACATCAGGGGTCGAGGGCCGGACGCTCGCGGCGGTGACGCAGACCGTCAGGGACGTTGCGCAGGATTCCGTGACCGAGCTGGTCTTCACGCTGGACGCACCAGACGTGGCCCTCGGGGGTGGGCTTCGAGCCGGCCGCTACCGCTTCAGCCGCGACGGCACGATCGAAGTCGACGGGCTGGCTTTCGTGCCAGGCGTGACGCTGAGCGGTCGCATCGTGGACTTTCTCGCGCGCAACGAGCGCGGGCGACTTCGAGTGGGCGGCCGCGCCGCCGCTCACGGCCTGCTCCGAATCGCGGCGCCGGGCGTCTTCGCGGCCGCCTGGGCGGGCAGGGCGGTGCGCGGCAGACCTCCGACCCTCCGCTGTGCGGCGTCACTGGCCGCTGAAGCGGCGCGTGTGGCCAGCCGCCCGCTAGGCTGCGAGCGCGCCCGCGCGACCGGCTGCCGCTCGCCGCTGCCACCACGAGCTCGCCGCCGCGCTCCGGGCGCGAACACGATCGCGCGGCGCACACGCCGCTCCGGACGTGGCCGCGCCGGGCTTGATGTCGAGCCGCGCCACCAGCTCGCGCAGCACGACCTTGATCTCGAACTGGGCGAAGCTCGCGCCGAGGCAGCGCCGCACGCCGCCCCCGAACGGGAACCAGGTGTAGGTGCCGGGTGGCCGCTCGAGGAAACGCTCGGGCCGGAACGCGCGCGGGTCTGGGTAGACGTCCGCTCGGCGGTGATCGAGGTAGATGCACGGCGCCACGTTCACGCCCGCCGGCAGCAGCCGGCCGCCGATCTCCATCGGCTCGGTCAGGCGCCGCAGCACCAGCGCGAGCACGGGCCGCAGCCGCAGGGTCTCCTTGATCACCGCGTCGAGGTAGTCGTCCTCGCCGCGCGTCGCATCTCGTCGCGCAGGCTGGCGCAGCCGGCCGGGTGGCGCGCCAGCGCCTCGAGGGCCCATGCGAGCGCGGTGGCGCTCGTCTCGTGGCCCGCCACCAGCAGCGTCATGAGCTCGTCGCGCAGCTCCTCGTCGCGACATCTGCGCTGCCGTCGTCGTGGCGGGCCTGGAGCAGCAGCGAGAGCACGTCGTCGCGCTCCTCCAGGTCCGACGCGTCGCGCCGCTGCGCGGATCTCCTCGTAGATCAGCTCGTCGGCCGGTTGCATCACGTTCTGGAAGCTGCGGTTGCTTCGCGAGCCTGCGCGGACCGAGCAGCGCGATCATCGCCAGCCGCGCTCGGCTCGGCCAGCCCACGAGAGGGTGCTCCGAAGCACGTCGCCGAGCCGCTCGACGCGCTCGCTGTCCGTCACGCCGAAGACCGTCCGCATGATCACCTCGAGCGTGATCGCCTGCATGGTCGGCCAGGCCGACAGCGGCTCTGCCGGCGGGCCAGCGCTCGATCTCGCGCGCCGCCACCTCGGCCATCGTCGTCCTCGTAGCCGCGCATGCGCTCGCCGTGGAACGGCGGCAGCATCAGCTTGCGCTGCGCCATGTGAGCGCCCTCGTCGAGCAGGAGCACCGAGTTGCTGCCCGAGCACCGGCAGCAGCACGACGTTCGCCTCGCCGGCGTGCAGCAGCCGCGGGTCGCCCGTGAAGATCTGCTTCACCGCATCCGGGTCGGTCACGAACACCCACGTGCCCTCGTTTGCGATCTTCAGGGTGAACATGTCGCCGTAGCGGCGCGCGCAGTCCTCCATCATCGCCGTGGGCCGGGCGATCCAGCGCGCGGTCTGGAGAGCGCGCGGGGCGCTGTGGGCCGGGCGGAAGCGTCGACGTGGCAATCGCCGTGGCGGTCACGCTCCTCAAGGTCCGCGAAGCCGGGTCAACGGCAGCCGCGAAGCTGTTCAGGCCAGCTCGCGGCCTGCCAGGCGGGCGTGCGCGGCCACGTCCGCGGCGAACGAGGGGAAGTCCGCGGTGTAGAGCTGCTGGGGGCCGTCGCAGAGCGCCAGCTCCGGGTCCTCGGCCACCTCGACGATGATGCCGTCGGCGCCCACGGCCGCGGCCGCCCTCGAGAGCGGGCCCACGAGGCGGCGGTCGCCCGAGGCGTGTGAGGGGTCCACGATCACCGGCAGGTGCGTGTGCAGCTTCAGCCAGGGCACCGCACCCAGGTCGAGCGTGAAGCGCATGGCGTTGTCGAACGTGCGGATGCCGCGCTCGCACAGGATCACCCGCTCGTTGCCCTCCTTCAGGATGTAGTCGGCCGCCTGGAGCAGCTCGTCGAGGGTCGAGGAGAGGCCGCGCTTGAGCAGCACCGGCTTGCCGAGCTTGCCCACCACCTCGAGCAGCCCGTAGTTCTGCATGTTGCGGGCGCCCACCTGGATCACGTCGACGGCGTCGCCGAAGGAGTCGGCGAGACCGGAGGAGGTCATCTCACTGACGATGGGCAGCCCGGTCTCTTCGCGAGCGGCGCGCAGGATGTCGAGCCCCTCGCTGCCCAGTCCCTGGAAGGCGAATGGAGATGTCCGAGGCTTGAAGGCGCCGCCGCGCAGCATCGAAGCGCCGGCGGCGGCAACCGCCCGCGCGACGCCGAGCGTCTGCTCGCGCGATTCCACGGTGCAGGGTCCCGCAATGAGGGTGAAGGTGTTCGGCGCGCCCACGAGGTGTCCGTCGATGTCGAACGTGGTGGGCTCGTGGTGCGACAGCTCACTCGATGCAAGCTTGTAAGGGCGGGAGATTGGAATCACGCGGTCGACGCCAGGGAGGCCCTCAAGACCCATTTCGCGAACGCCCTCGGGATCACCGATCGCACCGATGGCGGTGGTCAGTTCGCCTGGCATCACCTTGGCGTGCACGCCCCCCGCCTGGAGGCGGTCGACCACGGCGTCGATCTGCGCCTGAGTGGCCTCGGGTGTCATCACGACCATCATGCGCCCACCTCAGCACGCGCCTTTCGAGAGCGCAGCATGGTCACGACGAGCAGGGCGATCACGCCAAGCGGGAACGGAATGAGCACCTCGATGGGAATGCCGAGCCCGGCCTTGATCAATAGCGCGAGCCCGGCGCCGATCAGCACCACCGCCAGGGTGGTGCGCAGCACGGCCGGATCCACGCGCACGGACCAGTGGCTGCCGAGCCAGACGCCCGGCACCGAGCCGAGCAGAATTGTGCCGGCCAGCCCGAAATCGACGTTGCCCGCGACGATGTGCGCCAGACCGGCCGCCCACAGCAGGATCGCGGCGTGGAACACATCGGTCCCGACCACGCGCTGGGGGCTGAGCCGGAAGAGCAGGATCAGCCCGACGGCGATCAGCGCGCCGCTGCCCGCAGAGGTCACGCCCAAAACGAAGCCGACGACCAGGCCGAGGAGCACCGCGGTGATCTTGTGCCGCCGCTCCATCTTGATGGTGTCGCGCTCGCGCTCGTGCATGCGCTTCAGGAACGCGCGGATGAGCGTGGCAGTGCCCGTGAGGAGGAGCGCACCGGCGAGCAGTGCGATCACGGCATCCTCGAAGTCGCGCCCGAGCCAGTCCTCGAGCAGCGTCAGGACGTAGACACCGCCCACCGCCGCGGGCACCGATCCGATCGCCATCCAGCTGGACAGCGTGATGTCCACCGTCTTCTGGCTCAGGTGCTTCCAGCCACCGACGGTCTTCGTGACCGCGGCGTAGGCGAGGTCGGTGCCGATCGCCGTGACGGGTGTGACGCCGAAGACGAGAATCAGCATCGGGGTCATCAGCGAGCCCCCGCCGATGCCTGTCATTCCGACGAGGATGCCGACGCCCAGGCCGAACGCTACGAGGGCGAAGTCCACAAGAGGAAGCCTAGGAGACCAGCCAGGTGCCACGGGGGACCGGGGGCGTGAGCCCCCGGGTGGCATCCATCGCTGGGTTACAGCACCATGCCCGCACCGACGGTGTCGTTCGTCGACTCGTCGATGAGGATGAAGCTGCCGGTCATGCGGTTGCGGCGGTACTCATCGACGAACAGCGGCGATGAGAGCCGGAGGCGCAGCTTTCCGATCTCGTTGAGCTGAAGGGCTTCCGCCTGCTCCTCGCGGTGAAGCGAATTCACGTCGATCCGGTAGATCACCTCATCGACCTTGGCGAGCGCAGTGCGGCTGGTGTGCTTGATCCGGTAGCGGCCCGTGGGAGAGAGCGGGCGCTCGGACATCCAGCAGACCATCGCGTCGATGTCCTTGGCCTCGACCGGGCGGTTCTGCGGCCTGCAGATCATGTCGCCGCGCGAGACGTCGATGTCGTCCTCGAGCCGCAGCGTCACCGACAGCGGGGGGTACGCCTCGTCGAGCTCCCCGTCGAAGGTGTCGATGCCGGCGATGCGCGTGCTCTTCCCGGACGGGAGCACCACCACCTCGTCGCCGGTTCGGAACACACCCGACGCCACCTCGCCGGCGTAGCCGCGGTAGTCGTGCAGGTCGTCCGACATCGGCCGCGTGACCCACTGCACCGGGAAGCGCGCGTCCTGGAGGTTGCGGTCCGAGGCCACGTGCACGTGTTCGAGGTGGTAGAGCAGCGACGGGCCGTCGTACCAGGACATCCGCTCCGAGCGCTCGACCACGTTGTCGCCGTGCAGCGCCGAGATCGGGATGAAGGTCATGTCGTGGATGTCGAGCTTTGCGGCCCACCCGGTGAACTCCGAGCGGATGCGCTCGAAGACCTCCTCGTCGTGGTCCACGAGGTCCATCTTGTTCACGCACACGACCAGGTGCGGGATGCGCAGCAGGGACGCGATGAAGGCGTGCCGGCGCGACTGCTCGAGCACGCCCTTGCGAGCGTCCACGAGGATCAGCGCGAGGTCGGCCGTGGAGGCGCCGGTGACCATGTTGCGCGTGTACTGCTCGTGGCCGGGGGTGTCGGCGATGATGAACTTGCGCCGTGGCGTGTGGAAGTAGCGGTAGGCCACGTCGATCGTGATTCCCTGCTCGCGCTCGGCACGGAGCCCGTCCGTGAGCAGGGCGAGGTTCACGTAGCCGTCGCCGCGCCGCTTGGAGGTCTCCTCCACGTGCTCGAGCTGGTCCTCGAAGATCGACTTGGTGTCGAAGAGCAGCCGGCCGATCAGGGTCGACTTGCCGTCGTCCACGGAGCCCGCGGTCGCGAAGCGGACGAGCTCAGAGGTGCGGGGGGCCCTGGGCCGCCCGTTCGTGGCTGCGCCGATGGCCATGGCTAACGGAGGGACCGCACTAGAAGTAGCCCTCCTTCTTGCGGTCCTCCATCGCCGCCTCGGAGACGCGATCGTCGGCGCGCGTCTCGCCGCGCTCGGTGATCCGGGTGGCGGCGATCTCGGCCACCACGTCCTCCAGCGTGGCTGCGGTGGAGGCGACCGCGCCGGTGCAGCTCATGTCGCCCACCGTCCGGAAGCGAACGGTCTCCTCGAACGCCTCCTCGCCCGGCAGCAGGTCCACGTGGTCGGACACCGCGTAGAGCATTCCGTCGCGCTTGAACACCTGGCGCGCGTGGGCGAAGTAGATCGGCGGAAGGTCGATCTTCTCCTCGGCGATGTACTGCCACACGTCGAGCTCGGTCCAGTTCGAGAGCGGGAACACGCGCACGTGCTCGCCCGGCTTGACGAAGCCGTTGTAGATGTTCCACAGCTCCGGCCGCTGGCCCTTCGGGTCCCACTGGCCGAAGTCGTCGCGGAAGGACATGATGCGCTCCTTCGCCCGGGCGCGCTCCTCGTCGCGCCGCGCGCCGCCGAAGGCGGCCCTGAAGCCGTGCTCCTCGATCGCGTCGAGCAGCGTGACCGACTGGAGCCGGTTGCGCGATGCCCGCGCGCCGGTCTCCTCCACCACGCGCCCGTTGTCGATCGAGTCCTGGACCGAGGCCACGATGAGGCGCGCCCCCAGGTCCTCGACCATGCGGTCGCGGTACTCGATCACCTCGGGGAAGTTGTGCCCGGTGTCCACGTGCATCACGGGGAACGGCAGGCCGCCCGGGTGGAACGCCTTGCGCGCAAGGTGCAGCAGCACGGCGCTGTCCTTGCCGCCCGAGAACAGCAGCACGGCACGGTCGAGCTCCGCGGCCACCTCGCGGATCACGTGTATCGCCTCGGACTCGATGGCCCGTAGATGTGAGATCTCGTAACTCAAGTCGTCGTCGCGCCTGAGGATAGGGGGCGCTGGGATGGTGGTCATCGGAGCGGTGTTATGCGTGCAGACCGCACTCGGTCTTGTCCTGTCCAGCCCAGCGGCCGTCGCGACCGTTGCCGGGCAGTGTGCAGGGGGCGCAACCGATCGACTCGTAGCCCCGGTCGTGCAGGGGATGGTACGGAAGATCGTGCTCGTGGACGTAGGTCCAGACGTCACCGTCGGCCCACTCCGCGAGCGGGTTGAACTTCCAGACGTCACGGGCCTCGTCCCATTCGACCGCCTGGGCGTCCGCCCGCGTGGGCGACTGCTCGCGCCGGATGCCCGTGATCCAGGCGTCCGCGCCGGCGAGCGCGCGCTCCAGCGCGTCGACCTTGCGCGCGCCGCAGCAGTTCGAGGCGCTCCACGGCGTGCCGTTCGGCGGGGTGGCGTCCACCACCTCGACCCTGAGCCCGTAGCGGTCCTCGAGCTTGCGCCAGACCTCGTATGTCTCCGGGAACAACACGCCGGTATCGATCGTGAACACCCGCGCCGTGGGCTCGATGCGCATGAGCATGTCGATCAACACGGACTCCTCCTTCTGGAAGGAGCAGGCCATGACGAGGCTCGGATGGTGGCGCCCGATGGCGAGCCGGAGCGTTTCCTCTGCGCTCTCAGCTACACCGCGCATTCGCCCTCACCCCGGATGACCTGGAAGGGCTCCTTGCGCTGCCAGTCGATGAAATGAGCCATGTTCTCGAGGCTGAACTCCACCGGCAGCGACAGGTCGCGGACCTCGTCCTCGAAGCGGATGCCCTCCACCCGCTCGGCGAAGTCGTTGAAGGCCTCGCCGTCCTTGCGCTCTGCCTCGTACATGCGGATCCAGCGCTCCACCGCGTCCGGCACGCGCTTCGCCGGGAGGCGCACCTTCAGCCGCGTGCCATACAGGACCTCACCGCCCTCGTAGTTGCCGCCGATGTGGGCCACGTAGGCCGGGATCGTGTGCTCGCCGACCTTGATCGACGCGCCGTAGAAGCCGATGTTCGCGATGTGATGCTGGCTGCACCCGTTCGGGCAGCCCGACATCTTGATGTGCACGCGCCTCGTGAGCGGGTCCTCGATGCCCATCGACTCGATGCGCTCGCGCACCGCGTGGTTCAGGCCCATCGAGCTCGTGATGCCGAGCTTGCAGGAGTCCGTGCCGGGGCAGCTCACCACGTCGTTGATCTCGTCGGCGCCGGTGTCGCCCAGCCCGAGCTCGGACAGCGCGCGCCAGACCTCGAACACCGTCTCGTCCCTGACCCAGCGCAGCACGAGGTTCTGGTGGACGGTCGTGCGGCAGTACCCGCCCGAGTAGTCGCGCATGATCTGCGCGAGGCCGCGGAACTGCTCGGGCGTCAGGTCGCCGCGGATCACCTTGATCTGCACCGTCGAGAAGCCGGCCTGGCGCTGCGGGGTCACGCTCGTGGCGCGCCAGCGCTCGAACTCGCTGCCGTCGCCGTTCGGGCTGGCGTACGTGGACGGGATGCCGGGGGCGCCGGCCTCCTCGTCGTCGACGAAGAGCAGCGGGCCCGGGTCGAAGTCGCGCTCGGCGACCCAGTCGCCCTGGAGCTCCTCGTCCACCTGCCGCGCCAGCTCCTCGATGCCGAACTTGTCCACGAACACCTTGATGCGGGCACGGGCGCGGTTCTTGCGCAGCCACTCCTGGCGGTCGAAGATGCGGAACACCGCCTCGGCCACCTTCAGGTACTCGCCGTCGTCCGCGGTCACGAACTCGCGCAGCGTCGGCGCCACGCGCGGCATGATCGACGTGCCACCGCCCACCCGCATCTCGAAGCCCTTCACGCCGTCGCGGATGCGCGGGATGTAGGCCACGTCGTGGATGCCGGTTATCGCCCGGTCCTCGTCCGTGGCTGTGAACGCCGTCTTCACCTTGCGCGGCATGAGCTGCGTGGTGGGGTGGCGCACGAAGTAGCGCACGTATGCGCCCACGTACGGAGTGGGGTCGAAGAGCTCGCCCTCGCAGACGCCGGCCCACGGATCGCCGGTCACGTTGCGGACGGTGTTGCCGCAGCCCTCGCGGCTCGAGAGGCCGGAGTCCGAGAGCTCGCGGATCGCCTTGGCGGCGTCGTCCAGCGGGATGTGGTGCAGCTGGATGTTCTGGCGGGTCGTGATGTGGCCCTTGTTGAGAGGCGCGTACTTCTCCACCACGTCCGCGAAGGACTCCATCTGCTCCGGCGTGATGCCGCCGAAGGGCAGCTTCACGCGGATCATCTGCACGTCCGCCTGGCGCTGTCCGTAGACGCCCTGCTTCAGGCGGAAGCCGATGAACTGGTCCTCGGGGGTGTCGCCCGCGAGGTACTTGGCGGCCTCGTTGTCGAAGTCGTCGAACTCGCGCTCCAGGATCGGGATGATGTGCCCTGGGACGTCCTCCCGAACCTCCGGATTGTCGAGCGACCCCTGCTTGCCGTGACGCGTTTTTGCGCCAGCACCGGGCTCGGCCCGGTGCGCAGCGATGTCGTTCTCTGGCGTGGAAACCGGTTCCATCGTAGGAAAGTACCAAAACCCAGTCGGGATTACACCCTTTATCGGCAGCAGTAGCCTGAAGCTCATGGATGCCACCGGCCAGGCTGGACTTATCGGCGCCGGAGAGGTCTCTCCGCGCGAGCTGACGGAGGCGGCAATCGAGCGGATCGAGGCGCTCAACGGCGAGCTCAATGCCGTCATTCACCCGCTGTTCGAGAAGGCGCTCGCCACCGAGCCGGCCGACGGGCCGTTCCGCGGCGTGCCGTTCCTGCTGAAGGACCTCGCCTGCCACTCGGCCGGCGACCCCATGCACGAGGGGATGGGCTTCCTGAAGCGGGTCGGCTGGGTCGAGCAGGAGGACACCTGGCTCGCCCGCCGCTTCCGCGAGGCCGGCTTCGTCTTCCTCGGCAAGACGAACACCCCCGAGCTGGGGATCCTGCCGACCACCGAGTCCACCGCCTACGGGCCGGCTCGCAACCCCTGGGACACGAGCCGCTCCACCGGGGGCTCGAGCGGAGGCTCGGCCGCGGCGGTGGCGGCCGGCATGGTCTCGATCGCCCACGCGAACGACGGCGGCGGCTCGATCCGGATCCCGGCGTCGTGCTGCGGCCTCGTCGGCCTCAAGCCCTCGCGCGGGCGCGTCTCGATGGCGCCGGAGTGGGGCGACTTCATGTCGGGTCTGGTTGCCGAGCTTGTGGTGACCCGCTCGGTCCGCGACGCGGCCGCGGTGCTCGAGTGGGTGGCGGACCCGCCACCCGGCGAGCCGTACTACGCCCCCGACCGCGCGCGCTCGTACAGCGACGAGGTCGGCGCGGATCCCGGGCGACTGCGCATCGGCCTGATGACGCGTCCCCCGGGCGGCCAGTTCGAGGCGCACCCCGACTGCGTGGCGGGAGCCGAGGCCACGGCGCGCCTGCTCGAATCGCTCGGGCATGGGGTCGAGGCGGCGTACCCCCAGGCGCTGGACGACCCGGGCTACATCGAGAAGTTCCTGGTGCGCTGGACGAGCGGCGTGGACTTCAACCTCCGCTACTGGGAGCGCAGGACCGGCCAGCAGATCGGTCCCGACGACGTGGAGCCGCTCACCTGGGCGCTCGCGGACCAGGGTCGCTCGCACTCAGCGGCGGCGTACCTGGAGGCCATGGAATACGCACAGGCCGTGGCGCGCGACGGCGCGAACTGGTGGAGCGAGTTCGACCTGCTGCTGACGCCGACCATGGCGCTGCCGCCGGCGGAGATCGGGGAGATCGGCAACGGCGACGAGGAGAACCCGCTGATGCCGATCGTGCGCTCGACGCCCTACGCGATCTTCACCGCGGGCTTCAACTCGTCAGGCCAGCCGGCCATCTCGCTGCCTCTGCACTGGTCGGAGGACGGCCTGCCGATCGGCGTTCAGCTGGTGGCCGCCTACGGCCGCGAGGACCTGCTGCTTCAGGTGGCCGCGCAGCTGGAGCAGGCGCAGCCGTGGGCCGAACGCCGGCCGCCGCTCGCCGCCGCCGAGCCGGCTACGAGCTGACTGCGCGGCGGTACTTGTAGACGGAGAGCGCCCCGAAAACCGCGATGAGGCCGACGCACCACGCGACGGCCGCCCAGACGTCGTTGCCGGCCGGCGTGCCCAAGAACAGTGCTCGGGTGGCGTCGACGACCGTGCTGAACGGGTTCGCGTCCGAGAACGCCTCGATCGCCGGCGGCATCGACTCCGGTGGCACGAACGCGGACGACGCGAACGTGAGCGGGAAGATCACCATGAAGCCGAGCGCGTTGGCGCCCTCCGCCGACCCTGAGATCAGCGCCACGTACGCGAACACCCACGAGAACGCATAGCCGAACAGCAGCAGCAGCCCGAACCCGGCGACCACCTCGAGCGGACTCGACGAGAAGTTGAAGCCCACGAGCAGCCCCACGACGACCATCACCGTGAGCGAGACGATGTTGGTCGCGACGTCCGCGAGTGTCCGTCCCGCAAGCACCGCCGAGCGCGCCATGGGGAGCGAGCGGAAGCGGTCGATCAGGCCCTTGCTCAGGTCGTCGGATAGGCCGATCGCCGTGACGAAGCCGCCGAACGCCATGGTCTGGGCGATGATTCCGGGCATCAGGAAGTCGGTGTAGTCGTCGAACCCCGGCGTCTGGATCGCGCCGCCGAACACGTACACGAACAGCAGCACGAACATCAGTGGCTGGATCGTGAACGAGACCCATAGATCGGGTTGGCGCGGGATCCGGAGGAGATTCCGCCTCGCGACCACCGCGGTGTCCGAGATTGCATAGGCGAGTGAGCTCACGCGGCCACCTCCTCAACCTCGTCGTCGGTGGGTTGCTCGGCGGCGTGGCCGGTGAGCACGATGAAGACGTCGTCGAGAGTCGGCCGCCTCACGGCGATATCCGAAATCCGGACCGCCGCGCCGTCGAGCCGGCGCACAGCCTCCGCGATCCCGCCTCGCTCGCGAGCCAGCGGCATCACGAGGATGCCGTGCTCGCACTTCGGTCGTTCGTCGGTGAGCGGCGCGAGCGCCTCGATTGCGGCGGGCTCCTGGTCGTAGGTCTCCAGCGTCACCTCGAGGCGCTCACCGCCGACGCGGCTCTTGAGCTCGTCCGAGGTGCCCTCCGCGATCACCTGGCCGTGGTCGATCACGGCAATGCGGTCGGCCAGCCGGTCCGCCTCGTCGAGGTACTGCGTTGTGAGCAGCACGGTCGTGCCGGCGGCCACCCGCGCCTCGATCGTCTCCCAGAGCTGAAGGCGGCTGCGAGGGTCGAGCCCGGTGGTGGGTTCGTCAAGGAACAGCACCGGTGGGCGCGCCACCAACGCGGCCGCCAGGTCGAGCCTGCGGCGCATCCCGCCCGAGTACGTCTTCGCCAGGCGGTCCGCAGCGTCCGTGAGCGAGAAGCGCTCGAGTAGCTCGCGCGAGCGCTCCCGAGCCGGTTGCCTCCCCAGGTGGTAGAGCTGCCCGACCATCACCAGGTTCTCGAAGCCGGTGAGGTTCTCGTCCACCGCCGCGTACTGGCCGGCGAGGCCGATCTGGGAGCGCAGCGCCGCCGCGTCCTTCACCACGTCGAGGCCCACCACATGCGCGCTGCCGCCGTCGGGCGGCAACAGCGTCGTGAGGATGCGCACCGCGGTGGTCTTCCCCGCGCCGTTCGGTCCGAGCAGGCCGAGGATCGTGCCCGCCGGCGCGCGGAGGTCGATCCCGTCGAGCGCCCGCACGTCGCCGAACGACTTTGTCAGTCCCTGAGCTTCTATTGCGACTTCAGCCATGCGAGCACTCTAGGCATCCTCGAATATGAACCCATGCGTCGATTCAACCTCTCCGATCCGAACTTCACATTCGACCCCTCCGACCCGGAGGGATTCCGGGCGGGCATGCTCCGGATGGGCCCCGACCTGGGTGCCAAGGAAACGGGCACGACCCTCTACGAGCTGCCGCCGGGGGAGGCGCTTTGCCCGTACCACTACGAGTACGGCGAGGAGGAGTGGCTGCTCGTGCTCGAGGGCCGGCCGCACCTGCGAACGCCCGACGAGACGTTGCAACTGGACCAACTCGACGGCGCCTTCTTCCCGAAGGGCCCGGCGGGCGCCCACAAGATCTGGAACGAGACCGACGAGCGGGCCCGCGTGCTGATGTGGTCGTCACTCGTCTGGCCCACGGCCACCGCCTACCCGGACAGTGACAAGGTCGGCATCTGGGCCGGCGTCGAGGACAAGCTGATCGTCAAGCGCTCCAGCGAGGTGGACTACTACGAAGGCGAAAAGCACGGCGGAGAGGCCTGACGCAGGTCGACAACTCGCCACTCGACGCCGTCCCGAGAGGGGTTGGGCGAGTTGACATGCGATATCGCCCATAAGTCGCCCAACCCCCCTCGCACAAAGCTCGAGATCGACCTTTCGCCCCCCACCCCTTCACCGCAACCCGAGCGACGCAGGGAGGAGGGAAGGAGTTGACCGGAGCGCTAAGCGCCGCCCCAGGGCGACAGCCCGGGCGCTCCACGCTTCGTGCCCTCCATCAGGCCGGCGCGCAGCCACGGGCTGATCGACGGGCCTGCGTCCGCCGGCGGGGGCGCGGTGTCGCGCATGAACTGCTCAATGGCGGCGGCGATCGCGGCCGCCTCCTCCGGCGAGGCGGATTGGCGGACCTCGATCCGCGGCCTCGAGGGACTCTGCTTGCCATTGCGGCCCATCTGGCGAATAGCGTACTGCCGCATGCCCGACGTGCTCGTGTTCCCGCAGGAGGCGGTTCTTCAGGCCATCGAGCCCGAGGAGGCGATCGAGCGCGTGCGCGACGGCTTCGTCGAGTACGCAGGGAGCGAGTGGCAGATGCCGCCGAAGACCTATCTCGACGCCTCGCCGCACGGCGACTTCCGCGCGATGACCGCGAAGGGCGCCGGGCTCGCGATCCTCAAGTGGGTCACGTCGTTCCCGGCCAACCCCGCCGCCGGGCTGCCCGTGGTGATGGGCGTGATCTGCGTCTCGTCGGTGTCCGACGGGCGTCCGCTCGCCCTGGTGGACGTGCGCTCCATCACCGCGCTCCGCACCGGCGCGGTGGCGGTCGTCGCGGCCCAGGAGCTGGCGCGCGAGGACGCCTCGAGCGTCGGGATGATCGGCTGCGGCCTCCACGGGACGTGGGCCGCGCGCTGCCTCGCCGCTGCTGAGTACGGCCCGGGAATCTGCTTCGACCCGGACCCCGAGGCCGCCGGGCGAGCTCGCCGGCGAGCTCGGGTGGGAGGTCGGCAGCCGCGAGGACGCGCTCGCGTGCGACGTGGTCACCTGCGTGACCCCCGGCAACGAGCCCGTGGTGCATGCCGGCGACCTGCGACCTGGGATTCATCTCAGCATGCTGGGCGCCGATGGACCCGGCAAGGCCGAGGCCGACCCCGACGCGGTGGCACAGGCCGAGCTCTTCTGCGATGAGTGGGAACAGGCGAGCCACGGCGGCGAGCTGACCGGCGCGGTTGAGGCGGGACTCGTGCAGCGCGAGCAGGTGACCGAGCTGGGGGCTGTGCTCACGGGCTCCCATCGCGGGCGCTCCGGCCCAAATGGGGTTACGCTGTTTGACTCCACCGGCCTGGCGATCCAGGACCTCGCGCTCTGCCTGGCGCTGCTCGAGGCGCATCGTGCAGGACGGGTGCGCGCGGACAGCGTCCGGCTCTAGCCGGCCCCCGACTTCGAAGAGCTGATGCGCAAACTTCTCCTGACCCTCGTCGCCCTGTCAATCGCAGCGCTCGTCGCAGTCGGCTGCGGCAAGGACGGCCAAGCGGCCTCCGGGGCGGCGGAGCTGGTTCCGGCCGGCTCCGTCATGTACGGCGAGGCCACGCTGAAGCCCGAGGGTGACCAGAAGGAGGCGATCGACGCCATCCTCGCCAAGTTCCCGGGCGGCGGGCAGGCCGGCGACAAGCTCAAGGACCTGATCGAGAAGGGCCTGCGCGAATCGGACGCGCCGGTGAGCTTCAAGGAGGACATCGAGCCGTGGCTCGGCGACGAGGCCGCGTTCTTCGTTGCGAGCATCGGCCCAACCGGCCAAGACCCGCAGAGCGCCGCCGGGCTGATCGCCACCGACGACGAGGACAAGGCGCGCGCCGCTCTCGAGAAGTCGGCTGAGGGCAAGCTCACGGAGCACAACTACAAGGACGTGGAGTACCTCACGGACGAGAGCGATGAGGCCGGCGCAGTGTTCGACGGCTTCCTCGTGCTCGGCACGGAGGCGGGCGTGAAGGCGGCAATCGACACGAGCAAGGGCGGCAAGCGGCTGTCCGAGGACGAGAACTACAAGAACGCCCTGGACGACGCGACCGACGACCGCCTCGGGTTCTTCTACCTGAACTCGCCGGAACTGCTCACCACGCTCCGCGAGAGCGGCACGCCGATGCCGGACTCGTTCAGGAAGTTCTTCCAGGAGCCCCTGGTGGCCACGCTCGACGCGGACGAGGACGGCGTCGTGTTCGAGGGCACACTCCCGGAGGAGATCGGGCGCGCTGCGCTGTTCGGGCAGGCCAGCGACCTCGTGGAGGAGCTGCCCGGGGACTCGTGGCTGGCCCTCGCGCAGACCGACTTCGGCAACCTGCTCGACTTCTACGTGGAGGCCTTTGCCGGCGTGGCCGGCGGCCGCGACGCGATCGAGGAGCAGTTCACGGAGGCCACCGGGCTCGACCTCCAGAAGGACGTGATCGACTGGATGGGCGACTTCGGCGTCTTCGTGCGCGGCACGAAGGTCTCGGATCTGGACGGCGCGCTGATCGTCGAGACCAAGGACGAGGCGGCGTCCGGGCGCTTCATCGCGGCGCTCGAGCGGCTTGCCAAGAGCCAGGGACTGGGCGCCGTGGAGCTCGGCCCGCTCGCAGCCCCCGGCGGAGGCAAGGGCTTCACGGCGCAGGGCCCCGAGATCCCGAAGCCGGTTCATGTGTTCCAGAGGGACGGCCGCGTGGTGTTCGCCTACGGGGACGCTGCCGCGGCCGACGCGATCGACCCGGATCAGAAGCTGGGCGACTCGGCCGAGTACAAGGCCACCCGCGACTCGCTCGGCGACT
Source organism: uncultured Thermoleophilaceae bacterium (assembly GCA_963837445.1). Classification (GTDB taxonomy): domain Bacteria; phylum Actinomycetota; class Thermoleophilia; order Solirubrobacterales; family Thermoleophilaceae; genus JACVRW01. The sequence continues at coordinate 134,528 of CAWINK010000014.1, read as the reverse complement.
ACGACATCTCCTTCTACCTGCTCACGCAGCCGATCCTCGACCTCGTCGAGTCGACCTCGGCCGCGACCGACGCGGACTGGCAGAAGGCGAAGCCGTACCTCGAGCCGCTGAACGCGCTCGTGGGCGGCACGTCGGGCGACGGCGACACGCTGCGCTCCGCGGTGAAGCTGGTCATCAAGTAGTACCGGCGCTGCGGCAAGCGCGCTCGGGTTAGAGTCGCCGCGTGAGCCTCGAGGAACGGGCCTTTCGCAAGGCCACGCGCCGGCTGATCCCGTTCCTCTTCTTCATCTACGTGGTCGCGTACCTCGACCGCGTGAACGTGAGCTTCGCGCAGCTTCAGCTGGAGGACGACCTCGGCTTCAGCGACACGATCTTCGGGCTCGGCGCCGGCATCTTCTCGCTCGGCTACGTGATCTTCGGCGTGCCGAGCAACCTCGCCCTGGCGCGCTTCGGCGCACGCCGCTGGCTGGCCGCGATCATGATCGTGTGGGGCCTGATCTCGGCGTCGATGGTCTTCATCACGGGCCCGACGAGCTTCTACGTCCTCCGCTTCCTGCTCGGCGCGGCGGAGGCGGGCTTCTTCCCGGGGATCATCCTGTTCCTCACGTGGTGGTTTCCGGAGCGCGAGCGCACGCGGACGGTTGCGCTGTTCCTGACCGCGGTGTCGGCTGCGTACGTGGTCGGCGGCCCGCTGTCCGGCGGCCTGCTCGAGCTGGACGGGCTCGCGGGACTCGAGGGCTGGCAGTGGCTCTTCCTCGTGGAGGGCTTGCCCGCGATCGCGCTCGGGTTCGTGACGCTGCGCTACCTCGACGAGCGCCCGAGCGACGCCGACTGGCTCGAACCCGAGGAGCGCGCGTTCCTCACGGCCGAGGTCGACCGTGAGCGCGAGCAGCGGGAGGCGCTCGGTGCGCAGCGCCTGCGCGACGCGCTCGGGAGCGGGCGGGTGTGGCTGCTCGGGCTCATCTACTTCATCGTGCTGGCGGCGGCGTTCGGGCTCACGTTCTTCGTTCCCGACCTCGTTCAGGACCGCACCGGCTACAGCGACTTCGAGGTCGGCGTGCTGTCGGCAATCCCATACGGGTTCGCAACGGTGGCAATGGTGGTCATGGCGCGCCGCGGCGGCAGCCTCGTGGCGCCCGCCCTTGTGGGCGCGGCAGGGACCGTGCTGACCGCGTACGCCCAGTCACCTGTCCTGCTCATCGTGGGGATTACGCTGGCGGCCGTGGGGCTGCTCTCCGTACTGCCGCTCTTCTGGGCGCTGCCCACGGCCTTCCTCAGTGGCACGGCCGCGGCCGCGGGCATCGCGCTGATCGCCGCCGTGGGGAACCTCGGCGGCTTCGTCGGTCCGGCGTTCACCGGGATCGCGGAGGACGAGACGGGCAGCTTCGAGCTGCCGCTGGTGGTGCTGGCCGGGCTGCTGGTGGTGGGCAGCCTGCTCGCGCTCATGCTCCGCGAGCGGCGACCCGTGGAGGTGGCCGCGCCATGAACAGCTCGGCGCTGGCAGCCCAGGCCGACGCCCTGCGGGCGCTGCATCGCCCGGGCGATCCCGTCGTGCTCCCGAACGCGTGGGACCCGCCCAGTGCACGCCGGCTCGCTGCCACCGGCGTGGCCGCCCTCGCCACCACGAGCGTGGGAGTGGCCGAGACGCTCGGCTACGAGGACGGCGAGCTCACACCGGCGGCCGAGATGCTGGCGGCCGTCGGCCGCATCGCCCGCGCCGCCCCGCTACCCGTGACCGCCGACCTGGAGTCGGGCTACGGGATGGGCGCCGAGGAACTGGTGGGCGGACTGCTGGGGGCGGGCGCGGTGGGTCTCAACCTCGAGGACACGAACCACGCGACCGGCGAGCTCGGCGACCCCGACTCCCATGCCGAGCGCCTGGCCGCGGTCAAGGAGGCCGGACGTGCGGCCGGCGTGGACGTGGTGCTGAACGCGCGCGTGGACGTCTTCCTGCGTGCCGCTTCGGACGCTGATCCAGGCGCGGTCGTGGACGAGGGGGTGCGCCGAGCGCGTCTGTACGCCGAGGCCGGTGCCGACAGCGTCTACCCGATCGCCGCGCGCGGACGAGATGCGATCCGCCGCTTCGTGGCTGAGTCAGGGGCTCCCGTGAACATCGTTGCGGTGCCCGGTGGGCTCGGCCGCGCCGAGCTGGCCGCCCTGGGCGTGGCCAGGGTCAGCTTCGGCGGCGAACTTGCCCACATGGCCAACGACGCCGCCGCCGCCCGGGTCGAGGACTTCCTCGCAAGCTAGGCGGCGACGGCGCGGGCGTACGGCTAGGCCGCGTACGCGGGGCGCACCGGGCTGTAGCGCGCGGCGTGACCGCGCTTGCGCGCGATCCAGGCCACCGGCGCGAGCGTGGCGCGCCGGACCCACACGGGCGGGAACGCGCCCTGAACCTCGTCGGCGAACTCGCTGACGAACAGCGCCAGGTCGAGCGGCTTGGGCATGCCCTTGCCGGTCGTGCGGCCCTCCTCGGCGAGTGCGCACGTGGGTCGTCTCGTCGCCGCCGGTGTCAGAAGCTGTCTTCCGGAAGGTGATGTTGTCCGCTCCTTGATTCGAGCATCGGCCCGGGCGACGATTTTGGGGTCGCCTGCCGGACGATCTTGAACTCGCCCCAAGGACGAGTCGGGTCTTCCTCGCGGAGGACTACGGCCGCGCCCGCAGCGGGCCTACAGCGGAATGTTTCCGTGCTTGCGCTTCGGCGTGTCCACGCGCTTCGTCTTCAGCGTCTCGAGTGCGCGGATCAGCTTGGGGCGCGTCTCGTGCGGAATGATCACGTCGTCGATGTAGCCGCGTTCGGCCGCGGAGTACGGATTCGCGAAGCGGGCCTTGTAGTCGCCGATCAGCTTCTCGCGCCGCGCCTCGGGAGTCGGCGAGCTCTGGATGTCGCGCCGGTGGATGATGTTCACCGCGCCCTCGGGACCCATCACGGCCACCTCGGCGGTGGGCCAGGCGAACACGAAGTCGGCCAGCATGTGCTTCGAGTTCATGACGTCGTAGGCGCCGCCGTAGGCCTTGCGCGTGATCACCGTCAGCTTCGGCACGGTCGCCTCGGTGAACGCGTACAGGAGCTTGGCGCCGTGGCGGATGATGCCGCCCCACTCCTGTGAGGTTCCCGGCAGGAAGCCCGGCACGTCCATCAGCGTGAGGATGGGGATGTTGAAGGCGTCGCAGAAGCGCACGAAGCGCGCGGCCTTCTCGGATGCGCTGATGTCGAGCACGCCGGCGAGCTGCGAGGGCTGGTTGCCCACCACGCCCACTGGCCGCCCGTTCAGGCGCGAGAACCCGATGATGATGTTGCGCGCGAAGTGCTCCTGCACCTCGAAGAACTCGCCGTTGTCGACGAGGAGATGCACCACGTCGCGCATGTCGTACGGCTTGTTCGGATTGTCCGGGACGATGCTGTCGAGCTCCGCGTCCTGGCGGTCGGGGTCGTCGCCGGTGTCCATCTGCGGCGGGATCTCGAGGTTGTTCTGCGGCAGGAACGACATCAGGTAGCGCACGTCCTCGAGGCAGCTCTCCTCGTCGTCGGCGGCGAAGTGCGCAACGCCGGACTTGGTGTTGTGCGTCATCGCCCCGCCCAGCTCCTCGAACTCCACCTCCTCGCCGGTCACGGTCTTGATCACGTCGGGACCCGTGATGAACATGTGCGAGGTCTCCTTGACCATGAAGATGAAGTCCGTCATGGCAGGGGAGTAGACGGCGCCGCCCGCGCAGGGACCCATGATCACCGAGATCTGCGGGATCACGCCGGAGCACTGGACGTTGCGGACGAACACGTCCCCGTAGGCGCCCAGCGAGACCACACCCTCCTGGATGCGCGCGCCGCCGGAGTCGTTGATGCCGATTACCGGGCAGCCGATCCTGGCCGCCAGGTCCATCACCTTCCCCATCTTCTCGCCCATCACCTCGCCGAGCGAGCCGCCGAAGACCGTGAAGTCCTGGGAGAAGACGGCCACCGGGCGACCGTCGATGGTGCCGTGGCCGGTCACGACCGCGTCGCCCCAGGGACGGTTGTTCAGCATGTCGAAGTCGCTCGTGCGGTGGCGGACGAACGTGTCCAGCTCCTCGAACGAGCCCGGGTCGAGCAGCTTGTCGATCCGCTCGCGGGCGGTCAGCTTGCCGCGGTCGTGCTGCTTCTCCTCCGCCTGCGGGTTCGTGTGGATTGCCTGCTCGCGCAGCGCTTGGAGCTGGGCAAGCTTCTCCTCGTAGGTCTCGGGCGACTTCTCGCGCATCGGGGCCGCAGGTTACCCGCCGTGGCTCACTGGCCCCCGTACCAGGGGAGCCGCCCGCCGGCCCGGGCGAGCAGCTTGCCGTAGAGGCTTCGGACGACATCGGGATGGCGGGCCGCCACGTTGTGGAACTGGCCGGGGTCGCGCCGGAGGTTGAACAGCTTCAGGTTGGCTGGCTTGTTGAAGCCCCACAGCATCCACTCGTGCGAGCGGATGAAGAACGAGTCGGAGTAGCCGCCCCAGGAGTACGCGCGCTCGGGCAGGCGGCGCCCGCGCATCGGGCGCGACAGGTCCACGCCGGTCATGCGCTCGGGCCGGCGCACGCCGGCCATGGAGAGGATCGTCGGCGCCAGGTCGTGAGTCGAGGCGAACCAGTCGCTGGCCGTGCCCGCGCGGCGGCGGTCCGGGTGCACCACGATCAGCGGCACGCGCGTGAGGGCGGGGTAGAGGGCACTCTGGACCTTGCCGGTGTAGCCGTGCTCGCCCAGCAGGATGCCGTGGTCGCCCACCAGCACGATCACGGTCTCGCGCTCGAGGTCGAGCTCGTGGAGGCGGTCGATGAGCATGCCGAGCCAGTGGTCGGTCATCGTGACCTCGGCGGCGTAGAGGTCGCGCATCCTGCCGATCACGGGCCCGCGCTCGCCCGCGTCGAGCCAGCTCGCGGCGCGGCCGTAGCTGGGCATCGCGGGCTCGGGGCCCTCCCAGCCGCCGTACGGGTCGAGGAAGCGCGCGGGCGGCGTCCAGGGCTCGTGTGGCTCGTAGGTGTCGACCACGAGGGCAAACGGCCCGCCGCGAGCGGCGGCGCCGTTCAGCTCGTTGAGCGCGTGGCGAAAGACGCGTCCGGCGAAGGTCTTGTCCGCGCTCACCCAGGGGCGGCTGTTGGCCAGGTAGAGGCCGACTCTCCTGCGCACCTTCGGGGTGGCGTTCGCTGGATAGAGCCAGTGGCGCAGCACGTCGTCGGGCACGCTCGAGATCTTCTGGTTGCCGCCGATCTGCCCGCCCGTGCGCACGAACCGGTTGAGGCTGCTCCGGAAGCCGCCGTACGGGGGCGCGTACGCGAGGAACGGGTTGTCGGTCACATACGACGTCCACCAGCCGGCGCGACGGAGCACGCTAAGGAACGAGTCATCCAGATGGTCGAGCGGCTCCCAGCCGGGAGCCTCGAGCAGTCCCGGCCGGTCGTACCAGCCGCGGAAGGGGAACTGGCGGCGCCCGCTGAGGATCGAGTTCCGCGCCGGGATGGTGGGCATCGCCTCGGGGAACACGTTGGTGAAGCGCATGCCCTGTCGCGCGAGCGCGTCCATCGTGGGCGTGCGTGCCCAGCCGCCGTAGACGGCGTCCGAGCGCAGGGAGTCGACGATCACGAGCAGGACGTTCGGACCGTCGGGCCGCTGTGCGAAGGCGCTGGGCTCGAGGGCCGCCGTGGCGGCGGTGGCTGCCGAGGCCTGAACGAAGCGCCGCCGTGTGACCGGCTTCCCCATGTCCCGCATTGTCGGGCCTGCGCGGCCGGAGGGTCAGCGGTAGGTCGGCAGCCTGCCGCCCGCGCGGGCCACGACGGCGCCGTAGAGGTTGTCGACCGACCTCGGATGACGCCTCGCAATGCTGTGGAGCTCACCGGGATCGCGCTCGAGGTCGTAGAGGCGGCGACCGCGCCCGCGGTTCGATGAGATGAAGGCCATGGTGTCGGTCCGGGCGTAGTGCCAGTTGCTGTAGCCGCCGTAGGCAAGCTTCCGCCGGCGCGGCGCGAGCAGGTCAAGGCCGTCCATCCCGGCGGGTGCCCGGACGCCGGCCAGCGAGAGCAGCGTGGGACCGATGTCGTGCGTCTGACCGAGGCGCTCGCTCGTCACGCCGCCTCGGCTGCGCGCCGGGTCCGCGAGGATGAACGGCACGTGGATCAGGGGCGGGTGCAGGATCGAGGCGATCTTGCCGGTCCAGCCGTGCTCGCCCAGCAGGAAGCCATGGTCGCTCACCAGGGCGATCACCGTGTTGTGCGCGAGTCCGAGCGACCCCAATCGCTCGAGGAAGACACCGAGCCAGCGGTCAGTCATGGTCACCTCGGCGGCGTAGAGGTCGCGCATGCGGTCGAGAACCGGCCCGGCGCGCCGTGGGGTCAACCATTCGGCCGTCCGTCTGTACCTTGCCGTGGACGGCTCCGGGCCGCGGTAGCCGGGGTCGCCGTACATGTCGATATATGCCCGCGGCGGGGTCCAGGGCTCGTGGGGCTCGAAGGTGTCCACGACGAGCGCGAACGGCTGCTGCCGTGCGGCCTTCTCGAGCGTCCCCGCTGCGCGGCTGAACGTGCGAGCGGCCCAGGAGCGGGACTCGTCGCGCCAGTAGCCGCCGGCGGCGAGGTAGCGCCGTTCGCGCTCCATGGTGCGTGGCGTGCGCAGCTCGGGCACGAGCCAATGGTCCAGTTCGGCCGCCGTGACGCTGTCAGTCGGCGCCCCGCGCCCGAGCAGCCCGCCGACGCGGTCGAAACGGTCGAAGCTGTCCCGGAACGGCTCGTAGAGCCGCGTGAAGGCGAGGAATGGATTGTCCGTGACGTAACCGGTCCAGTAGCCCGCCCGCTTCAGCGCGCTCGTGAATGTGTCGCGGCTGTCCATCGGCTGCCAGCCCGGCGTCGTCCGCAGGCCGGGGTGGGCGTGCCAGTCGCGGAAGGGCCACACGCGCCGGCCCATCAGGATCGAGCGCCGCGCCGGGACGGTGGCCATGGCCTCGGGGTAGAAGCGCGTGAAGCGGATCCCACGCGCGGCGAGCGCGTCGATGTTTGGCGTCAGCGCTCTGCCGCCGTAGGCGCTCACGTGATCCGCACGCAGGGTGTCGATGATCACGAGAACGATGTTGGGCCTCGTCGGGCCGGCGGCGAGCGCTTGCCCCGGATCGACGAGCGGCGCCAGTGCCGCGGCCGCACCGGATTGGAGGAACGCGCGGCGGGTCGACGGCATGCCCCGATTCTCCAGGGCACAGGGCGGCAGTTGCAACCGGGTGAGGCTGGAGCGCTAGCCGCGCGAGAACGGCCGGTGATGAGCGGCGCCCAGCGTGTCGAGCGCCTCATCGAGAATCACGCGAGCCCGCTCGGGATCGAGCGCGGCGTCCACCGCGGGGTCCGCGGCGGCCTCGAGCGCGGGCTCCTCCGCGACCGGTGCCTCAACGCCGGGCTCGGGCTCGGCGGGCTCTTCCGCGACGGGCTCGGGCTCGGCTGTCTCCTCGCGCGCGCGATCGCTCGCGCCGGCTCCGGCTCAGCCACGACCGGCTCCGGCTCCGGCTCAGCCACGACCGTCTCCGTCCGGCGCCGGAACAGCCAGCCCCAAAAGCCTCGACGCGGGACCTCCTCGGCGGGTGCGGCGGCGGCTGGCTCCGGCTCGGGCTCGGGGGCCGGCTCCGGCACGGGAACCGGCTCCGGCTCGGCCGGCTCTGGCGCCGTCTCAGCCGGCTCGGGCTCAGTCTCGGCCGGCTCGGGCTCCGGCTCGGCCTCCGTCTCGCTCGGCTCGGGCAGCTCCGCCCGCAGCGTCACCTTGGTGCCCCACCCGGAGGGCTCTATCGACACGGTGCCGCTCGCGTGCTCGCCCTCCCAGGCGACGGTGTGCTCCGGTTCGAGCTTCGTGATGGTGATCTCGCCGAAGGCACCGAGGTGCTTGGCGAGTCGTTCGACCTCGCTCAGCTCCTCCCACAGCTCCGGCGGGGACTTGACGAGGGTGCGCTTCGCAGTGAGGTCCGGCATTGACCTCGCTTTCGATCAGCGCCGCCGGTCTCCTGCCGCCCTGAGGACCGTGAACCGGATGGACCGGGGACGCGACCTGTTTCCCGCGGCGTCAGTGGCCGTGAGCACCGCCACGTACCGCCCGGGCTTCAGCGCCCGGCCGCGGAAGCGCCCGCTGAAGGCGATCGCGTTCGTTCCTGCCGGACGGTCGCCACGGCGCAGGGTGCCGACCCGCCGGCCGCGCCGCTTCACGACTATCCGCACATCGGCCGTCTCGGAAAGCCTGAAGCGGAACCGTGTGGCGCCGCGGCGCGGGCGGAAGCGCTTCCGCGTCATCTTGAACCGGCCCGTCACGGGCTTCGTCACGTCCGGTGGAGGCCCGCAGCAGACCGGCGGTGGTTCGGGAGGCGGCGGGGTGTACGGCTCGCTGAAGAGTGAGAAGCGGTCGAACTCCTTGTCGGGCGGCAGGATCAGAAACTTGTCGGTGGACTGCTCGAAGACCTGGAACGTGACGAAATCGTTCATGAAGCCGAGGTGGTCGGCAGACGAGTCGAGCACGCAGTAGACCTCATCCTCGGCGGCGTCGTTGACCGCGCTGCTGAGGGCGAGCGCCGCCGGTGGTGATTCGCTGCGGTCGAACAGGAAGATGTCTTTCTTCGCGTTGGTCGTGCTGCGCGCCTTGTCGAACCCGAGAAACGACCCGTCGCCGTTGATGCAGGTGTGCTCCTCGTCGCGCGTGTTGTCGAAGGGGAAGGCCGTGTCGGTCGTGGTGGTCAGGTTCTGGACGAACGCCTCGGTGTTACCTCCTGTGTCCATCTCGCACTGGGCCATACACGTCGTCGCCAGGAACCGGCCATCGCCGGACAGCCTGGTCTGCCGATGGCCGTTTGGATCCGGGAGACCGGTCTCGGTGAAGCTCTTGGCGGCGCTGTCATAGACGACCGCGCCCCCGTTGACGTTCTCGTCGAACGCGATCAGGCCGGTGTTGCTAACCGTGAGGTTCTGCGGGTTCGTGTGGATGTCGATGCCCGGCAGCGGACGCTCGGCGTTGGTCGCCCGGTCCAGGAGGTGGATCTTCTTGGCCCCGTCGAGGAAGGCGATGTAGCGGCCATCGAGCGACATGCCGTAGCGGAAGGTCGTGGGGTTGGCCACGGGCACCTGGGGCGGCGGATCGACCTCGGCCTCGGTCTGCTCGTCGTAGAGGCGGAACTCGCCGTTCTCGTCGATGTAGGAGATCACGGGCTCGCGCGCATACGCGGCAGGAGCCGTGAGCAGCAGGAGAGCCAGGGCCAGGGCGCAGCGAGGCACGGGCCTACCGTAATCCCTGCGAGGCTTCGCCGCCAATGCTCGGCGACGACCTCGGCGACCTGCTCGGCACGCGCATTCCCGGCGACCACAGCCGGCAGGTGGCGGCCGACCACTACGCCGCCCGCCTGCGCCCGACAAACGTGATGGACCTAGGCTGCGGAGCGGGGGACTCCGTGGAGCTCTTCCGTGCCCTCGGCCCGGACGTGCGCTGGGTGGGCGTGGACATCGAGGAGTCCCCCGAGGTGGCCGAGCGAACCCGCGGCGACGCCGAGTTCGTGACCTTCGACGGCGAGCACCTGCCCTTCGACGACGGAAGCTTCGAGCTGGTCTACTGCAAGCAGGTGCTGGAGCACGTGGAGCGCCCCCACGAGCTGCTGAAGGAGGTCACGCGAGTGCTTCAGCCGGGCGGCTTCCTCGCCGGCTCGACCTCACAGCTCGAGGCGTTCCACTCGCGCAGCATCTTCAACTGGACGCCCTACGGGTTCACCGTGGTCGCCGAGGAGGCCGGCCTGGAGGTGGTCGAGCTGCGCCCTGTGATCGACGGCTTCACGCTGGTGGCCTGGCGAGCGCTCGGGCTACCGCCCTTCTTCTTCAGGTGGTGGGCGCGCGAGTCGCCCGGCTACCGCGTGATCGAGCTCGCCGCTCGTGCCGCCAGGCTCGACGCCCGCACGCGCAACCAGATCAAGCTCGTCCTCTCCGGGCAGTTCGCCTTCCTTGCACGTCGGCCGTAGCATCGACGGGGTGCGCCGGATCTGGCTCGCGCTTCCGCTGCTCCTCGTGATTGCGACTCCGGCCGCCGCCGCCCGGCCCCGCGAGCCGCTCTGGGGCGTGATCGCGGTGGCGAATGGCAGCTACTCGGTCGACTACGGGCAGGACCGGCCGTCGCCCTCGTCCGGGGTCGACGGCCGCGGCGCCGGCAGTTGGAGCTGGCGGATGAGGGCGCTCGCGGCGGGCTACGACATCGACACGAGCGTCGCCGCGTTCCGAATGGACGTGACCGAGCAGTCCGACATCGTCCTCTACGCGCTCCAGCAGAACGAGGTCCGGGAGACGCCGTACTGCCGGGTCCCGGCCGCGAGCACGGTGGACTGGGTGCGCGATCCGAGCGTGGGCCTGTTCCTGAGCGCGCGCCGGGGCTTCCAGCTCGATCACGGCTTCGGCGACCGGCTCGCGGGCTGCCATGTCGGCGCGCACGGAATGAGCCTCTACGACGGCGTGTCGCGCGCCGACACCCCGATAGCCCGCGGCGCGTTCAGGCCGCGCCGGGACCACCGGTTCAAGGACACGTGGACCCAGGCGATCTCGCTCGACCGAACGCACGAGTCCGATCCGAGCAGCGCTCACGCCTTCCAGGCGGAGGGCACGATCACCATCTCGGTCAGGCGCCTGACGAGGCGAGGCGCCGCAGCCTTCAAGGTCAGGCTGCGGCGCATTCCTCGAACTCCTCTCGTCCTAGCTCACGCCGCGATCGGCTCGGGGATGACGGTGGCCGCAGGTCGGGCCTCGACCTCGGCCTCCACCTCGACTACCTCCTGCTCGCCGCGCTCGATGTCGCGCTCGCGCACGAGCAAGAACGCACCGAACGCCGCCGCGAACGCCAGGACTCCGCCTAGCACGGAGATGGTGTTGAACCCCGCGACGAAGCCCTCACGCGCGGCGTCGGCCACCTGCTCTCGCGAGCCGGCCGGCACCTGCGCGAGCGCCTGGTCGAGGTTCCCCGACGAGGTGGCCTCCACGATCTGGCGCGAGCTCTCGGAGCCAAGCCCCGTGAGCTCCTGCATCTTCGAGGAACCGGTGCCCAGGAAGATCGCCCCCCAGACGGCCACGCCGAGCGCCACGCCGACCTGGCGGAACGTGTCGTTGATCCCTGAGGCCATGCCGCTCTGCTCCTTGGGCACGACGCTCACGGCCACGTCCGCGATCACCGGGTTCAGGAGGCCGATGCCCGCGCCGGCCACGATGAAGCCGCCGAGGAGGCCGGTCCAGTCGTCCGCGACGTTCACGCCCGCGATCAGCATGAGCCCCGCGCCCGCGCCCACAAGGCCGAGCGAGAGCATGACCCGTGCCTGCACGCGCGAGAGCAGCGCGCCCGCGATCGGGGCCACCAGGAAAACCGCCACCGTCAGTGGCAGGTAGCGCAGTCCGGCCTCGGTCGGGCTGTGCCCGAGGAAGCTCTGGAGGTAGAGCGTCATGTAGAGGAACAGCGCGAACATCGACGCTGAGATCCCGAACGCCGCAATCTGCACGCCGGTGAAGGCCGGCCGCCGGAATAGGCCGAGCGGCAGCATGGGCTGAGCAACGCGCCGCTCGATCGCCACGAAGGCCGCGAGCAGGACCGCCGCCGCCGCGAAGAGGCCGACGATGAGCGTGCTCCCCCAGCCCTCCTCGTTGCCGCGGATCAGCCCGAGCACGAGCAGGAACAGCGCGCTGGAGGACGTTACGAGGCCGAGCCAGTCCACGCGAGTGGCGTTCGGGTCATGCGACTCGCGCACCCGCGCGTACGTGATCGCGATAGCGGCCACGCCGATCGGCACGTTGAGGAAGAAGATCCACTGCCAGCTGAGCGAGTCGACGATTGCGCCGCCCACGAGCGGGCCGAACGCGACCGCGAGGCCGATCGTGGCCCCGTAGACGCCCATCGCCATCCCGCGCTCCCGGCCGGCGGGGAACTCCTGTGCGATCAGCGCCAGCGAGACGGCGAACATCACGGCGCCGCCGACGCCCTGGGCGCCGCGCGCGAGGTTGAGGAAGGTCGGATCGGTGGCCAGCCCGGCGACCAGCGAGGCGACCGAGAAGATCCCCAGCCCGACCGCGAACACACGCCTGCGGCCGAGACGGTCGGCGAGCGAACCGGCGGTCAAGACGACGGCAGCGAGTGTGAGGGTGTACGCGTCGACGACCCACTGGAGGTCGGTGAAGGTCGCGTCCAGGTCCTCCTGGATCGCGGGGAGCGCCGTGTTCACCACGGTGATGTCGAGGAGCAACATGAACGTGGCGACGGAGACGACTCCGAGCGTCCACCACTTTGTTGTCGTCTGAGAGGTCATGTCAAATCTGGACTCCTGGGCTAGACTGGTACGGGAACCTGATCAAGTTGCCTGACCGTAACAGCCAAGCCACCTGACTGTCAAGGAACCTGACTAACTGTGATCAACATCACACAGACATGGACCCCGCTGCCCGCCCTGCTCGACGACTTGGCCGATAGGGGGTTCTCCGACTTCCACCGGCGCATCAACGAGGCCGGCCATCCCGCGATCCGGCAGGGTCACGGGTGCGTCTTCCGGTTCATCCACGAGGAGGGGTCGCGGCTGACCGAGCTCGCGGAAAGCTCCGGATTGACCAAGCAGGCGGTGGGCGAGGTCGTGGCGGACCTCGAGGAGCTCGGCTACGTCGAGCGCGCGCCGGACCCTGACGACGGTCGCGCGAAGCTGATCAAGCTCACCGAGCGCGGCGGCGAAGCTCGGCAGACCGCGGTCTCGATCTTCGCCGAGATCGAGCGTGAATGGGCGGAGCGCTTCGGCTCCGAGCGCATCGCCGCGTTGCGAGAGCTGCTGGAGGAAGCGAGGGCAGGCGAGGGCGAGCCCCGGCCGCTCCCGTTCAGGCCTCCGAGTACTCCCCGAACTCCTCCCGCATAACCCCGCAGACCTCGCCGATCGATGCGTGCTCCTTGAGCGCGGCCCGCATCGGCTCGAGCAGGTTGGCGTCGCCCCCGCAGGCCTGGCGCAGCTCCTCCAGGCGCGCGTCCACCGCCGCCTGGTCGCGGTCCTCCTTGAACGCCGCGAGCCGCTCCACCTGCTGGCGCTCGGACTCGGGGTCCACGCGCAGGATCTCGACCTCGTCCACCTGCTCGGTCACGTACTCGTTCACGCCGACCACGATGTCCTGCTTCTGCCGGTAGCGCTCCTCGTAGCCCCAGGCCGACTCCTCCACCTCCGCGCGGATGAACGGGATGCAGTTCACCGAGCCGCCCATCTCCTCCACGCGGTCGATCAGCGCCTGCGCTGCCTCCTCGATCTCGTCGGTGAGCGCCTCGACGAAGTAGGAGCCGGCGAACGGGTCGGCCGTGTCGGAGGCGCCCGACTCGTGGGCGAGGATCTGCTGCGTGCGCAGCGCGATGCGCGCCGCCGTCTCGCTCGGTAGGGCGAGCGCCTCGTCGAAGCCGTTCGTGTGGAGCGACTGGGTGCCGCCCGCGACCGCCGCGAAGCCCTGGAGCGCCACGCGCACGATGTTGTTGTGCGGCTGCTGCGCGGCGAGCGTCACGCCGCCCGTCTGCGTGTGGAAGCGCATCTTCAGCGAGCGCTCGTCCTTGGCGCCGAAGCGCTCGCGCATGATCCCCGCCCACATCCGGCGCGCGGCGCGGAACTTCGCCACCTCCTGGAAGACGTTGTTGTGCCCGTTGAAGAAGAACGCGAGCCGCGGACCGAACTCGTCAACCTCGAGGCCGGCGTCGATCGCGGCCTGCACGTAGGCGATCGCGTTGGCGAGCGTGAAGCCCACCTCCTGCACGGCCGAGCAGCCCTTCTCGCGCATGTGGTAGCCGGAGATCGAGATCGTGTTCCACTTCGGTATGCGCTCGTGGCAGTACGCGAACAGGTCCGTGGTCAGGCGCATCGCGGGACCGGGCGGGTAGATGAAGTTGCCGCGCGCGATGTACTCCTTCAGCACGTCGTTCTGGGTCGTGCCGGTGAGCTGTTCGGCCGCGATGTCCTGCTCCTCGCCGACGAGCTCGTACAGGAGCAGCAGCACCGCCGCCGGCGCGTTGATCGTCATCGACGTTGAGACCTGGTCGAGCGGGATCCCGTCGAACACGCGGCGCATGTCGTCGATCGTGTCGATGGCCACGCCGGTGCGGCCCACCTCGCCCATGCAGAGCGGGTCGTCCGAGTCGCGGCCGAGCTGGGTGGGGAGGTCGAACGCCATCGACAGGCCGGTCGAGCCGTGGTCGATCAGGTAGTGGAAGCGCTCGTTGGTCTCCTTGGCGCTCGCGTAGCCGGCGTACTGGCGCATCGTCCACTTGCGGCCGCGGTACATGTCCGGGTGGATCCCGCGCGTGAACGGGTAGTCGCCGGGCTCGCCGAGACGGTCGTCGAGGTTCGGCGCCACGTCGTCGGCGTCGTAGGCGTGCTTGATCTCGATGCCGGAGTCGGTGAAGCGGCGCTCGTCGTCCGGGCCGACGATCGGCGCGATGCTCGGCTTCTGCTCAGGGGCGGTGGCCATTGACGTCCAAGGATACGGTCACGCAAGCGGCCGGCGGCCGCGAGCCTACGATTACGCTCCCCCGGTGACTGACGCCGCAAAGATCCTGCTCGCGCTGGTGGCCCTGATGTGGGCCGTGGAGGTGGTGGACGTGCTGGCCGATCACCGGCTCGACCGCTACGGGATCGAGGCGCGCGAGCCCGACGGGCTCGACGGAATCGTGACGGCGCCGTTTCTGCACGTCGGCTTCGGCCACCTCCTGTCCAACACGATCCCGTTCGTGATCATGGGGCTTGTGATCGCGGTGGAGGGCGCCCGTCGCCTGGTGGGCGTGTTCGCGATCGTCGCGCTGGTGAGCGGCGTCGGCACCTGGCTGGTGGCGCCGGAGGGGACCATCCATGTCGGCGCGAGCGGCGTGGTGTTCGGGTTCTCCACCTACTTGATCGCGCGAGGATGGTTCAACCGGCGCCCGGGGCAGATCGCGATCGGGCTGGTGGTGGTGATCCTCTGGGGCGGCGTTCTGGTGGCGGGCCTCCAGCCGCAGGAGGGCATCTCGTGGCAGGGCCACCTGTTCGGCGCGATCGGGGGCATCGTGGCGGCGCGCGTGCTTGCGCGCCGCGATGCCGACCGCGCGCCCGCCCCGGCGTAGCATCTGCTCCGTGGAGGTCACCGTTCGGCTGTTCGCGATGCTGCGGGAGCGCGCCGGCGCGCCGGAGCTCACGCTCGAGCTGCCCGAGGGCGCGCGCGTGAGCGACGCGCTCGCGAGCGAGCCGCTCGCCGCCCTTTCCGAGGGCATCCCGCTGGTGATGGCGGTGAACCGCGAGTACGCGGACGGCGCGCAGGTGCTCGACGCGGGCGACGAGCTGGCGCTGATCCCACCGGTGAGCGGCGGCTCAACCGCAGCCGCGCCGTGGGTGCGCGTGAGCGCCGAGCCGCTGTCGCTCGATGCGCTGGCGGAGCGGGTGCGCGACCCGCGCGCCGGAGCCGTGGTCACCTTCTCGGGCGTGACGCGCGAGGTGGAGCGCCTCGAGTACGAGGCCTACACGGAGATGGCGGAGGAGCGGATGCGCGCGATCGCGGCCGAGGCGCTCGAGACGCACGGCCTGTGCGCGGCCGCGGTGGAGCACCGCGTGGGCGAGGTGCCGCTCTCGGAGCCGAGCGTGATCGTGGCAGTGTCCGCGCCGCACCGAGGCGAGGCGTTCGCAGGAGCGCGCGACATCATCGACCGGGTGAAGGCCGAGGCGCCGATCTGGAAGAAGGAGATCGAGGGCGGCGAGGAGCGCTGGGTCAGAGGCTCCAGCCCGCCGCGGTAAGCGAACCGGCGAGCGAGCCGAGCAGCAGGTCGCGTAGCTCGGTGCGCGTCATGTCGCGGTGCTCCAGCCAGTCGAGGATCGCGCCGTCCATGAACCAGAGCCAGGCGTGCGCGGCCGTGCGCATCTTCGGCGGCGGGGGGTCGCCCGCGCCGATCCCGTCGAGGATGCGGGAGGAGGTCGAGTTCCTGATCTCGTCGAGCAGGGCCTGCACCTCCGGGACGCTGCCCACGCTCTCCATCAGCTTGCGGTAGGCCAGCTCGTTCTCCTCGATCCAGCCGAGGAAGGCGTCGAGGCTGCCGGCGAGCGCCTCCAGCGGAGGCAGGTCGGGATCGGGCTCGGTCCGCCGGGCGATCTCCTGGGCACCGAGCTGCAGGGTCGCCACGAAGAAGTCCTGCTTGCTGGGGAAGTAGTGGTAGAGGAGCGCCTTCGAGATGCCGGCCTCACGGGCGATGCGAGCCATCGACAGCTCCGCGAACGAGTGGGTGGCGAACAGCTCGGCGCCGCGCTCGAGCAGCTGCCGGCGCCGGTCGTCGACCTGCATGCGGGTGTAGGCGGGCTCAGCCATAGGACCCGACTCTACAGGTTTGTTGACCGATGGTCGATAGTGCTGTAAGTTGTCGACCGACGGTCAGCAAGCCTAAAGGAGCGGGTATGGAGCGGAGCGAACAGAGCGAGCAGAGAATCGAGCGGTTGGAGCGCATGGTCGCCGACCTGGACTCGAGAGTGGCCGTGATGGAGAGGCCCACGGGGTGGGCGAGGCCCGAGCCAGCGCCGCTCGTGCAGCGGCCGCCGCAGCCCGCGCTCGCGCAGCCCGCGCCTGCGCAGCCCGCGCCCGCGCCCCGGATCGCGGTGCCGGCAGGGGCGCCCTCCCAGTGGAGCATCCCCACCCTTCGCATGCCGGCCGGCACGAAGGAGTTCGAGGACCTGGTGGGCGGACGCGTGCTCGCCTGGGTCGGCGGCCTTGCGGTCCTTCTCGGACTCGTCTTCCTGTTCGCCCTCGGCATCTCCAACGGCTGGATCGGTGAAGAGGCGCGCACGGCGCTCGGCGCCACGGGGTCCGCCGCGCTGCTGGTCCTCGGCATCTGGCTCCACGAGCGCAAGGCGCGCACGGACGCCGCGCTCGCCTGCGTGGCGACGGGCATCTCGGGTCTGTTCGTGGCCGTGACGGTCGCGGCGCAGGTCTACCACCTGGTGCCGCAGCTGCTCGCCGTGGTCCTGGCGATCGGCGTCGGTGCCACCGCCACGGTGCTTGCCGTCCGCTGGGAGTCACGCGGCATCGGAGCGCTCGGCATTCTGGGCGCACTCACGGCGCCGATCCTGGCCGGCGCGGCCGGCGACGGCGGCACGATGGTGCTCCTGTTCGTGGCCCTGGCCTCCGCGGCGGCCGTGCTGCTGTGGCTGCGCTGGAACTGGCTCGCGCTCGGGGCGTTCATGGTGGCCACCCCGCAGTGGATCGCGTACGCGGTCAACGGGGCGAGCGCGCTCGAGGCGATCGCGGTACTCGTTGCGTTCGGTGCTCTCGGTGTGGCCGTGGCCATCGGCCACGACCTGCGAATCCGGGCCGAGCGCCTGCATTCGGTGTCCGCCTACCTGCTCTCCCTCAACGCTCTCGCCGTGGCGGCTACCGGTGGCGTGGCACTTGGCTCGATCGATCCGGCGGCGGGTAAGGCGTGGCTTGTCGGGGTGGCAGTCGTGCACCTCGGGGTTGGTCTCGCGGGCCCCCGCTTCGGGCGGATCTCCCGCGACCTGGGCCTGCTCTCGCTCGCGATCGGCGCGGTCCTCGCGAATGTGTCCTTCGGTCTCATCGCGGATGGGCCCGTGCTCGCGATCGGCTGGGCGGCCACCGGCGTTGGGTTCGCCTCGCTGGTCCGGCGAGCCGGGCGCTCCGCCGCCGACGACTCGCACGCTGAGGTTCTCGCGCACGCCGGGCTCGGTGGCCACCTGGCGCTGTCGCTCCTGAGCGCGGCCACCGTGGCGAACCCCGCGGAGGTGCTCGCCGGCCACGAGAGCCTCTCGATGGCCGGCGCGGCCGCCGTCGGCGCCCTTGCGGCCGCGTGTCTCGTGTCCGCGCGGATCACGGGTGAGGAACGGCTTCATTGGAGGGTTCTCCTGGATGTCGTCGGGCTGGCGTGCGTGGCGCTGCTCACCGCCATGGCGGTGGACGGCCTGCAGCTCGTGCTCGCCTGGGTCGCAGAGGCGATCGCCCTCGGGGCCATCGGCCGTCGCACCCGCGACGACCTCACGACCTCCGCCGCGGTCGGGTTCCTCGTGCTCGCGGCAATGCACGCGCTGGTGTACGAGGCACCGCCGGTCTCGCTCGTTACGGGCCTCGCCGAGCCACTGGCCGCCGTGGTGGCGCTCGGGGCCGTGGCGGCCGGGGCGATCGTGCTCGCCGGGTGGGTCGGATCGAGCGGGATCACCGTGCGCAACGCGCTGCGTGGCGCCGGCGCCCTCACGCTTCTGTACCTCGGGTCGGTTGGCGTGGTCACGCCGTTCGAGACCAGTGGGGCGCTCGACTCCGCGCTGCTCAGCGCGCATCAACAGGGCCAGATGGTGTTGAGCGTGTTCTGGGGCATCGTCGGTGTGGGCACGATCGTTGTGGGACTGAAGCGGGACTGGGACGTGCTCCGGCTCGCGGGCCTGGCCCTGCTCGGAGTGACGGTCACGAAGGTGTTCCTGCTCGACCTCGCGACGATGACGTCTGTCTACCGCGTGGTGTCCTTCATCGGGATCGGCCTGCTGCTCCTGGTGGGCGCGTTCGTGTGGCAGCGGCTGCGGCCGCGGGCTCTGAGCGATCTCCGCGAAACGCCGGCGGGGGTTCGCTAGCCCGTCCGCAGGATCGCGTGCAGCGGGGAGGGGCGTGCGGGGCCAGCCCGAAATGGCCCCGCATGCCTCGTTCGACCTCGGTCGTGGCGGTTCTCGCACTCACGGTGCTCGCCCTCTGCCTGCCCTTCTCCTTCGCGATCGCGGCATCCGCGTTCGCGCAGGAGCCCTCGCAGGAGCCCGAGCCGCCCACCGGCGAGCCGCAGCCGACACCGCCCGAGCCGCCCACCACAACACCGGAGGAGCCCACCCCCACACCGCCGACCGGCGAGCAGCCCGGGAGTACAGGCGGCCAGCTCCCCCGCACCGGCTGGGACGCTCTCCTCTACCTCGCCCTCGGCGTGGCGCTCGTTTTGGCCGGTGCCCGCCTGCGGGTGGTAACTCGGATCCGCGAGGTCGTTCAGCGAGTGCGTCGCCGCTCAACAGAGACCGCGCTGCGTGAGGCCCTCGAGCCGATTCGGGCCGCGCGCCTGAGCCCCCCGGAGCCGGACCCCGACCCGGGCCCGCTCCACGTGGAGCCGAGCACGCCGACCGCCCGCCGGTTCACCGGCGTCGCCGAGCCGGACTAGCTGAACCGGCCTCCCCTTTAAGGAGTCGCAACTCGACTACGGCGCTTCGCCTGCGTCGACCCTCTCGCCGGCCGCGTACGGCCTCGACCAACGCGTGACCCCGCCATCGGCGCGCACCGCGCGGACACGGTAGGCGAGCTGACCTGCGGTGAGCGCGAGTTGCGTACGCTCGTCCTTGAAGCGCTCGGAGCGGGCGTTTTCGCCCGCCGCGACCTCGAGCCGCAGGCAGCGCGCCCGCTGGCGGCGCAGCTGTGGCGAGCGCCCCTCGCCGGTGAGCGTCGCGAGCTCATAGGCGCGCGCGCCCGGGAAGCGGCTCCAGCACAGCCGCCAGAACGTGGACCAGGCCATGCGCTCGGCAGGCAGCTCGCGCACCTCGCGCTGAAGGGTGGCGACAAAGCCTTCAACGGACCGTGTTGCCTGGCCCGCTGGCGGTTGCGACTCATCCCCATTTGACCAGTCGCAACCGCCGAGCATTGGCGTGACGAGTAGAAGACCGGCGGCAGCGAGCACCGCCGCTCTCCCTACCACTCCACGTCGCCGACGATCACCCCGTCGATCATCACCTTCCTCGGCGCGAGCTTGGTGCCGCTCGGGAGGTTCGAGGACTGGACGAAGCTCCTTGTCCCGATCTCTACCTTGTCGCCGGCGCGGGAGCGGAAGAACACCGCTCCGTCCCTGAGAGTGAACGCCTCTCCGGTCTCGGTCGGGTCGTACGGATCCGGCCCACCGTGGACCAGGCTCCTGTCCCCGTAGCTGCCCTCGTCGCCGAGGTGCAGGTGCGCGTGCTCGAGTGCGTGGAAGGTCGTCCGGTTCTTCATCTTCTCGATCGTCCCTACGAGGAACGGCTCGCCCTCGTCGGCTCGCAGGGAGACGCCGAAGCCGAGCGTGTCTTCGAGCTCTTCCTTGCCGTCCTCGAGCCTGACGTCGCCGATGATGCGGTCCTTGTTGTCGTTGAACCCCGGATCGCGCGTCGGCACGCCCGCCAGCGTCGGCAGGTCACGGGTCGGGTTGAAGTCGGTGTGACCGGGGTCGAAGTTGATCCCCCGTACGTTGCGCCGATTCTCCGCCTCAAGCCGCGTGTACTCCCGCGCGAACGAGGTGTTGACGTGGATCACGCCCTCCATGAAGGCGCGGTCGGCCGCGGTCACCGGAGCCGTCTTCCGCATTACCTGAGACTGGCTGGTCACGTTCTTGCCGGGCAGCACCTTCCTGCCGGACGGGATCCTGACCCTCGGGCCGACCCGGGCGAGGTGCGTGACCATGGCGTCCTTCTCGATGATCGCGCTGTCGACCAGCGAGTTGAAGCCGATGAACGAGGGGCAATGCTCAGGCGCGGGCCCCGGTCCCTGGCCGTCGGGATCGTGACATTCGCCCTGCTTGCCGACGCGGGCTGTGCCGATCGCCGATCCTCCGTGGGCGACGATCGCCTCGTCGCCGAGCCGCACCTTGCCGAGCACGAATGAGCTGTCCTGGATGTTGCTGTCGTCGCCGACGTGGACGTCGCCCTTTACTTCGGCGAACGGGGCGACGTAGTCGCAATGACCGAACTCCACGCTCTTGTCGACCAGCGCGCTCGGATCCACGAACGTCGGCCCCGGGGCCCCGTGCGCACACGGCTCGGGCACCGGATCGACCGCCCCGGACGACGACGCGAGCGCGAGCGAGGCGGCCGCCACCGCCAGCGCAGCGAGCGGCCTCCGCGTACCTAACGGGCCAGCTTGGAACATCACTCCTCCTCTCAGGAGGTCCGGGAGTGCCGAACGGCGGAGCCTGGTGGCGAATCGCCGTGCAACCCAAAATCTCGTTGCCGCTACCCCACACGGGGCCTGTACAGCCGGTTGTATCAGGCTGGGTCCAGCGCAGATCCAGGGTGGTCAAATATGCACGGAATCGGACCGGGTAAGCCGCGCTTCCTACGGCGCGAACTCTCCGCTGCCGCCGGCGGACCCGCCCGTTGGGCCGCTGCCGGCGGGCGCGAAGCTGCTTGTCTGGGTTGGCGAGGGCGCGGAGGCCGGCTCCGGTGCGGCGCTCCCGGGTACGAACTCGGCGGCGGGATCGGGTGGCGGTGGCGCAGGCTCGGGTGCCGGCGTCGCCGCGGGCGTGGGAGCGGGCGCGGCGTCCGCGGGTGGGGTCTCGGCGGCCGGAGGCGCCGGCTCGGCCGGAGGCTCGTCCTTCACCGGCTCCGCCTCCACCTGCTGCGCCGGCTCGGGCAGCGGCGGCCCCTGGTGGTTCGCGAACTCGTCGATTGCCGTGCCGCCGCCCGCAAGCGCCGCGGCGGAGGCCGCCACCGCCGCGAGCTTCTGGCCGGTGGCAATCTCTGCCGCCGCGTGGAAGCGCTCGCCGAGCGTGCCCACCGACTCGACCAGGCCGCGCAGCGGCCCGCCCCCGTGAGTGGCCACGAGGGCGGCCGGCGGCACGAGCGACGCCACCCGCTCGGGCGTGGCGCGGAACTCGCGCAGGCGGGCGCGGCAGCTGAGGCAGGTGCGCATGTGCGGGCGCAGGATCGCCAGCTGCTCTGCGCTGGCCTCACCGTCCGCGAGCGCGGACAGGAGCGGCTCGTAGCGCGCGCACTCGGCGCCGCGCTCGATCCCGGACACGCGGTGGAGGAACGCCCGCCGTCCCTCCGTGAGCAGGCGGTTGACCTTGGTGTAGGACCAGCCGGTCATCGCGCATATCTCGCGATAGGAGAAGCCCTCGGCCTTCAGGCGCAGCGCGCGCACCTCGTGCGGCTTCAGTTGACCGAGGGCCTCGGCCCCCAGCCGCAGCCGCTCGAGCCGCTCGGCCTGCTCGTGCGTGACCGTGGTGGGCGCGGGGCGGTCGCGCAGCTCGCCGTCATCCGTGACCGGGGAGTGGCGCTCGCGCTGTCGCCGCAGAGCCCAGGCCTCGTGCTTCACCACGGTCTTGAGCCAGGGGACAAGCTCGTCCTCGCTCGTGCTCGGCGCCTTCGTGAGCAGGATCTCGATGCCGCGCTGGTAGGCATCCTCCGCGTCCTCGGGCGTCACCGCGTGACGGCGCGCCGTCCTCAGGATCTGCGCACCGTGACGCGAGAGCAGCCGGAGAGCCGCCTCGTCGATCTCGCCCCGCGCGGGCCGGGTGCCGCGTCTCGCCATCAGCACGACGTTCAGAGGCGATACTGCAACGTTCGCCCCCTCGGCGGGCTGCACAATTGCGCAAAATGCGTCCCTTTTCTTGACCGGCGGCCGCCTTAGAGCACAGCGACGCCCACCCACTGCTCCTCGACCACCGCGGAGAAGGCCGGCCGCGTCCGCTCGACCCAGTGTTGGAAGGCGCGCGTACCAGCGGTGTCGTCCACCAGGACGGCCGCGGGGCGGGTCAGGTGTGGGGTGACGGTCCGTAGCTCCCAGGTGACGTTCCGGTAGGTGTGCTGGCTGTCGTGGACGAACAGCGAGGGTGCACCGATCTCCGGAAGGAGGCGCGGCAACACGCGCCGGCTCGTCCCCCGGTGAAGCGTCCAGCGCGAACGGAGATGGTCCGGCACAAGCGCGCCGATGTAGTCCTCCACCCCTGGCTGGACGGCCGGCCGGTCCACGCTGTGGAGCTCGCCCTCGCCGTTCGCGGAAAGGGCTTTCGCGATGAAGCTGGAGCTCATTCCGTACGCCACACCGGTCTCCAGCACGACCGCGGGGCGAAGCGCGCGGACGAGCGCGTAACAGAGGTTCGCGAGGCTCGAGGACGCGTTGTAGTGCAGCGGAAACGGGAGCGCCGCGCCGAGTTCACCGGTCCGCACGCGCACCTCCGCGTCGATCTCCGCCAGGGCGTCCTCGCGGAGGCTCTCCGACACGCGCCCGGCCAGGGGGCCGTCAAGCCCGGCCGCGACCTCCTCGAACCGGGTCACCTCCAGAGTCGGCCGCCGGCGCAGCGGGTCCATCGTGCGCTGCGCGCGGTCGGCCAGGACCTCGTAGAGCTCGCGCGGATCGCGCACGAGCAGCGTCGCCGCGCGCTCGAGCTTGGCGCGCCGGCCGCCCACGCGCCGCCCGCCCGCTTCGGCGCTTTCCGATCCCACGACGGGCAGCATACGGCGCCTGTGCCGCCCACACCGCTACATTCGGCCGTGGCACCTGTTTCACTACGAGCCGACTCAACGCATCCGTGGCTAACGGACTACTCAAAGAGCTGCAGGAGGTAGAGCCCCTCACGTTGCCCGAACGCGACGTCCGGGCGGGTAAGCCCATGCTCGGGGGGCTGCTTCGCTTCGACCTGGCTCGCGCGGCGGTTCGCATCACGACGCTCGCCGCACTCGACCTCGCCGGCCTGCTCCTCGCGATCTACACGGCCCTGGTCGTGAAGGCCGCGATCCGCCATCCCGACGCCATCGGCCTGATGTGGGACCAGGCGATGGACTATCTGCCGCTCGGCGGCCTCGTGATGCTGCTGCTGTTCGGACGCTCGGGCCTCTATCGCGAGCGGGCGCTGCGGCCGGGCCTTCCGCGCGTGATCGCGTCGCTCTTCCAGACAACCGTCGCCGTGTTGGTCTACGCGCTGCTGGAGGGGGAGAATTTCCAGTCGTACTACATCTTCTACGGGTCGCTCTTCTTCGCGCTCATCTACGTGTCGGGCTTCCGCTGGGTGTTCGAACAGGTGAGCGGCGCGATCCTGCGCGCCGCCGGCTACCGGCGCCGCGCCGTGCTCGTCGGCTCGGGGTCGAACATCCAGGCGGTCTCCCACGCTTTGCGCGACAGCCGCGAGATCGAGCCCTACGGGTTCGTCGCGCGCACGCCGGTGGCCATGCTCGACGGGCTGCGCGACTTCCGCTCGCTGGAGCAGCTCGAGCGCCACTTCGACTCGATCGACGAGGTCCTGATCGCCGACGCCGACTTCCCCCAGGAGGAGGCGGTCGAGCTCGTGGACCGCTGCCACCAGCAGGGCGTCCGCGTGCGCGTGGCCCCGTCGACCATGGAGATCCTGATGGAGCGGGTGGAGTACGTGCCGGGCCAGGCGCTGCCGCTCTTCGAGCTGAAGCCGCCGGTGTTCGAGGGCGTGGACTTCGCGCTCAAGCGGACCTTCGACCTGGTCGGGGCGACGCTGCTCTTGGCCGTGCTCTCGCCGGTGATGATCGCCGCGGCGCTCGCCATCAAGCTCACCTCGCGCGGCCCGGTCCTCTACCGCTCGCAGCGGCCCGGCATCGGCGGCAGGTGCTTCGCCTGCCTGAAGTTCCGCACGATGGTGGCGGGCGCCGAGCAGCTTCAGGACCGGCTCGAGGAGCACAACGAGATGGCCGGCGCGCTCTTCAAGATGCGGTCGGACCCGCGCGTGACTCCGGTCGGGCGCTTCCTGCGGCGCTGGTCGCTCGACGAGCTGCCCCAGCTCTTCAACGTGCTGCGGAGCGAGATGTCGCTCGTGGGCCCGCGCCCACTTCCGCAGCGAGACTACGACCGGCTCGAGGACTGGCACCGCAAGCGCTACCTCGTCCTGCCGGGCATGACCGGCCTGTGGCAGGTGTCGGGCCGCTCGGAGCTCGACTTCGACGAGCTCGTGCGCCTCGACTTCCTGTACCTCGAGCGCTGGTCGGTGTTCCTCGACCTGACGATTCTCCTCAAGACGATCCCCGCCGTGACCCGGGCGCGGGGCGCTTGGTAGGTAGCCGGGCGCGGGGCGCCTGGTGAGCCCCAGCCGGTTCGACGACGAGCTCTGGGAGCTTGTGCCCGAGGACCTCGGGCCACCGTCCAAGGCGCTCCGGGAGTTCGTGGGCTCGCTTGGCCACGCCGAGCGCGTCCTCGACCTCGGCTGCGGCGATGGCCGCCTGACGGCCGAGCTCGACGCGACCGAGCTGACTGCGGCCGACGTGTCCTCCACAGCGCTCGAGCGGGCGCGGCGCCGGCTTCCCGCAGCGCGAGCGGTCGAGCTCGAGCCCGATGCCCCGCTCCCGTTCGAGGACGGCTCGTTCGAGCTCGTGCTCTGCGCCGAGACGATCGAGCACGTCCGCGACGTTCAGCTGCTGCTCTCGGAGATCCGGCGCGTGCTCGTTCCGGGTGGAGCCTTCGCCGCCACCACGCCCGCAAACCTCCCGGTGGGCCGCCGGCCGGACCCGCTCTCGCCTCACATCCGCTTCTTCACGCGCCGCTCGCTGCGGCGCGTGCTCGACGAGCTCGGCTTCGAGGTCGAGTCGCTGCGCCGCCGCTCCGGCACGCTGTTCGTGCGTGCTACTCGTTGAGCCCGGGCTGGGCGCTGCCGGCCTTCTCGCGCTGCCGCGCACGCGAGTCGAGGAAGACCTGGGTCGCCGCACGCGAGTGCGGGTCGAGGTAGAGCGCTCCGCGGATCGTGTCGAGGGCCTGCTCCGGCGCGTCGAGCGTGCCGAGCTGGAACGCCCCGAGGCGGTACCAGGTCTGCGGATCGCCGGGGAACAGGATCACGGCCTGCTCGAGGGCCGCCTGCGCGTCGTCCACGCGATTCGCGGCCGTGTCGATCGAGGCACGCACGAGCAGCGGGTCGGGCGTGAGCGGGTTGAGATCCTCCGCGTCCTCTGTCTTTGCCAGCGCCTCGTCGAACTTCTTCTCGTCCAGGAGGGCAAGGGCGTCGTTGGTGGCGCGGTCCGAGGCCTCGGGCTGCCAGATCGCCCAGGCCAGGAGCAGCGCCATCACCACGGCGCCAAGCGCCGCCGGGATGCGGGCCAGGTTCGGCTTCCAAGGGCTCGACGACGCGGCGGGCGGCGTCGCCGAGCTGTCGGCGCCTTCCCCAAGGGGTCCGCGTGCGGCGATGTATCCGGCCGGGATCAGCGCCATCACCATGGGCTCCTGGATGAACCAGGTCCAGTCGAGGAGCGACTGGACACCGAACACGACCGGTACGAGCGCGAGCGTGACGATGGCGATGCGATCGGTGTCCCAGTCGCGCCGTGGCGGTGCACCGGCGTCGCCCTCGCGCCACATGAGCCGTCGCGGGACGAGGCCGGTGGCACTCAGGGCGGCGAGCACCCAGGCGAGGAAGAGCAGGGTGGTCACGACGAGGCCGATCAGACCGAGGTCCGCCATCGTCTGCGGTATCCATCCGTGGGCGTGCTGCGTGACCGAGGCGTCCGTGCGGTGGCGGAGCCGCGCCTTCTCGAATGCCCCGGCGCCGACCCCCTCGAGCGGCCGGGCGTCGAACACGCGGAACGCCTCGCGCCAGTACTTGCCGCGCGTCGAGGCGGCGCCGAACACGCGGCCGCCGCCCTCCGCGGGTGCGACCTCGGTCTCGCTCGTGAGCTCGTCGATCCGGTCCCCGATGCCGCGCTCGCTGAAGGCCACCGACGTGAAGGCCGCCAGCGGTAGGAGGCACGCGAGCGTGACCGCCACGATCCCAACCCGCTTGCGCATCCGCGCGGACGGCACCCGGCGCTCCGCTCCGGTCTGCACGGCGGCTCCGATCAGGAGGAGCAGCACGACCATCAGGAACACGAGGGCGCCGAAATCGCCGGCCACGGCCTCCTTCGCGGACAGCGGCTGGAGGCTCTTCGAGAAGGGGTCCTTGGACAGCGCCCAGGCGCCGACGGCGGCCGCTGCGCCAAGCGGCAGCAGCAGCACGGGCAGGCTGCGCAGCCGGAGCGGCACCAGCACGAACCACCCCACGGCACCCACCGCCGCCGCCGCGGCGGCACCGCGTGACTGCGTGAGGAGGATCGCGAGGATGGACACGCCCATGGCCGGGTAGGCCAGCACGCGCAAGAGCGGGCTGCCGATCTCGCCGCGAGCCGAGCCAGAGGCTGATCGGGACGGCCATCGCCGCGACACAGCCGACTGCGTTCCAGTAGTCGAACGGCTGCCCGAGCCGGTTCGACACCTCGTTCTCGGCGAGCGCCCCAGGCCAGACGCGCGAGGCGAGCGCGTAGGTCACCGGCACGATCGCGCCGATCAGCAGCCCGAGCAGCAGCTGCGGCGCCGGCGCGCGGCGCGAGGCGGGCGCTTGCCACGGCGGCCGCGAAGACCGCCACGTACGCGAACGTGCGGCCGGCCTCGATATAGGTGAGCTCGGGGACGATCGACCAGAGCACCGACGCAGCGGTCAGGAGCGCGAGCAGCGCGAACAGCAGCAGCGTGGTCGTCCCGTGAATCGCGGTCGGGCGACCCCACAGGAACGCGGCGGCCACCACGGCGCCGCTGACGAGGACCAGCAGCACTCCCGTGACCGACGTGCGCGTGAGCTCGGTGCCACCCTCGGCTCCGAAGGCTACGCCCGCGAGGGCGGCGCCGAGTATCAGCGGGACTGCGCCGGCGGCGACGCGTGGGAGGCTAGCCGCGACGCTTGATAAACGGGACACGCGGCGGATTGAGCTTCGACAGGAGCGGGATCCGCGCCAGCGCCGGCACGCGCTCGCGGAGCGCGGCGGCCCCGCTCGCCATCGCAAAGGCGGCAAGCAGCAGCAACGCGATCAGGAGCGGCAGCGGCACCTGGTTCGCGGCGCCGGCGAGATTGAAGAATCCGCTGCTGTCGGGTGCCAAGCTCGTGCCGCCGACGTCCACGGATGGGGCATCCCCCTTGCCGTCGGTCAGTGCGGCGAGGTCGCCGGCGTCCTGGGTGCGCGCGGCTGCCTCGCCCGCGGGATCGGCCGCCCCGACACCCGGGCTGCCCGCTCCGGAGCCCCTGTTGGAGCCGCCCTTGATCGCGGCGGCGATCACCTCGCTGCAGTCGGAGTACTCGTCCGAGTCGGCCGGGAGGTTGTCCCTGGCCTTCCGCAGCTCCGCGTTCGAGTACTTGCCGTCGAGCTTGCCGTCCCTGATGCAGTCGCGCAGCACCCGATCGGCGCTGGCCACGGCAGGGCTCGGCACGACCACCATGGCCAGTGCGACGAGTACAACAAGATTTCGTGCTGCTCGGATCAACGTCTGGATGGCCCTCCTGGGGCTCTCTTCCGGATGCGTGGCGACCGGTCGGGCGACGGGGCATGGAAACACTGCCAAGCGCAGCCGGACCGGCTACGGGCTGAGCGCTGCGCGAACGCTAGCAACTGGCCCCGATTCCCCCACCGCGAGGCTCCACAACCGGATTCTCTCCCGGGTCTGTGCATGCCTAAACGCTTTCGACCCGCCCCGTGAGGGAAAGTTGCGGCGTGCCACCGCGCGTAGCGATCCTGCCGCCGGTCCCGGTTCCCTACCGGGAGCCCCTGTTTCGCAGCCTCGCGGAGCGTGGTCGTGTGGATCCGCACGTGATCTACCTGTCCGCGAGCCAGCCCGGCTGGGACCAGCCCCCCAACTGGTTCCCGGAGTCGCACGAATACTCGAGCCAGGTGCTGTCCGCGTGGCAGCGCCGGCGCGCGGGGCGAACGCCGCTCATGTTGGCCCGCGG
Organism: uncultured Thermoleophilaceae bacterium; assembly: GCA_963837445.1. Classification (GTDB taxonomy): domain Bacteria; phylum Actinomycetota; class Thermoleophilia; order Solirubrobacterales; family Thermoleophilaceae; genus JACVRW01. The sequence continues at coordinate 106,105 of CAWINK010000014.1, read as the reverse complement.
TGTCGGGCGAGCGCTCACCGCGGCGCGACCCGACTGCGTCGTGAGCTGGGAGTACGGCCCGGCGACCATGCGCGCGCTCGCCTGGGCGCGCCGCCACCGCGTGCCCCTGCTCGTGTTCAGCGAGCTCACGCCGTGGAGCGATCCGGCGCTGTCGCCCCTTCAGCGCCGGGTCCATCGGCTGCTGGCTCCCCGCGCGGACGGGTTCATCGTGGCCGGCTCACAGGGGGTGGAGCGGCTGCGGGGGCTGGGGGTTTCGCCGTCGCTCGTGGAGGTGGCGCTGCAGAGCGCGGACCTCGACGCCCTCGGCGATCCGGCGGCCGCGCGGCGCGCGCGCCCGCCTGGCGGGCCGGTGCGCGTCATTGCCGTAGGTCGGCTCGTGGCGGACAAGAACCTGGACGTCCTGATCGAGGCGTTCGCGGAGGCAGGCTTCGCCCAGGACGAGGCCGTGCTCGAGATCTGCGGAACCGGCCCGCTCGAGCCCGAGCTGCGCGCGCTCGCGTGGCGGCTGGGAGTGCCCGTGGAGCTTCCCGGCCCGGTCGCGCCAGGGGAGCTCGGCGAGCTGTACGCGAGGGGCGACGTGCTCGCTCTCGTGAGCAGCTACGAGCCGTTCGGCGTGACCCTGCGCGAGGGCGCGGCAGCCGGCCTGCCGCTGATCGCATCGCGGCGCGCGGGCGCGGTGGGCGACGTGGCGGTGGACGGCGAGAACGCGATCGTCATCGATCCCGCCAGCCGCTCCCAGATAGTGGACGCGCTCCGACGCCTGGTGCGCGAGCCCGAGCTACGCGAGCGCCTGGCAGCGGGCAGCCGGGCGATCACCGCCCGCCATCCCCCGGAAGCGGACGCCGAGGCGTGGGAGCGAGCGATCCAGCGAACCCTCAACCACCCTCACAAAAGGGTCAGACCCCTCAACTCGAACCCTCAACCACCCTCAAAAGGGTCAGACCCCTTAGCTCCCCTTCGCTACACAAAGGGGTCTAACCCTCAACCACCCTCAGAAAAGGGTCAGACCCCTTTGGCAGGGCGGTTAGCCGAGCAGGGCGGGGATCAGCTCGCGGGTCACGGTCTCCTGCACCGCCTCCGAGCGGTACGGGCGCACCAGCTCGGCGGCTTGGTCGCGGTAGGCGCTCGCTCGTTCGTCCGGCAGCTCGAAGGCCGCGCGGATCGCGGGAGCGAGCGCGGTCGGGTCGATCTCGTCGGCCACCAGTGACGCGTCCAGCCGGCGCGCCAGGCGCAGGCCCTCGTAGGGGCCGCCGGAGGGAACGGTTGCGAGCAGCGCGCCGTCCGCGAGCGCCTCGAGCGGGGCCTGGCCCCAGTCCTCCCAGCGGGCAGCCGCCACGTAGGCCCGCGCGTGGCGCAGCCGGGCGCGGAACACGTCCGCCGGCACTGTGCCGAGCAGGTCGAGGGTCGGCGGCTCGGGAACGTCGCTACGCCGCAGGTGTGCGCGCGCCCGCTCCGGTTCGAGCCCGTAGACCTCGAGGCGCGCGCCGGCCACCGCGGCGGCGGCCCAGCCGGCCACCAGCACGTCCAGGCCCTTCGCCTTCGGATCGGGCACGTAGGCCACGGCCACGTGTTCGCGCCGGGCGCGCTCGATGCTGTCGTGGGATGCCGAGGGATCGATCGGTGGCGACACCACGATCGCCCGCGCAGCCCCGTCCGGAAGTGCCTCCGCTCCGGCCACGCTGAACGGGATCGTGATTCGCGCCCGGCCCAAGCCACGCCGCTCGAGCGCGTGCAGCACGGCGTTGCGCACGCCCGGCCGGTTGAGCCTTGCCGGCGAGTCGAAGCGGACCGCGTAGGGAACCGGCAGGGCGGGGAGGAGCATCGCCGCGGTGGTGGAGGAGACGATCAGCGCCCGCGGCTCGTGACGCTCGACCGCGGTCCTCACGGTGCGCCTCGCCGCATGCATCTCGACCAGATCGTTGAGCGGATAGCCGCGCCGCAGGCGGTCCGCGGCGCCGCGGCCGACGGACACGACGGCGGTGGATGCGCCCGCGCGCCTCACTTGCTCGAGCAGCATCTCGTCCGCCACCCGCCAGCCGAGCGTGGTGCCGAGCGACACCAAGAGGACGTCAGGCCTGGCCACGAGCCACCGCCCGCTCGAAGACGCGCGCGTAGCCATCGACCATCGCCTCGCCGCTGAAGCGCTCGAGCTGGCGCTGGCGTCCGGCCGCGCCCATCGCGCGCGCCCGCTTGGGGTCCGCGGCCAGCCCGAGCAGCGCCCGCCGGATCGGCTCCGGGTCGCCGGCGGGCACGAGGTGGCCGGTCTCGCCGTCCACCACCTGCTCGGCCGTGCCGCCGACGTCTGTTGCCACCACGGGGCGTTCGAGCGCCATCGCCTCCAGGATGCTCATCGGGAGCGCCTCCGCCTCGCTCGGCAGGCAGAGGGCGTCCGCGCCACGGATCAGCGCGAGCACGTCACGGCGCACGCCGAGCAGCGTGACCCCGCTGCCCTCCGCGAGCCGCTCGAGCCGCTCGCGCTCCGATCCTTCGCCGGCCACGTAGCCGTGGATCTCCTCGTTGTCGCGGCGCGCCGCGGCCACAGCCTCGATGAACAGGTCCACGCGCTTCTCGAGCCGCAGGCCCGACACGCACAGCACCGAGAATCCGTTCGCGAGCTCGGACGACCCCTCCACCGCCTGCACATCGCGCTCGAACACCCCGTTCGGCACCACGTCGATCCGCTCCCGCGGGTAGCCGAGCTTCACGAGCGGCGGGCGCTGCCGCTGGGTCACCGCCACCACGCCGTCCACCCTTCGTGCAACCAGCCGTGTGAGCGCGCGCTGGTGGGGCCGCGGAGGCACGAGCCGGCCGTCGGGCATGAGCGGGGTGTGCTCGTTCATCACATGCACGGCATGCGAGCGCCGCGCGATCGCCTCGCCCACGAGCTGTCCGCTCACGCCGCGTGTGACCACCGCGTCCGGCTCGAACGCCGCACCCACGGACAGCGCGAGCCGCAGCGCGCGTGGGTTCGTGTGCCGGTTGAGGCCGAGGCACTCCGTGGGGACCCCGCGCGCCTCCACGTCCTCGAAGAACGGTCCGGTGTCGGCCAGCGCCACCAGCTTCACGGCGGTGCCGCGGTCGTGAAGCTCGGGGATCAGCGTGGCCCAGTGGCGCTCGGCGCCACCCGTGCGCATGTCAGGGCAGACGAACAGCAGCCGCATGTCAGGACCTCAGCCGGCGGTGCACGGCCACGACGTCACCGGCACGTTCGCTCGGCAGGTAGGGGCGCTCGGCAAGGAAGCGGGCCGCCTCGTCCACGGCGTCCTCGCGCGCGTAGGCGGCGGCCACCACCCCCAGCTCGTGGCGCACGGGCAGCGCATCCACCACGCCGAGCCGCCAGCCGCGCGATGCGGCCACCGCGGCCCAGTGGAGGTCGAGGCCCCAGCCGTAGCGGAGCTCCGGGAACGGCAGCAGCTCGGAGGCGGCCACGCGGCTGAACGCGGTCACCGGGCCGATCTCCACGAAGCGGGTCTCACGCATGAGGATGGCCGGCCGCCGCCGGGTGACCTTCCACGCCGAGTGGCTGCGCAGCGTCTGCGCGGGCTGAGCGAGCTCGAGCCCGAAGGCCTCGCACACGCCGAGGAAGCGGTCGAGGAACGCGTGTGGCAGCCGCACGTCGTCGTCGATGGCGATGGTCCAGTCGGGCGCGGCTGCGCCCGCGCCCGCCAGCCCCGCCGCCTCGAGCACCCGGTTGAGGTTCTCGAACTTCCCGCCGCCGAGATCCTCGGCCACGGTGTGCTCGCGCAGCGGCTCGTCCGCCGGACCGGTCGAGCCGAGCGCGATGCGGACGCGGTGGCGCTCGGAGCGCAGCGCAGGCAGCGCCTCGGCGAGCAGCGAGCCCGGCCGGTACACGCCCATCACGAGCACCTCGCGCGGCGGCGAAGCGGTGCGCGCGAGGCGGGCCGCGCGGCGCCGAGTGCCCGAGAGCGTGTCGAGCGCCCCGTACGCGAGCTCACCGAGGCGGCGCCTGGTGCGGCGCCAGGGGTCGGTCACATCGCCGGCGTCGCCGGAGAGGAAGGTGTCCGGATCCGGGCGCGTGGAGTTCATCTCGGGCGCAGCGCCTCCATCACGCGGCCAGCCGAGTGCGCACCCATGATCACGCCCTGCGGGCAGGCGCGGCGGACGGTGTGCCAGCCGCAGCCGGCCAGCACGCGCAGCTCGCGGGCCAGCCGCGGCGCCCGTCCGCGGCGCAGGTCGCTTGACCGGGCGCCGCGCCCGCGGTGGTAGGCGGCGCGCGCCAGCGAGCCGAGGCCCGAGTCGCCTGCGCTGCGCCGGTGCTCCAGCCCAGCGTCGGCGAGATAGACGATCCGGCCACCGGCGGCGCGCAGGCGCAGGAGCCAATCCTCCTCGTCGCCATGGGAGCGATCGAGGCTCTCGTCGAACTCGCCCACGCGCTCCAGCGCAGAACGACGCACCGCGAAGTTCGCGCCCCACACCATCTCGGCCTCCACGTCCTGCGGCCCCAGGTCGAGCGTCGTGATCGGCGGATCCTCACGCCCGCAGCCGCGCGGGGCGTGGCCCTCGAAGCGGGCGCGGATCGGCCCGCCGAACGCCTCGGCATCGGGGTGTCGCTCGGCGCCCTCGACGAGCGCGTCGAGCCAGCCCTCCGGCACGAGGACGTCGTCGTCCACGAATGCCACCAGCGGCGCGGCCGCCTCGCGCAGTCCGGTGTTGCGCGCCGCGTTCAGGCTGCGTCGCTCGCCGTGGCGAATCAGCCGCACGCCCAGACGCTCGGCGACCTGCGGGGTCGCGTCGGTGGCACCGTCGTCCACGACGAGGAGCTCATAAGCGGTCCGCGTACGCTGGCGGCGAAGCGAGTCGAGGGTGACCTCGAGATACGCCGCGCGACCGCGCGTAGGGATCACGATCGTCACGACCGGCGAGTCCATCGGCTGGATAGCGTAGCCCCGTCGCATGCGCGTCCTCGTCGTCCACAACCGCTATCGGATCCAGGGGGGCGAGGAGCGCTCGGTCGAGCTGCAGCTCGAGGCACTGCGACGCGCGGGTGTGGCGCACGCGCTGCTCGAGCGCCGTTCGTCGGACCTCTCGCGTGCACAGGCGGCTCTCGCGCTCCTGCGCGGAGGCCGTGACGAGGAGGACGTGGAGGCCGCCACCCGAGAGCTTCGTGCCGACGTGGTGCACGTGCACAACATGTTGCCGCTGCCGGGGCCGCGCGGCCTCGAGGCGGCCCGCTCGGCTGGGGCGTCCGTGCTGATGCACCTCCACAACCTGCGTCTCTTCTGCGCGATCGGCGTGGCCGCCCGCGACGGCGGCCCGTGCTTTCGCTGCCACCATCGCAACACGCTGCCCGGGCTTGCCCTGAACTGCCGCGGGTCCCTTCCCGAGGCCGCCGTGTACGCGGCGGCGCTCGCCCGGCACCAGCCGGCCGTCTTCGAGGCGGTCGACCGCTTCGTGGTGCCGAGCAGCTACGCCGCCGGCCAGTCCGCGCTGCTCGGCGTGCCGGCGGACCGGCTCGACGTGCTGCCGCACTACCTGCCGGCCGAGGCGTTCGCCGACGAGAGCAGGGCGGCTGAGGGGAGCTACGCGCTCGTGGCATCGCGGCTCTCGCCCGAGAAGGGCATCGACTCCGCCATCGAGGCCGCGGCGTCCTCAGGCATCCCTTTGCGCGTGGCGGGAGAGGGACCGGCGGCCGCGGAGCTCGCCGTGCTCGCGGACCTCCGCGGAGGGCCGGTGGAGTTCACGGGCCGCCTCGAGCGCGCGAGCCTCGCGCGCGAGCTCGCCGGTGCGGCGATGGTGCTGATGCCGTCGCGCTACCACGAGTTCGCCCCCTATTCGGCGCTCGAGGCGATGGCCGCCGGCGTGCCGGTGATCGCGTCCTCGCTGGGAGGCCTCCCCGAGCTGCTCGGAGCCGAGCGCTGCGTGCCGCCGGGCGACGCCGCCGCGCTCGCCGACCGCATGAGCGCTCTCTGGGAGAGCCCGGAGCTGCGCCGGGCGCAGGGCCACGAGCTGATCGCGCGGGCCCGCGCCGGCCACGGCGAGGAGCGTTACGTGAGCCGCCTCCTGGAGCTCTACAGCCGCGCTCGCCAGTAGTCGAGCGCGTCGGCCACGGTCTGCTCCAGCGGGATCGCCGGGGACCAGCCACTCGCCTCGGCGAGTGCCTGCGCGGAGCCGCGCACCTCGGGCACGTCGTGCGCCCGGACGCGCGTGGGATCGACCTCGTGGCGAAGCTCGACTCGAGCCGCGCGTCGCGCGTGCTCCACGATCTCTCCGACGGTCGTGGACCGGCCGCTGCACACGTTGTAGGCGCGCGCGTCCAGGCCCGTCGCGGCCACGTAGGCCCGCACGGTGTCCCGCACGTCCGTGAAGTCGCGCGCGAGCTCCGGGTTCCCGGTGCGCACCACGCCGCCGCCGCCGCTCGCCTCGGCCTCCGCCACCTGCCGCGTGATCGTGCCGACCACGTAGTCGTCCGACTGCCCCGGGCCGGCCTGGTTGAAAGCGCGCATCCGGATCACACGCAACCCGTGCGCGTCCGCGTACTGGCCCGCCAGCAGGTCGCAGGCCGCCTTCGAGACCGCGTAGGGGTTCTGCGGCCGGAGCGGCGCCGACTCGTCGACCGGCAGACGCTCAGGCGGCCCATAGATCTCACCCGAGCTCATGACCACCGCCACGGCGTCCGGCGCCTCCTGGCGCAGCGCCTCCAGCACGTTCACGGTCATCGCCACGTTGTCGCGCATCACCGCGCCCGGGTCCTCCCAGGACAGCGCCACCGAGGCGTGCGCCGCCAGGTGGAAGACGCGGTCCGGGCGCGCGTCGGCCAGCGCGCGCCGCACGGCCTCGCCGTCGAGCAGGTCGAGCTCCGCACGCGCGGGCGCGACCGCTCCGTCGCCAAGCTCCGCCACGAGGTGCTGCCCGACGAAACCGCTCCCGCCGGTCACGAAGGCGGCGCCAGCGCCCACGACCTAACCCGCTTGCTTTTGCGCCACACCGCTCCCGAGCAGCTCGAGATCGGAGTCGACCATCCGCCGGATCATCTCTTCGAAGCTCGTCTGCGGGACCCAGCCGAGCTTCTCCTTCGCCTTGGTCGCATCGCCCACCAGGTGCTCGACCTCCGCTGGACGCAGGAAGCGCTCGTCGATGCGGACGTACTGATCCGGAGACAGCCCGACGTGGTCGAAGGCCACCTCCACGAGCTCGCGCACGCTGTGGACCTCGCCGGTGGCGATCACGTAGTCGTCGGGCTCGTCCTCCTGGAGCATCAGCCACATCGCCTCGACGTAGTCCCGTGCGTAGCCCCAGTCGCGCTCGGCATCGAGGTTGCCGAGCGAGAGCTCGTCCTGGAGGCCGAGCTTGATGCCGGCCGCGGCGTGCGTGACCTTGCGCGTCACGAACTCGAGCCCGCGGCGCTCGGACTCGTGGTTGAACAGGATCCCGGCGGCCGCGAAGAGGTCGTAGCTCTCGCGGTAGTTCACGGTGATGAAGTGGCCGTAGCACTTGGCGACCCCGTACGGCGAGCGCGGGTAGAACGGCGTGGTCTCGCGCTGCGGGACCTCGAGGACCTTCCCGAACATCTCGGAGGAGGACGCCTGGTAGAAGCGCGCGCCGGGCGCGGCCTCGCGCATCGCCTCGAGTATGCGCGTGACGCCGACCGCGGTGAACTCGGCCGTGAGCACGGGCTGCGACCAGGAGGCCGCCACGAACGACATCGCGGCGAGGTTGTAGATCTCCTCCGGCTCGCACTCGCGCATCACGTCGACGAGCGAGCGCTGGTCGAGGAGGTCGCCGGTGTGCAGGGTCAGGTCGTCGCGGAATCCCTCGAGCCGCTGGAACGTCTCGGTCGAGGAGCGCCGGACCATGCCGTGCACCTCGTAGCCCTTCTCGAGCAGGAACTCGGCGAGGTAGGAGCCGTCCTGCCCCGTGATGCCTGTGACCAGTGCGCGCTTTGCAGCCATCAGCCGGCCACCCGCTCCTGATCGCGAAGCCAGCTCACCGTGTCGGCGATCCCCTCGCCGAGCCCGATGCGCGCCTCCCAGCCGAGCAGCCGCTTCGCCTTCTCGACGGACGGCCAGCGGCGCTGCACGTCCACCTCGAAGCTCGGCAGGTGCTTCAACTCGAAGTCCGCCGGATCGCGCCCGGACGCCTCCCAGATGAGCTCGGCCAGCTCGGCAACGCTGCGCTCCTCGGACGCGGAGATGTTGAAGTCCTCGTTCTCGGCGGCCGCGCTGTGGGTGGCCGTGACGATGCCGTCCGCGATGTCGTCCACGTGCGTGAGCGTGCGCGTCTGCTCGCCCGACCCGAAGATCTCGAGCGGGTGCTGGCCCGAGAGCGCCTTGCGAATCAGGTCCGGCACGGCGTGCGCGATCCCCGGCTCGTCGTCCGGCAGCTCGCCGGGCCCGTACGCGTTGAAGGGGCGGCAGATCGTGTACGGGAGCCCGTGCTCGTCGTGCAACGCGCGGCAGTAGACCTCGCCGGCGAGCTTCGAGAAGCCGTAGGCGGATCTCGGGGCTGGGCAGTTGTGCACGTGGCCCTCGGTTGTCGGGAATTCGGTCGCGTTCTCGAACACCATCGAGGACGATATGTATACGAGACGCTCGACCGGTTGCTCCAGGGCCGCCCGGAATACGGCGTTGTAGAGGCCGTTGTTCACCTCGAGCAGCGTGTGGGGGAGCTTGTGGAAGTTGGCGATGCCGCCCACGATCGCCGCGAGGTGGATCACGTGCGTGCAGTCCGCCACAGCCGTGCGCGCCGCGCCCGGCTCGCGCAGGTCGCCGCGGTGCAGCTCGCAGGCCTCGGCCATCCACGCCGGGGCCTCGCGCTGGTCCGACACGCGCACGGTCCAGTCGCTGTCGCGCAGGAGCCGCCTCACGACGGCCGAGCCGATCATGCCGGCCCCGCCTGTCACGAGCACCCGGCTCACTCGGCGATCACGCGCTCGTGCGCCTCGCTGAACACCGAGCGGGAGCCGGTCACGTTCCACGGGTCGACCACCAGCGTGCCCTCCGGCAGGCGCTCGAGGAGGCCCTCGAAGGCGGAGTGGTTCGTGGCCACCACCACGGCGTCCGCTCCGTCGAGCACGGCGTCCAGCGGCTCGGACTCAGCGGGCACATGCGGGTCGTGCCGGGCCACGTGGGCCAGCTCGCGCTCGAGCATCCGGACGAGCTTGTAGGAGAGCGAGTCGCGCACGTCGTCGGAGTCGCGCTTGAACGTGAGGCCAAGCACGGCGATCTTCAGGTCGCGCAGCGATCCCCCGAGCCGCGACTTCAGGCCCTTGACCACGAACAGCGGAACCGTCTCGTGCACGCGCGACACGGCGAGCAGCATGCCGGGGGCGCTCGAGCGCTCCTCGGAGAACGTGAAGTCCTTGCGCAGGCAGGCGCCGGCGGTGAGCCCCGGCGCCGCCATCCCGCCGCGCGGGTAGTCGTGGTTGATCAGCCCGATCACGTCGAACACGTTCGCGCCGTACTGCTCGCACTCCATCATCAGGAGGTTGGGCAGCGCGAACTGGGTGTAGCGCAGGATGTTGGTCCAGATCTTGGCCAGCTCGGCCTGCACGGGGCTGGTCTGGACGATCTCGGTGCCGAAGGCCTCGAACAGCTCAGCCGCCCTGGCGCCCGAGTGCTCGCCGACCCCGCCGACGATGCAGGGCAGCGTGGCGATCTCCTCGAGGAAGTGGTTCTCGGCGATCCGCTCGGGCACGTGCGACACGAACAGGTCCTCGCCCACGCGGAACCCGCGGCGCTGCTCCACGTACCCGGCCACCCACTCCGTGGTGCCGGGCGCAACTGTCGAGCGCAGGATCAGCGAGTGGCCCTCGCGCAGAACCGGCAGCAGGTCGTCGACCACGCCGCGCACGTGCGAGATGTCGATCTCGATGTGCACGTAGGAGGGCGTGTGCGGAGTGAGCACGATGTGGTCCGCCTGGGCGGCGTCCTGCACCGCCCGCGTCAGCTCGAGCCGGTCGCCCTCGAGCACGCGCTCGAGCAGCTCCTGCGTGCCCGTCTCAGAGAACGGCATCTGGCCTGCCGAGAGCTGGTCCAGCACCCCCTGCTGGCGCTCCACGCCGATCGTCCGCAGCCGCCTGTCCGCGAACGACAGCGCGAGGGGAAGGCCGACCCGGCCGAGGCCGATGACGGCAACGCTCGCTTCCATGCGAGGCAGTCTATTTACGCTCGCTGAGGTACTGGCGCGCAAACGCCAGCACGAAGCGCGGATTGAAGTAGAGGTAGCGCGGCAGCAGCCGGCGCGGCTCCTGAGCGATCCGGTAGATCCACTCGAGCCCGCGCTCCTGCATCCAGGACGGCGCCTGCGAGATGCGCCCGGCGTGGAAGTCGAACGCGGCGCCCACCGCGCACATCACGGGCACGTCGAGCCGCTCACGCATGCGCGCCATCCACTTCTCCTGCTTCGGCACGCCGATGCCCACCCAGAGCACGTCGGGGCGGGCCTCGTTGATCTGCTCGACGAGGGCGTCCTCCTCCTCGGGCGTCATCGGCCGGAACGGCGGCGAGTAGCCACCCACGATGTTGATGCCCGGGTGGCGCTTTCGCAGGTTGAGCGCGAGTTGCACGAGCGAGCCCTGGTCGCGGCCGCCGTAGAGCCAGACGCGGTGCCCGCGCTCCGCGCAGCGGTCGTTGTAGCGGAGCATCAGCTCCGGCCCGTACACGCGGTCGTCGAGGTTCCCGCCGAGCAGGTTCGCGGCCCACACGACCGGCATGCCGTCGGGCAGCACGAGCGTGGCGCCCCGGAGCGCCTCGCCCATCTCGGGATCGTCGTAGCCGACGGTGAGGGCGTGCACGGCCACGGCGCACACGTAACCGTGCTCGCGGCTCGCCACCATGGCGTCCATCGCGTCGATCGCCGTCCGGTAGTCGGTGAGTGCGACCGGCGTGCCGAGGATGTCGCGAGTGGGGATCTCTGCGGCCGCGGAGGCGGGCCCCGGTACCCCCTGTGGTTGCGGCTCGACGCGGGTCATTCAGGCGGTCGGGAAGTGTAGTCCTCCGGAGACGCGCGTAAGCTGGCCGACCATGCGTGGCTCCGGCGAGGCGCGGCTGGTCGCGTCCGGCGCCGTGCTCCAGCAGCTAGCTCAGGGCCTCGGTCTGCTGGCGCTGCTGGGGATCGTGACGCTGCTGGCCAGGGATCTCAGCGTGGCCGAGCTTGGCGCCTACGGGCTGGTGGCGTCGCTTGCCGGCTACATGCTCGTGCTGCGCAACAGCGTGGCGAGCTCGGCGGTCAGGGCGATGGCCGGCGCCGCCGACCCGGAGGAGCGCGGTCGCGTGTTCGCCGCGGCGGCGGCGCTCTACGCCGTGGTGGGTCTCGCCACGGGGGTGCTGATCGCGGGGGCGGCGCTTGCAATCGCGGGGCTGGTGCTCGACGGCGAGCTGGCCCGCCAGGCCCGCAGCGGCGGCCTGGGCCTCGGCGCGCTCACGGCGGTCGGGATCGCGGCGAGCGTGTACCTCGACGCCCTGCGCGCCGAGCGGCGCTTCGCGCAGGCGGCCGGCGCCGAGATGGCCGCGGTCGGGCTCTACGTCGTGGTGATGGTCACGCTGGTTCTGACGGACGCGGGGCTCGGCGCGGTGATCGCCGTGAGCGGGGCGCTCCCGCTACTCAGCGGCGTGCTCTGCGTGCTCATCGCGCGGCGCGCCGGGCTGCCTCGGAGGCTCACGCGAAGCGGCCGCGAGCAGCGCCATAGCGCGGCGATCGTGCCCACGGCCGGCTGGCTGCTCGTGATCGAGCTGTCGAACCTCTTCATGTACGCCTCCGGGCGGATCGTGCTGGGTGCGTACCGGACGCCCACGGCCGTGGGTCTGTACGAGGGCCCGGTGCGCTCGCACAACCTGCTCTACGCACTGGGCGGCGCGCTCGCCGTGCCGACAGTGCCCACCGCATCGCGCTACGTGGCCACGGGCGACGAGCGCCGGCTCCGCGAGCTGGCCGTCCGCGGGAGCCGCTACACGCTGGCGCTGTTCGTGCCGCTGTGCGTGACGCTGATGGCGCTGGCGGAGCCGATCCTCGGCGTCTGGCTCGGCGAGCGCTACACCGGCGGCTCCACGGCGCTCACGATCCTGGTGGCGTACTGGCTCCTGTACGGCGCGCTGGTGGTGACCCCCGGCTTCCTCGTGGGCGTGGGGAGGGCTCCCCAGATCGCGCGGCTGATGGTGGTGCTCGCCGTGTCCAACCTCGCACTCGCGCTGGTGCTGACGCCCGAGCTCGGGATCGAGGGCCCGGCGCTCGCGACCACGATCCCGTTCGTGCTGGCCTTCCCGCTGATCCTCCGGAACAGCCTGCTGGCCACGGGCGTGTCCGTCGCCGAGCTGGTTCGCCGCGCGTTCGCGCCGGCCTACGCTCTCGGTGCCCTGCTGGCGGCGATCCTCGTGGCGATCCGCCTGCTAGCGGAGCCCACGGGCCTGGCCGCCGTCGGGTTCATCGCGATCGCGGGCGTGCTGGCGAGCTGGGCCGCCTTCTACCTGGTCGTGTTCCACGACAGCGAGCGCGCCCTAGTCAAGGCCATGCTCCGCCCGGTCGGCGATGAGGCGGGCGAGGGCGAGCGATGACGTGGCGGCGGGGGATGGGGCGTTCCGTACGTGGAGCGCGCGCTCGGTCTCCGAGAGCACGAAGTCGTCCACGAGGCTGCCGTCGCGGGCGAGCGCCTGAGCCCTGGTGCCTGAGTACCAGCGGCTGAAGTCGCCGGGCCGAAGCTCCGGAACGTAATCGGCGGCCTCGCGGGCGAAGCTGCGGCTGCTGGCGGCGTGCCTCAGCTCGCGCACGCCGGTGCGCCACCAGCGGCGCGCCATCCGCCACGTGCCCGGCCAGACGAGCGAGCGGGCCAGCCGCGTGGGCGCGAGCAGGGCGCTCGGACCCAGTGAGACGTGACCGTCGATGTGCCGGCTGAGGTGAACGCCCAGGAAGGGCAGGTCCGGGTTCGGCACCGGATAGATGAGCCCGCGCACCAGCTCGGTCTTCTCTGGGCGCAGGCGCAGGTAGGCGCCGCGGAAGGGGACGATGCGCGGATCCGGGTCGGCGCCGGCCTTCACGGCCAGCTCGTCGGCCCACACGCCGGCGCAGAAGACTGCGAACCGAGCACGGGTCTCCCCGCGCGAATGAACGAGGCGGACGCGGCCGTCCCGCGGCTCGATGTCCGTGACCTGGCAGCCCGGCTGCACGCGGCCGCCGTGCCGCTCGAGGTCGGCGGCCAGCGCGCGCGCCACGGCAGCGAAGTCCACAACGCCCGTCTCCGGCGAGTGCAGCGCGGCGACCCCCCGGGCATGCGGCTCGATCGCGCGCAGCCCGTGGGCATCGAGCCGGCGCAGCCCGGGCACGCGGTTCTCACGGCCGCGGCGCTCGAGCTCGTCGAGCCGGCCCAGCTCCCCGTCGTCGCGAGCGATGATCAGCTTGCCGCGCCGCTCGAAGGGGATCCCGCGCTCCTCGCAGTACGCGTACAGCTCGCGTGCGCCCTCCACGCAGAGCCGCGCCTTCAGCGACCCTGGCGCGTAGTAGATGCCGGCGTGCACGACGCCGCTGTTGTGCCCGGTCTGGTGCTGGGCGACGGCGCCCTCGCGCTCCAGCACGACCACGCTCGCGTCCGGGCGGCGGCCCATGAGCTCCCGGGCGACCGCGAGTCCGAGGATGCCGCCGCCCACCACCGCGATGTCGCAATCCTCGGACGCGACACTCATCAGCGATCGCCACTGGGCCCTGAGCGCGCTTGAACCACCGCGTCCACGATATGCAGCGGCTAGAGTCGCGCGCTTGCTCGGGAACCTGGGAGTCCTCCTGGCGCCGTATTCGATCCTCGTCGCGGAGGTGCTGGCGGTGCTCCTCGCAGGCGCGCTGCTTCAGAGGCGCCTGCGGGTGACGCGTGATTCCGGCGTCACGGGCGCCGGGCTCGCGATCGTGGTCGTTCTCACCGCCACCGGCGTCTGGCAATCGGCAGCCGGTAGCGGGGACGGGCAGCGTCAAAGCCTGACGCCGCCGCCCGGTGTGACCTACGAGGAGAAATGCCTGATCGATCAATCGGCTCCCCAGCTGGTCGGGCTCACGCGCCTCTTGCGGGATGCGATGCCCGGGGACGCTGTGTACACCGGAGTCGGCGACACGTGCGTGGCCTACCAGCTGCTCCCGCGCGTTCCCGCCCAGCCGGGGCAGCGGGCGGATTGGGAGATTTTCCCCGCGGGTCTGCCTCCCGGCCTGCGCCGGATCGCGCGAGGTGAGCGCCACCTGCCCGCGTCGCAGAGGACGGTCGTCGTGACCACGGACGGGCTCGGGGCACGCCGCCTGACCGGTGGAGCGCGCTGATGCGCGAGGCCGCCGGCTTTCTGCTCGCGAACGCGACCTACGTGATCGTCGGGCTCGCGCTCCTGTGGGCTCTGGGTGTGATCGAGGCACGCGTCAGGGATGGCATCGCGGCTATTGGGCTGGCGTTCCTCACGGGCATCGCCGCGGTGACCCTGCCGCTGGTTGCGCTGCTGGTGGCGGGGGTCCCGGTGACCCTGGCGACGGCCGCCGTCGTGGCGGCGGTCGAGCTCGCGTGCGCGTGTGCCGCCGGCGTGGTGCTGCGCCGGCGCGACAGGCTGAGCCCGCTCCCCGAGCTGGCCCTGTCTCTGCGCCGCGGCGAGCGCTGGGTCTGGGTCGGCGGCGGGCTCGTGGCGCTCTACTTCCTGACCGAGGCCGTCGCGATGAGGCGCCTTCCGGTGGCCTTCGATGCTGCGCACATCTGGACGTTCAAGGCAACCGCGCTCACGTATGCGAGCGAGCTGCGTCTGGAGCTCTTCGACAACCCGGTGCTCGCCGCGCCGAACTTCTCGGGGCAGGACTATCCGATCCTGCAGCCGGTTTTCCTCTCCAGCGTCTTCCGCGCCATGGGCGGGCCGCAGCCGGAGAATGTGCCGCTGGAGCTGTGGCTCGTGATGGCTGCTTTCGTGGCTGCGGTGCTCTTCCTGCTCGGCCCGCGGCGGGGTGCCGTGGCCGCCGTGCCGGCGCTCGCCGCTGTCCTGGCGGGATACAGCAGCGTGATCCTCTCGAACGCCGACGCGACCGTGGCGGTTTACGTCTCTCTGGGGGCGGCCTGCCTCGTTCGCTGGTTCGACGACGGACTTGCACGCTACGCGCTGCTGGGTGGGCTGCTGCTCGGCGCGGGAGCCAATGTGAAGTCCGAGGGCCTGCTGTTCGCCGCAGCGGTGTTCGTCGGCATGCTCGTCGCGGCCCTGGTTGTCGATCGTGAACGGCGCAGACTCGTGTGGTTGCTTGCGGCAGCGGGCATCACGGCGCTCGCCGCGGCGCCGTGGCGGCTGTGGCTGCTCACACAGGATCCGCCGCCGAACCAGCCGACTGCGCCAATAGGAGACCTGTTCGACCCGAGCTGGCTCTCCGGCCGCTGGGACAGGCTCCGGCTCGGCGCACGCAGCGTCTTCGAGCAACTGACGCAGCAGGGCCGTTGGGCGTGGGCGGTGGCCGCGTTCCTCGCTGTGGCGGTGGTTGCCGTGACGGGCTCGGTGCAGCAGCGGCGCTCGGTCGCGGTCTTCGGGACCGCATTTGTCCTGTCGGTCGCCGTGCTTGTCGTCGTCTACTGGACGAGCCTGGCGCCCGACCTCGGCTTCTACATCAGCACCAGCGTCGATCGCGTGGTGTTGACCCCCGCCTTCCTGGCCGCACTGGGTCTCGGATACCTGCTGCCCGTGCGCGAGCCGCCGGGCGTTACGGACCCGGTGCGGGCACCCGGTACTCGCTAGCTTCCCCGCCCATGAAGGCCGTGATCCTTGCAGGGGGCATGGGCACCCGACTCAGCGAGGAGACCGAGGTACGCCCCAAGCCGATGATCGAGATCGGCGGCATGCCGATCCTCTGGCACATCATGAAGATCTACTCCGCGCACGGCGTGACCGACTTCGTGATCTGCCTCGGCTACAAGGGCTACATGATCAAGGAGTACTTCGCCAACTACCACCTCCACGCGTGCGACGTGACCTTCGATCTGGGTGAGAACCGGATGGAGCTGCACAAGAGCTCCGTGGATCCCTGGCGCGTCACGCTGATCGACACCGGCGAGCGGACCATGACCGGCGGCCGGCTCAAGCGAGCACTCCCGTACGTGGAGTCCGAGGACGCCTTCTGCTTCACCTACGGTGACGGCCTCGCGAGCGCGGACCTGACGGCGTTGCTGGCGCTCCATCGCGAGCAGGGCGCGCTCGCGACGATCACGGCCGTGCAGCCGCCGGGGCGCTTCGGGGCGCTCGAGGTGGAGGGCGACCGGGTCACCGGATTCCGCGAGAAGCCGCCCGGGGACGGCGGCTGGATCAACGGGGGCTTCTTCGTCCTGTCACCGGAGGTCGGGCGCTACCTCGACGGGGATGACACGGTCTGGGAGGACGAGCCGCTCGCCGAGCTGGCGGGCCAGGGCGAGCTCGCGTTCTTCGAGCATGAGGGCTTCTGGCAGCCGATGGACACCCTGCGCGACAAGCGTCATCTGCAGGAGCTCTGGGACTCTGGAGACGCGCCGTGGAAGGTTTGGGAGTAGACCCGGACTTCTGGCGTGGCCGGCGGGTGCTCCTGACCGGCCACACGGGCTTCAAGGGAAGCTGGCTCGCCCTGTGGCTGGAGAGCCTCGGCGCCGAGGTCATGGGACTGTCCAACGGAGTGCCCACCTCGCCGTCGCTCTTCGAGCTCGCGCGCGTGGGCGAGGGTGTGCGCTCGAGCGAGGCGGACATCCGTGACGCGGAAGCGGTGGAGCGCACGGTTGCCGAGGCGGATGCCGAGATCGTGATCCACATGGCCGCCCAGTCGCTCGTGCGCCGCTCGTTCGAGCGGCCGGTGGAGACCTACGCCACGAACGTCATGGGAACCGTTCACGTGCTCGACGCGGCGCGACGCTCCGAGGGCGTGCGCGTGGTGGTGAACGTGACGACGGACAAGTGCTACGAGAACCGCGAGTGGGTGTGGGGCTACCGCGAGCACGAGCCCATGGGCGGTTACGACCCGTACAGCAGCAGCAAGGGCTGCGCCGAGCTCGTGACGGCCGCGTTTCGCAGGTCATACGCGTCGGGCGAGGCGGGCCCTGCGATCGCGTCGGCCAGGGCCGGCAACGTGATTGGTGGAGGCGACTGGGCCGAGGACCGCCTGGTCCCGGACCTGATGCGGGCGGCCGTCGAGGGGCGCCCTGCGGTGGTGCGCAATCCCGATGCGATCCGCCCGTGGCAGCACGTTCTGAATCCGTTGAGCGGCTACCTGATGCTGGCGCAGGCGCTCTGGGACTCCCGCGAACACGCCGAGGCGTGGAACTTCGGGCCCGAGGACGGCGACGCCCGCACGGTTCGGTGGATGATCGACCGCCTCGGCGAGGAGTGGGGGGAGCCGATCGCCTGGGAGCAGGAGGACGGGGAGACGCCGCACGAGGCGCAGTACCTGAAGCTGGACTCGTCGAAGGCGAAGGCTCGGCTCGGGTGGGGCCCGACCTGGGCCCTCGGCGACGCCCTCACGAGCATCGCCGCCTGGTACACGGCGCAGCGATCCGGGGAGGACCTGCGCCGCCACACGCTCGATCAGATCGGCGCCTTCCAGGCGGGTCAGCCACCGGCCGGGGCCGGCCGATGAGCAAGACGACATGCCGCTTCTGCGGCACTCCCCTGACGCACGTGTTCGCTGACCTCGGGATGTCGCCGCTCGCGAACTCCTACCTCAGCGAGGAGGAGCTCGGCCAGATGGAGCCCTTCTATCCGCTCAGGGCGCTGGTGTGCCACGAGTGCTTCCTCGTGCAGCTCGAGGACTACGAGACGCCCGACGTGATCTTCTCCGACTACGCCTACTTCTCGTCCTACTCGAGCACATGGCTCGAGCACTCGAAGCGCTACGTGGAGATGGCGATCGAGCGCTTCGAGCTCGACTCGGGATCGCAGGTGGTGGAGCTCGCGAGCAACGACGGCTACCTGCTCCAGTACTTCATGGAGCGGGAGATTCCGGTGCTCGGCATCGAGCCCGCCGCGAACGTGGCGCAGGTGGCGCGCGACAAGGGCGTCCGCACGCTCGTGAAGTTCTTCGGACGCGCGACGGCGCGCGAGGTCGCGGCGATGATGAAGGCCGACCTCATCATCGGCAACAACGTGCTCGCACACGTGCCCGACCTGAACGATTTCGTGGCCGGCATCAAGATCGTGCTCGGCCCGCGTGGGGTCGTGACGATGGAGTTCCCGCACCTCCTCCACCTGATCGGCCGAAACGAGTGGGACACCATCTACCACGAGCACTTCTCGTACTTCTCGTTCCGAACGGTGGGCAGGGTCTTCGAGCGGCATGGAATGACGTTGTTCGACGTGGAGGAGCTGCCGACCCACGGCGGCTCGCTGCGCATCTACGGCCGGCACGCGGAGGACGAGACCAAGCCGATCACAGAGCGCGCGCGCGAACTGACGGAGCGCGAGCACGAGGGCGGCTTCGACCGCCTGGAGACCTACCTCGGCTTCTCCGAGGAGGTCAGGCAGGCTAAGTGGGAGCTGCTCGAGTTCCTCATCGCACGGCGGCGCGAGGGCAACCGGATCGCCGCGTACGGCGCCCCGGCCAAGGGCAACACGCTGCTCAACTACTGCGGCGTGGGACGCGACATGATCGAGTACACGTGCGACCTCAACCCGCACAAGCAGGGCCACTACCTGCCGGGCACACGCATCCCGATCAGGCCGCCTGACGCGATCCGCGAGACGCAGCCGGACCTCGTGTTCATCCTCCCCTGGAACCTGAGGGAGGAGATCATGGAGCAGCTTTCCTTCATCCGCGACTGGGGCGGCCGGTTCCTGGTCCGGACGCCGGAGCTGCGCGTCTACGACTGACTGCCCGCCGTCACCTCGCGCGTGACGCCCGGTCTCGACATCAGCGGCCACAGGTGATCGGGCTCGCTGCTGGCAGCGCTCGGGTGCTCCAGCGTGTAGGCGAGCGCCTGGTCCGAGTCCTCGAACTCGGGGGCCGGGGCAGGCCTGCCGAGCAGTCGCCGAAGCAGGCCGCGCGGGTGCCGCCAGAAGTAACCCGCCGCGGACACGGACAGTCCGAGCGCGAACCGCAGGCGCGTCCTCGTCGACCATCCATGCTCGGAGAGCACCGCCTGCATGCGCGCCCTCAGATCGGCGTCCTCGAGTCGAGCCACGTCGCGTGCGTTCGCCCCCAGGTAGAAGTGACGGCGCAGCGGCGCGAGCTTTGACGACGGGCCCTCCGCGCGGACGAACTCGTACTCGTTGTAGACCGCGTTCGTGACGGTGAGCAGCTCCGGGACCGGCGCGTGCTCGTTGATCCGGGATTCACCGAGCTCGCGGAGGAAGTCCGCGTGGGCGGCGTTCGCGACTCCGCGGATCTGGCTGTATCCGTTGCTGCGCGAGAGGGCGCGCTGGATGAGCACGATGCTGTCCCAATGCAGAATCGAGTCCACGCGCTCGAGGCAGCGATAGCTGAAGCAGTGGTCGGGCGCGATCGACGCGAACACGCTCCCGTAGGTCGCGTGGATGTCCTCGATCACGGCTCGTGGGGCGATGGTGTTCAGCATGGTCGGCTCGCCGATGAACATTCCGCGCGCCAGAACCCTGAGCAGCTGGTCGGTGTCGACCCGCAGCAGCTTGCCGGTCCACGGCCGCTGGGAGATCGTGACCGGCTGGGCGTAGTCGACGATCGTGTCATCGCCGAAGGTGAGGACATCGCCGGGATGGCGCTCGGCGATCGTGATCACCCTGCCGAGGGTGCCCGGCCGGATCAGGATGCGGTCGGTCAGGTACATCACGTGCGTCGTGTCCGGAGATTCGAGCGCGCGCTCGAGCGCCCACTGCCAGTGAGCGGACATCGCTAGGGGCTCCGGGGGGCGCACATATTGCAGCGGTTCGTCCGGCCTCTCCGCGCACCAGGAGCGCAGCCGTTCGAGCTCGTCGGGATCCGTGGAGTTGTCCGAGACGAGCACGCTCACGCGCGGGTCGCGGTCGGCCAGAGCCGACGCGATGCTGCTTGCCGCGAGATCGGCGCGGTTACGCGTTGGGACCACCACGACGACCGTCATCGCGGGCGAATGCTAGCTACGGTCCCGCTGCGGTTGACTAGTCTGGCGCGCGATATGAGTGATCTTCCGCGGCCCTCGGCCGCCGACTTCGGGCGGCTCATCCGCATCGACACGCCCGAGGGCGAGCGCGAGCTCGACATCTATTCCGACGAGGGTTACCGCGCCCTCTCGCAGCTCTGGACGCGCAGCAACTGGCACAACCGCCTGTCCTACGAGGTCACCTGGCTGGGAATCCCGATCATCCAGCTGCCGGAGGACATGGTCGCCATGCAGGAGCTGATCTGGAAGGTGCGTCCCGACGTCGTGGTCGAGTCCGGCGTGGCCCACGGCGGGGCGCTCGTGCTCTACGCCTCGCTCCTCGAGTTGGTCGGCCGCGGAAAGGTGGTCGGCGTGGACATCGAGATCCGCAAGTACAACCGGCTTGCCATCGAGGCCCATCCGCTCAGCCACCGGATCGAGCTGATCGAGGGCGACTCGCTCGCCGACGACACGGTCGAGCAGGTGCGCTCCCACATCACGCCGGGTGACCGTGTCCTGGTGGCGCTCGACTCGAACCACACGCGCGAGCACGTGCTGGGTGAGCTTCAGCGCTACGCCCCGCTCGTCACGCCGAACAGCTATCTCGTGGTGTTCGACGCGGTCATGGCGCTCGTGGCGGATGCCCCGACGGCCGGCGAGGGCTGGAGCGAGGACAACCCGCTGGAGGCGGTGCGTGAGTTCCTGGCCGGGAACGACGACTTCGAGGTCGACCGCTCGTTCGAGCGCCTGGGCGTGACCTACTGCCAGGGTGGGTTCCTGCGACGCCGGGAAGCTGAGTAGCCTCAGCGCGTGCGGTTTCACGAGACTGCGGTGGCCGGGGCACTGGTCGTCGAGTCCGAGCCGATCGAGGACGAGCGCGGCCATTTCGCCCGCACCTTCTCGTCCGAGGAGTTCGCGGCACACGGGCTCGATGCACGCGTGGACCAGTGCAGCACCTCCTTCAACGCGAAGGCCGGCACTCTGCGCGGCCTGCACTACCAGGCCGCTCCTCACGGTGAGGCGAAGCTCGTGCGCTGTACGCGCGGTGCGATCTACGACGTGGCCGTGGACCTGCGGTCCGGTTCGTCGACCTACCTCCGCTGGGCCGGGGTGGAGCTGAGCGCGGACAACGGCCTGGCGCTCTTCGTGCCCGAGGGCTGCGCCCACGGGTTCCAGGCGCTCGTGGACGCCACGGAGGTGCTCTACCAGATCTCCACCCCGTACGTACCGGCTGCGGCGCGCGGTGTGCGCTGGGACGATCCGGCCTTCGGAATCGAGTGGCCCACGCCGCCCCCGGAAGGGCGGACGATGTCCGCGCGTGACGCGGAATATCCCGACTACTCCCCGTGAGTCGCGTGCTGCTCACAGGCGCGACCGGCTTCATCGGTCGGCACGCCGTGGCGCCCCTGGTGGCCGCGGGCCATGAGCTGCACGCGGTCACCACGAGGAAGGACGCGCCGGGCGGCGAGGGCGTCACCTGGCACCACGCTGATCTGCTGGAGAGCCCCGATGTGGTGGCCGAGGTCGAGCCGGAGGTGCTCGTGCACCTCGCCTGGTACGTGGAGCCGGGCCGCTTCTGGACCTCGCCCGTGAACGTTCGCTGGGCGGAGGCGTCGCTGGCCGCTCTGAGGGCGTTCGCGGATGCCGGCGGCCGGCGAGCGGTGATCGCGGGGACCTCGGCCGAGTACGACTGGGAAGCCGTCGGCGAGCGCTGCCAGGAGGACGCCACGCCGCTGCGGCCAGCCACCCTGTACGGCGCCGCGAAGCACGCGCTGCACTCCGTGGCGGAGCGGTACGCGGAGCAGGCCGGCTTCCAGCTCGCCTGGGGAAGGATCTTCTTCGTCTACGGACCAGGAGAGCCGGACGGCCGCCTCGTCCCGTCGGTCGGGAGGGCGCTGCTCGCCGGGGAGCCGGTGCCCACGACCAGCGGTGAGCAGGTCCGCGACTTCATGCACGTGGAGGACGTGGCCGCCGCGTTCGCGGCCCTGGTGGACAGGGAGGTCGTGGGCGCCGTGAACGTGGCCTCCGGGCAGCCGGTGGCCGTGCGGGAGGTCGTGGACGAGCTCGCGGCCGCCGCGGCACGGCCTGACCTGCTGCGGCCGGGCGCGCTGCCCGATCGCGAGGGGGACCCGCCGCGCCTCGTGGCCGACGTGACACGTCTGCGCGACGAGGTCGGGTTCGCGCCTCGGATCGGCCTGGCCGAGGGCCTGAGGGGGACGCTCGAGTGGCTGCGAACCTCGGACCGGGGCGGGTCGTGAACTCGGCCTCCGAGGCGGACAGCGTCCTCACCGACGCGCAACTGAGCAACCGCGTCGTTCGAGGCGGCGGGGTCCGCTTCATCGGCTTCGGCCTCATGAACCTCATGGGCGCGCTGGGGTCGGTGGTCCTCCTGCGCTACCTCGGGGTCGTCGACTACGGCCGCTATGGCACCGTCATCTCGCTGATGGCCGTGGCGAGCGGGATCGCCGATGCCGGGCTCACCGTCACGGGCAGCCGCGAGCTCGCCCTGCTCTCGCCGGGCGCCGCGCGGCGCGCGTTCCTGGGGTCCCTGCTCGCCATGCGCATCGCCCTGAGCAGCGCGTTCACGCTCGTGGGCCTGGCCATCGGGGTCGCCGCCGGCTACGACGACGACATGCTCGCCGGCATCGTCCTCGTGGGCGTGGGAGGAGTGCTCATCGCAGCGCAGATGACCCTCCTGCTGCCGCTCGTGGTGCAACTCCGCAATGTGAGCCTGACCATCAGCGATCTGGTCAGGCAGGGGATTCTCCTCGTGGGGATCGTGGCGCTGGTGGTGGCCGGTGCCGGGCTCGTGGGCTTCTTCGCGCTTCAGGTGGCGGTGGGCCTCGGCGGGCTGGCGCTCGTGCCGCTGCTCGTGGGCCGCGAGGAGCTCGCCCGCCCACGCTGGTCGGTCTCGGAGTGGTGGACCGTGGCGAGGATCGCCCTGCCGATCGCCGCGGCGGCCGTGCTCACCGTGATCTACCTCCGCATCCTCGTCGTGCTCACCTCCGTGCTGTCGAACGACTTCCAGACCGGGCTGTTCGCCACCTCCGCGCGCATCATGGAGATGCTGGGCGGCCTCGCGCTCGTCATCGGCGGAGTGATCCTCCCGGTGGCCACGGTTGCCGCCCGCGACGAACGCGGCCGGCTGGCCTACGTGCTCGCGCGCACGACGGAGACCTCGCTGCTACTCGGGGTCTTCATCTCGATCGTGCTGATCTTCGGCGCCCATCCCATCACCGTCGTTCTCGGCGGGAGCGAGTTCGCGGCCGCGGCACCGGTGCTGCGGACGCAGGCACCCGCGATCGTCACGGTCTTTCTCGTCACCGCCTGGGCGACCTTCCTGATCGCCGACCACCACCAGCGCGACCTCGTGCGCTGCGTGCTCGTGGGCCTCGCCGCCCTGCTCGCCGCCGCGCTCGTCTTGATTCCGATCTACGACGCCAAGGGAGCGGCCGCGGCCGCCGTCGTGGCCGACCTGGCCTACGCAACGGCGGTGTTCGTGGCCATCCGGCGCCTGCGGGGCAAGCCCGTGCCCGTGCCCCTGGCCTTCTGCGGACGGCTGGCCATCGCGACGGGCGTGGCCGTAGGAGTCGGCTTTGCGGCGCTGGGATTGCCCGACGCCGTGACCACGACCATCGCGGCGCTTGTGTTCGTCGGGCTTGCGCTTGCCCTGAGGACGGTTCCGCCGGACGTTTTTACCGCTCTGCGGCTACGGCGCGGGTCCTGATAGAAGCTCGTCGTACGCCTCGGCGAGCCGGGTGGCCGCGGCCCCGGCGCTAAACCGCTGCACGCGCTCGTCGTCGTACTCGGCGCGCGTGCCCGGGGGCTGCGCCAGCGGGCCGTCCGCGAGCGCGCGCGCGAGCCCGATCCAGTCGCCGGGCGTGACCCGCGCCAGCTCCGGCCCGGTGACCTCCGGGATCGCGCCGCTGGTGGAAGCGATGATCGGCACGCGTGCCGCCATCGCCTCGGCCAGGACCATGCCGAACTGCTCCTCCCAGTGCGGCCGCGGCAGGCTGGCCAACACCATGCACGACGCTTCCGCGAACACGCGGGGCATCTCCTCGTACGGCACATGGCGCCTGAACTCCACGCGGTCCGCCACGCCCAGGTCGGCTGCGTAGCGCTCGAGCCGAGCCCCCTCCTCGCCGGTCCCCACGATCACCACGCGCACCTCGGCGGCGCCGCGGGGCAGGGGCACGACGCCGCGCCGCAGGGCCGCGAGCGCCCGCAGCACGTCCTGGTGGCCCTTCTCCCATACGAGCCGGCCTACCGAGAGGACGACGTGCTCTCGCGGCGGCTCCACCTGCGCCCCGGAGAAGCGCTCGAGGTCCACCCCCGGCGCGACCACGCGCACCCGGCTCGGATCGGCGCCCTCGAGCAGCAGCGAGTCGCGTGCGCGGCCGGTCGCGGCGAGAAACAGGTCCGTCTCCTCCAGCACCACGCGGCGGTAGCGGCGAGTGCGCACGTTCCGGTAGGTGTCGAGGAAGGGGATCGTCTCCCAGACTGTGAGCACGAGCTTGAACCCGAGCTGGGCGCGGAGGCGCGCCGCCTGAGCCGAGTACCAGTAGCCGAGCTCCTGCGAGTGGACGATCGCGGCGCCGCGCAGCAGCGGCTCGAGCCCCAGGTAGCGGTCGCCCGGCACGCGCACGAGCAGGTCACCCGCGCGTCCGCGCGGCAGCCGCTCGCGCAGCGTCCGCGCCGGCTCTGACGCCAGCTCCAGCAGCGAGTCGTCGAACCACCCGGCTCCCGAACGCAGGTAGCGCACGTCGTAGCGGTCGGAGAGCTCCTCCCACGGCCGCAGCTCCCAGGGGTTCACCTGGTGACCGCGCAGGATCACCACTCGGGCACGCACGGAGCGGAAGCCTAGACTGGCGGCGCATGGCCCCGGCGCAGCCACGCATCGGCATCGACGCACGCGCCGCCGCCGAGGTCGGGGCTGGCCGTGGGCGCTATGTGCGCGAGCTCGCCCGGGCCATCGCGGCTCTGCCCGACGAGGCGCCTCCTGTGCTGTTCGGACGGCGCCCGTGGCCCCTGCCCGGGTCGTCGTGGCGACTGATCGGGACTCCCGACCCCCTGTGGGGCGCCCACGCGGGTCTCGTGGCCGGCCGCCACTGCGACGTGGTGCTCGCGTCGAACTCCTACCTCATGTCAATCGCGCGGGTGCCGGTCGTGGCCTTCGTGCATGACCTGTTCGGCTTCGAGCGCAGCCACGGCCTCCCCACGAGCGCAGCGGGCGAACGTCTCACCCTGCCCCTGGCGGCGCGCCGAGCCGCGGGCTTCATCTGCCCGTCCGAGGCCACGCGCCGAGCGCTCGAGAGCCTCTTCCCGCGCACACGGGGGCGGACGGTAGTCATCCCCCACGGGGTGGAGCCTCGCTTTCTCACGGCCGGCGCCGCGGGTGTCGCGCGCCGGCACGGCATCGACGGAGAGTTCGTGCTCGCGGTCGGCACCCTCGAGCCGCGGAAGAACCTGATCGCGCTGATCGAGGCCTTCGTTTCGGCGTCTCCTCCGTTCCAACTCGTGCTCGCCGGAGCCCGCGGCTGGGGAGGCACCGAGCTCGACGACCTCATCCGCCGCCACGCGGACGTGGTGCGCGCGATCGGCTTCGTGCCGGACGAGGAGCTCCCGGCTCTCTATGCCGAGGCAAGCGCGTTCGCCTTCCCGTCGCTGGAGGAGGGCTTCGGGCTGCCGGTGCTGGAGGCGATGGCGGCGGGCACCGCGGTGCTGACCTCCGACCGCTCCTCGCTCCCCGAGGTGACCGGCGATGCGGCGCTGCTCGTCGATCCGACAGACGTGGGAGCGATCGCCGCCGGCCTCTCACGGCTCCTGTCCGACGAGGAGCTCCGCGAGGACCTGGGGCGGCGCGGGCGCGAGCGGGCCGCCACCTTTACCTGGGCGCGCACCGCGCGGGACACCGTGGACTACTTGCGCAGGGTGACCTCGACGTTCGCCGCCGGGAACAGCCGTGACAGGAAGGTCTCCTCGTAGTAGGTCTGGAAGGCGGGACGTGCGTTCACCAGCGGCTCGAGCACGTAGTTCCAGGGCTGCCAGCGGTAGCGGTGGAATGTGATCCGCGACCGTTCGACGCCGGCGAACGAGAAGTCGAAGTAGTAGGCGCGACCGCCGAATCGCTCGCCCTCGGCGAAGAAGCGGAGCGTGTCGATCGAGAACGCCGTTCGGTGCGTGGGGTCGATCCACACAGCCGGCGAGGTGAAGTGTGGCGACACGATCTGGAGCAGCCCGCCGGGAGCAAGGATCCGGTGAAGCTCGCGCAGGACGGGCACGTAGTCGAGATGCTCGAGCACGTCCTTCGCGAGGATCTCGTGGAAGTGGCCGTCGCCGAAGGGAAGCGGCAGCGTGGCGATGTCGTGCACCACGTCCACGCCGGGGAGCGGCGCGATGTCGAGGTTCACCCAGCCCTCGCGGATGTCCGAGCCGCAGCCGAGGTTCAGGCTCTCACGCATCGGCGGGCCTCTCCGCGACCGCCTCGACGTTCGTGGCGATCAGGTTCAGCCCCGGCACCCTCGACAGCGCCACGTTCAGGCCCCAGATGAGCGGCGCGGCCCGGGCGGCGAGGCGGCCCGGCAGCGTCAGGGGAAGCATGTTCGCCCGGCGCGCCTGGCGGACCCGGAAGCCGTGGCGCTCCAGGGCCTCAGTGGCCGAGCGGACCGTCCAGAGAGTGTCGTGCGGCCTGTCGCCGTGGTAGCTGAGGCCGGCGAGCTTGGCGATCCGCTCGAGGTACGAGAAGCGGTTCGGCAGCTTGTAGACGTAGAACGTCCCGCCCGGCCGGAGCACCCGGCGGATCTCCCCGAGGCTGCCCTCCGGATCCTGCACGTGCTCGAGCACACCGAGGCTCAGCACCGCATCGAACGAGGCGTCGGGGAACGGCAGGCGTACCGGCTCCGGCGAGACGATCGCCTCCACATCCGGGAAGTAGTCGAGCTGCTGGCGGTCGCCCTCCGTGGCCCCGGGCACGTGCTCGATAGCCACCACGCTCAGCCCCGCCTGCTGAAGCGCATGGGCGGCGTGTCCGTGGCCGCAGCCCCAGTCGAGGACCCGCGTCGCCCGGTCGCGCACGATCCGCTGGTAGATGGCCCGATACTCCTTGAGTTGCGGCTCTGAGCGGAGATTGAGGTCGAGGTCGCCGCGGTCGCGCGTCATCGCAGCGCGTTCACCTGCTCGCCACCAGCCACACGTTCCGCCGCACCAGCGGCAGCCAGGCGATCGCCGCGAGCAGCCGTGGCCGGCGGTTCCGCTTGGTCCAGCCGGAGACGATCCCGCTGCCGGGCATGACCGACTCGTAGCCAAGCTGATCCACCTGCAGCCCCTGATCCTCGAAGAGCTTGCGAAAGCTCTTGCGCGTGAACGGCCGGCGGTGGGTGTAGTCGTCCCAGACCCAGCGCTGTGCATCCGGGGACGAGGCGAAGACCCGCCCGCCGGGCCGCAGGACGCGGCGGACCTCGCGCACGAGCGCGACCGGGTTCTCAACGTGCTCGAGCACGTCCTTCAGCACGACGCCGTCGAAGCTCTCCTCGTCGAAGGGCAGTGGCTCGTCGCCGTCCACGAGCAGGACCTGGCGCCCACGCGAGCGCGCTGCCTCGACTGCCTCGGGCGACACGTCGATGCCTGTGTAGTCGTCGAAGTGGTCACCGATCCAGGCGCCGCCGCAGCCCACGTCGAGGAGGCGGGCGTCCCGAGGGAAGTGTCGCGTGACGTCGCGCCAATATCCCGGCTCCTCATGCCAGTCGACGTAGCCCATCCGGCGCGTGACCGTAGCATCGTGCCCGTGCCACACCTGCTCCTCAACGCGCTGTTCCTCGACCCAGGCGGCTCTGGCGGACCGGAGACGTACCTGCGTGGACTGGCGCCGGCGCTTCAGAGCGCGCGACCCGACACCCGCATCACGGTCGCCACGACGCGCTCCGGCGCGCAGGCGCTGCGGGCCGACGGTTGGGGCTCCTGGGCGGGGATACGGGCGCTTCCCTGCGAGGAGGGCAGGCGCGTGCGCCGGCAGCTCTGCGAGCAGCTGCTGCTTCCAGCGCTCGCCCGGCGGATCGGCGCGGACCTGATCCACTCCCTGGCGAGCGTCGGGCCGATCCGCACCCCCGGCACACCGCATGTGATCACCCTGCACGACGTGACCTTCTTCAGGGAGAGCACCTTCGGGGGCGTTACGACCTTCGGCATGCGCCAGGTCGTCACGCGCGCCGCCCGCCACGCGGACGCGCTGATCGCCGTCACGCAGGCCGCGCGCGACGAGATCGTCCACGAGCTCGACCTCGACAGCACGCGCTTCAGCGTCGTCCACCACGGGCCCACGCTCCCCGCCCGTCCGCCTGCCGCGCCCGAGGGCGAGGTTCGGGAACGCCTGCGGCTTGGAGACCGGCGGGTGGTGCTGTGCGTGGCCGCCAAGCGCCCCCACAAGAACCAGGAGCTGCTCGTGCGCGCGGCCACGCAGCTGCCCGCGGACGTCGTCGTCGTGCTCGCCGGCCACCCCGAGCCATACGACGCCGAGCTGCGCAGCCTCGCCGGCGCGCTCGGTGCGGACGGCTCCGTCGTGTTCGCCGACTACGTCCCGGATGACCAGCTCGAGGCGCTCTGGGGAATGGCAGGGTGCGCCGCGTTTCCCACGCGTGCCGAGGGCTTTGGGATGCCGGTGCTCGAGGCGCTGGCGCGCGGCGTGCCTGTGGCGTGCTCGGACCTGGCCGTCCTGCGCGAGATCGGCGGCGACCTTCCCTGCTTCTTCGACCCTGACGATCCAGCGGACGCCGCTCGCAAGGTCGCCGAGGCGCTCGCCCAGCCGCACCCCTTGCCCGGGAGCGACGAGTGGGCTGCGAGCTTCAGCTGGGACGCGGCGGCCGACGGGACCTGGCAGGCCTACGAGCGTGCGCTCGCCCGCTGATGCTCAATGTGGGCCTCAACCTCGTCTTCCTGATCCCCGGCGAGACCGGCGGGATGGAGACGGCCGCGCGAGAGACGATCCCGCACCTCGCCGCCCGCGACGATCTGCGGCTGACGCTGTTCGTGAACCGCGAGGCCGCCGGAACGTTCGGTGGCGTGGCGGAGGAGGTGGTGGTGCCGGTGAACGCCACGAGCCGGATCCAGTGGGTGCGGGGCGAGCAGCAGCACATTCCGAGGCTGGCGGCCCGCCACGGGTGCGAGGTCGTGCACTCGCTCGGCTCGACCGCGCCGCTTAGGGGCGCGTTCAGGCGGGTCACGACCATCCACGACCTCAACTACCGCAAGGTGCCCGAGAGCCACTTCGGCCTTAGGGGACTCGGCATGCGCGCGCTCGTGCCGGCGGCTGCGCGCCGCTCTCAGCGGATCATCGTCAGCGCGGCGTCCACTCGCCACGATCTGCGCGACCTGTTGAAGGTCGATCCGAGCAAGGTCGACGTGGTTCCGCTGGGCGTGAGCCCGCCGGTCGGAGAGCCCACGGCCGCAGCCGAGCTGCGCGCGGCGCTCGACCTGCCGGACGGGCCGGTCGTGCTCTGCCCTGGGGCGAAGCGTCCCCACAAGAACGCCCACGGCGTGATCGAGGCGCTCGGCCTGATGGAGGACCCCCCGACGATCGTGGTCACCGGATACGGCTCCCCGTACGAGCAACGCCTTCGCGATCTCGCGGATGCGCGCGGAGTGACCCTCCGGCTACCGCGCTACCTCGACCGGGCCGGTCTCGACGGCCTCTACGCGCTGGCCTCGTGCGTCGTGGTCGCCTCGTACTACGAGGGCTTCGGCCTGCCGGTGCTCGAGGCGATGGTGCGCGGCGTGCCGGTGGTGTCTTCGAACCGCGCGTCGCTGCCCGAGGTGGCGGGCGACGCTGCGGTGCTCGTGGACCCGTCGGACCCGCGGGAGATTCGCCGCGGGATCGAGCAGGCGCTGGCCGACCCGGAGCCGCTGCGCGCCAGCGGTCTGCGGCGCGCTGCCGGCTTCACGTGGGAGCGGACCGCGAAGCTCACGGCAGAGACCTACAGGCGGGCGTAGGCGGCCAGAACGGTTTCGAGGGAGCTCTCGAGCGACAGTCGCTCGGCGTTCGCGCGGAACCAGGACGCGGTTCGCTCGCGAAGCGCCTGGCCGTCGGCATGCACGCGCTCGATCGCGGCGGCCAGGTCCTCGGGCGAGGCGGACGGGGCCACGTACCCGTTCTCGCCCTCGCTCACGAGGTCGGCCGCGGCGTTGTCAGGACCCGCCACCACGACGCTCGGCGTGCCGAGCGCGGCCGCCTCGACCACGACCATCCCGTAGCCCTCGCGCCGCGACGGGAGCACCATGCAGAGTGCTCGCGCAAGCGCGCTCTCCACGCGCTCCGCGGTCACGAACCCCGGCACGTCGAGCACGTCGTCGAGACGATGCTGGGCGCGGAGCCGAAGGACCTCGTCGCGCTCGGGGCCGTCGCCCAAGAGCTCGCCGCGGAGCTCGGGGATGCGCTCTCGCGCCAGGGCGAGCGCGGGCACCAGCGCCGTGACGCGCTTCTCGGGGATGTGGCGGCCGGCGAACACCACAAGCGGCTCGGCCGCGACGGGCTCGCGCGCCTCGAGCGGTCCGGCGTACTCGCCCTCGAGCACCGTGAGCTCCCCGTTCACGGGCGCGCCACGGAGGCGCCGCGCGTGGAGCTCCGAGAAGCAGAAGGCGCGCTGGGGAACGCGCAGGCACAGCGCCTGGACCGCCCGGCCGATGCGGCCGCCAACGGGTCCGAGGTACTCCCGCCAGTAGTCGTGGCTCCAGACCTCGTGCCAGTCGACCACCAGCCGAAAGCGGCGCAGCGGGCGAGC
The DNA here is from genome assembly GCA_963837445.1 of uncultured Thermoleophilaceae bacterium. GTDB lineage: Bacteria > Actinomycetota > Thermoleophilia > Solirubrobacterales > Thermoleophilaceae > JACVRW01. The sequence goes on along the minus strand of CAWINK010000014.1, from coordinate 75,340 downwards.
GAGCGCCGCAGCGAGCAGCGAGAAGTACGGAAACGACGCGGTGTGAACCACGTCGTAGCGGCCGCCGTGGCGGAGGAGGTGCCAGTAGACGCCGGCGCCGAAGACGAGCGGCGGCAGCACCCGCCGGCGCCCGCCGGGCGTGTAGAGCTGCATCCGCGGACCGGCGCTCACCACGCGCACGCCCGGCACCTCGCCACGCTCGCCGCTGGCCCACTGCCGCAGGGTGAGGTAGGTGACCTCGTGTCCATCGGCCGCCAGGCGCTCGCCCAGGTTGCGGTACCAGCGCTCGGCGCCGCCGACGGTGTACGGGAAGAGGCAGTCGTAGATCAGGCAAACGCGCATCGAAGCGGCAGAGGCTCGCAGACCTTGCGCTAGGATCGCCGCCCAGCGCGCAACTTCTGACATCTCCGCGCGTCAGTACCGTTGTAACGCCAGCCTTCGAGGCTCGTCCCCTGAGCGCACTCGAGCAGACAACCCGCCCCCCGTCGTTCGACGGCGAGGGTTCCTCCACGGTCAAGGTGTCCGTGGTCATCCCCTGCCTCAACGAGGAGGCGTCGATCGTGCGCTGCGTCACCGAGGCGCAAACGGCGATCGAGGGCCAGGGCTGGGAGGGCGAGGTGATCGTGGCCGACAACGGCTCGGACGACCGCAGCGCGGAGCTCGCGCGCGCGGTTGGCGCCGTCGTGGTGCACGAGCCGAGGCGCGGCTACGGAAGCGCATACCGCGCCGGCTTCGCCGCCGCCCAGGGCGACTACATCGTGATGGCCGACGCCGACCTCACCTATGACTTCGGCGACATCCCGCGCTTCGTGACCAAGCTCGACGAGGGCGCCGACCTCGTGATGGGCGATCGCATGCAGGGGATCCAACCCGGCGCGATGCCGTGGCTGCATCGCTACATCGGAAATCCGGTGCTCACGGGGATCCTCAACCTCTTCTTCCGCACCGGCGTGCGCGACGCGCACTGCGGCATGCGCGCGGTCCGGCGCTCGGCGCTGCCGCGGCTCGACCTGCGCACCACGGGGATGGAGTTCGCGTCCGAGATGGTGATCCGCGCCGGCAAGGAGCGGCTCGAGATCGAGGAGATCCCGATCCACTACCACCCGCGCGAGGGCGAGTCGAAGCTCTCGAGCTTCCGGGACGGGTGGCGCCACCTTCGCTTCCTGCTCGTGCACAGCCCCACCTGGCTGTTCATCCTCCCGGGCGCCGCGTTGGCGGTGCTCGGCACGCTGATCGCTCTCGCCGTGCTGCTTCAGGTGGACGTGCTCGGGCGGGCCTGGGACCTGCACTCGATGGTCGGCGGCGCGCTGCTGATGATCGTGGGGACTCAGGTGCTGGCGCTCGGCCTCTGCGCCCACGCGTACGGCACCTACTTCATGGGCGAGAAGGACCCCTGGTTCGATCGCATGCGTGCGCGCTTCAAGCTGGAGCACGGCCTGCTTCTGGGCGGCTTCGTGATCTTCGCCGGGCTCGTGGTGGGCGCGGTGATTCTCGGGATCTGGATCGACCGCGGCTTCGGGGCCCTGTCCGAGGAGCGGCTTGCGGTACTCGCGGCCACCCTCATCATCGTCGGCATCCAGATCTTCTTCTCGTCGTTCCTCTTGAGCATCATCGGGTTGCGCCGGCGGCGCTGAATGCACGTTAAGGCGGTCCTTGGAACCGGCCTGGCCGTGCTGGCGGGACTGGTCCTGGTGCTCCTCCTTGGCCAGGCCGAGCGCCGCTCCGGGAGCAACTACGTGCCCGAGTACGGACCGGTCACGGAGCTTCGCGGGGCCGCGCAACGCTGCGAAGAGGAGGAGCTGGTGCCGGGCGACAGCGGCGCGCTCAAGCTGCTCGTCGGCACGCATGGGCGGCCGACGCCGGACCTCACCGTCACGGTGACCGCCCAGGGACGGAGACTCGTGAGCAGAGGCCGCCTCCCGGCCGGCGAGCGCGAGGGGCGGGTTGTTATCCCTGTCGACCCGATCGACGAGTCGGTGCCCGGGGCTCGCGTCTGCATCCGCACCGGGCCCGGCGGGCGGACCGTGCTCTACGGGCGCGGCGACAAGGTGCGGCTCGCGTGGCTGCGTCCCGGCTCCGAGTCGCGCCTCGCGTTGCTCCCCACGGTCGCTCACCGGTTCGGGCTGGCAAAGCTCAATCCCTTCGGCCCCTGGCTGCTCGCGGTCGTCGCGCTCGTGATGGCCCTCGCGTGGTTCCTGGCGCTGCGCCTCGTGGTGCGGGAGGCCGAATCTTGAAGAGGGTGCCGGCGGCGGCCCGCTGGTGCGCGGTCGTGGCCTTCCTGAACGCGGCGGTATGGGCGTGCATCACGCCGGTCTTCCACGTACCCGACGAGACGTCGCACTTCGCGTACGTCCAGTACTTCGCGGAGACCGGCCTGGTGCCGAACATCCCGGACGGCGACGGGATCTCTCACGAGCAGGCGTCCGTGATGGACGCGCTTCGCTTCAACGACACGCTCGGCGATCCCAACGAGCTGGTGGTGCCCACCGAGGCGATGGAGGTCGTCCTCGACAACGCCGAGCGTGACCGGCTCGACCCGTCGAGCGGCGGCGGCATCATCGAGACTTCGGGGCAGCCGCCGCTCTACTACGCGGTCGGGGTCGTGATCTACCACGCGTCCCCCTGGAAGGGCATCACTCAGCGCGTAATGCTGATCCGGCTCTTCTCCGCGCTGCTGGCGGCGGGCACCACCCTGTTCGCCTTCATGTTCCTGCGCGAGCTCTTCAGCGAGCCCTGGACGTGGACCGTGGGCGCGCTCGCGGTCGCGTTCCAGCCCATGTTCGGCTTCATCTCCTCCGGGGTTCATCCGGACAACCTCCTATTCATGGCCAGCGCGGCGCTGCTGTTCGGGCTGGCGCGCGCGTTCCGGCGCGGGCTGACGCCGGCGCTCGGAGCGGGGATCGGCGCCGCGCTTGCCGTGGGGGTGCTCTCGAAGCTGAACTTCGTGGCCCTGCTTCCCGGCGCGCTGCTCGCGCTCGGACTGCTGGCGTGGCGGGCCCGCGAGCGGCGTGACGCGCTGAAAGGGGCGGGCATCGCCGTCGCGCTGCTCGGGTTGGCGGTGGCGGTGTACGCCCTGCTGAACGAACTGGCCTGGGACCGCCCGATGTTCGGCGGGGGCGTGGAGAACGCCACCAACGCGGCGGTGAACGCCGGCGCCGCGCCCACAATCAACCTGCGCGAGCAGATCGGCTACACGTGGCAGCTCTACCTCCCGCGGCTCCCCTTCATGCTCGACCAGTTCGGCTACTTCCCGCCCTACGAGGTGTGGTTCCGCGGCTTCATCGGAAAGTTCGGCTGGCTCGACACCTACTGGGGCGTCTGGCCATACCGTGTGGCGTTCGGTATCTACGTGCCGCTCACCCTGCTCGCGGGGCTGGCGCTCTGGCGGCGCCGCGCCGCGCTCTTGGCGCGCTGGCCGGAGCTGCTCACCTACGCGGTCCTGGCGCTCGGCGTGATGGGCTCGATTGGCTTCCTGGGGATCCGCTTCACGCGCGACACGGGGTACGACTTCGCGCAGGCCCGCTACCTGTTCCCGTTCCTGGCCTTCTACGCGGCGTTCGTGGCCCTTGCCGCGCTCGGCGCCGGCCGCCGCTACGGGCGGCTGGTGGGAGCGCTCTTCGTCCTGCTCGCCATGGGGCACGGCCTGCTTGGCCAGCTGCTCATGATCTCGCGCTTCTACGGCTAGCCGATGCGCGTCTGCTTCGTGTTGCCCAGTCTGCGGCCCTCGGGCGGCGTCGGTGTTGCGCGCCAGCATGCGCTCCAGCTCGAGCGCGAGCACGGTGTGGAGGCGGACCTGGTGGTGATGCACGAGGCCGCCGGGCGCTCCTACGACATCGCGATCGGCACCTGGTGGCAGACCGCGGCCGCGCTCTGGGACATCGACACGCCGCGCAGGGCCATGCTGCTCCAGAGCTTCGAGCAGCGCTTCTACGACGCCGACGCCCCGTTCGAACGGCTCTCCGCGGAGGCCGCGCTCTCGCTGCCGCTCGACTTCGTGGCCGTGGCGCCGTGGATACGAGACCTGCTCACGGAGATCCGGCCGCACGCGGGTTGCTGGGTGGTCCCGCCGGGCATCGACCGGGAGACCTTCGCCGCCGACCGCGGCGAAGGTCGCGACGGGCCGCTCAGGGTGCTGATCGAGGGGCAGCCCACGCTGCCCTTCAAGGGCGTTCCGGAGGCCGTGGCCGCGGTTAGAGCGATGCGCGAGCCGGTGGCCTCAACGCTGGTGGCGCTCGATCCGGGCTCGGCGAGCGGGGTGGGGGTCGACCAGGTGGTCGGCGGGCTCGACGCAGCAGGCATGGCAGCCCTGTATCGGGAGAGCGACGTGCTGCTGAAGCTCTCGCGCGTGGAGGGGCTCGGGCTGGCGCCGGTGGAGGCCTTTCATGCCGGGGTGCCGTGTGTGCTCACCCCCTACACCGGCCACGAGGAGTACGCGCGCCATGGCGAGAACGCGCTGGTGGTGGGCTTCGACGATCCGCCCGGCACCACGGCGGCGCTCGATCTGCTCGCGCGCGATCGCCACCTGCTCGAGACGCTGTCCGCTGGGGCGCGCGCGACGGCGGACCGCTGGCCGACGCCCGAGCAGTCGACCCGGATGCTGCACGAGGCGCTCCTCGAGATCATTGGCGGCGACCCGCCCGCGGCCGACGACGCCCTCCTGCTCCGCACGCTGGCCCTCAACACGGAGCTCGGCCGGGCGCGCTTCGAGCGCCGGGCCGGCGCTACCGAGGAGGCGCTGATCGCGGCCGAGGCACTGGTCCGCGAGCTCAGCGCGAGCCGCGACGACTGCGGCGAGATGCTCGAGGAGACGCGAGCGGAGCTCGCTCGCGTCCGCAACTCGCCCGTGCTCCGGATCGGCCGCGCCGGCAAGCGCCTGGGTCGCGCGGCGAGGCGCGCCGGACGGGGGCGCACGTGACCACGCTCGCAGTGAGGGCAGCGCCGGCGGACGAATCGCTCGCGGGCCTCGCGGTGCCACGAGAAACGGTCGCTATGCGACCCGAAACTCGTGGCACCGCCCCCGTTGTGGCGCTTGCTCGGGCGCCCGCCGAGCCGCCCCCGGCGGTGCGCTGGCTCGATCGCCCCCCGCGCGCGGGCGATCCGCCGGCGGAGCGCCTCATCGCCCCCGCGGGCGAGGGCCTCTGGAGGGTGGCGCCGTGGCCGGCGGCGGACGCGCTGTTCGAGCTCGACCCGCCCGCGGGTGCGCGCGCCGTGGTCACGGGTGACGACTCGGACGCACGCGCGGCTGATCGTGGAGCGGGCCGCCGCGCGCGGCGTCCAGATCGACGAGCTCGACGCGCTCGACGCCGACCGGCTGGCGGAGGCCGCCTGCGTGATCCTCACCGAGCCCGGCGGCGTGCTCCCCGCTCGCTCATTCCCGGTCCTCGCCGCCCGCCGGCTCCTGATCGTGCCCCGGGTGTCGGCCTCATTCGGTCTCGAGGACGGCCTCGACCATCTCGAGTTCGTGGATCCCGAGGAGGCCGTGACGCTGGTCGAGGCCTACCGGCGCCTGCCCGACGCGTTCGCCCGCGTGACCGCCTGGGGGCGCCGGAAGGCGCACGCGCAGCGCGCCTCAGTCGTGTACGGGCGTCTCGCCGCGGACCTGCGGCTGCACGGCCTCGCCGGCGACGCCTGAGCGCGGCCGCGCCATGTAGTCCAGGAGCGCGGTCTCCACCTGTTCACCCGCGCGCTCCCAGGTGCGCTCCTCGACGAAGGAGCGTGCCCTGCGCGCCATCGCGGCGGCGCGCTCGCGATCGTCGAGCAGCCGCTCCACGGCATCGGCGATCGAGTCGGGCGTGCGCTCCGCCAGCTCCACGAGCTCGCCGGAGCCACCGAGCGCGGACGCCACGTTGTGGCCCTCCAGCTCCACCACCGGCAGACCAGAGGCCATCATCTCGTGGGCCACGAGCGAGTGGGTGGTGAGCGAGAACACGACGCCGACGCTGGCGCGGCGGTAGAGCTTCGCCAGTTCCGTGGGCGGCTGTACGCCGAGGTCCTCCAGCGGGAACGGTGCCGGCACCTCGACGTTCGAGCCGTACGCCACCACGCGCAGGCTCGGCCGGCGCTCGAACGCCGTGGCCAGGCCGGCCAGGGCGAGGTCCACCGCGCGCCGGTCGGTCTCCTTGCGCGCGTACAGAGCCACCAGGCCGGGCTCCCTGCCCGTCTCGTCGGCGAACTCGTACACGTCGGTGTCGGTCCCGCACTCGAAGTGGTGCGCCTCGAGCCCCCAGCGCTCGCGGAGGATGTCGGCCATCCAGGGCGTGTAGGCGATGCAGCGGTAGCCCATGCGGTAGCTCTCCTCGGCCCAGATCGACTGGGAGGAGGTCGCGTAGAACTGCGGCTCGTCGTCCTGCACCAGGTAGACCTTCTCGCGGCAGCCGGGCAGGTCGCGCACAGGGAAGGCGGTGCGCCACTCGGTCGCGATCGCCACGTCGGCGCCGCTGAAGCGCTCGAGGTCGCGGAACACCGGGGCGTCCACCTCCACGAAGCGGCTGCGGATCTCCTCGCGCAGCTCGCCGCCCGAGCGGTCCTCGTTGCGGTCCGGATCGAACAGGTGGATCGAGCAGCGGTGCCCGCGCTGCTCCAGCTGGCGCACGAGCCGGAAGATCGTCGTATGGCCGCCGGAGCCCACGTTCCACGAGGGCACGACCCAGGCGATCGTGAGCGGACCGCCGCTGTGGCCCTCGTGCTGCTCGAGCGCGAGCGGCCGCCGCGGGTAGGCCCGGCGCACGAACTCCCACTCCCAGTCGCCGCCCGCCGTCTCCGCGCCCTGGCCGAGCAGGCCGCCCGGGACCTGATGAGGCGTGAAGCTCGCGCGGCCTTCGAGTGAGAGCACTCGCCGCAGCGCGGCCGGGAGCCGGTCCGCGCGGGTGCCGATGATCGATCCAGCCATGCGTCCGGCATGGTGACGCCCCGAGACGAGCAGCGCCGCCACGAGCCCGCCACCGCTCACACCCTGCGCCTGGAGCCAGCGCTTGTCGGCGCCCACGAGGCCGCGCACGTCGTTCACGGTGCGGCGCGGCCCCCAGGGCTGGCGGAAGCCGAGCACCTCGCGCAGCGAGCGGAACTCGTCGAAGTAGCGGCGGAAGAAGGCGAGCGGCGGGTAGTCGTGCGAGTGGAGCACTCGCGCCGCGGGGTGGAACACCTTCGCGAACCCCGCCTCGATCAGCTCGCGTCCGAGGAGCTGGTCCTCGGCATACGGCACCTCGCGGTAGGGCACTCGCTCCCAGGCCCAGCGGGCCACCGCGCAGTTCACGTCGGAGAGGAACGTGAGCTGCCCGGGGAAGTCGCGGTAGGCCGCAAGGCCCTCAGGCGAGCGGTCGAGCCGCTGCACGTCGATCTCCCTGCCTCCGGCTCCCCAGCTCGCGAAGTGCCGCTCCATCTCCGACTTGATCATGTGGCTCGCGTCGGGCCGGGCCTCGTGAGGGCCGAACACCGCGGCCACGTCGTCCGCCTGCTCGAAGCCCTCGAGCAGCGCGGCGAGCCAGCGCTCGTCCGCGGGCGTCGCGTCCTGGGTCAGGAACGCCACGTGCTCGCCGCGCGCCATGGCCATCATCCGGTTGCGGGTGCCGCCATGCGAGAACTCGCCGGGATCGATCTCGTGTACGACCGCGCCGTGGCGGCGCGCGATCTCGAGCGAGCCGTCCGTGGAGCCGGAGTCCACGATCAGGATCTCGACCTCCCGGTCCACGCGCTGCGCCCGGATGGCCGTCAGCACCTCGTCGAGGTAGCGCGCGCCGTTCAGCACCGGGATGGCGACGGTGACGACGCTCACGCGCCACGCCGGCGGCGCCGGATGGCGTGCGCACGCCCTTCGAGCATGCCTGCCGGGTCGGCCACGAAGCGCTTCAGGTAGCGCAGCGGAAAGCCCGCGCGCCACCAGCGCGAGCGCTCGATGTCGGTGGCGCGGTTGCGCCAGTACTCGACGTCCGCCTCGCGGGCGTTCTTCTCCTGGAGCTCGGACCAGAGCCGGTTGCGCTCCTCGATCGCCCGCTCGAGCGCCTCCTTGTCGCTCACAGCTCCTCCGCGATCCGCGGCGCCTCGCGGTTGAACACCCAGAAGCCGAGCACGAGCACGCCGAGCACGATCGCACCCGGGATCGCGAGGTACACCATGCCGCCGGCGGCGTCCCACACGTTGGGCGCCGTTTCGTCGATCAGGCTGTGGCGAGACTGCACGAGGATCGTCGCGATCGGGTTGAACCACACCACCAGGTGCTGGAGCTGCTCGGTCGGGAGAATCTCGAGAACGTAGAGGATCGGTGATCCGTAGAAGAGGACCTGAAGCATGACCTCCCAGATCGGCTGCACGTCGCGGAAGCGCACATACAGCGCGGAAAGCAGCATCGCGAGGCCGCCGGCGAAGAGGCCGAGCGGCAGCAGCAGCAGCGGCAGGGCCAGCCACTCGAGACGCGGCTCCACGCCCGTGGCGATTACGAACACGAGCACGGCGAGCAGGTTCAGGATCAGGTTGAACAGCGAGATCAGGAGCACCGCCAGCGGCACCACGAGGCGCGGGAACTCGATCTTTCGCACCAGGCTCTCCCGGTCCGCCACGGCGGTCACCGACCTGCTCGTGGCGTCCGAGAAGAACGTGAACAGGACGATGCCTGTGAGCAGGACGGCCGGGTAGAAGCGCACGCCCGCGCCGAGCTGCACGAACTCGGTGAACACCACGTACAGCACGCCGAACAGGAGCAGCGGGCGCATGAGCTGCCACAGGTAGCCCAGCACGGAGCCGAAGAAGCGCAGCTTGAACTCCATCACCGCGAGCGTCACCGACAGGTGCAACAGGCGCCGAAGGTCGGTGCCGAGGGCCGACGGGCCCTTGATCGGGCGCCCCAGCGCCGCCACGTCGAGCTGGCTCACGCCGCGCCTCCCTGGCCCTGGAAGCTGCGGTCGCCGGCCTTGAGCTGCACGTCGTGCGGCAGGTCCACGAGGCCGCCGGACACGTGGGTCCCGGCCACGACCACGGAGGCCAGCTCCGGGCGCCGGTCCATCACGCGGTGGCCGCCCTGGGCCACCCACGGCGACGCGTACACGCGGCCCGGCGCGAACGCCATCTCGAGCTGAACCGAGAACTCGACCTCCTCGCCCGCTCCGAAGTGGCCTGTGCTCTCGCCCTTCCAGTCGGTCGAGGTGGCCATGAGCGGCTGGTGCTGCTCGTTCTCGAAGACCGTCGCGATCGCCGGGTCGTCGACCTCGGTCGTGAACCGCACCCGCGCGTGGAAGGAGCACGGGCGACCCTGGTGGAGCACGGTCTGGCGCTCGCCCTGGTCGTCCTCCCACCACGCCTCGAGGATCTCCGCCGTGCCGTCCCCGCTGCGGCGGCCCTCCGATGGCGCCGTCACGTCGGCGCCCTCGCCGAAGTTGAGGTCCACGTAGGCCTCGGACACCTCGGCCGGCTGCCCGATCTGGACGACCTTCCCACGCTCCAGCAGAACGGCGCGGTGGCAGAAGCGGCGCACCGCGCTCATGTCGTGGGTCACGAACAGGATCGTCTTTCCCTCGTCGCGCAGCTTGTTGAACACGTCGAAGCACTTCTGCTGGAAGCTCACGTCGCCGACGGCGAGCACCTCGTCGATCAGGAGGATGTCGGCGTCCACCTGGACCATCACGGAGAACGCGAGCCGGACCTGCATGCCGGACGAGTAGTTCTTCAGCTTGAGCTCCTCGAACTCCCTGAGCTCCGCGAAGTCGATGACGCGGTCGAAGCGCTCGCGCGCCTCGCGCGGGGAGAGCCCGAGCATCACGCCGTTGATCAGCACGTTGTCGCGGGCGGCCAGCTCCGGGTTGAAGCCCACCCCGAGCTCGATGAAGGTGGACACGCGGCCGTTCACGTAGATGGCGCCGCTGTCGGCGCGGTAGATCCCCGCCATGCACTTGAGCAGCGTGCTCTTGCCCGACCCGTTGCGGCCGACGATGCCGAAGAACTCGCCCTTCTCGACGGCGAACGAGACTCCACGCAGAGCGTCGAAGTGCTCATGCGAAGAGCGCCGGAACGGGTGAAGAGCCCGCTCCTTCAGCGTCGAGACGCGCTCGTGCGGGATGCGGAAGGCCTTCGAGACGTCGTCGACCGCGACCGCCGGCGTGCTGGCTGTGGAGCTCGTCACCGGCCGAATCGTAGGCGTTCGACCTCACGGCGCAGCCGCATGCGCACCTGCCGCTTCGGTCCTGGGGTGAGCGGATGGCGCAGCGCGAAGGCGGTCCACATGGGCAGTTCGTAGAGCTCACGGCGGCGGTCGTCGTAGGACAGGCCGCGGGTGGGCTCCGGCCAGCGGTAGCGGGCGAGCTTGCGGTCCACGTAGTGGAAGCGCCAGCCTGCGGCGGCCAGCTTCAGGTACAGGTGGTAGTCCTGAGCCATCTGGAGCCAGCGCGCATAGCCGCCCACGGCGCGCACCGCGTGGGCGCGCATCGTGGCCGTGAGCGCCGGCACCGGGTTCTGCTCGGCGAGCTTTGGAAAGCGGTCGATCGGGTGTGGCTCGGGGTCGAAGATGTAGGTGTCGTGACCCGTCGGGTGGCCGAGGATCACGGCATTCGCGTAGACGAGGCCGATTGCGGGGTCCTCGAAATGCGGCAGCACGTGCTCGAGGTAGTCGGGCTCCCACATGTCGTCGGCGTCGAGCTGTGACACGAGCGGCGCGCGGGCGTGCCTCAAGCCCGTGTTGCGCGCGGCCCCGGGGCCGCCGTTGTGGCTTCGCCTGATGATGCGAAGGCGTGGGTCTGCGATGCCGGCGAGCACGTCCCGGACCGGGATCCGGGACGCGTCGTCGATCACCAGCAGCTCGAGGTCGCCGACCGTCTGCGCGAGCGCGCTCTCGACAGCCTCGCGCAGGGTCGCCTCCGCCTCGTAGGCGGGCATGAGCACGGAGGTTCTCACGGCTGCGGGATCCATCGACGCGCCTACTATGGCTGGCGATGCCGCCCGTGGCGCCGCGCGTCCACTACGTGCTCGTTCGCTTTCCCAAGCTCAGCGAGACGTTCGTCCTCAGGGAGATGCTCGAACTGGAGCGGTCGGGGTGGAGCGTGGCCGTCGACACGCTCGAGGACACCCTCGACGAGCCGCGCGATCCTGGGCTCGCCGGGCTCCGGGCGAGGGTGCGGCGCGTGCCCGACGAGCCCAGGCTGGCCCGGATCCTTCGCGCCCACGGTCCGCTCGCGGCTCGGCGCCCGCGCGCCTGGCTGCGTGCGGCTCGACGCGCGCGGGCCGAGCGGCGCTTTCGCCACTTCCTCCGGGCGGGCCTGATTGCCGCAAGGGCGGCGAGCGAGGGCGCGGGCCTCCTGCACGTTCACTTCGCGTACTACTCGGCCGAGTACGCGCAGGACGCCTCGGAGCTGAGCGGCATCCCGTTCACGGTCTTCTGCCACGGCAACGACATCTGGAGTGGGTTCAATGCACCGCACCTCGCGCGCCGGCTCGCCGGCTCGGCGGGCGTGGCCACGGTCACGCACTACAACGCCGAGGAGATCCGCGCACGCGCCCCCGGGGTCGACGTGCGGCGGCTGGCGCTCGTCGCCCCGGCCGCCGAGCCGGTCGATCCCGTTCCGGACGCGCCGGTGCTGGCGGTGGCAAGGCTGGTTCCGAAGAAGGGCATCGATTCGCTTGTGCACGCGTGCGCGCTGGCGGCGTCGAATGGCCACCCGTTCGCGCTGAACGTGATCGGCGACGGCCCGCTGCTGCCTGAGCTCCGAGAGCTCGCCACGTCGCTGGGCGTGGAGGACCGCGTGGTCTTCAGGGGCGTGTGCGGCCCCGACGAGGTGAGCGAGGCGTACGCGCACTGCTCGGCGGTTGCGGTGCCGTGCCGGATCGCCACCGACGGAGACCGTGACGGGCTTCCGGTGGTCCTGATCGAGGCGATGGGCCGAGGGCTGCCGGTGGTCAGCACGAGCATCGTGGGCATCCCCGAGCTCGTGCGCGACGGTGAGAACGGCCTCCTGGTGCCCCCCGACGATCCCGATGCGCTAGCGGAGGCGTTATCCCGTCTGCGCCGCGACAGCGCGCTGGCCGCTCGGCTCGGCAGACAGGCATCGCGCACGATCGAGCGCGAGCACCAGCCCGAGCGCGCTTCGGAGGAGCTTCGCCGCTGGCTCGCAGACCGTGCGCACGTGCCTACTCCACGCGCCACTGCTGTCGGCGGCGATCGAGCGCTCCGATCATGACGCCGATTCGACGCTCCACCCTCGCGGCCGGACCGCTGACGCGGGCGTGAGCGTCGCGAACCGACGCGGCCTTGTTGCGGCCGGCGAACAGCAGGTCGCGCACCCACCAGAGAAGCGGCTTGAGAGCTCGCCGGCGCGCGCGCTCGCGGAGCCGGGGCCAGCGGTAGCCGACGAGGTCGCGATTCTGGGTCCTGTGGCGGCTCGCGAGCAGCTGCCGCGCGAGTGGCGTGAGCCCGTCCACGCCGCTCGTCCGCGACGGGTCGTGGGTGCGCAGCGCGCTGTATAGCCGCGCGACCTCCGGCGGCACCCGCCGGCGGTCCTGGATGCCGGTGCGGCTGCGCCACAGGTCCTCTTTGACGAAGCCGCGAATCGCGGCCACCGTGTCCGCGCTCACCGGCTCGGCGTGCACGAACGAGGCGAGTCGGCGGACCTGGGCCTCGAGGTCGCGAAAGAGGTCCTCGTGGTGCACGACCAATCGCGGAATGTGCTCCGAGTCGATCAGCGCCCGTGCCGTGTGCTCCATCCACAGCTCGAGCGCGAAGGGCGCATCGAAGCCGGGCCCCCGGCGCGCCCAGGACGCGGCCACCTCGAGCGGATCGCGCACGCAGATCACCACCCGCAAGGACGGTTCCACCGAGAGCCAGAACGGCAGCGTGAGGCTGCAGCGCGGGTCCTTCCAGCCCGACGGCCGGTCGCCGAAGCTGCTCCGCAGCAGCGCGTGGGCGCGGTCGCGCAGGTCATCGAGATCCGCCGAGGCCGCCCAGCCGGGACGCAGCCGCGGAGGGTCGGTCCAGGGGCCGCCCAGCCGCTCCAGCACAAGGTCATTCACCTCGATGATGCCGCGCTGTTCCCAGTACCCGAGCGGATTGTCCACGACATCCGGGCCGAGCAGCGTCTCTTCTGGGCCGAGGTCCACGCCGAGCTGGCTGAGGATGTACGCCGTGATCGAGGTCCCGCTGCGGTGCATCCCGGCGACGCAGATCCGCATGCGGCGAATGCTATTGCCGATCCCTTATCGTGCCGCCGCATAGATCCGCGAGGTCCGTACATAGGGCTCGTCCGAGCGATCGACCCGGCGGCGCGGCGGCATCTGTACGGCCTTGGTCGGCTCCCCAGGGGTGTTCTCGTGGGCGAGCTCGGCGGTCTCGCGTCGGACGGGTCGGCGGGTGAGATCCCCGTCTGGCGCACTGCCCACGGACTCCTCGTCACGGACGCCTACAACGCCGAGCTGGGGCGTACCTCCGCGTCCGCGGGGGTCGCCTACGCGCTCGGGCCGATCCGCTGGGCGGCGCACGGCAAGGGCACACGCGTACGCGCGGTCGCGAGACGCCTGCTCGAGCTTCGGCCGAGGCGAGAAGGGGGACCCGGTGCGTACGGCGGACCGCCAGACGGATACCTCTTCCGCGATCCGGACGCCGTGACGCGGCCACTCTTCTCGGCGCTCCATCCCGTGAGCGGGGATCAGCTTCTGACCACCGACCCGGAGGAGCCTGAGGCGCTTGGGTACGTCGAAACCACCGCACTCGGGCATGTGCGTGCGACCGCTCCGGTGACCGGGCTCCTTGGGGTGAGTGCAACGGGCGTCCCGTGGGCGCGGGAGTTCGGACTGGGGCGGGGGAGCCAGGCCGGGCGCCTTGTGGGAGGCCTCGAGCTGCCGGCGCCAGGCACCTCGACCGCCGCTGAGACCCTGCGCATCGCTGGTTGGGCCGTGGCCCTCGAGGACCATGTCCGGCGGGTCGAGGTGTTCATCGACGGCGAGCTCGCCGGCCAGGCGCGACTCGCGCTGCCGCGCGGGGACCTCCTGGCGCATCAGCCGGTGGCAGGCGCACCGGACGCTGTACTCGCCGGATTCGAGTTCGTGCCGTCCGCTCGGCATCTGCGCCAGGCGCCAGAGGTTGTGACGATCGCGGTACTCGTGACCAGCATGGCCGGCCACACGCTCGTCCTCGAGTCGAACGAGGTTCGGCTCACGCGCAGTCAGCCGCAACTGTCGGCCGGGGGTCGCGACGACCTGCGCCCCGGGGACCGCCGCCCGCCCCGCCGGGACCGGGGCTCGGGCGGCCTGCTCGCTTTCACTCACCGCCTCGACTACGGCGGCGCCCAGCGCTACTTCGTCGACCAGGTGCTGCGGCTACAGCGCGCGGGATTCCCCGACTGCACGGTTGTGTCGTTCAGGGACGGCCCGTGGCGCGAGCGGCTCGAGCGTGCCGGCATCGAGGTCCACGTCACGTCGGCCTACCCGGAGACCGGACCAGCGGAGTACGAGGGACGCATCGAGGAGCTGAGGGCCTGGTGTGAGCCCGGCGGTCACTCGGTCGCATTCGTGAGCACGCTCGACTGCTTCATCGGTGTGGACCTCGCAACGCGGCTCGGCATCCCGGTCGCCTGGGCTCTCCACGAGAGCTTTGAACCGAAGACTTGGTGGACCGTCGGGCACGGTTGGAGTCCCGACCACGCGTATGTCTTTCAGCGCATCGAGCACGCGCTGGGTGCTGCCAACGCCACAATCTTTGCCGCGGACGCAACGCGCCGGCTGTACGAGCCGTACGTGGATGCCGATCGGGCGGTCACGTTGCCGTACGGGATCGAGCTCGAAGCCATCGACGAGTTCCGACGCTCGTCGGCAGCCTCGAATGAGCGCCGCGCACGCGACATACCGCTGGACGCGCGAGTGATTCTCTGCCTGGCCACCCTGGGATCGCGGAAGGGCCAGGCGCTCCTCACGCAGGCATTTGCGAGGGTGGCCGCGGACCACCCCGACGCCCAGCTTCTGCTGGTCGGCGCCACGCCCGGCCCGTACCCGGACGCAATCGCCGACTATGTCGCGGCCATGTCTCTGGAGTCCCGCGTGCGGATCGTTCCGATCACCGAGGATGCGTATGCGTGGCACCTGGTCTCTGACGTGTTCGCGCTGGCGTCCGACGTCGAGTGCTTGCCGCTCTCGGTGATCGAGGCCATGGCCTTCGAGAAGCCGGTTATCGCCTCGCGGATCTTCGGTCTCCCCGAGCTGATCGAGGAAGGACGGACGGGCTTCATGTTCGAGCCGAACGATCTCGGTGAGCTCGCCTCGACGCTCGACCGCGTCCTTTCGATGGATGCCGGCGAGCTGAATTCCGTTGCACGCGCGGGTGCCGAGGTGGTGCGTGAGCGCCACGATCCGGCGCGCAATTCCGTGCAGCTCATCGAGCTGCTCCGGTCGCTCGAAGGCCGTCCTCTTCAAGCGGCATAGGCTCCGGCTTCGATGAGCGCGGTCCTGTTCTGCTCGCTCTTCGATGGGTCGTTCGCTGCTCGCTGGCTCGTCATGCAGCGCTCGCTCGTCAGGCACGTGCCGGATGCGGCGGTGATCGCGTTCTGTCTCGACGACGCTGCGCGCGAGATCGTGAACCGCCTCGAGCTCCCGGGCGTCGAGGCGATGGCCCTGACTGAGCTCGAGGCACACGACCGAGAGCTCGCGACGCTGAAGAGCACGCGCAGCGCCACGGAGTACCGCTTCACGGTGAAGCCGTGCCTCTACCTGTATCTGCTCCAGCGCGAGGACGCGACCGCCGTCGTTCACGTGGACGCCGACATGATGTTCTTCTCGCACCCGTCGTCACTCCTGCGGGAGCTCGAGGCCGGCTCGGTCGTGCTGCTCCCGTCTGACCACCCGCCGTCCATGCCGCACCTCGACGAGGTATACGGGTGCTACCAGGCCGGGTTGATCGGCTTTCGCAACGACGAAGCTGGCCGGGCCGCCGCGTCGCACTGGCGCGAGCAGTGCCTCGACTGGTGCGGCGCCGAGCCGGAGCCGGGTCGCTGGGCGAACCAGCGCTACCTGAACGACTGGCCGCAAACGCTCGCTCGCGTGCGAACGGTGAACGACGTGGGGCTCGCAGCGGCGCCCTGGAGCGTGGGCGGGTACGAGCTGCGCGAGGAGGCTGGGCACGCGCTCGTGAATGGCCGTCCGCTTGTGCTCTTCCACTACTCGGGCGCCTCGTTCGCGGGCGGCCCGCCTGCGCTCTTGCGGGTGATGGCGCTCACGCGCGCGCTTCGCTACCAACGGGGCCCCGTGCCGTTCACGTGGGGTCACACGTACCACCGGCCTCGCCGGCGGGAGCGCCAACTCATCTGGGCGCCCTATGCCCGGGAGCTGAGCGCCGCGCTTGCCGCGGTGCGTGCCGCCGGCCGGCCCGGTGCGAACGGGCTCGGACGCCCGTGGACCCAGTTCCGTGAGGTCGTTCTGCGGCGCCGCCTGCTGTGGGGCGCCGCGCTGGGCGTGCGCCATCTGCTGGACGCCTGCCGGCGGCGCGTGCGCGTGACGGCCGTGAGGCAGTGGGCGGACCGAGCGGTCGGCGGCCTCGACCGCGTGCGCAAGCGCTGGCGGATCGAGTGAGCGGGCGGAGCCTTAGATCGCCCGCGCCCGCCGGCCGAGGCGTGACGCCCACGGGATGTCGAGCCTGTGCATCCCGAGGCTGCCGGTGACCGGTGCCTCCGCCGCGAGGTAGCCGAGCAGCTCCGCCGGGCCGAAGCCCATGTCGGTGGCCTCGCCGGGGTCGCGGGTGAGCAGCTGGTCGCCCGTGGCCGCGTGCGTGGCGGCGTAGAGCGGCACCCGGCCAGGTCCGGACTCCACGTGGATCCAGCCTGCCGGAGTCTTGGGCTCGAATCCCGGTGAGGTGGCGAGCGGCGCCTGCCGGCGGCGTGCCAGCTCCGCCAGGCGTCCGCCGAGCGTCGCGAGGCGCATGCGAGCGCCGGACTCGCGCCATCCGAGCGGCGCCAGCGCCCAGCGCAGGCGGACCGTCCACGCGGGCCTCGCCCACGGGGGCGGCGCGGCGCTGAGCGACACGCGCCGGTCCGCGGTGAGCCACACCGGACGCGTGCCCGCCTGCTCCGAGCGCTCGAGCGCCCCGAGCTCGCCCAAGGTCTGGCCCCTGGGAGCGGCCCCCACGGCGTAGACGTGCCGGCCCGCCCCGAGATCGAGGCCGCGCACGAGTCCAGTGCGCGCGCTCCCGGGCTCCTCCCAGGGTGCGGCCGGCCCCGGCGGCTCGAGCCCACCGTGGCGGTGCAATGGCCGGCCGTAGCGGAGCAGCTCGATCAGCAGGCCGACCCACTGGGAGGAGAAGACGCTTCCCTGAAGCGGGTGGACCGGGTTGAGGCGCGGGCGGACGCCGCGCCGCCACTCCCGCGCGGCTCGAAGCCAGTCCGCTGGGCCCGGCCGAGCGACCCGCCGCAGCGAGTGCACCAGGGCGTCCCTCAGCTCGGCGTGCTCGGGCGTGTCAGGGAGGGCTCGATGCGCGGCCACAAACTGGAGCCGCCGGCCGAGTCCCTGGGGGCGGTCCGTGCTGAGCAGCTCGGGATCGGGCCGCGCCGGCAGGCCCGGGATCGCTCCGGGCGCGCCCACCGCCACGAGCTGGACCGCCGTGAGCAGGCACTTGTGGCAGCGCCCGCAGTTGCCCGGTGCGTGCTGGTGCTGGCAGACCTCCGCCAGTGCCAGCACGTCCGGCCGCTCGCGCGCCAGCCAGGCGATCTTGTCGAGGCGGCCGAATGCCACGGAGTCGTGCTCGACCTGTACGGATTCGGTGGAGAAGAGCGGGTCGAGGAGCGGGCTCGAGCCCCACGCGTTGAACTCCGACACGCTGTGGCTCGAGGCCACCACGACCGTCCGAAGCCCACCCGAGACGGATTGCGCGAGCGCCGCGAGGCCCGCGCCATGGAGGTCCACGTAGTCGATGATCCGCTCGGTCAGCTCGCGCAGGTTCAGGCGCACGTCTGCGAGCGGGAGCTCGATCGCCTCGGCAGCCGCGCGCGTGCGCCTCAGCTGTTCAGCCCGCGCGCGCTCGTCCTCGAACGGGTCCATCGTCGAGCAGAAGACGAGCAGCTCCGGTTGCCCGGTCGGACGCGGGTGGAGAGCCGTGAAGAACGAGTCCAGCCCGCGTGAGAAGAAGGAGGCCAGTCGCCCCTCCGCGGGCTCCGGCGCGCGTTCCTCCGCCACCTGCACAGCACCGCGCCTCAGGCCGCGGTCCCAGGCGTGATAGGTGCGCTGGATCGCCTCGGTCTGGCGAAACAGGAGCGGGGAGACCGGCCCGTCGATTACGAGGTCCTCGTGGAATGCCATTGCGGGGAGGAGCGTGGCGGACATGAACGGCGACGCGTCGAGCGACGCCGGCGCCAGCTCGGGAGGCACCGCCAGGCGCAGCCGGAACTCGCCGCCGTTCCAGCGGATGCGCGCCGAGCGCTCGAGCAGGCCGTTCACCTCCCTCTCCTCGAGGCGATCGACGATCAAGCTGCCAGTGCCTCTCGCAGGAGCTCGCCGGATGCGAGCGCGCTCAGTCGTTGCTGCTCCACCCGGGCAAACAGCGCCGGGCGCAGCGCGCCGGAGCTCTCGAGCAGCTCGTCGGCGCTGGCGCAGAGCGCGCGCGTCGAGATGCTCGCCATGTCGTGCAGCGCGTGCTGAAGGCCGAGCTGCCCGGCGAGGCCGACCATCTTCTGTTCGTAGGCGATCGGCAGGATCGGGGCCCCACCCGCGAGCGCGAGGATCGCCGCATGCATCCGAGTGGCCACCACCAGGTCCGAGGCGCCCAGCCGGGCCACCAGTTCACGGGGGTCGTGGAAATCGCGGTCCACCCGCACGTGGGCGAGCACGGAGCCGGGGAGGCGGGCCGCGATCGTGTCCGCCACGACCGAGTCGTCGTGCGGGTAGGAGGGCACGCCCTGGCAGGTGGAGATGAACGTGACGCGCGCGCCCCGGCGAACGACCAGATGGCGCACGAGCCCCGCGATCGCTTCGAGGTAGCGCTCGAGCCGCACCCGGCCGTCGCCGTTCGGAAAATGGCTCCACGCCCTGACCGAAATGGAGACCTCGGGGCGCTCGGCCGCTGGCCGCGGAACGCAGGCCTCGGCGAGCGCGTCCGGGCTGGCGAGCGCGAACGCGGCGTCTGCTGCAAGCGCGGTTCGGGGTCCCCGGACCCGAGCGCGGGCGAGCTCCTCGCGCGAGGACTCGTCGCGCACGAGCACCAGGCGTGCGCCTGAGAGCCCGCGCCGCAGCGCGCGCCGCGTACTTCGGCGCCAGAGCGGGCCGATGGACTGGGTGAAGAGGACGAGCGGGCGCCGCAGCGCGGCAGCCAGCTCCAACTCCCGGATGCGCGGAGCCACGTCGTAGTTGTCCGTGAGGTAGGTGCCTCCCGTGCTCACGATCAGGTCCGCGGAGGCATAGCGGTCCAGGAGCGCTCGTCCCTCGCCCGGGTCCAGTTGCCGCTCCAGCGCGCGCCGCGAGCGTGCGCGCCCAGCGAGCGACTGGAGCTGCGGGTGGACGTCGAACGGCACGTGGTGCGCGGCGCTCGCCGGATAGTCGTCGTGAACGGTCATCTCGAGCCCGGGCCCCAGCGCGTGGCGGAGGATTTCGTCGATCCCCTGGAGGATCGCGGCGTCTCCGCCGTTCATAGACACGCAGTTCGTGACGACGACTCTCATGGGACCGGCGCCACGTTTGGAGCCAAAGCGCCGCGCGTATCCGCGAGGAGCCAGTCCCGGAAGCCGGGGGAGAGCAGCCCCGCCTGCTCACCGGCGCGGGCGCGAAGCTGCGCCCAGAGCGGCCGAGTGGCCGCCATGTCCTCGAAGGTGCCGTTGTCGAAACCGTCCCGAAACCTCCGCTCGATCGTGCGCGGGGCGAGCGGAAAGCCGAAGGGCAACGGGTCGCGTCCCTCGATCATCACCGCTACGGCGGTTCGCAGGCACTTCTCGCACTGCATGCAGTTGTCGCCGGCGCCGTGCGGGGCGGAGTAGCAAACGCGCAGGAAGACGGGGCCGATCTCGTCGCAGCGGCCGAGAATCCATTGGAGCTTCTGGTGGCGCGTGAGCTCGAACCCGTGATGCACCACCTCGCCGCCGCTCCAGCGTGCGTTCTCGTCGAGCTCCGGGGCCGAGCCGAGCGGCGGCGCGCTGTCCCGCGAGAGGGTGGCCGGAATGAGCACCCTGCGCGCGCCGGAGCTGGCCGCCACGGGTATGGCCAGTCCCGCGAGCGCCAGCCCGTGCTGCACCTGTCCCCACCAGCCGCCGTCCCGTCCGTGGAGACTGTCGACCACGTCGCGCCGGAGGTGGCGCCGAAGGCTCGTCTCCGCGGTCACGAGCGTGTGTCCCGCGCGCTCCGCGAGCGCCTGCGCCTCGCGCCGGACGCGCGTCCAGCCCGGGCCGTTGTCGAGCGCCACGTCGAGGCCGCGCAGGAGCAGCAGCGCCCGGCCGGGTGGCTCGGAGAGCGCGCTGTAGGTGGAGTCGAGCCCGCCGCTGAAGACGATCACATCCGCTCCTCCGCCGCGAGCGGGCATCTCGGTCACCCGCTCGGCCAGGAGCTCGCCGTCCCACGGGAGGCGCGGATACCACCGACGCAGTGTCGCTTGCGCGGCGGGGAGCGAGGCGGCCTGCACAGCGTCGAGCTCCGGCACGGTCCAGTGGTCTCCCGAGGCCCACGCCACCGGGGCGATGCTGAGCACGAACGGCATCAGTGCCACGGCCTCGCTCACGGTGTCCAGGTCCACCCGCTCGTCGTAGGCGACCCAGAAGTCGTCGGCCAGGTAGCGGCTTCCGAACTCCGAGCAGGGCCGCACCCAGAGGATTTCCCTCTCGATTCGCAGCGAGTCGATGAGTTGCGTGGTCACGGCGTCCGCGGGTCCGGCGAGCCGGGAAAGCATACGGGGGCTCCGGAACCGGTCCGCCGCGCACGTTGTACTAAGGGCACGGTGGAGGACCGGCCACCACAGGAAGCGGAGCTGATCGCGCGCGCAAAGCGCGGTGAGCTGAATGCCTATGAGGAGATCGTGAGACGGCATCAGGCGATTGCGTTCCGGACTGCGTGGGTGATCACTCGCTCGGAGGCGGACGCGGAGGAGGCCGCTCAGGACGGCTTCGTGAAGGCGCACGCCGCGCTGTCGCGGTTCCGCGAGGGCTCGCCGTTCCGGCCCTGGCTGCTCGCGATCGTGGCGAACGAGGCCCGCAACCGCGTGCGCGGAGCCGGACGGCATGTGCGCATCGCGCAGCGCGTGGTCGAGGAGCGCCGCCCGGACGACGCGGTCCCGTCGCCCGAGGCGGCGCTCCTCGACTCCGAGCAACGCGACCAGCTCCTCGCCGCGATCGAGCGCCTCCCGGAGCCGGCCCGCGAGGCGATCGCCTGCCGCTACCTGCTCGAACTGAGCGAGGAGGAGACCGCCGCGGCGCTCGACTGCCCGCGCGGCACCGTCAAGTCACGTCTCGCACGCGCGCTCGAGCGCCTGCGACTGGAGCTGGGGGAGGTGGAGGCATGAGCGAGCTCGAGCAGCGCCTCACCCAGCTCGGTCGCGAGTTCGACTGGCCGGAGACCCCCGACCTCGTCTCGGGCGTTCGCCAGCGCCTTGAGTCGCCCGCGCCCGCGCGCCGCAGGCGTCCGATCGTCTTCCGCAGGTCCCTGGCCATCGCACTCGCCTCGCTTCTCCTGCTGGCCGGCGGCGTCGTGGCCGCCGTGCCCGACGTGCGCGACGCGGTGCTCGAGTTCTTCGGGCTCCAGGGCGCGACCGTGGAGCGCCGCGACGAGCTGCCGCAGGTCCCAGAGCTGCGCCCACTCGAGCTCGGCACCCGCACCACGATCGACCGCGCCCGCGAGTCGCTCGGCTTCGAGCCGCTCGTGCCGGGCGCAGCCGGACGCCCGACCGCCGTCTTCGTGAACCCGCGAGTGGCCGGCGGCGAGCTGTCGCTCGCCTACCGGCCGAGAAGCGGGCTGCCCGAGGCAAGCAGCACGGGCCTGGGGCTCCTGGTCGGCGAGTTCCGCGGCGACCTCGCGCCGGATTACCTCGGCAAGATCGCGGGCGAGACCACGCGCATCGAACGCCTGAGCGTGGACGGCGACCGCGCCGTCTGGATCGAGGGCGCCCCGCACCTGTTCTTCTACCGCCCGCCCGACTCCGACTTCGCCGAGAGCGAGCTGCGCCTCGCGGGCAACGTGCTGCTCCTGGAGCGCGGCGACCTGTTGGTGCGCCTGGAGGGAGCCTTCAGCCGCGAGCGCGCGCTGGAGCTGGCGCGCTCGCTCCGCTAGTCCTGCGCGATCAGGCGCCGGATCGGTATCGCGTACCAGAGGATCAGGAACATGAGTGCAACGAGTCCCGCAGTCACGGTCACCGTCGTCGAGCTGTAGAGGAAGTCGGTGATCAGCGTGATCGCCCCGGTCATGGCGGACGCGAGCAGCGCCAGGCCGACGATGGTCAGCCGGTTGCCGCCCATGACGATGCGCTTCTTGTCCTGCTGGCGGAACTCGATGCGGTGGTGGGCGGTCGGCGCGATCAGGCACGCGGTGGCCGCGGTGGCGCACAGGAGGGTCACGAAGTAGACGGTCTGCTGGAAGCTCGTGATGTCCGCGAAGCGCTGGTTGAACGGAACGACGAGCAGGAACGCGAACAGCACCTGGACCCCCGGCAGCGCAACGCGCAACTCGCCGAGAAGCTGCTCGAGGTTGCGATCGAGCCGTTCCTGCTCGGATTCGTTGTCTCTCGTGTCTTCGCTTTTCGCTTCGCTCATGCCCTGAAGTCGGAGCCCGCCCGCCGGCGAGGGCGGGCGGGCTCTCGCTGCTACTTGGAGCGGGACCTCGACGAGGAGCCCGAGCGCGACCGCGCCTTGGGGCGGCTCGAGGACGAACCCGAGCGCGCCTTCTTGGACCGGCTCGACGCCGAGCCCGAGCGCGCCTTCTTGGTGCTGCTCGACGAGCGGCTCGAGCCGTTCGACGCGCTGCGTGAGCTGCTCGACGACGAGCGCCGTGAGCTCGACCGCGACCGGCCGTTGCGACGCTCGGCGGCCGGGATCTCCTCCTTCGCCACCGCCTTCGCGAGCTGCGGGATCTGCTTCTCGAGGAACTTCGCCATGCGCTCCTCCTCGCGACGAATGCCGCGGGCGAGCTTGGCCGTCTCCTTGTCGTTCACGGCCTCCGCGAGCGCCTCGATGCCCGTGTAGGTGGCGATCTCCTCGAACTCGTTGTGGTACTCGGTCTTCGCGTTCTTGAGCATCTTCTCGGCCCCGCCGGTGCCGCGGATCGCGTGCAGCGGACCCTGCGCCGCGGCCACGGCCTTGCTGGCCACGGACGTGAGCGTGGAAGCCGCCTCCACGACCGGCGTGGGACCCGAGCTCACGGGGCCGGCCTCCGCCTTGCCGCCGAGCTCGCGGATGCGCGTCTTCAGCTGACGCGAGTGTCCCTTGGTCTCCTTCAGATGCTCACGAAGCCGCTTCTTGTACGGCGTCCGGGTCGTCATGGCGATATGAGCCTCGAGGGCGGTCTCGAGCTCCTTCTCTTTGCCGTACGCCTCGTTGAGGTACTGGATCAGCTTGGTGTCCCTGGCGTTCGGATTCGCCATCTGTCTTGATGCCTCCCTTTCGAGTAACGAACCCCTTGCCTACCCGGTCGGTACCGTGCGGAACCATGAGCTCGTGGGACGACGACGACGACTGGACCGGCACACCGCCCGAGGGCCATCACTCGGCCTCGCGTGCGAACCCCGGCTTCTGGGCCGACAACCGCACGCCGCTCTCGATCACCGGGATCGGCGTCGGCGTCGCGCTCATCATCCTGCTCATCGTCTGGCTGCTCTGACGCGCGGCTTACGCAGCCGGCTCGGGCTCGCGCTTGCGCGCCCGCGCGGCCTTCTGCCGCTCCACCGGATCCAGCACGAGCTTGCGCAGGCGGATGATCTCGGGGGTCACCTCCACGCACTCGTCGTCGCGGATGAACTCGAGCGCCTGGTCGAGCGAGAGCTTGTGGTGGGGGACGAGCTTCACGGTCTCGTCTGAGCCGGACGCGCGCATGTTCGTCTGCTTCTTCTCGCGCACCGCGTTCACGTCGAGGTCGTCGGCGCGGGCGTTCTCGCCCACGACCATCCCCTCGTAGACCTCCTCGCCCGGCCCGACGAAGAGCTGCCCGCGCTCCTGCATCTTCAGCAGCGCGAACGTGGCGGTGGGGCCGCGGCGGTCGGCCACGAGCGAGCCGGTCGGGCGCGTGCGGATCTCGCCCTGCCAGGGCTCGTAGCTCTCGAAGACCGCATGCAGGATCCCCGACCCGCGCGTCTCGGTGAGGAACTCGGTGCGGAAGCCGATCAGGCCGCGCGCGGGAATGAGGAACTCGAGCCGCACCCAGCCGGTGCCGTGGTTGACCATGTTCTCCATGCGCCCCTTGCGGAGGGCGAGCATCTGGGTGATCACGCCGAGGAAGTCCTCCGGCACGTCGATCGAGAGTCGCTCGATCGGCTCGTGCACCTTGCCGTCGACCTCGCGCGTGACCACCTGCGGCTTGCCGACGGTGAGCTCGAAGCCCTCGCGCCGCATCGTCTCGACCAGCACGGCGAGCTGCAGCTCGCCGCGGCCCTGGACCTCCCAGGTGTCGCGACGCTCGCTGTCCACCACGCGGATCGCCACGTTCCCCACGAGCTCCCGCTCGAGCCGGTCCTGCACCATGCGCGCGGTCAGCCGGGAGCCCGACTGGCCCGCGAGCGGCGACGTGTTGATCCCGATCGTCACGCCCAGGGCGGGCTCGTCGATGGCGATCACCGGGAGCGGCCGCGGGTCCTCGGGATCGGCGATGGTCTCGCCGATCGTGATCTCGGGGATGCCGGCGATGGCCATGATCTCGCCCGGGCCGACCTCGTCGGCAGCCAGGCGCGCGACCCCCTCGTTCACATAGAGCTCGGTCAGCCTGACGTTCTCGACCGTGCCGTCGCGCCTGATCCACGCCACCTGCTGGCCCTTCGTGATCGTGCCGTGGTGCACTCGGCAGAGCGCGAGCCGGCCCACGTACGGGTCGGCGTCGAGGTTCGTGACACGAGCCTGAAGCGGATGCGACTCGTCGTAGATCGGCGGCGGGATGCGCTCCACGAGCAGGTCGAGCAGCGGACGCAGGTCGGTGCCGTCGACGCCCTCCTCGGTCGAGGCCTGCCCCGCCTTCGCGTTCGTGTAGACGATCGGGAACTCGATCTGCTCCTCGTTCGCGTCGAGGTCGAGGAACAGCTCATAGACCTCGTTGACCACCTCGCCGATGCGTGCGTCGGGACGGTCGACCTTGTTCACCACGAGCACCACCGGCAGGCCTGCCTCGAGCGCCTTGCGCAGCACGAAGCGGGTCTGCGGGAGCGGCCCCTCGGATGCATCCACGAGGAGCATCACGCCGTCCACCATCGTGAGGCCGCGCTCGACCTCGCCGCCGAAGTCCGCGTGCCCGGGGGTGTCGACGAGGTTGAGCTTCACGTCGCCGTAGCGCACGGCGGCGTTCTTGGCGAGGATCGTGATGCCGCGCTCGCGCTCCTGGTCCATCGAGTCCATGACCAGGTCGGTCAGCCCCTCCGCCTCGTGGGCGGAGAACACGCCGGACTGGCGCAGCATCGCGTCGACCAGCGTGGTCTTGCCGTGGTCGACGTGCGCGATGATCGCGACGTTGCGGATGTCTGAGCGTTGGGGCACGGTGCCCCAACGCTAGTCATCCTTTGCGCGACCTAGTCGTCATCACCGCCGTGGCGGCCGCCGCCGCCGGAGCGCTCGACCTCGATGGCGACCCAGCGCCCGTTGGAGCGCTTCACGATCGATTCGACGCGGTTCATGCCGACACGCAGGCCGCTGAACCCGTTGATCCGCTCGAAGCGCGTGTTGCGGGTGACCTTGATGCGGATCGTGCCGCGCTCGGAGTCGTTCAGGCGGAAGGTCCGCTTGTCCTTGTTGATGGATACGACGGTCCCCTCGTACTGGGTGGCGGCCGAAGCAGTGGTCACGGCGACCGACAGGGAGAGAACCAGGGCTGTGAGGAGTGCGATCAGTCTCATGGGACCAAATATCGCGGGGCCCTCCCCATGCCCTGGACAGGTCGCAGACAAGAATTGGTAAAGCTTTGCCAGATGAGGTTCTTTGGCCGCCGTGGGCAGAGCGTGCAGGTGCACATCGGGGACCCGCGCTTCGACGACTGGGAGGTCGTTGCGGACTACGAGGAGCTCGAGACCGGGCTCGCCTTCCGCGATGGCCTCCGTGATCTTGGGCTCGTGGCCGAGCTGACCGCGGACCACCCGCTCGACCGCTTCTCGCGCGGAGACATCGCCCTGCGCGTCCCCCCGGACCAGTACGGGGACGCGACGGTCGCCCTCGACGGGCTCGACCCCGACTAGCGTTCAGCCCGTCCTGGCGGCTTGGAGTACTTTCGCCTCCATGTCGCAGGAGATCGTGGACGCCTTCCAGCGTGGCACCGAGGGGGCGTTCGTGGGCCACGAGGGCATGCGGCACTTCATCGCCGACACCGAGGAGATGTTCGAGGTGTTCCAGGCGTCCTACACCGACGTGCGTGACCGCGGCGACCACGTGCTCGCGATCGGATCCATCCGGATGCGCGCCAAGGTGAGCGGGATCGAGACCGACGTGCCCACGGCGGTCATCGCAGAGTTCCGCGACGGCCTGCTCTGGCGCTTCAAGGACTACGGGGACGAGCGCTCGGCTCTGCGGGCCGAAGGTCTTCGGTACTGACTAGCTCGGCGCCTGCGGGCCCTGCCCCGGCGCCTCGGGCCGCTGCTCCGCCGGCGCGGGCGGCGGTGGCGGAGCGGGCTGGGCTGCCTCGCTCGGCGGCAGGCTCGCTGCTCCGCCGGCGCCGGCCTGCGCGGTCCACGCCTTGTTGAGCTCGCTTGCCGCGTACCAGATGCCCACCGGCCCGATCAGCAGCAACAGGATGAAGATGATCGGCCCGCTCGCCGGGCGCTCCACGCCGGCGGTCTCCTCCGTGCGCTGAATCCGGTCGCAGGTGGTCCACAGCGTGACGATCGCGGGAACGATGATCAGGGCACCCAGCGTGAGCGCCAGAACCGAGTTGCCGGGATTCTGGCCGAGGTCGGTGCCGCGGGCGCGACCGAAGTCGCGCATCTCCCGGTTGATGAAGTACCACCAGAAGGCGTAGTAGATGCCGATGGTGATGATGCTCAGCCCCAGCACCGCCCACGGGTTGCGGAGCTTCGCCCTTGCCTCGGTGCCTGCGAGCGCTACTTCTTCAGCCATAAATCGATCCTAACCCACCCTGTGCTGGCTAGGCGGTCGCCACACCGAGCACGCGCGTGATCTGTAGGTGGCTGAGGCCTCCGAAGTAGCAGCCCTCGATGGCTCGCCGGCGCGCGATCGGAAGTGCAGCCAGGGCCGACCATGGGCCTCCTGCGGGTATCGGCGCCAGCCAGCGCACCGCCAGCAGGTCGAGCGCGGCCCACGCGGCGAATGTGAGGCCGCCCACGGTGCCGGTGGCGGTGAGCAGCACGCCGGCCGCCGTGGCAGCGGCCACGCCCTGGGGGCCGAGGATCAGCACCGCCGCGGCGGCACCCACGCTCAACCCGAACGGCAGCTGGCCGAGCGAGACCACCGCGATCAGCACGGCGATCGCGTCGAATACCGACGCGTCCACCCCGACGGCGTTCAGCAACAGCCAGTTGCGCGCGATCTGGGCGAACACCGCGATCAGCACGAAGCCGACCAGACGCTGGCTGCCCTGCTGCGAGCGCAGCACCGACAGGCCCTTGCGCAGCCAGCGTGCCTGCGCGATCGCGATGCTCCTGAACGCCAGTCCCACGCAGCCCACGGCCGCGACGCAGAGGATCGGAGTCCACCAGGGCAGGCCGAGCGGCCCGACAAGGGTGAACGACGTGAGCGCGGCAAGCGCGGCCTCGACGAAGAGAATCGGCAGCTCGGCCGCGATCAGGGCGGGCACCCGCGGCGTCTCCTCCGGCGCTGAGCGCCGCAGCGCCGCGATGCGCGCCGCGGTGCCGAGCTGGCTGTTCAGGAGCTGGCCGACGCAGCCGAAGCTCGACGCTCGGTACAGCTTGCGACGGCTCACGGTCCCGCCTGAGGCGTTCACGCACACGCGCCAGGCCTCGCTGCGCGAGACCAGCGCCAGGACCTGGAGGGCGATCGCCAGCGCGATCACGCCGGCGGCGGCACCGGTGATGCCGGCCTCGAGCTCGTCCCACTTGCGCACGAGCACGACCACGAGCACGGCGCTGGCGACGATCGATGCGACCACCGTCAGGTCGCGCCGGCGCATGCCTACAACCCGCGCTCGCGTGCGTCGTCGCTGAGGGCCCGGGCCAGCTCGCGCGGCTCGAGCCGGCGCTCGAATCGCGTGGCCTGCTCGTCACGGCGCACGGCCTCGCGATGCACGGCGTCCTGAAGCCCCAGGAGCATCACCTCGAGGTCGGCCACGCGGCCTTCGAGACCGTCGATCGTGTGCCGCGAGAGGTCCACAGGCGGCGGCGACCGGCGGCGCAGGCGCTCGAACATGCCATTCCTCAACCTCTCTCGGGGGTACCGACGCGACAGGCAGAGGCGAGCACCTGAGGTGCGGTCTGGGACCAGTCTACTCCGGGGTGGGGTCAGCCAACGCCTCGCGCAGGCGAGCGGCCGCGCCGTCCGACGCCCGCTGGAACTCGTCGAGCCGGACCATGTTCACCGCGCGCCCTCCGTAGAGCTTGGCTCGGTAGAGGTCGAGGCGCTGCTGGTGGTAGGCGGCCTCGGTGCGGAGCTGGTCGAGGCGCGCGCTCTCGCGGTCCGCCATGCATCTCACGATAGCCGCCTAGCGCGTCTGGGCCAGCGCCACGGCCTCTTCGACCGTCATGAATATGTTCCAGTTGGTCATGCGCCGGTCGCGCCAGCGCATCAGGAACACGATCTGCGCCTCCACCTCGATGTCCATGCTCGGCGGGCGGCCGCGATTGATCGTCGCGATCACGAGGTGGTCGTCGCCCACCGCAAACAGGCGGCAGGGGTCCACGCTGAAGTTCTCCCACTGCCGCGGCCAATCCAGCAGCGCGTCGATGAAGCCCTCGCAGCCGCGGTAGGTCCGGGCGCCCGGAAGCTCCGGGATCTGCGTGATCTCCACGTCCGGATCGGTGTGCTCGAGGAGCCACTCGAGGTCCGCGCGGCGGTACGCGTCGAGCAGCTCGCCCAGGAGGCTCGCGAGCTCAGGAGGGATGCCGTCCTCGATCACCGTGTCCCAGTCCTTGCCCATGTGGAAGTCGCGCAGGACCTGCCGGGCTGCCTCCATCCGCTCCTCCATCAGCTCGTCGGCCCGAACCGCTCGGTGCGAATCACGCCCGGCTCCATCCCGAGGTCGAGCAGCAGGTCGCTCGCGGTCTCCACGAACCCGTTCGACCCGCAGGCGAACGCGAGCTGCGCGCCGTCGGCGGGACCGCGCAAGAGGTCGGCGTCGATGTGCCCCGTGTGGCCGCTCCAGCCCTCGGGCGCCTCGCGCGTATAGGTGAGCAGAGCGTCGTGGCCCAGCTCGTCCGCGAAGATCACGTCGTCGGGATACCGCACCGAGTACACGAGGCGCATGTCGAGCTCCGGCATCGTGCGTCGCTTGTGCCGCAGCATCGCCATCAGTGGAACCACCCCGGAGCCGCCGCCCACCAGCAGCACGGGCGACTCGCCGCGCCACACGAAGTAGGAGGTGAACGGCCCGCGCAGCTCCACCTGGTCGCCCTCCTCCACGACCTCGTGGAAGTACGGCGACACCTCGCCGTCGTCGAGGCGGTCGATCGTCAGCTCGATCTCACCCTCGTCGAGCGGGGAGGAGGCGATCGAGTAGGAGCGCTGGGCGTGGTAGCCGTCGGGGTCCGTGAGGCGGACGTCGTAGTGCTGGCCGGGGAGGTGCGGCATCCACATCGGGACCTCGAAGCGGAACGACTTCACGCTCGGCGTCTCCTGCTTGACCTGTGAGACGGTGGCGATCTGCCAGTGCCCGGGAGCGCGCTGCTCGACCGGAGTCAGTCGCTCCAATAGCGCTCCTCCTTCCAGGGGTCCCCGCGGAGGTGGTAGCCGTTCTGCTCCCAGAAGCCGGGCTCGTCGTGATCCATCACGCGCAGGCCCGCCACCCACTTCGCGCTCTTCCAGAAGTAGAGGTGAGGCACGAGCAGCCGAGCCGGCCCGCCGTGCTCGCGCGGGAGCGGCTCGCCCTCGTGCTCGGTCACCACCCACGCCTTGCCGCCGGTGAGGTCGGCCAGCGGCAGGTTCGTCGTGTAGCCGCCGTACGAGTAGGCCATGGCGTAGGCGCCCTCGGGCTGCGCGCCGTCCAGGAGGGTGTCCACCGACACGCCGCCGAAGCTGGTGCCGAGCTTCGACCACTTCGTCACGCAGTGGATGTCGCACGGGATCGTCTCGAACGGCAGCTCGTGGAACTCCTCCCAGGTCCACTCGCGCTCGCTGCCGACCATGCCGTCGATGCGAAATCCCCACGCGTCGGTGTCGATGCGCGGCGTCGGGCCCGCGGTGAGCACGGGGAAGCCGCGCTCCACGTACTGGCCTGGCGGAACGCGGTCCGCGAGCTCATCCGGTGTGATGCGACGCCGTGTGAAGCCTCGGGACACGAAGTCGTTCATGCGCGTACGGTACGGCCTGACATGCCCCGTTGCACACACGTCGACTCGATCGAGCTCACGGAGCTGCCGCCGGCGGTTGACGGCTGCGAGGAGTGCCTCCGAAGCGGCGGCAAGTGGTGCCACCTGCGCATCTGCCTGGGGTGTGGTCACGTGGGCTGCTGCGACAGCTCGCCTGGGCGTCACGCGACCGCGCACGCGGAGGAGACTGGCCACCCGATCATGCGCTCGATCCAGCCCGGCGAGCACTGGTCGTGGTGCTTCGTGGACAAGCTGGAGCTGACGATTCCGCAGGTCGAGGGCGATACGAGGATCCCGGTCTCGCCGCTATGTCCTGACTAGGAGCGGCTGATCGAGCCGTTGCTACTGTTCGACGTTCCTCGTACTATCGATTCGTCCAGGAGAACGCCGGATGCAGCAACCTCAGCCTCAGGCAATCGACCAAACCCCACCGCCCGTCCGGCCAGAACGCTGGGACCGGGCGATCGTGGCGGGCTACATCCGGGAGCTTCTACGAGGGCCCGCCTGAGCTACTGAGACGCGCGCCGGACTTACTGCGATCCTCGCCGGGATGACACGGCCGCGTTGCTTGCTGCTGGCGCTCCTGGCGCTGGGGATTCTCGTTGCGCCAGCGCTATCAGCACCCGCCAAGCCAACGCTGAAGCTCTCGCGGACCAGTGCGCTCCCGGGACAGACGCTCCGGCTCACGGGTCACGGTTTCCCGGCCCGCGCGCCCGTGCGGCTGCTCCTTTCGGGCCGCTCACTGCGGCGGCTGCGCAGCGGTCCAAAGGGAGGCTTCCGCCTGCGGATACGGCTTCCCCGCAGGGTGGCGGCCCGCCGCTACACACTGACCGCCCGGTCGCGCGGGATCGTCGTACGGCGGCGGCTGCGAGTGAGGGCCTTGTCGCAACCGACTCCCGCGCCGCCGCCCCCGCCGCCGCTGCCGGTGGCCGCGCCGCCGCCCCCGCCGCCGCCCCCGCCCGATCCACCCACGCTTGTGGCCGCCGGCGACATTGCCTGCCGCCCCGAGCTACCCGAGACTGCGACGGAGTGCCGCCACGCACGCACCGCCGATCTCATCGAGACCCTCGCCCCCGATGCTGTCGCGCCGCTTGGTGACACCCAGTACCAGTTCGGCGAATTCGAGAACTACATGGCGGAGTACGACCCGACCTGGGGGCGCTTTTTCGACATCACGCACCCCGCCGTCGGCAACCACGAGTACGAGGGCGATCCCGAGCGCGACTCGGCGCCCGGCTATTACACGTACTTCGGGGCCGCAGCCGGCGACCCGACGAAGGGCTACTACCGCTGGCAGCTCGGCGACTGGACGATGCTCGTGCTGAACTCGGGCGCCATCAACTACACGCGCGCCGGCGGCCTGAACCCGTCATTGCCAGACGACTGCTGGCCCGTGTCCTGCGCCGCCGGC
The DNA here is from genome assembly GCA_963837445.1 of uncultured Thermoleophilaceae bacterium. GTDB lineage: Bacteria > Actinomycetota > Thermoleophilia > Solirubrobacterales > Thermoleophilaceae > JACVRW01. Next base: position 43,397 of record CAWINK010000014.1, on the reverse strand, counting down.
AGCGAGCAGGAGCAGTGGCTCCGCGACGAGCTCGACACGCTTCCGGACGACGCCTGCGTGCTCGCCTACTGGCATCACCCGCGCTTCAGCTCCGGCTTCAGCAACGCAAACCAGCATCATCCCGAGACCGCCCCGCTGTTCGAGGCTCTCCACGAGCACGGTGCCGAGCTTGTTCTGTCGGGCCATTCGCACAACTACGAGCGCTTCGCGGCAGTTACTCCGGCTGGAGTGCCCGACCCTGCTGGGTTGAGGGAGTTCGTGGTGGGCACCGGAGGTCGCAGCTTCCATGACCCGGGTCCGCAGGCGGCCAACAGCGAGGTATTGCGCAACGACGTCTTCGGCGTGCTCGAGGTGGCGCTCGAGTCCGGCTCCTACACAGCCCGGTTCATCGGCGAGGACGGGACGGTGGTGGACGAGACGGGCGGAAGCTGCCATCCGCCGCCGGCCGCACCGTAGGGCCGCCGCAAGCTACGCGGAGGCGATGTCGGTCAGGTACTCGTCGGAGAAGTCCACCTGGAACTCGGCCCAGAGCGGAAGGTGGTCCGACATCTGGTAGGTCCGCCACATCTTGAACTGTGTCTTCGCGGTCTTGTCCGTGGTCGGGAACTTGGGCGTCTTCTTGCCGGCGGCGTGCTGGGCCTTGATGTACTCGTCGATCTGCGGCCGGTACGAGTCCGCCTCGTCGTCGGTGAAGACGTGCTCGTAGAAGTCAAAGCACCCCGCCCTCCCGGTGCTCAGAAAGCGATCTCCGCGCGCGCGGTAGGCGATCTGGTCGTACTTCTTGCTCTTGTCGACGTTCGTGCCGGGGATGTCCTTCGTGCCGTCCGGGATCGTGAAGCCGCCCTCCTCGACGAGCGCCTTCATCGTCTTGTCGGTGCTGCTGAAGATGTTGAAGTCCCCGAGCGCGATGAAGTTGCGGATCCCCTCGGTGGGGTCGTCGGTTCGCTCGCGCAGGAAGCTGGCGAACTGCTTGATCTCCTCGATTCGAGCCAGCGGCTCCGCGGAGTCGTCCCCATAGAGGATGTGCACGGTGGCGAGCACGAACCTGGTCCACCCGACCTGGAAGGCGGCCATCAGCGGGGTTCGCGCGATCTGCTGGGCCGGGATCTCCTTGGGCGCGCCCGCGCCCCCGCCCTTCGGAGCCTTCACCGGCGGAAGCACGAGCTCGCCGGCGATGCCGAGGAAGCGCACCTTCCGCGTGTCGTAGAGATACGCCAACCGCTCCTGGTTGCCGGCGGTCCCGCGCGTCACGTCCGAGACCAGGTACGACCAGTTGGGTCCGAGCCGGTACTGCAGGTCCCTCAGCGCGCGCAGATCGGCACGCACCTCCTGTATCGCGACCAGGTCGAAGCGGTCGATGATCTCGGCGATGTAGGTGAGGCTCTCGGGGAGGCGCTCGCCCCAGCTCCCTGAGTCGAACTCGCGGAGGTTCCAGGTGCCGAGCACGAGCTTGTCGCCCGCGCGCGGAGGCGGTGCGCCCTGACCCGAGGTGAGCGCCTCCCGGAGCGCCAGCAGATGCTTGGCTGTGCGCTTCCGAACCGCCGCGTGCGACCCCCAGTACGGCGAGACGGTCGTGCTCTTCGGATTGATGTCGTCGTACTTCGGCATGTTGTGATCAAAGCTCGCTCGTGTGGGGGTGTCAAGGCCGCGCTACACGGCCTCGAAACGAGTTTGCCCGAGTCCGCGTAAGGAATCCCACGCAGGTCGCTCTTTTGGGGTGCTGACAACGATCCCGGTCGCTCGTTTCGCGGCCGGCCGGCCCCGATCGAAAGGACTCGCGTGGTGCATTCGGCCCCTCGCTGGAACGCAATCGAGGACGCCCGCTTTACCCCCGCTGCCGTGGAGGCCGCACTGGCTGCCCTGCTCGAGCTCGTCGAGGAATCCGCGCCCGAAGTGGCAGCCCACATGGAGAGAACGGCGCGCACCGCGCGGCTGTTCGCACTCGAGCTCGGCCTTGATGCCGTGCTGCTCGAGCTCGTGATCCGCACGGCCCGCGTGCACGACGTCGGAAAGCTCGCGATCCCGCCCTGGGTGCTCGACAAGCCCGGACCGCTCACTCATTACGAGCGCGCCCTGATGGAGGGGCACTCCGTGATCGGCCAGAAGATCCTCGAGCGAAAGCCCGTGCTGGCCGGGCTCGGGGGCCTGGTGCGCGCGACGCACGAGCGCTGGGACGGCAACGGCTATCCCGATCGCCTCAAGGGTTCCGCCATCCCGCTTCCATCACGGATGGTCGCCGTATGCGACGCATTCGACGCGATGACGCACCCGCGGGCGTACCGCTCGGCGGCCACGCTGGACACGGCGCTCGAGGAGTTGCGCCGGGGGTCCGGCACGCAATTCGACCCCGGAGTCATCGAGACGTTCTGCTGCGTGCTCGAATCCGGCGTTGACCGCAGCGTGCATGGGGCGTAGCGTGGACCGGGAGACTCGTGACCGGAATCGCGGTCCTGCGCCGCGGGACCACCACCCCCGACGCCGTACTCGTCCAGGAAGCTGCTGCGGGCAGTGGGGTCTCGTACGGCAAGTTGTACGACCGCTACGCGGAACAGGTCTTCAACTACTGCCTGCGATTGACGGGCTCCCCGGAGGACGCGGGCGACGCGACGCAGGAGGCGTTCGTGAACGTCCTGCGCCGGCTCCAGGAAGACGATCGGCCGGTGCTCGAGTTCTCCTCCTACCTGTTCGCCGCAGCGCGCCATGAGAGCTACGGCCTGATGCGCCAGCGCGCGCGAACGCATCCCTCCGACAGCCCGCCCGCCGAGCGCGGGCGCGTGGCCGACCTGGACACGGACCCCGAGCGGGCCGTCCTCCTCCGCGACTCGCAGGAGGCCGTGCGCGAGGCGAACGCCAAGCTGGCGCCGCGCCATCGCGAGGTGCTCGCGCTGCGCGAGGTGGCGGGGCGCTCCTACGAGCAGATCGGCGACACGCTGGGGATCTCGGAGAACGCCGCCGCCCAGTTGATCTGGCGTGCACGCGCCAAGCTCCGGGAGGCGCTGACCGCGGGGGCGGTGGCCTCTGTCGTGGCGACGTCCGAGGAATGCGAGTGGGCGCAGCTCCTGCTCAGCAAGGTCCAGGACGGCGAGCCCGTCGACAAGGCGGACCGGGTCTGGCTGAAGGAGCACCTCGACGAGTGCGGCTCGTGCAATACCGCCAAACGCATGCTGGTCGCGGTGGGGGCCTCCTACCGCTGCTGGCTGCCGGTTGCCCTGTTCGCGGGAATGCGCACGGAAACGCTCACACGGGCCGGCGAGCTCGTGGGCGCGGACTGGAGCCAGGTGCCGGCGCCGGGGAAGGGAAGCGCCGGATCGTCGGGCGCCGCCGCGGGCACCGGAGCCGTGGCAGGCGCCGTCGCGGCCGTGGCGGCTGCGACGATTGCCGCCGCGGGAATCGGGGGTCTTACGCTGCTGGGCGGCGACGGCGCGGCGCAGGTCGATCCCGTCGCCAAGAAGAAGCCCGCAGCCAGCGCGTCGGCGGCCTCCACGCGAAGCGCCCCGGCCCGCGACACCGAGCCGAAGGCAGCGCCCACGGGCGGGAGGCTCGTCGCAGCCCGAGCCTCAAGTTCTCTTCCGGCGCCCGCTCTCGCGGCGGCGCCCGCCCAGGCGCCAGATCCGTTGATCGAGCCCGCCGCGCCCGACACCCTGAGCGCGCCGCTCGACTCCGGCCCGCCGCAGGACGGCTCGGGGCAGTCCGACAGCCTGGAGGAGCTGCTCGAGGTCGGCCCCGGACCAGACCCGCCGGCTGAGCCACCGCCGCTTCCCGATCTGCCGGCCGACCAGCCGGCGCCGACCGATTCCGTGCCGGATACGCCCGACACGGACAAGCCCGACCCGCTGCCAACCGATCCCGCGTGCGACTTCCCCGGCCGCGGCACCGGCCCAGACGAATGCCCGCCCGGGTACGACGGAGACCCGCCCGATGGCAAGGACCCGCCAGACGCCATCAGAGATCCGCTAGACGTCATCAAGGACCCGCCCGGCGACGGCGTTACGCCGCCGGGCAGCCGCATTCCCTAAGGCCGCGAAAGCTCTGCGGATCAGCTTGTGACCACGAGCTCAGCGAATGCTGAAGGTCGTGGTTCGGGCGACGGACGGTAGGCCGTCCAGGTCCGTCGCCACCGCCGTGAGCCGGTAGTCGCCGCGAGTAAGGCGGCGCCGGCCGAGGCGGGCCGGGAAGGCGACCTGGTTGGCGCCGACCCCGCCGGCATGGGTCAGCCGGGGCCGCATCGTCACGAAGCGCCTGCACCTGCGCGCGCCCACGTTCCGGCGCGTCGGCTTCACGCACCGCCGGCCAAGGCGACGGCCGGGCGCCGCCTTCCTGACGGTCATACGAGTCGTGGCGGGTTCGGACAGGCCGTAACTGATCCGGCCGCGCCGCCGGTTCCGGCGCGTCAGCCTCTTCGGCGACACGGCCAGCGAGGTGATCTCCGGCGGCCGGACGGCCCCGCCGCCGGGGCCACCGGGCCCGCCGGGGCCTCCACCCGGTCCCGTCGGGCTGGCTTGCACGAGGGCCGTCGCGGCGGAGTCGGCGGAGTCGTCGTAGATGTACACGGTGTGGCATGTTCGTCGCCTTCACGCGCAGGCGCAGGCGGCGGTTCACGTCCTGCGCTCCGGGTGCGTAGCTCACGTCCGTCGCGCCGGCGATGTCGTCGCAATCGTCCGTGTCGGCGGAGTCGCAACGCCGCCACTGGAAGCCGTAGGAGATCGGCTCGGTGCCGTCCCAGTTGCCGGTCGTCCCCTGGAGGCCCTCGCCGGCGCGCGCGGTGCCGCTCACCGTGGGCGGCGAGAGATTCCGCGGGTCCGGGATGTAGTCGATCCGCGTGAGCGCCGCCGATCGACGCGCCATCACACGAGAACTGCGTGTGCGGGCCGCTCGGCCCCTTGGAAACGCCGATCGTCGCGTCGGAGCCGCTGACGCCGGGCGAGCTGTAGACGGTCGTTATGACCGGCGAGCTCTCGTAGAAGACGACCTCGAAGCGGCGGTCCCTGTCCGGCATGCCGGGCTTGTGGCCGCGCCACTCCACGATGAAGCGCCGGTTGGGCGCATCGCCAAGTGTCTGCGTAAAGACACCCTCGCCCACGCCGTTCGCGGCCAGGTCGGCCGAGCTCGCCCAGAACGGGAACACCGTGGGGGGCGCGAAGTTCATGGCCGGCAGGCACGACTGGCTGCCGCCGAACGAGCCGCCCAGCTGAACGAACCCATTCGTGTGAACGAACAGCTGCGCCCGCCGCGTGTCGTAGACCTGAACAGCGAATGGCGCCGACGTGCCCGCCCCGGCGCCCGTGCCGCTGATGACGGGCGTCGGGGTCGACACCGTCGTATAGGTCGTATCCGAAGGCAGCTCGTACCTGTAGCCCGGCGCCGCGAGAGCCGCATCCCCCGAGGCGAGCAGAACGACAACGAGCACAGCCATGCCACGACCGGATACGCGCACGCGCATGCGTCCAATCTAGGTCCGACCGCCGGGTATTGCCAGGGAAGTAGCTCAGCCGCAGCCGGTGTTGTTCCCGCAGCTCGAGCACGTGTAGCACGAGCCCGTGCGCTGCATCATGCCTCCGCACATCGCGCAGGCCGGGCCCAGCTCCAGGCCCTGCAGCTTCGCCGGGATCGCCGGCGGGTCGTCCGTGAGCGCCGCGGCTGCGGGCTTCGCGGTCGAGTGGCCCTTGCCACCGTTCCCGCCATTCCCGCCGTTGGCCGGCTCGTCGGACTCCGCGGCCGGCTCGGGCGGGCCTGCCGTGTCGCCTCGCATGACCGCCGCGTCGGCCGCCTTGCGCGCGCGGATCTCGGCGGTGAGGATGCCGAGCTCCTCGTGAAGGTCGGCGTCGCCGTAGCGGGAGCCCAGCCAGCGCATGATGTAGTCGGGCATCGACTTCGCGAACGGGATCTCCGGGTTGCGGGTGATCCCCTCCGGCTCGAAGCGCACGTACGCGAACTTGCGCACGAACGTCTCGAGCGGCACGCCGTACTGGAGCCCGATCGAGATCGCCGTGGCGAACGCGTTCATCATGCCCTTGATCGTCGAGCCCTCCTTGCCGACGTCCGTCAGGAACATCTCGCCGACCGTGCCGTCCTCGTACTCGCCGGCCGTGATGTAGCCCTCGTGGCCGCCGATCGAGAACTTGTGCGTGAGCGAGTGGCGCTCGGTGGGCATCCGGCGGCGCACCGGGCGGGCCGGCTCGATCGCCGCCGCTGCCTCGGCCTCCTCGGCCGTCTTCGTGCCGCCGTCGGTCTTCAGCGCCTGCGCCGTCTTCGAGCCATCGCGGTAGATCGCGAGCGCCTTCAGGCCGAGCTTCCAGCCCTCGGTGTAGACGTCGGCGATGTCCTCGACCGTGACCGACTCGGGCAGGTTCACCGTCTTCGAGATCGCTCCCGAGAGGAACGGCTGCGCCGCGGCCATCATCTTCACGTGGCCCATCGCGTCGATCGCGCGCTCGCCCACGGCCACGTCGAACACCGACAGGTGCTCGTCGCGCAGGCCGGGCGCCCCGACGATCGTGGCCGTCTCGGCCAGGTGCGCCTCGATCTGCTCGATCTCCTCGGGCGAGTAGCCGAGCGTCTCGAGCGCCAGCGGCACGGTCTGGTTGACGATCGTCATCTGCCCGCCGCCCACCAGCTCCTTGAACTTGACGAGCGAGAAGTCGGGCTCGATGCCGGTGGTGTCGCAGTCCATCAGGAACGAGATCGTCCCGGTGGGGGCGAGCACCGTGGCCTGGGCGTTGCGGTAGCCGTTGCGAGTGCCCACGTCCACTGCCTCGTCCCACGCACGCCGCGCCGCGGCCAGCAGCTCTGAGTCGGTGACGTGCGAGTCGTCGATCTCGTACGCCGCGTGACGGTGCTTGCGCATCACGTGGTTGTGCGGGTCGCGGTTCTCCTCGTAGTGCTCGTACGGCCCGAGCGCCCCGGCCACCTCGGCCGAGGTGCGGTACGCGCGGCCGGTCATGAGCGCGGTGATCGCTGCGCAGATCGCGCGGCCCTCGTCCGAGTCGTACGCGAGGCCGTTAGCCATCAGCAGCGCGCCGAGGTTCGCGTAGCCCATGCCGAGCTGGCGGAACGCGCGCGCGTTCTTGCCGATGTCCTCGGTCGGGTAGCTCGACGGGCCGACCACGATCTCCTGCGCGAGGATCACGACGTCCACCGCGTGCTCGAACGCCTCGACGTCGAACGTGCCGTCGGCGCGCCGGAACTTCATGAGGTTGAGCGACGCGAGGTTGCACGCCGAGTCGTCCACGTGCATGTACTCCGAGCACGGGTTCGACGCGTTGATCCGGCCCGAGTTCGGGCAGGTGTGCCACTCGTTGATGGTCGTGTCGTACTGCACGCCCGGATCGGCGCAGCGCCAGGCGGCGTCGGCGAGCTGGTTCAGCACGTCCTTGGCGTCGACGATCTCGTTCGCGGCGTCGTCCACGCGCGCCTTCAGCTCCCACGAGTCGCCGCGCTCGGCGCGCTCCATGAACTCGTCCGTGACCCGAACCGAGTTGTTCGCGTTCTGGTACTGGATCGAGGCGAACGCCTCGGAGTCGAGGCGCATGTCGAAGCCCGCGTCGCGCAGGGCCATCGCCTTCTCCTCCTCGCGCGCCTTGCACCAGATGAAGTCGAGGACGTCCGGGTGGTCCACGTCGAGCACGACCATCTTGGCCGCGCGACGCGTCTTGCCACCCGACTTGATCGTGCCGGCCCACGCGTCGGCGCCGCGCATGAAGCTGACGGGACCGGAGGCGAGCCCGCCCTTCGAGAGGTGCTCCTTCGAGCCGCGGATGCGCGAGAGGTTGATCCCGGAGCCGGAGCCGCCGCGGAAGATCATGCCCTCCTTGGTGTTCCAGCCGAGGATCGACTCGATCGTGTCCTCGACCGAGAGGATGAAGCAGGCGGAGCACTGCGGGTGCTCTTCGAAGCCCACGTTGAACCAGACCGGCGAGTTGAACGCCGCCATCTGGTGAAGAAGGATGTGGGTGAGCTCGTCGTTGAACGCCTCTGCGTCGTCCTCGCTCGCGAAGTAGCTGCCCTCGCGACCCCAGTCGGCGATCGTGCCTGCAACGCGGCCGATCATCTGCTTGACCGAGTTCTCGCGCTCGGGCGAGTCCATGCGCCCGCGGAAGTACTTCTGGGCGACGATGTTGGTGGCGTTCTGAGACCAGGTCTTGGGGAACTCGACCCCGCGCTGCTCGAACGCCGGGTTCTCCGGGTCGCCGATCACGGCATCGCGGATCTCCCACCCGATCGCGTCGAACGGGCTCACGCCGGCCGCCGTAAAGCGCCTTCCCACGCTGACTCCATCACCGGCCGCGGTGATGGCTGGGGCGGTGGCGTTACGGCTGTCTGGCATGACCTCTCCTCGGTTGGGCGATTTGTCGGGACTCCCCCAGGGGGGAAAGATCGATATTGCTCCTCGGACCGGACGGACTTTCCTCGCCCTCCAGCGGCAGCTGATCGGCCCCGGGGAGGGGGTCGTCGCGGTAGCGCTGGACCGTCTCGGCCACCTCGTCGAGGTCGGCGAGATTGCGGTAGACGGAGGCGAACAGGATCCCCGACACCGGGTCGAGCTGGGCGAGCCCGCGCTCGGCGAGATCGCCGATCTGGCTCGCCTCGACCTCGGGGCCGGACCGCCTCACCGCCGCCGCGATCGACTCCGACAGGTGTTCCAGCTGCTCCGAGCTCACGGGTCGCTTGTTGGCGGCCCGCTCGAGCCCTCCCAGGAGCTTCTGGTCGTCGAATCGCTCGCGGCGGCCGTCACGCTTGAGGACGGTCACGCCTGCTTCCGTCCGCTCATACGTGGTGAAGCGGTTGCCGCAGCCCTCGCATTCGCGACGGCGGCGGACGGCGTCGCCCGCATCGCGCGTGTCCACGACATGCGTGGAGTCGGATTCGCAGTACGGGCAATGCACATAGGCAATTCTACTACCTGTAGTGCGTAAGTCCTGCCCGAAGCACTACATATTGTGTGCTCTATGCGAGGTGAATGCGATCCACGATCGCCTCGGACGCCGGGCGGCCGCCATCGGCCGGAGCGTCGAAGCTATCCCAGACGAAGTCCGGATCGCGGAGGAAGCTCGCGAAACCCTTGGAAGGTGCGTGGAAATTGAGCCAGGTCGCTTCCTCGGGTCCCTCGTTCCGGAACGTGTGGACCACCTCGGGCGGCGCGAGTACGAACGTGCCCGGCCCCACGGTCATCCGCTCGACGTCCGGGCCGATGCCGAAGTTCAGCTCGCCGGTGAGGATGAAGAACGCGTCCAGGTGCTCCTTGTGGATGTGCGGGCCGGGGCCCTCCTCGCCTGGGACGTAGCGCGTCCACGTTAGGCAGAGCTCGGGCAGGTCGGCGAGGATGCGGATCGTCCGCTCGGGCCTGTCGGTGACCGTCTCGCCCTGTTCGGCGAACGGCAGCACGATCGCCTCGCTCGCCGGGCGGCCCTCCTCCTCGGGCGGGTCGAAGATGTTGTCGGCCTCGTCGGGCGGGCGTCTCGCCGAACAGGTAGTTGGCGAAGTCGCATGCGGGCGCGTGGAGATTGAGGAAGGCGCCCTGCTCGGTCGTCTCGTGCTCGTAGCGGTGGATGACTCGCTGCGGGATCACGAGGACCGTGCCGGCGCCGCGGTTGGCGCGCTCGTCGCCGAGCTCGAACGCGTACTCGCCCTCGAGCACGATGAAGCCGTCGGCGTGCTGGCGGTGGAGGTGCCGGCCCGGGCCGCCCACGTTGCGCGAGCGCATGTAGGTGAGGACGAGCTCGGGGCGGTCTACGAGCACGCGGACCGTCGCCTCGGGCACGTCCACCAGGGTCTCGCCGGTGCGCGACATGGCGGCGCAGCCTACGCGCTCAGCGCAGGCTGTCGAGCGTCCGGCCGAGGCCCTCGTCCAGCTCGACCTTGGGCTCCCAGCCGAGCGCTTCCCGCGCGCGCGAGGGATCGAGTGCGATGTGCTGCACCTCGCCGGGGCGCTCGGGGGCGTGCTCGGGCTTGAAGCCGTCGTCGGCGAGGCCGCTCAGCACCTCCACGATGTCGAGCACGCTCTTCTGCTGGCCGAGGCCGATGTTGATCGGTCCGCTGGCGTCCGACTCGGCGGCGCGCAGGTTCGCGTCCACCACGTCGCCCACGAACACGTAGTCGCGCGTCTGCTCGCCGCTGCCGAAGATCGTGGCCGTGGCGCCCTCGAGCAGCTTCCCGCAGAAGATCGCGATCACGCCGGCCTCGCCGAGCGGGTCCTGGCGCGGGCCGTAGACGTTGCCGTAGCGCAGCGAGACCGTGGAGAGCCCGTGCAGGCGCGTGAAGATCTCGCAGTACTGCTCGGCGCAGAACTTGGAGAGGCCGTAGGGCGCCTCGGGCGCCACCGGGTGGTCCTCGGGCGCCGGGATGGTCTTGCCTTCCCCGTAGATCGCGCCGCCGGTGGAGGTGTTCACCACGCGCGGCACGCCGTGCTTCTGCGCCGCGCTCAGCACGTTCACCGTGCCCTCCACGTTCACGCGCGCGTCGTGCGCGGGGTCGGACACCGACTTGCGCACGTCGATCTGGGCGGCCAGGTGGAAGATCACGTCCGGCTTCGCGCGGCCGACCGCGTCGCTCACTGCCTCGGCGTCGCGCACGTCGATCTCCTCGAGCTGCGCGCCGTTCTCGAGCGCCTCGTCGAGGTTCTCGCGCTTGCCCGTCGAGAGGTCGTCGAGCACGGTCACCTCGTCGCCGCGCGCGAGCAGGGCGTCCACGATGTTCGAGCCGATGAAGCCGGCGCCGCCTGTCACGAGTGCCTTCATGCGGCGGGGGATGGTAGACGGCGCCGCCCGGCGCGCGTCAGTCGTCGTCGGAGCTGCCCGAGCCGGAGTTGTCGGAGCCGCCGGAGCCGGAGCCCGAGCTGTCGCCGCCGCGTCCCCGTCCACGCCCGCGACCGCTGCTGTCGCCGCCGCCTCCGTCGTCGTCCGTAGTGGTGGGCGCCGGCGCGGTGGAGGAGGGCGTCTCGGTCGTAGTCGTGCGCGCCGCGGCCTCGCGCTGCGCGCGCCGGCGGGCGGCGGCCCGTTGCTTGCGGGCGCGCTCGCGTGCGGCCGCGCGCTGCTTGGCCCGATCGTCCGCCTTGGGCGCCAGCGTCTCCCCGGCGCTCAGCGGCTCGGCCGAGAGGCCCACGTTGTCGCCCGAGATCGAGTTCGCGAGCAGGCCGATGCCCACGGCGGCCAGGAGGCCTGCGATGGCGAGGGCTGCGCCGGTTGCGAATTGTCTGAGGCTCATCGTCTTCGAGGCTAGCCCTGCCTCGGCAAGGACTCGTCAAGCTGAGGGTCAGCTCTGGGTAAAGCGCGCACGGCAGCCAGGGCCAGCTCGGCGCGGGCGCCGCCCTCGGGCCGGTTCGCGAGCGTGAGCTCGCCGCCCCAGCGGGCCGCGAGCGCCTCCGCCACGGCGAGGCCGAGGCCGCTGCCGGTGGCGCCGCCGCGGCTGGCCGAGCCGCGGTAGAAGCGCTGGAACACGCGCTCGCCCTCGTCGGGGTCGAGGCCCGGGCCCTCGTCCAGCACGGCCACCCGCACGGTCTCGCCGTCGCTCGTCCAGGTGAGCGTGACCGTGCTGCCCCGGGGCGAGTAGTTGAGGGCGTTCTCGGTGAGGTTGTCGAGGATCGCGGCGAGGTCCTCGGCCGACGCCGCCACCACGGCGGGCGGGCCGGGCTCCACGCGCAGCTCGTGGTCCGAGCGCTCCGCCGGGCCCTGCCAGCGGGCGCAGGCCGCGTCGATCATGCCCGCCACGTCGAGCGGCTCGGCGGTCGGCCGCTCGCCGCCGCCCGCGAGGGTGAGCAGCTCGGAGAGCAGGCGGGCGAGCCGCTCGGTCTCGTGCTCGGCGGCGGTGAGCTCGCGCTCGACCTCGGGGTCGCGGCTCTTGAGCGCCGCGGCCTCGAGGCGCAGCCGCAGGCCCGTGAGCGGCGTGCGGAGCTGGTGCGACGCGTTCGCCACGAACTCGCGCTGCCCGCGCAGCGTGCTCGCCATCCGGCCGGTCATGTCGTTGAACGCGGTGGCCACCTCCTGCTGCTCGGTGGAGCCCTCCACGCTCGCGCGTGCGTCGAGATCGCCGTGCGCCACGCGACCCGCCGTCGCGGCAAGGCCGCGCATCGGCTTCGCCAGGGAGCCGGCGAGCAGCCAGGCCACGACGAGGCCGAGCAGCAGCGCCAGCGCGCCCACGCCCGCGAGCGCGATCACGTCGTCGCGCTGCTCGCTCTTCACGGCGTCCACGCTCTGGGTCACCCGCACCGCGCCGGCCGCCCGGCCGCTCACGGCCACGGGAACGGCGGTGAAGAGGAGGTCCTCGTCGAGGAGGTCGCTGTGGCGCTCGCCCTGGGTCGACCGGCCCCGGAGCGCCGTGCGGATCTCGGGGCGGGTGCCGTAGCGGTCGCCCCGCGAGGCCTCGCCGGACGAGTCGGCCAGCACACGCCCGCGGTCGTCGACCACGAGCACGCGGCCGCCGAGGCTCCTCGCCGAGCTCTCCACGAGCCGCTCGAGCTGGTCGGGCTGGTCCAGCCGGCCGGAGGCGCCGGCCGCCACCAGCTGCGCCTGTGCGCGGGCATCGTTCTTGACCTCGGCGTCCACGCTCTTCGACAGGTTGAGCGCCAGCGGCACCGCGAGCGCCACGATCACGAGCACGAGCACGTAGGTGAACGCGAGGACGAGCCGCGCGCGCAGGCTCATAGCTCGTCGGCGGCCGCGAAGCGGAAGCCCACGCCGCGGACGGTGTGGATGAAGCGCGGGTTCTGGGAGTCGTCGCCGAGCTTGCGACGCAGGCTCGACACGTGCACGTCGAGCGTCTTCGTGGAGCCGAACCAGTTGGTGTCCCAGACCTCGTCGATGAGCCGCTCGCGGGAGATCACGCTGCCGGCCTCCCGGGTCAGCAGCTCGAGCAGCTCGAACTCCTTGCGGGTGAGGTCGATCTCCTCGCCGTTCACGCGCGCCTCGCGGCGGTCGCGGTCCACGCGCACCGGGCCGACCTCGAGCGGGCCCTGCTTGGCTGTCGGCTCGGGCGCCTGCTGCTGCGCGTCGCCCGTGCGGCGCAGCACCGCCCGGATCCGCGCGGCCACCTCACGCGCGCTGAAGGGCTTGACGATGTAGTCGTCGGCGCCGAGCTCGAGGCCGACGATGCGGTCCGTCTCCTCCCCGCGCGCGGTGAGCATGATGATCGGGACCTTGGAGCGCTCGCGGAGCGCTGCGGGCCACGTCGTAGCCGGAGCCGTCCGGGAGCATCACGTCGAGGAGCACGAGGTCCGGCAGCTGCCGCTCGGCGCATTCGAGCGCCTCGGCGACCGTGCCGGCCACCTGCGTGTCGAAGCCCTCGCGGTCGAGGGCTTCGGCCAGGGGGACGGTGATGGACTCCTCGTCCTCCACCATCAGGATGGTGCGCCGGCCCGCCATGGGCTGAAGGGTAGGCGGGCCGGCGCCCCAGGTTCGTCAGTCGTCGTCGCCACCGCCGCCGTGGCCGCTGTTGCCACCGCCGCCGTGACCGCTGCTGTCGTCGTCGTCATCGTCGCCGCGCCGGAGTGGGCAGCTCGCCGGGGCCGGAGTTGTCGCTACCGGGCCCGGAGTTGTCCCCGCGGTCGTCGTGCCCGCGGTCGTCGCCGGTCGCCGCGCCGGTGCAGCGCGGGTCGTTGGCGTGCTCGGCCTCGTCACACGGGCCCGAGATGTCCACGCCCGGCGAGGGCGCCGTCTGAGTCGTCCCCTGCTGGGCCGGCGCCTGCCCGACGCAGCGGGGGTCGTTGGCGTGCTCGGCCTCGTCACACGGGCCGGAGATGTCCACGCCGCCCTGGGCGGGGCTGTCGTCCTCGACCGTGTTGGTGCGGTCCTGCGTCTCGGTCGTGGTCGTCTCCGTGGTGGTCGTCGTACCGGTCGTTCCGGCCGGGTCGTCGTCATCCTGAGAAGCCACCACGACGGCGGCCAGGATTCCGAAGAGGGCGACCCCGAGAATGAGTGTGAGTGTCCTGCGCATGGTGCTTCTTCCTGTCGGGTTTGAGCTTCTCGACAAGAATCGCCCGCGGGTGGCCAGCGGCCGCCCAAGCCGGTGTGAGGGCCGGGACAGGGTTCGGTTAGGAGTCGGTAAAGCCCGGGGCGATGCTAGGTTCGCCCGCGCGAGATGCGCGGCCTGTTCGTCACCTTCGAGGGCATCGATCGCTCCGGCAAGACAACACAGGCGGGGCTGCTGGTGGACGCCCTTGGGGATGCGGCGCTCTGGGGGTGCGCGAGCCGGGTGGAACGCCGGCCGGCGAGCGGCTTCGGGATCTGCTCAAGGACGCGGAGATCGACCTGGCGCCCGAGACCGAGGCGCTGCTGTTCGCGGCGGCTCGCTCCGAGCTCGTGGCGAACGTGATCCTGCCCGCTTTGGATACCGGCAAGGTCGTGGTCTCCGACCGCTTTCTGGATTCGTCGCTCGCCTACCAGGGCGGCGCGCGCGGGCTCGGGATCGACGACGTCGAGCGCGTGAACCAGTTCGCGACCCGGGGGCTGAAGCCCGATCTGACGTTCCTCTTGGATCTGTCGCCCGACGACGCGGCCGCGCGCGCGGGGGAGAGCGACCGCTTCGAGGACGAGGGGAGCGAGCTGCAGGAGGCTGTCGGCTGCGGCGTACGAGCAGCTGATCGAGGCCGACCCGGATCGCTGGCGACGCATCGACGCGACCCGCTCGCCCGACGAGGTCCACGCAGACGTCCTGGCCGCCGTGGAGGCTGCACGGGGATGACGGTCACGCTCGCAGGGACGGAGGACCACCCGCAGGCGCGGATGGTGCTGTCGGCTTCGTTGGCCTCGGGGCAGCCCTCGCACGCGTATCTGTTCCACGGGCCCGCGGGGACCGGGAAGCGGACGGTGGCGCGGGCGTTCGCGGCGGAGCTGCTGGCCGAGGGGTCCGACGATCCGGACGCCGTGCGCACGCGCGTGATGCACGGGGCGCATCCCGACCTGACCTGGGTGCGCCCGAGCGGCGCGCACGTGATGAGGGTCGATGACGTGGAGGGCCCGGTGGTGAACGCGGCCTACCGGACCCCGTTCGAGGCGCGGCGGCGCGTGTTCGTGCTGGAGCGCGTGGACACGATGAACGACGAGGTGGCGAACCGGCTGCTGAAGACGCTGGAGGAGCCGGCGTCGTATGTGCATCTGATCCTGATGACGGACCAGCTGGGGCGGGTGCTCGAGACGGTTATCTCGCGCTGCCAGCTGGTGCGCTTCGAGCCGCTGCCGGCGGCGACGATCGCGTCGCATCTGGAGGCCGAGGGCGTGCCGGCGGATCGGGCGAAGGCGTGCGCGGGGTTGTCGCTGGGGAACGCGGCGCGAGCGCGGTACCTGGCGTCGCCGGACGGCGAGCAGCTGCGCTCGGATGTGGAGGCGGTCGTGCTCGCAGCACTGTCCGGCGGTTCTCCCGACGACCCCGAGCCGTGGCGACCGCTCCTCGCGCGCGCCGAGGCGCAGGGCCTGGCCGCCGAGGAGGCGGTGGCGGTCGAGGCGAAGCGCCGACTGGAGCTCGAGCCAAAGGGCCGCGAGCGCAAGGCGATCGAGAAGGAGTTCGAGGAGTCGGCGAAGCGGGACGGGCGACGAGCTCGTCGCGAATCACTCGAGCTCTCGCTGACGCTGACCGCCCTGACCTTCCGCGACCTGATCTGCCTGGCCGAGGATGCGTCCGACGCGGTGCTGGCCTCCGACCGAGCGCCCGCGCTCGCCGAGCAGGCCCGAAGCCGCGACCCGCGCCGACTGCGCGAGGCGGCCGAGCGCTGCGAAGAGGTGCGCCAGTCGCTGGAGCTGAACGTGACCGAGGACCTGGCGCTGTCGGCGCTCGGCTTCAGGCTGGCGTCGCTGGCGGGCGCGCGCTAGAGAGTCGGCTCGGCGACGAGGTAGTAGAAGGCGAGGGCGAGCACGGCGGTGGCGCCGGCCCAGAGAGCCGCCCACATGACCCGCTCATTCGGCTTCATCTGCGGCCGGGCGATGAAGAAGATCACGAAGAGCTCGAAGACGACGCAGGCCGCGACGAACACCCAGACGGACCACAGGTCCGTGAGCGCCATGACGAGGTAGAGCGGCACCTGAGTGCCGGCCACCGAGCCGATCGCCGAGACGACGAAGACGAGGTACTCGTTGTAGGTGTCGCGATAGAGCGGGACCCGCGGGTTGAAAGCCTCGAGCCAGCGATTGGGCGGCTGCTGCGTCTGCGCCATGGGCGGAATAATTCCAGAGCGGCGGGATGCGGCCCAGGCAGCCGCCTGTTCGGCGTCGCCGGCCTTGGTCTCGATGACGGCTTTCGCGCCGCGGCAGCTGACGACGCGCCGCGGCGGAACGGCCCTGATGACCTCCCGAACCGCCCCCTCCTCGATCCAGCCACACGAGATCAATGGGGAACCGCATGCCGAACGTATGAACCGACCGGCACCGCGGAATCAGAAGCGCCCACCCCTCCGGCGGACGCCGCCGAAACGCGAGCCCTCGAAGCCTGCGCCCAAGCCGAATCCGCAACCACAACCCGCACAAAGAGCGAAGCAAGGAGCGGGCTACACTCGTCCCCGCAAACGCCGACGTAGCTCAGATGGCCAGAGCACCGCTCTCGTAAAGCGGGGGTCGTGGGTTCGAATCCCACCGTCGGCTTCGGGCGCGTAGGAGCCGGTTAGGCCGACCCCCGGGCATCGCATTGCTCCGCGGGGGCTACCCGTTAGCCGGGTAGTTCGGGTCCCCGGGTGGGGGCAGCTCGATTGATTTTCCCGGCGGCGGCAACCTGTGGGTCTCGTGGACTTCAGCGAGCCTGAACGGCAGTCGCTTTTCTGCTTGCTCCCTTTTTGAAGTCGAAGTAGCGCTCTCGTGCTTCTTCGTCCTCGAGGCGACTCTCCCAGTACTCCTTACGTGCCTTGTGGAACCTCGCGACCGCCTTGTAGGGCGTCCCAAAGACGTGGCTCAACCCATATGCAAAGCTGTGAAACCACCCACATAGACTGGCCACGGCAGGTCGAGTAGGACACGACTGATCCCATTTCTCGGCCTCGAATATGAGCAATAGGCCGGGCGGTGGGTAGTCGTACGCGCGATCCGTCTCGACCATCCCCCTTGACGAGGCATGGCGGCATCCTATGTCGCTCAGCTCCGACCAGTGCCCCTGTGGAGGTCGCCGTCGGCCGGTCTGATCGCCGGATCGTCCGTCTAGGACATAAGCGCCTATCGGAATGATTCCCCAAACGCCTTGAGCCCAGGGTAGTCCGGGAAAAGCGAGCGGTACGTGTGCCCGAAGCTCTGTGCCAACTCCTTCCGAAGCTCGCTCTTGTCGCCGGCGATACGCAAAGTGAAAGCACGCGCCTTAGGGGGTGCACCGCGGAGAGTGCTCGTCGTTGAAGGCGGCAACAGCCTGCTCGTACTGGATCAGGCGAAAGGGAATCGACATACAAGCCCTTACGTCATCGGCCCGAAGCGGCTTCCACGTTGTTGGGGCCGTACGTCGATTGCGCGCCGGCTGGGTTGATGGAACGCCGCCCATGACAAAGCACCCGTCTTGGCGCACGATGCGCGCCTCGAAGGGCGGAGGGCGCCAGACCCAGGTCTTGTAGTCGCCCATTCGGTCGTAACGCCAGGCTCGACGCGCCACCACCACGGATTCGCCGCCGCTGCATCCTCCCGTGGCACGAGCCGTTCTGAGATGTCGATTGCGAAGACCCGCCCGCTGGAACCATCGTGCGATTCGACCGCGAACCAGCACGCTATGAGGGGGTTGAATGTGAAGTCCATGATCCGCGTCGGCACCCCGGTAGCGCTGGAGCAGCGCGGCAAGCAGCTCAAGCGCACTCAGCTTGCCGCCTGACTGATGCCAATCGAGACCCCAGTTCTTGCCTCCTCGATCACGGTGCTCTCGAACTCCCGGAGTGCTGGCTCAAGAGGAGCAGTCCCGTGGAGATCGATGTATGCCCGAGTAAGGGAGGAGTAGAGCGGCCAGTCTGCGTCCGCGGCGCCCCGCCACACGAACCGACTGTCCGTCGCAGACTGGTATGCCGAGATCATCCGACTGTCTCCGAGGAACTCGTGACGGAAGTGACGGTGTAGTCGAAGGACTCCCAGTATTCAGCCGGGGAGGGCCATGGATCCAAACTCTAGGCGTGCGTCGCTCTGGGAGGCGGCGCGTCCCCGGAATCGCCGACGTGTACCCCATGCGAAGAGCCTCATGAGCGACTGAGCCAAGGAGGCCGGCGGGCTCTAGTCTCGGGGACATGTGGATCCCCGACCAGCGAGTTGGAGACACCGCGGTGTTTTCGTCGAAAGCCATGGAAGACTGCCGCGCGTGCCTGGACCTCCCGTGAACACGTCAATGGGGACGCGGTTGGGAGGGCGAACATATGTCGCGACTGACCGATCTGATCGCGCAGGTCGCGAAGACCGACGCGGCGCTCGCGGAGACCTTCGCCGGGAAGTCGCGGTTCTCAGCAGCCGGCGACCGTTCGGCCTCAACTTCGAGCGGCACGTCCCCGAGTCCATCCAGCTGCCGAGTCGGACGCTCGGCCGCGGGGACAAGGTCGTCCTCCGCGACGTCCGGTTCGCGAGACAACGACGTGGGTCGTTGTCGGCTTCGAAGGCAAGGGAGCGAAACGGCAGGCCCGGCTCGTGCTCCGCGGCCTGACCGACGACCCGGAGACGACACAGCGCCGATCGAGGATCTCGTGGTCGTCGCCGAGTTTCGCGACCCGATCTATCCCGGGCCTGGTCTCGACCGGGCAAGGTCGAGCGCGGCGGCGACAAGCCGTTCCACACGGTCATCAACGGCGAGAACTACCACGCGCTGGAGGCGCTGCTCTTCACCCACGCGGGCAAGGTCGACTGCATCTACATCGACCCGCCGTACAACACGCGGCGCGAAGGACTGGAAGTACAACAACGACTACGTCGACGGCGACGACGCTTACCGGCACAGCAAGTGGCTCGCGTTCATGGAGCGGCGGCTCATGCTCGCGAAGGAGCTGCTGAACCCGGAGGACTCGGTGCTGATCGTCACGATCGACGAGAAGGAGTATCTGCGGCTCGGGCTGCTGCTGGAGCAGATGTTCTCCGGAGGCGCGGATCCAGATGGTCAGCATCGTCATCAACCCGCGCGGGACAGCCGCGACGGCGACGTTCTCGCGGTCGGACGAGTACATCTTCTTCGTGCTGCTCGGTGCGGCGACGGTCGCCGTCGAGCCGACGTCGACTACGTCGGACGGCGAGTGCGCCGTTGCCGCTGGAGGACACGCCGAGCAGTCGCTGGGACTGCTGATGCGGTCGCGGAACGCAAGCGCGCGCAGGACCGACCGAACCAGTTCTATCCGATCTTCGTCGAACGCGGCAGACGCGGCAGATCGTTCGGCGTCGGGAGCCGCTCGCTGCGCGACGACCGCGAGACCGGCACCGGCGCCGACGGGGCTGCGTGCCGTCTGGCCGATCCGCAAGGACGGGACCGAGAGGAACTGGCAGATCACGCCGGACGCGCTGCGAGCGCTATCGACGAGGGATCGTCCGCGTCGGCGGCGTCAACGCCGAGCGACAGCGCTACGTCGATCTACTACCTGCACGCGGCGAGCATCGCGAAGCATTGCGGACGGCGAGCTCGAGGTCGTCGGGCAGGACGACGACGGGTCGCTGATCATCGCGAGTACTCGACGCGACGAGCGATCGCATGCCCGACGACAGTCTGGAACGCGCTCGTCGCACGACGCGGAGCAGTACGGCACGCGACTGCTCGAAGCGCTGCTGCCCGGACCGACGGTTCCCGTTCCCGAAGTCGCTCTACGCGGTCGAGGACGCGCTCCGGTTCTTCGTCGGCAGACAAGCCGACGCCGTCGTCCTCGACTTCTTCGCCGGCTCCGGCACGACGGCCCACGCCGTGATGCGGCTCAACCAGCAGGACGGCGGCCGGCGCCAGTCGATCATGGTCACCAACAACGAGGTCTCGGCCGACGAGGCAGACGAGCGCTGCGCGAGCAAGGGCCTGCGGCCCGGCGACCCCGAGTGGGAGGCGCTCGGGATCTGCGAGCACATCACGCAAGCCGCGCATCACGGCCGCGATCACCGGCCGACGCCGGACGGCGAGCCGATCAAGGGCGACTACAAGTTCACCGACGAGTTCCCGATGGCCGACGGCTTCGAGGAGAACGTCGAGTTCTTCGACCTGACCTACGAGGACCCGAGCGCGTCGAGCCACGGGCTCGGCTTCGAGGCGATCGCGCCGCTGCTCTGGCTGCGCGCCGGCGGCGAGGGTCGACGCGATCGACGACGCGCCGACGAGCCGTTCGACGGTGGCGGACACGCTACGGGGTGCTGTTCGACCTGGACGCGGCGGCGCGAGTTCGTCAGCGCGGTGCGCGGAGGCCGACGGCTGCGCATCGCCTTCGTCGTGACCGACGACGAGACGCAGTTCCAGGTCGTCGCGGCCGAGCTGCCTGCACGGCGTCGAGCCGGTGCGGCTCTACGAGTCGTACCTGACAACTTCCGATAGCCGGGCGGGGCGTGACGATGCAGTTCACGCTCAAGGACTACCAGGACGGACGCCGTCGCGGAGGTCCTGCGGCGCCTTGCCGACGCGCGCGACGACTACGGAGCAAGGACCGCCGCAGTCGCCTTCGCGCTGTCGGCGATCACCGGCGCAGGCAAGACGGTCATGGCGGCGGCGGTGTTCGAGGCGCTGTTCGACGGCTCGGACGAGTTCGAGTTCGACGCGCGACCCGAGGCGGTCGTCCTCTGGGTCACCGACGACCCGACTGAACGAGCAGACGCGCTTCCGCATCATGGAGGCGAGCGACCGGCTCGGCTCGTCGCGCCTGCGTGATCATCGGAGACGAGTTTCGACGTCGAGCGGCTCGACGCCGGGAAGTCTACTTCCTCAACCGCCAGAAGCTCACGGCGAAGCACGCTTCATCACCCAGCAGCAACGAAGCGCGACCTACACGCTCTGGGAGACCATCGCGAACACGATCGAACGATCGCCGACCGCACGCTCGTACCTCGTGCTCGACGAGGCGCACCGCGGGATGCGGCCCGCAACGGCGCAGGACGCCGAGGAGCAAGATCGCTCGACAACCGTGCTGCGGCTCATCAACGGGCACAACGGCACGCCCGCCGCGTCCCGATCGTGTGGGGCATCTCGGCCACGGTCGAGCGCTTCAACGAGGCGATGAAGGAGGCGAAGGACCGCATCACGCTGCCCGAACGTCGATCGTCGACAACGCAGCGGTGCAGGCGTCGGGCCTGCTCAAGGACACGATCAGGCTCGACCTGCCCGACGAGGCGGGCGCGTTCGACACGGTGCTCGCTGCGCGAGGCCGCGAAGGCGTGCCGCGACGCGTCCGGAGCTCTGGGCGGCGTACGCCGACGCAGGAGGACATGCCCGAGCCGGTCCGGCCGCTGCTCGTCGTGCAGGTGCCGAACAAGCCGTCAGCGAGCGGAGATCACAGACGCTCCTCGACACGATCTACGAGGAGTGGCCGGAGCTTCCGGCCGACGCCGTCGCCAACGTCTTCGGCGAGCACGCAGACGCAGACGTACGGCAGCCACGACGTCGCCCTACATCGCGCCGCAGGACGTGCAGGACGCGACGCACGTCCGCGTCCTGCTCGCCAAGGACGCGATCTCGACCGGCTGGGACTGCCCGCGGGCCGAGGTGCTCGTCTCGCTGCGGCCCGCGAAGGACCGGACGCACATCACCCAGTTGCTCGGCCGGCTGGTGCGCACCCCGCTCGCCCGCCGCATCGAGTCCGACGAGCGCCTGAACGCCGTGACCTGCTTCCTGCCGCACTTCGATCTCACCACGGCCAAGCAGGTCGCCGACATCATGACTGGCGTCACGCAGGAGGACGATGGCGCCGCTCCGCCGACAGCCGGCCGGGTCCTCATCGATCCCGTGACGATGCTCTGGAACGAGGCGCTCCCGCCGGGCGTTAAGGAGTGCTTCGCGGCCTGCCGAGCAAGGCTCGCCGAAGGCGCCGGCTAAGCCGACGAAGCGCCTGCTGAACCTCGCGGCGGAGATCGCGCTCGACGAGCTGCGCCCGAGCCCGACGCAGGAGGCGCACGACAAGCTGTTTCGCGATCCTCGACGGTCAGCTCGCGCAGCACAAGCCCGCCGTGGACGAGAACGTTGAGGCGATCCTGACCGCCGATATCAAGCGCATCACCGCGAATCGGCTGAGCGACGAGTCGACCGAGAGCGAGCCTGCAGCTCGCGGCCGACGAGCGCACGGTCGACGACGCCTTCAAGGTGGCGACGCGCGCCTTCGGCGTCGCGATCGCGAACGGCTACGCCAAGACGCTCGCGCTCGACGGACGCCGACGATGACGACGACGACTTCGACATCTATGCAGCGAAGGCGACGCGTGGCAGCGCTCGCCATGATCGCCCGCGGTAGTCGAGCAAGTCGAGGCCGCGGCTGACCAGATCGATCAATGGCTGGTTCTCATCGCTCCACGCCGCAGATCAAGGCCTTAGCGAAGAGCGACGCGCCGCTACGACGAGATCAAGCAACAGGCGAAGGAGCCGCAAGCGATCGACGTCGTGGTCCCGGCGTCGCGGATCGAGATGACCCACGAGATCGACGGCGAGCAGAAGACGCAGCTTGCCGACGCGCGAACGGCACGTCCTGTCCGACGACGACGGGCAACTATCCGATCGGCAAGCTCGGCGGCTGGGAGGTCTCGGTCCTCGACACGGAGCTCGGCCGCGACAACACGGTCGCCTGGTACCGCAACCCCTCCTCGGCGACGAAGGACGCGGTGCAGGTCCCGTGGCATGACGGCGAGCGTTGGCGCTCGATGCAGCCCGACTTCGTCTTCTTCTCGAGAAGTACCAGACGGCGAGATCGCTGCCGCCGATCGTTGACCCGCACGGCCACCACCTGAGCGACGCGTTCGGCAAGCTCAAGGCCTCGCGGACTTCGCAGAGGAGTACGGCGACCGCTTCGTTCGCATCGAGGCGATCAGCAAGAACGACAAGGGCGACCTCAACAGCGCTCATAAGGGCAAGCTCGTGATGCTCGACCTCCTTAACCCCAATGTCCGGGTAGAGCGTCCGGGAAGCAGAAAGCGCTGCTGCGGTGTACCGGGACGTTGGCATCGCGTACGAGTAGCCACGAGCGACCAAACCCAAGCACGCGAGACCCGATGAGGGCTCGCGCAGAAAGTGTTCACAGCCAGATGCCAGTTGGTTGGCCTGTTCCGTGAGAGCTGGGGATGCCGCCGAGCAATCGCCGATAGCATCCGACCACGTGGAGATCATCCCGGACAAGCGCAAGGTGACCGGCCTCGTCGAAGGCGGCCCATGACGGCAAGATCTGCCTTGCCGAACTTCCAGCGCGACTTTGTGTGGACGCGCGAGGAGGTCGCCGATCTCGTGCGGTCGATCGTGCGTGGCTACTTCATCGGCTCGCTGTTACTGCTTCGGTGCGATCGCCAACAATCCACCGTTCGCTCCCGTGTTCCTTCGGGGTGCCGAACCCGCCGCCGCGAGCCGCGTCCGGAGCTGCTCATCCTCGATGGCCAGCAGCGGCTCTCGTCGTTGATCTACGCGCTGACTGCCCCAGATCTCTCGCTCAAGGACTCGAGTCAGCGGCGATGGTTCTTCGTGAACCTCGACGTCCTCCTGAGCGAGCCCGATAGCGACGAGGTCGTCTTCGACCGGGCCAAGCGGGAGCTTCGGGGCCTCGATACGGCGGAGGCCCAGTACGAGCAGCGCATGCTGCCGTGCACCGTGCTCCTGACGCAGCAGCGCTTCTATCACGTGGCGCGACGGCTTCGAGGACTGGCTTCGCCAGAAGGCATCCGGACAAGCTCGATCGACTACCGCGCGGAGTGGCGCGACGGCTGGACGAGCGCGGTCACCGCTTTCAGACATTCGAAGTTCCGCTCGTCGAGCTGCCCCGCGTCGACGACTCCGACAGCGAGTCGATCGGTCGCGTTTGCGCAATCTTCGAGAAGCTCAACTCGACGGGCGTCGATCTTTCGGTCTACGACCTGCTGACGGCTCGGCTCTATCGCTCGGGGATCCGCCTGCACGACCTGTGGGACGAGGCTGTTGCACGCACATCCACGGCTTGCGCGATTGGTCGAACGGCAAGGCCGACGAGCACAAGTTCGGCGTCCTGGTGCTGCGCACGCTCGCGCTTCTTCGCGGACTGGATCCGAAGCCGCGGATCTCGATCGACCTTTCGCCGACGGACTTCGAGAGGACTGGCGGCGCGCCGCGGCCGCTATTGACCGGGCGCTCGAACTGATCACGCTGGTGGCCCCAGACGGCTTCGGAGTATTCGCGAAGAAGTGGCTGCCGGGATTCGGCCTCATCCCGATCCTGGCGGCACTGCGATGCCGAGATCGACGAGCGCAAGACTGGGCGCAGAAGAGCGGGCCGATCTTCGTCGTTGGTACTGGTGCAACGTCTTCATGGAGCGCTACTCGAGCGCCGTGGAGAGCAAGTCCCGCAAGGACTACCTCGAGATGACGCGCCATTGGCTCGAGGACGGCCCTGAACCTGAAGTCTTCCGCGAAGCGCGCAGACTCGATCGGCGCTCCAGGCTTTCCGCATCCGCGACTCGGCGAGCTACGCAAGCGCGCGCTACAGCGGGGTCTTCTGCCTGCTTGGCCCTCCGCAACGCCCGGGACTGGCGTCGCGGCGAGGACATCCAACTCCAGGAGCTGCAGGATCACCACATCTTCCCGCAGGCTTATCTCAAGCGGCATGGCATCACCAAGCGTGTCGGACGTCAACACGATCGCCAATCGGACACTGATCTCCAACGAAACCAACGGCAAGATCAAGGACAAGGCCCCCGCGGATTACGTGGCCAACGACAACATCTTCCCCTCAGGCGCGCCAGCCGATCTATTGGAGCCACACTTCATCGATGCCAGCACGCTTGCGATCCTGCGGGCTGCGCCCGAAGAGCTGTCGGACGACGAAATCGTCGATCTGTATGGCGGCTTCGTCAACGCCCGGCAAGCCGCGATCATCGAGGACATCAGGCGCGCCTGCGGAATCGCGCCAACTCCCGTCGACGCGACAGAGGTCGATGAGCCTGACGAGCCTGCCGCTGACATCAAGGACGGCACCGCGCCTGTCGAGGATGAGATCGATGACCTAGAGCTGGAAGCGGTCTAGCACCGAGCGGCGTTCCCGTGACGAACGCCGTGTGGTTGACACCCGGCGTGTCAATAGTCGTCCGGAATCCAACACCACGACCACGCGCACAATCGCGGGGGACGGCGCCTCGATCGGCGATAGGGCGCTTCGGTCAGTTGCGCCCTATTGCGCCGCCGCCGCCAGCGCCTCCTCCAACTCCAGATACATCGCCACCCGCGACACCCGCCCGTCGGCCTCCAGCGTGAGCACCTGGTTCGCCTCTGCTGAGACATCGATCCTGTTTCGGCCTTGCGCGCGCACCTTGTTCGGCACCACCACGGTCGCAGCCGATGCACCTAGGTCGAAAAGCACGGTGGCCGACCGACCATTCGAGCTGGCCGGGTTCGACTACCGTCCCAGTTCATAGCTGGTAGCGCCGTCCTTTGAGTGATGCCTGAAGGCTTCGATCCGGTTGCGGCCCTAGCCTTGCTCCCTGCTGATGGCCCCCTTAACGTCAATCGAAATCTGCGCAGGGGCGGGTGGGCAGGCGCTCGGTCTCGAGAAGGCCGGCTTTCAGCACATTGCACTAGTCGAGAACGACGAGTGGGCGTGTAGCACCCTTCGTACGAATCGACCGGAGTGGCGGTCTTCGGACCGTACGTCGGGGATCGACTACACCTGAGAAGAGGAAAAGGGGACGTACGACGCTTCGATGTGACCGCTTGGCGAGGACAAGTTGCGCTGCTGGCTGGCGGCGTACCTTGCCCGCCGTTCTAAAAGCGGGGAAGCAGCTTGGAAGCGCGGATGAGCGTGACCTCTTCCCAGAGGCTTTGCGGCTCGTCGATGAGTGCGAGCCACGGGCGGTGATGCTCGAGAACGTCCGAGGCATCCTCGATGCGAAGTTCGACTCCTATCGGGAAGCCGTTGTGGCGCGCTTAGAGGCCCGCGGCTACCGCGTGAGTTGGGACGTGGTCCAGGCCTCAGATTTCGGTATCCCCCAACTCAGGCCTCGAGCGCTGTTGATCGCCATTGAGGAAGCGTCCGCGATGTTCTTTCGTTGGCCTGGCGAAGAAGCGCACCGCCGACCCCTTACGGTTGGCCAGGCGCTTCACGACTACATGGCTGCGGATGGCTGGTGGTACGCGCCGTACTGGGCCTACCATGACGCCGATCGGATTGCACCCACTCTCGTAGGTGGTTCAAAGAAGCATGGCGGGCCAGACCTCGGGCCGACCCGCGCCAAGCGACAGTGGCGCGGCTTGGGAGTCGATGCTCTCGGGCTCGCCGATTGCCCACCGGGTCCTCACTTCTGGGGAATGCCCCGCCTAACGGTTCCCATGGCAGCTGTGCTCCAGGGTTTCGATCCTGACGAGTGGCAGATTCAGGGACGGAAAACCGCGGCCTACCGGCAAGTAGGCAACGCGTTCCCTCCGCCTGTCGCAGAGGCATTTGGGAGGAGAATCAAGGCGGCGCTACGCGGTCACGACGTCAACCGCGCTGCGCGCCTCATTGAGGCGACCTTTGGAAGCGATCTGGAAGTAGCGGAACGCGAAATGGAGGGCGAGGCAGCGCTAAGCGGCGACACGACGGCGCCAACTCAAGACGGGGGCGATGTTCCCTCGAGGAGGGGCGTACTTCGGGTGGCGCACCTCGCCCGCACGTAGGAGCCGCGGGTCATGAGGCGCCGCGTAGCGCTTCTCGGATCGTGCCGTGGGCAGGCCAGCCCCCATCCTTCGTCAGTCGGTAGTAAGACACGATCCGGTCGCCTTCCTTTCGTTTCGTGACGGCGTAGTCCCAGCCGAGCTCGCGCAGCTCCCGAAGCCGTCTATGCCAGTCCTCCTGGTACTGCTGGGCTGAGGCGACGATCGCCAGGACGTACGACGGCACGTCGTTACCGATTCCGAATGCGCGAAGCAGCTCGCCCAGGCGGCGATGTACCTCGGGTGGTTAATCGCGCCGCGGATTTCCTCCGAGTGCTCCTGCACCGAAGCGAAGAAGTCGCGCTTGCCGGAATTTGCAGCGTTGGCAAAGCGTCCACAGGCCCTCTGGGCCGTTGCTCCCACCCCAGTGAAGGGGAACCTTGTGATCGATCTGGAGCCGGACACTCTCATCGACCTGTGGACTTGCCCCGCACATTTGGCACCGGCTTCCGTCCCGAAACAGAACCTCCGCCCTGAGGGTCTTGTTGATCCGCCCCTCATCGCGTGGCTTGTCGCGGCGCCCAGCCAGTCGGTACACCAACCACCCGCCAGAGCGTCGGCGTTCGAGTACGAACTGTTTGTCGAGATCCCGCAACCGGCGGTCGAAATGCATCTGATCGGCGTACTCAGGAATCCGTTCCTTCAGAGACCGAATGTCAAGTCCCTCGGGCGCCCGGAAGAGTTCGTCATAGATGCGTCAGAGACCAACCCTGTTGCTGATCAACCCGAACAACTCGGGCGTATCAGGGCGCGGAAACTCTGACGGCGCGGCCGTCGAATCTGTCCCTCTCCGGATGAACGACGGGTGATCCTGCCGAATTTGCGAGGCCGCGCTTGGTCGGGGGATCCGCTTTTCGGGGCTGCCTCGTAACCCGGTCACCAGAGTAGTTCGGCGCGACCGCAACAAGCCGGGGATCCGCAGCTCAAACTGAGATGTGGTCACGCGGGTCCGTTGCGGTGGGAGGAGGCCGCCCGCTCTATTCAAGGCGACAATGTGCGCCGCTGTCGCGACAACGGCGAAGATCCCGGTCGCGGCCCAGCAGGTGACGTAAGTCACGGCGTCATGACCTCCGTATGCGCTGAGGCTGAGGGTGTTCAATGCCAGGCAAGAGCGCCTGTCGACCTGATGTGCGGCGGATGGTTTCGGCGGGAAGCGCGTGCATTTCTTAGGCGTGGGTGTCCAGCCCAGCCGCAGACGTCCGTACTACTACTTGCGCCGCGGTTGGTTAGGAAGAGCCTACTCTCTCCCCGCCGCCACTAGAAGTCAAGAAGCGCCGCAGAGCGCGTCGGCAACTTCCAGTCTGCTAGCGGAGTTTGCTCTCACGCATTGGTTGCCGGACTGCCGGATTACTGCTTGCCGGATTGCCGACCTCTCCGCCCGGAAGCCGACGGGTCGGGGGATAGCCGCGCCTAGCGCCTCCGACTGCGGCCTCCACAGCGAGAGCGCACGCATCCAGATCGGATTCGATCTCAAAATCCCAGAAGCGGACCACAGACCACCCTGCACCGATTAGCGTGGCATTCGCTAGACGGTCGCGTGCCTGCGTCCGGGCAATCTTTGAGTCCCATGCTTGCCCGACTTGCCGAAAGTAAAAAAGTCTGGATGTCCGTGCCAAAAACGACCATCGACAAATACCGGCCACTTCGGAGCCCGATGAAGGCCATGTCGGGCTTGCCTGGGACGGTACTTTGCGTGGCATCTCCAGCCCCGAGACCTAGCGCCCACACGGCACGGCGAAGGGCGAGTTCCGGCTTTGTGTCCTTGCTTCGGATCCGCGCCATCACCCGGCTGCGGGTTTCGGTGGGAGAGGAAATCCGTCAAGCGACCGAGCCTAGGCGAGTCCTACTACGGCTGCGACGGCAACGGAGGTGTCTTGAAGGCTGTCCGACACGGCTTTTCCCCACATTGCGGGCATTGGTCAGCACGCTTGTCGGCTCACTCAACTGCCGCCAGCGCCTCCTCCAACTCCAGATACATCGCCACCCGCGACACCCGCCCGTCCGGCTCCAGCGTGAACACCTGGTTCGCCTCCGCTGAGACCTCGATTCCGTTTCGGCCTTGGGCGCTCACGCGATTCGGAACCACGACGAAACGCCCGCGGTCGATGTACTCCAACGCCTCCATGTGGAACGTCTCGAACGTGTCCCACTGCTCGCGCACGAACTCCGTGAGCCCCTCCGGCCCGCGGTAGAGCCCCGCCAGCGGCCCGCGGCTTCGGGTCCAGTCGAACTCGAAGTCGTCGTCGATCCGCTCGAGCAGCCACTCCAGATCCCCGCGGTTGAACGCGTCGATCGTCGCCCGGACGAGCGCCACGTTCTCCGACTCCGACATCAGGCCGACACCGTCCAGCCCAGCCGCTCCCGCACGGCTCGCGGCATCGCCGCCACGATCAGGTCGTACGAGTCCTCCACCATGTCGCGCACCATCGCATCGGACACCGAGCCGTCCAGCGTCACCGTGTTCCAGTGGCGCTTGTTCAGGTGGTACCCCGGCGCGATCGCCGCATGAGCCGCCCGCAGCTGCTCCGCCAGCTCCGGCTCGCACTTCAGCGACACCCGCAGGGGCGAGGCCGCCAAAGCGCTGATCGCGAACAGCTTGCCCTCCACCTTGAACACCGAGTGCTCCGGGCCGAACGGGAAATCCTCAAACGCTCCCGGGAACCCCAAGCAGAGCTTTCGCAAAGCACGCGCCGTCACGGCAATCGATCGTAACCACGCGACCACCTAGTCTCGACTGAATGGACTCGCGCCGGCCGGCGATCAGGCGGATCGCGCTTTACGCGGCGCTCGTGGGCGCGGTGTTCGCCACGGCCCTCGCCATGGGCGCGATCCCGTCCGCCGACGAGGCCCGCGACTTCGGCAACGACCTCGGCCCGCTCGCGCCGTTCCTCTACGTCCCGCTCTTCGTCCTAGCCAACTTCCTCGTCGCGTGGATCGTCCTGGCGGGCGCGGCCGGGCTCCTGTTCGGCACCGCGGCGGGCACGCCGCTCGCGCTCGCGGGCGTCACCCTCGCCGCGCTCGCCCAGATGGCGGTCTCGCGCACGGCTCGCCGGCGAGCACCGCGGCAGGCTCCTCCCGCGCCGCACCAAGCCGATCGAGAACTTCCTCACGGAAAACGGCGCGGTGGCCGTGATGGAGTCGCGCATCATCCCGCGTGCTGCCCTACGGCGTCGTCAACTACAGCGCGGGGCTCACCCACCTCGCCTACAGGGACATGGCCATCGGCACGCTCATCGGCGCGGCGCCCAAGGTCTTCGCCTACACGGCACTCGGCGGCAGCCTCGGCGACCTCACCTCGCCCGAGGCGATCGCGGCTATTGCACTGCTGGTGATTCTTGCGATCGCGGGAGCGGTGTTCGTGCGGTTCCGCCTAGCCGGGAGCCGGCCGCCGCGTGAACCACAAGGAACACCCCCACCAGTATGAGCACGTCGCCCACGCTGAAGACGTTGGCACCCGGCCAGCCGGCCGGCACCGCGAACACGTCGCCGAGAAACGCGACATGCGCGCCCTCCACGAAATCCGAGTTCGAGAACTGGCCCGACTGCACCTCGAGCCCGGCCGAGTCGAGCGCGCTACGCGACGCCGGCATCACGCCGCCGTTGGCGACGATGGCGATCAAATTCAGAAGCCCGCCGACCCCGAGCAGCCATACGAATCGAACGTCCAGGTTGCGCAGCAGGCACGCGGCCGCCAAAACGTAGGTGCCGAGGTGCAAGATCCGGTGCACCGTGCCGCCGCCTTCGGGGACGATCGTCACGAGCACCACCTGAACCCCGAACGCAACCACGGCCAGCCCGACCCAGCGGATCTTCATGGTGCCGACGCGGCTCAGCTTCCCACCCGCGAGCGGGACGGTCAGGAGCAGGAGCAGAAATGCGATGGCGAGGGTCATACGGGGCGGTTAAGTACTCCATCGCCATCTGGAGCCCCCGACTTGGTAGGTGGAAAGGGGCTCTGGACGGATGTACCACGAACAAACGTCCAAGCCCGGCGGAATCGCTAATACCTCGCGCACAGAGCGGCCGATGCACGCGCCTAGGCCGGTGGACCCGCCGGCCAGCCCCGACATTTCGTGGAGGCAGTTATGCCCTCGAAGCTCCGTCGTACGTCCCTGACCCTCAAGGCGAAGACGTATCGCTCCGCCGCGTCCCTCGTGTCACTCCTCGTTCTGCTTGAGGCGCTTGGTGCGCCCCGTAAGCTCTAGAGGTTCCTTGCCGCATTGGGCCGCTCGGTAGAGCGGCGTCGTTTGGCCCAGGCCTGGAGCGATTCGGCCCCGCCGTGACTCGCTCCAGTGCCTGGCCAACTTTCCCCCTTCACGCTGTACCTGCGGCTAGTAACCGCCGCCGGTGCTGCGGCAGTCGTCGGTCTCGCCCTCATCGGTGGGGCCGACATCGGCCCGCTCGAAGCTGAGTTCTGGGTCCTCGCCGCGCTCGTCCTGCTCGGCGAGCTGTTCCCGATCCAGGTGCACGGCCAGGTCGGTGAGGAGACCTTCTCCACGCCGTTCGCCTTCGCGGTGCTGCTCGTCTACGGCGTGCCGGAGGTCGTGGTGGTGCAGGTGGTCGCGTCGCTGGTGGCGGACCTGGTCTGGCGCCGCCCGACCGACCGCATCCTCTTCAACCTCGCCCAGCTCGCGCTCTCGTGGATCGCCGCCGGCCTCGTGCTCGAAGTTCTCGGCGGGACCGGCCTCGGGCACCCCGAGGATCTCCAGGCGAGCGACCTGCCCGCGATCGCGATCTGCGCGGTCGTCTTCTTCGTCGCGAACTCCACGCTGGTCCGCACCGCGGAGGCCCTGCTCCAGCAGGCCCCGATCCGCGCCCACCTGCTCGGCGACATGATCTTCCGGAGCTGGTCGGCGGCCACGCTGTTCGCGCTCGGCCCGCCGGTGGCCGTGATCGCCGAGAACTGGCTCTACCTCGTGCCGGTGCTGGCGCTGCCGATGGCCGCGGTGCACCGCGCGTCGAAGCAGGCCTCGGAGACCGAGCACCTCGCCCTCCACGATCCGATGACCCTGCTGCCGAACCGCACGCTGCTCCTCCAGCGCACCGACTATGCCCTCCACCAGGCGGCGGGCAGCAAGCAGGAAACGGCGCTGCTGATCCTGGGCCTGGACCGCTTCCAGGACGTGAACGACACGCTCGGGCGCGCGCGCGGCGACGGCGTGATGGTCGAGATCGCCGGCAGGCTCAAGCGCGCCGTGCGCTCCTCGGACACGGTCGCGCGCGTGGAGGGCGACCGCTTCGGGGTGCTGCTGCCGAACCTCGCGCCCGGCGCCGCCGTAGCGACCGCGGCTGCCGAGAAGATCGTGGAGGCGCTCAGCAAGCAGATCGACGTGGAGAGCGCGACGCTGAGCGTGGACGCCACCGTGGGGATCGCCTGCGGTCCCGGTCACGGCGACAGCGCCGAGCAGCTGCTCCAGCGCGCGGAGGCCGCGATGTACCGGGCGAAGCGCGAGCAGTCGCGCCTCGGGTTCTTCTCGCCCGAGCTCGAGGAGGAGGCGCCGCGCAGGCTCGTGCTCGTGACCGCGCTGAAGCGCGCCATCGACATCCGCGCGATCACGCTCCACTACCAGCCCAAGATCGAGCTCGCGCGCGGCGCCGTGGTGGGGGTGGAGGCGCTCGCCCGCTGGACCGACCCCGTGCTCGGGCAGGTCGGCCCGAGCACCTTCGTGCCGCTGGCCGAGCGCACCGGCCTCGCCGAGCCGCTCACCGCGCTCGCGCTCGAGATGGCCGCGGCCGACTGCCGCCGCTGGCAGGACCAGGGCTGCTTCGTGCCGGTGGCGGTGAACGTGTCGGCTCGCGTGCTCGTGGATCCCGGGCTGCCGGATCTCATCGACAAGCAGCGGCGCGCCTTCGGCCTCGTGGACGAGGCCATCGAGATCGAGATCACCGAGAGCACGCTGATGGGCGATGCCGTGCAGGCGCGCGACGCCATCGCGAGGCTCAGTGCGATCGGCGTGAAGACCTCGATCGACGACTTCGGCACGGGCTACTCGTCGCTCTCGTACCTGCGCCAGCTGCCGGTGCACGCCCTCAAGATCGACCGCTCGTTCATCACGGACCTCATGGAGGAGCCGGACTCCGAGGCGATCGTGCGCTCCATCATCGACCTCGCCCGCAACCTCGGCCTCGAGACCGTGGCGGAGGGCGTGGAGGACGAGCGCGTCTGCGATCGCCTCCTGAGCTTCGGCTGCGACTACGTGCAGGGATACGCGATCGCACAGGCCGATGCCCGCCCGCGACATGCTGCGCTGGCTGCTCGCGTACGCGCCCTCTACCTAGCGTCAGAAGGCGGCAGAGGTTGCATTGCGCCTGTCGTCCGGGATAGCGTCGTCCGGACTGGCCTACAGGAAAGGGGCTCGTATGCGAATCGGCAAGGTGACCGTCCTCGCGGCGCTCACGATATTCCTGGCGGGCGCGGTTACCGCGTCCGCTCACAGGGTCAACATCGGAACCAGCGTCCGAATCGACTCCGCCACCCGCACGTCGGCTACCAGCGGGAGCTACAGCGGCGCGGTCAGGGGCGGGAAGCCGGGGTGCCGCAAGGGACGCCAAGTCGAGGTCTGGCACGACTCCGACCCGCCCTTCCTGATCGGAACGGGCACGACCGACGCGTTCGGCGAGTGGCGGGTCGAGGGCCCCGCACCACCTGACGGGGACAAGATCTACGCGGTCGCCAAGCGCAAGAAGCTGCGCTCGGGCAGGCGCCACAAGCACAAGTGCACCGCAGAGGTGAGCGCCAAGGAGGTCTTCCCGGTCAACTGACGCCGAGGCGGCGCCGCCCGCTACGTAGTCTGCGGGCGGCGTATGTCCTACTTCCAGGCCGTCCGGGTCTACAGCCTCGTCGAGGTCTGCATCTTCGCCGCGCTGCTCGTGACCGCGATCGGCGGCCTCGGTGAGGACGCGGAGCTGATCCTGGGCTGGACCCACGGGATCGGCTGGATCGTCCTGTGCCTGCTCGTGGCCTACGGCGCCAAGCGCGGCACCTTCCCCTGGCCGCTGCTCGCCGCCACGGTCTCGCCGCTCGGCCCGATCGGCTGCACCGCGGGAATCGAGTATCTGGCGCGGCGGCGCCGGGTAGCCTGACTCCGGCTTGTTCCCGCTCAACCTGCCCAACGCGCTCACCCTCGGGCGGATCCTGCTCGTGCCCGTGGTGGTGGTGGCGCTGACCGTCGAGATGCCCTACGGCGAGACGATCGCCGCGGTCGTCTTCGCCATCGCCGCGCTCACGGACGGGCTCGACGGCTACATCGCGCGCTCGCGCCAGTCGATCACGAACTTCGGCAAGGTGATGGACCCGGTCGCGGACAAGCTGATGATCGCCGCGGCGCTGATCAGCCTCGTGAGCCTCGAGCGGGTGGCCGCGTGGGTGGCGATGGTGATCATCGCGCGCGAGTTCGCCGTGAGCGGGCTGCGGATCGCGGCCGGCCAGCAGGGGGTCGTGATCCCGGCGAGCGGGCTCGGCAAGGTGAAGACGATCGTGCAGGTGGCGGCGGTGCTCGCGCTGATCGCGGCTCACGACCACACCGACGCCTGGGTCCAGGCGCTCGTCTACCTGATGGTCCTGATCACGCTCGCCTCGGGCGCCGACTACTTCCTCAACTTCCGGCGCACCATCGAGGAGGCCGGGCGGAAGCGCTCTAGTGCCGCGCGGCAGCAGCCGTGAGGCGCTCGACCAGCTCGTCGCGGCTCGTGCCGCGCAGATAGAGCACCCGGTCGAAGAGCTTGTCGTAGACCTCGAACACCGCGAACAGGATGTCGGTCGTGCCGACGTTCTCCGCCCCGCGTGCCGTGGCGAACTCCGCGGCGCGGTCGGTCACGTCCTCGAGGACCTCGGAGCCGAGCGGCGGGGTGCCGTGGCCCTCGGGATGGTCCTGCTCGCCGCCGGTCATGAGCGGGGCCTCGCCCACGCCCAGGGCCTGCAAGGTCGAGCCCACCTGTCCATGGAGACGCATGGCGCGGAGCCAGCGCTCCGCCTCGTCCTCAGCCGAATGGGCGAAGGGGATCGCCGTCCCCACAAGTGCAACCACCAGGGCTGCGTCCTGTGAGAGAGGGATCTGCCGGGCGTCAGTCACAAACTTCCTCCGTGCTTTCCGAGTACACGACTTCAATCGGACTGGATAGCAAAATCCTTGACTTCCGACTCGTCCTGCACGGACTTAAATCAGTCTGACTCGAGCCACTCGCGCATAGTCACGTGCCGCGGGGCGATCTCGCCGTCGCGGATTTCGCGCGTGAGCTCGCCGAGCAGACCGTGCCGCTCGGCCACGACGTTGTGCTTGTGGATCGTCTCGAGGTTCTCCTGGCGGGCCGAGATGAACGAGTTCTCGCCAAGGTCTGAGAAGCGCTCGATGGCCATGCGGACCATCTCGCGCACGCAGTCCTCCACGAAGCGCGGGTGCATGTGGGCCTTCTCGACCACCTCGACCTCGTCCGAGCGCTTCATCAGCTCGTAGATCTCCGAGCTCATCGAGCTCTCCACGATGTCGAGGAGCGCTGCGGCCTCGATCGGCTCGTCGCAGTCCGCGGGACAGCCCACGTGGAGCGTGCCGATGCCGCGCTGGTTGTGTGTGGCCACGGGGACCGCCTCGAACACGCGCGTGATCTCGTCGTCGGTGAAGCCGCCGTCGCGGAGCCGCTCCTGCGAGCGCTCCATCACCATCTCCTGCGCGCACGGGCAGGCGGTCATGCCCTGGGCCTCCACGCCGACGAGCCGGCGCGTGCCGGCCGCGGATGCCACCGCCGACCCGAACAGCGTGTAGATCTCCTGCGTGACCACCCCGGACGCGGGCGCGGGCCTCGTCTCCGGGTAGCGGGCGGCGATCTTGACCTCGGCGCGGGCGCCGTCCTGGCGGTCGCGCACGAGCTCCGCGATGTGGGAGGCGAGCGTCTCCGCCTTGAAGGCCTCGCGCAGCACCACCTCGTCGATCGCCTCGTTCACGATCTCCTCGAAGCGCGACATGTGCGCGCCCTTCTGCTCGGGCCCGAGGTCGACGAAGCACTCGAGCTCGGCGTAGAAGAGCTGCTCCTCGCCGTTCGAGCTGATCCGAATGACCTTCTCCACTCCGGTTACCCCAACCCGTGACAGGCTCACGTGGGTTGAGGGACGCCGGGCCTGAACGTCGCCTCCGAGAAGGGTTGTCGGGTCGGTCATTGGACACTTGGACGATAGCTACGAACCAGAGCGAGGCAAATCGCACAAGTCGTTGTACTATGGCCCGAGTCGGCTGCATGCCTTGGACTTCTGCCCCCAACGGCCAGCCCTTCGCGGTACTCACCGCGGCCCCCAAACCAAGTAGTCCAGACCGCCCTAACGGGTCCCGCCGTTGTTGAAGGAGCGAGGGTTGACGGAGAAGCACGAGGCCGCAGTTGGACTTTTGGAGGAGCCCGCCGAAGCGCGTTTCATGGACGTCGAGGAACTGCGCGGGCTTGCCACCGAGGGACGCGAGCGCGGCTACCTGACCTTCGAGGAGATTGCCACCTGTCTCGAAGAGGTTGAGGTCACGAAGGAGCAGATCAGCGACTTCAGGGCTCACCTCGTGGAAGCCGGAGTGGACATCGTCTCGACCGCCGACGGCCGCCCCCAGAGCGGCGGCCTGAACGACTCTCCCGCTGGCGCGGAGGGCACGGCTCCGCCGAAGAAACCGGAGATAGACCTCACGGTCGAGCCGAGCCTCGACTCGCTGCGGCTCTACCTGCGCTCGATCGGGCGCGTGGACCTTCTGACCGCCGACCAGGAGGTGGCGCTGGCGCGCCGCATCGAGCGCGGCGACATGTCCGCGAAGCAGCAGATGATCGAGGCGAACCTGCGCCTGGTGGTCTCGATCGCCAAGGGCTACCTCGGGCGCGGGCTCTCGTTCCTGGACCTGATCCAGGAGGGCTCGCTCGGCCTCATCCGCGCGGTCGAGAAGTTCGACTACCGGCGCGGCTACAAGTTCTCCACCTACGCGACCTGGTGGATCCGCCAGGCCGTGACGCGCGCGATCGCCGACAAGGCCCGCACCATCCGCATCCCGGTGCACATGGTCGAGAAGCTCAACAAGGTGGTGCACGTGGAGCGCCAGCTCGTGCAGGAGTTCGGGCGCGAGCCGACGCCGGACGAGATCGCCGCCGAGCTCCAGTGGACGGCGCGCGAGGTGAAGGACATCCTGCGGATCGCGCAGCTGCCGGTGTCGCTCGAGAAGCCGATCGGCGAGGAGGAGGACTCCGAGCTGGGCGACTTCGTGGAGGACGACTCGGCCGAGTCGCCCTTCGAGCAGGCGAGCGAGAACCTGCGGCGCGAGAACGTGAAGCGGGCCCTTGATGCCCTGCCGCCGCGTGAGCGCGAGGTGATCGAGATGCGCTACGGGCTGAAGGGCAACAAGGCGCGGACCCTGGAAGAGGTCGGCCGCGCCTTCGGTGTCACGCGCGAGCGGATCCGCCAGATCGAGAACAACACGCTGAAGAAGCTCGAGGGGCTCCCCGAGGCGCAGCGCCTCAGGGACGCTTCATAAGCCGGAAGCACCCGGCTCGGCCGGGTGCGCCCGGACCATGAACCACATCGTGCGCGCCGCGCGGGCCGTCGGCTCTGCCGATCTCCTCGTAGCCGTTGCTCGCGTAGTACGGGACGTTCGCCGGGTTGGCCGTGTCGAGGTAGACGGGCGCCTCGGCCTCCTCGTACACGCGAGCGAGGAGAGCGCGGCCGATGCCGCCGCGCTGCTTGGCCGGGTCGACCGCGAGGAACCAGAGGTACACGTGCTCGTCCTTCGGGTGCCCGTGCTCCTGGATGGCGGAGAACCGGAGGCCCCGGACGATCGGGCCGGGGCCCGCGAGCAGGAAGCCCGGGACGAAGTAGGCGGTGGTCCAGGCGGGCGGGGGATAGCGGCCGGCCGCGAACGTGGCGGCCACACCGGCGAGCCCGTCCTCGGTGAGGGCGCCGTAGATCGGCCGGCCGTAGCGGTGGATGACGTTGAGAGCGGTCCGGTGATAGCGCCTGAGGATCGAGTGCCGATGGTTTCGCCGATCCGGCCCAACGGCGACCCAGCCGGGGTCGTCGAGAAAGGCGTCGGCATAGATCCGAGCGGCAGCGTCGTACTCGCTCGGGTCAAGGGGGCGAATTTCCACGGGCGGGATCTTCTCCTAACAGGATGCTTGCGCCGCGCGAACAGGGCGACTACGGCGAACGCGCCGCCTTGTATTGGCTCGTCGCTCAGCGCGCGCAGGTCTCGATCCCCTTCGGACATAGCCCCCACTACGACCTGGTTGCGGAACTCGGTGGCCGACTGTTGCGCGTGCAGGTGAAGACCTCGACATGTCGTCACAAAAGAACGCTGGGCGTGACCGTATGCACCCGCGGCGGCAACCAAAGCTGGAGCGGATTGTGAAGAAGCTCGATCTGAATCGATTCGACTACCTCTTCGTCCTGGTAGGCGACGGCCGCCAGTGGTTCATCCCAGCCGACCGGGTGGAGGGTGGCCGAGCGATCCTGTTGGGCGGGTCCGAAGTACGCCGAATTCGAGGTCGAGCCGGGCGAGCCAATTCCGGCTGCGCACGGAGATACCCCCTCTACAATCGCCTCCTGATCAGCTCGGGGGGATGTCCGAGTGGCTAAAGGAGTTGCACTGTAAATGCAATGGCTCAGCCTACGCAGGTTCGAATCCTGCTCCCCCCACTAGGCCTTAAGCTGGCCCATAACGCCGACGTAGCTCAGCTGGTAGAGCACCTCCATGGTAAGGAGGGGGTCAGGGGTTCGAGTCCCCTCGTCGGCTCTCTCGAATCCCCTGTACCAGGCTGAGCTACATCCGGGTGCCACGCCTCAGAGGTGTCCGCTCATGAGCCAGCGCCCATCTTGCCAGCGCCACTCGAACGTGCCCCCGAAACTAAGAGTCGCGGTGGCGGTCTCTCCCGCTACGTCGACGCCGGTGATCTGGGCGGAGCGGATCAACTCGGCCACCGGGGTGTTCATGAACACGCCGATGAGGTGGTTCCAGTGCGATTCGCAGTCGACCACCGACGGCGGCAGGTACTTCCGCATCGCGGCGGCCGCTTTGCTGTCGTCCTCTTTCCACGCT
Source organism: uncultured Thermoleophilaceae bacterium (assembly GCA_963837445.1). Taxonomy (GTDB): domain Bacteria; phylum Actinomycetota; class Thermoleophilia; order Solirubrobacterales; family Thermoleophilaceae; genus JACVRW01. The sequence goes on along the minus strand of CAWINK010000014.1, from coordinate 4,630 downwards.
TCGCGGTCGTCGGGAACCATGTACGAGCAGAGTTTGGCGCCGCTCCCCGGGGTTATCTGCCCCAGGTTGTACTCCGACATCCGCTGGCGCACCTGGGCCTCGCTCGTTGCCTTGTCGGGAACAGGCGCACCGCCGCAGCCCGCGCTTGCAGCGGCGACGACCAAAGCGGCAATGACCCATCTCGACATTGAGGCTTCTATCGGTGGCACCGCGAAAGGACGTGAGGCTCCGACGCAGCGTGCTCTTGGGGGGGACCTGTCGGGTGCCCCACCTCCGGCACGTGGGACGTCCGGTAGAAGGAGCGCCTAGCACGCGCAAGGAACGGGCATGGCGCCCGTTTACAGAGGTATGCGACTTCGTCACATCCTGCTCCTTGCTCTGGTCGTCCTTGTCGCGATGCCCGCGACGGCTACCGCCGCGAAGCGCCCGCCCGCCGCGGGGCCGCCGGCCGACTACACGCTCACCCGCAATCTCTCGCAGCCTCGTTACGAGACCACCCGGGAGGTCGTGCGCGTGCCCGCCTTCGACGGCGAGGAGCTCTACCTAGAGGTCGTGCGGCCCAAGGGGTCCGGCCGCTTCCCGGTCATCCTCGAGTCGAGCCCGTACCACGGCACGCTCGCCGATCGCGACGGCACCCGCATACTGCCCGACCCGCGAGACGCCGACGGGAAGTCGCTCGGACTGACGAGGTACTTCGGGCCGCGCGGCTACGCGGTCGTGATGATGGACCTGCGCGGCACGGGGCGCTCCGAGGGCTGCCTCGACCACCTCGGCCCCAAGGACGCGCGCGACCTCGAGCAGATCGTCGAGTGGGCCGCGTCGCAAAGCTGGTCGAACGGGCGCGTGGGTATGACCGGACATTCCTATGTGGGCTCCACGCCTTCGGTTGCGGCCGCCCAGCGCCCCACCGGGCTGGCGACGATCGTCCCGAGCGCCGGGCTTGCCTCGATGTACCACCACCAGTTCCAGGCGGGCGTGCCGTACTTCCTCCAGTGGGCGGGCCCGATCGAGGCGTATGAGCAGATCGCCATCGAGCGGAAGCTCCCGGGGGGCGACGACTTCGGGAACAACATGGAGGACACGGGCTGCGGGCTTCCCAACTCCGCTGCCGTCGCCGGCGAGGATCAGCTCTCCGGCCGTTACTCGGACTGGCACCTCACGCGAGACTGGGAGAAGGGCGCGACGGAGGCCGACATCCCGGTCTTCCTCGTCCACGGCGTAAACGACAACGCGGCTCGCGTGGCTGCGATGGAGTGGTTCACGCGCAGGGGCGGCCGGGCTGGCGACAAGCTCTGGCTTGGCCAGTGGGACCACGGTTCCGGCTGCTGCCCGACCAGGCGCGGCATCCAGTGGACGTACGCGCTGCACGCGTGGTTCGACAAGCAGCTGGCCCGGCGAAAGGTCAGCACGGGGCCGCCTGTGGAACTGTTCATGTCCGACGGCACGTTTGAGGGCGCGCGCACGGGCGACCGCACCGAGGTCCTCACCAGCCTCGGGTGGCCCGGCGCGCCGGAGCGCGTGAGCTTCCACCCCGCCTCCGACGAGACCCTGAGCCGCCAGGCGCCGTCCGACGAGGGCTCGGTGTCCTTCACCGGCGACGCCCGCGGGTTCATAGCGCCCGAGGAGACCGATGGCGCCACCTTCCGCACGGCGCCGCTCGAGAGCGACATGGTCTTGGCGGGGCAGCCGGCGGTCGAGCTTGCCGCATCGGTCAGCTCGCCGCGCGTCCACCTGATTGCGAACCTGTTCGACGAAAGCCCCGACGGCGACTGGCGGCGCATCTCGCAGTGCACGATCAACCCGGAGCTGCGCGACGGTCTCGCCCAGAGGAGCCTGGTGGTGCCCGGTGAGCGCTACGACATGCAGCCGCCCTGCTTCGCGATGGCGCAGCACCTGCACGCCGGCCATCGACTTGTCCTGCGCGTGACGACGAGCGACCCGGACAAGGTGCCGATGTTCGCCGGGGACGTGCAGGTCACGGTGTTCACCGGGCCCGGCGCGACTTCCGTCGAGGTGCCGGTGGTACCGAACGCGACGCTCTATCCGGACACGGTGCCGCTCACCGAGCAGGACGACGTGACGCCCGGCCCGGCGCAGACCCCGTTCGACGCCTCGGTCACCACGCTTGCCCCGGGCGCCGGGACGCGGGTGGACGGCGTGACGAGCCAGTTTGTCGAGTTCACCGTGCCGGAGGGGGTCGACAACGCGAAGGCGGTCGTGCAGGCCACGCCGGCGATGCCCGCGGACATCGACCTGTACATGCAGCGCCAAGCCGCCGACGGGTCCTGGGGAGGCGACATCGCGTCGGGCGCCGCGGGCGAGCTGACCGGCGAGACGATGACGACCGCACGGCTCGGCGCGGGGACCTACCGGATCGAGGTGCACAACTGGGCCGGCCCGCCCGGCAACCAGGTGGCGCTCAGGACCACCTTCTACAACTCGGCCGGCGAGCCGGGCACCTAGGGCACCTCAGCCAAACGTGTTGCTGGCCGGCGCGCGTCAGGCGGCGATCGGCACGGGCTCCCGCAGGCAGGCGGCGAGCGCTTCGACCACATCTGGATCGAACTGGGTCCCCGCGTGTCGCATGAGCTCGTTGAGCGCCGCGTCGAGCTCGACCGCGTCGCGGTGCGGCCAGCGCTTCGTCATCACCCCATAGGCGCCGCACGCCGAGACGATCCGGCTGGCCATCGGGATCTGGTCGCCGCTCAGCCCGTAGGGATAGCCCTGGCCGTCGGGTCGCTCGTGGTGTAGCCGAACGATCAGGGCCACCGCCTCGAGGCCGGGCACGCGCGCGACCATGTCCGCACCCCACTCGGGATGGAGGCGCATCAGCTTGCGCTCCTGCGGGTCGAGCCGCCCCGGCTTGTGCAGCACGCTCGCGGGCACACGCAGCTTGCCGACGTCGTGCACGAGCGCGGCCAGCTCCACCTCCACGAGGTCCGCTCCCTCCAGGCCCATGCGGACCGCCACGTCCCGAGCGGTTGCGGCCACCTCGAGCGAGTGCCGGTACGTGGCGCCGTCGGCCTCCGCAAGCGCCATGACCAGCGCCCGGATCTCCGGCTCGGAGTCGCCAAGGCTGAGCTGGTGGTCGGCGTGGTGGCCCAGCATTTCGCCGACGAGCCCCGCGACCTCGTCGAGCAGGTCGGTTTCGCGCCGCTCGAGCCTGCGGCTGTCGTCGGCCCCGCCCACGCACAGCGTGCCGCGCTCCTCGGCCCCCACGTGGACGGTCGCCGAGGCAGCGCTCCCGAAGCCAGGCGCCCCGCCCGAGGTCGCCATGCGCCGCCCGATCAGGTCCGGGTCGGTTCCGGCTCCCGCCACCGCCGCCAGTGCGTCGCTCGGACCCGGCGGACTCACGAGGATCCACGCCTTCTCGAAGCCGAGCACGGTGCGCGCGTGCTCGGCAAGGCGCTCGAGCACCATCCCGGCATAGCCGAGCCGCTGCGGGGAGGGCACCCGCCCCCGGCTCCGGGCCAGACGGTCGCTACGCGCCGAGGCGCTCAGCAGCGGGAGAAGAAAGAGGTACGCGAGCAGGCTGAGGCCGGCCCACCCTGCCAGTACGTATAGAAAGATCACGGTCCTGCGGACCTTCCGGTCGTGGACGCCGCCCCGCGCGGGAGTAAGCCCTCTGGCCTGCCCGCGGTCAAGCGGAATGACCCTCTGCACGGGTCCCGTGGAGCTTATGGGCCCGGAACTGCCCGGAACTACTCGCCCGCGCGAGGCTCCCAGCCGACCTCGTCCACCAGGCCGTCGCGGAAGTGGTAGGTCCAGCTCAGCTTGGTCTCGGCGAACGAGCCGTCCGGCCGCGTGAGGCGGATCGAGCCGCGCACGATCACCGAGTCCGCGGTGACCTCGAACGATCGCGCGCGCGGCTGCGGCTTGTAACCGCTTTGCAGAGAAGTCTGGAAGAAGTCGCGGATCGCCTCTCGCCCGCGAAGCCGCTCGTGTTGGCCGGCGCCGAACGAGGAAGGTCCCGCCGCCGCGTAGGGGCGGAACTCGATGTCGTCGTGGCAGAGCGTGAGCAGCTCCTCGACGCCGGCGAGCGTGCCCTCGGCAGCCATCCGGTCGTACACGCGCCGGATCGCGGCAAGGTCGGGTGTGGAGGTCGTGCTGGCAGCCATCGTGAGGTCGTCGCGTGCATCCATGCATGTCCGAGTGTCGCATGATCTGACGGCGCTGCCTCGGCGCAATCTCGCCGCTAGACTGACGCTCGTCCTCGCGGCCGCGCGTGGCTCGTTCGTGTGCCCCCGGTCGCCCCCGCCTACTACCTTCCGAAGGAGCCATGGCTCGCGGAGACGTTCGAATCGCCGTGACCCTCGCATGCGAGGAGTGCAAGCGGCGGAACTACCAAACCGAGAAGTCGAAGCGCAACAACCCGGACCGGGTTGAGCTTCGCAAATACTGCCGCTGGTGCAGCAAGCACACGCCCCACAAGGAGACGCGCTGATCCGTGGCGCGTGATCGCCAGCGTTCGAAGCAGCGCCAAGCCGAGCGCCGCGCGCGCCGTCTCGAGCAGCAGGGTGCTGAGGCACCGCCCGACCTGGGTGGTCCCGCCGTCGATCCCGAAATCGCCGCGGGCGCCCCTCCGGAGGAGCAGGGCCGGAGCGACGCGGTACTGGAGGACTCGGTCCTC
>CAWINK010000013.1:0-18372 GCA_963837445.1 uncultured Thermoleophilaceae bacterium | reverse complement strand
GGGACTAGCCGAGCCAGGCGGCGAGCTCGTCGAGCGCGCCGGGCAGGACGTAGTAGTAGACCCACAATCCCTGGCGCTCCGAGTCGACGATGCCGGCGTCGCGCAGCACCTTCAGGTGATGCGACACGGTCGGCTGGCTGAGGTCGAACAGCGGGACCAGCTCACAGACGCAGACCTTGCCCGCGTGCTTGCGCAGCACATCCACGAGCTGGAGGCGCACCGGGTCGGCGATCGCCTTGGCAAGCACCGCCATGCGCTCGGCATGAGTGCGCTCCACGTCGGGATAGACGACCGGCTCGCAGCAGCGCTCGCCGGCGGCGCGCTTCTGCTTCGGGTGCAGTTCCATGGGGAGGGTGGCCACGGGGGCCAGTCTAGCGGTTACTTCGACAAGTATCTATGTATGCGCTAGGGTACGTCTGCATCGAAGCTGATCGATCGAACCAAGGAGGCCATCCGCATGCCCCAGCTGACCGACACAGACATCCGCGAGCAGGTACGCGACCGTTACGCCGCCGCCGCGAAGGCCGTGAAAGAGGCGACGTCGAAGGGCTGCTGCGGAGCTGACGCCTTCACGGACCCGGACATGAGCCCGACCGATAAGGACGGCATCGAGGTGTTCGGCCAGACGCTCTATGACCGCGAGGGCGACGCTGCCCCGAAGGCGGCCGTCGAGGCCTCGCTCGGCTGCGGCGTCCCAACCGCGGTCGCCGACCTCCACGAGGGAGAGACGGTGCTCGATCTCGGCTCGGGCGCAGGCGCCGACGTCCTGATCTCCGCCCGCCGCGTCGGGTCCACGGGCAAGGCGATCGGACTCGACATGACCGACGAGATGCTTGAGCTCGCGCGCGCCAACGCCGCCGAGGCCGGCGTCGAGAACGTCGAGTTCGTGAAGGGCTACATCGAGGAGATTCCGCTCGGCGACAGCTCAGTCGACGTCGTAATCTCGAACTGCGTGATCAATCTCGCCGCCGACAAGCGAAAGGTGCTCTCCGAGGCCGCGCGCGTGCTACGGCCGGGTGGCCGCTTCGCCGTCTCCGACGTGATCGCCGACGCCGACATGGACGACGCCACGCGCGCGGACATGCAGCAGTGGACCGGCTGCATCGCGGGCGCACTCACCCGCGAGGAGTTCGAGCAGGCGCTCACCGACGCGGGCCTTACCGACATCGAGGTGCGCGAGACACACCGCGTCCACGAGCACGCAACCTCCGCAATCGTTCGCGCCCGGAAGGTAGGGGAAGGAAGCGCCTGACGCATGACGCCCGCGCGAGGGGCCGCCGCGGCATATCCCCTGTTGCTCGCGCTCGGGGCGCTGGACGCGACCGGGTACAGCGTGATCGTCCCGGTCGCGCCCGCGATCGCCGACTCCACCGGGGCCGGGCCGGCGACGATCGGCTTGTTGGTTGCGTCCTTTCCCGCCGGGATGGTGGCCGGATTCGCCGCCGCGGGGTGGCTCGTCCGCCGCTACGGCGCGCGGGTCTTGCTGATCGGGTCCCTGGCGCTCGTGGCCCTGGGCGCGCTCGGCTTTGTGCTGGGCGACTCGCTCGCCGTCTACTTCCCGGCGCGTTTCCTGATGGGGATCGGCTCCGGGGGCATCTGGATCGGCGTGACCTTCGACACGCTCGAGCGCTGGCCGGGGCAGGAGTACCTCTGCATGAGCCGCGTGTTCGCGGCCTATTCCGTCGGAGGGCTGATCGGCCCGGCGCTCGGTGTCTTTGGCGGCATCCACGGCCCATTCCTCGCCTACCTGGGCCTGCTCGTGCTCGCGGTGCCGCTGGTCCTCTTCGTCGCCGAGCCGGCTACCCGGCGCGACTTCAGGGCCGATCGCGCGGCGTTGCGAACGCGCGGGTTCTGGGTCGCTTCCGCCGCAATCCTGTTTGCGGTGCTCGCGCTTGGCGTGCTCGAGGGCGTGCTGCCGCTTCACTTCGCCGAGCGCCTCAGCCAGGCCCAGATCGGAGCGCTCTACGTGGGCGCGTCGATCATCGTCGCCGTAAGCGCCGGCGCATCGGGCGGCATGCAACCGCGCCCGCTCGTGTTCGCCGCGGTGCTCCTGGCGGTGGCCGGCATCTCGCTCGCGGGAATGGCGGCGAGCGTTCCTCTCTGGATCCTCGCCCTTCTGTTGGCCGGCGTCGGGATCGGTCTTGCGAACACCGGCTCGCTCGGGATGCTCGTCGAGGCCGTGCAAGTGGAGCGGATCGTGACCGCGATGGTGGTCTGGTCGCAGGTCGGGATCATCGGGTACCTGCTCGGTCCCCTCGTCGGTGGAATCGTCGCGGAGGGACCGGGCTACGGTTTCGTGGGCCTAGTGCCCGCCGCCGCAGGGCTGGTCGTGCTCGTACTCGTTCGCAGCCTACGCTCGCCCAGTACGCGCGCGTCCTAGCGCTTGCGGCGGCGCTTGCGGGACGCCGGCCGCTCCGGCACGGGCTCCGGCTCGGGCGGCGTGGGGTCGAGCGTGGCCTCCTCCTCCTCGCCCGGCATGGGGCGCAGGCCGCGCCGCTGCGCTGCCGTCGGCCAGGGCTCTGCCGTGCCGCTCGACCAGGCGGGCCCGCGTCCGCCCCCCGGCCAGGTGCCGAGGAACAGCATCCCGAGGGCACCGAGCCAGAACGCCTGGATCACCGGGGAGATGCCGGTGAGCTGGAACACCACGAGGGCACCCGCGATCACGCCGAGGACGCCCATGAAGGGAGTGAGCAGCCCCACGCGCCGCGCTCGCAGCGGCAGCATCACGAACAGGAAGGCCACGCCCACCGTTCCCGCCGTGGCGAGGGCCACCAGGAGCGCCCCGCTGCCGCCGAGGTCCTCTGCCCGGTCGCCACCGGCCTCGCCGCGTATCGGCTCCCCGTTCGCGAACTCCTCGCCGAGGTCGACTGCCTCGAAGGCGCCCGCCACGGTGGAGGCGGCGTACAGGAGCGGCGCGCCGACCACGAGGTAGACGAACCAGGGCGGGACGCCACCGCCGCGGGCGATCGTCGCGCGGAACAGGTAGAGGAAGACGCCGATGAGCAGTAGCCCGGCGACCGCCGAGAGCACCGCCGAGGCGAGGTATCCGCCGGACTGCTCGTCGATCGAGAGCAGCAGGTCGGGGCTGCGCTCGATCCCCTCGCGGTCCTCGGGGAAGAAGAGCATCGCGCTCACCAGCAGCATCCCGCCCGCGAGGAACGCTGCGATCGCGGCCGGGCGACCCCAGCGGGCCTCCCACTGCAGCTGCTCCTCGCGGTTCACGGCGCCTTGGGCGGCGGCGGGCTCTCGCGCGTGACGCGCGGCGGGTAGTACTCCACGTCCTCGGGCTCGACGATGCGCGAGATTCGCTCGCCCACGGCCAGCACGGCGTCGAGCGCGGGGGACATCAGCTTGATGAGCCCCTCGATCCGCTGCCGCGTGCGCAGCTGGTCGGGTGTCATGGGCGCCACCGTCAACCCCCGCGCTGGTGGAAGTAGAACTCCGGCAGCGCGGCCTTCGCCACCTCGGCGGTGATCTGCTGCGCCTGGTGCAGATCGCCCGCTCGCACGGCGAGGTCGTCGATGGTCACGATGCCCACGAGCCCCTCGCCCTCCGTCACCGGAAGCCGGCGGATGCGGTGCTGGATCATGATCGCCACCGCCTCCTCGAGGTCCATCTCGACCTCGCCGGTCACGATCGGTCGCGACGCGTGCTCGCCGGCATGGGATGCCGCCTCGATTCCATCGGCCACCACTGCCAGGGCGAGGTCGCGGTCCGTGATCACGCCCACCGGCCGGCCGCCCTCGCAGATCACGACGGAGCCCACGTTGCGGTCGCGCATGAGCTCGCCCACGCGCTGCAGGCTGTCCCCGGTCTCGGCCGTCACGACGCCCTGGGTCATCACCTCGGCGATGCGCACGCGGCGACTGTATCGGAGACCCCCTACCCTTGAGGCATGTCCTCTGAAGACCCATTCGGCGGCCTCTTCGGCGACCCGGACGAGATGCGCCGGCGCATGGAGGAGTTCGCCCAACAGATGCAGGGAGCGCAGCGAGTGGCCTGGGCAGACAACGCGATCAAGCTGGCCGTCGACATGACAGTCGCGGGCCTGAACCGCCTCAACCTCCAGGGCAACGCCGAGCAGCAGACTCAGGAGCTGCGCGGCGCGATGCAGACGCTCTTCCCGGAGGCGGTCATCCTGGTGCGCGAGGCTCGCGAGGGCTTCGGGACGTAGCCCGGTCCGCCTGTCCGCGGGCGATGACCTCCCTGAAGCTGCGGTACCGGAAGATGAAGAAGATCGACGCGAAGCCGATGCCGAAGGTGAGCGCGCCGATCGCGATCTGCTGACCGACCGAGTACGACGCCACGGTCGCGCCCGGAGCCGCACCCGCGAACACCTTGCTGAGGAGCGCCTGCTGAACGCCTGCGCCCTGCGGAGTGAACGGCACGGCCGCGGACACAGCGTTCACGCCGAGCACGAGCAGCACGTTCTTCACCGACCCGCCCACGTTGAAGGCCTCGAGCAGCATCCAGAAGGCGGCGAAGCGGAAGCACCAGCCACCGAGCTGGACGAGGAACACCTCGCGGATATAGCGCTCGCGGTCCTGCAGGATCGTGAAGCCCTGGCGCACCCGCTCCCAGAACGCCTTTGCGCGCACGCTGAGCAGCGCGAACCCCGCCACTCCGGCCACGGCGAGCAGCGTGAGCAGGAACAGCGCGAACTCTGGGTGCTGCGCGAGGTAGGAGAGATCGAAGGCGTTCAGCTTGGCGAAGTCCGGCGGCTTCGGGAACACCCCTTGCGTGAACGCGAACAGCAGGATCAGCGATCCCATCGCCACGTCGAAGATCAGCTCGACCACGAAGGTCGCGCCCACGGCCGGGTAGCTCGCGTTCGGGATCGCGTTCCTGGTGAGGAAGAGCCGGACCACGTCGCCGCCGCGCGCGGGGATCACGGCGTTGAACCCGTAGCCCGCGAAGTAGGCGCCCCAGATCTGCTGGAAGCGGATGCGCTCGGTCGGGTAGGCGGCTCGCAAGATGTTGAAGCTGGCGCGCGCCCGCAGCGTCAGGTAGCAGGTGAACAGCAGCAGGGCGACCAGCAGCGGGAAGAGCCGAACCGACGCCAGGTTCGAGAAAAAGGAGTCGACCGCGTCGAAGAACGAGCTGAACGACTCACCGAGGGTGGCGGCGGGCACGCCAGGAAAGGTAAGCGAACCACGAGCGGCGCGATCGCGTATAGCTTTGGGAATGCCGTCGACGGACGCGATGCTGGTCGAACGTCTGCCGCGCGACCGCAGCGGGGATGAGCTGCGCGAGCTCTACCGGCGCTATGCCGGTGAGCTGTTCGGCTTCGCCTCCAGCGCACTCGGCGATCGCGAGCAGGCCGAGGAGGTCGTACAGGACGTTTTTGCTCAGCTCTGGCGGCACGCCGGCGACTACGACAAGCGGCGCGCGAGCGTCAGGACGTGGCTGTACGCGATCGCGCGCAACCGCATCGTGGACGCCCACCGGCGCGCGGCTGCGCGGCCCAAGCGCGCGGAGGACGACTCGCTGGACAGCGCGGCCGAGATCGATGCCGCCCTGGACCAGGCGGTGCTGCGCTGGCAGATCACGGCGGCGCTCGCCCGCCTGTCGCCGGCCCACCGCGAGGTGATCCGCCTCGCCCACTACGGCGGCCTGACGATGCGCGAGATCGCCGAGCGCACAGGCATCCCGCTCGGCACGGTCAAGAGCCGCACGTCGTACGCCCTGCGCAGCCTGCGACTTATCCTTGACGAGATGGAGGTCGAGCCGTGACCGGCTGCCGCAGCCACGGCGACCTGGTCGGCCCCTACGTCCTCGACGCGCTCGAGCCCGCCGAGGTCGAGGAGATGACCCAGCACCTGGCCGAGTGCGACCGCTGCGCCCAGGAGCGGCGCCAGCTCGCGGGCCTGCCCGCGCTGCTCGACAGCGCCCAGGCCGAGGACAAGATTGCGGACCCGTCCCCACAGCTCGAGGACGCCGTGCTCGACCAGTTCGTCAGGGAACGCGCGCGCGGCGCCCGGCCGCGTCACCGCTGGAAGCGCTTCGCGATCCCCGCGGCGGCCGCCGCGACCGTGATCCTCGCCGTGGTGCTGGCGCTGCTGCTCCCGGGCGGCGGCGGGAGCGCCTACGCCCGCGCCGAGCTCTGGAGCAAGTCCGGCCAGATGCTCGGCAACGCCAGGGCGGCGGAGGTGGAAGGGGGCACGCGGGTTCAGCTGCGCGCGCATGACCTCCCCGTCAAACGCGGAACGGTCTACGAGCTCTGGTGCGTGCGCGACGACGGCCGCTGGATCAACGGCGGCAGCTTCCACGCGCGCAGCGACGGCACCGCCGCCGCGCAGCTCACCGCGGCGGTCCGCCCGGGCGAGTACCACGTGGTGGTGGTCACCCGGCGCTCGGCCGGCGACGAGCGCGGCGCGGAGGTCATGCGCGGGAAGCTCAAGTACTGAACCTCCCTCGGGCAGCCTGCGTACACCCCGCCATGCGCATCCTCTCCATCATCGGATTGCTCCTGGCCCTCGCCCTGTTGGGCGCCGGCTGCGGCGACGACGAGGACAGCTCCGACAGCGGCGGCTCCGCCGACACGCAGACCACTGACACCGGCGCAGGAGCAGGCGACACCGGGGGAGGCGGCGGCGCGGCGCAGATGCTGAAGCTGAGCGCCGACCCGGGCGGCGCGCTGAAGTTCGACAAGACCACGCTCGACGCACAGGCCGGCGAGGTCACCATCGTCCTCGACAACCCGTCCTCGCTACCGCACGCCGTGGAGATCGAGGGGAACGGGGTCGAGGAGTCGAGCGCCACCATCGGCGAGGGCGAGACCACGGAGGTCACGGCCACGGTCGAACCCGGCGAGTACGAGTACTACTGCCCGGTCGGCGGCCACCAGGCCGGAGGCATGACGGGCAAACTCACGGTGGAATAGCACCCAGGGCGATCCGTCACTCGTCCAGCGAGACGGGGCGGCCCGGCACGGGCGAGGACTGCATGATCGACGTGGTGGTCTGGCCGAGCACGGTGAAGCGGTCGATCACCTCCTCGAGGTGGAGCACGTCGCGCAGGTGGGCGCGCATCACGTAGCAGTCCTCACCGGTCACGCGGTGGCACTCGACGATCTCGGGCGTCCGCTGAGCCAGCTCGGCCACGTTCTGGATCTGCCCCGGCGAGGGCCGGATGCGGATGATCGCGCCGAGCGCAAGCCCCAGCGCGCGCGGGTCGACCTCGGCGCGGTAGCCGGTGATGGTCCCGTTCTGCTCGAGGCGCTGGAGGCGCTCGGCCACCGCAGGTGAGGACAGTCCGACGCGGCGTCCCAGCTCCGCCAGCGACAGCCGCGCGTCCTGCTGCAACTCGCCAAGTAGAAGGCGATTCGTGGAATCGAGCGACCCATTCGTAGCCATATGGCTCAGCATACCTTCGAGAGCCCATGTACGCACGCCTGATCGTCGGCGATCCTTTCGTGGGTGAGCGAGCGGGTCCCTCCCCACCTCTACTTCGTCGTCAGCGCCGTCTTCCACTACCTCGGCCCCGCGTTCGCCGTTCTGCTCTTCGCTCGCGTGGACGTGCTCGGCGTGGCGTGGCTGCGAATCGCCTCGGCGGCGGTCGTGTTCGCGCTCTGGCGCCGTCCCTGGCGGGCGTTCGCGAAGCTGGACCGCTCTGGCCGCCGGCTGCTGATGGCCTGGGGAGCGGTGCTCGCGGTAATGAACGTCTGCTTCTACGTGGCGATCGACCGCCTGCCGCTCGGAACGGTGGCGGCCATCGAGTTTCTCCCCGTGATCGCGCTGGCTGCGCTGGGGGCGCGCAGCGCTCGGAACGTGGCGGCGCTCGTGCTGGCCGTGCCGGGCGTGTACCTGCTCACCGGGGTGCAGTTCGCGGGCGAGCCGCTCGGCGTAGCGCTTGCCTTCGCGAACGCGGTCCTGTTCGCCGCCTACATCGTGCTCGCCCACCGCGTGGCGCGGCACGGCGGGCTGAGCGGCATCGATGGCCTGGCTGCATCGATGCTGATCGCCGCGGTGGTGGTCACGCCCCTCGGCGGGTGGGAGGTCATCCCGGCGCTCACCGACCCGGTGGCGCTGCTCGCTGGCATCGGCGTCGGACTCTGCTCATCGGTGATCCCCTACGTGTCCGACCAGCTGGCGATGCGCCGGCTGCCGCGCGCCACCTACGCGCTGATGGTGTCCCTGCTGCCCGCAACCGCCACGGTGATCGGCATCGCGGTGCTCGCCCAGGTGCCCTCGTGGGTCGAGGTGGCTGGCGTGGGGCTCGTCATCGCGGGCGTCGCGATGCACCGCCAGGCACCGGAGCCGCAGCCGCGAAGCGCTCCAGAGGAACCAGCAGCGCGGCCGGCCCGGGCCAGTGCTCTCGCAGCAGCAGCGGGCCCGCGCTCCTGAGCAGCCCGCGCAGGACCAGTGCCACCACGATGGCGTCGTCCAGCTGACCCAGCACAGGGATGAAGTCAGGCACGAGGTCGAAGGGCACCGCGAGGTAGACCAGTGCGAACGCCGACCAGAGCTTCCACCGGCGCGGCACCCGCGAGTCCCCGAGCAGCCGCTTGAAGAGGATCGCGCAGTACGGCACCAGGCGGGCGATCATGCGGACGTCCCACTGACGGTTCCCAACCACCAGCGCGACGATCAGGGCGACGTAGACCGCCACCACGACGGCGACACTGAGGAGCAGCCAGCTCACAGGTCGCCGAGGATCGCCAAGACCTGCTCGTCGTGGGTCTTCGGCGACACCTTCGGTATCACGTCCGCCACGGTCCCCTCGGGGTCGATGACGAACGTAGCCCTCTGGGCGCCCCAGTAGGTCCTGCCGTACATCGACTTCTCGACCCACACGCCGTACCTGTCGGCCACGGCATGGTCCTCGTCGGCGAGCAGCTTGAAGTTGAGCCCCTGCTTGTCGTGGAAGCGCTTGACCTTTGCGACGGGGTCGGGCGAGGCACCGAGCACCACCGCGCCGGCCTGCTCGTAGTCCGGCATGCGGTCGCGCACGCCGCAGGCCTGTGTGGTGCATCCGGGGGTGTCGGCCTTCGGGTAGAAGTAGAGGACGACCGAGCGTCCCCGCAGCTCGGAGAGCCGGACCGGCTGGCCGTCCTGGTCGGGGAGCTCGAAGTCCGGGGCCTGGTCGCCTGGCCTCGGCTGCTGATGAGCTTTTGCGTCGAGCGACACCGCCGCGCAGCCTACGCGTTCGGCAGAATGAGGCCGCGTGCTGGCGTCCGACCGCGAGCGAGAGGCGACCGTCCTGCGTCTGCGTGCCGCGCACCTCGAGGGACGCATCGAGACCGACGAGTTCGAGGAGCGTGTGGGGCGCGCGGATCATGGTGCGCTTCCGTGACCTCGGCGACCGCCGCGCGAGCCTTCGCCCGGCTGGGCGACTGACCAGATCGAGCGGGATACTGGACGGCTGATGTCACAGGAGAACGTGGAGATCGTTCGCAGGTTCCTGGTCGTCGTCGACGTCGACGAGGCGCTGACGTACGCCGATCCAGGCATCGTGTGGAACCCGATTGAGGAGCTGCCGACGCAGGGACACGATGCGGTTCGGGAGAGCCTCGCGCGTTGGAAGGCCGAATGGCACGATTACGAGGTCATGCCCGAGGAGTTCGTGGACAGGGGCGACCGCGTCGTCGTGACGGTCCTCTTGCGAGGGCGCGGTCGCGGCAGCGGGGTTGAGATCGACGCCCGCTTCTACGACGTCTACACGCTCCGCGACGCCAAGATCGTTCGCATGGATCAGTTCACGGAGCGCTCCCAGGCACTCCAAGCCGTGGGGCTGGCGGAGTAGGCGTGTCGCCTACGGCTGCTTGACAGCCTCCGTAAGGCCATGGAGTATCGGAAGATGGACCGCGCATCCGCGCCCGTCGGGGGCGAGTGGCATGCGGTGTCGGAGCGGGTGTGGTGGGACGGCAGCGAGCCGTCCGCGCGCGGCCGCCGGGCGCCGGCTCGTTCGCGACGCGCGCCTCTCAGGGAACTGCTGTTTGCAACCACGGTGCTCGCGTTCGCGATCGCCTCGGCCGCGTTCGCCGGAGCCGGCGACGGCGGCGGCGGCGGCGGGCCGAGTGCCGGCGCGGCCCGCGACGAGGGCGATCCGGTCGCGCTCGGGAGACGCAATCCTCGCTCGGGTACCTCGAGCAAGGAGACGGCGATCGAAGCCAAGCGGGGCAAGAGCGGTCTCGCGCTGCGGACGGCGAACAAGGCGAAGGGAGGCCGCGGCCTCTCGGCGAGCTGCAACAACAGCGGGACGGATTCCGATGACGGGTGCGGCGTCTTCCTCAACAAGGGCACGGGCGTCGCGGCGACCTTCCGCACCGACGGCTCGGTGCCATTCGCAATCAGCGACACCGCAAATGGCCTCGTGCAGAACCTGAACGCAGACAGGATCGACGGGCTGCACGCCACCGACTTCCTCCTCCGCAGCGAGGCGAGCTCGTTCCTCGCAGCCGGCGCCAAGGCGGCCGACGCGAACACGCTGGACGGCAAGGACTCCGGCGAGTTCCTCGGCTCGACGGCGAAGGCGGCCGACGCACAGGTCCTCGACGGCATCGAGTCCGACGACTTCGCGAGGGTCAGCGGCCTCGTCAACGGCTCGAACGGCAACCCGCTCTCGACCGGCATCACGTCGGTGAGGAACGCGGAGGGTGACTACACCGTGACGATCAACGACGGGACGTTTTCCAACTCCGGTACGTCGTGCTCACTCCTCCGCCCCGTGATCTCGCCGGTCGGGAACGAGTTCCACGCCGCCGTGTGGAATGAAGCCGGCTGCCTCATCGGCGGCGGCGCGCAGTTCGACGTCCTGACCTTCGACGCCGGAGGGGTCGCCGAGGACGCCACCTTCGGCTTCATCGTCGACGTGGTGCCGTAAGGCCATGGAGTATCGGAAGATGGACCGCGCATCCGCGCCCGTCGGGGGCGAGTGGCATGCGGTGTCGGAGCGGGTGTGGTGGGACGGCAGCGAGCCGTCCGCGCGCGGCCGCCGGGCGCCGGCTCGTTCGCGACGCGCGCCTCTCAGGGAACTGCTGTTTGCAACCACGGTGCTCGCGTTCGCGATCGCCTCGGCCGCGTTCGCCGGAGCCGGCGACGACGGCGGCGGCGGCGGGCCGAGTGCCGGCGCGGCCCGCGACGAGGGCGATCCGGTCGCGCTCGGGAGACGCAATCCTCGCTCGGGTACCTCGAGCAAGGAGACGGCGATCGAGGCCAAGCGGGGCAAGAGCGGTCTCGCGCTGCGGACGGCGAACAAGGCGAAGGGAGGCCGCGGCCTCTCGGCGAGCTGCAACAACAGCGGGACGGATTCCGATGACGGGTGCGGCGTCTTCCTCAACAAGGGCACGGGCGTCGCGGCGACCTTCCGCACCGACGGCTCGGTGCCATTCGCAATCAGCGACACCGCAAATGGCCTCGTGCAGAACCTGAACGCAGACAGGATCGACGGGCTGCACGCCACCGACTTCCTCCTCCGCAGCGAGGCGAGCTCGTTCCTCGCGGCCGGCGCCAAGGCGGCCGACGCGGAGGCGCTCGACGGCAAGGACTCGAGCGCGTTCCTCGGGGTGGGTGCCAAGGCGGCGGACGCCGACAACTTCGACGGCAAGGACTCCCTGGCCTTCGCGAGGCTCGGCGGCGCGGTGTTTACGAACGGTAATCCGGCGGGCGTGGGCTTCACGTCCTCAGAGACCTCGACCGGCGTCTACCGCGTGGACTTCCCCGCGGGCTCGTTCAAGACAGCCACGAGCTGCAAGCCGCCGACGCCGATCGTCGTCGCTCACTCGGACACGGCCGTTATCGCGACCGTGGCGATTGGTATGGCCACCTGCTCGGGCGTCGACGGATCCGGCGGCTTCACGGCGCGGACCTTCACGCACGCAGGCGCCGCGGTCAGCTCGGCGTTCTGGTTCATGGTGCTGTAGCGCGCGCTCGACCGACGGTTACTTCAGCAGCCTTGACAGGCGCCGGTCCTTCAGGACCCGCCCACCCGTCTGCTCCTCCGGGCAGTAACACATCACGTAGTCCTTGAAGTGGATCGCCTCGATGCGCGCCCCGCAGCGTGGGCATTCCTCGCCGGCGCGGCGGTGCACCTGGAGCGGCATCGGCAGCTTGTCGGGGACGGTGTCGCCGATCACGTCCTCGTAGTGGTCGAGCGCCGCGCCGAGCACCTCGTGGCAGGCGGCGTGGAGCGCTTCGATCTCGCCGGGGTCGAGGTCCGCGCCCTTCTGGAACGGGGAGAGCCGCGCGGTCCACAGCAGCTCGTCGACCCAGGAGCGCCCGATTCCCGCGATCGTGCGCTGGTCGCGGAGCAGCGGGTGGAGGTGGCGGGGCTGGTCGAGCAGCCGCGAGAACTCGTCGAGAGGCGGGGCCGGGTGGGCGTCCGGGCCGAGCCCGGCCACGGCGTCGTCATCGGCCACGGCGTCGGAGCGCAGCAGCTTGGCCCACGCTCGCTGCTTGGTGCCGAACTCGCGCAGCCGCAGCTCGCGGCCATCGTCGAGCCGCACCAGCACGCGTGAGGAGCGGTCGCGCAGCGAGGCGCGGGCGTCGAACAGCTGGAGGCGGCCGGCCGACATCAGGTGGATGAGCAGCGTCAGATCGCCCGACTCCACCGCGAGCATCTTCCCGATCCGGCGCACGCCGCGAAGCTCGCGCCCGGCGAGCGCGTCGAGCGGAGGGTCGAAGGTCTTCAGAGCCACCATGCCCGGCGCCAGCGCCGACTCCACACGCGCACCGGCCAGCCCCACCGTCAGGCGGCGTGCGGTGATCTCGACCTCGGGCAACTCGGGCACGCGTCAAGACTAGGCTGGGCGGCGTATGAACATTTCCGTGGCAGCGGACGAGCGCACGGGCGTGGCGGAGGCCGTGGTCGACGAGCTGCGGCGGCGCGGGCACGAGCCGATCCTGCACGGCGCTCTCCGCGACGAGGAGCGCGACGACTGGGCCTGGGCCAGCGAGGCCGCCGCCCGCGACGTGGCGGAGGGCCGGGCCGACCAGGGGATCGTCTGCTGCTGGACGGGCACCGGCGCGTCGATCGCCGCCAACAAGGTGGCCGGCGTGCGGGCCGCGCTCTGCGGCGACGCCGAGACCGCCCGCGGCGCCCGGCGCTGGAACGATGCGAACGTGCTGGCGCTGTCGCTGCGCACCACGAGCGAGGCGCTGCTCGAGGAGATCCTCGACGGCTGGTTCGAGGGCGCGCCCAGCCCGGACGCGGGCGACGTGGCGAACGTCCGCCACGTGGACGAGATCGCCTAGCGGAGCGGCACCATGCTGGCGGCGCCGCTTGCCGCCGGTGGCCGCCCGAGCGCCAGGTAGCGCGAGCGGCCCTCGAGGCGGCCCTTGCGAGCGACTGCGGCGAAGCTGCCAGGGTTGCTCAGCGGAGGCCAGATCGTGGCGGCGCCCCTCGCGTTCGTGGGGGCCCGAGCGCCCGCAATCGTTACCTTCGCGCCCTCCACCGGCCTGCCGCGCCGCGTCACGCGCACTCTCACGCGCGGACGCGCGGTGCGTCGGCGGGTTGCGCTGGCGCTCACGCGCAGGCCCGGCCGGCCTGATGGTGTGAAGTGCAGAAGCGCGACGCTCGAACCGAAGGTGGGCTCCAGGGCCAGCGGCGCCACGAGGAAGTGGAGCGTGCCGCCGAGCAGCGATGTCACGTGAAGCCCCTCAGCCTCCCCCAACACGTTGCGCAGCTCGACCTCGAGACGACGTTTCCCGGTCGCCAGGTTCACGGACCAGATCTGGTAGGTCGTACCCCTGGCCCCCGCCAGGAACAGCCGCCCTCCCTGGAACGCGGCTCCAGTCACGCCGCTGGGAGGCACCGCGCCCGCCAGGCGCCGTACCGAATGGATCGGGGGTGCCGCGGGCGAGGCGTTCGCCGGGTTCACGTCCGCGGCGCTGTAGGCGAGCAGGTCGTTGCCGCTCGAGGTCCACAGGAGCCCGTCGGGCGACGCCTCGACCCACATCGCCTTGGCGATCTCGGCCGGGTCGAGCTTCACGTAGTAGCGGAACGCAAGCGTGTCGGGATCCGCCGTGCCGATCGCACCTGTTCCGCAGGTGTTGCCCCCGTTCGGGCCGCCGGAGGTGTAGCACTCGAGCGGGAGCAGCACGCGCTTGCCGTCGGCGCCGTCGAACGAGATGTCCCCAACGTGGTTGTAGCCCTCGACCGCCTTCACCGACGCGGGAATGGCCGAGGGCAGCGTGGCGGTCTGACTCAGCCAGCGGTCGGTGCGGTGGAGCCCCTCCGTGAGGCCGGAGAAGAACAGCGGCGCGGTCGGCCCCGCCGAGGTCACCCCCTGCCAGTACTCCACGCGAACCGAGCTCCAACCGCCGAGCGTCCAGCGCCCCGGGTCCTTCGCCGCGGCGGGTGCGCAGAGCACCAGGGCAAGAAGCGCGGCTAGCGCGGCGGTGCGAACTGGCCTCATGGCGCCAGCCTAACCGCGCGGGGCTCGGCCCTCAGCGAATGACGAAGAAGTTCCGCGGGGTGATCTTCTTGTCGAAGTCGTCCACCACGGTCAGCACCCCGCGATACTTGCCGCGCTTCAGGCGCCGCAGGGTGAAGCTGTGCCGGCCCGCGGCGAGGCGGCCGCGCTTGACCGTGCGGCGCGACTTGCCGGTCAGCTTGTAGGTGACCGTCGCCGGCTCCCTCAGCCGGAAGCTGAGCTTCACCCGGTTGCCGGTGCGCTTCGACCTGAAGTTGTCGACGCTGTCGGGCACCGTGTCCGTGCCCACCTGGATCACGCCCCCGGGCATGAAGGCCTCGTGCGGAACGCAGATGTACTGGTAGCGCCCAGGCGTGTTGAACACCCTCTTGAACTCCCCGGCGCTGTTCGTGCCGCCGCCGGGTGCCGAGGTCCACGATTCCGCCTGGCCCGGCTTGCTGTTGGCCGTGTGGCCGTCATTCGTGAAGTTCCAGGTCACCGAGTCGCCCACCGCGATGTGGCGCTCCCTCGGCTGGAACTCGTAGTCGATGACGTTCACGGTCCAGTCGAAGGCGACCGCCGGCGAGGCGGACGCGAAGAAGGTGAGCAGGGCGAGCGGGATCAGAAGGCGGTTGGGTCGCATCGGCCGCGAAGCTTAGAGACGCGTACCGCCAGCCCGAGCGAGACTGCGCCAGGATGAGCCTCGGCTCCTTCGTGGAGGCCTGGGCAACTACGTAGGATCCCGGCCGCGATGGACGTGGTGGACACAGTCGAGGACGCCGCCGACCTCGAGCTCGCGCCGCTCGTGGTGCGCGAGCCGCTGGAGGCCTTCCTCGACGCGCACGGGATCGGCCAGGGCCGCCTGGAGGCAGAACGCATCGGGGAGGGCCACTCGAACATCACCTTTCTGGTCCGGCGCGGGGACGCCCGCGTGGTGCTCCGCCGGCCGCCACGCCCGCCCCTGCCTCCCTCCGCCCACGACGTGCTGCGCGAGGCACGCCTGCTGAAGGCGCTCGAGGGCACGCCCGTGCGCGCGCCGACGGTCATCGCGGTCGGGGACGACGAGTCGGTGCTGGGCGTGCCGTTCTACGTGATGGAGGAGATACACGGGAGCGTGCTCGCGAGCGCGATCCCGCCGGCGCTCGACACCGCCGAGGAGCGGCGACGCACGGCCGAGGAGCTCGTGGACGCGCTCGTGGAGGTCCATGCGGTGGACTGGCGCGCCTGCGGCCTCGAGGGCTACGGCAAGCCCACGGGCTATCTCGAACGCCAGGTGCGGCGCTTCAGCGGGCTCTGGGAGCACAACAAGACCCGCGAGCTGCCGGTGGTGGAGGAGCTCGCGGAGTGGCTGGGCACCAACATGCCCGACTCACCCGAGTCGACGGTGGTGCACGGCGACTACCGCCTCGGCAACGTGATGATGGCCGACAGCGCGCCCGCGGAGCTGGTCGCGATCTTCGACTGGGAGCTGTCCACGATCGGCGACCCCCTGGCCGACGTGGGCTACCTGACCGTGACCTGGGCCGAGCCGGACGACCCGGAGGACACGATGTTCGCCAACCTGAGTGCGGTGACCCGCGCGGGCGGGTTCCTCACGCGCGAGGAGATGATCGCGCGCTATGAGGAGAAGAGCGGCCGCTCGATGTCGGCGCTCAACTGGTACCAGGCGCTCGCCCTCTGGAAGGCCGCCGTGTTCATGGAGGGCAACTACAAGCGCTTCCAGGCAGGCAGCTCGGACGACGAGTACCTCGGGCTGTTCGACCGCGGGGTGCCGTTGCTGGCGGAGAAGGCGCGGGAGATCGCGTACTCGTGAAGGGCCTGCTGGTCGACTTCGGCGGTGTGCTCACCACGAACGTCTTCGACTCGTTCCGCGCCTTCTGCGCGGACGAGAAACTCGACCCGGACAGCATCAGGCGCCTGTTCAGGGACGATCCGCGCGCGCTCGAGTGCGTGCGTAGCCTCGAGCGCGGCGAGCTGGGTGAGGAGCAGTTCGCGGAGCGCTTCGGCGAGCTGCTCGAGCTCGAGGACGGCCGGCGCGCCGGGCTCGTGGACCGCATGTTCGGCTACATCCGCCCCGACGACGAGATGGTCGGGGCGCTCCGCCGCGCACGCGTGCATGGCATCCGCACAGGCCTCATCTCGAACTCGATGGGCGCGGGCCGCTACGACCGCTCCACCTTCCCCGAGCTGTTCGACGGCGTGGTCATCTCGGGCGACGAGGGCATGCACAAGCCCGAGCCCGAGATCTACGAGCTCGGCTGTGAGCGCGTGGGCCTCGCCCCGGCAGACTGCGTGTTCGTGGACGACCTGCGCGAGAACTGCGCGGGCGCGGAGGCGGTGGGGATGACGGCCGTGCTCCACCGCGGAGCCGAGCGGACGCTGCCGCAGCTGGAGGAGCTGCTCGGAGTGGAGCTCCGCTAGGCGCCCCGGCCGGAGCGATAGCGTCCCCGCGATGAACGATCAAGCGCCGAGTGGCTCGTCCGCCGTCAAGGACCAGCCACACGTGAGCCCCGACTTCGAGGTACGCCGCGACCTGCTCGACGGCGTCCGGCTGTTCGAGGTGAAGAACATCGTGACGGGGAACGGCTACACGACCGAGGTGTTCCGGCCCGACTGGGGCGTCGCCTCGCTGCCCATCCAGCACGTGATCCACGTGTCGCTGCACGGGGGCGTGGTGAGCGCCTGGCATCAGCACCGCATCCAGACCGACCACATCTTCGTGGTGTCCGGGGCGCTGCGGGTGGTGCTCTACGACGGGCGCGACGAGTCGCCGACCCGTGGCGAGCTGAACGTCCTCACCGCCAGCTCCGTGCGACCAACGCTGCTGGTGGTTCCCCCAGGCGTCTGGCACGGCGTGAAGAACCTCTCGACCTCGATGACGAACTTCGTGAACTACTTCGACCGGCCGTACAACTACGAGAACCCGGACGAGTGGCGGCTGCCGCGCGACACTCCGGAGATCCCGTACAGCTTCGACGCGTGAGCGAGCCGCGCGAGGCGCCCGGACGCTTCGCGCTCACGCTCTGGACGAACGCGCCGGACCTCGCCGCCCGTGCCGACGCGGCGGGGATCGACCGCGTGGGACTCGATCTGGAGAGCATCGGCAAGCGCGATCGACAGGCAGGGCTCGGCACCTGGATCAGCCCCCACAGCGAGCAGGATCTCCCCGCGCTCGCCGAAGCGCTCTCGCGCGCGCAGCTGTTCGCACGCACCGAGCCGATGAACGCCGACCTCGAGGATCAGGTCGAGCGCCTGCTCGCAGCGGGCGTGGACGTGCTGATGCTGCCGATGTTCTCGACCGCCGACGAGGTGAACCGCTTCGCGGACCTCGTGGCAGGTCGCGCAACGGCGGTGCTCCTGCTCGAGACGGCGGAGGCCGTAGGGCGCATCGACGAGATCGTCGCGATCGAGGGGATCCACGAGATCCACCTGGGGCTGAACGACCTCGCCCTGAGCCTCGGGGCTACGAACCGCTTCGAGGTGCTCACGGGCGAGGCCGTGGCTCATGTAGCGGAGGCCACGGTGCAGGCAGGGCTCGGCTTCGGCGCGGGCGGGGTCGGCCGCGTGGACGATCGCTCGCTCCCGATACCGGCGGACCTGATCTACGCGCAGTACGCCCGCCTCGGCGCCACCGCCGCCCTGATCTCACGCTCGTTCCTGGCTCCGGACCCCGAGCAGGTGGACCTCGTGGCGGAGGTGGCGCGCACGCGCCGGCGACTCGCCGACTGGGCGCTGCGGCCGGCGGACGAGCTCGAGGCCGCACGCATCGCGCTCAGGGAGTGCGCGATGCTGTCGGCCACCTGGTGAGCTCCGCTAGGGCGCGAAGCCGGCCCGCCGCGCGCCGCGAACGCCCAGGCGGGTGAACGCCCCGGAGACGAAGTTGAAGAGCGGCTTGGACGCCGGGAAGCGGTAGTTGGACTGCGTGTGAGGGGCGTACACCAGCTGTTCCTGCCCGGCCTCGAGCCACCCCGTGTGCTTGCGCTGGTTCTGTCCGATCACCGAGCGGCTGAACCAGTGTG
>CAWINK010000012.1:0-8888 GCA_963837445.1 uncultured Thermoleophilaceae bacterium | reverse complement strand
GCTCGCTCTCTCTGGGGCGATTTGCGTGGCCGCGCTCCTGATCCAGCTCAGGCAGCGCCGCTTCTTCGACCCGCTCACCGTCGTCGCCGCCGTGGGGCTTCTCTCATTCGTGGCGCGCCCGCTCCAGCTGTTTCTGAACGTCAACGATCTGCTCAGCTGGCGCTACGAGTCGTCGGACGTCGACCGACTGCTCCGCACCGAGAACCAGGAACTCGCGCTATTCGTGACGCGCGAGCTTCAGGAGGGACTCGAGCCGGCCCTGACGCGTGCCATGGCCGCGGTTACGATTTTCCTCGCGCTCTTCGTGGTCGGGTACTTCCTACCGTACGGGCGCCGGCTCGGCGCCCGCCTCGCGCGAGTGGGCGCTGGCATCGGGGTCACCGACGTTCCGGTTGTCGTCGGGGTTTGCATGATCATCGCGTTCGCCGGCCAGGTGGCCGTGCTCATCAAGGTCGGAGGCCCGTCAGGTGCCGCCAACGCCATGCTCGAGCAGGGGGTCCTCAACGCGGGGCTGGCCTACCAAATCCTGCTTGGCTTCGGCACGGTGGGCCTGCTGGTATGGGCTGCTTGGAGCCCGCCGCGCTCAACCCGCGCCAAGGTCGGCTTCGTGGCGGCCACGATCGAGGTGTGCGCCTACTACGCGATCGCCGGGACGCGCACGCGAGTCTTCCTGTCCCTGCTCATGGTGGCCGTGGTCACCCATTACCTGTGGCGGCCCTGGCGGCTGAAGGAGGTCTTGGCTGGGGTGCTCATGGTTGTGGTCTTCGCGGCCGGGCTGCTCGGGGTAAGGCAGGCCACGGAGAGGGAGACCATCGGGGAGGCGCTCGGGTCTGCGCCGGCCTACATCGTCGACCCGCGCGGTGTGCTCAACGACATGACCGAGTTCGACGGCGTGTTCACGGCCACCGCCGTGATCGGCTCGTCCCACGAGTACCGTCGCCCGGCGCCGTTCCATTACGGCGGCGGGATCGTGGACGCTCTCCACTCCTACGTGCCGGGCAGGATCGATTCGGGCAAGCCCGAGGGGGGCGACATCGAGTTCCGGAAGTTGGTGTGGGGCAACGAGCTCGAAGCAGGGCGGCCATACACGGTCATCGGAGACTTCTGGAACGACTTCGGCTTTCCGGGCGTGGTGTTGGGGTCGCTGATCTTCGGCCTGCTGGCGCGGGCGTTGCTCGGCTTGGTCTCGCCGGGGATCGCGGGCCCTGGTCGCGAGTTCCGCGTTCTCCTCTACTCACTGGCGCTCGTGGTGCTGTATGTGGAGGTCATCACCACGTATTCGGTCGCGCTGGGGTTCATCGTCACGTTCGGCCTCCCACTGGTGGTGGCGATGTTCCTGATCCGACCCGCCAGCGAACGCGTCCGCCGCCGCCTGACGGCGCTCGCGGGGGGTCAGAAGAAGGCCCCTGCGGCGTGACCGGGCGGTCGCCGTCCGCCGGGGAGCGCACGGTGGCCGTGGTGTTCCACGAGCCCGTGGTGGGTGGGGCTTCGAGCGGCTTCCTGAGGATCGTCCCGCTACTGGAGGACAGAGGTTGGCGCTTCGTGTTCTGGGTGCCGCGGCCGGGCCCGCTCGAACGGGAGCTCGAGAATCGCGGCTTCGAGGTGGCCGGCGAGCCCCGCCTGCTGCGCTACAGCCGTGCGGCGCTGAGCATGCCCCCGGGCGTCGTCGCGCGACTTGCGAGCGTGCCGGGCTATCTGTGGCGCTTCCGCCGTTGGGTCAGGCGGCAGAGACCGGCCATCGTTCACGCAAATTCAGTGATAACCATCCCCGAGGCGGTCACCGCCCGAACCACGGGCGCACCCGTGCTCCTCTACGTCCACGAGATCGTGTCGGGCGGTACCCGCGGTGCGGCTGCGGCACGCCTGATCCGAACCTCGACCAAGACTGTGGTCACCAACTCCGGCGCGAGCGTGGCCGCGCTGAGGGCACGAGGCGTGAACGCCCGGATGGCGTACTACGGGCTCGAGCTCCCGTCCGTCCGCGACCGCCAGCGCAACGTGGATGACCCGGTGATCGTCGGCACACTCGGAACGGTGTCGCACCGCAAGGGCAGCGACACCTTCCTGAAGATCGCGGAGCATCTGCGCGAGCGTATGCCCAACGCCGAATTCAGGATGGTCGGACCACGCCCCGAGGGCTCCGAGCGCGCTTGGGCCGATCGGGTGATCGAGGAAGCGCAGGGGAGCGGCGTGAGGTGGGGGGCCACCACCGACGCGTTCCAGGAGCTCCGAGAATGGGACATGCTCGTGCTGCCGACGCGAAGCGACGCGTTCGGGCTCGTGATCATCGAGGCGATGGCGGTAGGGCTGCCGGTGGTGGCGAGCCGCGTGGAGGGCCCGGCCGAGCTCGTGACCCGCGAGACCGGGCTGCTCGCGGACGCGGAGGACGTGGCGGGCTTCGCCGCGGCGATTCAGGAGCTGGCCGGGGATCCTGAGCGCAGTCGGCGGATGGGGCTAGCCGGTCGCGCCAGGGTCGAGCGAGAGTTCAGTCTCGACGCCCAGGCCGATGCGGTGCACGCGGCCTATATGGAGGCGGCGGACCTAACCGGTCGGTAGCCGGTCTGCGCCAGCTCCGGCGGGGAGCTCGAGCCCGCCCGCCGCTGACTCCCGGACTCGCGACGACCCTAGCTGGCGCTCGAGCACGAATACCGAGAGCGCGGCCATCACGAACAGCGCGCCCACGTAGGTCCATGCAGCGCCGGTGTCGCCCCCGGGCGGGATCAGCACGGCCGACAGAACCGCACACACAGTCAGTCCGAGGAGGCCGATCCCCACGAGGCGAGCCTCACCGTCGAAGGCCACCACCGCGTACCAGCACACCCCGAGGGTCGCGTAGGCCGGGATGCCGATGAGCACGATCCGAAGCAGGTCGGCGCCCGCGGCGTAGTCCGAGCCGAAGATCCCGCGCATGATCGTCTCGGCGAGCGGCAGGGCGGCGAGCGCCACAAGCACGCTCAGCCCCAGCACCGCGAGCAGCACGCGGTGCATCAGCCGGCGCGCCCGCGGGGGGTCGGACCGCGCCAGATAGGAGATGCCCGGAAGCAGGGCGAAGCCAGAGCTGATCGCGAGGATGTACACGGCGTCCCCGAATCGCTGGGCCGCGGAGAACAGAGCCACCTCCCGTATCGTGCCGACGTTGCCGAGCACGACAAGCGGGATCCTCATCAAGAGCGCTACGGCGATCCCGGCCACGGCGAGCTTGATCCCGATGCGAACGAGTGAGCGCCAGCTCGTGTTTGGCGGAACGCCCTCCGGCCGGACCAAGTCCTCGCGGAGGGCCAAGTACGCGATCACCGCCGACACCAGCTCCTTGGCGGCCAGGATCGCGAGAACGGCGGTCACTCCCATGTCGGCGATCGTGACCGCGCTCGCCCCGACGATGAACACCACGGCGCCGATCGATTGGAGCACCGCCTCGAAGGTGAAGCGTCCGACGGAGCGCAGCATCGTGGCGGTGAAGTCGAAGAGCCGGTTGAACAGCACGTACGCGGACGTCACGAGAACCGGCACGAATGAGCTGCCGGGCCCGGCGTCGAACGCGCCGAAGACAGGCAGAAGCAACGCGGCGAGAACAGCGCTCACGGCTACGACGGGCAGCGCGGAGAAGAAGAGCTCCCCCGGCGAGGCGCGGCCTGCGGATGCGTCCCGGCTCGCCACGAGCGGTACGCCCGTGTCGCTCAGGATCGTGAACGCGGCCGCGAGGACGAGCAGGTACGAGTAGCTCGCGAACTCCTCCACGGACAGGAGCCGGGCAGCGAGGACGAGAAAGAAAATCTGGGCGAACTTCGAGAACCCGCGGGAGACGAGCGTTACAGACGAGCGCGCGATGAGCCGGCGGTCGGATTGAGCGGCCCGCTCGAGCCGATGCGGACCCCGCGGGGCGTCGGGCGGCACGGCCGGAGGCCGTTCAGCGCTCACCGGTCAGGAACGCGGTGATCGATTCCGCTATCCAATCGACCATCTCGTCGCTCAGGCCGGGATAGCAGCCCACCCACAGCGAGGCGTCCATGACACGGTCGGCGTTCTCGAGCGGAGCGGGGATCCGGTGCTCTCGGCCGAGAAAGCCCGGCTGGCGCGTCAGGTTGCCGCCGAGCATCAGCCGGTTGTCGATCTTCCTCTCGAGCAGGAAGCGCTGAAGGTCGCGTCGGTCGTCGGAGCTGCCGTCGCGGAGGGTGAACGGGTAGCCGAACCAGGACGGGTCGGCCTGGTCGAGCGCACGTGGGAGCACCAGCCTGTCCTCGAGCGGCGAGAGCGCCTCCTGGAGGCGGGCGAAGTTGTGCCGGCGCCGGGCGCCGAAGCCGTCGAGCCGGTCGAGCTGCGCCATTCCCAGCGACGCCTGCATGTCCGTGACCTTGAAGTTGAAGCCCACGTGCGAGAACACGTACTTGTGGTCGAATCCGGCGGGCAGCTCGCCGAAGCGCCCGTCGAAGCGCTTGCCGCAGGCGTCGTTCACGCCCGGGGGGCACCAGCAGTCGCGGCCCCACTCGCGCAGCGAGCCGATGGCGCGCAGCCAGGTGGGATCGTCGGCCACCACGGCGCCGCCCTCGCCGGTGGTCATGTGATGGGCGGGGTAAAACGAGAAGGTCGCGGCCTGGCCGAAGCTGCCCACCGGCTTGCCGGCGTAGGTGGAGCCGAGGGCGTCGCAGCAGTCCTCGATGAGCACCAGGTCGTGCTGGCGGCACAGCTCGGCCACGCCCTCCACGTCGAACGGGTTGCCGAGGCAGTGCGCCACGAGGACCGCCCGCGTCCGGTTGCTGATGGCGGCGGCGATGGCGTCCACGGTCGGGTTGAAGGTGTCAAGCTCCACGTCCACGTAGACCGGCACCAGCCCGTACTGGTAGAGCGGGCCAACGGTCGTCGAGAAGCCGAGCGCGGGGGTTATGACCTCGTCTCCGGGCTTGAGCGGACGCTCGTGCAGGTGCGACGTGGTGGCCGCGATCGCCAGCAGGTTGGCCTGCGACCCGGAACCGACCAGGAAGGTCTGCGAGCGCCCGACGACCTTGGCGAACGCCTCGGAGAACGCGCGCGCGAAGCGGCCTTCCGTCAACCAGCCGTCGAGCGAGGCGTCGGTGAGCGCCTCGAGCTCGGGTGCGCCGATCACGCGACCGGCCACCGGCACATTGCTCTCTCCTGCCACGAACTCGCTTTGCACGAAGGCCTGGTCCGCGTAGCGGCGAACAGCGGCCAGTGCCTCTGCCCGGAGGGCGTCGAGGCTTTCCTCGGAGCTCGCGATGCCGTCGGGGGTCCGGCTTGACACCTCGGCGACTCTAGACGAGGTAGTGGGCAGACGCGCCGCCATGAGCAGGCGTTATGGACCTTCCCCGATCTTGGCTCCGCCCGAGGTCTCGAGCGCCGCCGCGCGGTCTCCGGCGACCGCGATTACACGCAGTTTGTCGGGATCGGCGAGCGATGCCGCCTGATCGGTCAGCGCGCTCGCTAGGAATCCGGATCGCGTGGCCCCCTCGCCGAAGCGCGCGGCGATGTCCGGGCGGTCCACCGAGGGCCTGCCCGCCACCAGCAACCCATCCTCGCTGAAGATGAGTATCTGATCGGGCGCCCGCTCGCGCTCCGTGTCCACAGCCCAGCCCGTCACGCTCAGCTGGTTTCCCTGATAGGTCAGGCGGTCGACGTACCCGGAGATCCCGTCGCCGGTCAGCGCCACCGCCGTGCCCGTTGGGAGGATCACGACCTCGCGCCCATTCCGCTCCGCGAGCTTCGCCGTGCCGCCGGATCCCAGAGAGCCAAGGCGTACCTGCCCGCCGGTGTCGTCGAGCGCGAAAACCGTGACGGCGTTGCGCCCAGACCTGAACGAAGCGGGGGCGACCATCGCACCGAAGCGCACGTCGCCGTCAATCTCGTAGCTCTCGGTCACGGCGCCGATGCGCCCGTTCACCGCAATTGCCAGCGACGTCGCGCGGGCGGCGGGGCCGGTGAGGCGCCCGGTGATGTACGACGGGACGGCCTCGCCGCGAGGATTCACGGACTGGAACAGCGCTGGCGCATCGAGCTGGACAGTGGCATCTGATCGTGCGCCGGCGGGAAAATCTCCAACCGGTCGGTTGAGTACCCCGAGGATGGGGCCGAACTTGAGGAACGACCCCGGACCGGCGGCGCTCAGAGCTCCGACCTCGCCGGAGATCGCGTCACGCATCCTCTTGAACTCGCCGAACGGCACACGCACATCGCCTCCGGTGAAAGCCGTGATGTCGATCGCGTCTCCGTCACTGGTTACTCGCTCGCCTGCCGGCAGGCCGTCGGGCTTCCACGGGAGGTCCACGCCGAGCTCGCGGGCGATCGTGGGGACGATGTCGATCGTCCGCGTGTTCGAATCGTCGGTCCGTCCCTTCTCCTGACCCGGCGCCTTGATGAAGAGCGGCACGTTGGCGATCTCGCCGAAGTTGTCCTTGCTGATGTAACGCCGGCTCAGGCCATGGCGGAAGGCGATCCCGTGGTCCGCAGTCACGACGACGAGCGATCTCTGCCAAAGCCCGGTTTGGCGGAGACGGTCCATCAGCCGGCCGACGAGCCGGTCCACGAACCCCATCTGCAGTAACTCGCGCTCCAGGTTTTGCCGTACGGGCGCCGGGTCCTCCGTCCAGGTTTCGCCGTCGAGTCCGGGCGCGTCGTCGGCCCCGCTCACCGGATAGCGCTGCCCGGATGGCAGGTAGATCCAGGGATAGTGCGGCACTTGGGAGTGGATGAAGTTGAGCCGCGGTCGCGCGCCCGGACGGCCGACCTCGGCCAGAAACTGCTCAAAGATCCGCTTCCGGTTGAAGAGATGCTGGTCAGGGATGCCGGCGTCTGCGCCTCCCTCCCCGCCACCACCGAAGCTCCCGAACGTGCGGTCCACGGCGGGGATCCGATCGTCGAGGTCGTCGGGCGCCAGCTGATGGAGGGAGACCAGGCTGAGGTCCTCAACCAGCGACGACAGCCTGCTCCTGGCCGACGGGTTGTCACGACTGCCGCAGAGATCCTCAGGGCACATCCTGGACACCGACTCACGCACATCTAGGTCGTAGCTCGTTCCCAGCAGCGTGAACAGGTTGTCCGGATGGTCGGAGAACGTCGGAAGGCTGCCGGGAGCAGAGCGTTTGCCCGTCAGGATGGCCGGCACGGCCTGAGTGGTCACGTCGGCCACGGTGGTCGCGTTGCGATACCAGGTCGATCTGTCGGCGAGGCGGGCCAGGTGGGGAAAGCGGCTCTTGTCTATATCACCCGCCCGATCGAGGAGGAAGGGATTCGACATCTCGTCGAAGATGACCATGACCACGGGGGTGTCGCCCCCGATCGCGGTGGCGGCAGCTGCGCTGTCGTCCTCTGGAAGAACCAGATCGGAGACCGGCGAGAAGAGCAGGAAGAGCGCGAGGAACAGCAGCGTGACCGGACTCAGCACCGTGAGCGTCGACCGGACGGCGCTGGTCCGCAGGTACCCGAAGGC
The DNA here is from genome assembly GCA_963837445.1 of uncultured Thermoleophilaceae bacterium. Taxonomy (GTDB): domain Bacteria; phylum Actinomycetota; class Thermoleophilia; order Solirubrobacterales; family Thermoleophilaceae; genus JACVRW01. The sequence continues at coordinate 1,450 of CAWINK010000012.1, read as the reverse complement.
TCCAATGGCTCCGAAGAGCGCAGCGACCGCCGCGAGGACGGGTGTGCTGGACACGGCATCCGCGAGCAGCTGCACTACGAACAGGGCTACGAGGCCCCCGATGAAGAGCGTGTGAAGCCCCGCCCGCACCCGGGCCCATCTGAAGAAGACGGCCTCGATCGCCACGAGTGCCGCCGGCGGCAGTACTACCAGCCCGATGGCGAAGAGGACGATGTCGGCGCCGGTGTTGCCGCGGGCTACGAAGAAGGCCGGCTCGTCCGCGAGCACGTCGAACAGCGGCTTGGCGATTGCGAACGTCCATAGCACCGCGAGGTGCAGGAACGAGAGGGCGAGTTCCGTTCGCAGAGGCCGCCGAGCGGCGGGAGCTTCAGCGGTCATGAGCAGGCATCGTAGGTCAGCGGACTCCTCACCGAGAGGACAGCACGATCGACCCGCCACCGCGCCACCAGGTCTCTGTCCTAGCCGCGTGACGCCCTCGCTGAGGAGGTCGTACCTATCGAGGTCGTACGCGACCGAGTCCGCCTCCCGGCCGGCGATCGTGGGGCCCCGGGCTCGTCCGGTCGGCTGGATACACCGACCGCGAATCGCCGATCGGAAACGCTGCGCGTCTCAGGGCCGCGCCAGGGCGCGCTCCAAGCGGTCGAGGAACTCCGGCCGCAGCAAGCTGCCGTATGGCACTCCCCAAAACCCCCGCTCCACATGCTCGTAGACGAGCAACCTGGATCGCTTGATCGCGCGAATCAGCAGCCGCTCGGCCTGGGGGAGCCGGCCCGCGTTCGCGGCGTCCACGAGCTGAGGCACGCGGGTGACGTCCGCGAAGTATGGGACCAGCTTCTCCGCGGAGATGATGGTGAAAGAACTGCCATGAACGACGGTGGGGTGCGGGTAGAGGCGAGCCCCGCCGGGCGCCGAGCTCCTGAGCTCGCGCGTGATCAGTCCTCCCGGGAAGAGCGTCCGTTCGGTCTTTCGGGGCTCCGACACTCCCGTCCGGTCGATCCTCAGGCCGGGCTGGCTAACCGGCTGGGGATCGCCAAGCAGGGTCGTGAGGTCTCCGTTCGTGTTCTGTTGCGCGCCCGGGACGACCTTTGTGCCGCGCAGGAGCTGCGGGTCGATCGCCTGCGCCACGCCGCGCCCGTACAGGACCTCCCCGATCTGCTTCCAGTGCGAATCCAAGGGTCCATAGATCGGTACGCCGTCGCGCCGCCGCCGCGCTTCCAGGAGCGCCTGCATGTCGACGAACCCAGGGAGCGAAATTCGCCGCAGAGCCGCGATCCGAGCCTGGTGCGCCCGCTCCGCGCATCGCCTGAGCGCGTAGTCATCGGGGATCTCCTCCCGCTCGATGGTGCTCTTGTCGGGAGGCACCACCAGCACGAGCCGGCGGCCAGATCTCCGGATGATCGAGTCAAGGCGCCGGACATTTCGCTCGACCGCGGCCATCGACCACTCGGGG
>CAWINK010000011.1:0-4667 GCA_963837445.1 uncultured Thermoleophilaceae bacterium | reverse complement strand
GAAGCATCACGTAGTGGCGGTCATCCCGTCGTACGGCGGGGGCGGCTCGGAGACCCTGATCGAGCACGAAGGGTCGTGGGTGCTGGCTGTGCTGCTGGCTCCTGCGCTACTTGCCGCCGTGCCGGCCTCTCTCTCCGTCAAGCGACCGGGACGGCCTCCTCTTCCGACCGGGCCGGCGCCAGCCTCGCGAGCTCGTCGAGCTCGTCGCGGATGTCGTCCTTGAGCAGCTCCGCGTCGGGCGCCGCGTCGCGGTCGGCGTAGATCCCGAAGAAGGCGCCGTCTGCGACGGTCGTGAAGCCGATCGATAGCGCGTGGCGATCGGCCAGCGGCACGACGGGGTAGGTCTCGCGCAGGCGGCATCCGAGCATCCACATTGGGTCCGGCGGGCCGGGGATGTTCGAGACCACCACGTTGAACGTGCGGGGGCTCGCCACCAGCCGCGACATCGCACGCTGGACCGCGGACGGCGCGGCGGCGGCGAGGTCGAGCACGGTCGTCGCCCCTGCCGGCTCTCCGGTCGCCTTGGCCTGCTTCGTCGCATGGCTGATGTCGCCAAGCCGCAGCTTCGGGCAAGGCTCGTCGCAGGGCAGCTCGAGGAAAATGAACGAGATCCGGTTACCGAACTCGCCCGCGGCGTCGCCGGCCCGCACGTTCACGGGCACCATCGCCTTGAGCCGAGCGGGGGCCTCGCCGTGGCGTTCGAGGTGACGGCGCACGCCGCCGCAGGACGCGGCGAGCACCACGTCGTTGAGGGTGCAGCCGTACGCACGCTTGATCGCCTTGAGCTCGTCGAGCGGGCGCCCGAGGGTCGCGAGCGCCCGGTAGGGGGAGATCGGCCCGTTCAGCGCGTCGAGGGGACTCGCGGGCACCAGCGAGCTGAGCAGCGCCCGACCGGCTCGATTCACGCCGGTCGCCACCTCGCCCGGTGACAGTGCGAGCCGCGCTGCCGACCCGGCCAATGCCAGCTGGTCGCGCGTACGGTCGACCACCCCGTCCACCAACCGCCGCGTCAGACTGGGCGACTCGTCGGGCTCCCACTCGTCCGGCGGGTCGGGAGGCGAGTCGGGCTCCGGATCGAGCAGCACCTGGGCGAGCTCCACGGCGGCGATCCCGTCGACCATGCAGTGATGCGCCTTGCCCACGACACCGATGCGCCCGTCGTCGAGCCTGTCGGCGATCCACAGCTCCCACAGCGGGCGGTCGCGCCCGAGCGGCGTGGACAGCACCGAGCCCGCCAGCTCGTGGAGGCCCGTACCGTCAGCCGGCCGAACGTGGCGTGTGATGTCGAAGCCGTCGTCGTCGACCCAGAGGGGCCGCGCGACCCCGAGCGGCACATCGGCAAGACGCTGGCGGTAGCGGGGGGCGCGATGGAGGCGGCGCCCGATGTGGTCGCGGAACTGCTCGAAACTCGGCGCGGGGCCCTCCTCTGGCGGGTCGAAGGCGGCCGCCCAGCCCACGTGCATGTGGGCCGAGGCCGTTTCAACGTCGAGGAAGGACACGTCGAGCGCCGAGAGGCGGTTCGACGGCATTGCTCTGCTCCTCTCCCGGGGGGTTTGGGGGCGCTCCCTGCCCTAAGACTGGCCGGGTCCGCAGCGTTCCAAACGCCGCCGACCGTCCTGCCCTAGGCCTGGATATCAAGCCTTAGACAGGACACTCGAACGAATCCGGCATGCTGTGGGGCGTGACGGTTCGCGTTGCACGCCCGGATGATCGCTTTGCTCTCCCCAATGCTGCCGTTGAGCGGCTCCACGAGCGGGTTGCGGAGGCTGTCCGGCAGGCGCGGCGGAGCGGCAACGGCGCCGTCGCCGCCATCACCGTCCCTATCCCGGCGGAGCTCGACCTCAGTGCTGCCGTTCTGAACGCACGGCGCCCAAATGACCGCTTCGCGTGTCTGGAGCAGCCGAACAGGGACGGATTCGTCCTCGCGGGCCTCGGTGAGGCGCTGACGATCGAGGCGCGTGGGCCGCGGCGCTTCGCGGAGGTGGCCACCCGCGCGCGCGAGGTGGGACGGGCAGCGATCACCGATGACCCCGCGGACGACCCGCACAGCCCACCGGCCGCGGGCCCCGTATTCATGGGCGGCTTCGCGTTCGCTCACGAGGGCGGAGCGTCACCGGAGTGGTCCAGCCTGCCGCCAGCGAGTCTCGTGCTGCCGGAGGTGGCCCTCTCGCGGCAGAAAGGCGAGGCCCGGCTGACCCTCAGTGCTGCCGTTGAACCCGACGACGACGCGGAGGCGGTGGCGGAGAGACTGCTGCGGCGGGCAGCCGAGCTCACCCCCGCCTCAATGCCGCTCCTCGACCCAGATCCCGTGCAGCGCACCCGCGTGGCCAGCGCGGCACCGCCCTCGCACTACGAGCACGCCGTGGAGCGCGCCGTGGAGCGGATCCGGGCGGGTGAGCTCGAGAAGGTCGTGCTCGCGCGCGAGGTCCGGGCTCATGCGGCGGCTCCCCACGACCCGGCGGCCGTGTTCGGGGCGCTCCGCGAGCTGTTTCCGGCCTGCTACTGCTGGTGCGTCGGCACGCCGGAGGCTGCGTTCGTGGGCGCCAGCCCAGAGCTGCTCGTGCGCCGCGACGGCCAGCGCGCCCAGACGGTGGCTCTCGCCGGCACCACGCGCCGCAGCGCGGACCCGTCGGTGGACGACCACCTGGGCGAGCAGCTCCTCCAGAGCAAGAAGGACCGCGAGGAGCAGGCGATCGTGGCGCGCCGGATCGAGCGCACGCTCGACCCGGTGAGCCTCTGGGTCGCGGCCGCCGAGCAGCCGGTGCTCGTGAAGGTGCACAACGTCCAGCACCTCGCCACCCCGATCCGCGCGCAGCTCGCCGACCCCGTGCCGGCCGTGGAGCTGGTGGGGATGCTGCTTCCGACCCCCGCCGTCGGCGGCGAGCCGCGCGAGGCGGCGCTGCCGCTGATTCCGGCGCTCGAGGGCCTCGACCGAGGCTGGTACGCGGGAGCGGTGGGCTGGACCGACCTTGCCGAGGACGGCGAGTTCTGCGTGGCGCTCCGCTGTGCCCTCCTCAGGGGCTCCGTGGCGCACCTGTACGCCGGCTGCGGCATCGTGAGCGAGTCCGTCCCCGCCGAGGAGCTGGCCGAGAGCGAGGTCAAGCTCCAGGCGCTCCTGCCACTCGTTTCTTAATAATGCAGACGCCCGCACGTGTGTGAGCGGCGCCTCAGTTGGGGTATGAGGACCCAATGAGCGCAGCTGGGCCCGGACTGCGCACGGAGGGAGGTCCGGAACCCAAGAAACGTGCCCTAGCGGCAGTACTGGTCCTCCTTGCAGTTGTAGCCGTCGCGGTCCTGCTGTTCCGGGGCGACGGTGGCTACCGCGTGACCGCGGAGTTCGTGAACGCCGGCCAGCTCGTGAAGGGCAACGAGGTGAAGGCCGGCGGCGTGGCGGTCGGGAGCGTCAAGGACATCGACGTGACCCAAGACGGGCGCGCAAAGGTCACGCTCAGCATCAAGGACGACGACTACCAGCCCCTGCGCCGCGGCACGCGGGTGATGATCAAGCAGTCGTCCTTGTCCGGCATCGCCAACCGCTACGTGGATCTCCAGCTTGGCCCCGCGAACGGGGACGAGATCGACGACGGCGGCGTGATCGGATCAGACCAGACCGCCACCGCGGTCGAGCTCGACCAGATCTTCGACCTCTTCGACGAGCGCACGCGCACGGGCCTCCAGGACTTCTTCAAGGGCTCCGGCGAGATGCTCCGTGGCCGCGGCAGGGAGCTGCGGAAGGGGGTCCACTACCTGAACCCCGCGCTCAGCACCGGGAGTCGCCTCTTCCAGGAGCTCACCCGCGACGAAGCGCTGCTCGAGCGCTTCCTCGTGGACTCCGGCAGCCTCGTGAACGCCCTCGCCGAGCGCCGCGAGGACCTCACCGGGGTGGTGGGCAACCTGAACGCCACCTTCGGCGCGCTCGGCCGCCAGCAGGACGCCCTCGCCGAGTCGGTGGAGCTCCTCCCGCCGTTCATGCGCCGCGCGAACACCACGTTCGTGAACCTGCGCGCCGCTCTCGACGACGTGGACCCGCTCGTGGACGCGTCGAAGCCCGCCGTGAAGCGACTCGGGCCGTTCCTGGACCAGGCGCGCCTGTTCGTGCGCGACGGCGAGCCCACGATCCGCGACCTGTCCAGGACGATCACGCGCGCGGGTCCCAACAACGACCTGATCGAGCTGATCAAGAGCTTCCCGCCGCTCGCACGCGAGGCCATGGACGAGCGGCGCGTGAACGGCGCCGAGCGCCGGGGCGCCTTCCCGGAGACCACCGACGCGCTCAGGGCGGCCGCGCCCACGATCGCCTTCGGCCGGCCCTACACGTCCGACTTCGTCGGCTGGATGGACGACTTCTCCACGACCGGCGGCTACGACGCGAACGGCGGCTTCTCGCGCGCATGGATCAACTTCTCCGAGATCCTCTTCGGCGCGGGGCCGAAGCTGAAGCAGTTCCGCCGCTGCCCAGGGGCGAACGAGCTTCCCGCGGCCGACGGCAGCAACGTCTTCTCTGCTGACGAGGCGCAGGCGCTCGACTGCGACCCGAACCAGAGGACCGTGGGCCCGTGAAGCGGATGATCGCGGTGCTCGCGCTGGTGCTGGCCCTGGTCTCCGGGGCAGCCCTGTCGGTGGGCGCCAAGGACGACGAGGGCACGGGCAGCAAGACCTACGAGCTC
>CAWINK010000010.1:0-21469 GCA_963837445.1 uncultured Thermoleophilaceae bacterium | reverse complement strand
GCGGCGGACGCGAGGAGGCGGTCGCGGTGCGCCGCGGTGTCTTTCGGTGAGCAGAGGACCACCGCGCGGTTCGCCGAGTAGGGACACCACCAGGCGCCGTCGGCACGAAGTGCGCTTCCCAGTTCGAGCTCGTGACCGGTGATGGCTGAAATGTCGCCCTGGATTTCGATTTTTCCCAGGTGGGACATGTCGGCAAAGCCAACCGAGGAGAGGCTTTCGTCCGGGAACGAGACGGCGACGTTCCAGCCATCGCGTTCTTCGAAGATGGCCCCGGACGACGCGGCGAGGTGCTCGGCTGGGCTGCGCGCGGTGGCCGAAGGTCCGGGTGAGAGGAAGGCCAGGCTGCTCACGAGCGCAGGATCTCCCCGTCCGGGTCGTAGAAGGGCTTCGTCTGGACCTCGCCCTCGATCCGCCTGTCCTCGTCCGAGATCGTGATGCGCGCGCCGTCCTTGGCGAGGGCGGCGGGCACCCACGCCATCCCGATCACCCGGCCGAGCTGCTGCGAGTAGCGCGCGCTCGTGACCTGGCCCATCGGCCCGCCGTTCTCCGGCATCACTACCGCGCCCTCGGTCGGCACGTATCCGTTCTCGAGCGTGAAGCCCACGAGCGAGGTCTCGAGCTGCTCGTTCTCGTAGTGCTGGAGCGCCCACTTGCCGATGAAGTCCTGCTCCTTGTCGAGCTTCACGATCCACGGCATCGCGGCGCCGAAGGGCGTGGACTCGGAGTCCGTGTCCTGCCCGATCAGGATGTGCATCTTGTGGAGCCGGAGCTGGCGCTGCGGCTCGAGGCCGAACGGCTTCACCCCGTGCTCGCGACCCGCCTCCATCAGCGCGTCCCAGAGGTGCTCGCCCTGCGCCGCCGGGCAGTGGATCTCGTAGCCCACCTCGCCCACGAAGCCGATCCTCAGGATCAGGCTAGGCACGCCGGCCACCTCTGCCTGCTTGCCGTCGAGGTAGGTGAAGCCCTCTGCCGAGCAGTCGAGCTCTGTGACCCTGCCCATGATCTCCCGGGCGCGCGGGCCCGCGAGGTTCACCGCGGAGAGCCCCTGGGTCACGTCGGTGAGGTGCACGTCGAGGCGCCAGTCGGCGAGCCACCAGGTGAACCAGTCGTAGATCGCGCCGGCGCCGCTTGATGTGGTGGTGACGTAGAAGCTGTCGTCGTCGAGCCGGCAGATGGTGCCGTCGTCCATGATGCGGCCGCTGTCGCTCGCGATCACGCCGTAGCGGATGCGGCCGGGCTTGAGATTGCTGAACCTGTTCGGGTAGAGGCGGTCGAGGAACTCGCCGGCGTCCGGGCCGCGCACGATCAGCTTGCCGAGCGTGGACACGTCGATCAGCCCGGCTGCCTTGTGCACGGCCATGGCCTCGGCCTTGGGGTCGCCGTAGTCGTAGGCGCGGCGCCAGTCGCCCGCCCACATGACGTTGGCCCCCAGCTCGCGGTGGCGCGCGTGGATGGAGGAGCGCTTCGCCGGCTCGAAGGGCCGCCCGGCCAGGGCGCCCATCGGCACGGCGTGCCAGGGCGGGCGCGGGGTCGTGGTGCCCACGTCGGCCATGCTCGTGCCGGTCTCCTCCGCCATCAGCCGCACCGCGGGCAGCTGGCACATGCGCCCCTGGCACGGGCCCATCGTGGTGGTGGTGTAGCGCTTGGAGAGCTCGATCGAGTCGTAGCCCTCCTCGACCGAGAGGTGGATGTCCTTCGCGGTCACGTCCTCGCACAGGCAGGCGAAGCACTTGCCGGGGCGCCCGCTCGTGACGGGCGGCGGCACGGCCACCTTCGCCGGCCACGCCTGCGGGCGGTCGAGGTGCTCGCGCTCCTGCGCCGCGCGTGCGCGCGAGTCGGCGTCGCCGAGCCCGAGCGCGTGGGCCGCCTCGGCGCCGGCCACCGATCCGGACAGCTCGGCGGCCTCGAGCTCGGAGTGGCCCGTGAGCTGGCCGGCCACGTGCACGTCCTCGGGCACGTGGGAGAGCGTGAAGTAGCCGCGCTCGTCGTCGTAGGAGGTCCTCGCGCCGGCCTGCGCCGCGAGCGAGGTGGCGGGCGCGCTGGCGCCGGACACCACCAGGAGGTCCACGCCGAAGCTGCGCTCGGCGGCCCTCGACCCGGGCGGGCCGATGACGACGCTCGACACGTGACCGCGCCCGGTCGCCTCGAGCACGGTGGCGCCGTTCAGCACCTCCACGCCGAGCCGCTTGAGCGCGCCCTTCGGGCCGGCGCTGCCGTTCTCGCGCAGGTCCGCCACGCAGCACACCTCGACCCCGGCGTCGAGCAGCGCAAGCGCGGCGTGGAGCCCGCGGTCGTCCACCGTGGCCACCGCCGCGCGCGTGCCCGGCTGGAGCGCGTACATGGAGATCAGCCTGCGCGCGCCGCCCGAGAGCATCACGCCCGGAAGGTCGTTGCCGGGGAACAGGAGCGGCTGCTCGATCGCGCCGGTGGCGTGGATCTGGCGCCTGGCGCGGACCTGGTGGAGCGTGTCGCCCTGCCAGACCGGCACGAGGCCGTCGAAGGTGCCGAGCGCGGGCGCATTGTCGAGGATCTCGACTCCCGCCGCGCGGGCCCGGTCGACCAGCTCGCGCGCGTACCCCACCCCGCCCTCGGCGAGCAGGCGCCCGCCCGGCTCGGGGCCCTCGTCGGCGAGCACCACGTCGGCGCCCAGCTCGGCCGCCGCCGCGGCGGCGTTCAGCCCGGCCGCGCCGCCTCCGATCACGAGGATGTCGGTGTGGCGGCGCCGGTACTCGGTGCGCCACTCGCGCTCGGGCTGCGACTTGCGCAGCTTCCCGAGCCCGGCCGCGTGGCGAAGCACCTTCTCGTAGAGCGGCCAGAGGCGCCTCGGCCGGATGAAGGTCTTGTAGTAGAAGCCGGGCGGGGTGAAGGGGCCGCCCACGAGGTCGGTGGCCCGCATCACGTCGAAGTCGAGCGACGGCGACGCGTTCATGTGCTCGACCTTCATCCCCTCGCGCACCGGCTCGGTGCAGGCACGCACGCCGGGCGCGCCGTCCACCTGGACGAGGCAGTTGGGGCACTGGCCGGCGCAGCAGAGGAGGCCGCGCGGGCGGTGGTACTTGAAGCTGCGCGAGAAGGTGCGCTGGCCGGACGCGAACAGCGCCGAGCCGATCGTGTCGCCCTCGAGGGCCGCCACGTCCTTGCCGTCGAACGTGAACGCGACCTCGGTGTCGCGCGCGATGCGCTCGCCGCGCTGCTCGGGCAGGCGGGTCATGCGCCGTGACCGTCGCCCGCGCCGGCGGTGCCGGCAGCGCCCTCGCCGAACACCTCGTCGGGCAGCGCGGTGAAGAAGACCTCGTTCGTGCGCGTGTCGCGCTCGGCCACGAACCAGTCGCCGCAGCCGGAGCGGTGGTTCCACCACTCGCGCTGCACTCCCGCGACGTTGCGGCGGAAGTAGTTGTACTCGCTGAGCTCGCGGAGCGACGGAGCCTCGCGCGGGCGCGGGTTCAGCTCGCCCCCGTATCCGAAGTCGGTGACTTCGCGTGGACCGCAGTTTGGACAGGTGAGTACGTAGGACATGGCTTGCCGGAGGGCGCAGGCCCACCGTATACAAATTGGTCTAAACGATCAACCGGACGGAGAGGGTCACCCGGCGGGCGTCCCCGGCACCCAGCCCGTACCGGCCAGCGGCACCCGCGCCATCGCCGCGGCCTCGACGGTCAGCGCCACCACGTCCTCCGGCTCGAGGTTGTGGAGGTGGGACTTCCCGCACGCGCGCGCGAGCGTCTGCGCTTCGAGCGTCATCGTGCGCAGGTAGTTCGCGAGCCGGCGGCCGCCGAGCTCGGGGTCGAAGCGAGCCGCGAGCTCGTCGTCCTGCGTCGAGATTCCGGCCGGGTCGTTGCCCTCGTGCCAGTCGTCGTAGAAGCCCGCGGACGTGCCGAGGTTGGCGTAGCCCTCCTCCAGCTCGGGCGAGTTGTCGCCGAGCGCGATCAGCGCGGCCACGCCGATCGAGACCGCGTCGGCGCCGAGGGCGAGCGCCTTCGCCACATCGGCGCCGTTGCGGATTCCCCCCGAGACGATCAGCTGCACCTCGCGGTGCACGCCGAGGTCCTGGAGCGCGTCCACGGCCGGCCGGATGGCGGCGAGCGTGGGGATGCCGGCGTGCTCGATGAAGACCTCCTGTGTGGCGGCCGTGCCGCCCTGCATGCCGTCGAGCACGACCACGTCGGCGCCGGCCTTGACCGCGAGAGCGGTGTCGAAGTAGGGCCGCGTGGCGCCGACCTTGATGTAGATCGGCTTCTCCCAGTCGGTGATCTCGCGCAGCTCGCCGATCTTGATCTCGAGGTCGTCGGGCCCGGTCCAGTCCGGGTGGCGGCAGGCGCTCCGCTGGTCGATGCCCTTGGGGAGGTCGCGCATCTCGGCCACCCGGTCCGAGATCTTCTGGCCGAGCAGCATGCCGCCGCCGCCCGGCTTCGCGCCCTGGCCGACCACGATCTCGATCGCGTCGGCCCGGCGCAGGTCGTCCGGGTTCATCCCGTAGCGCGAGGGCAGCAGCTGGTAGACGAGCAGCTTCGACGCCTCGCGCTCCTCGGACGTCATGCCGCCGTCGCCGGTGGTGGTGCTCGTGCCGACCGCGCTGGCCCCCCGCCCGAGCGCCTCTTTCGCCGGCCCGGAGAGCGCGCCGAAGCTCATCCCCGCGATCGTGATCGGGATCTCGAGATGCAGTGGCTTCTTGGCGTAGCGCGCGCCGAGCGTGACGTCCGTGTCGCAGCGCTCGCGGTAGCCCTCGAGCGGGTAGCGCGACATGCTGGCGCCGAGGAACAGCAGGTCGTCGAAGTGCGGCACCGGGCGCTTGGCGCCGAAGCCGCGGATGTCGTAGATCCCCTCGCGCGCGGCGCGCTGGATCTCGTGGATCACGTCGCGGTTGAAGATCGCGCCCTCGCGCAGCCCCGGCCGCCAGCCGCGGCCGGCGGAACGGCGCTCGACGTCGTCGCGCGCCTTGCCGAGTGAGTCGAACTCCGTCAAAGGGGTCTGACCCTTTTCGGAGGGTGGTCGAGGGTTTGCCAAAGGGGTCTGACCCTTTTCGGAGGGTGGTCGAGGGTTGGCATCAGTCCGAGCCCGCGGTGTGCCAAAGGGGTCTGACCCTTTTCGGAGGGTGGTTGAGGGTTTGTAACGGACTCATCAGTACGAGCCCGCGTTGTCGACGTCGAAGTTGTAGAGCTTGCGTGCCGAGCCGTAACGCTTGAACTCGGACGGCGAGCAGTCCTCGACCGAGGCGCGCTCCAGCAGCGCCGTCAGCTCCGCCACGTGCTCGTCGCCCATCTCCTTCTCGATGCAGTCGGCACCCAGGCCGGCCACGCTGCCGCGCACGTACAGGTGGGCCTCGTAGATCGAGTCGCCGAGCGCGTCGCCGGCGTCGCCGCACACCACCAGGCAGCCCTTCTGCGCCATGAACGCGCTCATGTGGCCCACCGACCCCTGCACCACGATGTCCACGCCCTTCATGGAAATTCCGCAGCGGGCTGCCGCGCTCCCCCGGATCACGAGCAGCCCGCCGCGGCCGGTGGCTCCCGCGGACTGGCTTGCGTTGCCGTCCACGATCACCGTCCCAGACATGATGTTCTCGGCCACGCCCACCCCGGCGTTGCCGTGCACGCGCACGGTCGCCTCCTTGTTCATCCCGGCGCAGTAGTAGCCCGCGTGGCCCTCGATCTCGACCTCGATCGGCGCGTCGATCCCCACCGCCAGCGCGTGCGCGCCGCGCGGGTTGAGGACGCGCCAGTGGCGCGACGCGCCGGCCGCGAGGCCGTCGGCCGCGAGGCCGTCGGCCGCGAGGCCGTCGGCCGCGGCGGGGTCCCTTGCGATCGCGTGCAGCGCTGCGTTCAGCTCGCGCAGCGGCGTGACCGCAAGGTCGAACTCGGCAGCCTCCAGTCCGCTCCCAAGAGCGGCCATCAGACGGTGGCCCGCTCCCAGCTGTAGACGCGACCCGGCTCGGGCTCCCAGGTGCGCGCCGACTCCGCGCCCGGCAGCACGGCGATCGCGCGGTACTCGGACGCCATCGCGACCCAGTCGTCGGTCTCCGCCATCACCGCCGGCTTGCACGCGATCGGGTCGCGCAGCACCGCGAAGCCGTCGATCGTGCCGACCGCGAACGTGTAGAAGCCGTCGAGGTCCTCGAGGCAGCCCTCGAGCGCCTGCTCCAAGGACGCTCCCTCGCGCAGCCGCCAGGTCAGGTACCCGGCCGCCACCTCGGTGTCGTTGTCGGTCTGGAACTCGATCCCCTCGTCGCGCAGGCGCCGCCGCAGCCGGTTGTGGTTCGAGAGCGAGCCGTTGTGGACGAGGCAGAGGTCGAGCCCGGTGGAGAAGGGGTGCGAGTGCTCCGTGGTCACGCGGCTCTCGGTGGCCATGCGCGTGTGCCCGAGCGCGTGGCTCCCCTGGATGTCCGTGAGCCGGAAGCTCTCGATGAACTCCTGCGGCGGCCCCGCCTCCTTGTAGAGCTCGATCGCCTGCCCTGCGCTCATCACGCGCAGCTCGGGATAGCGCTCGTGCAGCCAGGTCGCGGCCTCGGCGGCGTCCGTCTCCACCACGATCACCGCATGGCTTCCGCGCGGCTCGGGCTCACCCGCGCCGAACGCCTCCGCGAGCGCGTCGCGCACGCCGGTCCAGTCCTGCCCGGGATCCGGGCTGAAGAGCGACACCTTGGACGATCCGGACGGCGCCGGGTCGCGGTAGATCGCCACGCCTGCGCTGTCGGGGCCGCGGTCGCTCAGCTGGAGGAGCATGTCCCCCAGATGGCTCCCGAGGCTCTCGCTCACGTCGAGCGACTTGGAGAAGAGTCCTGCGATTCCACACATTGCGAGCCTCCTAGAGCCACCGAGTGTAGGTATGCCCCACCTCGTGTCCCATGGAGAATGAGTGAACAATTCGGCCGTTTGGTATGTGAGGTATCCACATTGGCCATACGCGCAAATGCGGATAGCTTGCGCTCATGAGCGCAACCGAGCCCTTCATAGCGCCGACCTCGCCCGAGGACGTCAAGCGCTACATCGCGGATCACAACATCGAGTTCCTGTTCGCGCAGTTCGTGGACATGCACGGCAAGCCGAACGCCAAGCTCGTTCCCGCGCGCCTCTTCGACGGCCTGATGGAGGACGGCGCCGGCTTCGCAGGGTTCGCCGCCGGCGCCATCGGCCAGTTCCCGCACGACCCCGACCTCGCGGCCATGCCGGACGTGCGCAGCTTCACGCCGCTCGCATGGAAGCCCGGCGTGGCGCGGCTCGCCTGCGACGTGCACGTGGAGGGCGAGGAGTGGCCCTACTGCCCGCGCACGATCCTGCGCCGCCAGCTCGATCGCGCGCGCGAGCTCGGCTACGAGTTCATGATCGGCGCCGAGCTCGAGTACTTCCTCGTGCGCGAGACCGAGGACGGCGGGATCGAGCTGGCGGACCCGCTCGACCGGCTCGACCAGCCCTGCTACGACATGCGCGGGCTCACCCGCAACCTCGACTTCGTCTCCCAGGTGGCGCGCAACCTCACGGACCTCGGCTGGAACAACTACGCGACCGACCACGAGGACGCGAACGGTCAGTTCGAGCAGAACTTCGACTTCGCGGACGCGCTCACCACCTCAGACCGGGCGATCTTCTTCCGCTACATGGTCGAGTCGCTCGCCCAGGAGCGCGGCATGATCGCGACCTTCATGCCGAAGCCGTTCGGCCACCTCACCGGCAACGGCTGCCACTTCCACATGAGCCTGTGGAAGGACGGCGAGAACGTGTTCGAGTGCGACCCCTCGGACGACCCGCGCGGCCTCGGCCTCACCGAGACCGCCTACCAGTTCATCGGCGGCCTGAAGGCGCACGCGAAGGCGTACATCGCGCTCACGGCCCCCACGGTCGGCTCGTACAAGCGGCTCGTGACCGGCACCCGCAGCGGCTCGAGCTGGGCGCCCGTGTTCGTGAGCTACGGCTTCAACAACCGCACGCAGATGCTTCGCATTCCCGCTGCCGGGCGGATCGAGGACCGGACGGTGGACGGGTCCTGCAACCCCTACCTGGGCGCCACGGCCGTGCTCGCGGCCGGCCTCGACGGGATCGCGAACGGCCTCGACGCGGGCGACCCGACCACCGAGCTGAACCTGCATGAGGTGACCGAGGAGCAGCGCCAGGAGCTGGGCGTGGAGCTGCTGCCGGCGAACCTGCTGGACGCGACGCGCGAGCTCGAGAAGGACGACGTGCTGCGCGCGGCGCTCGGCAAGACCCCGCGCGAGGACTACGTCGACTACTACGTGAAGACCAAGCAGGACGAGTGGGAGGAGTGGCACAACGAGGTCACTCCCTGGGAGATCAAGCGCTACCTCCAGCTGTTCTAGCGCGCCGTCACTCGTCGAGGATCAGGCAGGCGAACTCCGTCTCCCACTTGGTGAAGTCGGGCTCGGCCGGCGGGCCGATCAGGTAGCGCTCGAGGCAGCACGGGAGCGTCACGCCGTGGCTCTTCTCGCGGCTGTAGACGATCCCCTCCTCGGCGGCGAAGGCGATCAGCCGCTGGCGGGAGGCGGCGAGGTCGGGAAGCGTCTCGTGGCGATACGGGCCGACATGCGTGAGGGTGAGGTAGGGGCCGGCCGGGAGGGCACCGGGCCGCACGCGCTCGTCCCCCTGGACCTCGTCCTCGACGGGCGCCCCGACGACGAGCTCGAGCGGGTCGCGGTTCGCGTCCAGCTCGCGCACGCGGATGAACGGCGGCCCCGCGGGTTCCACGCCGTGCGCGCCGAGCCACGCGTACAGCTCGGGGAACGCTTTGTCGACGAGAGCCGGCACGCCGTCGGTGACCCGTCCGGCAATGCCGAGGTACGGCAGCGCCGGACGCTGCTCGATGCTTGGCTCGGTCATTGCAGCTCCTCGATCAGCAGGTCCATCAAGAGGCCGTCCGTCCACTCGCCGTTCACGAGCTCGGCGCGGCGCACCACGCCGACGGGCTTGAAGCCGACGGCGGCGTAGGCCTTGATCGCACGATCGTTGGCCGCGTTCGGGTCGATCGTGAAGCGGTGGTGGCCGCGCTCGTCGGCGAACCAGCGGATGAGCGCCCGCAGCGCGTCGGGCCCCAGCCCGCGACCCTGGAAGCGCCCGGAGAGGCTGATGTCGATGCCGACCGAGCGGTACTCCGGCTCGGTCTCCTCCACGAAGCCGATCCAGCCCGCCAGCTCGCCATCCGTCTCGATCGCGAAGGCGTCGCCGTCCATGCGGAGGTTGTCGCGGAGCCGGTCCGGCTCCTCGGCCTCGCCCCACCATTGGGCGACGCCGGGCTCCTGAATGATCTGGACAAGCGGCTCGAGGTCGGCCTCGGCGATCGGCCGGAGGTTGACCCGTTCGCCTCGAAGCTCTGGCAATGACATTGCACGGAGGCTATGGCACGTATGTGGCTAGGGCGGTCGTGGTTCGAGCAGCCCCAGACGCCCGGCCAGCCAGCGTGCCGGCAGCGCCTGGAGCAGCAGCGTGAGGACGATGGCGAGCGCCACCACGCTTGCTAACACGTCCCCGTTCGGGACCCCCAGCCCGGCCAGCACTCCCACCAGCGCGGCCGGCACCACGCCCGTCTCGCGGGTCCAGCACAGGAACGCCAGCTCGTTGCGCGTCCAGCGCGCGCCGCGGTCCGGCACCGTGCACGCGAACACGGTCAGCGGCCGCGCCACGAGCATCAGCGTGGCCAGCACGGCGATGGCGGGCAGCAGGTTGTCGCCCAGCTCGTCGAAGGGGATGTTCGCGCCGAGCACCATGAACACGATCAGGGTCACGATGTCGGAGAGGTTGAAGGCGAACGCCCGCACCTCCTGCACGTGCGGCTGGTCCGCCTCCCCCAGGCCGAGGTGCTCCATGTTCCCGACGATCAGCCCCGCGAGGAAGGCGCCCAGGTAGCCGCTGCCGCCGGCGGTATCCAGTGAGAAGAAGCTGATCGTGACCACGGTGAGCACCGCTATCGCCGCGCTCTCGCGCCAGATGCCCATTCGGTGGCTCGAGATCGCGGCGGCCAGCACCACCCCCGCCACGATCCCGATCACCGTGCTGATGCCGAGGTCGACCAGGAACTCGCCGGCCGGGCCGGTGACGGAGTCGCTTCCGGTGAGGACGACCCCCGCAAGCGTCAACGCCAAGGCCGCCCCGGTCGGGTCGTTGAATGCCGACTCGGCGATCACGGTCTGGGCGACCTTCGGCCTCAGCCGCGAGCGGATGAACAGCGGGATCAGGATCGCCGGGTCGGTTGGCGCCAGTACCGCTCCGACCAGCAGCGCCATGTCCCACGGGAGATCGAAGGCAAAATGAGCCGTGACCCCGACCACCCCTGCCGTCAGCAGCATGCCCGGCACGGCGAGCATCGCCAGGGTCACCCAGACCTTCCGCAGCACGGGCACCGACAGGCTCAGCCCGCCGTAGAAGAGGATCAGCGACACGCCCAGGGTGAACATCAGCTGCGCGCCGAGCGATTCGAACGGGATGTCGACGACGTCCAGTGCGAAGGGGCCGAAGAGCGCGCCGAACGCCACGAGCACGAGGATCTCGGGAATGCCGATCAGGCTCGCGATGAAGCGGGCCAGGAGCGCGCCCATGAGGAGCAGGCTGAGTGTGAGTAGGACGTCGTCGGTCACTCGGGCTCGGCCTCGCGCGCCTCGCGCCCACCCTCGAGCGCCGTCCGCGCGATGTCCGACGCGGTCACCAGCAGCAGGATGATCACGAGCGCGGCGCCGAGCGCCACCGCGATCAGCCCCCGGCGCGAGTCCTCCCGCGAGTCGTCGAACGCCGTCTCCGTTGCCGAGGCGCCGCGCGCCTCGTAGCGCGCGAGCTCGTCCGTGCGCTGCGCCATCGCGTCGAAGAGCCTCAGCTCAGGACCGAGGAAGATCTGCTTCACGCGCTCCTCGTCTCCGCGCCTCAGCGCCCTGTACGCGACCACGTCGAGGCGCATGAAGTCGTCGAACCTCGAGCCGATGTCGCGCAGAATCCGCGTCTCGCGGGGATCGGTGAGCTCGTTGCGCGCTGCGTTGAAGTCAGCCCTGAACTGGCGCACGGACCGCTCGAAACGCGGCCGCGAGGCGCCGTCGTCGTAGCCGTACGCCGTCTGCCAGCCGTTGAAGTCGGTCACGTCGAACTTGAGGTCGAGCGCAAGCGCACGCTGGTCGGCGCGCTGCTGCACCTCGTCGAAGCGGTGGCCCAAGCGCTCCATCCCGTGCAGGGCCACGGCGATCGTGATCACCGGACCGAGCACGGTGAGCAGGATCGCTACGTAGAGCTTTGCCCTGATGGTCACGGACTCGTTCCGGATGTAGGGTGGCCGCCGTGCTGCTCTTCGTCCTCACCGAAAGCGTCCCGCCCATCATGGTGCTGGTCCTGGCCGTGACGCTGTACCTGGTAGTCATGGACATCAAGGACGAGCCGGGCCTGGCGTTCCTGCACAAGGCGTGGTGGTTCATGTTCGTGCTGCTCACGCATGTGCCCGGCTACCTGATCTTCCGCGTATGGATCGCGGTGCGTCGGCACCGCCGCCGTGACGAGCCGCACCCTGTTAGCCCCGGTCCCCGCGGACGTCGTGGAGACGGGCCAGCTTGAGCGCGAGCTCGAGCGAGAGCAGATCTTCCTTGCCGAGGTCCAGCCCCGTGACCCGCTCGATCCGCTCGAGGCGCTGACGCACGGTGTTCGGGTGGATGTAGAGCGCCCGCGCGCTCGCCGCAACGCTGCCCCGATCCGCCAGGAAGCGCTCGAGCGTCTCGACCAGGCGGGCGCCGCGGCGACGGTCGTACTGGAGCAGCTCCTCGACCGAGAGCCGGTAGCGGTCCTGGGGCGCATCCTCGAGTTCGAGGTGGACGAGGTACTTGTAGGCGCCGAGCCCCTCGTAGGACACCGCTCCCCCCTCCTCGACAAGCGAGCGGCCGATGCGGGCGGCGTCCGCTGCCTCGCGCATTCGCCTGCGTGCGCTGGCGGCCCCGCGATCCACGTCACTGAGGCCGATCACCACGCTCTCCTCGAGCGCCAGCTCCTCACAGCCCTGGCGCAGCCGCTCCACGGCCGCCGCGCCGGCGGTGGGCAGCGGGGCGATCGCCCGCACGCAGTCGTGGCGCGAGTCGAAGAAGGCGCGCGGGTAGAGACGACCCAAGCGGGCCTCCAGGTGAGCGGCGATATCGGGCCATGCCGGACCATCCTCGGTCGGCGCGGCAGCCCGCACGGCATGGAGGAAGACATGCGGGCGGCTGAGGTCGCACCTCGCCTCCGCCGCCTTCGCGACCGCCGCCTCCACCGAGCCTGCGGCGAGTGCTTCGAACAAGTCCTTGACGATGTTCTCCGCCGTGAGGCGCTCGATCAGCTCCGCCTTCTTCAGCCCCACCGCCGTCTGGTGGGCGACGGCGCGGAGCAGCTCCGCGTCCTCGTCGTCGAACGCGCGCCCCCGGGCGATGCAACAGAGGAGGCCGAGCTGCTCGTCCCCGGCCGCCAGTGGCGCGATCACGAGCTCGTCCTCGACTGCGCCGGTGCGGCCGCCCCGCATGAGCGCCATCAGCTGGGCGGGGCGAGCCGAGCCGTCGGGCGGGTCCGCCCCCACCAGGTTGAGCTCGTCGGCCTCGGGGTCGATGCGCCAGATCTGGCACGAGTCGGCGCCGAGCAGCTGACGCGCGCCGCGCGTGACCGCGTCGTAGAGGTCCTCTCGAAGCGTGACCGCGGCCAGCGCCTGGCTCAGCTGTGTGAGCGTGGTGAGCGCCTCCACGCGCCGGCGCGTGCCCTCGTAGAGCTTCGCGTTCTCGATCGCGCCGGCGGCAAGCGACGCCGTGTGCACGAGAAAGTTGAGGACTCCGTCGTCGAACTCGCGCGGAGCTTGAGTATGGAGAACCACCACACCCAACACGTCGCCGTCGGGGGCGATCACCGGAACGGCCACCATCGACTGGAAGCGCTCCTCCTCGAGCTCCGGCACGTACTTCATGCGCGGGTCGTCGAGCGCATGGTCGCGGATGAACTCGGGCGTCTTCGTTCGCGCGACCCATCCGGTCAGGCCCTCGTCGAGCCCCCAGGTGAGCTGGCCGACCAGATGCGCGTAGCGCGGCGACGCAGCCCGCAGCACCAAGCGCTCACCCTGCACGAAGTAGATGAAGGCGGCGTGGCAGCCAGTCGCGTCGGTCGCGATCTCCACGATTCCATCCAGCACGCGGTCGAGGTCAAGCGAGGACGAGACCGTCTTGATGACGGCATAGAGCGTCTCGTTTTCGCGCTGAACGCGGGCCAGAGCGTCGCCGTCGCCCGCCACCGGTGAGACCGTCAAACGAGCCTTCCTTGCGGTTGGGCGGCCATCGTAGCCGCGGCCGCCAACTCACCATATGTGTCGTAGTGACACTCGTTCGTACAGAACGATGTGTCCAGCATACGTTGCGGGGACGCGCCGGGCGGGGATACCGTCGCGCCGGAAGGCCCTGTTCCTTTAACTGACAGTGTCAGCGGCCGCTTGGCCAGGAGGAAGCATGATCGGAACGTTGATCGCGCAGGTCGAGAGCCTCGAGGAGGCTGGCAGCGCCGCCGGGCAAGCGCTCGACAGTGTGATCCTGGGCGAGCAGTTCTACTTCTTCACCGTCGTCCTCATGTGGCTCATCCACGTGGGCTTCATGTCGTACGAGGCCGGAGTCGTGCGCCGGAAGAACGTGCTCGCGACGGCACTCAAGAACATCCTGACGATCGCCGTCGTCACGCCGACCTTCTACTACGTCGGTTGGTGGGTCTACAACTGCAACCAGCCCGGCCTTCCGATCGGCCCGAACTCGGGCGACTTCACGGCCGCGGCGTGCCAGGGCGGCATCCCTTGGTCCGACGCCTTCGGGCCGAACCTCACGAACAACATCAACCTGATCTTCTTCCTGGCGTTCCTGCTGTTCTCGTGGACGACGGCCTCGATCATGTCGGGTGCCCTGCTGGAGCGGGTGCGGCTGTCCGCCTACCTGGTCCTTGCGTCCATCCTGGGCTCGGTGGTCTGGATCCTCGACGCCGCGTGGGGCTGGAGCGCAGGCGGCTGGCTCACGCTCAGGTTCGGCTTCCACGACGCGATCGCCTCGGGGGTGGTGCACGGCGTGGCGGGCGCCTTCACGCTCGGTGTGCTCTTCAACCTCGGGCCGCGAATAGGGAAATACACGCGCGAAGGCCTCGCACGGCAGTTCCGACCTCAGAACTTGCACATCACCCTCATGGGGCTGATGCTCATCTTCACGGGCTTCTACGGCTTCTACGCCGCGTGCCTGGTGATCTCGTCGACCGCCTTCCCGGGCTGGGCGAACATCTACCTGAGCCCGACGACGCTCGGCTCAATCACCATGGTGATCACGTTCGGCTTCGCGGGCGGGTTCACGGGCGGCTACTTCGCATCGCGAGGCGACCCGTTCTGGACGGTGTCAGGCGGCCTGGCCGGGGTGATCGCGGTGTCCGCCGGCGCGGACGTGTACGCCCCGACGCTCGCGTACCTGCTCTCAGCGGCAAGCGCTGCGCTGACCGTCTATGCCGGCACCTTCATCGAGAAGAAGATGCGAGTGGACGACGTGGTCGGCGCGGTCGCGGTCCACGGCTTTGCCGGCTTCCTCGGAATGCTCTGGGTGGGCGTGTTCGCTGCCGGCTACCCGACGGGCGTCAACAACGTCGACAGCTCGATCGGCGGCCAGCTCATCGGGATGGCCACCTTCCTGCCGCTCGGCTTCCTGTCCGGGTATGTCGCATCGCTCGTTCTCAAGAAGCTGAACCTCCTGCGCGTGCCGCCGGAGGTCGAGCTGGCTGGTCTCGACGTTGTCGAGTACGGCGACGCGATGTACTTCCCCGAGGTTGCAACGCCGGGCGAGATGATCATCGAGCCCGACGGAACGATCGTGCCATCCGAGGCGGTACTGAGGACCGCGAGAGACGAGGTGGTGGTCTAAATGCCCGGCATCATCAACAGCGCGCCCGACTGCGTCACCCATACCGAGGGCGGAGAGAAGTTCGCTGATGACGGCGCGGACTTCATCCTGCAGGCCAACTACGAGGACTGTGCCGGCTTCATGACGTTCGGCCCAGGCTCGACCTACGGTGAAGACGGCTCGGGCGCCGAATCGCTTTACATGATCCTGACCTGGCTCGGCATCATCCTGACCCTGGCGGCGTTGGCCGCGTGGATGATCTACGAGAACCGCCAGCTGATCAAGCACGTGGCGCGCTTCTCGCTCGGCCCCTCAAAGATGACCCCAGCCGACGGACCACCGCCGCAGCCCGGCGGAGTGGGAGACCAACTGTGATCAACAACGGAAGCAGCAAGCGGCAGATCGAGTTCCTGCCCCTGCAAACTCATGTCAAAGGCTTCGAGTTGGCAATGCTTGCCATCTCGATCCTCTGTGTCATCGTGGTCCTGGTGATCCTGCTGTTCACGGGCATCGGGAACGAGTTCCGTCCAAGCGCCTGAGACAAACCAAGCTGGCCGCTGGGGTGGCCGCATCACAGGCGGGGGGCCGACCTGGCTGCGTGTGGCCGTCATCGTGTCGGTTCTCGTGCTCGCGTTCGTCGTGGCGCAGACCTGCCAGAAGTCGCAGATCCGGATCGAAAAGGATCAGGCGATTGCGAAGGCGGAGCGGGAGATCGACTTCACCCCGACGCGCACGCAGATCCGGCTGCTGCGCCAGGGGATCACCTCAGAGCCGTTCTGGATCGTCTCCCTGTCGATTGCGGGCGCGCGCGACGACACCTTCCGCGCTCTGGCCGTCGTGAAGATCGACGCCAACAGCGGCAAGGTCACGAGCGTCAGGCAGCAGCGCTGACGGTCACCCAGAACGGTTCGCACCCGGCGAAGCGGGTACCTTAGGCAGGTTGGGGTCACCGATACGGATCCAGCTCCGCGGAGAGCTGCGGCTCGAGGTTGGCGGGAGTCGTCTCGAGAACCGGCTTCCAGGGCGCCTCGGGCGCGCTCTGCTGGCCTACCTCGTTCTCAACCGCCACCGCGCTGCCACGCGTGACGAGCTCGTCCACGCGCTCTGGCCAGGCACAAGCCCGCGCGATCCGGCCGCCACGCTGAGCACGCTCCTGTCGAGCCTGCGGCGCTCGCTCGGCCCGGAGCTCGTGAAGGGGCGCTCGGAGCTGCAACTGGAGCTGCCGGCCGACGCGGAGGTGGACGTGGAGGTGGCCGCGACCTCCCTGGAGGCGGCGCGCGCCGCGCTGGGCAGCGACTTCGAGCTCGCGTGCGCCTCCGCCGAGGCCGCCCTCGACATCTACGAGCTCCCGCTGGTGCCCACGTTCGACGCCCCCTGGATCGAGGACCATCGCCGCGAGCAGGAGGAGCAGCGGCTTGAGGCGCTCGAGCTGCTGGCGGAGGCGTCGCTCACGCTCAGCGGCGCGGGGCTGCTCCGCGCCCAGCTTGCCGCCCGCCAGCTCGTGGAGCTGGCTCCCTTTCGCGAGTCGGGCCACGCGTTGCTGATGCGCGCACACGCCGCCCGCGGCAACCACGCGGAGGCGCTTCAGGCCTTCGACCGCGTTCGCGTGCTGCTCCGCGACGAGCTCGGTTCCACGCCGTCCGCCGAGCTGCGCGCGCTCCACGAGCAGGTGCTCTCGGCCACGGACGAGGAGGCGCCCGCGGAGCTCCCGCTGCCGCCGGCACTCGCGAAGATCGAGGGTCGCCCGTTCGTGGGACGTGAGAGCGCGCTGGCGCAGCTGCGCGAGGCTCTGGCGGCCGCCGGCGAGCGCGGCCGGCGCTTCGTGCTCACGGCGGGCGAGCCCGGCATCGGCAAGACGAGCCTGGCGGCGGCCTTTGCGCGCGAGGCCCGCGAGGACGGGGCGATCGTGCTCTACGGGCGCTGCGACGAGGAGGCGCTCGTGCCCTACCAGCCGTTCGTGGACGTGATCTCGCACCTCGTCCTGAACGGCCACGTCGACCAGCTCAGCGAGAGCCTCAGCTTCGAGCTCGAGGAGCTGGGCCGGCTGGTGCCCGAGCTGCGCCGCCAGATGCCGACCGCGCGCACGCCATCCGGCGGCCTGCCCGAGACCGAGCGCTACCGGCTCTTCGAGGCCGTGGTGACCACGCTCGCGCGCGTGGCGGGCGACACGACGCTCGTGCTCGTGTTCGACGACCTGCACTGGGCGGACCGGACGACGCTGCTGCTCCTCCGCCACCTCGCCCGTGCGGTGGAGCCGCGCCGGCTGGTGGTGCTCGGCGCGTACCGCGACGTGGAGGTGGAGGCCGGCTCCCCCCTCGCCGAGCTGATCGCCGATGTGCGCCGCGAGAGCTCGCTCGAGCTGCTGAGCCTGGGCGGCCTCGACGAGGAGGAGACCGTTGCGCTGATCGAGGCCCACCAGGGCTCGGCGCCGGCCCCCGGCCTCGCCCAGCGGCTGCACGAGCTCACCGGCGGCAACCCCTTCTTCCTGGAGGAGTCGATCCGGGCGGCGGCCGACCCGCAGGGCGTGCCGCCGGGCGTGCGCGAGGTGGTGCTGCGCCGGGTCGCGCGCCTGGGCCCGCAGGCCAGCGAGATCCTCGGCCTCGCCGCGGTGATTGGAGTGACTTTCCCGGTGGCCGCGCTCGCCCGGGCGGGCGCCTTTGTCCGTGAGGAGGTGGCCGCGATGCTCGACCGCGCCGTCGCCGCGCGCCTGCTCACCGAAATCGACGGGACCGGACGGCTGTCGTTCTCCCATGTGCTGATCCGCCAGACCCTCCACGACGAGCTCGGAACGGTCGCCCGGGCGCACCTGCACGAGCTGGTGGCTCAGACGCTCGAGAAACACCGTGCCGAGCTGAGGCCGCATCCCGCCGAGCTGAGCCACCACTTCTACGAGGCGCGCCACTCGCTGGGCGCCCAGCCCGCGCTGCGATATGCCCGCGAGGCCGCCGACAGCGCGGCCGGCTCGCTCGCCTGGGAGGACGCAGCGTTCCACCTGGAGCGCGCGCTCGAGCTCGAGGGCCTGCCCGACGCCGGCGATCCGGACGAGCGCGGCGAGCTGCTGTTGCTGCTCGGGGAGATGCGCCTGCGCGCGGGGCATCCGGGCTTCTCCGATGCCTTCGCGCAGGCGGCCGACGCGGCCCGGGGACGCTCCAGCACCCAGCTTGCTCGCGCCGCGATCGGCTATGCCGGCCGCTACTACGAGGCGGGGGTGGTGGACACCAGGCTGATCGAGCTGCTGCGCGAGGCGCTGGCTGAGATCGGAGACGACGAGCAGGACCTGCGCGCGCGGCTGCTGGCTCGGCTCGCGGAGATCCTGCACTTCGCGGGCGAGGAGGAGGCATCGCTCGCGCTCGCCCGGGAGGCGCTCCAGATCGCGCACGACCTGGCCGACGACCACGTCCTGGCGGACGCCCTCGCCGGCAACCACGTGTCGATGCTGCACGTCAGGCACCTCTCGGAGCGCCTGATCGCGAGCGACGAGCTGATCAGGATCTCGCGGCAGATCGGCGATCGCGAGCGGACGCTCCAGGGCCTCCACGCGAGCATCTTCGACCTGATCCAGGCCGGGGAGATCGCGGGCGCGAAGGAGGCACTCGAGGAGCTGTCCGCCATCGCTCGGGAGGTGCGCCAGCCGCTCTTCGAGCACTTCGCCGTGGGATGGTCGGCCGCGTTCGCCCAGATGGACGGCCGGCTCGAGGAGGCGGAGCGCCTGGCGGCCGAGTCGGCCGAGATGCGCCGCCTGATGGAGACGGCCGACGCCGAGGCCGTGTTCGCGGCCCAGCTGTTCCTGATCCGTCTGGGGCAGGGCCGCGTGGGCGAGCTGCTACCCGCCGTGGAGCAGTTCGTGGACGCCTATCCGGCGCTCGCGGCGTGGCGAGCCGCGCTGCCGCTGGCCTACCTGGCCGACCGCCGCGAGGCGGACTGCGCCAGGGAGCTCGAGCGCGCCGTGGCGGCGCTCGACGAGCTGCCGCAGGACTTCTTCTGGCTCACGACCATCGGCCTGCTGGCGGAGGCGAGCGGGAAGCTTCCGCACCCCGAGAGCGCGGCCGTGCTCTACGAGCAGCTCGAGCCGTACGCCTCCTGCATGGTCCAGGTGGGCTACGCGGGCAGCGTCGGCCCGGTGGCGCGGCTGCTCGGGCTGCTTGCCTCCGCCCGCGGCGAGCGCGAGGTGGCCGTGCGGCACCTGGAGGAGGCACTCAGCTTTGCGGAGGGCGCGGGCCTGCGCCTGTTCGAGGCGCACGCCCGCGCTGAGCTGGACGAGCTCCTTACGGCTTCCGCTTGACGGCCTTGACGCAGCTCGCGTACTTGCGCTTCGCCTTGCGCGTGCGTCCCTTGTAACGCGAGCACGCCTTCTTGACGCACCTGGCGCGCTTGCGGCCCTTGAGCTTGGAGCACTTGCCCGCCTTTCTGGGCGTGCCCTGTGACGGCGTGCCACCCAGGACCGGCGTGCCCGGGGGCAGGTTGCCGCCGACCGTGGGGTTGCCGTTCGGCAGGGTGGGCAGGGTGACGGGGTCGCCGCCGCCGCCGCCGCCGCCGCCGCCGCCACCGCCGTCGCCGCCACCGCCGTCGCCGCCACCATCGCCACCGCCGTCGCCGCCATCTCCGCCGCCGTCGCCGCCGTCGCCGCCACCGCCGCCGTCGCCGCCGCACCATCGCCGCCGCCGCCGCCGTCGCCGCCACCGTCGTCCGGCGGCGGGATCGGGTCGAGCGCCGGTGCCTTCGGCGACAGGGCGGCCACATAGCGCTGGCCGATCGCCAGGTACCCGTTCTCATTCGGGTGGAAATGGCCCGCGGTCTTGTCCGCGTGGCAGTAGTACTGCCCGAAGTTGTAACCGGCGGGCGGGCCCTGGAGGTCACAGGAGTCCATGAAGGTGCGGACCCAGCGGTTCGGATCGCGCACGTCGGCCGCGCCGACGCAGTAGCCGTGCCCGTGCTGACCGAGCGTTGACCACGCTGCCTGAACCCCACCGACGTAGTTCCAGTCGAGCCCGGCGTTGCGAGCGACCGTCACCTGGCCCTGCAGCGTTTCCGTGATGGTCCGCAGAACCGTGTTCGACGCCCAGTCCGCCTCGTTCTTGTTGATCGAGAGCGGCCACAGGATGTCCGCGCCGATCGCGTCGCAGCGGTTGCCGTTCGCATCCGTCGTGAAGTCCGGGTACTCGGTGATGAACGTGGAGTCCACGTTCAGCCCGTTCGCCGGGTCCTCGATCGCGGTGCGCATCGCCGGGTAGTGGCTCGTCGTGAGCCCGGCGACCGAGGTGTTGAAGTTGTTCACCAGAGTCGTGTTGCTGAAGCAGTCGCCAGGCAGCATGCAGTCCGCGATGATCGTCGCGAAGCCGGCGTCGTTCCCGCCGATCGAGATCAGCAGGTTGTCGATCCGCGCGTTGCCGACGATGTCGCGCAGCTGCTTCAGCTGCGGATCGAGCAGCGTCTCGCCGACCGGCTCGATGCCCTTGTAGCCACCGAGGATGCCCTGGGCGATGGTGGCCCCCGAGCAGGCCTTCGAGAGGTACGTGACCGACGAACGCGGGTCAGCGGTCTCGAGGATGCGCGCCGCCCGGGCAGAGGAGGCCCACATCGAGCGGTGGCAGCGGCTGTTCTCCCACGTCGGTAGGGCGAGCACCGAGTCCGACCCGTACTGGATGAAGGTGTGCGGGGTCCCCTCGCCGGAGGCATAGGAGTCGCCCATCACCGCGATGAAGCGGTCCACCACGCGCACGTCCCGGTTCGCGACCACCGTCGCACCGTCGTTCAGCGTGACCGTGAGCCTCGTGGGATAGACCTGCTCGCGCGGCACCTGGACCGTGTGCGTGCAGGAGCTCGTGACCTGCTCCGGAAGGCCCTCGACCTCCCACTTGTAGGTGCTGATCGAGCGGCGGCCGCCCGTGGACCCGCAGGCGTTCAGCACCACGGACCAGCTCGAGGGCGTGTAGCCGCCGGGGGGAGCGCCCACGTCGATGAGGCCGTCGCCGTTCGCGTCCCGCGAGCGCTCCGGCATCGACCAGTCGATCGCCGCCGAGGGCGCCGACGACCTGATCGTGTTCGACTTGATCGCGAAGTCCGAGCCGACCTCGGCCGCCGTCGCGGTGAACCTGTTGGCGATCGTGCCCGCGGACG
Source organism: uncultured Thermoleophilaceae bacterium (assembly GCA_963837445.1). Lineage (GTDB taxonomy): Bacteria > Actinomycetota > Thermoleophilia > Solirubrobacterales > Thermoleophilaceae > JACVRW01. Next base: position 513 of record CAWINK010000010.1, on the reverse strand, counting down.
GGCGCAGCACCACGGTCACCGTGGCGGACCCGCTCGCCGGGATCGTGCCGAGGTTGCAGGTGAGCCCGCTGCAGCTGCCCTGGCTGGCGCTGCTCGAGACCAGGCTGGCGCTGCCGTTCGTGATCTCGCTCGTGACCGTCACGGCCGTGGCGTCGTTGGCAGCGTCGCTGTTGAAGATCGTGGCGGTGTAGGTGAGGTTCTCGTCGTCCCAGCCGGGGTTCGCGGCCGTGGCCAACGGGCTTGTGGCCACCGATACCGCCAGGCTGCCGAACTCCTCGCCACCACCCGGATCGCAGTCGGGGATGGCGGGCGGGCAGATGGGATCCCCGGGGATCGCGGACGCACCAGCCGGGGCGAGCAGCAGAGCCAGAATCAGGGCAGGAAGGATTGAGCGAAGACGAGTCACGACGCCCAAAGTAAGGGCAAACCTCAAAAAAAGCTCAATAAGGGCTCAAAGACCCCATTGAGGTACAGGCGCTAGCTGGTCTCGGGCTCGGGCGGCGCGTCCGGAAC
>CAWINK010000009.1:0-10521 GCA_963837445.1 uncultured Thermoleophilaceae bacterium | reverse complement strand
GACCGCCAGCAGGTAGTTGCAGCCCTCGGCCGCGTGCTCGGCGACCTCGTCGAGGAAGTGACGCGCCGTCAGCCGCTTGCCCTGGAGGCGCCCCTCCATGTCGGCGACGACGAGCAGAACGGTGTCGACCGTCCCGTCATCGGCTGCCTGTCGGAGGTCGTCGAGCGTCACGCGCCCGAGGCTACTGACCTACGCTTGCTTTCCGCTGTGGAACTCCGGGTCGATCGTGTCGTCGGCCTGGGCGTGGGCCGCCTCGCCGTGCGCCCGGAACTTGTGCTTCGCGCCCAGCATCCACCAGAGACCGACGGCGGCGATCACCACGATCACCGTGATTGGCGCGTAGTTCACGTACTTCCAGTCGAACTCGTCGCGCCACGGCACTCCTGCCGGGGTGAACGGCAGGCAGAAGATTAGGGTGATCAGGCCGACCCAGACGACCGAGAAGGCGTTCATCCACTTGTACTTCTTGCCGAGCGTCCACGGACCGGGCTCGAAAGCGTCGCCCATCCGCCAGCGCAGGAAGATCGGGATCACGTAGGCGATGTAGAGCCCGATCACGGTGATCGAGACGACCGCGAAGAAAGCGTATGGGAAGGCGTTCTCGTCGCCCTCGAGCGCGGGCAGCGTGATCGCGAGCGCAGCGAGGCAGACGAAGATCACGGCGTACTTCGGCACGCCCTTGTCGTCCACGCGGCGCAACAGCCGCGAGAACGGCAGTCCATTGTCGCGCGAGAATGCGAACGTCATCCGCGAGGCGCTTGTCACGCACGCCATTCCGCAGAAGAGCTGCCCGACCGTGGAGATTACGACGACCGCCTTCTCGGCCCACGAATCCAGCGCACTTCCGAAGATCGCCAGCGAGGAGCCTGCGCCATCGTTGACCGCCGCCACGTCGGTCGCGGCGAACGTGATCGCCAGCAGCACGAACCAGCCGATGAGCGCCGACCAGAAGACGGACTGCCAGACGCCGCGCGCCGCTGCCCTTGCGGCCCCACGTGTCTCCTCGGAGATGTGCGCAGAGGCGTCGAACCCCGTGATCGTGTACTGCGTCAGCAGGAAGCCGAGCGGCAGGACGTAGAACCAGTACATGCCCTCGCCGAAACCGGAGTTGTTGATGCGCTCCGTGAACACGAAGTCCGCGCTCTGGTGCGTGTCGGGCACGAACACCAGGATCGCGATGATCACTGCCACGCCGACGACGTGCACCCCAACGGACACGTTGTTCAGGACGGCAACCAGGTGCGTCTGGAAGATGTTGATCAGCGCGTGGACGAACACGATCAAGACGAACAGCAGGAAGGTCTCCGCGAGGAGGTGCTGTCCGTCGGCGAAGTTCATCCCGAAGATCTCGACGCCGTAGAGACCGAGTGAGGCGTTCAGGAAGGTCGCGCACGCATAGTCCACCGACGCCACCACGCCGACCAGGCCGATCAGGTTGAACCAGCCGGTGAACCAACCCCAGGCCGGTCCACCAAGCGCCGTGGCCCAGTAGTAGATCCCGCCCGCCGTCGGGTACTTCGACACGAGCTCGGACATCGACCACGCGATGATGAGGATCGCGATGGAGATGAGCGGCCATCCCCAGGAGATGGCGACCGGGCCGCCGTTGTTCCACGCCTGGCCGTAGGTCGTGAAGGTCCCGGCCAGGATCGAGATGATCGTGAACGAGATCGCGAAGTTCGAGAATCCGCTCCACGCGCGGTGCAGCTCTTGCTTGTAGCCAAGCTCGGCGAGCCGGCGCTCGTCCTCGTCCTGGATCCCGGAGCGGTCCTCGACCGTTGCCACTGCACACCTCCTCGCCGGTGGTGACCGGCGCGTGGCCAGTAATTGGTGCGACAAACAAGCCTTGCTGGCACGCGACCTTATGCCGAGGACCGGACGGCTGTCAATCGCGCTCTAGCGGGCCAGTGCGCCGATGACCTCCTGCCACCACGCGCGTGCGGCAGCGTCGCCTTCACTGGCCAGCTGGCGCCGGGCGTAGCGCTGGACCTGGAGCGGCCCGCCGATCGCCACCAGCGGTCCGGTCACCGCGAAGCGCCCGTCCTCGAGTGAAACGAGCGCGCCGCGCCGGTCGCGTCGGGTGCGCATCTTCTCGGCCACCGGCACGCCGTGCACCTCCTTGGGGTAGCCCGCGTCGCCGTCCGCCTCGGTCCAGCGGCGCGTGGTGAACACGGCTGTGCCGGCGCGCAGCGCCGTCTTGCGCACGGTGGGAATCTCCACCGGCCCGCTGCGCCAGCGCTCCAGGAGCTCGGGCATCTCCCCGGCCACCTCCTCTCGCACGATCACGTGTAGCCGGTCGCCGGCCTCGATGCGCGTGGAGCCGCGCGGGAGCAGCGCCTCCTCGCCGCGCACGATCACGCTGAGCAGGGCGTCGCGCGGCAGCCCCAGCGCACGCACCAGCTGTCCGACGATCGCGTCGTCGTCGCCCACCGGGTACTCCACGATCTCCGCGCCCAGGCGCCGCACCGTGCCGGTCTCGATGAGCGGGCGCGGGAGCGCGGGCTCGCTCGTGGTCACGCCGAGCTTGCGGGCGAGCCACTCCACGCTCGTGCCCTGGAGGATCGTGGACAGGACGACGGCGAAGAAGACGATGTTGAAGAACACCCTGCTGTCGTCGATGCCCTCGATCACGGGGAAGGTGGCGAGCACCACCGGCACAGCACCGCGCAGCCCCGCCCAGCCCAGCACAATGCGCTCCCCGGCCGTGAAACGGTCGAACGCGGTGGCGAGCGCGGCTGTGAGCGGGCGCGCGATGAAGACGAGCAGGAGCGCCAGCGCGGTTCCCTCGAGCCAGACGTCGTCGAGCTTGCTGGGGAACACGAGCAGCCCGAGCGCGAGGAACATCGCGATCTGCGCGACCCATGCGAGACCCTGGTGGAAGACGGTCACGGTCTGCCTGGCCGGGATGCGCGCCGAGCCGAGCGCGAGGCCGGCCAGGTAGGCGGCGAGAAAACCCGAGCCGTGCAGCGTCGCGGCTCCGCCGTAGGCCAGCCCTGCCGTGGCCAGCGTCGCGACCGGGTAGAGCCCTGGGCTGGCGAGCTTCGCGTTGCGAAGGCCGCGCACCGCCAGCCACCCCACGCTCAACCCGACCACCGCGCCGATCCCCATCTCGGTCACGAACAGCAGGACAAGGTCGGGCACCCCGTAGTTCGGCTGCTGAATCCACTCGATGAAGCCGACCACGAGCAGCACGGCCACCGGGTCGTTGAAGCCGGCCTCCCCCTCGAGCGTGCGCGCGAGTCTGCGCCGCAGGGTCGACTCGCGCAGGAGCGCGAAGATCGCAGCGCCGTCGGTGGAGGAGATGATCGCGCCGATCAGCATGCCCTCGAGGGTGCTCAGGTCGAACAGCCAGGCTGCCGCGAAGCCGCAGATGACAGCGGTGCCGATCGTGCCGAAGATCGCGAGCGACAGCGAAGACCGCAGAACCGGCCGGATCTCGTTGAAGCCGGCGGACAGCCCTCCCTCGAACAGGATCAGCGCGAGCGCGACCACCCCGATCGTCCGCGCCAGCTCATAGTTGTTGAAGGCGATCCAGCCGAGCCCGTCGGAGCCGATCGCCATGCCGAGCGCGAGGAAGAGCAGCAGGCCCGGCAGGCGTATACGCGACGCAAGTAGGGATGCGCCGATTCCCGCAGCGAGCAGGGCCGCCGCGACAAGGATCAGCTCGCCGTCCGACATCGGGGACAGAGAGCCTCGCATGTAGGGCAACGTCGGCGTAGAGTCCCGCCATGAGTCCCGAGTTCACGATTCCGGAATTGACCGAGGTTGTGGCGCGTCTGGCTGCGTTGCTCGGACCGCGCGAGGGCACCGTTGTCCAGCTCGAGGGCGGGATCACCAACCGCAACTTCAGGGTCAACTTCGGCGGCACGGACTACGTGGTGCGCCTGCCCGGGAAGCGCACGGCGCTGCTTGGCATCGACCGCGAGTCGGAGTGCATCGCCAACAAGGCCGCGGCCGAGCTCGGCATCGCGCCGAGGGTGGCGGCCCTGCTCGTCGAGCCGTCCGCCCTCGTGACCGCGTTCGTGTCAGGCCGCGAGATGAAGGCGGACGAGCTGCGCGAGCCCGAGACGATCGCGGAGATTGCGCATCACCTGCGCGCGCTGCACGACTCGAGCACCGAGCTTCCAAGCGGCTTCGACTCGTTCCGGCTGGTGGAGGTGTACGCGGAGACGGGTCGCGCCAACGGCAGCGAGCCGCCGGACGGGTACGACGATGCACTCGAGGCTGCCGGCGCGATCGAGCGCGCCGTCCGGGATCGGCCCGGCCACGAGCCGGTGCCGGCCCACAACGACCTCCTGCCCGCGAACTTCCTCCGCGAGGGCGACCGCATCCAGCTGATCGACTGGGAGTATGCGGGCATGGGCGATCGCTGGTTCGACCTCGGCAACTTCGCTGCCAACAACGAGTTCGACGACGACCACGCGGGCCAGCTGCTGGAGGCCTACTTCGGCGAGCCGCCGAGCGACCAGCGGCGGGCCACGCTGAAACTGTTCCGCTTCATGTCGGACTTCCGCGAGGCGATGTGGGGCGTGGTGCAGGCGGGCGTGTCCGAGCTCGACTTCGACTTCCGCGAGTACGCCCAGAAGCACTTCGACCGCCTGAAGCAGACGCGCAGCGACCCGCGCTTCGAGGGCTGGATCGAGGAAGCCCAGGGCTAGTGGCTTCGCGGCGGGAGCTCCCCGGCGCGGCGCGCTGCGTGATCGTCGGGGGTGGCGTCGGCGGCACGTCGATCGCCTACCACCTGGCCGAGCTCGGCTGGGACGACGTGGTGCTCGTGGACCGCAACCAGCTCACGTCCGGCTCGACCTTCCACTCCGCCGGCCTCGTGGGCCAGCTGCGCGGCTCGGTGAACCTGACCAAGATGATGATGTACTCGGTCGAGCTCTACCGGAAGCTCGGCGAGGCCTGCGGCTGGGTGGAGTGCGGCGGGATCCGGCTGGCCTCGAGCGAGGAGCGGATGGAGGAGCTGCGCCGGCAGGCGGGCTGGGCAAAGACGTTCGGGCTGCCGCTCGACCTGATCTCGGCCGAGGAGGCGCAGGGGCTCTTCCCCATGATGTCCACGGACGGGGTGCTGGGCGCCGCGTGGCTTCCCACCGACGGCTACCTCGACCCGTCGCAGCTCACGTTCGCCCTGGCCGAGGGCGCCCGCGAGGGCGGCGTGCAGATCTTCACGAACACGCGCGTCACGGGCATCGAGCAGGGCCGTGTGCGCACCGAGCGCGGGGACATCGACGCCGAGGTCGTGGTGATCGCGGGCGGCATGTTCTCGGCCGAGCTCGGACGGCTCGCGGGCGTGCGCATCCCGGTCGTGCCGATGTCGCACGAGTACATCGTGACCCAGCCGTTCCGCGAGCGCGATCCGCAGAACCCGCTCCCGACGCTGCGCGACCCCGACCTGCTCATCTACTTCCGCGAGGAGGGCGGCGGCCTGGTGATGGGCGGCTACGAGCGGCCCGCCGCACCGGCCTTCATGCCGCAGGGCGCCGCGGGCTTCGACCGCATCCCGCCGGACTTCAACGGCCGCCTGCTGGAGGACGACTGGGACCGCTTCGAGGAGATCGTGGTGAACTCGCGGCGGCGCGTGCCGCAGATGGAGGACGTGAAGGTCACGCGCATGATCAACGGGCCGGAGGGCTTCACGCCCGACAACGAGTTCTGCCTCGGCGAGACGGAGGTCCCGGGCCTGTTCGTGGCCGGCGGCTTCTGTGCCCACGGCCTCGCGGGCGCCGGCGGCGTGGGCAAGGTGATGGCCGAGTGGATCGTGGCGGGCGAGCCCTCCATGGACCTCTGGCAGATGGACGTGCGCCGCTTCGGCGCGCAGTACCGCTCCCCGTCGTACACGCTCGCGCGGGTGCTCGAGACCTACGAGACCTACTACGACATCCACTACCCGTTCGAGGAGCGCCAGGCAGCCCGGCCGCTGCGCACGTCCCCGGCGTACGACTGGCACCGCCAGCGCGACGCCGCCTTCGGCGAGAAGTCGGGCTGGGAGCGCGTGAACTGGTACGAGTCGAACGCGCAGCGCGGCGACGAGTCCCTGCGCCCGCGTGGCTGGGCGGGCAAGCACTGGTCGCCCGCGATCGGTGCGGAGCACGTGGCCTGCCGGGAGGGCGTGGCGATCTTCGACGAGTCGTCGTTCGCCAAGCTCGAGGTTGTGGGCCCGGGCGCGCCCGCTCTGCTCGAGCGCCTGTGCGACAACCAGGTGGCGCGCGAGGTCGGGCGGGTGACCTACACGCAGATGCTCAACTCGCGCGGCGGGATCGAGTGCGACTTCACGGTCGCGCGCCTGGCCGAGGAGCGCTTCTCGATCGTCACGGGCACGGCATTCGGCAACCACGACCGCGAGTGGATCCGCCGCCACCTCCCCGACGACGGCTCGGTGCAGGTGCACGACGTGACGTCCAGCTCCGCCTGCTTCGGGATCTGGGGGCCGCGCGCGCGTGAGACCCTGGCCCCGCTCACCCCGCAGCCGCTCGAGAACGATGAGTTCCCCTACATGACGGTGCGGGAGATCACGATGGCGGGGGTGCCGGTGCGCGCTCTGCGAGTGACCTACGTGGGCGAGCCCGGCTGGGAGCTCTACTGCCCCACCGAGTACGGGATGGCGCTGTGGCGAGCGGTCTGGGAGGCGGGCGAGCCGCACGGGATCGTGGCCGGCGGCTACCGCGCGATCGACTCGATGCGAGTCGAGAAGGGCTATCGCGTGTGGGGCGCGGACATCACGCCGGACGACACGCCCTACGAGGCGGGTCTCGATTTCGCGGTGAAGCTCGAGAAGCCGGGCGGCTTCATCGGCCGCGACGCGCTCGTGGAGGCGAAGGAGGCCGGGCCGCGCAAGCTGCTGCGCTGCATCACCCTCGAGGACCCGCGCTCCGTGGCGCTCGGAAACGAGCCGGTGAGGGTTGGCGGCGAGATCGTGGGCCGGGTGACCACCGGCGGGTACGGCTACACGATCGAGCGCTCCGTGGCCTACGCCTACCTGCCGCCCGACGGGTCGGAGCCCGGCACCGCCGTGGAGCTCGACATCTTCGGCAGCTGGGTGAGCGGCGAGGTCACGAGCGAGCCGCTGTTCGACCCGAGCGGAGTGCGGGTGCGCGGCTAGTCCGGCATCAGCGCGGCGAGGATGTGCTCGGTGCCCTGGCAGTGCTCGCGCATGAGACGCACGGCGCGACCGGTGTCCTTGCGACGCAGCAGCGCCACGAGCCGCTTGTGCTGCGCGTTCGAGTGCTTCAGCACCTCATCGGGGTGGGGCACCCGCTGGATCAGGTCGCTCATCTGCCCCTGGACCTCGGTCATCGCGACCACGAGCCGGGGCGAATGGCACGCCTCGGCAAGCCCGATGTGGAAGCGCACGTCGGCCCGCCGGTAGACCTCGAAGCTCGCCCCCTCCCTCGCGGCCATTTCCTCGGTGAGCCGTTGCAGCCCGTCGAGGTCGTCCGTCTCGGCGCGCTCCGCGGCCAGCACGGTGGCGCCGGTTTCGACCACCACGCGGTAGTCGAGCACCGCGCGCGCTTCCTCACCCAGCGGAAGGCCTTCGGCCTCCCGGGCGAGCGGAGGCTCATCGGCCACGAATGTGCCGCCCGAGCGGCCGCGCAGCGAGATGAGGTGCCCGCTCTGCACCAGCGTCGTGAGGGCCTGACGCAAGGTCGAGCGCGAGATGCGGAGCTCATCGGCGAGCTCGCGTTCCGAGGGCAGGCGCGTGCCGGGTGCAAGCAGACCCAGGCGGATGGCAGTTCCCAGTCGCTCCACGGTCTCCTCGAACGTGGTGGGCGGCTGCACCGGCTTGAACACCGCCGCGAGTGCAGGACCGCGCCTGCTCGGGGCCCCTTGCGACATCAGCGGGCACCGTAACCGCTAGATTGCGCCGCCGTGGAGAACCGCCTGGAAAAAGTTGTCGTCGAGACTGACCGGTACAGGGTGGAGGGAATGTTGACACTTCCGCGCGAGGGCTATCGGAGCCGTGTCTCCGACCACGTGAACCGCCGCGACCACGAGTTCTTCACGATCCTCGACGCCGAGCTCGTGGCGCTCGACGGCTCGGGACGGGATTGGAGCGCCCCGGTCCTGATGCTCGGGCGCAGTCACATCCGGCTGATCGTGCCGGCCTCCGACGGCGCCTGATGTCGCGCGCGCGCCGGCTCGCGCTCGTGGGCGGCGCGGCCGTGCTCGGCGCGGCGGCATGGTGGCGCCGGAACCCGTCAGCATGCCCGTACTCCCAGCGCTTCTGGGTGGAGGCGCCGCACCCCTTCATCACGCGCGAGCGCCTTCGCGACATCCTCTCCCCGAGCGCCGGCGAGCGGCTGCTCGAGGTCGGCCCAGGCACCGGCTACTACACCCTCCCCGTGGCCGAGTGGGTATCCCCCGGCGGCCGCCTCGACGTGCTGGACGTGCAGCAGGAGATGCTCGACCACACGCTGCGGCGAGCGCGCGAGCATGACATCGACAACATCACGCCGACGCTCGCGGACGCGCGCGAGCTCCCCTACGCGGATGACAGCTTCGACGGGGCCTACCTCGTGACCGTGCTCGGGGAGATCCCGGACCAGGATGCCGCGCTGCGCGAGCTTGCTCGGGTGGTGAAGTCAGGGGGCCGAGTGGTCGTGGGGGAGCTGTTCGGCGACCCCCACATGGTCACCCACTCGGCACTGGCCGCACGGGCAGAGGCGGCCGGGCTGCGGGTGGATCGCAAACTCGGCGGCTCGCTGTGGCACTTCACGCGTTTGCAAGCCTGATTGCAGCTGCAGAGCGTTCCGTCCGACGCCGGGCGCAGCATGGCCTCAGTCCATGCTCTACGCCATCCTGATCTGCACCGACCAGTCCTGCGCCGAGGAGTTCGAGGCCTGGGGCGAGCTCGAGGACTTCGACGACATGCTCTGCGAGGGCTGCGGCTGCACGCTGCAGGCGCTGGCCTTCTCCGAGGTGAGCATGTCCACGATCGTGGCGTTCCCGCGCCGCACCCCTCACGTGCAGCTGCGAAACGCCGCCTGACGCAGCGCCGCCGGGCCCCCGACCCAAGCTAGGCTTGGAGCCTCTCAGGAGAGGTGACCGAGCGGCTGAAGGTGCACGACTGGAAATCGTGTGGGCGGGTCACACTGCCTCGTGGGTTCGAATCCCACCCTCTCCGCCTCCGTACTGCCCGGCAGCATGAGTCCGGTTCAACATGTCGAATCTGCTCCCTGGCGAGACTTGGGCGGGCAGAACGTCCGGCTTGGCGTTAAGGTGGACCGAATTGGAGCCGATAGGGAACCGGATGGGAACCGTTGACCGTTACGATGGGCATCCGAATGGGTAATTGGAGGTCCAATGGCAGTCCGTGATCGATTTGAGATCGCTCACAGCCGCGTTGCCACGCAGAGCGGCGAGGAACTGGCGGGTGAGCTCCAGGAGGTTCTGGGGCAGAAGCTCGTGGCCTTCGCCATCGGTGACCGGCATCCAAAGAGTGTGGGGCGCTATGCACGAGGAGAACGCAGCGTTGATCCGGAAACGCTCGCCACACTGACCGACCTCGCCACGACGGTCGCGATCTTGCGGCAGGGCATGCGCAAAGAGTCCGTCCGGACATGGATGCTCGGCGCAAATCCACGACTGCGCGGCAAGGCACCGATCGAGGCTTTCCACGAGGGCCGGCGTCACCAGGTCATTGGCGCTGCTCAGGTGTTCATCGAAGCCCAGTAGCACTTGAACCGCCGCCTTCGCCGCCGGAACGTGCGTAGGCTGCCAACATCCCTGATCGGTCAGACCACTGGCGCTCCATCACGCTTCCGGAGGATGGCCTCTGGCGGGTCTCCCGATGGCGCGAGCCGTTCGAGCCACGAAGGCCTTCACCGCCCGTCGGCGAGGTCAGCGCGGCCGACTACATCGCCGGGCGCTGGGATTCACCGGACGGCACCTTCAGGACCCTTTACTGCGCCACGGAGGCTGAGGGGGCGCTCGGGGAGAAGCTCGGCGACTTCGCCTTGAAGCCGACAGCTGTCAGGCGCATCGAAGCATTCTTGGAAAGTGAACCCGATGAGGAATATGTCGGCGACACACTGGCCGTGCGGCTGGACGCGGAAGACATTGAGTCGTTCGGGTGGCAGCTTGCGTGCGCGCCCGCGGCCGAGCAAGGCTCGGCCATCGACATCACGCACCCCCGGACCTTCGTGGCGGTCTTTCCCCGAGTTGTAGCCCTGCTCCCCAAGTACGGCCTCAAGGCATTCGACCGCTCGGCGCTGCTCGAGACCGAGCGCGACTTCACACGCGAACTCGCCGGCGTGTACCGGGCCGCCGCTACGGCGCCCGACGGGACACTTCTTACCGGAGGCCTGCGGTACGAGAGCCGGCTCCCGCCTTCATGGGAGTGCTGGGCGTTGTGGGATCCCCTCCCACTCGACACATCCAGCAAGACGGTCGAGCCAGTCAGCATCGACACGCCCGCGCTCAGAGCGGCGGCTGCTCAGCTGGGCGTGGTACTCGCCGAGTGAGTGACTGTCTGTGCATTCATGCTCCGGTACAGCAGCAGCAACGCGATATCCGCGGTCA
>CAWINK010000008.1:0-24760 GCA_963837445.1 uncultured Thermoleophilaceae bacterium | reverse complement strand
ACTGGATCCGAGAAGACCCGAACAGTCACGTGCGATTGAAGCCGTGCACGCGAGAAGACGCGAACACTGCGAGCACACGGAGAGTCCCAAGGTCACCGCGGCACCGAGCTAAGGAAGCGCGAATGGATGCGGCCTCCCCCGACGTCGACCTCATCGGCTGCCGTTTGGCTCAACGACTCGGACAACGTCGGCGACATTGTCGCCTTCATCCGAGCAGATCCAGCTTGGCGACGACGATCCTCGCGACGGCGTCGATGACGCCTGCATCCAGGTCGAGGAGCCGCAAGCCGTCTCGTGCCGCCGGCAGGCCGAGCTCGAGCTGCCGCACGTAGCGCTCGCGCAGTTCAGTGTTGACGTTTACCTTGCAAACGCCTAGCGCGATCGCGCGCCGGATGTCATCGTCCGACAGTCCGGACGCACCGTGCAGCGACAGTGGAACGTCCACGCTCTCGCGGATCGCGTCGAGCCGCTCCCAGTCGAGCCGTGGCGGCGCCGCGTAGCGCCCGTGCACGTTGCCGACAGAGACTGCGAGACAGTCGCACCTGGTCGCGGCGACGAACGCCTCCGCCTCCTTCGGGTCGGTGAGCGCTCCCGCCAGGGTCGCAGCGGCAACGTCCTCGCCGCCTTCGATGTGGCCGAGCTCGGCCTCGACCCCGACGACACCCGAACGCCGTCGTACCGCAGAAACAAACGACGCGTTCTCCGCGTCCGGCAGCTTCGACCCGGCCGCCATCACCGCTCCGATCCCACTGGAGAGTGCTGCGTCGATGAGTGCGTCGTCGGCGACATGATCGAGCTGCACGCAAGCAGGAACGCGGGCGGTGTCGGCGACGGCGAGGAGCGCTGGAGGAGCAGACGGCCGGACGGAGCGCGGAACGAGGCTTCGGCGACAAGCACCACGACCGGGACGTTGCGGGCTTCGGCCGCCTGGACGACGGCGAGCGCCGTCGTCACGTCGTAGCAGGTGAACGCACCGGCGGCGGCGCCGGCGGCGCGGCGCTCGTCGAGCAGCTCGCGAAACGGCGTCAGCACGCCGCGGATCCTCGCGCAATGGAATCCACGAGTCGCTCCAGCAACGCGTCGTCTCCCACGTTGCCGGGCACGACGAGGTAATCGAGTGGGCTCCCGTCGGGCCAACGCGCCGCCCAGCGGGAGACGCCGGGGACGACCGGGCCGAGGACATCCGCTTCGTCGGCACCGACCCCCGCTCGCAAGGTGACAAAGGAGGTGATCCCGCCTTTGGCGACGAGCACGGATGGACGTCTCTCGAGCGCAGCAATGACCCGCGCCAGATTGAAGGCGATTCGCTCTCCCGCCTCGAGCGACGTCGTTCCCTCGGGCCGCTGGCGCGGCGTCGCGAGCACCGCGACCGGGTCGCGGCACAGCCTGGCGGACACTGCGCCGGCGAGCCGCGCGATCTCGTCGTCGGGCGCCGCGCCGGCGAGCGTGAGCACGTCGGCTTCGACAAGGGATTGCGGCCACATCGCGAGAAGCCGCCCCAGCTGCCGCGTCGTCTGAGGTACGTACGAACCGCAGACCACGAGCACGCCGCCACCCGCTTCGGGAAGCGCCGCCGGCGCAGTGGCCGTCGTGCCGGCGAGCACACCGGCGAACGTTGGCGCACACCGCACGATGATCGCCACGCCCGCGGCAGCAGCCGTCCGGTAGCCGGCTGCGATCGCCTCCAGGTCGTCGACCGTTTCCGCGTCGGGTGCGAGCACGGCCGGAACACCGCGGGAGGCCAGCTCGGAGACTGCCGCCGCGACTGCAGCCGAGCCGCCGTCGCGCACACCGTCGAGCGAGAGCTCGCGACCAGCGGCCACCGCGAACAAGCCGGCGGAACGCTCCTCGGCCCAGTCGAGCAACCGCGCACTTCGGTACGCAAAGAGCCCGTCGCGCGCGTATTCCGTCTCGTGCAGCGGCGTGCGCACGCCCTCCCGTTCGAACAGGTGCACGCCTCCCACCGTCACCCGCCCCGCCGAGGGAAGGGCCGGCACGAGGAGCAGGACGGGCCAGCCGACCGGCGCAATGACACTCCGCACGCCCAGGTACTCCTCGAGTAGGTGACCGCGCAGCGTACTGTCACCGCGAAGGACGATGCGCGCCGTCGACACAGCTTCGCGAGACGCGCACGCCGCGCCCTCGACCAACGGCTGTACCCGGTCGGCCGGCAATGCTCGCGTGTTGGTAACGAGATGGACAGCACGCCGTCCAACGAGCGCAGCCCTGATCCGCGTTGCGTCCCACCCGAGCAGCACCCGGACACCAGCGAGTGTCTGCACACCCGTCGGGTCGTCGTCGAGCACGACGACGGGTGGGCCGTCTACGAGCCTCATTTCGTCGGCCTACTCCCATGCAGGTTGCGGGACGAACAACGGACGACGGGCATGGCGGAACGTGGCGCGTGTGGAAGACGGTGGCCAGCATCTCGACGTGAGTTTTGGAACGTTGTCCGGCTCAAACCGCAGTGCGGCCGCCGTCGCAGGTGAGAGCGGATCCGGTGCAGTACGCTGCCTCGTCGCTTGCGAGGAAAAGGATCGCGCTGGCGACTTCGTCGGCGGTCCCCGCACGGCCAAGCGGCACCTTCTTCAGCGCCGCCTCGCGGCTGGAATTGTCCTCCATGACCGACGAGACGAGGGACGTGTCGGTGAAGCCGGGGACAACGCAGTTGACCCGCACTCCATGCTGGGCGTAGTCGTTCGCCATCACCCGCGTGAGTCCGTACGTTCCCGCCTTGCTCGCGGAGTACGCGTCAAATCCACGCGCGAGGCCGAAGAGACCGGTAGGCGACGCAGTGATCACGACGCTGCCGCCGCCGGTCGCGAGCAGAGCCCGCAGCCCATGCTTACAGGTGAGGAAGCAGCCCGTGAGGTTGACGTCGAGGGTGCGTTGCCAGACATCTAGGGAGAGCCGATCGGCCCGATCGTCCTCGCCGAAGAGCTGGACGGCGGCGTTAGCGACGACGATGTCCAGCCCCCCGAACGCAGCGACGGCCTCCCCGATTGCCTCCTCGACGGACGGCTCCGATGTCACGTTGGTGTGAATCGCGCAGGCCTCTAGCCCCTGCTCGTGTAGCGTCGCCGCGGCAGCTTCAGCCGCGTCTAGGTCGATGTCGAGGAGCGCGACCCGAGCTCCTTCACGGGCGAGGCGCTCCGCCGCGGCACGTCCTATCCCTGATCCTGCTCCGGTTACGATCGCCCGTTTCCCTGCGACGCGACCGCTGACGGAAGTGGTCATCTGATCTCCTATCGTGCCAGGTGGGTTGTTACTCGGAACGACGCAGCCGCAGACGGTCTGGTATCAGGGCGGTTCGAAAGCACGCCGCGTTGTCGTGGGGTTACCGGAGCTCGAAGCGGCGTTTTAGGGCCCTGGATCCAGGCCAAAATCAGCCGCTGCGAGTTGAACTATGGCTCGTCCGCTCGATCATGCGATGGCGACAAGGCGGGGTCGGTGGGAGTTCCGGCGCCGCTTCCATGGCTTGCATCCATTGGAACTTCCCAGACCCTCGAGAACACGTTGAGTCCGTCGATCTCGACATCGCCGCGCGCCCAGAGGTGCATCTGGGTAACGCGGACCTCTGCGGTGACGATGACGCGTTCTCCGGTGCTCATCTGGAGGATCGCAGTGTGCGTTCCCTTGGTGACCGCCCCGCCTGGAGCGTCTCGCCTGACGGTGGAGCGCGTACGACGCTGCATCTCAAAAACGTGTCCTTGATGTGTGGAGACACGAGGAATGCTCGTTCCGATCGCGACCTCGATTCCGTTATGAATTGGGTCCCGGGTGATCGTCCAGAGCGCCGCATCGACACCCTCGTCGAGCGAGCTCCGATCGAGGGCGGGGACGTCGACCGGTGTGCCCGCATCCTCCGGCACAGTCGGAACGGACAATTCAACTTTGCAGACTCGGATTGGGGACGCTTGCGGCAGGGGCGTCAGCCGGGGGAAGTCGGCGTCGCTGAGCGCTACGCGAAGCCGGTTGCCGGCACGGACGCGGTAGGCAGTGGGCCGCAGCACGATCCGCTGGATGCCGCCTCCGCACCGCACGCCAGCTGTGATGAGCGTCGATCGGCCCTCGGGATCGACCTCGGTTAGACGTGCGACGAGCCGTGCGATCGATGCGTCCGGTGTGGCTCCCGTCTCGAGCCGAACAACGACCTCCGGACGACCGCAGATGAACAAGTCGGCCGCCAGCGGATGACTCGTGGTTGAGACGGCGCGACTGTCGTCGTCGTGCTGGTCCAGCGGCAGGCCGAAGCCACTGCTACCTAGGAGCCACAGTCCGCTCGACGCTCCCACGGTCGGATCAGGCTGATATTCCGCGATGGTAGCGAGCTCGTGCTTCTCGCCCGCCTCCGGAGCGGTAAGCGTCGTGTCCGCGCCGGTACACAACGTCAACTCGGTCTGCGCGGCTGGCCAAGACTCATACGCTCGCCAGCCGGGGTTGCTCCCTTGCACGAAGAGCGTGACCGGAGCCTCGTCCATCACGCCGTTGTCGATCTGGCAGAGCCAGTGGTCCCACCATCGGGCCGCCAGCGGAAGAAAATCGATCGCCTCGAAGGGCGACATGTGCGGCAGAGCGTGCATCCATGGGCCCATCAAGAGCTTCTTCGGCCCGGTGAACCCCTCGAAGGCACTAAGCGTGCCGTCGGCACAAAAGTCCCGCCAGCCACCGACGCAGAGAGCAGGTACAGCGACCGAGTCAGCGTCGATTACGCGATCTCGCCACACCGGATCACCGGGCGCGCGCGCAGCCTGCTCGACGATGTACGGCTCGACGGCGTGCAACCGACGTTGCCAGCGACGCTGCTCCTGCACGGATGTGTAGTTGAGGAGAGGTGGGAGCAGCTGCTGCACGAGCATCCTGCCTCCCCACTGGGCCAATGGGTACAGATCGCAGCGAGCGCCTTCAGGGTGCGCGGCGTGCTGCCGTGCATCAAGGGGCGTGGCGATCGAAATGATCGCCCTCAGCGCCGCGGGGCGTCGGCTCGCCGCACGCAGCGACGTGATCCCGCCATAGGAGCTGCCCCACATGCCCACATCCCCCGTGCACCATGGCTGCGCCGCCGCCCACTCGATCGCCGCCACGGCGTCGTCTCCTTCACCCGCGTCGTACTTTGGGCGCAGCTCGCCGTCCGACGAGCCCGTTCCGCGCATGTCAACCAGCAGGCAGGCGTAACCGTACGCCGCAAACCAACGCAGCGCCGCTTCGTAGTAGCTCCCGCCTTCGAAGTCCTTCCGGTACGGAATGACCGTTATGAGCGCCGGGACGGGGTCGATCCTCGTAGGCAGATACAGATCAGCCGACAGCGTGACGTCGGGGTCGCTCGTAGGAACCCGCACGTCATGGACGACTTCGACGTCGTAGCGACGGCCTCGCTCGCCGGTGACGGCCAGGTGAGCCCCTGGGAGCGCCAGGTCATCGTTTCGAAGCACAGCGTCACCGGCGGAGTTGGGAGGATGCACTGCCACGTCGGGTCAGCGACTACTAGCTGCCGGCGAGATGATGTCCACAGGGGTGGGTTGCCGGAGTTCATGCCACCGGTGGCAGGCGACGAGCGAGCCGTCTGGCGTTGCCTCCAGCGCCGGACGCCGTGACCGGCAGATGTCGGCCGCGTGGGGACAGCGCGGAGCAAAGGGGCACGAGTTCGCCGGCGTGGGATTCGCGATGCTCGCGATCAACGCCTGTTCCTGCCGCGAAAGTCTCTGCTGGCGTTGGAGCTCTGGATCGGGAACCGGGGCAGCCCGAAGCAATGCCCGCGTGTATGGGTGTGCTGGATGGGCGTAGACGGTGGCTGCGTGTCCCTGCTCCATGACGCGACCCTGATAGAGCACAACGATGCGATGCGAGAGGTGGCGGACGACGGCGAGGTCATGCGCGATGAACAGGTACGTGAGATCGAAGTCGTTCTGGAGCTCACGGAGGAGGTTGAGCACCTGCGCCTGGATAGAGAGGTCGAGCGCGCTGACCGGCTCGTCGCAGATAACAAACTGCGGCTGAACCATCAGCGCCCGGGCAATCGCGATCCGCTGCCGCTGGCCGCCTGAGAAGTGGATTGGGAAGCGATTCGCGGCGTCGGGGGGCAGTCCGACCCGCTCCAGCATCACCTTGATTCGCTCGACGACCTCGGCTCGCGTCAAGTTCCCGTGGACCCGAAGCGGCTCGCCCAGCGTTTGGCCAATCGTTCGAGTCGGGTTCAATGAGCTGTAAGGATCCTGGAAGACGACTTGGAGGTGGGCGCTAAGTGCGCGGCGCTCCCGGTTGCCGGCGTGCGTGATGTCAGTTCCGGCGAATGAGATCGTGCCGTCCTTAATGGGGGCAAGACCAAGGATCGCGCGGCCGATCGTCGATTTCCCCGACCCGGATTCGCCAACGAGCCCGAGCGTCTCACGTGCGTTGACGGTGAGACTGACGCCGTCGACGGCGCGGAGCACAGGAGTGCCGGGGCCTCGCGGGTATTCGACGGTGAGATCCAAGACGTCGAGCAGCGCCGCTGGACTGCCGGTCGGGTGGGATTCGGTGAGTCTCACAGGCTCACCCGCAATCGGTCACTGTGGATGCAGCGGGTCTCACGCCCATCCACGGGCCGCTCGAGTGGGATCGTGCGGCTCGTCGAGCAAGCCGTGGTCGCGTAGTGGCAGCGCGGTTGGAAGTGGCAGCCGGCCGGCCACGCCCCTGGCCTCGGCACGCCGCCAGGGATCGTCCTCAACAGCTCGGTGTCTGCGGCGTGGTGCGGATTTGAGGCAAACAGAGCCTCCGTGTATGGATGCAAGGGCTCGCGGAAGATCGGAGCGAGGGAGGCGCGTTCGACGACCTGGCCCGCGTACATGACGACGACACGCTCGCAGAAGTCGGCAACGACTCCCCAGTCGTGCGTGACAAGCAGGATGGACATCTGTCGTGCCTGCTGTATCTCGCGGAGCAGGTCGAGAATCTCGGCCTGCACCGTGACATCGAGCGCCGTGGTCGGCTCGTCTGCGATCAGGAGCTTAGGCTCACCGGCGAGCGCCCGCGCGATTGCAACCCGCTGCGCCATCCCGCCCGAGAGCTCGTGCGGGTAGCGTCTCGCGACCGCCGCAGGCTCGGGAAGATGGACACTCCGCAATAGCTCGACTGCCCCGGAGCGGGCCGCTGAGCGCGAGACGCCATGATGCTGCCGTAGGGACTGGGCGAGCTGCCAGCCGACGCGATACGCGGGATTCAAGCTGACCATCGGCTCCTGCGAGATCAGCGCGATCTCCCGACCACGGACGCTGCGAAGCTCAGATTCGGGGAGCGCCGCCAGATCCCGCCCCTCGAACAGGATTCGGCCTGCTTGGATGTCTCCGTCGCCGGGCAGGAGGCCGAAGATCGACATCGCGGTGACGGTCTTGCCGCAGCCTGACTCACCGACGACACCGACCACCTCCCCCGGCCTGATATCGAAGCTCACGTCCGCGACTACCGTCACCGTTCCCGCGGGCGATGGAAATGCAATGCTCAGGTGCTCGATCGAAAGCAGTGAGTCGTGACCGGCACCGGTTGCGCCAGCCAAAGCTACTGGCACTTCAGCTCGCCGCGTCGCCGACGGACGTCGCTTCGGACGCACTGGAGTCGCCGACCAACTCTCCGTCGTCGCGTCACGCACAACATCGCCAAACAATCCGAGAGCGAGGACGGTGAGTGCGATTGCGATACCCGGCGGCCAGATCAACCAGGATTGGAGCAGGATGACATTCATGCCATCGGCAACCATCCCGCCCCAACTAGGCGCAGGCTCGGCCACAATGAGGCTCAGAAACGCCAAACCCGTCTGTACGAGGAGCGCGGCAGCGGCAATAAGCGACGCCTGCACGATCACGGTACCGGCAATCCTTGGCAGTACGTGGCGACTGATTATGTACGGGTGCGACAACCCGGATACCTGCGCAGCAGCGACATAGAGTTCCTCGCGAACGGGCAGCGCCGCGGACCGAACTACGCGCATGAGACCCGGGGCCGCGATGACGCCAAAAGTTGTCATCGCCGCTGTCATGCTCTTCGGGAAGACCGAGAGGACGACCAAAATGATGATGATTCCCGGCATCGAGAACACAAGATCTGCAAGCCAACCGACCGCGCGATCGAGTCGGCCACCGAAGTAGCCTGCCGCCAACCCGAGCGGGACACCAATTGCAAGCGCAACAAGAAGCGCCTCGGCGACACCAATCAACGTCACCTGCGTCCCGACGAGCAGCCGGTCAAGCACATCGCGGCCCAGGGTGTCCGTTCCCAGCAGATGCGCCCAGCTCGGCCCTTGGCGAACCCCCAACAGGTCGCCGGCATTCTCGTCCGCCACTTCGGGGAGCACAACAGGCGCGAAGATCGCAATCGCCGTGATTGCCCCGAGAAACGCCAGACAAGCGAGCGCCAGGGGGCGATGCAGGAGCCGTCGCAAGAACCGCGGCGATCCTGACGCCACGCTCGCCGTCGGGGCCGACGCCTCGAGCGGCACAGGGAAGACGCTCACGTCGTCTGCACCCTCGGATTCAGCCACGTGTACAGCAGATCGATCACGAGGTTGACCACGACGACGATCAACGTGAACAGGACAACAACCCCTTGGATCACCGGCAGATCGTGCTGAAGCGACGCGTTCACCGAAAGCGATCCCATGCCCGGGAGCGCGAACACGACCTCGACAAGCACCGTGCCGGAGAGCAACGCGACCGCCTGCAGCCCGAGGATAGTGACGATGCGGATGCCAGCGTTCTTCAGGGCATTGTTGAAGTAGATCGCCCGCGCCGAAATTCCGTTCACCCAGGCCATCCGGATGTACTCGCTTGCCAACACGTCGAGCATCGCCTCTCGAGTCTGCTTCGCGATAGCGGCGATACCGTGAAGCGAAAGAGCGATCACAGGCAACGCGAGCGCGCGCAGCCACGCAGTAGGTGACTCCGTCAGCGGCACGTATCCGACTGCGGGAAGCCATCCCAGCCTGACGGCGAAGAGCATGACCAGGAGGACGCTGAGCCAAAAGACCGGCAGCGAGTACGAGATCAGCGAGAACGCATCTACAAAACGAGCGGCAACACCGCCGCGCACTGCGCTGAAGAGTCCCAATCCGACGCCGACGATCAGAGTCAGCAGCAGCGCGCTCACCACCAGCGACAGTGTCACGGGAAGGCGGCTACGAATCGTGTGAGCCACCGGTTCGCCGCTGTAGAGCGACGTGCCGAGGTCACCGGTAGAGGCGTCCCCGAGCCAATTCCAATACTGCTCGTGGAGTGGTAGGTCAAGTCCGAGCGCGTGGCGAAGCGCAGCGATCGTCTCGGGCGAGGCTTGTACGCCTAGAATCTCGGTCGCTGCGTCGCCGGGCGTTACGGAGACCAAGACGAAGCTGAGCGCCGAGACGATAAACAGCAACGGCGCCGCCAGAATGATCCGCCGCAGCACGACGCGAATGTACGGTTGTCGGAGCGATTGAGCTCCGCGCTCGAAAAAACGTGTGATCCCGGTGCGCCACTCCGGCGCGCCGGGATCACCCATCGGCTCCGCGCCTACTTCGCGAGCGGGAACCACTCGCTCGCATACGGTCGGTTCCGCGCAACACTCAGCCGGAAGCCCCCGATCTTCTTGGACGCGTAGAAGAACCCGGGGGTTCTGGCTATCTCCAAGACATACGCCTGTTCCGTGAGCCGTCGCGACATCGCCTTCCAGTACTGCGATGGGTTAGCGGCACGCAGCCCCTGATTGTAGAGCTTCGTCATCGTCGGGTCGGTAGCGCCGAATGGATTGAGCAGGGCCGTCGGACTCAGCAACGGCCCCCACATCAAAGCCATCGGCCTCACACCCAGAGCAGTTGAATTCACCGGATACTGCTTGGTCCGGCTTTTGCTTAGCCATTCCGCGGTAGTAGCGGTCGATACGACCTTGACTTCGACCCCGACGGCGTCGAGATACTTCGCGATCGTCTGGAAGAGGGGTGTGCCCCAGACTCCGAAGCATGAGCAGGTGAGCGCCTCGAACGAGAACCCCCTCGAGTACCCGGCTGCTGCAAGAAGCGACTTCGCCTTCGTCGGGTTGTACGGGTAGAAGTTTTCCGCTTTCGCGTCGAAACTATCGGATGCGTAGAACTGCGAGGATGGCTTTGTGGTGTCGTTCCAGAGTCCCTTTACAATCGTCTTGCGGTCAACGGCATAGTTGAGCGCTTGGCGTACGCGGACATCGGCCAACGGCTTCGAGACCAGTCCGTTACGGTCAGCGAAGACGAATCCGGCTGACAGCAACGGCGAGCTGAGCACATTCAACCCGGCCGCCGCGGCGGGGGCGGCCGTACTGAAATCCCCGTCAGAGACATCAATCTCGCCGGTCCTGAGAGCTTGGAGCATCGCAGTTGCTGTCGGGATGACCCTGACGACGATCTTGCTCCACCTGACCTTCGACTGGTCATAGTAGAACTTGTTCGGCAGATACGTGTACACGCTGCCGGAGACTGTCTTCGACGGGAGGAGGGTGTATGGGCCCGCACCGAAGGTTTGCTTGGTGAGCAGATCGGGGGCTGCGACCGCCTTCGGTGACGAGACGAACCCCCAGTTGTTGATCTCCGATAGCAGGAGGGGAACGTCGGGGTTCGGAATCGTGAGGTGTAGTCGTACCTCCAACCTCCCGACCGCCTCGATAGACAGCCCCGGGCCCATCAAGCCGGCGTATGTCCCTTTGGCACTGAAAAAGTAGTCCAGCCATGTCTTTACGGCTTGCGCCGTCACCGGCTCACCCGTCGAGAAGCGCGCGTTGGGCCGTAGAGTGAATTTGAAATCCTTGTTGGGCCCCCTGCCGGTTCCGTAGTACCGCCAGCTCAACGCAAGACCGGGAGCAAGCGAACCGTCGGACGCCCACTTGATGAGCGGCTCGTTCGTCAGCGTTCGGATCGGGTTCCACGTGGCGACGTCCTTTGCCGGATCGAGGCTACCGGGCGTGAACGTCCACCCGATCGTCAAGACCGGCTTCTCGGCGCCGGCACTTGTTGTTCCAGCCGCCGCCACGGTGGAAAGGCACAGGACAAGCAACGCGAAAACGGCGACGACACGTCTTCGGTACGAGGCTATACCTGACTCTTCATCGGGCCTCACTACGCTGCTGAGCATCTTCAATACCCCTTTCGAGCGCTGTTCGCGGTAGAACCGTGGCGTTTGGTCAACCTGTATGACTATAATCTATTACTACTCTCTCAGACGACCCTTCGAATGTCAAACCGCCCTTTCCCCGGTATGAAAGAAAGAGGAAGACCGCATGAGAATCGTCCAGTACACGACGGGCAACACGATCGGGTGCGGCGTGCAGCTCGGCGAGGATGTCTTCCCGACGAGCTACCCGACGGCGCTTGCGCTCGTCGAGGACGGCGATCACGGGCTCGAGGCAGCTGCGCGAGCGACAGACGGTGAGCCGATCGCTGTCGATCGGATCATCCACCCGATTAGGCCGGGGAAGATCTTCGGCTTTGGGCCGAACTACAAGGCGCACGCTCAGGAGAGCGGCAAGACGGACCTCCCCATCGAGCCGCGCATCGACTTCATCAAGCTGTCGAGCTCGATCATCGGCTCGGGCGAAACGATCGTGATCCCACCGGCCGACGACGTAATCCTGCGCGGCCCGGACAGTGAGCTGCGCTTCGCCGAGTACGGGTTCGCTGTCGACTACGAGGTCGAGCTCGGCGTCGTTATCGGCAAACGGGCCAGGAACGTCCGCGCCGAGGACGCTTGGGACTACATCCTCGGCTACACGGTCATCAACGACGTCGGCGCTCGCTCGGTGCAGGCAAACCACGGGCAAGTCAGCCTCGGCAAGAGCTTCGACACGTTCTGTCCCATGGGCCCCTGGATCATGACGAAGGACGAGGTGCCCGACCTGGAGAGCGTCCGCATCCAGGCGCACGTTAACGGTGAGCTGCGTCAGGACGCACTGATCAGCGACCAGATCTTCCCGCCGCCGGTCGCCATCGAATGGCTTTCATCAATCATCACGCTCGATCCCGGTGACGTGCTCTCGACGGGAACGCCCGCCGGTGTCGGGTTGCACATGGATCCACCAAATCTCCTCCAACCCGGCGACACCGTCACCGTGTCCGCATCCGGTATCGGTGAGGTGACGAACCCCGTTGCGGCCGGTACCGCGCGTACGAGGCGACTCTGATGCACGCCCGAACTCAGGGCAGGCCGCCTGCCGAGTCGACGACACTCGTCACCGGCGGGGCGGGATTCGTCGGACACCACGTTGTGCGCGCACTGCTCGATAGTGGGCGGACAGTCGTCGCGCTCGACGTTCACCCGTTCGCACCTGAAGGGGAATTCATCTTGGGTGATGACCTGAGGCGCGTGGCGCTAGAGATCGGGTCGGTGGCGGATAGCGCCCGCCTGTTCGACGTCGTGCGGCAATACCGTCCGAACGAGGTCGTCCACATGGGCGGGATCATCGATCGCGCCTACCTCGCCTCGAACCGGACCACGGGTATCGAGGTGAACATCCTCGGCACGGTCAACGTCTTGGAAGCAGTGACCGCATTTGATATCGACCGCATCGTCAACTTCTCGTCGATCGGCGTCCTTCCAAGTGTCGAGTACCAGCCCATCGACGCGAACCACCCGGTGATCCTGTCGGCGAAGGGGCCTTCCACCGACTTCTATGGCGCCACGAAGGCATCGTCCGAGTTGCTCTGCTACGCCTACCACCAGGCACTCGGAGTCGACTTCCGCACGATCCGGCCCTCAGCCGTCTACGGTCTGGGAATGACCAGGTGGGTCGGGCCGATCAAGGCGCTCGTCGAGGGATCGGTCCGCGGCGAACCGACGCACATCGAGTTCGGCGGACCGCATCCGCGCGACTACACGCATGCGCGCGACATCGCGAGTCTCGTTCTCGCCGTGCTCGCGGCTCCCGACGACGCCGACCGCGTCTTCTACGGCGCGACCGGGAGGCCGCTTGTCACCACCTCAGAGGTCGCGGCGCTCGTGCAGGAGCTCGTCCCTGGGGCGGACGTGTCGGTCGGCAGCGAGCTCTCCGAAGACGAAAGGCCCGTTGTGGCGCTCCGCGGGCAACTCTCGATCGACAACGCTCGCACCCAGTTGGCGTGGGAACCGGCGTACGGTTCGATCCAAAGCGGCATCGCGCAATACGCCGAGCACTACCGCGCATTCCTCGCAGCCATGACCTGACCAGCGCGTCCGATCCGACGCCGCGCGCGCCCTCCTCAGCTGCCGTCGAGTCGGACGACCTCGTGCCCCGCGAGGGCGAGCGGAAGCGCTCCCTCCGCCCGCACGCACTCGCTCCCCGCTCGGAAGGCCGGCGGGTGTGCTCTCGCTGTCTCGGCAGACTGGTCGTTCAGCCGCCGCTGCAGCAGCGCACCCGTGACCCCGGCGATCTGGACCTGGAGCGGACGAGGCGTCAGGTTCGCGACGAGCAGCCGCAGCAGACCGTCTGAGCCGTGCACTGCCAGGCCAACGACGGTCAGTGGGTCCGTTGAGGAGCATTCGAGCACGACCGCGTTAACCCACTCGCAGGCATCGGCGAGCGTGTGGTAGAGCGGGAAGACGCCGTGCGGTCGGGAGAAGAACCGCCCCGGGAGAGGCGTCCCGTGCGCGCGCTCGAGCACGCCGAGCCACCCGGTGCTCTCGTAATAGGTCACGGACGACGCTCCGCTCTCTGCCAGGTACTTCAGACTTCCTGCCGTCCAGGCGGCGCCGTAGAGGCTCGCTTGCCTGGCGTCGACGGAGGCAGGCAGCTCATCCGGCTGCCTCTGGGCCTCGACGTCAGGGTCCGCCCGGTAGAACCTCGCGCGTGGCGCCAGCGTGATCGGCGAAACGACGACCGGCTTGCCGCCGGTGAGGGCACGGGCGCTGCGCACCGTCTCGGCCTGCGCGTCGAGGCTTTCGACGAGGTCGACGTCGGTGAAGGCGTGCATCTGAGGGGTGATCGAGTAGCAGATGCCACCCCAGTTGGCGGGGTCGGGCGGCATCCTGTTGAGCTCGGCGAAGTACATCTCCGTGCCCCCAATGAACGACGCGCCCGGGACGGAGCCGCTCACCCTGTCACGGACGAGGTCGACGAGCCGCGAGGGAGTGGTCTGTTCGGATCCTCGCGGCCGAGCACCGGCGACCGTCACGAGCACACGGTCGACGGCAGGGCCGGACGAGAGCATCTCTGAAACGGCCGCGAGGGAAGCTGAGTGCTCCTCGCGAAGCATCAATGCGACCTCGAGGGAAGTCGCAATGCGGTCTGCGGTCGCCTGCGCCGCTGCAAGCGTCGGGCGCCAGTCGCTGTGGTCGAGACGCACCTCGACGCGCAAGTGGCGAGGCGAAAGCGCTGCAAGAAGATCCGCCTCGCACTCGTCGGGCCGATGGCCATCCCGATCGACCCCGAGTCCGATCGCCGGAACCGTTGTGCCCGTCGGACGCCCAACCGACAGCCGTACGGAGCCTGCCCGTACAGAGCCGACGCGCACGTGAGGCGCCTGCACTCCAGAGGGCGTCATGACGATTCGCTGGCGAAGCGACTGTCCGGCTCTGAGTAGAGCGGGCCGACCACGCGCCAGCGGAGTGGAGTATGTCTTGAGGTTCGAGTCCGTCCAGTTGCGATGGTCCTCGGTCTCCCACAAGGCGCCCTCGAACTCGAACAGGAGCGCACCCCCACCGGCGAGCTCGATCTTGAGCCGGTCGAAGGGCGGAAAGAGAGGGCGCAACGAGCCGTCGACGAGGAGCTGCGGCGCGATGAGGTCGGGGAAGACGCCTTCGAACTCTCCGCTTTCCCCCCGCGCCACGAACCGGGCGCCAGAGAGCTCGCGCCAGGGGTGGTGAAGGCAGACGCCGATTCGCCCGTACGCGAAATCGCACGCGGCGCTTCCTTCGAGGACGTACTCGAGGCGCCCGCTCGCGTCGCCGAGAATCGTGCCGTGCCAGGAGAAGTCGATGAGGTCGTTGGCGTGGCGGGAGTTGAACTCGAGCCTAAAACTCGTGTCGCGCTCGGCGAGCTCGAGGCCCGAGATCGCCGGAAGGACCGTGCCCCAATCCGCATCGCGGACGGCGACGTACACGCGCCGCAGTAGCTCAGAGCCTGCGATGCGGACGTAGCGGAGGTCGACGCCATCGAGCATCGCCGTCACCGGGCCGGCATGGACGCGCCGCATCGACTGTGGCTGCTCGGTCGTGCCATGGAGGAGAGCGAGGCGCTCGGTGTCGGATCTCATTGGTTTTCTTCGATGAGGAGAGCGGAGCGCACCGCGGGCGGCCAACAGGTTTCCTCGGTGAGCACCAGGCGAACCTCATCGGCACGCTGGACGACGGCCTCGGACGACCGAGAAAGCACGGCGCTCATCGGCTGAAGCCGTGAATCATCCCGTCGTAGTGGGTGCGAGAACGCGGACGCTAGAAGCCCTGGTATTCGTGTTCCACGCGTGGCGATGCTGACAGGAAACCTGTAGGATAGCATAATAAGATTACAGCCTGGGAAGGATCGCTATCATGCTGTATGATAGATGCGATGAAACATGAGACTACGGCTACCACGCCGCACCCTGAGCAAGACCCACCAGCCCTCTTCGAGCAGATCGCGCGCGAGCCTCGCCTGTCAGACAAGGTTGCCGACGCGATGCTCGAAACGATTCTCTCACGGGAACTCCAGGTTGGCGATCGGCTCCCGTCAGAACGAGAGCTAGGCGAGCAGTTTGGCGTCTCACGAACGGTCGTGCGCGAGGCCGTGCGCGCCCTCGCCGCGAAGGGTGTGATTGAAGTCCGGTCGGGCAGCGGGCTTCGCGTGGCCGCCGTGGATGCCGCCGCCGTAACCGAGTCGATGAGTCTGTTCCTACGAGGCGGTTCGTTCGGGTTCGAGCAGGTGCACGAGGTGCGCTCCGTCCTCGAGGTACATATCGCCCGACTCGCGGCCGAACGCCGGACTGACGTCGATCTCAGACGGCTGCGTGAGATGCACCTCCAGATGGAGCGCGAAGTCGAGGACTTCGATGCGGCAGCGCGTGATGACCTCGAGTTCCACCGCACCATCGCGAGGGCGACGCAGAACGACCTCTACCTGCTGCTGCTCGACTCGATCGGATCGACCTTGATCGACATCCGCCGTAGGAACATCGGCTCGGGCGCAATGCCGACGACGATCAGCCAACACGCACTCATCCTCGACCGCATCGTCGCATGTGACCCCGCGGGTGCAGGAGAGGCGATGGCTCTCCATCTCGAAGGCGTTGCCGCCTGGTGGCGCGAACACATTGCCCGCACGGCCGCGGATGCCGCCCCGGTGTGACCTTCATCCGCAGACTCGACCACGTCGCAATCGTCGTGCGGAGTACGAACACGGCGCTTCTCTACTATCGGGACCACCTCGGACTGCCCGTGCACTCGAGCGAGGAGATCGACGCTCCTCACGTGCGACTCACCTACCTGAAAACAGGCAATGCGTTCCTCCAACTCATGGAGCCACTCGACGCCGGGTCGCCGCTCGCCACGTGGCTGGACGACCACGGGGAAGGGCTGCACCACATCTGTTTCGGCGTCGACGATGTCAGAGAGACTGTGACTGCGATCAGCGACCCTGGCTCGACTATCTCTCTAGGGAACGGACGCGGCCGCGTTTCCAGTTTTGTCCGCTCTGCGTCCAGCCACGGTGTCCACATCGAATGCACCGAATTCGACCAGGCCGAGGATGCGGACACCTCAACCGGCTGGCTCGACGGGCGGAGCGTCGCTCAGTTCACCCCTCCGCGGAGTTGAAGGCCGCCTCGAAGCTCTCTCGCGAGCGCAGCGTCACGAGCCGCGGTGTCGCCGCTCATGTCTCTTCCAGTGATCGCGAACGCGTGGAGGTCGGGGAGCATGGTCGACGTCGAGAGTTCAGGGACGATGTTGCGGCCCGCGCGGTTCCAGGTTTCAACGCCGCCGAGCGCTATCGCCCGCATCGGGCCAATGTGGCGCCACCGACGAGCGAGGCCCTCGCGCATCACCGTATCGACATCTTCGGCGCCCGCGACTCCATTCTCGACCAGCCACACGCACTCTCGGACGAGCGCGAACTGGAGGCGATTCCAGATGAAGCCAGGCACATCCCGGCGCACGACGATCGGCAGCTTGCCAAGTGCGAGGAGCGTCGCACGCAAGTGGACTACGACAGCCGGGTCAGTAGCAGTGCCAGCGATGAGCTCGACCGGAGGCATGAGAAGCGGGGGGTTGAGATAGTGCGTGCCGATGACGCGCGCCGGGACACCGACCGCCTCACCCAACACGCTGATCGGGATAGAGGAGGTGTTCGAGGCGAGGATGGCGTCGGGCGACGCGGCGGCCACGCGCCGTAGGAGCCGGACCTTGAGCTCCAGCTCCTCAGGGAGCGACTCCACCGCAAGGTCACAGGCGAGCGCATCTTCGTCGAACGAGCCGACACACGTCAGGCGGCCCCGCGCCGGGTCGACAGACATTGGCGCAGCAGTCTCATACTTTGCGATGACCTCAAACGCATCTGTGACGCGCCGCTCCAGCTGCCCGACGTCGCGGGCCGCAAGCGTGACCTCGTGGCCCCCGAGCGCGTACTCGCAGCCAATCTGCGCACCCATCAGACCAGCACCGACAACAAGGACTCGGATCTCGCTCCTCCGCTTCGTTTGGTGAAGACCGGGTAGGCCCTGCTCACGTGCACAAAACAAGTAGCGGCGTGCACCCTGGACGAAGGCTTTTCCCGCTGTCGTCCTAAGCGCATGGCCGCGGCAAGACGTGTGTCCTAGCTTTCCTTTCCTTCGATCCAGTGACGGCCACCGTCGACGACGAGGGTGTCGCCGACGAGCGGTGCAACGACACGGCGACGGCCGGTCGTATCGTGGTGCGGGACGAGGTCGACGAAGCGCTGCACCTCGTCGTCGGGCGCGAGGTAGTGGCAGGCGACGGCGAGGTCGAGTTGGAGCATCTCGGCCACACGCGCCGCCTCATCGGCGTCCATCTCGCCGGTCAGGAACCTTCCCGGGCCAGTGACCAGGTGCGCGAGTTCCCGCGGGATCGTGCAGCCGAGCAGTCCGACGGTGGGCCGGTAGAGCTCGCCGATCAGCCGCATGTCGAAGATGCAAGTGTCGCCGTAATGGTAGATGCGCACCCCCGGCTCGGTCTCGACGATGAATGCGATGGGGTTGCCGAAGACCCTCTGCCCGTCGGACAACGTGGCCTTCGACCAGTGGTGACACTCGACCGGTCGCACCACCAGGCCGGCCACCTCGACGACGATCCCCCACGTCGTGGCGGTGATCTGATCGGGCGGGACGCCATCGTCAAGCAGCATGAAGCGAACGGCCGCGTCGCAGATGACGGGCGCCCCTGTCCGCTTGGCCAGTGCAGCGGTGTCGCCGTAGTGGTCTAAGGCCGCGTGGCTGACGAGGATCACGTCCGGCGTCTCGAGCTCCTCCACAGAGCAGGGGGCCACAGGGTTTTGCGACAAGAAGGGGTCGATCACGATGCGGTGCGTGGGCCCCACTATCTCGTAGCCCGCAGCGCCGAGGTACTTCAGCCGGGTGCTCACGACAGCCCCCGCATCGACTCCCAGCTCTTGACGAGCTGCAGGAGCGTCCGGTTGAGCGGCACCGCAACGCCCAGGTCGTCCGCCGTCCTCACAACCGCGCCGTTGATGACGTCAATCTCGGTGCGCCGCCCCGCCTCGAAGTCCTGCGCCATCGATCCTTTTGTTGGCCCTGCCTTAGCGAGAAGCGCAGAGATCGTGTCGACGCGCTCCTGCGGGTCGATGAGGTAGCCAAGCGCTTGTGCCACTGCGGTCGCCTCCCGCGCGGTGTCCGTGACAAGGGCGACTGTGTCCGCACAGGCCGCCATAGCACCAATGTTCATACCCGCAAGGGCCGACGTCGGAAGCAACGCGGCGTTGTGAATCAGCTTCTTCCAGATCTCGGGTCGCACCGGCGAGGCGACTTCCGTATGGAGACCCGCGTCGTTGAGCGCTTGCGCGACCCGGGCGGCGCCGTCACTCCCGTCGACGAATGGGCCAACGGTGGTCGGCCGCTCGGCGGGGTGCGCGACCCTACCGGGCGCCTCGACGATGCCGCTGTTGTAGGTGACGCCCACCACGATCTGCTCAGGAGAGAAGGTTGCCGCGAGGACGTCGCCGTTGCCCCAGCCGTTCTGCAATGACGCCACCACGGTGTCAGGGCCGACGAGCGGCAGCGCGAACTCGGCCGCGGAAGGCGTGTGGTAGGACTTGACGCAGAAAACCACTACGTCCACGACTCCTACCGTCCGCGGGTCAGATGTCGCCGGGACCCTCGTCGTCGTCTCCTCGTCTCCGCGGACGATCGATATGCCGACGTCGTTGATCGTTTCGACGAGCGGCGCGGCGACATCGACGAGCACCGTCTCGTGCCCGGCCTGGGTGAAGCGGACGCCGAAGATCGATCCCATCGCTCCGGCGCCGATAACGGCGATTCTCATGCTCTCTCCCTGCTGATGCCAAGTTGGATGCGACAACACACGTCCGCCGCCGACCGTTTCTTGATCGGGAGGGCCACGATCCACGGGCGCAGTCGTCGGCGGACGGCCCAGGGAGACGAACGCGACAATGCTATCATACAGTACGCACTATGACCACTTGCACTTGACCGATGCTCAAGGACGCGGACCTCGTGGTCACCCAGAACGTGGGGCGGCAGGCGCGCGAATGCCGACTCGACCCGCGCAGCTGCAGGAGACGACGCGATGGAGCGACGAGACTCGACCCCTCGTACGCGGCATCAGTTGTTGCAGCCTCCCAGTTGTCTTGTTTGACGACAGATCGGGTCAACGTCAGGTCAACGGGCCTTCGTCAAACGGCGCGAACTCCTCCGAACCTGATTTCGCTCAACCATGCCCGAGCGCGAAGGACCGCTCAAGCCGAGGAGAGCTACGAGACTCGTGCTACACCGGATGCCGTTGGGTCCACACGAAGTCAACAACTCGTTTGCGAAGACCCTTGCCGTCCGCGCTACAGTTCAATGGAGGGTGGGCCGGTATATGAGCTCTTGGGTGTGCCCGTCGAGCGTCCGGTTCTCGATCAGCTCCAAGTCGAAGTCGGCCCCACCCTGGAAGATCGGGTCCATTCCGGTCTGACCGGTGATGACAGGGAAGAGCGTCACCTGGACGCGGTCGACTAGGCCGGCGGCCATCAGCGCCCGGTTCAGCGACAGGCTGCCGTGCGAGCGCAACGGCACCTCGGACTCCTCCTTGAGCCGGGCGACGATGTCGACGGCATCGCCGCTCACAACGGTCGCGTCCGGCCAGTCGAGCGGTCCTTGCAGTGAGGTCGAGACCACCGTTGCCGGCAGGTTCCTCATCCGGGTGACCCATGCGTCACGCACTTCGGATTCCTCGGTGCTCGAGGCCAGCATCTGCGCGTGCGCCCGATACGTGTTCGCCCCGAAGACCATCCGCTGCTCCTGGTCGTACAAAGCGAGGCGGTGCTCAAGCAGCTCGGGACCTTGCTTGCCCCAATAACCGCCCCAGTCGCCGCTATGGGCGCCGAAGCCGTCGAGGCTGGTAAAGACGTCGAAAGTGTAGGTAGCAGTCATGTCGCTCTCCTTGAGTTCGGTTTGAGCTTCACGTGCTCGGGGTCGGCGTGGCCGTTGCGTAGTGTGGGCGGCCGGTGGGCCGGTAGACCTGGATCGTTAGGCCCTTCGGGGTGGTTCGCGATTCGACCAGTTCAAGTGCTGTGTCCGGGCCGGTGGCGGGGAATAGTCGCGTGCCCTGGCCGATGACCACGGGATAGGTGAGCAAGGTGATCTCGTCGACCAGGTGGTTGTCGAGGAGCCAGCGGGCCAGGTCGCCGCTGCCGTGCACCTGCAGCTCACCTGCCGGCCTGGCTTTCAGCTCACCGAGCGCCGCCGCGACGTCACCGGAGAGGACGGTCGTGTCCGCCCATTGCGAGTCGGTTAGCGTGGTCGATGTCACGTACTTGGGCTTCGTGTTCAACGCCACTGAGATCGGGTTGTCGCCCTGATTTTCCCCCCAGGAGCCCGTTCCCCAGGAGTCGGCAAAGATCTCGTAAGTCCGCCGCCCGAACAGGAAGGCGTCGGCGCGCTGGAAAGCCTCGTCGAGGAACATCGCGGCCTCGTCGTCGAAAAGCGGTATGGCCCATCCGCCGCGCTCGAATCCGCCCCTGGGGTCCTCATCGGCCGCGCCGAGTCCCTGCATCACTCCATCGACGGTGACATGCGTGATGGTCGTCAGTTTCATGGTCGCAGATCCCTTCTCGTTGGTCTTGTCGTCGTTCGCTCGAAGCTCATGGCAGTCATTGCCGGCCTCCACGTGCCTCGGCCGGATCCTCGGCCAGGATCGCGTCGATCTGGCCGACGGTCTGCTTCAGGCCCCACATGCCCCTGGCGGCGAGCTGCTCCATCGCCTCGACGGTCGGAAACTCGCTGTCGATCGACATCCGGGTCTTCCCGCCACCGATCTCCTCGATGGTCACCCGCACGGTCGTCATCGGGAGCTCGCTGTTCGGCGTGCCGTCCTCGTTGGCGAAGAAGTCGCGGAAGACAAGCCGGTGCGGAGGCTGGACCTCGCCCACCTCCCAGAACCCGCGCGGTTGATCGCCCTCCGGCCCACTCATGCGGTACTCGACGCGGCCGCCGGGGCCCAGGTCGTGAGTATCGACCGTCGCCGGGTACGTCGGCGGTCCCCACCAGCGCTCGAGCTGGCGCGGATCGGCCCAGAGCTGCCAGACCCGCTCCGGCGAGGCGTCGAACTCGGCCTCGAGCGTGATCGTGCGCGACTGAGCGTCCTTGCGGACGGCGGTGACGGGCATCGGTGCCTCCTATGGCCAGTCGTCAATGAGCAGCTGGCTCATGCGCTCGACGCGCCCGCGCCACAGCTCCTCGTAACGGTCGAGCAGGCGCCGCGCCACACGGAGCCCCGCGAGGTTCGTGCGGACGACCTTCCGCCGCCCGCTGCGACGCTTGCTGACGAGGCCCGCCCGCTCGAGGATGGCGACGTGCTTCTGCACCGCCGCGAAGCTCATCGGGTAATGCGCGGCCAGCTCCGCTACGCCCTCCTGCCCGTCGATCGCGCGGCGCACGATGTCACGCCGGGTGGCGTCACCCAGTGCGCCGAAGATGCGGTCGTGATCGAGGGCGATCTGCATTGGTACAACCATACGGTTGTATCTATCGGCGTGTCAAATCTCTTTCGACGCCCAGCGGAACTCCAGCTCGTCGCACTCTCCATGAATCGCGGCTCGAACCGCGAGCCTGAGCCGGAACAGCTCGCCCTCGTCGGGTCCGCGCGAGATAGGCTCTCTTCGGCGCATGACGCTACTCGCCGCGCTTGAACCGGTGGAGGTGGTTGTCTCAACTAGCAACAGGCTGGGTCAACGCTAGGTCAACAAGGTGTCCTCAAGCTGCCCGAAGGGGTGCGATCTCCATTTCGCTCAACCATGCGCCCTTGCGAACCGTCCCGAGTCCTTCCGAGAACAGTGGCATCCACTTTTAATCCCAAGGTCGCTGGTTCGATCCCAGCACGGCCCACTGGATCCGAAAAGGCCCGACGCACCTCGCGCCGGCGGACGCCTGTGTTACGGGTAGATCGCCTTCGCGATCCCAGCCTCTCCCGCGCCTCCAGTCCCACTGGGGCTGCTACCGCCCCCGCTGCCGCCGCGACCAGGCGTGCCGATCGAAACCTTGGCGTCGCCCCTGACCGTCGCGGTCGACGTCCCGGCCTTGAAGATTCCGATGCTGGGGCCGCCGGCTCCGCCGCCACCGCCGCCGCCTTTCCCGCCTGCGCCGCCCGCGCCGCCGTTGCCGCCCGCGCCGATCTCCGACGTGCAGACCCTTGCTCCCCTGCCGGCGACGCCGCCCGCCCCTGCCTGGCCGCCGTCGCCGCCGCGCCCTCCCGCGCCGCCGTTGGCGGCCGCGACCGAGCTTGCTTCCACGACGATCCTCGATTCGAGGAGGTAGACCCCGAAAGAGCCGCCGCCGGCTTCGCCACCACGGCCGGCCTTGCCGCCGCCCCCGCCGCCGCCTCCACCGCCTCCGCCGTTGCCGGCGCCGTTGTTCGCGAGCACCGCCTGCTGGGAACCCCCGCCCCCGCCGCCTCCACCGCCGTTTCCGTGGGTCCCGCTTCCGCCGTCGCGGCCGCCCTGACCGTCCCAAAGCGCGGCGGCGACAGGCGTCGCGCTCGCGCCTCCTTGCCCCCTCGCTCCGGTCGCGCCGGGCGTGCCGTTGACGCCGCTCTGCCCCGGCTGGCCGGGATCGCCCGCCGCTCCACCTGCGCCGCCGGCTGATCCGAATCGCCCGCCGACCCCAGGGAAGCCGCGGTTGGTGCCGACCTCCATGCCGCCGCGGCCCCCTGCCCCGCCCCGCCGGTCGACCTGGCTGTGTCCGCCGGTCCCACCAAAGGGAGTGCCGACCCCGTCGCACTCTCCAGGCCCTCCGTCGCCTCCCTTGCTGCCGGTCCCGCCGGCCGGTCCTGTCCTCCCCTGAGCGCCGGCGATCCCGTCGTCTGCACGCACGACGACTCGCTGCAGCGTCAGGCTCGAGCCGCCGATCGCGCGAACGCCGTAGGTGCTCGACCCGGCGGTCCCCGCCGCAGTCGTTCCCCGGATCGCGAGGTGCTGGAGGACGATGTCCTTGGCGCTCTCGGCGAGTACCGCCTGCCCGCTGCCGCTGATGAGCGGGAGCCCGTCGGGATAGCGATCGCGACGCTGCCAGCTCGCGGGGTCGTAGCCGCCGTAGATCGAGATCCCGGACGAGAGAGACACGCGCCCGTAGCTGCCGAAGGCGACGAGCACGTACCGCTTCTTGCCAGTCGCGGCCGCCAGCGCCGCCGCGATCTCCCGCTTCGGCTTCTCTCTCGTGCCGGGGTTGGCGTCGTTCCCACCGGGGGAGGCGAAGGTCGCGTCCCGTTCGGTGCCGTCGATCCCGTCGCAGTTGGAGTCGAC
The DNA here is from genome assembly GCA_963837445.1 of uncultured Thermoleophilaceae bacterium. Taxonomy (GTDB): domain Bacteria; phylum Actinomycetota; class Thermoleophilia; order Solirubrobacterales; family Thermoleophilaceae; genus JACVRW01. The sequence continues at coordinate 859 of CAWINK010000008.1, read as the reverse complement.
GAACCCGAGATCGGGCAGATCGGTCGCGCCCGGGCGGATCGCCGCGTTCTGCGGTGCGCAGTCCTCGGCGTTCGGGGTCCCGTCGCCGTCAGTGTCGGTAGGCGGCGATGGCGGCGGCGTGGCCGGGCGGTGCCTGTGCGGCTTCGCTCTTGCGAACAACTGCGCGGCGGCCTGGTTGCCCGCCCGGTCCCTGACGGGCTTTGCGGTCGTACGGCGGTAGCGAATCGCGGGCGCGGCCCCCGGGTCAGGCTGCGAGCGCTCGACGAGGAGCATCACGAGCGCCTTTCCCTTGGCCATCCCTACCGAGCGGATCCGGTAGCCGACCACCGTGAATGGGTAGCGGCCGTCCCTGTCGGCCGAGTGGCGAACCCGCTCCGAATACACGAGCCTCACGCCGTCGGCGAGCGCATCGCCGTCCGCGTCCAGCACCGTCGCGACCACGATCCTGGGCGGCTTCCGGTCCGGCGCAGCAGCCGCCGCAAAGACGACGGTCGCCGCGACCACGATCGCCAACGGAATCGTCCAGACACGGGTCATGACGGCTCCTCTGCTTCGGGTCCTGATGCGGCGAACGCATCCCACCTCGACTCATCGGGAACCTTGACCGTGTACGCCGGTTCCCCCATGAGGCCCCAGGATACTCGCCTCGTATCCGCCGGCAAAGCGGCCCGCGCGAGCGTCCTCTCGCCTGAGCAGGCCTTCGCCTGAGCGGGACGAGCAATTCGTCCCCTCATTGGTCAGTTGTCTCACCGGACGACAGACCGGGTCGACGTCAGGAACTCGAGTCCTTCGCCGTCCAAGAAGGATGGCCAGGTGCCGTAGTCACGACGACAGACTGCCGGCGAAAGTGCGGACGTGG
>CAWINK010000007.1:0-21351 GCA_963837445.1 uncultured Thermoleophilaceae bacterium | reverse complement strand
GGGTGCAGGTCGATGTCCGCCTCGCCCTCAGTGGTGCCGGTGATCGAGGCGCTCAGACCGGAGAGCGAGAACGGGGCGTAGCCGTCGACCAGCGCGATGACGGCCGAGTCCACTACGAAGAACACGAGGAGCAACGTCACGATGGCGGCCACCTGGTTCCGCAAAGTGGCGCCGAGCGCCACTCCAAGCGCCGCGGCCAGGGCGCCGTAGAGGCCGTTGCCGAAGACGATGCGGGCAACCACTCCGCTGTCGGGTAGCACGGCGTCGCGCGCCGCCAGGATCGGCAGCACGATGACGGCGATGAGGGCGGCGGCCGCGACGCCGACGACGAGTCCGCCGACCGCGTTGGCGAGCGTCTGCGCCCCGACAGCCCGCAGCCGGTTGGGGGTCACGAGCAGCATCGAGGCGATGGTGCCGTGCCGGTACTCCCCGGCCCCGATCACCGCGCCGAGCACGAGCATGAAGAGCCCGGCCAGGCCTCCGGTGGTGAGGAGCGAGCGCACGGTGCTCTCGCTCGACACGAGCGCGTCGTCGTCCAGGATCAGCGACAGGACAACGATCAAGAGGATCAGCCCGAACGTGGTCCCGGCGAGGGCCCAGAACGTCCGGGTGGTGCGGAGCTTCAGCAGCTCGGCTGCCACGAGATGGGTCACCTCCCCGCCTCCGTTCCGCCCGTGAGCTCGAAGAACACGCTCTCGAGCGACTGCCGCGGGCGGTAGAGCTCGAAGACGGCGATGCCGTTCTCAGCGGCGGTCGTGCCGACGTCCTCGAGCGACGCGCCGCGCACCGCGAGCCAGTCCGCGCCGGCCTCGCCGGCGTCGGCCTCGTGGCTCTTCGCGACGAGGGCCTCGCGCAGGCGCCCCGCCTCCGGGCTGCGCACCCACACCGGCGCGGCGATGCCCTCGGTCAGCTCGTCCAGCGATCCCTGGGCCACCAGCTTGCCGTGGCTGATCACCACCACCTCGTCCACGGTCTGCGCCATCTCCGCGAGCACGTGGCTGGAGACGAGGACGGTCCGGCCCTCGGCCGCGCGCCCGCGGAGGAAGTCGCGCAGCCACCGGATGCCCTGCGGGTCGAGCCCGTTCGCGGGCTCGTCGAGCACCAGCGCGCGCGGGTCGCCGAGCAGCGCCCCGGCGAGGCTGAGCCGCTGGCGCATGCCGAGCGAGTACCCCTTGACGCGCTTGTCGCCGGCGCCGTCCAACTCCACGAGCCGGAGCAGCTCCTCCGCCCGGCCGCGGGGCAGCCCGGCCGCCGTGGCGAGCACGCGGAGGTGGTTGCGCCCGGTGCGGCCGGGATGAAACTGCGGCCCTTCGAGCACCGCCCCGACCTCGCCGACCGGGTCGTCCAGCTCGCGGTAGAGCCGTCCGTCGACCGTCGCGCGGCCCGATGTGGGCAGCGTCAGGCCGAGCAACGTGCGCAGCGTCGTGGTCTTGCCGGCGCCGTTCGGACCCAGGAATCCGAGCACGCGGCCGGGGGTCGCCTTGAAGCTGAGGCCGTCAACCGCAACGTTCGCTCCGAAGCGCTTCGTCAGGTCGCGGACCTCGAGCACATGCGGCACGCTAGCGACGCAACCGGCGCGAGCCGCGCCGCACGGCGGTAACTTCGCCCATCGTGAGGCGCCTCTGGGCATTGCTTGTCCTGCTCGCAGCCGCCCTTGCGGCTGCTCCGGCCGCGCAGGCCGCGCCGCTGCAGAGCGCGCAGGCCGCCCCCCTGCGCGCGGGCGTAGGCAAGGCCGACCTCACGCCGCGCACCGGCTACTACCTGGGCGGCTGGACCCGCCAGGACAGGGTGGCGCAGGGGCAGCACACCCGCCTCTGGGCCCGCGCGCTCGTGCTCCAGCGCGGCGACCGCAAGGTCGCGCTCGTGGCGCTCGACCTGTTCATGATCCCCGGCGGGCTCGTGAAGCACGTGGGCGACGCCCTCTCCGCGCGCGGATTCTCGGAGTCGAACCTGCTGGTCTCCGCCTCGCACACGCACTCGGGACCCGGCGGCTACGCGAACTTCAAGACCTTCAACACCGCCGCCCCGGGACTGGCCACCGTGACCGACCCGCTCAGCTTCTACCGGCTCCTCGACCCTCCGCCCGCCGATCCCCAGCTCTATTCGTTCCTCGTGCGCCAGGTGACCGCGGCGGTCCGGCGGGCGGACAGGGACCGCGCGCCGGCGCAGGCCGGCTGGGGCAGGGCCGAGATCCACGGTCTCACGCAGAACCGCAGCATCGAGGCGCACCTCGCGGACCACGGGATCCAGCGCGAGCGCGGGCAGGGCTCGGCGGCCGAGGATCCCCAGGGCGTCGACCACACCATCGACCCCCAGGTGAACGTCCTGCGGGTGGACAAGCTCGTGGGTGGTCGGCACGTCCCGATCGGCGGATGGTCGACCTTCGCGGACCACGGCACGGTCACCAAGTCGAGCTTCCCCTACTACAACCAGGATCACCACGCCTCCGCCCTCCAGGTGTTCGAGCGCGGCGTGCGCAGGTCCGGACGTGTACCGCGCGGGCAGGCCGTGCTGAACGTGTACGGCAACTCGAACGAGGGCGATCAGTCGGCCGGGCTGGTGCGAGACGGACCCGCCGCGTCCGACTACGTGGGACGCGTCGAGGCCGCCGCAATGCTGCGCGCGTGGCGCCGCGCGAACGCGGCGCTCAGCTCGGAGCCGCAGCTCGACCTGCGCTGGACGCGCACCTGCTTCTGCGGACAGGCCACCGAGGGCGGCAACGTGGCGGACTACGCCATGATCGGGTTCCCCTTCCTGACCGGATCCGAGGAGGAGCGAGGGCCCCTGTTCGACGTGACGAGGGTGCCGCTCGAGGGGACGCGCAACCCGCTGCCGGTGCCCGGGCAGGGGCACAAGACCGGGATCCCGCTGAGCGCCGAAAGCGTTCCGAAGGCGGTGCCTCTCACCGCACTGCGCGTGGGAGACGGCCTGATCGTGACCCTTCCCGGCGAGGCGACCGCCGAGGTTGGTGAGCGGCTACGCGCAGCGGTGCGCGAGTCCACCGGACTGGATCGCGTGGTGGTGTCCGGGCTGGCCGGCGAGTTCATCCAGTACTTCACGACCCCCGAGGAGTACGACCGCCAGCACTACGAGGGCGGCTCCACGCTCTACGGCCCGCTCTCGTCCAACCTGCTGCGCCAGGAGCTCGTCGAGCTGAGCCGCCGGCTCGTGCGCGGCGAGCCCGCGCAGGCCGCGTATCCGCTCGACCCGACGAACGGGGTGTCGCCGGACGGGCCGCCCTACGACCCGGGCGCGGCAACCGGGACCGCCACCGAGCAGCCGGCGGCCGCGGTCCGCCGCTTCGAGCAGGCCGCCTTCGGCTGGCGGGGCGCGCCGTACGGGCTGGACCGGCCGCTGGGCCGCGCGTTCGTGGTCGTCCAGCGCCGACACGCCGGCCGCTGGCAGAGCGTGGACAGCGACCTCGGCCTCGGCATGCTGTGGAAGGTGGACGGCGAGGGCGCCTACCGCGCGCTGTGGGAGGTGCGGCGCAGCGCGGCCGCCGGGCGCTACCGACTCCAGGTCCGAGCCAAGCGCTACCGGCTGACCTCCCTGAGCTTCAGGGTCCGGCGCGCGAGGACGCTCGCGGTGCGGCCGGTGGCCGCGCCGGCCGGCCAGGTGGCCGTGGCGCTCGACTACCCGGCGGCGGTGCGCGACCGCGACCTCCGCCACCGCCCGTCCAGCGCGAGTGGCGGAGTCGTTCGCTTCAAGGTCGGCGGCCGCACCGTGGTCGTGCGCCAGCGACGCGGCAGCGTGTTCACGGTCGACGCCCCGCCGGGCACCGCGGTGAGGATTCCGGCGCGCGCCGCACGCGACCGGCACGGGAACGTGAACGGCGCGGCGTTCGCGCTGCCGTAGCGCCCTCCCCCGCGCAGGTGGGTCACCCCGGTCTCGCATACCGGGACCAAGGTGACCCACCCGGTGGTGGGGCCGCCTTCGGGACTTAGCGGCTCGCGCTCTCGACCGCGCCCGGCAGGCCCGGCGCTCGCTGCGCGTCCACGCCCACGGCGCTGGCGGCGGCGCTCGCCTGCGGGCCGGCCACGACCACCTGGTAGTCGAGCGCGTTGAAGTAGCGCACGTTGGTGCGCGCCTCGCGCGCGTTCCGGGGCAGGCGGACCTCGGCGTCCAGGTCCTTCAGCCGCGGGTCCACGAGCTCGCGGCCGTCGCGGGCGAGGGACGCGTCGATCACGAGTGCGGTGTGGCGGGTCTCGCTATCGGAGTCGGTGCCGAACAGCGATCCGGTCGCGACGACACCTGCGGCGAGTAGGGCTGCGATCTGTGTTCCTATCAACGTCATACGTATGAGCATACTACGCATGACGTGTCCGTCAAGCGGCAATTTCGAGCGCCGGTCCCGCCCGCGTGGTTGCATTCGCCCATCGACCGCTCCACAAGCACCGACGTCGCCCGCTGCGCGGGGGTCTCGCAGTCCACCGTCTCCCTGGTCTTCTCGGGAAAGGGGCGAGGGCGCGTGTCCGAGGCCACCGAGGAGCGCGTGCGCCGCTGCGCCCGCGAGCTCGGCTACCGGCCGAACGCGGCCGCCCAGGCACTGCGGCTCGGCGCCTCGCGCGCCGTCGCGCTGCTGGTGCCGGACATGACGAACCCGTTCTTCAGCCGCGTGCTGCGCGGCGCGCAGCGCGCCGCTGCGGCCGCGGGCTACATCGTGATCCTCGTCGACACCCAGAACGACAGGCACTGGGAGTCGCAGTCGTTCGAGGCGCTCCAGGCGGGGCCGGTCGACGGCTACCTCCTGTTCGAGGTCACGGCGCCGGATGCACTCGGCCCGGACGAGAACGTGGTGATGATGGAGACCGAGGAGCCGCGGCGGCCATCCGTGCGCTTCGACGGCGGGGGTGGCTCCGCCGCCGCCTTCGAGCACCTGGTGGAGCTCGGCCACCGGCGCATCGGTCATCTCGCCGCCGCCTTCCGATCGCTCCCGTTCCAGCATCGCGAGGAGAGCCGCGTGCGGGTGCTGCGCGCGGCCGGTCTCGACCCTGACACGCAGCCGCGGGTACTCACGCCGATCTCCATCGAGGACGCTCGCGTGAACGGGCTGACGCTCCTCGACGAGGAGCCCACCGCCGTGTTCTGCGACGACGACGTGATCGCCGCCGGCATGTACCTCGCCGCACGCGAGCGCGGCGTCCGGATCCCGGATGACCTGTCCGTGGTCGGCTTCGACGACATGGACTTCGCGCGCGTGCTCTCGCCGCCGCTCACCACCGTGGCGCTCGACGCCGAGCTGCTCGGGGCGACCTCCTTCGAGCTCCTCGAGGCGCGCCTGTCCGGTAAGCGAACGCGCAAGCGCATCGTGCTTCCCGCGGAGCTGCTGGTGCGGGGATCGACGGCGGCGCCCTAGAGTCCGCCGCGTGAGACTCCATGTTGTGGGAGCCGGCGGCATGCTCGGCCAGGACATCGTGCGAGCGGCGGGCGGCGAGCTGATCGCCCTGACGCGCGCGGACCTGGACGTGACCGACGCCGACGCCGTGCGTGAGGCGCTTGCCGGCAAGACGGTGATCAACTGCGCGGCCTATACCGACGTCGACGGCGCCGAGAGCGCTCCCGAGCGCGCGCACGCGGTCAACGCGGACGGGGCCCGCAACGTCGCGAAGGCTGCCGAGCGCGTGCTCTACGTCTCGACCGACTACGTGTTCGACGGCGCGAAGCGCGAGCCCTACGTGGAGTCCGACGCACCCAGGCCGCTCTCGGTCTACGGGGCCTCGAAGACGGCGGGCGAGCTCGCCACCGCGGAGGCCAACCCGAACCACCTGATCGTCCGCTCCTCGTGGCTGTTCGGTCGCGGCGCCCAGAACTTCGTCGAGACGATCCTCACGCTCGGGCGCGAGCGCAACGAGCTGCGCGTGGTGGACGACCAGCTCGGCTGCCCCACCTTCACCGGGCATCTGGCCGAGCCGCTGCTCGCTCTCGCGGCCGGCGACGAGCGCGGCGTCCTGCACGCCGCCGGCGGCGACTCGTGCTCGTGGTTCGAGTTCGCACGCGAGATCCTCGGACGCGCCGGCATCGAGTCTGAGGTGAAGCCCTGCACGACCGAGGAGTTCCCCCGCGCGGCGCGCCGGCCGGCCTACTCCGTGCTCGGAAGCGAGCGCGGCGGGCCGGTGATGCCCGCCTGGCAGGACGGGCTCGAGGCGTACCTCGGGGTGCCTGCATGAGGCTGCTCGTGACCGGCGGAGCCGGTTTCATCGGCTCGACCTACGCGCGCCTGTTCGGGGACGACCACGACGTGGTTGTGCTCGACAAGCTCACCTACGCGGGGCGCCGCGAGAACCTCCCGGACGGCGCCGAGCTGGTGGTGGGCGGCATCGAGGATCGCGACCTCGTGATGCAGGTGGCCGAGGGCGTGGACGCGGTGGTGAACTTCGCCGCCGAGTCGCACGTGGATCGCTCGATCGCCGAACAGGACGTGTTCGCGCTCACCCACGTGATCGGGACTGGCGTGCTGCTCGACGCCGTGCGGGAGCTGCGCGTGCAGCGCTACCTCCAGGTGTCCACCGACGAGGTGTACGGCTCGATCGCCGAGGGCTCGTTCACGGAGAGCTCTCCGCTCGACCCCTCCTCCCCGTACTCCGCGACCAAGGCCGCGGGCGATCTGCTCGTGTCCGCGCACCACCACACCTACGGGACGGAGGCCGTGATCTGCCGGGGCTCGAACAACTACGGGCCGCGCCAGTACCCCGAGAAGCTGATCCCGCTCGCGATCCTGAACGCAATCCACGGCGACCGCCTGCCGGTGTACGGCGACGGCCGCCAGGTGCGCAACTGGCTCTACGTGGAGGACTTCTGCCGCGGCATCCACACGGTGCTCGAGCGCGGCCGCCCCGGCGAGACCTACAACGTCGGCGGCCCGGACGAGTGCGAGAACATCGCCGTGGTGCGCCGCATCCTCGAGCTGACCGGCCACGACGACGAGTCGTTGATCGAGCACGTGACCGACCGTCCCGGGCATGATCGCCGCTACTCGCTCAGCTCAGAGAAGCTGCGCGACGAGCTCGACTGGCAGGCCGAGGTCCGCTTCGACGATGGCCTGGCCCGCACGGTCGACTGGTACCGAGACAACGAGGACTGGTGGAGCCCGATCCGCTCGGGCGAGTACCGCGAGTACTACGAGAAGCACTACGGCCGGGCGCTGGGCTAGTAGCCCGCCGACCCTTCGCTGGTGACCTTCAGGGACCAGAAGATGAACATCGCGGCGGAGAGGCCGACGCACATCCATCCGACCTGCCTCTTGGTGCCGCCCTTGCCGATGTACACGGCGCCGGCGATCAGGCCAGCCACGGGCACGAGCAGCGAGAGCAGCACACCGCCGATCCAGTCTCCGGTCCTTGCCACCGAGCCGGGCCGGGTTGCCGACGGCGTTGCCGACGGGGCGAAGTTGTGGGTCCAACCCTGACCATCCCAATAACGCTGCCCATAACCCTGCGGGTCCGGGTACCAGCCAGCGGGGGCTACGACGGGCGGCGCAGCGGGGTTCTCGCTCATGGTTTGGTACTCGACACGCGTCCGCGTCCACTTGAGGAAGGCAGGAGCGCTCGTCACTAGTCTCGATCGGGTGTTTCGTGACGACCCACCCGCGCTCGAGCTGCGCGGCCTGACCAAGGTCTACGACGACGGCACCCTCGCGCTCGAGGACTTCAACCTCGAGATCCACTCCGGTGCCTTCTTCGGTCTGCTGGGGCCCAACGGCGCCGGCAAGACCACTCTGATCAGCGCCGTCTGCAACCTCCTGCGCGTGACCGACGGCGAGGTGCTCGTGTTCGGGCAGCCGCACGACACGCAGGAGGCACGCTCCTGGGTTGGCCTCGCCGAGCAGGACATCAACCTCGACCGCTTCCTGACCGTGCGCGAGACGCTCGAGTACCACGGCGGCTACTTCGGCATGGACAAGGACGAGATCGAGGAGCGCGCCGAGGAGATGATCAAGGCCTTTGGCCTCACCTCGAAGCGCGACGTGCGCGCGCCGAAGCTCTCGGGCGGCCAGCGCCGGCGCCTGCTGCTGGCGCGGGCGCTGATGCACCGTCCGCGCCTCGTGATCCTCGACGAGCCCACCGCGGGCGTGGACTTCGAGCTGCGCCAGGAGCTCTGGAACTACATCCGCAAGCTTCACGCGGAGGGAACCACCATCCTGCTCACCACTCACTACCTCGACGAGGCTGAGCTGCTCTGCGAGGAGATCGCCCTGATCCGCGCTGGGCACCTGATCGCGCGCAACTCGGCCGACGGGCTGCGCGAGCACTTCGGCGTCGACCGGCTCGAGGACGTGTATGTGAAGGCGATGGCCTCATGACCGGCCTCGTCTGGCTCTGCAAGCGGGAGACGTTGCGAGTGTCGAAGCTCTGGACGCAGACGGTGCTCGCGCCGGTCGTGTCCTCGATGCTCTTCATCCTGGTGTTCGGGCTCTCGCTCGGCGGGCGCATCAAGCAGGTGGGCGAGGTGGACTACGAGGTGTTCATCGTGCCCGGGCTGATCACGATGGGGATGGTGCAGGCCGCCTTCGCGAACAACGCATCCACGATCTTCCAGGCGCGCTTCGACCGCTACATCAACGACGTGCTCTCAGCGCCGATGAAGCCCTGGCAGATGACGTTCGGCTACACCATCGGCGGCATCGTGCGGGCGCTGGCGATCGGCCTGTCGCTGCTGGTGCTCGCGGTCCTGCTGGTGGGTGTGCCGATCGAGCACCCCATCGAGCTCGCGCTCGCGATCGCCCTCGGGCTCCTGATGTTCGCGTCGCTCGGGCTCGTGGTCGGCATCTACGCCGAGACCTGGGACCACACGAGCTTCATCCAGAACATCGTGATCCTGCCGCTCACGTTCGTGGGCGGCGTCTTCTACTCGGTAACCGTGCTGCCCTCCCCGTGGGAGGAGCTGTCGCACTTCAACCCCATCTTCTACCTCGTGAACGCGGTCCGCTTCGGGTTCCTCGGCGAGAGCGACGTATCGGTCTGGCTCTCGCTCGGCGTGATCGCCGCGCTCGCGATACCCGCATACGCGTGGGCTCAATACCTCTTCACAACCGGCAAGCGCTTGAAGAGCTAGAGCGGCGGGTCGTCGGCTGCCGCCGCTGTCCGCGCCTCGTGGAGTGGCGCGAGCGGGTGGCGCGCGAGAAGCGTGCCGCCTTCGCCGACGAGGACTACTGGGGCAGGCCCCTGCCCGGCTTCGGCGACCCCGAGGCGAGCGTCTACGTGCTCGGCCTGGCACCCGCCGCGCACGGCGGCAACCGGACCGGGCGCGTTTTCACCGGCGATCGCTCGGGCGACTGGCTGTTCGCCTCGATGTACCGCACGGGGTTCGCGAACCAGCCTGAATCGCTCCACGCGGGCGACGGGCTGGAGCTCCGTGGCGCATGGGTGGCGGCGGCGGTGCGCTGCGCCCCGCCCGCCAACAAGCCGCTCCCCCAGGAGCGCGACAACTGCCTGCCCTACGCGGCCGAGGAGCTGCGGCTGATCGAGCCGGCCGTGATCGTGTGCCTCGGCAAGTTCGCCTGGGACGCGGCCTGCCTGCTGCTCGGCATCCGCCCGCGCCCGCGCTTCGGTCACCTCGCCGAGCACCGCTCCGAGGCGCGGCCCGTGCTGCTCGGGTCCTTCCACCCGAGCCAGCAGAACACCTTCACCGGCAAGCTCACCGAGCCCATGCTGGACGCGGTTTTCGGGGAAGCGCGAAAAATCGCCGGAGAGGGTGTTATGGTCCGGCCCCAGTAGGGAAAGGTAGATCCCAAAGCCGAGTTCCCGTCCGCCTGGCGGCCGGGGAACGGGGGACCCATAGGCAGTTCGGGGCGAATCGCGAGGCCTGCTCGCGTAGCGCCGCTCTTCTGGCGCGAGCCCGACAGCTAACCCCGTAGGCGCCCAGAAGAGAGGAAAGCACCTACGCATGCGACGCACGCTGCCGGTACTGGTTGCCGCCGCGCTGAGCCTGACCATCATCGCCGACGCCCTCGGCGCCGGCTATGCGACCCGCACGCTCAAGCAGGGGTCGAGCGGCTCAGACGTGCGCGCGCTCCAGCGCTACCTTGACGCGGCTGGCTACGACACCAGCGTCGACGGCCAGTTCGGGCCCGCCACCCGCGGCAGCGTGATGGCGTTCGAGTCGGCCGAGGAGCGGACCGTGAACGGCAGGGCCTCGCGCGGCGAGCAGCGCGTGGTTCAGGCTCGGGCGAGTGCCGCAAGCGGCGACGAAGAGCCGTCCGCCGCGCCGACCGAGAAGGCCTACATCGGCAGCGACGGGCTCGCCGTGGCCCCCGCCTCCGCACCTGAGGAGGTCAGGTCGATCATCGAGGCCGGCAACGCGATCGCCACCAAGCCCTACAAGTACGGCGGCGGCCACAGCCGCTGGAACGACTCCGGCTACGACTGCTCGGGCTCGATCAGCTACGTGCTGCACGCCGCCGGCCTCCTGAACCGGGCCCGCGACTCGAGCGGCTTCATGAGCTGGGGCGAGCGCGGGCGCGGGACCTGGGTCACGATCCGCTCTAACCCCGGGCACGCCTACATGATCGTCGCCGGCCTGCGCTTCGACACAAGCGCCCGCAAGCAGACCGGCAACCGCTGGAGCGAGCAGATGCGCTCCGCGCGTGGCTACCGCGGGCGTCACCCCGAAGGACTCTAGGAAAAACCATGGCCCTGGCCGTCTTGCTTCTGCTCCTGCTCTCAGCGTTCGCTGGCCTCGCCGTCGGCCGGCGCCGGGCGCTGATACCCGCCGCGGCGGCGGTCGGTCCGTGCGCACTGCTCGGTGGGACCGCGACCGGTGGCCTGGCACTGCTCGCCACGGCCGGCCTGGCCGCCGGAGTGCACCTCCACCGAGTGGTCGCTGACGCGAGCTAGGGGTTCGCCGGCCGAGAGCCGAGCGTGCCCGGCGGGGGCGGCCGGTTCGGCGCTCCGCCTCGCACGAGCCTCGGGAAGAGGCGCCCGTCGAACAGCGAGGGCGGCTGCACGTAGCAGGGCGGCTCGCCGTTCTTCGACTCGCGCACGGTTCCGCCGGACGGCTTGCAGTCGAACGCCTCGAAGATGCCGAGCGCCTTCGCCCTCGTCATGTAGTTCGGGCCCGGGTAGGCGTTGGCGCGCTCATACGACGGGCGCGTGCGCGCGATGCCCAAGCCGCGTGAGTTGATCACGCCGTACTGGCGCAGGTAGTGGCGCGGACCCTCGCCGTGGACGGGCGGCAGCGTGGCTGACAGCGAGCCGCCGCCGTTGGTGATGAAGTCCGCGAGCTGCGCCTGCTCGAAGTTGGCGAAGGACAGGATCGGGTTCAGCTCGGGCAGGTACACGTGCAGTGCCTCGAACAGCGGCTCGGCCCCGGCGATGAAGTCGGCCGCGGCCGGCAGGTTGCGCTCGGACTCGTCGATCAGCGGATCGAGGTTCCGGAACAGGTGCCTCAGGTCAGGCGCAAGGCGGCCCACGTCGCGCAGTGTGGGGTGAAGGTCGTCGGCCACCGGCTGCAGATCACGCACGAGCGGGCGCGTGTCCACGGCGAACTCCCGCAGGCGGCTGAGCGTGGCCTTCGACTCCTCGAGGAAGGTCGGCAGGATGAACACGGTCTCGGCGAGCGACTCGTTGCGCGACGCCAGCGCGCCCATGAAGTTGTTCGCGTTCACGATCAGCTCGCGCAGCTGCCCGCGGCGCTCGTTCACGGCCTCGAGCGAGCGGCCGCTGTTGCGGATCAGCGCTCGCAGCGCCGGCTCCTCCTCGTCGAGCACGCGCAGAACGTCCTCGCCGCTGGCCACGAAGCCGGGGAGGTTTCCGATCGCGTCGTTGAGGTCCTCGCCGCGTCCGAGCCGGATCGCCCGGGCCAGCTCGTGCATCCAACCCTGGAACGCCTCGCGGGTGGGCTCGTCGAACGTGCGCACGATCTCGTCGATCTGCACCGCCTCCTGCGTGGCCGGCCGAGGGAGCTCGTCGCCGTCTTGGAGCGGCTCCGCCTCGCCGTCCCCGAGGCTCAGCTCCACATAGGTCTCGCCGAGCAACGCCTTGGTCCGCAGGAGCACCCGCGTGTTGCTCGGAATCGGCGCGTAGCTCTCGTCCAGCTCGATCGTGGCGAGCGTGCGGCGGTCCACGAGCTCCTTGTCCACCACCTTGCCCACGTCGAGCCCGGCCATGCGGACGTCCGCCTGCTCCACGAGCAGGGCGGCCTCGTCAAACGACGCCTTGAAACGGTACTTCTCCGCCCTCAGCGGAATCGAGCCGCCGAACTGGAGCCACAGCATCATCAAGAGCGCGACCACCGACAGCACGAACGCGCCCATCGCGACGATCTGGCGGAGTGTCGGGGCCTGCTTGATCACGAGGACGGACAGAGGTCGGAGTCGGCGAGCAGCTCGCGCACGCCCAGGGCGTCCTCAACCAGCGGGGCGGACGAGCCGTGCTCGATCAGCAGCTGCTGGTAGGTGGTGCAGGTGGCGAGCAGAAGGACACGGCGGAACGGGCCGGACGCGTCCGCGGTCGCGAACAGCGAGTTCGAGTTGTGCGAGACCCAGCCGAGCCAGAACAGCAGCCCCTCGTCCCTGGCGCGGTCCTGCTCGGCGTCGCCCGTGAGCTTCTCGCGCCCGCCCGGGTTGTGCGCCGCCATGTTGAAGAAGCGGTTGATCTCGTAGAACGACTCGCGCAGGTCCGGGGAGGCCTTCGAGAGGTTGCGCGCCGCCGGGAGCAGGTCATCGACCACCGGCCTGGCCGCGCGGACGAAGGGCCGCACCTTCGTGCGCAGGATCGGCTCGCCCTTCTCGGCCAGCGGGCGCAGCTCCGCGTTCGCCTCGTCCACCTGCGCGACGGCCGGCCGGAGCGCGCGGAAGGCGGGACCGGCGACCTCGCCGAGCTCGCGCACGTTCACGAGCGCCTCCTCGGTCTGCGCCAGGGCGCCCGGCAGTCGCTGCACGGCGCCCGAGATCTGAGCATCCTCCTCCGCAAGGCGCCCGAACACGCGCGACGCGTTGCCCACCAGCGCGGTGAGGTCCTCGTCCTCCTTCCCGAGCCGCGAGACGGTGGAGCCGTAGTTGTGGACCAGCCGCGACAGGTTGCGCCGCCGCTTCACGACCTCGGTGTTGATCGCGGCCAGGTCGCGGTGGAGCGGGCCAAGCCGGCGGAACACCTCGCGCAGGTCGTCCGAGCGTCCACGCAGGCCCTTCCCCGCGCCGCCGATCAACAGCTTGAGGTATGCCCGCGTGTCGGCGTCGAGCATCGCCAGGATCTCGTCCGAGTTCACGTCGGGCAGCGTGTTGTCCACGTGGATCGTCCCGCCCTCGGGAACGGCAGGCTCCGAGCGCGAGCCCGGGTCGAGCGCCATGAACATGTCCTTCAACCCGGTACGCGGGCGCAGGAGCACGGTTGCGTCGCGGCGGACGAGGCCGTCGTGCTCCCGGTCGAGGTCGAGCCGGACTCGCGCGCGACCCTCGTGCAGCTTCACCTCACCCACGTCGCCCACACGCATGCCCGCCACGCGCACCGTCTGCCCCTGGCCGGGCGTGACCCCCTGGGCGTTCTGAAGCTCGATCCACACGTGGCTCGGGCTGTCCTCGATGAGGGGGAAGCGCAGCCGCTGCTGCGAGAGGATGTACCCGCCCACGCCGATCGCCAGGACGAACAGGCCGAGCACCGCCACGAAGTCGCGCAGGTGCGCGCCGATCGCCCGCCTCATGGCTTGATCCTCAGTCGCTTGGCCTGGAGCCTGCGGCCCTCGCCGAACCATGTGAACGGGTCCAGTGCCGGCTTCCCCTGGCGGGAGCGCTCGACGAATTCGCGCAGCCGCCCGTAGGCGCGCTCGCGGCCCTCCTTCTGAGCCGCGGTCATCGGCGTGTCCGCGCGGGCCTCGACCGACTGGTCCGCCGGGCCGCCGGGGGCGTTCAGGTCCGGGACATCCTGCGTCTCGCATGGGATGTCGGGGCGGAACGCGGAGCGCTTGGTCGGGCGCACCGGGCGCACGCCGTCGAGCGGCACGAGCGTCTGCCCGTACACCGGCCCGTCCATCGTTTCCGGGGTCGAGACGATCGTGGTGGGACCGCCGCCACCGAGCACGCGGAACATCGGCGAGTTGGCGTCGGAAATCCGGCTCTCGCCCGAGAGGCCAACGAAGGCGCGCGGCGACTCCTCGAACCATGGCTCATTCGTGTGCCAGTCGAAGTCCGGGTCCGGGATCGGAGTCTTCGCGAACGGCAGCAGGACGTTGTTCTGGCACGAGGCCAGCGCCCGGTTCTGCTCGAGCGTGAGCGTCGTGCCCTGGTTCAGGCGCACGAGGTAGGGCACCGCCGCCCGGAGCCGTGCGGCCAGGCCGCGCAGCTCGGGCTCGGACACCAGCCGGCGCGCCTGCTCGAGGAACGGAATCTGGGCGTCGAGCGTGGCCGGGTAGGAGTGCAGGCCCGGCCTGGCGGCGCGCGCGAACTCGCGGATCTCCGGCAGCGCCGAGTTGAGCGACGCGAGCGCCGGCCGGCCCTCCCGCAGCACGTCGCGGAGCTCCGGAATCGCGGCGCGCAGGTTGTCCTCCTCGCGCGCGAAGCCGGACATGGTGTCGTTCAGCCCCGTGACCAGGTCCTTCAGCGCCTCCTCGTTCGAGGACAGCGCCCCGTACACGCGCGCCTGGCCGTCGAGGACGCGCGTGAGGTCGTGCGGACCCTGGCCGAGATACGCGTCGTTCACCTGGGAGGTGTCTCGCCAGGCATCCTCCCAGTGCTTGATCGCCTGGTTGAAGCCGCGGGCACCCCGCCCGCGCAAGGCGTTCGAGTACTCCTTGAGCAGCCGCTGGAGGTCCTGCCGCGTCTCCGACTGGAGCGCGGTGAGCACCTGGAGGTACTGCACCGGCGCGGCCGTCTGGTTCGGTCCGATCGTGGAGCCCGAGTCGACCTCGGGCGAGTGCGGCCGACCCGGGTGGAGGTCCACGAAGTAGTTGCCCTCCAGGAACAGCCGCGAGCGGATCTTGAGCTCCGCGTCCTTCCTGATCGGCAGCCCGGACTCGTCGATCTCCATGGTCACGCGCGCCTTGCCGGAGCCGTCCTCGAGCGGCTCGACCTTGGTGACCTTGCCCACGTTCACGCCGGCTATGCGCACGGGAGAGCGCTCCTTCAGCCGGTTCACCGAGTCGAACACCGCGTGCAGCTCGTAGGGGTTGGCGAACGGGTTCTGCTTCGAGAAGCCGAAGTAGGCGAACAGGCCGATCACGACCAGGGCGAGCACCCCTGCCCGGAAGCCGTCCACGCCGCGCTCACGCCCCCGCCTCACGGAACGTCCTCCAGGTTGTCGATACCGAGCTCGCGCGACTTGTATGTGCCGCCCGTGAGGCCGGGCAGGTCGAACGGGCCCCAGACCACGTGCTGGCCGCCGTCCTCGTCCGGCCCGTAGCGGCTGCCGGGCTGCATCGGGCCCTCCAGGTAGCCGCGCTGCCCCACCACGCAATCGGCGTTCCCCTGCGCGTCGACCGCGGACGCGTACGCGCCGCCGTGGAGCGCCTGGAGCGCGTCGCCGTTAGGCGCCTTTGCTGTGTGCGGGTCCTGGTTCTTCGGGACGTCGACGGGGCGCTCGGCCTCGGACGAGGAGAGACGGTTGTCCTGCGTGCGGTTGTCGCTCTTCAGGTTCGTGCGCTGCACCGTGCCGCCGCGCACCTGCTCCGACACGTGCTCACCGATGCCGGTCCAGTAGTAGACCCAGTAGTTGCAGACCGTCTGGTACGGCGCCACGAACTCCACCAGCGGCGCCGCCACCTCGAACGTCCGGTCGAGGTCACGCAGCGCCAGCAGCGTGCTCGGGTTCTCCATCAGCGCCTGGACCGAGTTGAACACCCGTTCGGTGCGCTGGTAGAACGGCGGCGCCTTCTCGAGCACGGGGGCGCCCACGTCGAACGCGTCCGCCACCAGCGGCAGCGAGCGCTCGATCTCCTCCGCCACGGGCTCCAGCTTGATCGCGAGGTCCCCCGAGTCGTGCAGGAACGGCCGCTGCACCGGGAAGCTCTGGATCCCCGCCTCGAGCGTGTCCGGAGCGCGCTGGATCGTGTCGCGCAGGCTCTGCTCGTGGCGGCTCAGCGCCTCGAACGTGATGGCCATGTTCCCGAACAGCTCGGCGTAGGTGTCGGCCACCGGCGCGATCTGTCCCGCGGTACGGCGCAGCTGCGGGAAGAAGTTGTCCAGCTCCGTTCCGGGATCGGAGAGCGAGCGCATCACCGGCTCGAGCGAGGTCATGAACGGCACCAGGTCCTCGATGGCGCGGTTGATCGACGGGCCGCGCCCGGCGAGCGCGTTGCCGTAGCCCTCCAGCGTCGTGCGCTGGTCGCGGCGCATGTCGGCGTCCCAGGTTGAGAAGAACTCGTCGAGCTCGACCGGCTTCGTCGAATTCGCGAGCGCGAGCTTCTCGCCGGGACGGAGCGTCTGCGTGGAGCTGCCGGGGCTTAGCTCGATGTACTTGAGGCCGAGGGCCGAGCGCGGGCGGATGGCGAGCTCCGTGTCGCGCGGCAGCTCGCCGTAGCGCTTCTCCAGCTTCATGTTGATGACCGCGACAGCTCGACCGTCCGCCGCCTCGCTCACGGCCGGTTCGATCCGGTCCACGACGCCCACCCGGAAGCCCCCGACCCGCACCTCGTTCCCGACGACGAGGTTCGAGCCGCCGGGAATCTCGGCCTTGACGTCGTAGCTCGGCACGAACGGCAGGCCGGAGTTGGCGTTCACGGCGATCATCACCGCGATGCACGTCACGAGCACCGCCACCGCGCCCACGAGCACGGGGCTGGCGCTGATCGCGGCTGTTCCCCGGCGCCTCATGGCCCCAGCAGGTAGTCGAGGAGCTCGGTGGGAACCTGCTCGGGCGTGACCGCTTCCGGCGCGGGCGTTCCAGCGCCGGGACGCTGCCGGCGCAGCCGGTCGAGCAGTTCCTGGACGTCCTCAGGAAGGACGATTTGCGGGCGGGAGAGGTCAGGCCGCCCCGGGAGCGGCTCGGTGGCGCGCGGCTCTCCCGCTCCGCGATGGCCGCCGCCGATGGGAGCGGCGGCGGTCTGTTCGCGGTGCGCCGCGCGCTCGAGCGCGGCCGCCTCCGTGGTCTCGGTCGGGTCCGGCTGGCCGAGCACGCCGGGTTGTGTGGGACCGAGCCAGGAGGCACATTCGTCCACCTGGGCCTTCGTGGGATTGCTGGCGTATGGAGAGCAAGGCCCGCCCGTGAACGCCACGATGCGCAGCAGGTGGCCGAATTCGTCGAACGCGTTGATGCCGAGGGTCTGCCAGTGGATGTAGTTCCAGAACGACTCCATCCCCGTGAAGCCCTGGCCCTCCTTGAAGGCGGTCTTGTCGGGCGCGGGCGGTGCGAGCTGCGCGGCCAGCGGGTCGTTGTCGGTAGAGCGGCCGCGGTCGTCGATCGTCTGGAGGAACTGCCGCAACGGCCTCGCCAGGCGCGGAGCCTCGCCTGAGAGCTCGGCCAGCTCGGCCACCTCCTCGCGCGACTCGCGCATGGCGGTGAGACCGGCATCGGCCGCGCCGCCCAGGTCGTCGATCGACTCACGGGACTCGCGAGCGAACGGCACGGTCGAGCGCAGGAAGCGCTCAAGCTCCGGGGCGGCCGCTCCCAGCTTCCGGAGCGTCGGCACCTGGCGCTCGGCCGTCCGGCTCAGCTCGGCCATCGTCGGGTCGAGCTCGGCCAGGAATTCGGGGAGGCGGTTCCAGTAGCGGCCCAGACGGTCCGAGCGCGACGCCTGGATCGCGGTCGTGTCGGCCGCCTCCTCCGCCCAGCGCGCCACGTCCTCCTTCACGGGCTCGACCGCCGCGCTCACCCGGTCGGCGTCGCCGATGAAGTCGCGGATCATCGTGTTGTGGCTGCGCAGCACGGCGAGCGTTTCGGTCGTCTCGCGCAGGGCCGGATGCGCCCGCCGGATCACCTCGTTGAGATCCTCGGGGCGCCCCGCGAGCCCGGCGCCGAGCTCGCTGATGATCAGCCGGAAGCGCTCGCGGTAGGGACGCCGCATGACCGTGTTGATCAGGTCCGGGGGGATGGTGGAGGAGGTCTGGCTCACCGGGATGAGCCCGCCGTCCGGCAGCTCGGGCGCCTCTCTCGAGCCGAGGTCGCAGTCCACGAAGTACTCCCCGATCAGCGACTGCTGCCGGACCGCGCAGCTCGCGTCACGACGCAGGCCCTCGAAGCCCGGCTCGGTGACCTCGCCGGTCACGATCACGCGGTAGGGCTCGCTCTCCGTGAGCCGGAAGCCGGTTGTCTGGCCCGCCTTGACGCCGCCCACCTTCAGGTCGCCGCCCTCGACCAGGCCGAAGCCGTTGTCGAGCTCGATCTCATAGGTCTTGAGGGTGCGCTCGCTCTCGCTCGCGCCCGCGAGCACGAGCGCGCCGAGAAGCGTGGCCACCACGGCCAGCGTGGAGAGCAGCCGCCTCACTTGATTGCCCCCGTCGCACGGTGCGAGTCCACGCAGTCGAGCTCCTTCTGCTCGTCCTCGCTCCAGACGTTCGAGCCGTCCTCGGCCGGCTCCTCGCTCGCCCCCGGGCAGCGCTTGACCTGCTTCAGCTTCGCGATCTGCCGGAACGCGTCCCCACGTTCAGGCAGGGGGAGCAACCGGTCGGGCAGGCCCTCGGAGACCGTGAACGCGTTGAAGTAGGTCTGGACGCGGCTGAACGACCCGAGGGCGTCGTACGCGCCGGTGTGGGAGAAGTCGTCGAACCAGCCGAACAGGTCGGTGGTGTACGGCCGCCCGTGGGCGATCAGCGGGGCGCTCTCAGTGAGTGCCTGAACCAGCTCTGGGAAGGCTCCGCGGCGCCTGCCGACGTCGGCCGGCCCGGTGCCGAAGTCCACCTTGCGCTGCCGCTCGGTGAGCGCAATCTCCCGTAGGTCCGGATAGGTCCGGTTCAGCTCGGTCACGTCGTTCGAGCGCCCGCGGGCGCGCACCAGCGCGCTCAGATCGCGCACGGTCGGGACGGCCTCGCGCGCGAACGGGCGCAGCTCGTCGAGGTAGGGGCCGAGGCGCTTGGCCACCGGCTTGGACGCCTCCACGAACGGATCGAGCTCGTCGAGCGTGGAGCGCAGGTTCACGTAGGTCGTGTTGGCCTGGCGCATGAAGCCGGGCAGGCGGCCGATCGCCTCGGCCAGCGCCGCCTTCTCGTTGCCGAGCGCGCGCGTGGTCGAGTTGAGGTTCCCGATCAGCGACGCGAGGTCGTCACGCCGCTCCGAGAGCGCGGTCACGAAGCGCGACGAGTCCACGAGGAAGCGCTCGAGCACAGGCGGGTCGTGGCGCAGCTCCTCGAACAGCCGCGTGCTCGCCGCGAGCTGCGGGTTGAGGTACTGGAGGCCCGCGTTGGCCTCGTCACCCCGGCCGGCGTACTGGCGCGAGCCGCCCTTGTAGAAGCGCCTCAGGGCCTTGCGCGTGGGCCTGTCGAAGATGTTGAAGAACTGATCGAGGTCCACCTGCGTGGTGGTGTGATCGGGATGGATCACACCGCCGTCGGGGATGTCGTGGCCCGCCTCCTCCTCGGACGGCAGCATCAGCTGCACGTAGCGCCCGGAGACGCTCGTGAGCCCGCTCGCCCGGATCACCGCCCGCGTGCCGTGGCGAAGCGGCGCGTAGCGGTCGTCGACCTCGAGCGTGACCTCCGCCTGCCCGTCCGGCGTGATCCTCAGATCCTTGACGAGGCCGGCCTGCGTGCCGCCGATGTCGACGTGGTTTCCCTTGACGAGCTGGCTGCCGCTGAGGAAGCGCGCCTTGACCCTGTATCCGCCGCCGTCGGCGTCGAACAGAAGGAAGGCCACGAGCGCGCACGCGCCAAGAACGGCGGCAACCGCCGCCGCTCGCAACAAGCCGTTCCTCCCGGTCGGCTCCACGTGTCAGCCCCTGCGCATCGTTGATGCGTCCTGCTACTTGCTCCCGACCGGGACGCTACTGGGGTAACCGCCGGGCTACTAGGGGGAACCGTCGCGGGCGGCGGTTGCCGCCGCCCCGCGGGCTATTCGCCCTTGCGCTGATTCAGCTCGCGCTCGATCTTGCGCTCGAGCTCGCGTGCCTTGCGCTTCGTCTCGGCGCTGCCGTTCTTCGCGGCGTCCTCGGCGTCGTTCAGCGCCTCGCGCAGATCCTGCTCCGAGAGGTCGTCGAGGTTGCCCCTGAGCTCGTTCGCCTTGTCGCGAATGTCCTGGCGCGCCTGGTCGACCTGATCGCGGGCGTCGTCCTCACCGCAGGCCGCGACCGGGGCGGTAAGTGCCGCCAGGGTCAAGAGAAGAACGAGTTTGCGGGAATCGGGCACAGGTGGAGCCTATCCACGCGATACGCTCGTGGGTCGCATGGTTCCGGAGTCGCTCGCATCGTTCACCCCCGAGGTACGTGACTGGTTCACACGCTCGTTCGAGCGGCCCACGGAGGCGCAGGCGCAGGCCTGGCCTGCGATTGCGGCCGGTCACAACGTGCTCCTCTCCGCCCCCACCGGCTCCGGCAAGACGCTCGCCGCGTTCCTCTGGGCCCTCGACCGCCTCGCCGCTCGGCCGCTCCCCGAGGGCGAGCGCAAGACGCGGCTTGTCTACGTCTCGCCGCTGAAGGCCCTCTCCTACGACGTCGAGAAGAACCTCCGCGCTCCGCTCAAGGGGATCGGCGGCGAGGTGGCGGTCGCGATCCGGACGGGCGACACGCCTCAGAAGGAGCGCCAGGCGATGCTCCGCAAGCCGCCGGACGTGCTGATCACCACCCCCGAGTCGCTCTACCTGATGCTCACGTCGAAGGCGCGCGAGTTCCTCGTGGACGTGGAGGCCGTGATCGTCGACGAGATCCACGCCGTGGCGCGCACGAAGCGCGGCGCGCACCTGGCGCTCACGCTCGAGCGCCTCGAAAAGCTTGCGGACCTGCGAGCGGGCGGTGCCCGCGAGCCTTCGATTTCCCGACCGCTCCAGCGGATCGGCCTGTCCGCCACGCAGCGGCCGCTCGAGGAGGTGGGCCGCTTCCTCGTGGGGGCCGGCCGCGAGTGCACGGTCATCGACGCCGGCATGCGCAAGCCGCTCGACCTGAAGATCCACGTGCCCGTGGACAACATGCGCGAGCCCGACGCTCACGACGTGACGAACCCCGCGCTGGGGGGCATGGGCACGGCCGCCGGTGGCGGCGACCTCGTCGGCGAGGGCCTCGGCGGGACCGCCCCCGCGGTCACGAGCCGCTCGATCTGGCCCGCGATCTACCCCGAGCTGCTGCGCCTGGTGCAGGAGCACCGCTCCACGATCATCTTCGTGAACAACCGCCGCGGCGCCGAGCGGCTAGCCGTGCGCTTGAATGATCTGGCGGCTGAGGAGAGCGAGAGCGGGAATGGCGCAGGCGCCCCAGCCGCCGGCGAGGCCGGCCCGGCCTACATAGCCCGCGCTCACCACGGCTCGCTCGCGCGCGAGGAGCGGCTGATCGTGGAGGACCTGCTGA
>CAWINK010000006.1:0-20605 GCA_963837445.1 uncultured Thermoleophilaceae bacterium | reverse complement strand
TCGGCACCGTGGCGCCGGCCTTGAAGCCGGCCTGGCCGGTGCCGGGCACCACCTGGAGGTACTTGAGGCCGAGCGACGAGCGCGGTCGCACGAGCAGGGTGGAGTCGGCCGGCAGCGGCTCGATCTCCTTGTCGAGCTTGAGGGTGACCTGGGCGTAGGTGGTGCCGTCCTCGCGCTGCATCGGCTCGATCGTCGAGACCTGGCCCACGCGCGCGCCGCCGATGCGCACGTCGAAGCCCTCCACGAGCTGCGAGGCGTTGGGGAGGTTGGCCTTCAGGTCGTAGGTCGGGACGAAGGGCAGGCCGGTGTTCGCGTTATAGGAGAGGAACACGGCCACGATCGTCACGAGCACGGTCACGGCGCCCACGAGCACGGGGCTGGCCGTGAGCGCGGCGCGGGAGCGGCGCGGGCTCATCGCTCGTCTCCCAGCAGGTAGTCGAGCACCGGCTCGTCCGACTGGAGCGCGGCGGAGGGCTTGGCCGAGCGCTGGCGCAGGTGGTCGATCCGCTGCTCGCGCTCGCGGGCCTGAGCCTTGGTCTCCGGCGTGCCGATCAGGCTCTCCAGGAGGGCGCTGCCCGGGCGGCGGGTCGTGCCGGCGTCCTGAGCGCCGCTCGCGCCGTCAGCCCCGGCGGAGGACGCCGTGGATGCGGACGGGTCCTCCTCCGGGTCGTAGAAGAGCGCCCAGCAGTTGCCCTGCGGCGCGTGCACGACGGCACGGTTCGAGCAGTTGGCGGTGGCCACCAGCCCGGCCCGCAGGTAATGGCCGAGCGAGTCGTAGCCGTTGGTGGAGAGCGTCAGGTAGTAGAGGAAGTCGTTGATGCGCTGGATGCCCTGGGTGTCCTTCAGGCTGGCCGTGAGCTTGTCCAGGTCCTTGACCGCAGGGTTGGCCTCGCGGCCGAGCTCGCCCAGCTGCTGGATCAGCGGCCGTGCCCTGATGAGGGCCGGCCGGCCCTGCTCGAGGGCGTCTCCGAGACTCGGGAAGCTCTCGTTCGCGGCGGTGGAGAAGGTCCCGAGGCTGCGGATCAGACGGCCCATCTGGGGAGCGGCGCTGCCGAAGTCACGGAGCAGCGGGGTGCCCTGTACCGCGACCTTGTCGAGGTCCGCCATCAGCGGCCGCAGCTCGCGCAGGAAGTCCGGCAGGCGATTGAGCCCGAGCTTGATGTCCTCGCTGCGCTCGGCCGAGGCCGCGCCCGTGATGCCGGCCTGCACGATGAAGCTCGCCACCTTGCTGCGCTCTCGGGCGATCGGCGCGAGCGCCGTGTCGGAGTCGCGCGCGAGCCGCGCCAGCACGCGGTTCTGCTTCGCGAGGATCGCGAGCAGCTTGTCGGTCTCGCGCAGCGCGGGGTTGGCCCGGTGGATGACTTCGTTCAGCTGCTCGCCGCGGCCGGCGAGGCCGGCGCCGAACTCGCTCAGCAGGATCGAGAAGCGCTGCCGGTACGGGAGTCGCAGGACGTTGTTGAGCAGGTCGAGGTCCACCGGCGAGCTGCTGTTCTCGACCGGCAGCAGCCGCTCGCCCTCGCCGTCGCCGTCCTCGATCTCCCTCAGCGCGCTGGCGGATGCCGATCCGGGCTCGCACTCCACGAACTTCTCGCCGATCAGCGACTGCGGCCGGATCGTGCAGCTCGCGTCGCTCTTCCAGGGCGTGAAGTCCTCGTTGTCGATGCGCAGCGTGACCGCGGCCTTCTCGTCGTCGGTGACCTCCAGCGAGTCCACGGCTCCCACGACGGCGCCCGCGATCTTCACGTCCTCGCCCGCCACCAGTGACGACGCGTTGTCGAAGATCGCGCGCACGAAGTAGGCGTTGTCGCGGTCCTCCTCGCCGACGGCCTCGACCGCGCCGATCACGAGCCACGGCACGATGGCCACTGCGAGGGCTATCCAGACGAGCCGCCTCACGGGCCGGGCGGGGTCTGGGACGGGTCGCAGTCATCGCCGACGGGAACCGGGCTGGAGCCGTCGGGGGAGGGCTGCATGATCGCGCCGGGGCAGCGCGTCAGGTTGCCCGTGTCGAAGCCGTTGAGCTTCTCGCTCGGTACGTTGGCCGTGAGGGCGCCGCCGGAGAACGAGGACGGCAGGAACATCGGCTGCACGCGCGCGTAGTGGCCGTTGGCGTCGTAGTTGGCGGCCAGCTGGCCGAAGTTGGTGACCCAGGCCGCGAGGTCCGGCGTGTAGCTGCGGGCGTACTCGAACACCGGCTGGGCGCGGTCGAGCGTGCTGATCGCCCGCGGGAAGACCGACCCGGTCAGCTCGGCGAGGCGCGGCTGCTTCGCGGTCAGGTCGATCAGGTCGTTGTTCTTGCCCGGGCTGCGCACGAGCGTGCTGAGGTCGGCGATCGTCGGGCGGGCCTCGTGGACGAGCGGGCGCAGCTCGCGCAGGAACGGGGCGAGCCGGCGGGTGGCCGGCTTCGACACGTCCACGAGCTGCTCCAGATCGTCGAGCGTGGAACGCAGGTTCACGAACGTCGTGTTCGCCTTGCGCAGCGTGTCGGGCAGGAGCTCGAGCGCCCTGTCGAGCGCCGCGCTCTCGGCCCCGATCGCCCCGAAGGCAGCGTTCGCGTTGCTCACGAGGTCGGCCAGGTCGTCGCGGCGCTCCGCTATGGCCGTGACGGCGTCCGAGGTGTCGGTGACGAACGCCTCGAGGACCTTCTGGTCGAGCGCGAGCTCGCGCGTGAGATCGCTCCCGCTCACGAGGAACGGGCTGAAGTACTTGGTCGCCTCGCGCGCCTGCTCGCCCTTGCCGTCGTACTGGTCGCCGAAGCCCCGGATGACGTTCTGGAGCCCCTTGCGCGTGCGATCGTCCAGCGTGTTGAAGAGCGTGTCGATGTCCACCGGCGCCGCGGTCTCGTCGGCCCCGATCTCCCCGCCGTCATCGATCTCGCCGCCGTTGTTCGGGCCCGGCTGGAGCGACACGTAGCGGTTCGCGATGCCGGACAGCGAGGTGGCCCGGATCGTCGCGGTGGTGCCCTCGTGCAGGCGGCCGAAGTCGTCGTCGACCTTCAGCGTGACCACGGCCTGCGACTGATCGTTGAGCTCGATCTCGTCGACCGTGCCGATCTTGCCCCCGCCGACCTGCACGGGGTTGCCGGGCACGAGCTGGCCGGCGTTCAGGAAGACCGCCTTCACCTTGTAGCCGTCGGCACCGCCGAACATGGCGATGGCGATCAGCGCGACGGCGGCTACAAGCGCGCCGAGAGCGGCAACCCGGGCGAGCGTCGACCCACGCTCTCCATGGAGCGCATCTCGGGTGCTTGCATCTCTCCTCGTCGATTCCAAGGGCGAACCAGCGACCGGCACTTCCCCCCGGCCAGTATTTCACCGTGCCGGCGGGCGCGCGAAGGTCGCAAGACCTATTCCATGCCCAGCGGTCCCTGCGCCTCGCCCGACAGGAACTGCCGTACGAACTGGTTGTCCGAGTTGAATAGCTCGCTGGCGGGCCCGGACTCCACGATCCGGCCCTTCCAGAGGATCGCGATGTAGTCCGCGACCCGCCGCGCCGACATGATGTCGTGCGTGATCACGCAGTAGGCGCCGCCGTTCTCGGCGTGCACCTCCTGGATCAGCTCGCAGAGGAGGGCAGTGCGCACCGGGTCGAGCCCCGAATCGGGTTCGTCGAAGAGCACGATGTCCGGGTCGAGCACCAGCGCGCGCGCGAATCCCGCGCGCTTGCGCATCCCGCCCGAGAGCTCGTTGGGCATCTTGTCGCGGGCGCTCGTGAGGCCCACCTCCCCGAGCCGCCTGTTCACGATCTCGGCGATCTCCTCCTCGCCCTTGTCCGTGTGCTGGCGCAGCGGGAAGGCTGTGTTGTCGAACACGTTCATCGAGCCGAAGAGCGCGCCGTCCTGGAAGAGGACGCCGAACTTCTTGCGCATCTCGAAGAGCTCCTCGTCGGCCATGTTCGGCACCGACTCGCCGTGCACCAGCACGTCGCCCTCGTCCGGGTAGAGCAGCCCGACCATGTGCTTGATGCACACGGACTTGCCGGTGCCGGACGGGCCGAGGATCATCGAGATCTGGTCGTTCGGCAGGCCCAGGTTCAGGCCGTTGAGGATCGTGTTGTTGCGGCCGAACGACTTCTTGACGTCGATGAACTCCACGGCGTCGGTGGCACCGTGCTCGCGCGTGCGGCCACTGTGCCACTGGTAGGGATGCTCGCCCTCGCGGGTCTGCTCCTGGATGTTGGCCGGCACCTCCTCGCCCTCGACGTAGCGGGCTCGGGTGTCCTCCCCCGCCGTCGGCGCGTCACTCGCGGCGCTGCGCGTCTCCTCCCACTCGCGCGGGTTGAGCGGCCCAGGGCCCCCCTGTCCTCTGCCTCGCTGCTCGCTCAACTCTCTCTCCTCGTGTTCCTCATCCGCCTATTGGGGCTCTTGGGTTGGAGCCCCAGAAGATCTGGGTGCCCACCATTCCCACGAGGTGGACGAGCACGGTGTTCAGCACCATCGACTTGGCCGTTGCCGTGCCCACGCCCACCGGTCCCCCGGATGCGTTGTAGCCGTAATAACACCCGACCAGCACGATTACGGTGGCCATGGCCATGCCCTTAATCAAGCTGTAAAGGAGATCGGGTGGGTTCTGGAACATCCAGAAGATCAGGAAGAAGCCTCCCGAGGACACCTCGCCGATCTGCTGGACCACCGCCAGATAGCTTCCGAAGAAGCCCACCCCCACCGCCGCGATGTACATGAAGGGCAGCACGAGCCAGGCCGCCAGGAGGCGCGTGGCGCAGAGAAAGGTGAGCGAGTTGATGCCCATCACCTCGAGCGCGTCGATCTCGTCCGAGATCCGCATCGCGCCGATCTCCGCCACCAGGCCGGTGCCGACCTTGGCCGACATCATGTAGCCGAACGCGTAGGGCATGATCTCGCGCAAGTCGCACCATGCCGAGAACACGCCGGCGTACGCGGGCGCGCCGACCGAGCGGTTGAAGTACGCACCCTCGATGCCGCACTGGAGGCCGAGGATGAAGGCGAGGCCCCAGATCACCATCGCCGAGCCGAGGATCAGGATCCCGGCCTGGCGCAGCGCCTCGCCGAAGAAGTGGAAGACGCGGCCGCTGAACACGCCGGCCACGACCGTGCCGCAGAAGCGCGCTATCTCTCCAGCATTGGAGATCCAGTCCTTGGGTACCGATAGCCACGTCTTTCCCATGGCTACTTGATCACCGAGATTTCAGGGTGGGTGGCGAGCAGTGT
The DNA here is from genome assembly GCA_963837445.1 of uncultured Thermoleophilaceae bacterium. Classification (GTDB taxonomy): domain Bacteria; phylum Actinomycetota; class Thermoleophilia; order Solirubrobacterales; family Thermoleophilaceae; genus JACVRW01. The sequence goes on along the minus strand of CAWINK010000006.1, from coordinate 15,417 downwards.
TTGGGTGAAGACGTAGTTGAACGCGAAGATCGCGAGGAAGGCGATCACGACCCCCTGGTTGACCGACCGGCCAACACCCTCGGCGCCGCCGGAGGCGGTCATGCCCTTGTAACAGGACACGATCGCGATGATCGCTCCGAACAGCGTCGTCTTCACGACCGACCCCCAGAGGTCGGTGGTCGAGGCGTTGTTGAGCAGCGTGGCGAAGAACGGCCCGAGCGGCGCGTCGAAGGTCAGGGTGGCCAGGACGCCGCCGAAGATCCCGAAGATCAGCGCGTAGATGTTGAAGAGGCCGGTCACGACCATCAACGCCAGGAAGCGCGGCACGACCAGGTTCTTGATCGGGTCGACCCCGAGCACCTGCAGCGCGTCGAGCTCCTCGCGGATCTTGCGGGCGCCGAGGTCGGCGGTGATCGCGGTGCCGCCGACGCCGGCCAGGATGATCGCCGAGGCGATCGGCGCGAACTCACGGATCGACGCCAGCACGAAGAAGCCGCCCAGGCGGTCGATCGCCCCGAACAGGACGAGGAAGTTCCCCGCCTGCAACCCCGGCGCGCCGTAGCCGAACGCGATCGTCGTGATCATCAACGGCAGCCAGCAGAGCCGCAGCATGAACAGGAACTGCTGCACGAACTCCGTGCCGTAGGGGAACGGCGGCCGCACAGCCGACACCAGCGTCTTGCCCGTCAGAATCATCATGTCCCCAACCTGCTCCAGCAGGGACTTCGTCGGCAAAAAGACGCGATCGGCTGCGCTACGGACCAACTGGCTCCTCCTCCGGGAGAACGCCGTCCGAGGCGCTCTCGACGCTGCAAGCCTATGGCATGGGCCCCCCGACCGCCAGAGGGAACGCCGGCCCCGATGCCCGCTCCAGAGCGGCGCCCGCCAGCCGCGCATCGAGTGCCCGGGCGGCTCCGGGGCGCTCCGGCGGGTGGTATGTTCGCCCGGCTGTGAGGGCGAGGAGCACGCACGCTGGTAGCGCGATCGCAGCCATCGCCCTCGCGGCGCTGGCGAGTTGCGGCGGCGGTGACCCTCAGGACGCGAACGAGCCCGAGGGCGATTTCCAGGTCGAGGTGGTCAGCGCCACCTTCCCGGAGAAGCAGAAACTGGGCAAGAGCTCGGACTTCGAGATGACGGTCCGGAACGCGGGCGACGAGGCGGTGCCCAACCTGGCCGTGACCGTGAACGGCTTCGGGTTCCGCAGCGAGCAGGAGGGTCTCTCAGACCCGAACCGGCCGCGATTCGCGATCGACGGCGTGCCCCAGGAGGTTGGCGGATTTCCCGAGGCACGCGATGCGGGCCCCGACGGCTGCGAGACGGCCTACGTGAACACCTGGGCGTGCGGGCCGCTCGAGCCGGACGACGAGTTGCGGCTCCGCTGGTCGGTCACCGCGGTGACCGCCGGCCCCTACGAGATCAGCTACCGCGTGGCCGGCGGCCTCGACGGCAAGGCGAAGGCCGTCGTCGAAGGAGGCTCGCCGGCGGAGGGAACGCTGGCGGGCACGATCTCCCAGAAGGCCAACCACACGCGCATAGGCGCCGACGGCAAGACCGTCGTCGTGGACTAACGGGCCGGCCGGACCTGCTCGAAGCCCGGGCAGCGCTCCACCGGGAGCCGCGGGTACTTGGGAAAGCGCTCGTCGGACTTGGCGCGTTCGCACATCGAGAAGACGCTCCCGCGCGTGTTACGGATCACCCGCTGGTGTCGGCAGCTGTCGCAGAGGCCCGCCTTCATGGAGGAAGCGTAGGCCGTGCGGGTAGCCTCGGTGCATGACCTCGGGACCGATCCGGCGCGTACCCCTTCCCATGCGCGCACCACTTCCCAGCACTTGGCGTTCCTGACATGCGCGCGCTCGTCAGCGGCGCCACGGGCTTCGTGGGCGGTGGGCTCGCGCGCTCGCTCGCGGAGCGCGGGCACGACGTGCGCTGCCTCGTGCGCGACCGCGGGCGGGCGGAGGACCTCCAGGCCGCCGGGCTCGAGCTCCACGAGGGCGACGTGCTCGAGCCGTCCAGCCTCGAGGGCGCCGGGGACGGAGTGGACGTGGCCTACTACCTCGTCCACTCGATGGGCCGGGGCGGCGGCCACGAGGGGTTCGCCGAGCGCGAGCGCAAGGGCGCCACATCGTTCGCCCGGATGGCGCACGAGGCGGGCGTGCAGCGGGTGGTGTACCTGGGGGGACTCGGCGAGCCGCGCTCCGAGCACCTGAAGAGCCGCGCCGAGACCGCGCGCGTTCTCGCCAGCGAGGGCCCGCCGCTGACCTACTTCCGCGCGGGAATGGTGATCGGCGCGAAGAGCGAGTCGTACAGGACGCTCCGCTATCTCGTGGAGCGCCTGCCCGCGATGATCGCCCCCGCCTGGCTGCGCAACCGGACCCAGCCGATCGCCGTGGCCGACCTGCTCGAGTACCTGGCCCAGGCGGGCGAGCGGCCCGAGTCCGCCGGCCGCGAGATCCAGATCGGCGGCTCGGACGTGGTGACCTACGGCGACCTGCTCGACATGATGGCCGACTCGCTCGAGCTGCGCCGCCGGCCGCGGGTCCCTGTGCCGTTGATCACGCCCAAGCTGTCGTCGCTCTGGATCGGCCTCGTCACGCCCGTGGACTCCGGCGTGGCGCGTCCGCTGATCGAGAGCCTCGCGAGCGAGACGGTGGTCACCGATCCGGCGCCCGCGTCGATCTTCGACGTGCGCCCCATAGACAGCGCCGAGGCGCTTCGCCTGGCGCGCGCCGACGAGACCGCCGCGCGTCCCTAGGGCCGCGCCGTCATTCTTCCGCCGGTGGAGCTGCGCCCGAGCGCGACCAGCCTCGCGCTGGCCGAGGACTTCGCGATCGCGCGGGGCTCGCGCACGTCCCAGGAGGTCGTGCGCGTGGAGGTCGAGCACGACGGGCTGGTGGGCCGAGGCGAGGCTGCGCCGATCTACTACCGGAGCGAGACCGTGCGCTCGGCCCTCACGTTCCTCTCCGACGTCGTTCCGGGCCGCATAGGCGAGGATCCGTTCGCGCTCGAGGAGATCGGGCGTGCGGTGTGGGCGGACGGTGCGGAGGCGGCCGCCAGGGCGGCGCTCGACGCAGCGCTGCATGACTGGATCGGCCGTCGGCTGGGTGTGCCCCTCTGGCGGCTGCTCGGGTTGAGCCGCGACCTGCCCCCCACCTCGTACACGATCGGGATCGACAGCCTGGAGGGCACACACGACCGCGCGCGGCGGGCGCGCGAGTTCCGGGTGCTCAAGGTGAAGGTCGGGGGCGCCGAGGACCTCGACCGGCTGGCCGCCGTGCGCGAGGAGTCCCCGGTGGCCCTCCGCGTGGACGCCAACGAGGGCTGGACGCTCGAGTCCGCGCGCGAGCTGTTGCCGGCTCTGATGGAGCTGGGCGTGGAGCTGATCGAGCAGCCGTTCCCGGCCGACGACCTGGACAGCTTTCGCGCATTGCGCGAGCTGCGGCCGCGCCCGCCGATCGTGGTGGACGAGGGCTGCCACGACCTGCGCGACGTGGCCGCGGTGGCCGGCTACGCCGACGCCGTCAACGTGAAGCTGGCGAAGGCCGGCGGGGTGCGTGAGGCTGTGCGCATGATCCACGCGGCGCGCGCGCTCGGCCTGGGCGTGATGATCGGCTGCATGGTGGAATCGCAACTGGCCGTGGCGCCCGCCGCTCACATCGGATCGCTGGCCGACTGGGTGGACCTGGACGGGCACCTGCTGCTGGCCGACCAGCCCTACGTGGGTCTGGAGATGCGCGACGGCCGGGTCCTGCCCTCCGAGCAACCGGGCCTCGGGGTGGAGCCGGCGTGAGCGAGCGGCTGGCCATCTTCGCCGAGGGCCTCTTCGAGAGCCACAGCGGCAAGACCGCTCACGGCGTGATCCGGTACGGCAACCGCGACGTGGTCGCAGTGGTGGACTCCACCAACGCCGGGCGCACCGCCGCCGAGGTCGAGCCCTTCTGCGTTCGGGAGGTGCCCGTGGTGGCCGGCGTGGCCGAGGCGATCGAGCGCGGCGCCACGACGCTGCTGATCGGAGTGGCGCCCACCGGCGGCAAGCTCGACCCGGCCTGGCGCCCGGCGCTGCTCGAGGCGATCGAGGCGGGCCTCGACCTGGAGGCGGGCCTGCACACCGAGCTGTCCGCCGATCCCGAGCTGCGCGAGGCGGCCGAGCGCCGCGGAACGCGCCTGCGCGACCTGCGCGCCGCGCCGCCCGACCTCACCGTGCCGCTCGGCCCCGCGAGCCGCGCTGCCGGGGTGCGGGTGGTGCACAGCGTGGGCTCGGACACGGTGATCGGCAAGAAGGTCGTGACCCTCGAGCTCGACCGCGTGGCCCGCGAGCGCGGGCTCGCGTCGGTGTACGTGCCCACCGGACAGACCGGCGTGGCGATCGCCGGCTGGGGCCTGGCGGTCGACCACGTGATCTCCGACTACGTGGCGGGCGCCGCCGAGCGCCTCGTCAACCAGGGCTCCGAGCGCGGGGACCTGCTCTTCGTGGAGGGCCAGGGGGCGATCTTCCATCCGGCGTACTCGGGCGTCACGCTCGGCCTGCTCCACGGCTCGGCGCCCGACGTGCTCGTGCTGGTGCACAAGGCCGGAGCCACCGCTCTGCGCAACTACCCGGACCTGCCCCTGCCGTCCCTGCCCGAGCTGGTGTCCGCCTACGAGGCGATCGCCCGGCCGGTGCGCCCAGCGCGCGTGGCCGCGATCGCCCTGAACACCAGCACGCTCGACGAGGACGCCGCACGCGCGGCGGTGGCCGAGGCCGAGGAGGCCACGGGCCTGCCGGCCGACGACGTGGTCCGCTTCGGCGCCGACCGGGTGCTGGACGCCGTCCTGGCAGCGCTGCCGCAGGTTCCGCTCAAGCAATAGCAGCACGGCCCGGAGCCCCGGGCCAGCACGTGCTGGAGCGGGGGCGGCGACGGCTGTCCGTTACCGGAAGAGCGAGCGAAGCGAGCGAAGACGGTGACGGACGCCGGAGCGCAAGCCCACCGCCCTGGGCCAAAAAGCGACTCGACAAAAGGGCGTGCCCCACCCCCCGATCTTTGGCCACTCGTCCCTGGCCGCACACCGCGCCGTGGCCGAGCATGAACACATGCGATCGTCCTCCCACCGCCGCATCGCCCTCGTGCCGGTCAGCGCCGACGACCGCCACGTGCCCGGCGCCGGGAAGGTCCGTCGCTACGCGCTGGCGCGGGTGGCGGTGTCGCCGCGGTCGGCGCTCGGGGTGGACCGGCACGAGCGCCTGGAGCGCGTGGCCGCCGCCGAGCGGCGCCGGCTCGACGCACGGCCTTAGCGCGCGACGGTCTCCTACCGCGGCAGCGACGGGGCGATGATCCGGTACGCCTTGAGGCCGAGGCCCAGGCGCTCGCGGTCCTCGCTGGTGAGCGGGTCGAGCCCGGTGAGCTCCTTCACCCGCTCGAGGCGGTAGCCCACCGTGTGCCGGTGGGCGTGGATCGCCTGCGCGGTCGCGTTCATGTTGCAGTTGTTGTCGAGGTAGGCGTCGAGCGTGCCGAGCAGGTCGGTGGAGTACTGCTCGTCGTACTTCACGAGCGCGGACACCGTGTCCTCGTAGAAGCTCCGCACCTCCTGCGGGTGGCTCGCCATCACCCGGAACAGCAGGCGGTACGTGCCGCCCCCGATCTCCTCGATGGGCGTGCCGCCTCCCGCCGCCGTCACGCCGAGCACCAGCTCGGCCTCCTCGAGCGCCCGCGTCAGGTCCGCGGACTGCGCGTAGTGCGACGAGAGCCCCACGGTCGCGTGGCGGCCCACGCGCGTGGCCACGCGCCGGGCAAGATCGGGGTCTCCGGGAAGCAGCGCGTACACCTTGCCGTCCACCGGCTGAGCGAGCACGCCCGGCACCTCGGCGGCCAGCGCCGCCACCAGCCGGCCGGGGCTGCGCGGCCCCGGGTCGCCGCAGAGGGCGGTGTAGCCGCCGCTCAGGTCGCACCCGAGCCGGGCCGCGCGCCGCTCCGCGTCGGCGGGGTCCATGTCCGTGCGCGTGAGCGCCTCCTCGAGGAACGAGCCGCGCAGCGACTGCTCGGTCTCGTCGCGGGCCTCGACCACGGCCACCTCCGTCAGGGCGGCGATGGCGGCCATGTGCAGGTACTCGCCGGCGTCCTTGCTCCCGCGTCCCAGGAGGAGGACCGCTCCGAGCTCCCGGCCCCCGGAGGAGATCGGCACCTCGAGCTTGATCGCCGCGGGCGCCTGCGGGCGCCCGCCCGCCAGGCGCGCGCCCACGTAGCGCTCGTAGTCCTTCCACCCCTCCACCGGAGCACCCAGCCGCGGCACGATCACCGCGACCGGCGCCCCGGCGTGGGAGGAGGCAATCTCGGCAACCCGCTCGAGTCCGTCGCCGGCCAGCACCGCACCCACCATCTCGAGGTGGGCCGTGCGGGGGGTCGATCCCTCGACCGCCGGATCCACGGGCTCGGCAGGGGCTGCCGCTAGGTGACGCCGAGACGCCGCACGTTCTGCCACGGAGCCTCCGGCGTCAGGTGGAAGCCCCGGGCGAGCACATGGCTCGCCCGGGTGTCCACGCGATTAGGCGGGACCGCCATTTACCGGCACTTCCTCCGAGTCGTGGGACTGGAGGACGGTCTCGCCCTCCTCGCCCGTCCGGATCCGCACGGCGTCCTCGACGGGCAGGATGAACAGCTTCCCGTCGCCGACGTTGCCCGTGCGGGCGTGCCGCAGGATCGTCTCCTTGATGACGCCCACGTCCTTCGTCTCCACCACGCACTCGATCTTGATCTTCGGGCGCAGGTGGACGGCGAGCTCCGAGCCGCGGTAGTGCTCGGTGATCGCCTTCTGCCTGCCCGAGCCCTTGACCTCGGTGATCGTGATGCTCGGGAATCCAGCCTCGAGGAGATCCGCTCGGATCGCCTCGAAGGCCTCGTGCCTGATGTACGCGATGACCATCTTCATGCCGTCACCTCACCTGTACGCGACGCGGTGGCCATGCTGGCCGGTGCAGGAACGGACCCGATTCCGGGACCGCCGATCTCCGACTGCGGGATGAACTGCTCCGGGTATCCGTACATGCCGTGCTCGACGATGTCGAGACCGGCGTCCTCGTCCGCCTCGGACACGCGCAACCCGATCGTCGCCTTGATGGCGGCGAAGGTCAGATAGCTGAGCCCGAACACGAAGCTGAACGCCACCAGCACACCGACCGCCTGGGCGATCAGCTGCTCGAAGGAGCCCGAGTAGAACAGGCCCCCGTCCGGATTGCCGAACGCGTTGTACTGCGCCAGCCGGGGCGCGGTGAACAGACCGCACGCCAGCGTTCCCCAGATACCGGCCAGACCGTGAGCCGACGTGGCCCCGATCGGATCGTCGATGCGCTTGTCGATCGCGATCACGCCGAAGACCACGATCAGGCCTCCGATGAACCCGATCGGTGGGCCGGCCCACAGCTCCACGTAGCCCGAGGGCGCCGTGATCGCAACCAGGCCGGCGATGGCGCCGTTGGCGACCATGCCGATGTCGATCGTGCGCTGCTTCAGCAGGGTTGCCACGAAGGCACCCAGGATTCCGCCCGCACACCCGAGCATCGTCACCACGGCCACCTCGGCGAAGCGAACGTCGCCGACGCCGAGCGTCGATCCCGCGTTGAACCCGAACCATCCGATGAACAGGATGAGCACGCCCAGGCCGACCAGCGGCATCGAGTGCCCCGGTATGGCCCGCGGCTTGCCGTCCGGCCCGTACTTGCCCTTGCGCGGACCGAGCAACAGCAGGGCCGCAAGCGCGCCGGTGGCGCCGATGAGGTGCACCGCGGTCGAGCCGGCGAAGTCCTGCATTCCGGTCGGCATCAGCGGCGTGTCACCCATCTGGAGCCAGCCTCCACCGAACACCCAGTGGGAGCCGATGGGGTAGATGATCGATGCGAACACGACCGCGTAGATCACGTACGCCGCGTACTTGATGCGCTCCAGCGTCGAGCCCCAGACGATGGCCAGCGACACGGCACAGAATGCGAACTGGAACAGCCACTTCGCCTCCGGAAGCGCGTCTGACAGGCCCATCACCGGGAACGCCTCCGCCCCGTTGCCCGAGAACTGCAGGAAGAACCCGTTGCTGCCGATCAGCGAGCTCGAGATGCCGAGCACGTCCTGGTTGCCGAAGGCGAAGGCAAAGCCCACCGCCCAGTAACAGATTGCGGCGATCGACAGGTTGGTGAAGATCTTCGCCACCCCGGTCCCGGCGTTCTTCATGCGCGAGAAACCGATCTCGAGCATGGCGAACCCCGCCTGCATGAAGAGAACGAGCACCGCGGCGATGATCACCCACATGGTGTTCACCGGCACCGTGTCACTGAGCGTCCCATTGATGGCCTGGGCGAGGTCATCCTTGGTCGCGAAAACGAAATCCACCGTTTCAGCCTCCTTCCGAAAGTCCCGTACTCAACCTACGAGCGGTGCGCGGAAGGGTCTTTAGACGGGTGTCGAGAATCTGATGGGCGCAGTTCTCCTTATGGTCGAGAGCGGTTTGGCCCGTTGTCCAGGGCAGTGGGCTTGCGCTCGGGCGTCGTCGCCGCCCCTGCCCCACACGTGTAACTGCCTTGGACGGAAGCACCTGTTCGCTCGACACGCTGTTGTTTGCTTAAGGAAAAAAACAGCACCGCCAGTCCTCCGCGCCAGCGCGTGCGGAGCGGGGGCGGCGACGGCTGTCCGTTACGGGACAAGCCGAGCGAGAACCGTGACGGACGCCGGAGCGCAAGCCCACCGCCCTGGACCCCTCAGCAGCGAAACGGCACGCTGAAGAAGCGGACTTCGAAGCTCCCGCTCTGCTCCGGGCCCCCGGCCGCCGCGATCCGGGGGTCGCCGCGGGCGAGGGCCACCGTCTCGTAGGGCGTGCTGTCGAAGAGCGTGCTGTCGTAGCCGAGGCAGGACGGCACGCGCAGGACATGAAGGCTGCCGGCGTTGCCCGTGAGGAACCGGCTTACGCGGCCCTGCCCAAGGCCGATATGGACCACCTGCGGCTTGAGCAGCAGGCCGGCCACCGTCTGCGACAAGGGCTGGTCGACTTCCGTGAAGCGAGCGACGACCATGTTCGGCCGGCTCCCGCCCGTGGGCACCGAGACCGGCCTGCCAAAGGCGGCCGTCTCGGCTCCCAGCCCCACGGGAGCGCCGCACCGCCTCGGGACCCGCTCCAACAGGAGCCAGCTTTCGTAGGCGCCCTCCTGCCTGTACCGGCACAGGAGCTCGCCCATGGCACTTGGGGAGTCGAGGCGTCCGTTGCGGTCGGACGCGCCGGTCTGCGCGCGCCACAGGACGTACCGCGGCGCCGACCCGGAGGCCAGGAAATCCGCGTTCTTGTCGTCGAGCCGGGTGGTGTATGCGTTCCAGCTCTGGAGCACCGGTAGCGGGCGCCAATTGACGCGGGGGTACGCCCAGGCCACGGACGTCTCGGACAGATCGATGTGGACCGGCGCCGCGCCTATGCGCGCGAGCGCCTCGGCGGGCACCGCATGCCTCAACCGGAAAATCATGCGATTGGCATGCCGGATGCTCGAGCGCGTGTCCGCGGACAGGAGGAACCGCGCCGAGTCGATCGCGCGGTCCGGGTTCACGCGGAACAGGTCCGAGGCGTCACGCTGCGACAGGCAGCCGAGTACCAGCGGAATCGCTACTCCCGCGGCGACCATCCTCCGCCCAGGCCGGACCAGCGCCACAGCCGCCACCAGTACCGGAGCGAAGAAGGCGAAGAGCGAGTGCTCGTCGTGCCGGGTGAATCCGTGCCGGAACAGCAACCCGACGTATGCGGCGAGCAACAGCACCAGCACCCATCGCCTCGGCAAGGGCAGGGAGCGGCCCTCGAGGAGCGCCAGGAGGGCGATCCCAAGCGCTGCGGCGCCGCCATAGACGTACTCCGCTCCCCGCCCGGGCTGCTCGATCGCCACCGCGGCGGGATACCCGAGGACCAGTTGCACCGAGTCCGCCAGGTACTGCGGAACCTCCGCGAGGCTCTGGCGAGCGCCGAGCCACAGCACCGCGAGCGCCACCGCGTAGGCCGCCAGGCCCGCCGCGGCAGTCCCGAGTCGTGCCCGCCGGCTGCCCGCGCTCTCGAACACCGGCAATGCCAGAACGATCAGCAGCAGCACCGCAGTGACGGTGCCTGCACCATATCGACGACGTGCAGTGCCGCCACGGCGCGACCACCGGCACGCTCGACGACGGCGCAGCTCTTCTACCTGCGGTCGCGCGGCCTCGACGAGGCCGCGGCGCGCGCGCTGCTGACCTTCGCCTTCTGCCAGGACGTGCTCGGCCGGCTCCCGCTCGCGGCAGTTCGCGCGACGCCGCGGCGACGCAGGTCGCCGGCATCCTGCCGGACGACGAGCTGATCCGGGGGCCGGCGTGATGGCCGCCGTCGCGGCCGAAGCCGCGGTGCGCTACGACCTGCGCCCGCTGCGCGCGGACTTTCCCGGTGCTCCCGCGCCGGATCAACGGCCATCCGCTCGCCTACCTCGACAATGCCGCCTCGTCGCAGCAGCCGACCGCCGTGATCGAGGCGGTCGCCGGACTACGCGCGCGCGCACCATGCGAACGTCCATCGCGGCGTGCACACGCTGTCGCAGGAAGCGACCGCGCTGTACGAGGGCGCGCGCGAGCGCGTGCGCGACTTCATCGGCGCCGCGACGGTGGAGAGATCGTGTTCGTGCGCGGCACGACCGAGGCGATCAACCTCGTCGCGCAGTCGCTACGGGCGCCCGCGGCTGCAGCCGGGCGACGAGATCCTCGTCTCGCGGCTCGAGCACCACTCGAACATCGTGCCCTGGCAGATCCTCGCCGCGCAGACGGGCGCGGTGCGTCGTCCCGGTCCCGATCGACCGGCGCGGCGTCGGTCGACTTCGATGCCTACCTGCGGGCTGCTCGGCCCGCGCACGCGCATCGTCGCGCTCGCCCACGTCTCGAACGCGCTCGGCACGGTGCTGCCGCTCGCGCGAGTTCCTGGCCGCCGCGCGCGAGCGCGGCATCACGACCGTTGTCGACGGCGCGCAGGCGGTGCCGCACCTGCACCGTCGACGTGCAGGCGCTCGGCTGCGACTTCTACGCGTTCTCCGCGCACAAGATGTACGGCCCGACCGGCATCGGCGTGCTCTACGCGCGCGAGGCCGTGCTGGCGGCGATGCCGCCCTGGCAGGGCGGCGGCGACATGATCCTCACCGTGTCCTTCGAGGGCTCGACCTGGAACCACCTGCCGCACCGCTTCGAGGCGGGCACGCCGAACATCGGCGGCGCGGTCGGGCTCGGCGCCGCGATCGACTACCTCGAAGCCGCTCGGCCTCGACGCGGATCGCCGGCACGAGCACGCGCTGCTCGACTACGCGACCGCCGCGCTCTCGCGCATCGCCGGGCCTGCGCGCTGATCGGCACCGCCGCCGACAAGACGCAGCCTGGTTTCGTTCACCGTCGAGGGCGTGCATCCGCACGACCTCGGCACGATGCTCGATTCGCGCGGCATCGCCGTGCGCACCGGCCATCACTGCGCGATGCCGGTGATGGAGTACTTCGGCGTGCCGGCGACGACGCGCGCGTCGTTCGGCCTCTACAACACGCGCGCCGGAAGTCGACGCGCTTGCCGAAGGCGCTGCAGCGACGCGATCCGGATGCTGCGCTGATGGATCTCGCCGACCTCTACCGCGACGTGATCGTCGACCACAACCGCCAGCCCGCGCAATCGCGGCCCGCTGCCGGGCGCAACCCACCGATGCCGAGGGCAACAATCCGCTTGTGCGGCGACCAGCTTACGCGTTCGACGTCGAGATGACGGATGACGCATCCGCGAGCTCCGGTTCGAAGGCAGCGGGCTGCGCCATCTCGACCGCGTCCGCCTCGCTGATGAGCGAGGCGGTCAGCGGCCGCACGCGCGCCGAGGCCGCGGAGTTCTTCAGCGCCGTGCACCGCATGCTGACCGGCGCCGGGCGCGACGCCCGACCCGCGGCTCGGCAAGCTCGCGGCGCTCGCGGGCGTGCGCGAGTTTCCCGGCGCGCGTGAAGTGCGCGAGCCTCGTGCTGGCACACGCTGAATGCCGCGCTCGCGGGCGAGCGCGCTGCCGGTCACGACGGAATGAGCATGCGCCGCGCGCGCCAGGAGCCGATCGTCGTCAACCGCGACGTGCGCGCGGTGATCGTGCCGGCGGGCATCGAGGTGAAGCTGCAGGACCGGGCAGCGTCGGCTACATCACGCAGGCGCTCGGCGGCAGCTTCACGGTCTACGTCGAAGGCAACCTGTTCCGCATCGCCGGCGTCGACGGCGACGCGATCGGCAAGGAGCCGCTGCGCAGCCGCCCGAGCTCCCGCCCGGCGCGACCGACGAGGACGTCAACCGCGTCGTCTGGGACCAGCTGCGCACCTGCTTCGACCCGGAGATCCCGATCAACATCGTCGACCTCGGCCTCGTCTACGACTGCTCGATCACCGGCAACGCGGACGGCACGCGCGACGTCGCGTCAGCATGACGCTGACCGCGCCCGGGCTGCGGCATGGGCGAAGTGCTCGTCGCCGACGTCCGCGACAAGCTGCTCATGATCCCGACCGTGCGCAAGGCCGACGTCGAGCTTGTATTCGACCCGCCGTGGAACCAGTCGATGATGTCGGAAGCGGCGCGCCTGCAGACCGGCATGATGTGATCCCGGCGGCTCCAAGTGGGCCGTTTCGGGACGTCGCGCTATGGATGGCGCGTCCCTGGCCGCTACGGGCTCGCCATCCCTGGCTCGCACGATCCCGAAACGGCCCCCTTGGAGCCGCCCGGATCAGTCTTCGCCGAGCGACAGCAGCGTCGCGTTGCCGCCGACGGCGGCCGTGTTGATCGTGACGGTCTGTTCGGTGGCGAACCGCGGCAGGTAGTGCGGACCGCCGGCCTTCGGGCCGGTGCCGGACAGCCCGCAGCCGCCGAACGGCTGCACGCCCGACCACGGCGCCGATCATGTTGCGGTTCACGTAGACGTTGCCGACCCGCGCGCGCGCCGCGACGCGGCGCGCGACGCTGTCGATGCGCGTGTGCACGCCGAGCGTCAGGCCGAAGCCGCTCGCATTGATCGCATCCACGACCGCGTCGAGCTCGCGACGCCGGGAACCGCACGACGTGCAGGACCGGCCCGAACACTTCGCGCTCGAGCCGCGCGATGCCGTCGATCTCGACCGCGAGCGGCGCGAAGCAGTGGCCGCGCGCGCGAGGCCGGCCGGCAGCCGTCGCGCGGTGATGCCAGCGGGCGCCCGCGACGATCGTCGCGCGCGTGCGCCTCGAGCGTCGCGAGCGCGTCCGCGTCGATGACCGGGCCGACGTCCGTGGACGAGCAGCGCGGGCTCGCCGATCGCGAGCAGTGTCCATGGCGCCGGCGAGCAGCTCGAGCACGCGCGGCGCGATGTCCTCCTGCACGAACAGCACGCGCAGTGCCGAGCAGCGCTGGCCGGCCGCATTGAAGGCCGAGGTCACGGCGTCGTTCACGACCTGCTCGGGCAGCGCCGAGCTGTCGACGATCATCGCGTTCTGGCCGCCGGTCTCCGCGATCAGCGCCGGCGAGCGGGCCGTCGTGCGCCGCCAGCGATGCGGTTGATGAGCCGCGCGGTCTCGGTCGAGCCGGTGAACGCGACGCCCGCGATGCGCGGATCGCCGGTCAGCGCCGGGCCGATCTTCGAGCCGCGGCCCGGCAGGAAGTGCAGGACGTCGCCCGGGATGCCGGCTCGCGTGCAGCAGCCGCACCATCTCCGCGGCGACCAGCGGCGTCTGCTCCGCCGGCTTCGCGATCACGCGCGTTGCCCGCGGCGAGCGCCGCCGCCACCTGCCCGGTGAAGATCGCGAGCGGAAAATTCCAGGGGCTGATGCAGGCGAAGACGCCGCGCCCGCGCAGCGCCGAGCCGGTTCGACTCGCCGGTCGGGCCCGGCAGCGCCAGCGGCCGGCCGAAGGACTTCCTCCGCGCGCGCTGCGTAGTAGCGCAGGAAGTCGACCGCCTCGCGAACCTCGGCGATCGAGTCGGGCACCGTCTTGCCGGCCTCCGCGACGCAGATCGCGACGAAGCGCGCCGTTTCGCGCTTCGAGGCGGTCCGCCGCGTCGCGCAGGATCGCGCCGCGCGCGTCGCCGCCGGCACGCGATCCCAGTCGGGCTGCGCGTTCGACCGCCAGGTCGATCGCCTCGGTCGCGAGCGCGGCGTCCGCGTCGGCGGCCTCGCCGACGATGCGGTCGAGGTTTCCCGGCGAGCGGCAGGCGCGGCGCTCGCCATCCCGCTCGCGCCCGCCGACGATCGGGCGCGCTGCAAGCGGCGCGCGCGAGCGCCTCGGCGCAGGCCGCGGCGAGGCGGCGCTGTTCGCGCGCCGTCCGGCGAGATTGATGCCCGGCGGAATTCGGCGCGCTCGCGCCGAACAGGCCGCGCGGCGGCGGAATGCGCGGATGCGGCCCGCGGCCCGACGCGCTCGACGTCGGCGACCGGATCGCCGACCACCTCCTCGACCGGCAGCGATTCGTCCACGATGCGGTTGACGAACGACGTGTTGGCGCCGTTCTCGAGCAGGCGCCGCACCAGGTACGGCAGCAGTTCCTCGTGCGAGCCGACCGGCGCATAGACGCGGCACGGCAGGCCGCGGCCCGCCGGGTCGGTGAGCTCGGCGTAGAGCTCCTCGCCCATGCCGTGCAGCCGCTGGAACTCGAACTCGCGGCCGCTCGCCGCGGCCAGGTGGATGATGCGACGCCGCGGTGTGCGCATTGTGCGTCGCGAACTGCGGATACATGCGCCGCGCTGCCCTCGAGCAGGATGCGCGCGCAGGCGAGATACGCGACGTCGGTGTTGGCCTTGCGCGTGTAGACCGGATAGCCCGGGCAGCCCGCGCTCCTGCGCGCGCTTGATCTCGCTGTCCCAGTACGCGCCCTTGACGAGGCGGACGTTCAGCACGCGCGCCGGCCTGCGTCGGCGCGCTGCTGCAGGTAGCGCAGCACGTCCGGCGCGCGCTTCGAATACGCCTGCACGGCGAGCCCGAGCCCGTCCCAGCCGGCGAGCGCGGGCGCTGCGAGCAGCCGGTCGAGCAGCACCAGCGAGAGCTCGAGCCGCTCCGCCTCCTCCGCGTCGATCGTGAGCGCGATGCCCGCCGACTTCGCGGCGAGCGCGAGCGACTCGAGCGCGGCCCGAGTTCCTCGAGCACCTGGCGCTGCGCGCGCGTACTCGTAGCGCGGGTGCAGCGCCGAGAGCTTGACCGAGATGCTCGGCCAGCCGGCGGGCGGGCGTGCCCGGCCGCACCGAGCGCGCCGACCGCCGCGATCGCCGCGCGATAGGACTCGAGGTAGCGCGCGGCGTCGGGCTCGGTCAGCGCCGACTCGCCGAGCATGTCGTAGGTGTGCCGGTAGCGCGCGGCTTCGCCGTCGGCCGAGCGCGCGAGCGCCTCGCCGATGTCGCGGCCCATCACGAACTGGTGGCCCATGATGCGCATCGCCTGGCGGAATGCCGT
>CAWINK010000005.1:0-33767 GCA_963837445.1 uncultured Thermoleophilaceae bacterium | reverse complement strand
CATGAGCACCACGCTCGAGACGATCGCCGGCACTGGCCTCTACAACGCGGGCAGGACTGCACCGCGGCCACGCGCGTGCTCGCCTCGTCGAAGGTCTACGACGACGTCGTGAACGGGCTGGCCAGGAGGCCAAGGGCTACAAGATGGGCGACACGTTCGACCCGGAGACGACGCTGGGTCCGGTGAACTCGCTGCGCCAGCGCGACGCGTGGAGGGATTCCTCGAGCGCAAGCCCGAGCACGCCGAGGTCATCACCGGCGGCAAGGGGCCCGACCTGCCCGGCTCGTTCTTCGAGCCGACGGTGATCGCGGGCCTCCAGCAGGACGACGAGATGATCCAGAACGAGATCTTCGGTCCGGTGATCACCGTCCAGCAGTTCGACGACGAGGCCAAGGCAATCGAGTGGGCGAACGCGACCCGCTACGGCCTCGCGGCATCGGTCTGGACCCGCGACGTCGGCCGGGCGCACAGGGTGGCGAACGCCATCCGCTTCGGCACGGTGTGGATCAACGACCACATCACGATGGCCACCGAGATGCCGCACGGCGGCTTCAAGCAGTCCGGCTACGGCAAGGACATGTCGAAGTACGCGCTCGAGGACTACACGATCGTCAAGCACGTGATGGTGAACCTCGAAGCCTGAGTACTCCTTTCTGACCACTTGGCTCCTGGAGGCTCCTCGCGCGCAGGTGTGGTGGGTCCTCCGGGAGGCCGAGCGGTGGCCCGAGTGGTGGCGTGGTGTCCAGCGTGTGACCGTGCTTGCTCCAGATGAGCGCTACCGCATCGCGTGGCGCAGCCGAGTGCCGTATGAACTCGAGTTCGACTTCGAGGTCATGGATTTGGACGAGCCCCGCTCGATGCGCGGGGTCGCGAGCGGAGCGCTGGCTGGCACGGGCCACTGGCGGCTGTACGAGCAGGACGGCGTGACCGCTGTGACCTACGACTGGAAGGTCCGGACCACGAAGCGCTGGATGAACCTCGTGGCACCGCTCGCGCGGCCGATCTTCGAGTACAACCACAACATCGTGATGCGCTGGGGCGGCGAGGGGCTTGCCCGCCACCTCGGTTGCAATCTGTTAGCAGCAGGCTGAGCTCTTCTCCCTAGAGTGCGCGCGATGCGTGCCGTCCTGGCGGGAATCCTGATGCTGGTTCTGCCGCTGTCCGCCTGCTCGGCTGGCGGTGGTGACGCTGAGGCGCAGCGGCCACGGCACCCTCACGTCGTCCTGGTCGTGCTCGACGAGTTCCCCGCGGACACCCTGCTCGGGCCGGACGGCGGCGTCGATGCCGGCCGCTTTCCGAACTTCGCCGCGCTGGCCGGCGATGCGACCTGGTTCCGCAACGCGCACGCGACCTACGACTCCACGACCAAGGCCGTGCCGCTGATCCTCGACGGCATCCGGCCCCAGAAGGGCACGTTGCCGATCGCGCGCGACCACCCGCACTCGATCTTCACGGCGCTCGGCAGGCGCCGCTACCGGATCGTGAGCTCGGAGGAGGCCACGGCGATGTGCCCGCGGCGCTACTGCCCTGGGCAGCGCGCGAAGAGGCCGAAGATCCTCCCGAACCTGAAGGCCGGCCGCGCCGAGCGCTTTGGCCGGTTCATCCGCTCGATCCAGGCGAGCCGGCGCCCCACCTTCTGGATGAAGCACGCGCTGCTCCCACACGGTCCGTGGATCTACCTGCCATCGGGCCACCGCTCGCGGCCCGAGGGACCGGAGCTGCTGCCCGGGATGCAGACGGTGCCGGGCTTCTACGACGACTACGTGACCGACCACAACGAGCAGCGCTACCTGCTCCAGCTCGGGTTCGTGGACCGCCTGCTCGGCAGGCTGGTGGCACGGCTGAGGAGCGAGGAGATGTACGACGACACGCTGATCGTGGTGACCGCCGACCACGGCTTCGCGTGGCAGGTGGGCGTGCCGACGCGCCGCAGCGTCAGCCGCTCGAACGTGAACGAGCTGGGTCCGGTTCCGCTGTTCGTGAAGGCACCGGGCCAGACGCGCGCCCGGGTGAACGACGCGCTCGCCCAGACCCTCGACGTGGCTCCCACGATCGCGGACGTGCTCGGCATCCCGCTCGGATACCGCCCGGACGGGAGATCGGCGTTCTCGCGGGCGGTCCGGGCTCGCCGCGAGGTGAGCCTCACCACGCGCAACTTCAGCTCGATCGTGCGCATGCCGGCTCGGCGCTGGAAGGCGCAGCGCCGCGCCGTCGTTCGGCGCCGCCTCGAGCAGCTCGGCTCCGGCGACTGGGCGAGCCTCTACACGAGCCTCGGACCCAACCGCGACCTCATCGGACAGCCCGCGGCCGGCGCGCGCAGCTCCACCGGCACGCGCGCGACGATCTCGCTCTCGCGCGCATTCGCACGCGTGCGACGGTCCACCGGCGTCGTGCCGTGCCAGGTCGCGGGCCGGATACACGGCCCCGAAACGGGGTCGGAGCGCGACCTGGCGATCGCTGTGAACGGCCGGATCGAGGCGGTTGGGCGAAGCTTTCGCCTCAGGGGCGAGACTGCGGAGAGCTACTCAGTCATGGTTCCGGAGGATGCGCTGCGCGAAGGCCGCAACAGGGTGGAGGTGCTCGAGGTAACCGATGAGGGCACGATGGTTCTCCTGGCTCGCAGCTGAGCTGGCCGCAGCCGTGGTGCTGGCCGGCTGCGCCGGCATCGGCGGCGACAGCTCCGCCCAGCAGGCGGAGCGGCGCCCGCCGGTCGTGGTCCTGGTCTTCGACGAGTTCCCCACGGACGATCTGCTCGGCCCCGACGGGCAGATCGACGCCGAGCGATTCCCGAACTTCGCGGAGCTGGCGTCGATGTCCACCTGGTTCCCGAACGGCCACACGGTGTACGACTCGACCTTCAAGGCGATCCCGTCGATCCTCGACGGCAGGCTCCCCAAGCCGAAGACCGCGCCGGACGTGCGCAGCCACAAGCCGAGCGTCTTTCACCTGATGGACCGGCTTGGCTACGAGGTCTTCAAGGTCGAGTCGGCGTCCGCCGTGTGCCCACCGGCCATCTGCCCCGGCACGCGCACGCGCCGGCCGGGGGTGCTTAAGCGTCTGGCTGGTGGCGGGCGCCCGGCGCGCTTCCACCAGTGGCTTGGCGCGATCCGAAAGCGGCCCGAGCCCACCTTCTACTTCCAGCACTCCCTGCTGCCGCACGAGCCGTGGATATACCTCCCATCAGGCCGCCAGAGCCGCCCGGCGGGCAACGACCCGGTGGAGGGCATCAACAGGGTGCCCGGCTTCGACGACCGGGATCTGTCGCTGCACAACCACCTGCGCCATTTGCTCCAGGTGGGCCACACCGATCGCCTGGTGGGCGAGCTGCTCGCGCGGCTGCGGCGAACGGGGCAACTGCGCAATGCGCTCGTGATCGTGACCGCCGACCACGGCTACTCGTTCCAGGTGGGCGTGCGCAGCCGGCGATTCCTGAGCGAGAGCAACGTGGAGGAGATCGCGCCTGTGCCGTTCTTCGTGAAGGCCCCGGGCCAATCGGAGGGGCACGTGGACGAGAGCCTCGTGCGGAACGTCGACGTGGTGGCCACGATCGCCGACCTGCTCGGCGTCTCGGTCTTCTACAAGCAGGACGGACATTCGGCGTTCTCCGGCGCCACGCAAGCGCGCAAGGAGTTCCGGATCCGAACGCGCGACTTCGCCCAGGAGGTGCGCATCGGTGTTGCGGAGATGGAGCGCCGCCGGGAGCTCTGGAGGCGGCGCTGGGCGGACCTGTTCGGCGCCGGGATCCAGAGCCGCGTCCTGTATGGCGACCCGTGGGCGATGGCGTACCGGATCGGGCCGCATCCGGAGCTGCTCGGCCGGCGCGTGGCATCGCTTCAGGTGGGGCGCGTGGATGGCATCCGCGCCGAGGTGGCCAATGCGTCCCTGCCGCGTCACGTGGCGCCCGGCGACTCCGTCTTCCCCACGCGCGTGACCGGGGCCCTGCAAGGCGTTCCGTTCGGCGAGCACCGCGACCTCGCCGTGGCGGTGAACGGGCGCATCCGCGCCGTCGGGCGCAGCTTCGACCTGTGGTGGAAGCGCCGCGAGTTCTTCTCGATGATGGTGCCGGAGACCTCGCTGCATGCCGGTCGCAACCGGCTCGAGGTGTTCGAGGTGCGGGCCGGCGGGGTGCTCGTGCCGCTTCAGCGCCGGTAGGCGGAGTTCGGCTCGGCGCTCGGATCCACGTCGATGTCCGGCGGGCGCTCGTTCACGTCTATGAGCGTGCAGAAGTAGCGCCTGCGATCGTCGCGGGCCACGCAGGTGCGGAAGATCGTGTCGCCAAGCTCGATCGTGTTCGCCGTCTCGAGGTTGCGGATCAGCTCCTCGTCTCCGCTGTCGAGGATGAACTCGCGGAAGGCCTTCGCGTTTCGCTCGGTCTCGTCGGTCTCGGACACCACGAGGGGACGTGCCGCCACGCCTGCCACCACCACCCCGACCACGGTGGCCAGCAGCAGGCCGGTGCCGATCCGGTCGGTGAGCACCTCGAGCTGTGCTCGCGGCGGGGCACCGGGCTCGGCGGCCGGCCGGCGCTTCCAGGTCCTGCGCGCCAGCCACGGAGCGATCGCCGCGATCAGGATCAGATTGCCGAAGGTCGCGATGAGCAGCGCCGGGATCAGATCCACGCCGCCACCCACCGGCGGCAGCCGCCACATGATCAGACCGTCGAGCAGCGTGATGGCGATGAACGTGGGCCACATCCACGCCCCGCGCAGCCGCCAGCGGACGCGGGCGGGCCAGAAGCGCTCGTCTCGATCCACTGCACCGGAGAGTAGCCTTCGTCCCGTGGCTGAACTCTGGGTGGCGCAGCTCGGAACGGTTCCCTACCGGGACGGAATCGAGCTGCAGGAGACGCTGCGCGAGCGGCGCCAGGCGGGCGAGCTTCCGGACGTCCTGCTCGTGCTCGAGCATCCACCCGTGTACACGAAGGGCAGGCGCACCGAGCCCGCGGACCTGCCCATGGGCGAGGACTGGTACCGCGCCCGGGGCATCGAGGTCTGCGACACGGACCGCGGCGGGCGCGTGACCTACCACGGCCCCGGACAGCTCGTGGCCTATCCGATCATGGCCGTGGAGCGGGTGGCCGACTTCGTGCACACGATGGAGCGCGCGATCGTGGCCGCGCTCGCCGACGAGGGCATCGCCGCGGAGGTGCGCGACACCCCCTTTACGGGCGTCTGGGCGGCCGACTCGAAGATCGCCTCGATCGGCGTGCGTGTCTCGGGTGGCGTGACCACGCACGGGCTCGCGGTGAACGTGGACAACGACCTTCAGCCGTTCGAGTGGATCGTGCCGTGCGGGATCGATCACGTGCGGATGACCTCCGTGGCGCAGGGAGACCGGGCGGGAGCGCTCGCTTCCCTGCTTCCGCAAGCGGATGGCATGGCGATTCTCGGAGGCCCTCGGAATGCGCCAGCGGCTCGTGTCCCCGAGACGGCTCCTGGAGCGCGAGGCGGTGGCGGCGTGAGCACGCGCTCCCGCTCGAACCCAGGCGGCGCCCGGGTGCTCGACATGGGCGAGGTCCGCCCCTTCCGGGAGCGCAAGCCGGCATGGTTCAAGCGCCCCGCGCCGGGCGGCCCG
Organism: uncultured Thermoleophilaceae bacterium; assembly: GCA_963837445.1. Classification (GTDB taxonomy): domain Bacteria; phylum Actinomycetota; class Thermoleophilia; order Solirubrobacterales; family Thermoleophilaceae; genus JACVRW01. The sequence goes on along the minus strand of CAWINK010000005.1, from coordinate 28,193 downwards.
GCCTACCGCGAGCTGCGCGGGATGATCGAGAGCCAGGATCTCCACACCGTCTGCCAGGAGGCCGCCTGCCCCAACATAGGCGAGTGCTGGGAGCGCGGCACGGCCACGTTCATGATCCTCGGCGACACCTGCACGCGCCGCTGCGGCTTCTGCAACGTCAAGACCGGCAAGCCCACCCATCACGACCCGCTCGAGCCGCTCCGCGTGGCCCAGTCCGTGCGGAAGATGGGCCTTCGCCATGCCGTGATCACGAGCGTCGACCGCGATGACCTTCCCGACCTCGGGGCGAGCGCCTTCGTGGGCGTGATCCGCTCGATCCGGCGAATGGCGCCCGGATGCAAGGTCGAGGTGCTCACGCCGGACTTTCGCGGCGAGGAGATGCCGCTCGCGAGGGTGATCGCCGAGCGGCCGGACGTCTTCAACCACAACGTCGAGACGGTTCCGCGCCTGTACCCGCTCGCACGCCGGGGCTCGCGCTTCCTGCGCTCCTGCCGCGTGCTGCGCAACGCGAAGGAGATGGGCGGCGACGAGGTGGTCACGAAGTCGGGCCTCATGACGGGGCTCGGCGAGTCCAAGGAGGAGCTGCTCGAGACGTTCGGCGTTCTGCGCGAGCACGGGGTCCAGGTGCTCACGGTGGGGCAATACCTGCGGCCAACGCGCGACCATCTGCCGGTGGTGCGCTACTGGCACCCGGACGAGTTCGCCGAGCTCGAGCGAGAGGCGTATGCGATCGGCTTCGAGTCGGTGGCCGCCGGGCCGCTCGTGCGCTCCAGCTACCACGCCGAGCAGACCCTGGCACAGGCGTCCTCGGGCTGATGCTGGTCGCGGCCACAGTCGCGGCCGCGCTTGCATGGACCCCGCTCCCGCCGGCCTCGCTCAGCCGCACCGAGGTGAGCGCCGCGCGTATCGGTGACTCGATCTACGTGGTCGGCGGTTTCGGGGCAGATGGCCAAACGACCGCCGCCGTCGAGCGGTATGACATCAAGAGGAAGCGCTGGCGCCGGGTGCGCTCGATGCCGACCGCCCTCAACCATCCCGCGGCCGTGACATACCGCGGCAAGCTCTACGTGAGCGGCGGCTACGCCAGCGAGTCCGACCTCAGCGCGCCGAGCCGGGTGCTGCTCCGCTTCAACCCGCGAACGCGGCGCTGGCGGCGGTTGCCCGCCGCCCCCACGCCGCGCGCCGCGCACGCCGCCGCGGTGATCCACGGCCGGCTCTACGTGGCCGGCGGGGCCAACGACTCGGGGTCGCTCCGCTCGCTCGAGATCTATGACTTCGCGCGCCGGCGCTGGTCCACCGGCCCGGACTTCCCAGGGCCGGCCCGCAACCACACGACCGGGGTGGCGTCCGGCGGGCTCTTCTACGTGCTGGCGGGTCGCGACGCCCAGAACTACACGACTGCCGAGCGCTACAACCCGCGCCTCCGCGCCTGGCAGTTCCTACCGGACATGCGGACCGCCCGCGGCGGGATCGCGTCGGCGCGGCTGCGCGACGGCCGGATCGCGGTGTTCGGCGGCGAGGAGTTCGGCGGACCCGGTGCCCGCACCATCCGGCAGGTCGAGCTCTTCGACCCGCGCACCAGGCGCTGGAGCGCCCTGCCCGACATGCGCACGCCGAGGCACGGGCTCGGCGGCGTTGCGCTCGGCAACCGCGTGTTCGCGCTCGAGGGCGGGCCCCAGCCCGGCTTGGCGTACTCGAACGCGCTCGAGTTCCTGGACGTCCCCCGGCGCTAGGAGAAGTCTGGGTGGGCATTATGCGCGGGAGCGACCCGTGATCCCGCTCAAGGACGACATCCCGACCCGCCGCTTCCCGATCGTGACGCTCGCGCTGATCGCGATCAACGTGCTGGTCTATTTCCTGTTCGAACAGGGCCTGTGGAACCTGGGCGACGTTGGCAACGAGCGCGTCGGCGAGTACGGCGCCATTCCGTACGAGATCACGAATCCTGGCGAGGATGTGCCGGGGCCCGCTGACCAGGCGCCCTTCTGGATCACGATCCTCACCTCGATGTTCCTTCACGGCGGCCTGCTCCACCTGGCGGGCAACATGCTGTTCCTCTGGATCTTCGGCAACAACATCGAGGATTCGATGGGCCGCCTCACGTTCATCGTGTTCTACCTGCTCGGCGGCTTCGCGGCGCTCGGGCTCCAGGTGGCCATGGATCCGGACTCGATCGTCCCGACCGTGGGCGCCTCGGGGGCGATCGCCGCTGTGCTCGGTGCCTACGCCCGCCTGTATCCGCGCGCCCGCGTGGTCACGCTGGTCATCATCATCGTCTTCTTCACCGTCGTCACTTTGCCGGCGCTGCTCGTACTGGGGTTGTGGTTCCTCCTACAGCTGCTGCCCGCGTTCAGCGAGCCGGTCGGAAGCACCGGCGGCGGGGTGGCCTACTTCGCCCACATCGGCGGCTTCCTGTTCGGAGCGCTTGTGATCAAGCTGTTCGCAAGCCACATCCACGAGGACTACGACCAGCCACACCGTATCCCTGTGTACTGATGGGCCGAACGCTCGCCCTCCTGGGAAGTCTGGTGATCATCTGCCTCCTGGCGTTCCTGACCATCACGGTCGCGGTGGAGAGGGGAATCGACGCCCTCGTGGTGCTCTCCGTGATCATCCTGGCGCTGCTCGGCATCGGCGTGCTGGGTGCGCTCACCTCGCGGCCGCCGGATGGCTAGGGGAGCGCCGCCACCCCTCCCACCTCGACCGGTCCTCCAGGGCGGCCGCCGGCGCTCACGGCTGCCGCACCTGATCGCGATCGTCGCGATCCTTGCCGCGCCCGTGGCCGTGGCCGTGGCGGCCTGGGTCTCGCTGGGCGACGGAAGCGCGCCCGGCGGCACCTCCAGCCCGCCGCTAGGGGTCGGCTCGCCGCCTGTGGCCTTCGCGCCGACAGAGCCGCGCGAACCGGCCCCACTTATCGAGGCGGAGCCGGTGCCCGACATCCCGCTCGGCGGGGTCGACGCGTTCCACGTGCACCTGCGCAAGCCGCCGCGCGCTGGGCTGGTGTTCGACGTGGACACGGGCGAGGTGCTCTGGCGCCGCAGCCCCCTGCTCACGCTCTCGATGGCGAGCCTCACCAAGATCATGACGGCGCTCATCGCGGTGGAGCGCAGCCGGCCGGACGACCCGGTCCGGATCACGCCCGCAGCCCTGCGTTACTCGGGCTCGGGGGTCGGCCTGCTTCCGCGCGGCCGCCGCGTGCGCTTCGAGACGCTGATGAACGGGATGCTGATCGTGTCGGGCAACGACGCCTCGATCGCCCTCGCGGTGCACCTCGCGGGAACCGAGCGCCGCTTCGTGGCGCAGATGAACGAGCGCGCTGAGCGCTGGGGGCTCGACTGCACCCGCTTCGCCTCTTCGCACGGGCTCGAGGACGGCAACCGCTCGTGCGCCCGCGACCTCGCCGTGATGACCCGGCTCGCGATGGCGGAGCCGCGCATCCGCCGCATCGTCCGGCGCCGCCAGGTGGACTTCCGCTTCCCGGTCAAGGGCAAACGCCTCTACCTCTACGGCCACAACCCCCTGATCCGCCTGGGCTACCCCGGCGCGATCGGCCTCAAGACCGGCTACACCAACGCCGCCGGCCGCTGCTTCGTGGGTGTGGCGCGCAGAGGCGGGCGCCGGCTGGCGGTGGTGCTGCTCAACTCACGCGACCCTGCGAAGCAGGCGCCGAAGCTGCTGGACGCGGCGTTCTCTTCTGAACAGCAGCATTGACCGGCGCCTCGGCCGGTGATGGTGGGACCAGGTCACAACTCGCCTCTCGACGGCTTCCGAGCGTGGGTGGCCGACTTTGACGTCCTATGCCAACGCCAACCACAGCATCCCCCGCGCGAGGACGGTCGAGATCGAGGTTGTCGACCTCCGCCTGAGTGGAGCCAGCCGGACTCGAACCGGCGGCCTCCTCCGTGCAAGGGAGGCGCTCTTCCAACTGAGCTATGGCCCCGTCGACTTGAATGGTAGGGCCGGTCCCGGGTTTCGGCGGGTGCCGATTGTGGATACGGGCAGTGCGAGCGGCCATGAGCGACGAAGCCACCGAGGAGGGCACACGCGAGGACGAGTCGGCCGACGGGCCGGCCGTTCCGCAGGAGGGTGACGCCGGGCCGCACGCCGGTGCGGGGCACGGCGAGCCCGACAAGTCCGCGAAGAAGACCGAGGACGCCCCGGCGCCCAGCCGCGCGGAGGTCTCGAACTACGAGATCGTGGAGCACTGGTTCGGCGTCGCCGCAGAGCGACTCGAGCTCCCGGACGACGTGGCCGCCGTGCTGCGGTCCTCCTACCGCGAGGTCCAGGTGCAGGTGCCGGTGAGGCTCGGCGACGGGAAGGTGCACGTCTTCTCCGGCTACCGCGTGCAGCACAACGGCGCGCGCGGTCCCTACAAGGGCGGTATCCGCTTCCACCCCGAGGTGGACCTCGACGAGGTGCGCGCGCTCGCCGAGCTGATGACGTGGAAGACGGCCATCGTGAACCTTCCCTACGGGGGCGCCAAGGGCGGCGTGAACGTGGACCCGAGCAAGCTCGAGACCGCCGAGCTCCAGACGGTTTCGCGCTCCTTCATGGACAAGATCGAGAAGGTGCTCGGACCCACGCGCGACATCCCGGCGCCGGACGTGGGCACGAACGCCCAGGTGATGGCCTGGCTGATGGACGAGTACGGGAAGCTCCATGGGCATACGCCCGCGTGCGTGACCGGCAAGCCGATCGCGCTCGAGGGCTCCTACGGGCGCGAGGCCGCCACCGGTCGCGGCGTGGTGCAGGTGTTCCAGGAGGCCGCTCAGCAGATCGACCTCGATCCTGCCGAGGCGCGCTTCGTGGTGCAGGGATTCGGCAACGTGGGGTCCTGGGCGGCGCGCCTGATGCAGGAGCTCGGCGCCACACTGGTGGGCGTCTGCGACGCCAGCGGCGCCATCGCGGCCAAGGACGGCATCGACGCCGACGAGCTCGCCGAGCACGTGCGCGAGGGCGGCAGCGTGGGCGACTTCGACGGCAGCGCCGACGCGATCGATCACGATGACCTGATCGCCGTCGAATGCGACGTGTTCATGCCAGCGGCGCTCGGCGGGATGATCCACAGGGGCAACGCGGAGCGCATGAACTGCCGCATGATGGTCGAGGGCGCGAACAGCCCGACCACGCCCTCCGCCGACGCGATCCTCAACGAGAAGGGCGTGACCATCGTTCCCGACGTGCTCGCCAACGCGGGCGGCGTCGTCGTCTCCTACTTCGAATGGGTGCAGAACCTCCAGCACTTCCGCTGGGACGAGGCCCAGGTGAACGATCGGCTCGGCGAGATCATGCGCCGGGCCTTCCACGAGGTGGCGGACCGAGCGAAGAAGAACGACACGCCGATGCGGCCGGCCGCCTACGAGCTGGGCATCGAGCGAGTTGTCGAGGCGGCGTCCACCCGCGGCTACATCTAGTACCTCCGTCCAGTTCTACGGACACCTGTCGAGCGACTCAAAATCGCTATCCAGGTCGGGTGTCCGGATGCCGAGAAATTGGATACGACGGCATGGAGGGTTCCGTCGGACTAGCGGCACGGGACGCCGCTGAGTTGCACCAAGCGGGGGGTCGCCGGGGCGGGCGGCTCCCCGCCGCAACTTTCTCTTGTACCTAGTCGAAGTCGAAGTCGCGCGGCGGCTTCTGCTCGAACCAGAGCCGGTCGTGCTCCGGCGTTTCCTGGAGGAAGTCCGGAGTGTCCTCGAGCACGTCTGGATCCTCGTCCTCGGCATCCGAGGCCGGGAGAACGTCGTCGCGGGAGTCGTCGTGCTCCGGGACGTCATCGTCCTCGAGCGTCGGGAAGCCGTGCGGCTCGGTGTCGCCGAGCGCCCCGTCCGGGTCCGGCTCGGGCGCCTCCTCGGGAGCGGGCGGCTCAGCCGGTTCCTCCGTCGCGGGCGGCTCCTCAGGAGCAAGCGGCTCAGCCGGCGCCTCCGCCGCGGGCGGCTCCTCAGGCGCAAGCGGCTCCGCTGGCGGCGGCTCCATGCCCGCGTGGTCCGCGGCGGGCGCCTCCGGCTCCGGGGGCTCCTCCGGGAACGGCTCTGCAGCCGGGACCTCGGCCGCCTCGAGCGACTGCTCGCTCGGCGCGGACGGCTCCTCCACGGGGGTGGGGTGCTCCACCGCAGGTGGCCGGGCGATCGCGGTCTCGTCGCCCTGGCCGGCCAGCCCCTCCGGCCCTGGCGCAACGCCGTCGCCATCGCCGTCGAACAGGGACGTGTCATCGCCGGCATCCGCCGCGATTTCGGCATCCTCGGCCTGCTGCGCAACCTCGCGCCGGGCGGGACCGAGCGCCTCTTCCTCCTGGCGCTCGACCTCATCCTCAGGCACTCCGTGCTTGCGCTTCAGCTCGAGATGCTCCCGGATGGCATCGTCGAGTATGCCCATCGGGCGGAACCTTATCGAGGCCGGGAAGATGGCTCGGGCACGTGCCCCAGAGCGCGTTCCACGCGGTTCTTGCCGCCCCGTTTTGCCCGGTAGAGGGCGGCGTCGGCGGCTGCAATCAGGCCGGCACGATCCCCTGCGCTATCCGGCACGGAGGCCACGCCGAAGCTCGCCGTCACGCCGAGCCACCCGCCGCCCCCGACCCGCGGCACCTGAAGCGCCTCGATCCCCTCTCGCATGCGCTCGGCAAGCAGCGCCGCGCCCTCCGCGTCCGTCTGAGGGAGGACCACGGCCAGCTCCTCGCCCCCGTACCGGGCCGGGGCATCGAGATCGCGCGAGAGACCACGCAGCACGCCGGCCACCTGTGCGAGGACCTCGTCGCCCTGCTGGTGGCCGTAGCTGTCGTTCACCACCTTGAAGTCGTCGATGTCCATCATCACCAGGCCGAGGGGGCTCTCGAAGCGCCGGCTGCGCTCGAGCTCGCGGTCGAGAATCGAGCCGAACGCGCGCATGTTCGCGAGGCCCGTGAGATCGTCGGTGACCGCCTGGCGCTCCACCGTCTCGTGGAGGCTCGCGTTCTCGATCGAAACCACGGCCTGACCGGCCAGGTACTCGAGCAGCTCCTCCTCCTCGCGCGAGAACGAGGCGCCGCGGCGTGCGATCGACACGGCGCCCAGGTACTCGGGCCCGTCGACGAGCGAACGCAGCCCGATCGACAGCGCATGGACGTCGCCCGACTGCGCGGACACGGCCCTCCGCGTGCGCTCGGCGGTCTCGTCGCCCTCGAGTGCGCCCAGCAGCTCGGGTCCCACATCCGCCCTCACAACGAAGACGTCACGCTCCGCAACCTCGATCACACGCTCGAGATCCCCGCTGACGGAGCCAACCTCATAACGGGAGAACGCACCATGCGCAAGCGGGAGCGCCCGCCCCACCTCCGCCTCACAGGCGTCCACCGCCTGGCGAACGGCAAGCGCAACCACGCCGTGGCGGTCGAGCCCAGTCGCGAGCGCGTCGCCCACGCGCCGGATCGTCTCCTCGAGCTCCTGGCGCTTGCGCTCGACCTCTTCGATCTTGGCCTCGAGCTGCTCAGACATGTCGTTGAACTCGCGGGCGAGCTGCGCGAACTCGTCGTTGCCCTCCACCGGAACGAGTTGGCGGAAGTCGCCTCGTGAGAGCCGCCGCGCGGCAGCGAGGAAGTTTGCGATCTGTCCGGTGAGCGCCCTGCTCACGAAGGCAGCCGAGGCGAGCGCCAGCAGCACGAACAACACGAGGAAACCGGCGATCAGCAGGCGGTTGTCGGCGATCTGATCCGAGAACGGCGCCGCGGGGCGCAGGATTGCGAGCTCCACGGGAGCTCCCCTTGGCTCGTCGAGCGAGACCACTCGCCCGCGGTATTCGCGGCCGTCGACGTCGATATCGGTGGCCTCCTCGGGCGGCGGCAGCTCGATGCCGGCCGCGCCCTTCACGGTGGAGGCAAGAGGGCGACCGGCGCGGAACGCCCCTGCCCCGAGTTCGGTGAGGCGCTCGACTCGACGCACGAGCGCGTCCGCGCGCGTGACCGAGACGGTCAGTATCGCCGAGGCTCTGCCACCGGTCACGAGCTCGGATGCGCTCCAGGCAACGGCCGCGGCGCTCCCAGCGCTGGCAAGTCGCCCGCCGGCCGGCGACCACAGCTCGATCGCGGCCACGTCTCCGCGCACCAACTCCCGCATTCGACGCCCGGCCGCGCCGCCGCGGTCGCGCACCACCGCCCTCTGGAGTCGCGGATCGGCCGCAATCCTCCGCAGGGCGGGACGAGCAGCCGCCGCCCGCTCGCGATGGACGGCCAGGGCGGTGCGTGCGGCGGTGCCGATGCCCGCGTCCGCCTTGCCGGTCTCGGTGCGCGCGGTGAGGGCGAAAAGGACAATCCCGAGCGCGATCATCGGCACGATCACGATGAGCGCGAAGAACAGTCTGAGACGACCTCTAAAGCTCATGCAGCAGGTACCCTGAAACAGAGGCTACCGAGCGATCGCCACCCATTGGCCAATTGCAGGAGCGCAACCAGTCAGCAGACTCAAATGAAGCACGGCACCTGATTAAGCAAGACATCTTGATCTTTACGTAAGCAACGTGGTAGAAGACCACATGCCGCTGACTCGCCGGCGCTTTCTGGCAAGCAGCACTCTCGGAGTGGCAACAGCCGCGGCGGGATCCTTGCCCTTCGCAGTGGACCCATCACAACTACCGCGACGTCCGTGAGGGCCTCTACGAGGGGTCGTTCCGAGTCACCCAGGTCGCCAATAAGCTCAGCCAACGCGGCTGGAAGCGGGGAACGGACAACAACGTGTGGCTGACCGAAGGTGGATATGTCACCCCCGGACCACCCTATTCCCAGTTTGAGCTCAACGCCCAGGCGATGTTGATTCGCTCGAACTACAACTCGATGGCTCAACTCCCGTACGTGCCGATGTTTACCCAGCACTGCATAAGCGATTCCCCCTTCAACAGTTACAACTCCGGCGTGCGGCAAAAGTTCATCTACGGGCCACCGGCCAGCGCCGGGGCTCCGAAGGAGCCGTATTTCACAGCCTGGAAGAACGAGTTCGTCGGACACCCGGACTGGTGAGTGATGGAGATCGGGGGATTACAGCTGAGAGCGCTTCACTTCCCCGGAGCCGCCGGAGAGTTTCAGAAGGCCGGTGCCACAGCTTCGCTCGTGCGCGAGCTAGGGGACCACTACGACCAGTACCACCGGTTCCTCGCCGACCGCGCCCGGCGCCTGGGAGGCCGACCCGAACCCGAAGCAGCCGAGGGTAACTTCGCGGCATACACACAGGCTTGTGACGAGACCCGGGACATCGTGGTCGCGGAGATGATGCTGCGGCGCTGCCGCGCCTATCGCCAGCTCGGCCGCTCGCTGAAGGACCCTCCCGACACCGAAATCCCGCTCTATGACTCGAGTTACCGGCTCGTTTCCGCAGAAACAAGATCGCCCACACAGGAGGCCGGCCCTCCGAAGCCGGCGCTTCAGGCCGAACTCCCACCACTCGCAGAACCACAAGGTCCTGAGAAGTCCGCACCTCCGCTGCGCAACTAACGCGTTTCCGACCCGTTTATGCGAACGATGAACATTCCGCCCAAATCCGCCGCGTTCCTCCTCATCCACTTCACTGCGGCATGCGCGGCGGTTACTCCGGCCTTCGCGTCGAGCATCGGGATTGTTGACCGCTGGGACACAGGTCAACCGACAGGGCCTGCCGCGATAGCCGCGAGTGACGACGGACATGTCTACGTCGTCGATGGCACGGAGGGCCGCGTCAAGAAGTTCACCTGGTCGGGGCAACTCGTTCTCACGTTCGGAACTTTCGATGCCCCGGTGGGCGTGGCTGTTGACTCAACCGGCAATGTCTACGTAACCGACCGGCGCAACAACCGCGTGCAGAAGTTCAGCCCGAGCGGACAGCTCCTCGACACTTGGGGCGGAATCGACGGTCCGGAGGGAATCGCGGTGGACCCGGCGGGCAACGTTTACGTCGGAGGCGCACAGGAGATCCAGAAGTTCGATTCTGGCGGGGGGCTTCTGCTCCGGTGGTCGGCATTATCGGCCTCGGGCCTCGCGGTGGGCCCGGACGGACGTCTATATGCCACCGCCGCCGCGTTCGTGCATGTCTACGGATCCAACGGGGCACCGCGCGGTCGGCTGCTACCGCGGGACCCGCGGGTCAAGTATCCGGATGGTGAGGGGCTCTTCGACTCGGGCTTCGGTGGCGCCACCAGTGTCGCCGTCACACGGGCCGGCGACATCTGGGCCGCCGATCCCGGTAACTCCCGCCTGCAGCTCTTCGGCGCGGACGGAGAGTTTCGGATGGCATGTGGGAGGCGAGGAGCGGACCCGCTGAGGCTCGTAGGAGACGTAGCGGCCAGCGGAGACCAGCTGTTCGCCGGCGTCGCAGGTGAGGTGGTGCGGCTTGGCCCAGTCGCGCGGCCCGAAAAGCGCTGTGACGACACGGCCCCTCGCGCGGAAGGAGTAGCTCTGAGGCCACGTGCGGTCCGGCCGGCGGCCGCCGGGAAGCGCATCGCGGTCACGATGCGGCTCTCGGAGGCAGCAACCCTCGGCATCACCCTGTCTCGCCGCGGGTCGGTTCTCGCTCGCCGGCGGATCTCCGTGCGGCCGGGCGCGCGTCGCATCTCCCTCCGCCGACTGACGGGACGCCGGATACTTCCCCCAGGTACGTACCGGCTCCGCATGCGGCTAACGGACCCGACCGGCAACACGGCTCGCGTCAGCTCTGGTCTCAAGTTCAGAGTAGCCGGAGACCACCGCTGAAATCGCCTACTTGGGCGCTGCAGCGCCGCTACCATGGACTCGCCACGGGGCTATAGCTCAGTTGGGAGAGCGCCTGGATCGCACCCAGGAGGCCGCCGGTTCGAGTCCGGCTAGCTCCACTACGAGAACCCGCGCCGCTCATGCGCTTGCGCGTCCGCGCCGATAGCCCAATAGCGAGTATTCCGTCAGTGGCAGCTTGCTGTTTCGCCGCCTCTCCCTGGGTCCGCTCGCCGCCGCACCACTCTGAAGATCCGATCCGAGGCTTATGCCCGCCCGCGCTCCCCTGCCCGCTGACGTTGAGACCGTCGACCTGGAAGTCCTTCTTGGTGTCCTCAGCGATGTCAAGGCGGGTGACTTCACTGCCCGCATGCCGGTGCATTGGACGGGCATGGGCGGCAAGGTCGCCGACAGGCTCAACGAGATCATTGGCGCGAACCAGGCGCTGGGGACCGAGCTCGAGCGCGTCAGCCGCGTGGTCGGCAAGGAGGGCAAGCTCTCGCAGCGTGTCTCCCACATGGGGACGGAGCAGGTCTGGGGAAGCTGCATCGAGTCGGTCAACAGCCTGATCGAAGACCTCGTCCGTCCGAGCAACGAGATGCAGCGCGTCATCGGTGCTGTCGCGGACGGCGACCTGAGCAAGAAGGTGTCCGCCGACGTGCAGGGCGAGATGCTCGAGCTCAAGAACACGATCAACGACATGGTCGACCAGCTCAACGGATTCATCTCCGAGGTCACCCGCGTCGCGCGCGAGGTCGGTACGGAGGGCAAGCTCGGACAGGCGGCCGCCGTGACGATCGAGGTCGGCGGCGTTTGGAAGGAGCTGACCGACAACGTCAACCTCATGGCCGGCAACCTCACCGGTCAGGTCCGCGATATCGCGGAGGTCACGACCGCGGTCGCCAACGGCGACCTCAGCAAGAAGATCACGGCCGACGTGCGCGGGGAGTTCCTCGAGCTCAAGAACACCGTGAACGCGATGGTCGACCATCTCAACCGGTTCGCCGGAGAGGTGACCCGAGTGGCCCGCGAGGTCGGCGTCGAGGGCAAGCTCGGCGGCCAGGCCCAGTCCCAGGAGGTCGCCGGCGTCTGGAAGGACCTGACTGACGACGTGAATCAACTCGCGGCGAACCTGACCAACCAGGTGCGCGCGATTGCCGAGGTGGCCACCGCGGTGACCGAAGGCGACCTGACGCGTCAGGTGAGCGTCGAGGCGAGCGGCGAGGTCGCAGTCCTCAAGGACAAGCTCAACGAGATGATCCGGAACCTGAGCGAGACGATGCGTCAGAACACCGAGCAGGATTGGTTGAAGACGAATCTCGAGCGCTTCACCCGCATGCTTCAGGGCCAGCGCGATCTCGCGACCGTCTCGGACATGATCCTGTCCGACCTCACCCCCCTTGTCTCGGCCCAGCACGGTGCCTTCTACGCGCTGACGGATCCGGACGACGGCGCCGAGCCAATCCTCCAGTTCCAGGCCGGCTATGGCTACAGGGAGCGCAAGAACCTATCCAGCTCGTTCAAGCTCGGCGAGGGGCTCATCGGTCAGTGCGCCCTGGAGAAGGAGCGGATCCTGCTGACGAACGTCCCGTCGGACTACATCCAGGTCAACTCGGGTCTCGGCGAGTCCACGCCGCTGAACATCATCGTCTTGCCGATCCTGTTCGAGGGATCGGTGCGCGCCGTGATCGAGCTGGCTTCGTTCTCCGCCTTCAGCGAGACCCACCAATCACTCTTGGATCAGCTGACCGAGAGCATCGGCCTCGTGCTCAACACCGTGGCCGCCACGTCCGTGACGGACAAGCTGCTTCAGCAGTCGCAGTCACAGGCGCAGGAGCTCCAGTCCCGCCAGGAGCAGCTCCACCGCTCAAATGAGGAGCTCGCCGAGCAGGCGACGCTCCTCGCCGGCAAGAACCGCGAGGTCGAAGGCAAGTACCAGGAGGTGGAGGAGGCCAAGCGATTCGTAGAGGAGAAGGCTCGCGAGCTCTCAGTTTCGATGAAGTACAAGTCCGAGTTCATCGCCAACATGTCCCACGAGCTGCGCACGCCGCTCAACAGCCTCCTCGTGCTGGCCGAGCAGCTCGAGGACAACCCGGAAGGGAACCTCACCGAGCGCCAGGTGCAGTTCGCCCACGTGATCCGATCCTCGGGCGTGGACCTGCTCAAGCTCCTCAACGACATTCTCGACCTGGCGAAGGTCGAGTCGAACACCGTCCATCTGGAGATCAGCGAGCTCCCGCTCGCCGAGCTTCGCGAGGCGATGCTGCAGACGTTCCAGCCGATCGCAGACGACCAGGGATTGAAGTTCTCCGTAGAGCTCGACGACAGGCTGCCAGCGACGATGACGACAGATCCCCATCGCCTTCGACAGGTGCTGAAGAACCTGATGTCCAACGCGTTCAAGTTCACCTCGCAAGGCGAGGTGACCCTGCGGCTGGAGTCGAGTTCCGGCGGCTGGGATCCGACCCACCAGCGGCTCGCGCGAGCGGACTCGGTCATCGCCCTCGTGATCACCGATACCGGGATCGGCATCAGAGACGAGCTGCACGCGACCATTTTCGAGGCGTTCGCCCAGGCCGACGGCTCGACAGCCCGCGAGTACGGCGGAACCGGACTCGGACTTTCCATCAGCCGCAACCTCGTGGAGCTGCTCGGAGGGGAGATCACGGTGACGAGCGAGCCGGGGCGTGGAAGCACGTTCACCGTCTACCTCCCCGTGGAGGCCGCGGGCGTCGTCGTCGAGACAAGCCGCAACATCACCCCGGAAGCAGGCGAGCTGATCGCGTCGCTCCCCACGCCTGCCGCAAACGGCAAGGCCACGTCGGTGTCGAACGGCAAGCCCGCCCCGTCGATCCAAGCAACGCCGTCGCCGCTCCTGGTGGCAGCCGCTGAGCCAGACCCCCAGGGCTTCTTCGACGGCGCCGCCGCCGGCACGACGGTGCTCGTGGTCGATGACGACTTCCGGAACATCTTCGCGCTGACCGCGCTGCTCGAGCGCGGGGACCTACAGGTGGTGTCCGCGGAGAGCGGCCAGGACGCGCTGAAGGCCCTCGAGGAGAAGCCCGAAATCGACATCGTCCTGATGGACATCATGATGCCCGGCATGGACGGCTACGAGACGATCGACGCGATCCGCAAGCGCCCTCAGCTGGCGGATCTCCCAATCGTCGCGGTCACGGGCAACGTGGTTGGCGGAGAGCGCGAGCGCTGCATCGCGGCCGGCGCTTCCGACTACATTCCCAAGCCCGTCAACACGGCGGAGCTCCTGCGGGCCCTGAGCAAGTGGTTCCCCGTCACACCGCATACCGACGGCTCGGCGGAGTGAGTCTGATCGACGATTCGCGGGCGCCGATCCTCGTCGTCGACGACAACGCCGGCAAGCGACTCTCGATCATCTCCGTGCTTGAACCCCTCGGTCAGACGATCATCGAGGTCGAGTCGGGGAACGGACGCGCTGCGCGCGGTGATGGAGCGGACGTTCTCCGTGATCTTGATGGACGTGCAGATGCCGGGCATGGACGGTTACGAGACGGCCAGGTTCATCCGCCTGCGCGCCCAGTCCGAGCACACGCCGATCATCTTCGTGACGGCGCATGCGGCCGAGGAGGCGCAAATTCCTGTCGCGTACGAGAGCGGGGCCGTCGACTTCATCTTCGCGCCGATCGTGCCGGACATCCTGCGCGCGAAGGCCAGAGTCTTCGTGGAGCTGTTTCTCAAGTCTCGCGCCCTGGAGCGCTCGGCCGACAGATTCCGCGACGGCGAGGCGCGCACGAGGTCGGTGCTCGAGAACGTGGCTGACGGGATCGTGACCATCAATGGCGAGGGTCTCATCGAGTCGTTCAACCGGGCCGCCGTCGAGATGTTCGGCTATAGCGAGCAGGAGGCGATCGGGCAGCCCTTTTCGAAGCTGGTGAGCCCCAGGCACCCCGATGACTTCGCCAGTCACGCCGAAGCCACGCTGAAATTTGAGACCTCGGAGTCCAGGGATGCTCGCTCCGCCGAGTCGGTGGGCCACAGGAGCGACGGGTCGAAGTTCCCGATGGAGCTCGATCTGAGCGACGTGGAGCTGGCCACCGGCACCATCCACATCGCCTGCGTGCGCGATATCTCTGCGCGCCACTCATACACCGCGGCGCTGCAACACCAGGCGCTGCACGACAACCTCACCCATCTGCCCAATCGCGTGTTGTTCGCGGACCGTGTGACCCACGCGATCCGCACGGGGCGGCGAAGCGGCGAATCACTCGCCCTCCTGATCATGGACCTGAACGAGTTCAAGCACGTGAACGACAGATTCGGACACCAGCATGGCGATGAGGTCCTACAGCTCTTGACCGCGCGGCTCACGGCCTGCCTGCGCGCGGGCGACACCGTGGCCCGCCTTGGTGGGGACGAGTTCGGAATCCTGTGCGAGTCCAGTGACCTGACGGCGGCGGCGACCGTGGTCTGGAAGATCCAGCAAACGCTCGAGCCGGCGTTCGTCGTGAACGGTCAAGCCGTGGAGCTCACGGCCAGCATCGGCATCGCGCTCGCGCCCTCTCACGGCGACAACGTCGATGATCTGCTTCGACGCGCGGACCTCGCGATGTACGACGCCAAACGGTCCGGCGAGGGGTACGCGTTGTTCGCGGCCGAGCAGGAGGAGGTGCCGGCGCGGCGCCTCCAGCTGCTTGGCGATCTGCGCCGCTGCATCGATCGGGACGAGCTCGTGCTGCACTACCAGCCGAAGATCGACCTCGCCACACGGGAGACCGTTGGCGTGGAAGCCTTGATCCGCTGGAACCATCCCTCGGGAGGCATGGTGATGCCGGGCGATTTCATGCCCGAGGTCGAGCGCAGCGAACTGATGATCCCGCTCACGGAATGGGTCATCGACTCGGCGCTCCACCAGCTCAAGGCATGGCGTGATGACGGCTTCGACCTGGCGATGTCGGTCAACGTGGGAGCTCGCTGCCTCGCTCCCGGCACGGCCCTGTTCGAGACGACGGACGAGCTGACCAAGGCCCTGGGCATCCCACCGGACAAGCTCACCTTCGAGTTGACCGAGAGCGCGCTCATCGACACCACCGTGTCCGGCATCCTGGAGCGGCTCGAGAAGATGGAGGAGCGGCTGTCGATCGACGATTTCGGGACCGGGTACTCATCGCTCGTGTACCTCCAGCGGCTGCCGGTCGTGGAGATCAAGGCCGACACGTCGTTCGTCATGACGATGTGCTCGGTCACGGAGGATGCCGTCATCGTCCAGTCGATCATCGATCTCGCTCACAACCTCGGGGTGAAGGTCGTGGCCGAAGGGGTCGAGGACGAGGCGACCATGAACCTGCTGACGGAATACGAATGTGACGAGGCCCAGGGCTACTACTTCAGCCGACCGATTCCGGCCGAGGACGTGACGCCCTGGCTCGAGACATCCTCGGTCGGCCTTCCGCGCCGGCTGGATGCCACTCCCGCTGCACCGGCTGCAGCCTGACTAGTCGATCAGGCCGAGCTTCAGCGCCCGGGCCACCGCTGCGGTCCGGTTCGGCACATCCAGCTTCTCGTGGATGTTCGCGAAGTGCGTCTTCACCGTGGCGGGACTCAGCACAAGGTCCTCGGCGATCTCGGGTCCGCTCCGTCCGTCCGCCGCCAGCGTGAGCACCTCGGTCTCGCGGGCCGTCAGCGGCGGCGGATCGCTGTTGTGCTTCGCCTGCCGATCGAGCTCGTCCTCGGGCCAGTTCGCAGGCGCGAATGCTCCGGCGTGCAGCCCCGGCAGCGCGTCCGCAACCGCGCAGAAGACGATCTCGAGCCGGCAGCCATCCGCGTCGGCCACGCGCCCCGTGACGTACCCGTTTGTGAGCAACGCGGCCCAGGCCTCCTCCACCACTCCGGAGAGCTCAAGCGGCGTGAGGTCATCCACCGCACGGCCGCGGAGCTCGTCCAGGCTTAGGCGGAATGCGAGGCGGGCGGGCCGGTTGGCGTCCACGTAGCGCCGCTCTCCGTCCATCAGGACCATCGGCACCGGACTTTCGTCGAATACCCGTTGCAGGTGCTCACGCGCACCGCCAGCGCCGCGTGCCCGAGCGGCTGCGGCGCGGACACTGCGTGGCACTTGACGAATCCCTGTCATATGACAGTGTCAAGTGTACAACCGACATAGTCTTAAGGACCACCGGATTTGGGGCAAGAAAGGGTCATGGAAAGGCAGCCGGGCGACAGCAGCAGCATCGGCGCTCGACTTCGGGCGGCGCGCGAGCGACTCGGGTGGTCGAGAGAAGCGCTCGCGTTCCATTCCGGGATGAGCTGGTCGGCCATCGCACAGGTCGAATCCGGGCGCCGCACGAACGTCCGGCCCAAGACTCTCGCCGCCCTGTCGGGAGCGCTGGGGGTGACGATCGACTACCTGGTCCACGGGAATCTCGTGCCGACCCCGATGCTCGAGCATTTGGCGTACTTCTACGGCGACGACAACCACTTCAAGGCGACGATGGGCTCCTTCCTCGCCGCCGGCCTAGAGCGCTCGGAAGGGGTGCTCGCCGTGACCACCGCGGGCAACATCGAGCTCCTGCGCGAGCACCTCGGCAAGGATGCGCCTCGCGTCGAATTCGTGGAGTCGGCGGACTGGCTGACCACGCCGGCCGCCGCGCTGGAGTCGTACAGCTCGTTCAGCGACCGGAAGCTCCGGGCCGGCGCGCCCTGGGTTCGAGTCGTGGCAGAACCGATCTGGAGCACGAGGTCGGAGCCCGAGGTGCGGCTATGGACCAGGTTCGAGTCGCTCGTGAACGTACTGTTCGGGTCCTCGCCCGTGACGTTCGCATGTCCCTACGACGAGCGCTCCCTGGCTTCAGAGATCGTGCGCGAGGCGCACCTGACCCATCCGGGCATCGTCGACCACACCGGCATCTCGAAATGCGCCCACTACAGCGGCCCGGGACGCCTCGCCCTCGATTTCTAGGACTCACGCGCTAGGCGGCGCGCGGCTCGACCTCCACCACGACGGCGACCTTCGGTTCGTGCCAGAGGCAGACGATGCCGCCGCTGTCGTGATCCAGGATCTCGTCCGGCTCAGGAAGGTCGTGGTCGGCGAGCAGCTGTCGCATCGCGCGCTCGGCCTGCTCGCGGCTGGGTTGGTCTTCGGCCATGCCCGCAGCCTGGCCTCGCCCGACGAACGCGTGGGTTACCTGCGCAACAACCTCGTGCCAGGTCAGCGACTGAGCAGCGCGCGCAGACTCTCGTGCTCGTCGCGGCAGGCGGGGCAGCCCTCGAGGTGGGCGCGCATCCCGGGCACGCGGGCGTCTGCGTCGGCGCCCGCGAGCTCCAGCTCGACGTACTCGTCGAGCCGCTCGAAGCATTCGTCGCAGGTCACCTGTGGCCCGGTCGGGCCGAGCAGGGCCTCCAGCCTTTCATCGCGTGGGTTCATCCGTCCTCCTGCAGGTGGCCGGCTGCCGCGAGCTCGCGCCGCAGCTTAGTCCGAGCGTCGTGGAGTGTCTTGTAGAGCGCGCCACGCGTGCTGTCGAGGCGCTCGGCGAGCACGTCGATCGGCACCTCGTTCAACGCGAGGGCCACGAACACGTCGCGCTGGTGCGGCGTGAGCGCTTCGCGGACGGCGCGCTGGAGCTCACGCATGAGATCGGCGTTCTCGGTTGTCCGCTGGGCCGACGGCCCTCCGTCGGCGATCTCGGGCCAGCTCTCGGGCTCGAGCACGACCTCACGGCCCTGCCATGCCCGTCGCCGCAGCCGCACGCCTGCCTCCAGTAGGGCGAACTTGTAGGCCCAGGTGGTGAAGCGGCTGGCGCCACGGAAGTCGTCGAGCTTCGCGAGCACGGCCACCAGCGCGTCGTCCGCCGCCTGCATGGCGAGATCATCGAGCTCCTCGCCGCGGACGAACGACAGCGCCGCGCGGCGGCGGCCGATCTCGAAGCGCGCCGCTCGCAGGAGCAGGTCGTGGAGCTCGGCGATCGCTTCCCGCCGACGCGGGCCGTCGGCCCGCAGCGCCTCGAGCCACGCCTCGGAGGGGTCCACTGGCAGCCGAGCATACGCAACGGTCATCCAGACGTTTGCGACGGTAGCGCCGCACTTCTTACCCCGTAAGAGCCGCATGGGCGGAGTCGCTAACGGACCACGTCACACGACTCCCTCCAAGGAGGACAACCATGAGCAGCATTGCAGCGGTCCTGCGGCCGATTCCCCTACCCAAGCCAGAGACACTGCGCCGCGAGCCGGCGGCGCAGGCGTTCATGCTCCTGCGCGTCGGGTTTTCGCTGGCGCCGATCCTCTTCGGTCTCGACAAGTTCGCCGAGGTGATGATCTCCGACTGGCCGAAGTACCTCGCGCCGGAGTTCAACGATCTGATCCCCGGCAGCGCGCAGGACGCCATGTACATGGTCGGCGCGGTCGAGATAGTCGCCGGCCTCGTCGTGGCGGTGAGTCCACGCTTCGGCGGCCTGCTCGTGGCCGGCTGGCTGGCCGGGATCATCGTGAGCCTCCTGCTCGTGGGCGGCTACGCCGACATCGCGCTACGCGACTTCGGCCTGCTCGTCGGCGCGCTCGCCCTCTCCCGCCTGGCGAGCGCGCACGCGGTCCGGCGTTGAGTCGAACTGACCCGTGCTAACGGCGACCCCGCCGCTCGAGCTGGGCGCGGATCTCCCCACCCGGGTACTTCACGGTGTGCACGTTCGCGTAGGTGGCCCCCGCGCGAATCGCGCGAACCAGCTCCCCGAACTGTCCCGGCTCGATGCCCTGGGCCGCAGGGCCGATCACGTTGGCCGGACGCAGCGTTCCCGTCACCGTCGCCGGTGGGTCGGGGCAGGGCTGCGTGCCGGCGGGGCCACCGCCGGTGTTGTCGCAGAGGAACACGATCACCCCGGCGTTCACGCCGCGCTGCCCGAGGTGGATGTGCGCCTGCTGAGGGGCGGCCTCCAGGCGGGCGTACGTGAGCCGGTAAGCGATCGCGCTGCCGCCCGACCGGATGCTCGCCCGGAACGTGCCGCTGCCGCTCGTGGAGAGCGCCGGCACCTCCTGGTAGCCGGTGAGCTTCGCCCTGAAGTCGCTGCCGCCCTGGGCCAGCGCCATCGCGCCGGCCACACCCACCGCGGTCAGCGCACCCACGCCGACGGCCAGCTTTGCACGGGCATTCATCACCTGCACCTCCCTCTCGTGGAGTGACCTGCTGGGAGGTACGGGCTTGCTGGCGTGGCGGTTCGACGCCTAGTGGCGACTCACGCGGAAACGTGGGCGTTCGCCGCGTAATGCGACATCGCCATCACCGTCGCCTGGCAGTTCGCCCGGATGTTGCTCGGGAACACGCTGGCGTCAGCCACGTAGAGGTTCTCGAAGCCGTGGACGCGGAAGTCGTGGCCCACCACGCCCACGCTTCGGGTCCTCACCCATCGGGTTGCCGCCCTGTGGGTGCGCGGATCCCAGCGAGAGGTCGTCCGCCCGCTTGATCCGGCTCAGGTGGCGCAGGTCCTCCTCGCTCGCGAACTCGAGCAGCCCGTAGCTCGATGGGAACACACGGATCGCGCCGCCGGCCAGGTAGATCCGCGTGATCGTCTCGATTCCGCGCTTGAGCAGCTTGAGCTCGTCCTCGCCGAACGACATCTCGATCTTCGTCTGTCCCTTGCGGTCGAGTGACACCCTGCCGCGCTTAGGGTCGGTCGCGACCATCACACCACCATCGACGAAGTGGCGGTAGCGGAGCATCCGGTTGAAGTGCGACAGGAACCATCCGCCGAGCCGCAGCGAGAAGACGAGTGGCGGGGCGAAGTAGCTCTCGATCACGTAGTCCTCGTCGTCTTCGGCTATGCAGCAGAGGCCGATGCCGTCGAACCCGTCGATCTGCTGTTCGGTCTCGGCCGTGACGAACCCGCCGGCGAGCGCATGCAGCCGCTGACCCACGCGGCCGCCCTGGTCGATGCCGCTCCGGAGCAGGACCTCACTCGACCCGATGGCGCCGGCGCACACCACCACGCGGTCGGCCTCGACGATCTGCTCACGGCCGTCGCGCACGAACCGGACGCCGCGGGCCACGCCGTGGTCCGACAGGATCCGGACGTCGCGGCAGCCGTCGTGGAGCTTCGCTCCGCGTTCGAACGCCCACGGCAGGTATGTCACGAGCATCGACGTCTTGCGGTCGTAGCGGCAGCCGTAGTTGCACCAGCCGCACCCGATGCAGCGGTCGCGGTTGTGCTCGAGGAAGCCGCCCTCCATGCCGAGCGCGCGGCGACCGTCGTCGAACACCGACGCACCACGGTTGGCCATCTCCTTGGGCAGCTGCTCGACATGAAGCGCTCCGCGGAGCTCCCTGTAGGCGTGCGTGAGGGCGCTCTCCGGCACGTCGGCGCCCAGGGCCCTCCATTCCGGCAGCACGCGCCCGAGGTCGGCCTCGAGCCAGATCGCGTTGTTGATCACGGTCGAGCCGCCAACCGTGGCGCCCTGCACGAGCAGCATGTGATTGTCGGACGTCGTCTGGAGGCCGCCGGCCTTGTACGAGCGCACGAACATCTCGACCTCGCTGTGCTCGAACGTCTGCGGGTCCTGGTGGCGACCGGCCTCGACGACGGTCACGTCGAGGCCCGCCCTCGTGAGCTCGTAGGCCATCACGGAGCCCGCTGCGCCCGAGCCGATGACCACCGCATGCGTCCGTTCGGGCCGGCGGTGACCGTTGCGAGGGAATGGGTCGGGGTGCGCGAGGGGCGCGGTGTCCAGGTCCTTGAAACGCCCCCGCCGCTCGAAATGCACGAAGCTGACCTCGTCGAGAGCCTCGGGGCTGCCGTAGTAGCCGGCACAGGCCAGCACCTTGAGACTGCGCGCCACGTCGCGGAAGACACCCTTGGCGTTGATCACCTTGTCGATCGCACGGCGGCGCTCGTTCGAGCCGAGCACGCTGAACGGGAACGGCCGCAGGATCATGAGCGGAAGCGCCCACTCCACCAGGACGAGCACGAGCTTCAGCTGCTTCTTGACCGGCGTATCGGCGCGGGCGATCAGGTGGTCCGTGCGCACCGCCACCTCGATCGGGTCGAGCGCCTCGCGACCGTCGCCGTCGATCATCGCGTCGGCGACCTCGATCAGCGTGGAGAACTGGCGGAGCGAGAAGAAGCGCGGCTTGAAGCGGAGGCGCAGCGCCCGCCGTCGCAGCGCCACCGCCACCACCAGCATGAGCACGAGGAGCGCGGCGGTCGCGAGCGCGGCGGCGCTCGGGGCGAGCACGCCGTGGACGATCCAGCCGATCGCGGCGATCCCCAGGAGCGCGTAGCCGAGCTCGCTCGCGATCCGGTTCTGGCGTATGCCGGAGCCGCCGGCGGCCAGCAGGATCCCGGCAGCCGCGGTGGCGGCCACGAGCATGCCGGCGCCAAGCCCCTGGGTGTCGAAGACGCCCTGGAAGACGGTGGCCGCCACGCCAATCGCCACCAGGAGAGCCCCCACCGCCACGAGCAGGTCGTCGAGGAACTGCTCGACCACGTTCAGGCCGTACACCCTCATTGGACGGTCCACTCGGCGACCCTCCTTCCTCCAAGCGACCGAAACGGCCCGCGGTAGAGCGGCTCCAGCAGGTCGAGGGCCACCACGGTGGCCGGGCGAACGTTGCGCCAGCCCTCCCACGGCGTGACGTTTCCGTGGCGCTTGAGGTGGACCCGCCCCCAGCGCAGGAGCGCCTCGTGAAGCACCGGGCTGAGGCCCGGGTCGAGCCCCATCTTCTCCCCGGTGACCCAGTCCACCGCGAAGGGGCTTGTGCCTGCGAGGAGCTCGTCCGCATGCGACGCGTCCATCACCGCGAAGTTCACGGGCAGGCGGTCTGCAACGAGGACGCAGCACTCGTAGAAGGCGTGCCGCGGGCCTGCGTAGTGGGAGAGCTTGTCCGGCTCGGGTAGGCAGCCGAGCAGGTTGGCGAGACAGCCGCTGAAGAAGCAGCGCGGTTGGGGCTTTGCCTTCGCGAACGAGATCCGGTAGTCGGCCTCGAGCCATGTGCGTCCCACCGTCGCCTTGCCGAGGACGCTGCCGTAGTCGAAGGGGACCGGCTCGTCGGACAGGTCCACGATCCGGTATCCCGCGCCGCTGTAGCCCGCCTCGCGCGCGGCGGCGGCCACGCTGCGCTCGGAATCGCGGCCCGTGCGGGACTCGACGAGCGCAAGCTCCTCGTATCCCTGGGCGCGGAGCGCCGTGATCAGCCCCTCGACGAGTGCCGGATCCGTGCCGGGCCGGCCCATCAGGTTCGGCTTCACGGCGATCCGGAACTGCTCCGGGGCCCGCCCGCTCCGCTCGCGCTCCCGTTCCACGTCCTCGAGCAGCTGAGCGCGTCGCAAGACACGCGCGAGGGCCTGCCCCGCGTCGCGACCTCCCTCGATGTGGACGGTCACCTCCATGCTGCCCCTGTGCCTCGGAAGGCCGCGCTCAGCGTAACGCCACGGACGGCCCGTGACCAGTTAAGTCTGTGGCCTGAGCGCAGCCTCCGCGAGGGCGCGCATCAGCTTCGCTCCCTGGACGGTCGTGAGGCCGCCACGCTGCACGAGCGACTCCCAGGTTCGGAAGTCGATCGCGTGGCGGATGGCGGCAGTCAAGAGCGCGCGGCGACCGCCGCGAGCACCCCACCCGGAGGCCAGCAGCCTGACCACCTCGTCGAGCTGGCGCTCGAAGGGCGCCACGGCCTTCGGGAGCGTCGGGACGAGCTCGGCGTCGCGGAATACGTTCCGCCACATGTACGCCGTGTCGGTGTAGTGCTCGTAGAGCTCACTGAGGGCTGCCTCGAGCCGCTGCGCCGGATCGGCCTCACCCCGCAGTGCCCCGATGTCGGGGAACGGGTGTAGCTCGGCGAAGTGGGCTGAGCAGGCCGCGAAGAGATCGTCCTCGGTGGGGAAATGGCGGTACACCGTGTGCCGCTGAACCCCCGCTCGCTCGGCCACCGCGCTCACGGTCGTACGAGCCGGCCCGACGCTGCCGTGCAACTCGACTGCCGCCTCGGTGATGCGGCGGCGCGTGTCGTCCATCGCGGCCGCCCGCTTCCGCAGCTGATACTTGCGCTTGGGGGTTTCAGAAGACATCAGTGTGCAATGAACCTTGACAGACCTGCGAGCCAGAGTTACTCTCCACTTTCATCATACAGTGTTGTACTACGAAAGGAGAGGCCTCGATGCTAACCGTGAGGACGTCAGAGCTGGAACTGCTTACAGCCTGGGCCGACAGCGACCCGGACGTCGCCAAGGTCCACCCCGCCTTCCCGATCAATCACTACACGGGTGCTGCGGACAGCGCCGTCGTGTACTTCCACGTGGAGCCCGGTGAGTACCTCCCGCGCCATACCGACAGCGAGGAGGAGATCCTCTACATCGTGGCCGGCGAAGGCGAGGCCGAGGCCGGCGGCGAGCTGGCGGACGTCAAAGCGGGCGACCTCGCCGTAATCCCGGCGATGGTTCCCCACGGCGTGCGCAACACCGGCGACGAGACCCTGAAGGTCGTGGGGTTCTTCTCCGGGTCCAAGATCGTCTCGACGTTCGAGGAGCCGCTGCAGCCGATGGGCGTGGACCAGATCGAGATGGGCGCGCCGGTGCCGGCCTAGCCGGCTCGAGAAGTGCCGCTCCGGGCCGGCCTAAGGTCGCGCGGGCCCGGAGCGGCAAGGAAAGGCGGGGCCGTCGACACCTCGCCGCGGTCGACAACTCGCCTCTCGAGCACGAGCTAGCGGGGGTTACCGCGTTTGTCCCCGCGGGCGGAGGACAACTCGCCGAACCCCTCCATGGACAGGGTCGAGATCGAGGTTTGCGACCTCGGCCACCTTCACCGCTGCCCGTGGGCGGTGGTGCTCCCCAGCGCGGCTGTGCCTAGAGCTTCTGCCAGAGCCCGCCGAGCGTGCGCAGTTCTTCGCGTGAGAAGCGGTCGAGGAAGAGAGCGCGCACGCCGTCCAGGTGCGTGCTTCGCGCCTCGTCGAAGAGGCGCCGGCCGGCCGGAGTGATCTCGGCGAACAACCCTCGCGCGTCGCTCTCGCAGCGCTCACGCTTCAGAAGGCCCTCCCGCTCCAGGCGGTCGACCAATCTCGTCAGGCCGCTCCGGCTGAGGAGCACCGACTCGGCCAGCTCCGACATTCGCATGCGACCATCGGGGGCGTCGGCGAGATAGAGGAGCACCTCGTACGACGTCAGCGGCAGCTTGTGCTCGCGCGCGAGCTGGGCATCGAGTTCCCTGGTCAGCTCCGCGTGCGCGCGCAGCATCCCGCGCCACGCCGCCAGCTCCTCGTCGTTCAGGAGCGCTGTTGTAGAGTAGTTGCCGATACAACAAGATTAGCGCAAGGCAATGAGCATCCAACACCTCACGAGACCTGCCGCCGGCACGCCGGAGGGTGCGCTCGTGCTCTTCCACGGGCGCGGTGTGGACGAGCACGACCTGTTTCCACTGCTCGACATGCTCGATCCCGAGCGGCGCCTGCTCGGCGCCACGCCGCGCGGCCCGCTGTCGCTGCCGCCGGGCGGCGCCCACTGGTACGCCGTGCGACAGGTCGGCTATCCCGACCCCGAGACCTTCCACGCCACCTACCCCGAGGTGGCCGGCTGGCTCGACCACCTCCTCGCCGAGCACGGCATCGCGCCGGAGCGGACGGTGCTCGGCGGCTTCTCGCAAGGCTCCGTGATGTCGTACGCGCTCGGGCTCGGCACCGGCCGTCCGCGGCCGGCCGCCATCATGGCGCTCAGCGGCTTCATCCCCGAGGTCGACGGCTTCGAGCTCGACTTGGGCAAGGCAGCCGGACTGCCCGTGGTGATCGGGCACGGCACGAGCGACCCCGTGATCTCGGTCGAGTTCGGCAGGGACGCGCGCGAGCGGCTCGTGGAAGCAGGCGCGGACGTGCTGTACCGCGAGTCCCCGATGGCGCACACGATCGACCCGGGGTTCCTGCGCGAGCTGCCCGCTTGGCTGCGGCGGACGCTGGACTCAACCGCGGCGGAACAGCCGGCGCAGCCGGTCGAGTAGCGCCCGAAAGAACAGCGAGAAGCCGCCGATCGGCTTCGTGGTGGTCGGCGAGTGCCTCCCTCCGGCCGCGGGGGGAGCGGCCGCGGCGCCCTCGGGCGTAGCGGCAAGCACGGCATCCACGAGGCCCGGCTCGGCCGCCGGGGGCGCCTCGATCCGCTGCTGGAGGCAGTCCGCGAACTCCTTCATCAGCCGATTCGAGATGTCCTGGATCATCCCGCCACGCCCGAAGCGCGCCAGGCGTCCGGTGATGGTGAAGTCCGTCTCGACCTCGACCTGTGTCGCGTCGCCCTCGGCGCGCATGGTGCTGACGATGGTGGCCTTTGCGGACCCCTGGCCGCGCTTGTCCTGGCCGGTCGCCCGCATCGTGACCCGACGGGCGGACTCGTCGAGCTCCTCGATCTTCAGCTCGCCCCGGTAGGCCGCGGTCGTCGGGCCGAGGCGGACGCTGAAGGTGCCGCGGTAGGTCCCGTCCTCGCCGGCCTCGGTGACCTCCGCGCCCGGCAGGCATGGCGCCACGCGCTCCACGTCGATCAACGTCTCCCACACCCGCTCGAGCGGCGCGCGGACCTCGAACGACTGCTCGAGCCTCACCGCGCCGGCGCGGCCGTGACCGGGCCGCCCGCCCGGAGGGCATTGAGCTCGGCGGGCGTGTCCACGTCCTCGCCGCCACCGAGGTCGTCGCACGGTACGTCGCGGACCTGCACGCTGAGCAGGAGGTTGCGCGCCCCGTGATCTCCGCTCACGTTCCGGAACGACTCGAAGAGCTCGCGCTCGAGGAGCACGGGGTGGCCGGGGGCGCCGAAGTAGGTGGCACGAACCGCGACCGCGTCACCCCCGCGGGCGTCGATCACCCGCCGGATCGCGTCAGAAGACATGCGCGGCTGATCACCGAGCGTGACCACCACGGCCTCGCAGTCCGCCAGCTCGGCAAGCCCGCAAGCGAGCGAGGCGGCCAGGCCCTCGTCCCAGCGCTCGCAGGTACACGGTTCTGCGCCGTGGAGGTCCACCGAGGCGGTGACCTCCTCCACGAGGGCGCCCAGCACAACCACCACACGTCCCACGGGCGTGGCCGTTATGGCTCGCACCGCGTGCTCGAGCAGCGGCCTGCCGTCGAGCTCCGCGAGCTGCTTGCGGCCGCCGAAGCGAGTGCCGGCGCCCGCGGCGAGCACAAGGCCGCCGATACCCGATCCCGCGCCTTCGGCGCGGCAGGGCACATTCACGCGCCCACCTCGTGGATCCGGCCGGCGGAATGTGAGAGGCGCCCGCCCTCGCGGCCGTTCCGGACCGCCACCACCTCGGACATGATCGAGAGCGCCGTCTCCTCGGGGCTCACCGCCCCCAGGTCGAGCCCGATCGGGGCGGCCACGCGCTCGAGCAGGTCCTCGTCGAGACCGGCGGCGAGCAGCCGCTCGCGGCGCTGAGCCTGTGCGCGCCTGCTGCCCATCGCGCCTACGTACGCCGCCTCCGACTGCAGCGCGATCGAGAGCGCCGCGTCGTCCAGCTTCGGATCGTGCGTCAGCACTGCGATGTAGGTCGCGCGGTCGATCCCCCCGAGTCGCGCGAAGGCGTCCTCTGGCCAGGCGACGATGACCTCCTCGGCGTCGGGAAAGCGCTCGGGCGTTGCGAACTGCGAGCGCGGGTCGCACACGTAGGGCCGCCAGCCGGCGGCACGAGCCAGGCGGCAGAGCGCCGCGGCGTAGTCCACGGCCCCGAACACCACGAGCCGCGGGGCCGGCGCGACCACGTCCACGAACAGTGAGGTCTCGCCCAGCTCGCGGGTCTCCGAGCGCTCCTCCCAGAGCAGCTCCGCCGCTGCGGACTGGCCCTCGCGGTCGAGCTCCTCGCTCCCGAGGCTGCCGTGGCTCGTGCCGTCGGCGTACACGAGCAACTTCGCGCCGAGCCCGGGTCCTGAGATCACGGTCACGAGTGCTGCACGGCCGTCCGTGGCCGCTATGCCGGCGAACTCGGACTGCAAGCTCACCTCAGGTACTCCTCCACAAAGACATCTATTTCCCCTCCGCACGGAAGTCCAACATCCCAGGCCTCGCTGTCGGCGATCCCGAAGTGCAGGAGCTTCGGTCCGGAGCCGCGGAGAACCTCGCCCGCGGCCTCCACAACGGCACCCTCCACGCATCCACCCGAGACCGCTCCCGAGACGTCTCCCCTGTCGTTCACGGCCATCTTCGCGCCCGGCGCCCGCGGTGCTGAGCGCTTCACGCCCACAACGGTGGCGATCGCCACGCGCTCTCCGCGGTCGACCCAGGCCTGCACGTCCTCCAGCACGTCCTTCATTCGAACCCACCTTCCATCAGCTCCGCCAACTCCGCCAGCGATGCCAGTGAGTTTCCGGCGAGGAAGTGGTCGACATGCGGCAGAGCGGCCTGCATCCCCAGGGTAAGCGGCTCGTAGTTCGGGTGCGCCTTGAGCGGGTTCAGCCACACGAGCTGGTGCGCGCAGCGCTGCAGCCGCGCCATCTCCGCCGCGAGCTGCTCTGGGTCACCGCGGTCCCATCCGTCGGAGAGCAGCACCACGATCGCCCCTCGGCCGAGGCGGCGTCCATGCTCGCGGTTGAGCGCGGCAA
>CAWINK010000004.1:0-6361 GCA_963837445.1 uncultured Thermoleophilaceae bacterium | reverse complement strand
TCCGTGCCCGGCGACCACTATCGCGAGGCCAGTCAAATTGCGCGGCGCCTCGAGCCGTACGCGGAGGGCCACGGCTACCGCATGCCCCGCATGTGCGTGAACATCCTGGCCGGGTGAGCGGGCCGCTCGTTTCCACCTCGTGGCTGCGCGAGCGGCTCGACGATCCCGGGATGCGCGTGGTCGACTGCCGCTTCAAGCTCGGCGAGCCCGGCGCCGGGGAGGAGCTCTGGCGCGCCGGACACATCCCGGGCGCGGCGTTCATGGACCTCGACACCGAGCTGGCATCGGAGCCCGGCGAGCGTGGGCGGCATCCGCTGCCCGATCAAGGGGTCTTTGAGGCGGCCGCCCGCCGGGCCGGCATCGGCCCCGACACCCTGGTGGTGGCCTACGACGAGGCGGCCGAGGGTGGCGCCGCCCGCCTTTGGTGGCTGCTCCGCCACTTCGGGCACGAGCGCGTGGCCGTGCTCGACGGCGCCCTGTGCGGCTGGCGGGCGAAGGGCGGCCCGCTGGAGGCCGGTGCGGAGCCGGCCACGCCTGGCGCGTTCGTGGGCCATGTGCGGGAGGGCGACACCGCTGAAGCGCAGACACTCGCCGGCCGCCTGCTGCTCGACGCCCGTGCGCCCGAGCGCTACCGCGGGGAGCTGGAGCCGATCGATCCCGTGGCGGGCCATATCCCGGGCGCCGTGAACCTTCCCTTCGCCGAGCTCGCCCCGGGCGGTCGCTTCCTCGCGCCGGAGGATCTGCGTGCACGCTTCGAGGCCGCCCGCACGGCGCCCGGCCGCGAGCTGGTGGCGTATTGCGGGTCGGGCGTGACCGCGTGCGTGCTCCTCCTCGCCGCCGAGGTGGCCGGCCTCGAGCCCGTTCGGCTCTATCCCGGCTCGTGGAGCGAGTGGTCGGGACGCGGGCTGCCGGCCGAACGCCACTGACGCGCGCGCTCGACGGTCAGCCTGAGCAGCGGGCCGGGCGGCGTCCGCTCCGCGTATGGCGCGTACTTGCGTGCGAGCGCCTCCATCGCCTCCGGCGCCGCGTCCACGGGGAGCAGCTCAACCGTCCCGAGCAGCTGCACCCATGCGAGTCGCGTCCAGTCGTCCTCGTACACGTCCACGAGCAGAGCGGCCTCGGGCCGGCGCCGCAGGTGGCGCAGGCGGGCGGGCTCGGCGCTGCGCTTCGGCTTCTCGTCGATCGCACTCCACACCGCTCCGCCCGCGACCGCGAACGTCACGGGCAGCACCCGCGGATGGTCGTCCTCGTCCAGGTAGCCGAGGCGGGCGACCCGCTCGTCGGCGAGCAGGTCGCGGGCCCAGCCGGGCAGCGTCTCCAGCGTCACGAGAGTGAAGGTTGGCATCGCACCGCCCACGACGGCGTTCCGTCCACCCCCCACGCCACGATGGCGTCGGATGCCCTCCACGAAGCTCGTGATCGGCGGGGCCGCCGCAGGCGCGGCACTCGGCGTACGCGTGGCGCGCTCGCTCTACAGCCGCTGGCGCGTCCTGCCACAGGCGGACCGCGATCGGATCGCGTCCTTTGCCGAGGACGCCAAGGAGAAGGCCCTGTCAGTGCGGGGGGCGAATGACCCCACGCTGGCGCAGGCCGACCTTCGCGCGGCGAGCGAGACGCTGGCCGCGGCGCTCGTCGAGACGGCGGAGTCGGATCCCGGAATCGGAGCGGACGAGGTGCGGGAGCTTCGCGAGGAGTTGAGGCGCGAGCTGGAGCGGCTCGCCACGGCCGACATTAAGGCTTCAAGAAGCGGGCGCGACCGCGCCAGGCCGCCTCAGTAGGATCAGGGCTTCCTCCGGGAGCCCCACCCGTCCGTGAATATTTCCGACTCCGCCCACACCTCGGGGCCGTCGCCGCGCCCTTCGGCAGCAACCCTTGAGTTCCGCGCGGCCACGAAGCGCTACCCGGGTCAGAGCGAGCCCGCGGTAAGGGAGCTTTCGCTCACCGTTCCGGCCGGCGATATCTGCGTGCTGGTCGGCCCTTCGGGGTGCGGCAAGACCACCGCGATGCGGATGGTGAACCGCATGATTGACATCACCGAGGGCGACATCCTGCTCGACGGCCAGAGCGTGCGCGAGCGCCGGCCCGCGGAGCTGCGACGGGACATCGGCTACGCGATCCAGCAAGTGGGCCTGTTCCCGCACCTGTCGGTGGCGGACAACATCGCCACCGTGCCGCGGCTGCTCGACTGGGACCGCGAGCGCATCCGCGCGCGGGTGGACCAGCTGCTCGAGCTCGTGAGCCTGGACCCGGCCGAGACGCGCGACCGCTACCCGGGGCAGCTCTCCGGCGGGCAGCGCCAGCGGGTCGGGGTGGCACGGGCGCTCGCGGTCGACCCGCCGCTGATGCTGATGGACGAACCCTTCGGCGCGATCGACCCGATCAACCGCGAGCGGCTCCAGAACGAGTTCCTGCGCCTCCAGCGCGAGATCCGCAAGACGGTCGTCTTCGTGACCCACGACATCGACGAGGCGATCAAGATGGGCGACCGCATCGCGATCATGCAGAAGGGCGGCAAGCTCGCGCAGTACGCCCCGCCCGCGGAGCTCCTGATGCAGCCGGCGAACGCATTCGTCGAGGACTTCGTGGGTTCCGACAGGGCGCTCAAGCGGCTGGCCCTCCAGCGGGTGCGCGACGTGGACCTGTGGAAGGCGCCGCTCGTGCGGGTGGGCGAGTCGGCGGCCGAGGCGCGCGGCAAGGTCGCCGGCTCGGAGGTGCCCTACCCGCTGCTGGTGGACGACGAGGGACGCCCAGTCGGCTGGCTCTCGGAGCGGGCCCTGCAGGGCGAGCGTGTCGGCGACGAGCTGCGCTCCCGGGCCGACCCCGTGCTCGAGCTGGAGGACGTGCTCCGTGACGCGCTCTCCCGCCTGCTCGCCGAGGAGACGCAGTACGGGCCGGTCGTGGACGAGCGCGGGAGCGTGACCGGCGTGCTCTCGATCGAGCTCCTGAGCCACGCCCTCAGGGAAGACCCGGAAACGGTCCCGAGCGGAGCCGACGCGCTGTGAGCCCGCTGCTCGCCCAGGTCGAGATCCGCGAGCGCGAGGACAGCTGCGTGAACGACAACGGCTTCTGCCCCGGCTGGATCGCCGACAACTTCGACCGCTACCTGGACCCGTTGTTCCAGCACGTGCTGCTCACGGTGGTGGCCGTGGCGATCGGCTTCGCGATCGCGTTCACCCTGGCGGTGATCGCCTATCGGCGTCGCTGGCTGATCAACCCGGTCACGCAGGTCACCGGCGTGCTCTACACGGTCCCCAGCATCGCGGCGTTCTTCCTGCTGCTGCCGATCACCGGGCGCGGCTTCGTGACGGCGATCATCGCGCTGGTCGCGTACGTGCTCCTGATCATCTTCCGCAACGTCCTCACCGGCCTCGACAACGTGCCCGACGAGACGAAGGACGCCGGCCGCGGCATGGGCCTCACGGACCGCCAGCTCCTGTGGCGCGTGGAGGTGCCGCTCGCGATGCCGGAGATCATGGCGGGCCTGCGCATCGCGGTGACCACCACCGTCGGCCTCGCCACGCTCGCCTTCTTCGCCGGTGCGGGCGGGCTGGGCGAGCAGATCTTCGCCGACATCAACTTCAAGTCGAACGTGGTGGTGGCCGGCGGGCTCGCCGTGGCGCTCGCGGCGCTGCTCGACGCGGCCATCCTGCTCACGCAGCGCGCCATCACGCCCTGGACGAGAGCGGCGGCGGCGCGATGAACGACTTCTTCGATGCTGTGGACTTCATCTTCTCGGAGCGCGAGTCGCCCGCCGGCGGCACGCAGGTGGGCGGCCTCGGCGAGATCTGGGAGCTGATGTGGCCCCACCTCCAGCTGTCGGCCGTCTCGATGGCCATCGCGTGTGCCGTGGCCATCCCACTCGGGCTCTGGCTCGGCCACATCGGCAAGGGCGGGTTTCTCGCGATCAACGCGTCGAACGTCGGGCGAGCGGTGCCGACCCTCGCGCTGATCGCGTTCTTCGTCGTCTTCATCGGCGTGGGCTTCTGGAACCTCACGCTCGCCCTGGTGTTGCTCGCGATCCCGCCGATCCTCACCAACGCGTACACGGGAGTGCGGCAGGTGGACCGCGACACGGTCGACTCCGCCCGCGGCATGGGGATGACCGGTGCGCAGATCGTGCGCCGGGTGGAGCTGCCGCTCGCGCTGCCGCTGATCTTCGGCGGCATCCGCATCTCCGCCGTGAACGTAATCGCGACGGCCACCATCGCACCGCTCGCCGGAGTCACCACGCTCGGTGACCCGATCATCAACGTGAACACCTACGGCGACGAGGGGAGGCTCGCGGCGGCACTCGTCGTGGCCCTGCTCGCTGTTGCCACGGAATTGGTCCTCGGAGCGGTGCAGCGCGCCGTGACCCCACGGGGACTGAAGCTGGAGGGCGGCAGCCGCTGGCGTCGCCTGGCATTCGGAATGCCCACGAACAGAAGGGAAGCCCCCACATGAGAAAGCATCGCTGGCTGATGCTGCTCGCGTTGCTGATCACCGCACTGGCGGTGGCCGGCTGCGGAGATGATGACGAGGGCGACAGCGGGTCCGCGGACACCGCCGCTGAGCAGCCCTCGTCGCAGATTCAGAAGAACGACGAGAACTCGTCCACCAAGGTCACGATCGGCTCGAAGAACTTCACCGAGCAGAAGCTGCTCGGTGAGATCTACGCGCAGGCCCTGACGGCAGCCGGGTACGACGTATCGACCCAGCTCAACCTCGGCGACGAGAAGACGGCGCTCAAGGCGCTCGAGGGCGGCGACATCAGCGCGTATCCGGAGTACACCGGGACCGCGCTGCTCTCGTTCTTCGGGGTCACGGCAGACGAGCTGCCGAGCGAGGAGGGCGAGGCCTACGAGGAGGCCAAGGCCGGGTTCGCTGAGAAGAACCTGACCGCGCTACCGGCCACGCCGTTCGTGAGCTCCAACGAGGTTGCGGTCACGAAGGAGACCGCGGACAAGCTCGGCCTGAAGACGATCTCGGACCTCGAGGGGCAGTCGCAGGACCTGACGCTGTACGGCAGCCCGGAGTGCCGTCAGCGCCTGGATTGCAAGCTGGGCCTCGAGCAGGTCTACGGGCTGAAGTTCCAGAAGTTCGTGCCGGTGGACATCGCCCTGCGGCATGAGGTGCTGAAGAAGGGCCAGGCAGACGTGTCGATCGTGTTCACGACCGACCCCCAGAACAAGCGCGAGGGATTCGTGCTCCTGGAGGACGACAAGGGGATGTTCCCGCCCTACAACTCCACGCTCGTCGTGCGTAACGACGTGATCGAGAAGGCGGGCCCCGACTTCGAGGCGACGGTCGACCTGGTTACCAAGGGCCTCACGGACGAGGTCATGCAGGAGCTGAATGCGCGCGTCGACCTCGACAAGTCGACGCCCGAGGAAGTGGCCGGCCAGTACCTGGAGGAGTCGGGGCTGACCGGCTAGGAGGCCACGCGCCGGCTCGGCCGCACGTTGGAAGCCATCCAGCGGTCGAGTCGGCGCAGGTGCTCCCTCCCGAACGTGAGGCTGTAGACGACCAGCCCGGCGATGAAACCGGTGTAGATGCTCACCTTGCCGGTCTGGGCGTAGTCCCAGACGCCGAGAGCGAGGATTCCAGCCGTGTCGAGGACGACGCCGATCACGAACAGGCGCGTGACACTCATCCCGTAGCGGTAACGCAGTATCAGGAAGGCCGCCAGCATCAACCAGAACGCCGCCTCGAGGGCGACGGCAAGGATCCATTTCAGTTCCATCTCTTGTTTTATATCATACGTTCGATATAAACTGATTCTCAGATGCCAAAGGTCGTAGACCACGAGGAGCGGCGCGGCGAGCTGGCCGCTGCCGTCTGGCGCCTCGCGTCGAGCGAGGGGCTCGAGGCCGTCACGGTTCGTCGGGTGGCGGAGGAGGCGGGCTGGTCGACGGGCGCGGTCGTGCACTACTTCTCCGACAAGGAGGAGCTGCTCCTGTTCGCGTTCGGGACGGTGGCGGATCGCGTCGGCCGTCGAATCGCAGCGGCCACTGAGCGAACCAGCGCGCCGCTCGAGCTCGCGCGGGCGCAGCTCGTGGAGGGTCTTCCTCTCGATCGTGAGCGCGAAGCAGAGGTGCGCGTGTGGTTCGCGTTCCTCGGCCTTGCGCTCACACGCCCGGCTCTGGCTCGCGCTCAGCGGCTTACGTACCGGGCATGGCGCGAACGCGTGGCCGATCTGCTTCTCGATGCGCAGAGGCGCGGGGAGATCCGCGCGGACGTTGACTGCCGCGCGGCGGCCGCCGCTCTCGTGGCCGTCGTGGACGGCCTGGCGATCCAGGCCACGTTCGAGCCGCGCGCGCTGAGCGCCCGGCGACAGGCGGAGCTCGTGGACGGGCACCTCGACGCCCTCCGTGGGTAGTAG